>NZ_JAGRQJ010000041.1:0-230 GCF_018132745.1 Pseudomonas sp. 14A | reverse complement strand
GTCAGGCAATGAAGATGTTGAATGTGCCGCCCTCTTCGCGAGCAAGCTCGCTCCCACACTGAGTTTTGTGTGTTGCCGGGTTTTTGCATTCGCCGCGAAAACCTGTGGGAGCGAGCTTGCTCGCGAATGCATTGGGTCAGGCAATGAAGATGTTGAATGTGCCGCCCTCTTCGCGAGCAAGCTCGCTCCCACACTGAGTTTTGTGTGTTGCCGGGTTTTTGCATTCGCCG
>NZ_JAGRQJ010000040.1:0-253 GCF_018132745.1 Pseudomonas sp. 14A | reverse complement strand
GTCGACCCGCGTCAAAGAGGCCGTACGAGCCGGTCTCCCGGTCAGCGCGACACTCGCCGAGGCCGAGCTTGCGGCCCCGGTACCGAACCCCGCCAAGGTGCTGTGCATCGGCCTCAACTACAGCGACCACGTCGCTGAGACCGGGCGTGCCCTGCCGCAGTACCCGGACGTCTTCCCGAAGTTCGCCACGAGTCTGGTCGGACCCCGAGACGCCATCGGCGGCCGCGACATCACGGAACAGCTCGACTTCGAG
>NZ_JAGRQJ010000039.1:0-260 GCF_018132745.1 Pseudomonas sp. 14A | reverse complement strand
GGGAACGCCGACGATCTACATGCGGAAGATCTTCGATCTCCTCCGAGCGACCGGTGTGCAGCTCTCGGCGCAGTGGGAAGACGATGATGCCGCATGAAGCTCGCCGTCGAACTGTACGACACAGTGATCGGACACCTGGAGGGTCCGGATGCCCGCAGTTTCGACTTCGTCGGAGCGAGGGAAGCGACCGAGGTCTTCGGCATGAACAGTCGCGTGCTGTCCGTCGCGATCCCCCTCGTCCGCGTGCTCCCGCGCCATCT
>NZ_JAGRQJ010000038.1:0-267 GCF_018132745.1 Pseudomonas sp. 14A | reverse complement strand
CCGCGCCCACCGCGCTCTTCACCCTGTCCCTCCCCGCCGCCCTTCCGATCTGGGCATCGTGCCCGTCGGCATGAGCAAGGCCACCTGGGGAGATGACGACGACAACGGCGTGCTGCCCTGGGTCGAGGAGAAGCTCGACGAGCTGGGGGCCGAGACCCCCGTGCTGTTCGATGAGACGGACGGCATCGACTACGAGGCCGTCGCCGACACCGAGCCCGACGTGATCCTCGCCGCCTACTCCGGCCTCACGCAGGAGGAGTACGACAC
>NZ_JAGRQJ010000037.1:0-270 GCF_018132745.1 Pseudomonas sp. 14A | reverse complement strand
GTGGACCGCGCCGTCGCGCTGGCCGACACGGAGGGTCTGCCCGCGGTCACCATCCGCAGCCTGGCCCAGGCGCTCGACCTGTCCACGATGTCGATCTACACGCACGTCAACAGCCGGGCCGACCTGCTCGTGCTCATGGCCGATGCCATGCACGCCCGGATGCCGTCGCCCCCGGCGGACGGGACGAACTGGAGCGAACGCGTCCGGGGCGTCGCCGAAGGCAACCTCCGTCTGCTCCGCGCGCACGCGTGGCTCATCGACATCCAGGAC
>NZ_JAGRQJ010000036.1:0-277 GCF_018132745.1 Pseudomonas sp. 14A | reverse complement strand
ACCGGCGGATCCAGGTTGAGATGGTGGGTTGAGGCCACTCCCTCCCACCAACAGCGCGCCGCTCCGGTGCCGAAGGCGGACGAGGTGTGACCGTCCGGTCCCGGCCAGAAACCGAATCCTCACCAGGGGCAAAGCAAAACCCCCGCCATGTAGAAGCTAGGCGAGGGTTTCTGGGCTGATTGTAATGATCAGCCTTGTGGCTCCGACCGGCATCGATCCGGTGACCTTTCGATTTTCAGTCGAACGCTCTACCAACTGAGCTACAGAGCCGCGCGAC
>NZ_JAGRQJ010000035.1:0-279 GCF_018132745.1 Pseudomonas sp. 14A | reverse complement strand
CATCTGCCTCGGTGTCAGCGCGGGGCGAGCACGAGCAGCTCGCCGACCTCGCAGTCCAGGGCCTCGCAGATCGCGCGCAGCGTGGAATAGCGGATGGCACGGGCGCGGTCGTTCTTCAACACGGAGAGGTTCACGATGCTGACCCCCACAGCGGCGCTCAGCTCGGTGAGGGTCATGCCGCGGTCGACGAGCAGTTCGTCGAGACGGCAGTGGATGCCTGTGAACTCGTCGTCGCTCTCGGCCGGGCTCACACCAGACCCTCCGTGTCCTTCTGCAGTC
>NZ_JAGRQJ010000034.1:0-291 GCF_018132745.1 Pseudomonas sp. 14A | reverse complement strand
ACCTCATCGCCCGCGCCGGCGACCGCGTGGATCAGCTGGGCGGCGATCTCGACCGACCCGGCGCCCACGGTCACCTCGGACAGGTCGACGTCGTAGCGGGCGGCGAGGCGCTCGCGGAGCGCGGCGGCGCTCATGTCCGGGTAGCGGTGCAGCGTGGCCAGGCGTGCGGTGACCGCGTCGACGACGGACGGCAGCGGCGGGTGCGGGGACTCGTTGGAGGAGAGCTTCGAGGCACCGGCGGGCGCCGAGCGCCCCTGTCGGTAGGCGGGGACGGCGTCGAGTCCTTGACGG
>NZ_JAGRQJ010000033.1:0-316 GCF_018132745.1 Pseudomonas sp. 14A | reverse complement strand
AAGAGACGGCGACTTCGTCGTGACCCTGGGCTGCGGCCACGTGTATCAGATCATCCCGCAGGTCCTCGAGTCGCTGCGTCGGACAGACGGGGCGTAGCCGATGCGCCGGCCCGCACCGCTTCCGTCGTCCCCGGAGGGCAGGGGGAAGCAGGATGCCGCGCAGGACACGAGGGCGCGCAGGGTGCGCGGCGACGTCGGGGATGCCGATGACGCCCCGCGGTCCGTCGCTTCACTCGCTGCGGATCCGTCGCTCGAGGGCACAGCCGCCGACGACGCCACCGACCAGGAGCCGCAGCCGACCTCCACGCGTGACGTC
>NZ_JAGRQJ010000032.1:0-320 GCF_018132745.1 Pseudomonas sp. 14A | reverse complement strand
GCAAGTTCGCCGAGAAGATGAATACAGACATCAACGAACGGCTACATAATGGAGGTGAATGTAATGACTTTCTGGCAGCAGGTTGGCAAGTTTTTCGGTCTCGTCCGCTAGCGTACCTGGCGAATAGGAGATAGTGAACCCATGGCCTTCGACCAATCACTCCGGCGATCTGCGGATTCGTTCCGGTTGGGTCGAGGCGAGAAGCTCAGCGCGATCGAGCGGATCGTCGTCCTGGTCATCATCGCCATCACCATCGCCGCAGACGTCATCGGCTTCTTCACCACGCCGGGTGTGAATCCGGCCGCACTCCTCGTGAGCGT
>NZ_JAGRQJ010000031.1:0-288 GCF_018132745.1 Pseudomonas sp. 14A | reverse complement strand
GGACACATAGTTCTTCACGGTCTTCTCCGCCAGTCCGAGCCGCACCCCGATCTGCTTGTTGGTGAGACCTTCACCGATGAGATCGAGGATCTGTCGCTGGCGCAACCCGAGCGATCCGAGGCGAGGGTCCTGGTTTCGCAGCACGCGGTCGGGGCTCTGATTCGCGCGGCGCACAGGCAGAGGTCGGCCGTTCGCGACCGCGCGGACATCCGCCACGAGATCGAAGGCTCCCACCTCCTTCAGGACATAGCCTGCCGCACCGGCGAGCACGGCGCTGAGCAGTGCCGC
>NZ_JAGRQJ010000030.1:0-326 GCF_018132745.1 Pseudomonas sp. 14A | reverse complement strand
GGTCCTCGATGTCGTCGCCGTACTTCTTCATGTACTCGGCGTGGGTGAGCTCCGGCCACGCCGACGGGTACATGTCGACATCGCCCTGCGCGAGGCCGGTGTACAGCGGTCCCGCCTCGGTGAGCGTCTTCATCTCGACCGTGTAGCCGATCTTCTCGAGCTGGTCCTGCAGCAGGTAGGCCGTGCTCAGACCGTCGGTCCACGACGGCAGGAAGCCCAGCGTGATCGTTCCCTTGTCGTCGGAGCTGCCGTCGCCGCCGCCCGTTCCGCCCGCGCCGTCGCTGCTGCATCCGGCGAGGGTGAGTGCGCCGGCCACGCCGATCGCT
>NZ_JAGRQJ010000029.1:0-329 GCF_018132745.1 Pseudomonas sp. 14A | reverse complement strand
TGGCTCGCCGACGGGACGACCCCGACCGCAGACAACATCTGGGTCGCGTCCGTTCGCGAGCGGTTGGATCCCAGCCACTACTGGCGGCCGGCGGGCAACGCCGGCGATGCAGTGAGCCTAGCTGAGACGTTCGCAAGCACCGAGACGATCCTCACCGATGCGCTCAGCGACCTGCAGGAGGTACAGGGACAGTTGCGCGCGCTTCACGCTGGCTCGCCCGCGACGATCCGCCCCATTGGAGATCTGCTTACCGAAGTCGCCGAGATCGTACGTCTCTTGCCGACGCAGACGTATCCGCTGCTTGGAGTGCGGTGGTGGGGTGCGGGGGC
>NZ_JAGRQJ010000028.1:0-331 GCF_018132745.1 Pseudomonas sp. 14A | reverse complement strand
GAGTCTGATCGGTGGCGGCGTTGAACCCGACGAAGATCCCTCGGGTGCGCTTGCCCGCGAAGTCCTCGAAGAGACGGGAGCGCGAATCCGGATCACGGGAGTCATCGGCGCGTATGGTGGCGAGCCGATGATGGTCACCTATCCCAATGGCGACCAGGTCGGCTACGTGACGATCGCGTACGAGTGCGAATTGCTCAGTGAGGCGACACCAGACCTCGACGAGATCACCGAACTCGGCTGGTTCTCGCGTGCAGCCATCTTTGCTCTCCCACGGCGTGACTGGATAGATCGGGTCATCCGCGATGCGCCACGCAGGGTCGCCGGGGACACC
>NZ_JAGRQJ010000027.1:0-359 GCF_018132745.1 Pseudomonas sp. 14A | reverse complement strand
GCGTTCAATGCCGACGGCCTCGCCCCGGTGATCGTGCAGCAGTGGGACACGCGCGAGGTGCTGATGCTCGCCTGGGTGGATCAGGAGGCGCTGCGGCGCACCCTCACGTCCGGGCGAGCCACGTACTGGTCGCGTTCGCGCCGGGAATACTGGCGCAAGGGCGACACGTCCGGGCACATCCAGGTGGTGCACGAGGCGCGTCTCGACTGCGACGGCGATGCGATCCTGCTGCTGGTCGCCCAGACCGGTCCTGCCTGCCACACGGGCACGCGCACCTGCTTCGACACGACCGACCTGGGTGCGGTCGCGGGGACGGATCCGCCATGACCCTCGCTCGGCGCGGCCGCGCGCTCTCGGCC
>NZ_JAGRQJ010000026.1:0-348 GCF_018132745.1 Pseudomonas sp. 14A | reverse complement strand
AATTGGAAGGAGGGATTGCTGTCACCGACGGGAGCAGCAAACAGGGCATGTGTTTTTTTTTTGTTCTTGCCTTCGGCCTTGAGGGCCTTGGCCTTGGCGTCGACCTTGAGGGTCGCGGACTCAGCGATGGCGGACAGCTTGCGGGAGAGAGGAGCGCGTTCGGTCACGATTACGAGCGTACTCGGGTCGATGCGGCGCGTGAGGCGTGAGATGCCGCCAAGATCCGAGGTTCTTTCGGGTTCGACAGTTCAGTCGGTGGAAAGGCCGTGCGCCTGCGCGACAGCGTCCAGGGTGATGCGCCCGCCCTGCACGTTGAGCCCCTTCGCGAGAGCAGCGCCGTCGGATGCC
>NZ_JAGRQJ010000025.1:0-456 GCF_018132745.1 Pseudomonas sp. 14A | reverse complement strand
GAAGCGAAGGGTGATTAGCTCAGCTGGGAGAGCGTCTGCCTTACAAGCAGAATGTCGGCGGTTCGATCCCGTCATCACCCACCATTCGTTTCAAGTGTTTAGCGCAGCGGTAGTTCAGTCGGTTAGAATACCGGCCTGTCACGCCGGGGGTCGCGGGTTCGAGTCCCGTCCGCTGCGCCATATTCGGTAACCTGGACCACTGAACGCCAGGTCGCCACGGAAAAACCCGCTGAAGCGGGTTTTTTTCTGTCTCAAGGTTGTAACCGCGGGATGTATCGTTTCACCGGTTTTCAGATTTTTTTGAAAAATATTCAATTAAATCAACACTTTACGAAAACTTGTGGCATAATGCGCCCCGTAACGAAGCGAAGGGTGATTAGCTCAGCTGGGAGAGCGTCTGCCTTACAAGCAGAATGTCGGCGGTTCGATCCCGTCATCACCCACCATTCGTTTCAA
>NZ_JAGRQJ010000024.1:0-460 GCF_018132745.1 Pseudomonas sp. 14A | reverse complement strand
ACTCACAAATTTTACCTTAGCCTGATCCGTTACCAGTGAAAGTAACGTTCAGTCTATCTTTCTATCACATACCCAAATTTTTAAAGAACGATCTAGTCAAAGACTAGAAATCAACATTCATCACCGAACCGGTGGAATGCTCATTTCTAAGCTTTCAAACTTCAGAAGCAGTAGTGGTGGAGCCAAGCGGGATCGAACCGCTGACCTCCTGCGTGCAAGGCAGGCGCTCTCCCAGCTGAGCTATGGCCCCGTATTTCTACAGGCGTTTCCCACACAAAATTGGTGGGTCTGGGCAGATTCGAACTGCCGACCTCACCCTTATCAGGGGTGCGCTCTAACCAACTGAGCTACAGACCCAATTTCGGGCTGCTTCTATCGTCTTCTTCAATGAATCAAGCAATTCGTGTGGGAGCTCATGCAGCAGCTGATGTCGTCGATTAAGGAGGTGATCCAGCCGCAG
>NZ_JAGRQJ010000023.1:0-475 GCF_018132745.1 Pseudomonas sp. 14A | reverse complement strand
ACTCACAAATTTTACCTTAGCCTGATCCGTTACCAGTGAAAGTAACGTTCAGTCTATCTTTCTATCACATACCCAAATTTTTAAAGAACGATCTAATCAAAAGACTAGAAATCAATATTCAGTGCGAATATTCATTTCTAAACTCTCAAACGTTTCAAAGCAGTTTATGGTGGAGCCAAGCGGGATCGAACCGCTGACCTCCTGCGTGCAAGGCAGGCGCTCTCCCAGCTGAGCTATGGCCCCATAACAAAATTGGTGGGTCTGGGCAGATTCGAACTGCCGACCTCACCCTTATCAGGGGTGCGCTCTAACCAACTGAGCTACAGACCCAATTTCGAGCTTGTAACTGTTAGCTCAGAGCTATCAGCTTGGAGCTTAAAGCTGCTTCTATCGTCTTCTTCAATGAATCAAGCAATTCGTGTGGGAGCTCATGCAGCAGCTGATGTCGTCGATTAAGGAGGTGATCCAGCCGCAG
>NZ_JAGRQJ010000022.1:0-512 GCF_018132745.1 Pseudomonas sp. 14A | reverse complement strand
CCGTTGCGGTACTCGTAGGACGTTGGCGCATCGTCCGGCGGAATCAGCGCGATCAGCCGTCCGAGTTCGTCGTAGCGGTATTCGGTGACCGCGCCCAATGCATCCTGCTCGGCGATCAACCGGCCCTGCTGGTCATAAGCCTTGAGCTGCTCGCCGCCATCCGCCGCGACCTGGCGCACCAGCCGCGCGCGCTCGTCGTGGACGTAGACTTCTTCGGTACCGTCGACGTAATGCACGGTCACGCTGGCGTCGTCATCGTTCCAGACGTAACGGGTGTTCATCTGCGAGAACGACGCCCAGTGCCTCACGCAGCGCGCCGCTTTGCCTTCGCGCTGCCACTCCCAGAAGAAGCTCGCGCCGCCGGTCAACTGGCGCTGGAGGATGACGTGGTGGTCGTCGTAGTCGTAGCGCTCGCTGTCGCCGACTGCGTTGGTCGCGATCAACAGGCGTTGCCGCGCATCGAAGCTGTAGGTGGCGAGGTTCTGCTCGGTGGTCCACTCGCCCTGAACAAA
>NZ_JAGRQJ010000021.1:0-622 GCF_018132745.1 Pseudomonas sp. 14A | reverse complement strand
TTGCGACTGCTGCGCAGCCGAGCGGGGATAAATCCCCTCGCCACAAAGGATGCTGTTCATATCCCCATGATGTGTCTGTGCGAGCAATGGACTCCCTGTGGCTAGCAGATTTATCAGTCATGCAGGGATTCCCTGTGGCGAGGGGATTCATCCCCGTTGGGCTGCGAAGCGGCCCCAAAAGCTGCTGGCACGGTTTCTACAGGTACACCGCGTGTATGGAGGTTGCGACTGCTGCGCAGCCGAGCGGGGATAAATCCCCTCGCCACAAAGGATGCTGTTCATATCCCCATGATGTGTCTGTGCGAGCAATGGACTCCCTGTGGCTAGCAGATTTATCAGTCATGCAGGGATTCCCTGTGGCGAGGGGATTCATCCCCGTTGGGCTGCGAAGCGGCCCCAAAAGCTGCTGGCACGGTTTCTACAGGTACACCGCGTGTATGGAGGTTGCGACTGCTGCGCAGCCGAGCGGGGATAAATCCCCTCGCCACAAAGGATGCTGTTCATATCCCCATGATGTGTCTGTGCGAGCAATGGACTCCCTGTGGCTAGCAGATTTATCAGTCATGCAGGGATTCCCTGTGGCGAGGGGATTCATCCCCGTTGGGCTGCGAAGCGGCCCCAA
>NZ_JAGRQJ010000019.1:0-3380 GCF_018132745.1 Pseudomonas sp. 14A | reverse complement strand
TAGATCGTTCTTTAAAAATTTGGGTATGTGATAGAAAGATAGACTGAACGTTACTTTCACTGGTAACGGATCAGGCTAAGGTAAAATTTGTGAGTTCTCTTAGTTGAGAAATTCGAATTTTCGGCGAATGTCGTCTTCACAGTATAACCAGATTGCTTGGGGTTATATGGTCAAGTGAAGAAGCGCATACGGTGGATGCCTTGGCAGTCAGAGGCGATGAAAGACGTGGTAGCCTGCGAAAAGCTTCGGGGAGTCGGCAAACAGACTTTGATCCGGAGATGTCTGAATGGGGGAACCCAGCCATCATAAGATGGTTATCTTGTACTGAATACATAGGTGCAAGAGGCGAACCAGGGGAACTGAAACATCTAAGTACCCTGAGGAAAAGAAATCAACCGAGATTCCCTTAGTAGTGGCGAGCGAACGGGGACTAGCCCTTAAGTGGCTTTGAGATTAGCGGAACGCTCTGGAAAGTGCGGCCATAGTGGGTGATAGCCCTGTACGCGAAAATCTCTTAGTCATGAAATCGAGTAGGACGGAGCACGAGAAACTTTGTCTGAATATGGGGGGACCATCCTCCAAGGCTAAATACTACTGACTGACCGATAGTGAACTAGTACCGTGAGGGAAAGGCGAAAAGAACCCCGGAGAGGGGAGTGAAATAGATCCTGAAACCGTATGCGTACAAGCAGTGGGAGCAGACTTTGTTCTGTGACTGCGTACCTTTTGTATAATGGGTCAGCGACTTATTTTCAGTGGCGAGCTTAACCGAATAGGGGAGGCGTAGCGAAAGCGAGTCTTAATAGGGCGTCTAGTCGCTGGGAATAGACCCGAAACCGGGCGATCTATCCATGGGCAGGTTGAAGGTTAGGTAACACTGACTGGAGGACCGAACCGACTACCGTTGAAAAGTTAGCGGATGACCTGTGGATCGGAGTGAAAGGCTAATCAAGCTCGGAGATAGCTGGTTCTCCTCGAAAGCTATTTAGGTAGCGCCTCATGTATCACTGTAGGGGGTAGAGCACTGTTTCGGCTAGGGGGTCATCCCGACTTACCAAACCGATGCAAACTCCGAATACCTACAAGTGCCGAGCATGGGAGACACACGGCGGGTGCTAACGTCCGTCGTGAAAAGGGAAACAACCCAGACCGTCAGCTAAGGTCCCAAAGTTATGGTTAAGTGGGAAACGATGTGGGAAGGCTTAGACAGCTAGGAGGTTGGCTTAGAAGCAGCCACCCTTTAAAGAAAGCGTAATAGCTCACTAGTCGAGTCGGCCTGCGCGGAAGATGTAACGGGGCTCAAACCATACACCGAAGCTACGGGTATCATCTTCGGATGATGCGGTAGAGGAGCGTTCTGTAAGCCTGTGAAGGTGAGTTGAGAAGCTTGCTGGAGGTATCAGAAGTGCGAATGCTGACATGAGTAACGACAATGGGTGTGAAAAACACCCACGCCGAAAGACCAAGGTTTCCTGCGCAACGTTAATCGACGCAGGGTTAGTCGGTCCCTAAGGCGAGGCTGAAAAGCGTAGTCGATGGAAAACAGGTTAATATTCCTGTACTTCTGGTTATTGCGATGGAGGGACGGAGAAGGCTAGGCCAGCTTGGCGTTGGTTGTCCAAGTTTAAGGTGGTAGGCTGAGATCTTAGGTAAATCCGGGATCTTAAGGCCGAGAGCTGATGACGAGTTACCCTTTGGGTGACGAAGTGGTTGATGCCATGCTTCCAAGAAAAGCTTCTAAGCTTCAGGTAACCAGGAACCGTACCCCAAACCGACACAGGTGGTTGGGTAGAGAATACCAAGGCGCTTGAGAGAACTCGGGTGAAGGAACTAGGCAAAATGGCACCGTAACTTCGGGAGAAGGTGCGCCGGTGAGGGTGAAGGACTTGCTCCGTAAGCTCATGCCGGTCGAAGATACCAGGCCGCTGCGACTGTTTATTAAAAACACAGCACTCTGCAAACACGAAAGTGGACGTATAGGGTGTGACGCCTGCCCGGTGCCGGAAGGTTAATTGATGGGGTTAGCTAACGCGAAGCTCTTGATCGAAGCCCCGGTAAACGGCGGCCGTAACTATAACGGTCCTAAGGTAGCGAAATTCCTTGTCGGGTAAGTTCCGACCTGCACGAATGGCGTAACGATGGCGGCGCTGTCTCCACCCGAGACTCAGTGAAATTGAAATCGCTGTGAAGATGCAGTGTATCCGCGGCTAGACGGAAAGACCCCGTGAACCTTTACTATAGCTTTGCACTGGACTTTGAATTTGCTTGTGTAGGATAGGTGGGAGGCTTTGAAGCGTGGACGCCAGTTCGCGTGGAGCCATCCTTGAAATACCACCCTGGCAACTTTGAGGTTCTAACTCAGGTCCGTTATCCGGATCGAGGACAGTGTATGGTGGGTAGTTTGACTGGGGCGGTCTCCTCCTAAAGAGTAACGGAGGAGTACGAAGGTGCGCTCAGACCGGTCGGAAATCGGTCGTAGAGTATAAAGGCAAAAGCGCGCTTGACTGCGAGACAGACACGTCGAGCAGGTACGAAAGTAGGTCTTAGTGATCCGGTGGTTCTGTATGGAAGGGCCATCGCTCAACGGATAAAAGGTACTCCGGGGATAACAGGCTGATACCGCCCAAGAGTT
This sequence comes from Pseudomonas sp. 14A, assembly GCF_018132745.1. Lineage (NCBI taxonomy): Bacteria > Pseudomonadati > Pseudomonadota > Gammaproteobacteria > Pseudomonadales > Pseudomonadaceae > Pseudomonas > Pseudomonas sp. 14A. The sequence goes on along the minus strand of NZ_JAGRQJ010000019.1, from coordinate 748 downwards.
CATATCGACGGCGGTGTTTGGCACCTCGATGTCGGCTCATCACATCCTGGGGCTGAAGCCGGTCCCAAGGGTATGGCTGTTCGCCATTTAAAGTGGTACGCGAGCTGGGTTTAGAACGTCGTGAGACAGTTCGGTCCCTATCTGCCGTGGACGTTTGAGATTTGAGAGGGGCTGCTCCTAGTACGAGAGGACCGGAGTGGACGAACCTCTGGTGTTCCGGTTGTCACGCCAGTGGCATTGCCGGGTAGCTATGTTCGGGAAAGATAACCGCTGAAAGCATCTAAGCGGGAAACTTGCCTCAAGATGAGATCTCACTGGAACCTTGAGTTCCCTGAAGGGCCGTCGAAGACTACGACGTTGATAGGTTGGGTGTGTAAGCGCTGTGAGGCGTTGAGCTAACCAATACTAATTGCCCGTGAGGCTTGACCATATAACACCCAAGCAATTTGCTGACCTGAAAAGGCACCAGATTGCGGTGTGTGAAGACGAAACGAACCGAAAGTTCGAAACGCACAAACACCGACAGCTGTCACATACCCAATTTGCTGAAGCGAGGCCATTCGGTCACGAGTCAGTACCCGAATTTCTTGACGACCATAGAGCGTTGGAACCACCTGATCCCATCCCGAACTCAGCAGTGAAACGATGCATCGCCGATGGTAGTGTGGGGTTTCCCCATGTGAGAGTAGGTCATCGTCAAGATTAAATTCCGAAACCCCAATTGCGAAAGCAGTTGGGGTTTTGTTTT
>NZ_JAGRQJ010000018.1:0-836011 GCF_018132745.1 Pseudomonas sp. 14A | reverse complement strand
ACTTCAACCACTTGCGCTTCCGATCTCTCGTTAGCGGGAGGCGAATTCTACAGCGTTAATCGCTGCTGTCAACACCTCTTTTTCTCCGCTTTCGATCGAGAAGATCGAACCGTTAAAAAAGCTACACATCACTGCTCTTTCAACTCCTTCCAGGCTTCGATGATCTGAAGCAAGCCGCTGTCGAAAACTGCGTAACTCTTTGATTCTCAAGGAGTTTTCCGTTTCGACTGCGCCGGAAGTGGGGCGAATTATAGACCTCTGGAATCTGCCGTCAACCGTTAATTTCGCTTTTCTTTCAATAACTTGCGTATTGGTTAAAAAACATCCAATCAGATGAGAAAAGAGCTCCTTCTATATAGAAGAAGACTTAAAGGACGCCTTCCTCCTTCAACATAGCCACCGCACCTGCCCCCAGGCCCAGCACCCGCTGGAGAACCTCTAACGTGTGCTCACCTAATAAAGGAGGCGCATGACGATATTCAACGGGCGTCTCCGACAATCGAATCGGGCTGGCCACCTGAGGCACCATCCCCGCCAATGCATGAGGTAGCTCGATAGCCAGACCGCGCGCCTTCACCTGGGGATCTTCAAACACTTGCGACAAATCATTGATCGGCCCACAAGGCACGCCCGCATGCTCCAATTGAGCAACCCACTCGGCTGTCGTCTTGAAAACCGTCGCCTGGCGGATCAGTGGAATCAACACCGCGCGGTTCGCCACTCGCAGCTTGTTGGTCGCGAAGCGCGGATCATCCGCCCAGTGCGGCTGCCCGGCGACTTCGGCGAACTTGCGGAACTGCCCGTCATTGCCCACGGTGAGGATGAAGTCGCCATCCGCCGTAGGAAAGTCCTGATAAGGCACGATATTGGGATGGGCATTGCCCAGACGCTTTGGCGCATTGCCGGTGGTCAGGTAGTTCATCGCCTGGTTCGCCAGACATGCGACCTGTACATCCAGCAACGCCATATCAATGTGTTGGCCGCCACCGTCATGATCGCGATGCGCCAACGCCGCGAGAATCGCCACCGTCGAATACAGCCCGGTGAGAATATCCGTCAGCGCTACGCCCACTTTCACCGGGCCAGCACCTTCATCTCCTTCAGGTCGACCAGTCAGACTCATCAAGCCGCCGAGGCCCTGGATCATGAAGTCATACCCTGCCCGCTTGGCGTAAGGACCGGTCTGACCGAAGCCGGTGATAGAGCAATAGATCAGATTCGGGTTGAGCGCCTTCAGCGACTCATAGTCCAGGCCATAGGCCGCCAGACCGCCCACCTTGAAATTCTCGATGAGGATGTCCGACTTCGCCGCCAGGTCGCGCACCAGCTTCTGCCCTTCAGGACGGGTGAAGTCGATGGTCACCGATTGCTTGTTGCGGTTGGCCGACAGGTAATAAGCCGCTTCCGACGTGTTCTCGCCGTAAGCGTCTTTAAGAAAGGGCGGCCCCCACGCGCGAGTATCGTCACCATTGCCTGGCCGCTCGACCTTGATCACTTCGGCGCCAAGGTCGGCGAGGATTTGCCCAGCCCAAGGCCCGGCCAGTACTCGCGATAAATCCAGTACCCGCAGATGCGACAGCGCGCCCATGGTCCGCCCTCCTATTAATAGAACGCCTGCAGACCGGTTTGTGCACGCCCGAGGATCAGCGCGTGAACGTCATGGGTACCTTCATAGGTATTCACCACTTCCAGATTGACCAGGTGACGGGCCACACCGAACTCATCGGAGATGCCGTTACCACCGAGCATGTCGCGGGCCATCCGCGCGATATCCAGCGACTTGCCGCAGGAGTTGCGCTTCATGATCGAAGTGATTTCAACGGCGGCAGTGCCTTCATCCTTCATCCGACCCAAGCGCAGGCAGCCTTGCAGTGCCAGAGTGATTTCGGTCTGCATGTCGGCGAGTTTCTTCTGTACCAGCTGAGTTGCGGCCAGCGGACGACCGAACTGCTGACGATCCAGAGTGTATTGGCGCGCAGTGTGCCAGCAGAATTCGGCAGCGCCCAGCGCGCCCCAGGAAATGCCATAGCGTGCGGAATTGAGGCAGGTGAAAGGACCTTTCAGGCCACGGACATCCGGGAAAATGTTCTCTTCCGGCACGAACACGTTGTCCATGACGATCTCACCGGTGATCGAAGCGCGCAGGCCGACCTTGCCGTGAATCGCCGGAGCGCTCAGGCCTTTCCAGCCTTTCTCCAGAACGAAGCCACGGATGTCGCCAGCATCGTCCTTGGCCCAGACTACAAATACGTCAGCAATCGGGCTGTTGGTGATCCACATCTTCGCGCCAGTCAGGCTGTAGCCGCCGTCGACCTTGCGCGCCCGGCTAATCATCGCGCCCGGATCGGAACCGTGGTTCGGCTCGGTCAGACCGAAGCAACCGATCCATTCGCCGGAAGCCAGCTTCGGCAGATACTTCTGTTTCTGTGCTTCGGTACCGAATTCGTTGATCGGCACCATCACCAGCGAGGACTGCACACTCATCATCGAGCGATAGCCAGAGTCGACGCGCTCGACCTCGCGGGCAATCAGGCCGTAACTGACATAGTTCAGACCGCTGCCACCGTACTGCTCAGGAATGGTCGCGCCGAGCAGGCCGACTTCGCCCATCTCGCGGAAGATCGCCGGATCGGTCTTCTCATGACGGAAAGCTTCAAGTACACGCGGCGCCAGGCTCTGTTGAGCGAACTGCGCGGCGGTGTCGCGGATCATCCGCTCCTCTTCGGTGAGCTGTTGATCCAGCAGCAGGGGATCGATCCAATTGAAGCTAGCTTTACCGCCCATGAGTGTGCCCTCGCAATCTGGTGAATTAACGTGGCATTGATCCTAGGCGCGGTTCGCCATCGCGGCAAACGAGGATTTCGCATTCTGTTGTGCTAATTTCTCACTCCGAAACGTCGTGAATTGCTTTTTATGCGGCGCATTAGTGAGGTTGACGTACATGCGCAGGAAAATTCCCAGCACCGCTGCACTGATCAGCTTCGAAGCCGCCGCCCGCCATGAGAGCTTTACCCGGGCCGCTGAAGAGCTGTCGCTCACACAGGGTGCCATTTGCCGACAGATTGCCAGCCTCGAAGAGTTTCTCAGCGTGGAGCTGTTCCGACGCTCGCGGCGCGGAGTGAAACTGACCGAGGCGGGGCTTTCCTATAGCCGTCGGGTGGCGACTCAGCTTGATGCGGTGGAGCGCGACACCCTTTCCGTGATGGGCCAGCAGGGCACCAACGTTATCGAACTCGCCGTCGTCCCGACCTTCGGCACGCAATGGCTGCTGCCGCGACTCAAGGACTTTCAGCTCAAGCACCCGGAAGTGACCGTCAACCTGACCAACCGCACCCGGCCATTCCTGTTTGCCGATACCGAATTCGATGCCGCGATCTATTTCGGTGATGCCGATTGGTCGGGTACCGAATCCCACAGGTTGATGGGCGAGAATCCGATGCCGGTATGCAGCCCCGCCCTACTCGGCGATCGCAAGCAACTGACAGCGCAAGCCATCGCCGAGCTACCGCTGCTGCAGCAGACCACCCGACCTTACGCCTGGCGCCAATGGTTCAACTCGCAGCAACTGAATATTCCTCGCGACATGACAGGTCCACGCTACGAGCTATTCTCCATGCTTGCCCAGGCAGCCATGCACGACATGGGCGTCGCGCTGATTCCGCCGTTCCTGATCCAGCGCGAGCTGGCAGAGAAACGGCTGGTGATTGCCAACCCTCAAGCGCTCTCCAGCATCAAGGCCTATTACCTGATGATTCCCGAGCGAAAGGTCGAATCGGCATCGCTGAAGGCATTTCGCGACTGGCTGGTAAATCAAGCGCAAAGCTACAGCCTAGAAGAATAAAGGCTTTGCGTAATACTTAACCCCGTAGTCAGAAAAAACAAAGCCCTACAGATATAACTATTTGTCGCTTTTGCGCAGACTGTATCCGAAAGTCGTACAGACGTCCCACAAGCTGCCAAACACGTGGCTTTGAGCCTCTAATGGCGACTCATTAGTGCCTATTCACGCCACCGATGCGAATTTTTTTCAAATTCAGCCAGAATCCATGCAGGGCACGGCCTGCAAGGGGTTCAACTGGCCATCTGCGACATTCGGTCACGGCATGACTTGTAGTTAATTTTCCGTCACCCGTCATAATCCCTTGAAGGGCATAAAGTTCGCCTGCAAAATGCCGCGCCCCGCCCTGATTCGGCGGGATCGTGCTGATCGGCCGCCCCAGTCGCACCATCCGTAGTGCATGGGTTTACTCAATAAGATCACGCAGGAGATTTGACGTGCACATTGGTGTTCCCCTCGAAACCCAGACCGGTGAAACACGGGTTGCTGCAACCCCGGAAACCATCAAGAAGCTGATCAGCCAAGGCCATAAGGTCACTGTGCAAAGTGGCGCTGGCGTCAAAGCCAGTGCCGTCGACAGCGCCTATGAAGCGGCCGGCGCAAGCATTGGCAGCGCCAATGACGCGTTTGGCGCCGAGCTGATTCTCAAAGTGGTCGCGCCAAGCGATGCCGAACTGACGCTGATCAAGCGCGGTGCGGTGCTGGTGGGCATGCTCAACCCGTTCAACAACGAGACCATCGCGAAGATGGCCGAATGCGGCATTACCGCGTTCGCCCTCGAAGCGGCGCCGCGCACCTCGCGGGCGCAGAGTCTTGATGTGTTGTCGTCGCAGGCGAACATCGCCGGCTACAAAGCGGTGTTGCTGGCCGCTCACTATTACCCACGCTTCATGCCGATGCTGATGACTGCTGCGGGCACCGTGAAAGCGGCGCGGGTGCTGATTCTTGGCGCAGGCGTGGCCGGGTTGCAGGCGATTGCCACGGCGAAACGCCTGGGTGCGGTGATCGAGGCGTCCGACGTGCGCCCAGCGGTGAAGGAACAGATTGAATCCCTCGGCGCCAAGTTCGTCGACGTGCCCTACGAGACCGATGAAGAGCGCGAATGCGCCGTCGGTGTCGGCGGTTATGCGCGGCCGATGCCGGCGAGCTGGATGCAGCGCCAGGCTCAGGCGGTGCATGAGCGCGCCAAGCAGGCCGATATCGTCATTACCACCGCGCTGATTCCGGGCCGCAAGGCGCCGACACTGCTCAGCGCCGAGACCGTTGCGCAGATGAAGCCGGGCTCGGTGGTCATCGACCTCGCCGCCGCTCAGGGTGGCAACTGCCCGCTGACCGTGGCCGATCAGGTCGTTGTGGAAAACGGTGTGACCATCGTCGGCCCGACCAACCTCGCCGGTGAAGTCGCTGCCGACGCTTCGGCGCTGTACGCACGCAACCTGCTGGACTTCCTCAAGCTGGTGTTCACCAAGGAAGGCCAGTTCGACGTCAACCTCGAAGACGACATCGTCGCCGCGTGCCTGATGTGCCGCGACGGCCAAGTCATCCGCAAAAACGCCTAAGCAGGGATTCAGACGATGGAAGAGCTTATCTCCCCCGGTATCTACAACCTGATCATCTTCGTGCTGGCGATTTATGTCGGTTACCACGTGGTCTGGAACGTTACACCTGCGCTGCACACGCCGTTGATGGCGGTGACCAATGCCATTTCCGCGATCGTGATCGTCGGCGCCATGCTCGCCGCTGCGCTGACCGTCACGCCGCTGGGCAAGACCATGGGCACGCTGGCTGTGGCACTGGCGGCGGTCAATGTGTTTGGTGGCTTCCTGGTCACCCGCCGCATGCTTGAGATGTTCAAGAAGAAAGCCCCGAAAGCAAAAGAAGAGGCGCCGAAGTAATGAGCATGAATCTCGTCACGACGCTCTACCTGATCGCGTCGATCTGCTTTATCCAGGCCCTCAAAGGCCTGTCGCACCCGACCACTTCGCGGCGCGGCAACCTGTTCGGCATGCTCGGCATGGCGCTGGCAATCATCACCACGGTCGGCCTCATCTATAAGTTGGGCGCTGAACTGGCCACGGCTGGCATCGGTTATGTGATCGTTGGCTTGCTGGTCGGCGGCACCGCCGGTTCGATCATGGCCAAGCGCGTTGAAATGACCAAGATGCCGGAACTGGTAGCGTTCATGCACAGCATGATCGGCCTCGCGGCGGTGTTCATTGCCATTGCGGCGGTGGTCGAGCCGCAGTCGTTGGGTATCGTTAAACAGCTGGGCGATGCGATCCCGGCGGGCAACCGCCTGGAGCTGTTCCTCGGCGCTGCGATCGGTGCAATCACCTTCTCGGGTTCGGTAATCGCCTTCGGCAAGCTCTCGGGCAAATACAAGTTCCGCCTGTTCCAGGGCGCACCGGTACAGTTTGCCGGTCAGCACAAACTCAATGCGGTCCTGGGTCTGGCTACGCTGGTTCTCGGTCTGACCTTCATGTTCACAGGCAACCTTACGGCGTTCGCGCTGATGCTGGCGCTGGCGTTCGTGATGGGCGTGCTGATCATCATCCCGATCGGCGGCGCCGACATGCCGGTGGTGGTGTCGATGCTCAACAGCTATTCCGGCTGGGCGGCGGCGGGCATCGGTTTCTCGCTGAACAACTCGATGCTGATCATTGCCGGCTCGCTGGTGGGTTCGAGCGGTGCGATCCTCTCGTACATCATGTGCAAGGCGATGAACCGCTCCTTCTTTAATGTACTGCTCGGCGGTTTCGGCAATACGGCAGACGCAGGTCCTGCCGGTGCGCAGGAAGCACGTCCGGTGAAATCCGGCTCGGCTGATGACGCAACCTTCCTGCTGACCAACGCCGACACCGTGATCATCGTCCCGGGTTACGGCCTGGCAGTGGCCCGTGCCCAACACGCACTGAAGGAGCTGAGCGAGAAGCTGACCCATCGCGGCGTGACCGTGAAGTACGCGATCCACCCGGTAGCCGGTCGCATGCCTGGGCACATGAACGTCCTGCTCGCCGAGGCCGAAGTGCCTTACGATCAGGTATTCGAGATGGAAGACATCAACTCCGAGTTCGGCCAAGCCGACGTGGTGCTGGTGCTCGGTGCGAACGACGTGGTCAACCCGGCCGCGAAGAACGATCCGAAGTCGCCGATTGCCGGCATGCCGATTCTCGAAGCATTCAAGGCCAAGACCATCATCGTCAACAAGCGCTCGATGGCCAGCGGCTATGCCGGCCTGGACAACGAACTGTTCTATCTGGACAAGACCATGATGGTCTTCGGCGATGCGAAGAAAGTCATTGAAGACATGGTCAAAGCGGTCGAGTAATTCACCGCTGCAATAGCGAACGCCCCGACTTGTCGGGGCGTTTTTGTTTGCGCCAGACGCTGGACAATTTGCCGCGTTGTTGCAGATCCGGTAACGGTGTTTTACTGCAAACCCGCGAAATAGAGGCCTCGTTTGCGACCTTGGTAGCGGGACAGGCGCCGGCCAAATTCACTAGACTGCGCATCCTGCTACTCGTTGCCCGAGATAATAATCCATGTACCGTGACCGTATTCGCCTGCCTTCGTTGTTGGACAAAGTGATGAGCGCTGCCGACGCCGCTGCTCTGATTGAGGACGGCATGACCGTCGGCATGAGCGGTTTCACCCGCGCCGGCGAAGCCAAGGCCGTTCCCCGCGCACTGGCCGAGCGCGCCAAGGTCACGCCGCTGAAGATCAGCCTGATGACCGGCGCCAGCCTGGGCAACGACCTCGACAAGCAACTGACCGAGGCCGGCGTGCTGTCGCGGCGCATGCCGTTTCAGGTCGACAGCACGTTGCGCAAGGCCATCAACGCCGGCGAAGTGATGTTCATTGACCAGCATCTCTCGGAAACCGTAGAGCAACTGCGCAACCAACAGTTGAAGCTGCCGGACATCGCCGTCATCGAGGCAGTCGCCATCACTGAACAAGGCCATATCGTGCCGACCACTTCGGTGGGCAACTCGGCCAGCTTCGCGATCTTCGCTAAACAAGTGATCGTCGAGATCAACCTGGCCCACAACGCCAACCTCGAAGGCCTGCACGACATTTATATCCCGACGTACCGCCCGACGCGCACGCCAATCCCGCTGGTGAAAGTCGACGATCGCATCGGCAGCACGGCAATTCCGATTCCGCCTGAGAAGATCGTCGCGATTGTCATCACTCAGCAGTCGGACTCGCCGTCTACAGTGTCGGTACCGGACGTTGATACCAACGCTATCGCCGAACACCTGATCACCTTCTTCAAGCAGGAAGTTGCGGCCGGGCGCATGACCAACAAGCTCGGCCCGCTGCAGGCTGGCATTGGCAACATCGCCAACGCGGTGATGTGCGGCTTGATCGACTCACCGTTCGAAGACCTCACCATGTACTCGGAAGTGCTCCAGGATTCGACTTTCGACCTGATCGATGCCGGCAAGCTGAGCTTCGCCTCGGGCAGTTCGATCACCCTGTCCGAGCGGCGCAACAGCGACGTGTTCGGCAACCTGGAGAAGTACAAGGACAAACTGATTCTGCGGCCGCAGGAGATTTCCAATCACCCGGAAGTCGTGCGGCGGCTGGGTATTATCGGCATCAACACTGCGCTGGAATTCGACATCTACGGCAACGTCAACTCCACCCATGTCTGCGGCACGCGGATGATGAACGGCATCGGCGGCTCCGGCGACTTCGCGCGCAACGCGCATCTGGCGGTGTTCGTGACCAAATCGATCGCCAAGGGTGGCGCGATTTCCAGCGTGGTGCCGATGGTCAGCCACGTCGACCACACGGAGCATGATGTCGACATTCTGGTGACCGAGGTCGGGTTGGCCGATTTACGCGGCCTGGCGCCACGGGAGCGTGCGCGGGTGATCATCGACAACTGTGTGCACCCGGACTTCCGCCAGGCACTGAATGATTACTTCACCGCTGCCTGTGCAATTGGCGGGCACACCCCGCATATTCTGCGCGAAGCCTTGAGCTGGCATATGAATCTGGAAGAAACCGGGCGCATGCTGGCGGTGTGATTCACACAGATATACATCGACGCAAACACAGTTTTGCGTCGATGGATCTCCGCTAGTAGCAGAATCGTCGAAAACTGTACTGCTGTACCGGTGCTTTCCTACAGCAAAGTCCTACTCAATAGCTTAATTCCAGTCAAAATGCACCAATCGAGTGCGCACAGGTACAGTTTGCCCAATTTCGACCCGTACACCATCCGTAAACAGTTAACTGCTAGCTCACAATACAAATGAACTGTATCTACAGAGACTAGGCAAACGAGAGGATCATGGGCACCAGTCAAACCACTACCTGATCCCGCCACAAGCGGAAGGATGTCAACCATGGAACGTACACTCAGTTCCGAACTGTTCTTCGAAGACAAAGCTGTAAACACCCAGGCTTCCCTGCCTCTGCGCGTTATTGCCAACCTGATGTTGTGGCAGCGCCGCATCTCCAGCCGCCATCAACTGGCTCGTCTGGACTCGCGCCTGCTGGCCGACGCCGGTATCAGCGAAGCACAACGCTACGAAGAGCTGAGCAAGCCGTTCTGGCGCTAAGCAGCGTCGCTGGCTCTGGTCGTCAGACCCACCGCCAGCAACCCGAATTGCACAAGCAGAACCCGTCGTGGGCAACCACGACGGGTTTTGTCGTTTTAGAGGCCTTGAATGCTCTAAAACGCATATATGAACGAGTACAGGTACAATTTAAGAAATACTCGAATATACCGGTACAGTTATCCAGAACCTTTGAAGTATCACTGGCCACCACTGGGCGAACCGCATCTGGCAGCCTAATATCCATGCAGAACGTGGCGAACGTTGCGCAACAGGCGTCTGACTCCTCAGATACCGAGCCACCTCTCACTACGGTTTATCCAAAGGAGTTCCATCATGACCCGTCTTCGCCTGCTCAGTGCCGCCGCCCTGCTGGCCGTGGCTGCCAACGCCAGTGCTACCAGTTTCATCGTGACCACCGACTCGATCGTCGGCGCGCTGAAAGCCACTTCCGACGCCACTTCCGATGTGACCTCCTCGTTCCGTGACGACAAGATCGTCCTCGCCGCCCGCGACGATGCCGCCAGCTTCGTGGCCAGCGAAGGCGATATCCGTGGAGTGAAGCTGGAAAGCGCGCTCGATCACATCCGCCATCAGGCGCCCCAACTCAATGCCACCGATGCCCAATTGGCTCAGGCCATTCTGACCCTCTGATCGTTTGCGGTATTGCGGGACACGCCAGCCGTGTCCCGATGTTTCAACGCTGGCTCTGGCCCGGGCATTTGCGCTAGCCTTCAGGCTCGTTAACAGTTGTCGAGTCCCATGCGCTTTCTTCCAAACCTGCTCATCTCTTCTGCCTTGTTCAGCGCCTGCTGGGCGATGTCTGCCAATGCCTTCGATGCTTTCAATGCATCGACCCAAGGCACGGTTGTCAGCGGTTACGCGACCAGCATGGTGTCTTCTGCGCCGTTCGACCGTAAACTGCTGCTCGCCGCCCATGATGATGCGGCCGCCTTTGTTGCCAGTGACGGTGAATGGCGAGGCGCACGGCTGGAGTCCGCGCTGCATTACCTGCGCAAAACCCGGCCAAAACTTCATGCCAGCGACCTTGAACTGGCAGAGGCAATTCTCGTCCAATAGTTATCCTTGTCCTTCCGGAGTCGTTCCATGCGTAGCCCGCTGATTGCTGCCGCCCTTGGCCTGTTTGTGTTGGCCGATGTGGCCCAGGCGCACACCCTGGTAGCCACCAGTAACATCATCGTTCGTGCCTCCCAGCGCACCATCGATTTCACCTCCGATACCACCACCTCGATTCGCGATTCGAAAATCATCCGCGAAGCCCATGACGACGCCGCCAGTTTCGTCGCCAGCAACGGTGACATCCGTGGCGCGCACCTCGAAGCTGCTCTGAACACCCTGCGTAATCGTGTGCCGGAAGCGCGCGACGCCAGTGATCAGGTACTCGCCGAAGCCATCCTCGCACTGTGAGGTCCGTTGGCGCCTGGCTGCTGGCCGGGGCGTTGTTGCTGCTTGGCAACAGCGCCCACGCCGGCCTGCAATTGCGGCTCAAGATCGAAGGTCTGAGTCCGGCTCAACAACAGGCCAGTCAGGCGCTGATCGATGAGGCGATGGCGAAACTGCCGCCGAGCTTCATCGAGCGGCTGGATCGGCGCATCGACGTCGGCTGGACCGACGACATGCCTGCCAACGCTTATGGACAAGCGACGCTGGTGTCCGAGCTCGATCTGAATCGCAAGCTGCTCGCCGGCCTCACCGATGGCAGCGCGGCGAAAGAGAAAACCAATCGCCCCCACGGCACTGTGCGCCAGGAACTGCTGGCCACGGTGCTGCACGAAATTACCCACATCTACGATCGCGCGCGTTTATGGCCGAGCGCCGAGCGCACGTTGATCCAACGCTGCACCCGACGCTTCAACAGCGCCGGGCTGATCGGTATTCCCGATGAGTGTCGCGGGCAGAACGGTCGCCGCTTCACCATCAGCGACGACCCGCGCCTGCTCGATCTGGCCGGGTGGCAACAGTACGTCGGCCGCCGTGGCGAGCGTGAACAACACAACCGGCAGATCGCCCGCAGCCCGGACCTCTACGAAATTTCCAGTCCCAAGGAATTCGCCGCGGTCAACATGGAGTACTTCCTCCTCGACCCCAGCTACGCCTGCCGCCGCCCGGCGCTGTATCGCTACTACAAGGAACATTTCGGCTGGGCGCCGCCAGCGCAGGACACCTGCAGCAAGAGCTTCGCCTTTCTCAATGCGGGCAATGACTTCGCCAAGCAGCCTCTGGGGCAAGTCGATCCGGAACGGGTCTACGCGGTCGATTACCTGCTGGCCGAGGCCAATCAGAACTGGGTCAGCCGCTGGGGTCACAGCATGCTGCGCCTGGTGATCTGCGCCCCCGGTCGCCCGCGTGGCCCGGATTGCCGCCTCGACCTCGACCAGCACCTGGTGCTGTCCTATCGCGCCTTCGTTGGCGATGTACAGCTGTCGAGCTGGGACGGACTGGTCGGCAAATACCCGTCGCGGCTGTTCGTGTTGCCGCTGGCGCAAGTGATCGACGAATACACCAAGACCGAGCTGCGCAGCCTCGCTTCGGTGCCGCTGAAGCTGTCTCGCGAGGAAATCGAAGGCGTCGTCGAACATGCCGCCGAGATGCACTGGAGTTACGACGGCAACTATTTCTTCCTGTCCAACAACTGCGCGGTGGAAGGCTTGAAACTGTTGCGCAGCGGCAGCAATAACAGCCAGCTTGTCGGCCTCGACAGCATCATGCCCAACGGCTTGCTCGAAGTGCTCAAGGGCCGTGGTCTGGCCGACACCAGTGTGCTCGACGATCCGAAAGAAGCGCTGCGCCTGGGTTACCGCTTCGACTCGTTCCGTGACCGTTATCAAGCGATGTTCGATGTATTGAAGAAGCAACTGCCGATCAAGCAGACCACTGTCGAAGACTGGCTGTCACTCAGCGCTGAACAACGCCGCGAATGGTTCGACCGCGCCGACCTGCGCACCAGTGCCGCGCTGTTGCTGCTCGAGCAGGCGAGTTTCCGCCGGCAGTTGTTGCTGGCCCAGGACGAGGTCAAGCAACGCTACCTCGGCGCCCGCGAGCTGGAAAACGGCGGCATGGACAAGGCCAACGCGACCTTACAGCAGATCCTCGCCAACAGTGGCTTCCTCAGCCGTCCGGCGGAACTGCTCGACTCCAAAGGTTACGGACTGCCCCAGCCGAGCGAGTTTGGCCGACTGGAAGCGGAAAGCAGCCAGCGGCAGAAGAAGCTGCTGGCGCTGTCCGGCGACCTTGATACCGAAGTGCGCAAGCTGCTCGAACCCAAGCGCGCCGCCGAAATTGCCGCCAGCGAAGCCAACGTCAAGCAGATTGGCGAACACCTGCGCAAACTGCACAAGGCCTCGGGCGGACTGCAATTACCCTGAGCACCAAAAAAGGCTTCAGAACGCCTGTTCTGAAGCCTTTTTGTTTTCCCCTGCGGTCTTAGACGCGAGCCTTGCGCACACCTTGTGACAGCGCCGAACACAGACTCAACACGCCATCGATGGCCTGCTCAGGCGTATCGGCACTGGCGATGTGATCGATCAGCGCCGAGCCTACCACCACACCGTCAGCCAGACGCGCGATCGCCGCAGCCTGCTCCGGCGTACGGATGCCGAAACCGATGCTGATCGGCAGGTCGGTATGCCGACGCAGACGTGCAACCGCCGCTTCCACATGCTCCAGAGTCGCGGCACCGGCACCGGTGACACCGGCCACCGACACGTAATAGACAAAACCGGAACTGCCGTTGAGCACACGCGGCAGACGCGCGTCGTCGGTGGTCGGCGTGGTCAGGCGAATGAAATCCAGCCCGGCAGCCTGCGCCGGGTCGCACAGCTCTTCGTTGTGCTCTGGTGGCATATCAACCACGATCAGGCCGTCAACGCCAGCCTCTTTGGCTTCGGCGATGAAACGCTCGACGCCGAATTTGTGAATCGGGTTGAAATAGCCCATCAACACCAGCGGCGTGTCGCTATTGCCTTCACGGAATTCGCGAACCATTTGCAGGGTTTTCGCCAGATTCTGTTTGGCGCCCAGGGCGCGAATGTTGGCCAACTGGATTGCCGGGCCATCGGCCATCGGATCGGTGAACGGCATGCCCAGCTCGATCACATCGGCACCTGCGGCAGGCAGGCCTTTGAGGATCGCCAGCGAAGTGTCGTAGTCAGGATCACCGGCAGTGACAAAGGTCACCAGCGCCGCGCGGTTCTGTTGCTTGAGGTCGGCAAAGCGGGTTTGCAGGCGGCTCATCAGTGTTTCTCCTGCTGCGACTGTTGCATATGGTGCATCACGGTTTGCATGTCCTTGTCGCCACGGCCCGAGAGGTTCACTACCATCAGGTGATCCTTCGGCAGCTTTGGTGCGCGTTTGAACACTTCGGCCAGAGCGTGGGCGCTTTCCAGGGCAGGAATGATCCCTTCCAGACGGCAGCATTTGTGGAACGCCTCAAGGGCTTCGTCGTCGGTCACCGAGGTGTACTGGACGCGGCCGATGTCATGCAACCAGGCGTGTTCAGGGCCGATGCCCGGATAGTCGAGGCCGGCGGAAATCGAGTGGGCGTCGATGATCTGCCCATCGTCGTCCTGTAGCAGGAAGGTGCGGTTACCGTGCAGCACGCCCGGCACCCCGCCGTTGAGGCTGGCCGCGTGCTTGCCGGTTTCGATGCCGTAGCCGGCGGCTTCAACACCGATGATCTCAACGCTCTTGTCGTCGAGGAACGGGTGGAACAGGCCCATGGCGTTGGAACCGCCACCGATGCACGCCACCAGACTGTCCGGCAGACGACCTTCCTGAGCCTGCAACTGATCGCGGGTTTCCTTGCCGATGACGGCCTGGAAGTCGCGGACCATTGCTGGATAAGGGTGCGGGCCGGCCACGGTGCCGATCAGGTAGAAGGTGTTGTCGACGTTGGTCACCCAATCACGCAGGGCTTCGTTCATCGCATCTTTGAGTGTGCCTGTACCGGCGACAACCGGGATCACTTCAGCGCCGAGTAGCTTCATGCGGAAGACGTTGGCCTGCTGACGTTCGATGTCGGTGGTGCCCATGTAGATCACGCAGTCCAGCCCGAAACGCGCAGCGACGGTGGCAGTAGCCACGCCGTGCATACCGGCGCCGGTCTCGGCGATGATGCGCTTCTTGCCCATGCGCCGCGCCAGCAGGATCTGGCCGATGCAGTTGTTGATCTTGTGCGCGCCGGTGTGGTTCAGCTCTTCACGCTTGAGGTAGATCTTCGCGCCACCGCAGAACTCGGTCAGGCGTTCGGCGAAATACAGCGGGCTCGGACGTCCGACGTAGTCACGCTGGAAGTAGGACAATTCTTCTTTGAAGGCCGGATCTTCCTTGGCCGCTTCGTATTCGCGGGCCAGATCGAGGATCAACGGCATCAGGGTTTCCGCTACATAACGGCCACCGAACGCACCGAACAGGCCGTTGGCGTCAGGGCCGTTACGCAGATCAGAGGTGTTCGAAGTCTGGGTCATGGGTCGCTCCAGGTGAATTCGGTGAGAAGACAATGACGACCACTCTACCCCTGACTTTCCAGGCTGAAAACCGATATGATCGCCATAACCTGTCAGGAAAACTCACAGATACCATGAGCCACTACCTTCCCCCGCTGAATGCCTTGCGCGCCTTCGAGGCCACCGCCCGTCTGAACAGCGTCAGTCAGGCTGCCGAACAGCTGCACGTGACCCATGGTGCTGTCAGCCGCCAGCTCAAGGTGCTTGAAGAACAGCTCGGCGTGAGCCTGTTCGTCAAGGAAGGGCGCGGCTTGAAACTCACAGATGCCGGCGTGCGTCTGCGCGATGCCAGCGCTGAGGCGTTCGATCGGTTGCGCAGTGTTTGCGCCGAACTTACGCAAAGCACAGCGGATGCGCCGTTCGTGCTGGGTTGTTCGGGGAGTCTGCTGGCGCGCTGGTTCATTCCGCGTCTGGGGCGGCTGAATGTCGATCTGCCGGATTTGCGTTTGCACCTGTCTGCCGGTGAAGGCGATCTCGATCCCCGACGCCCGGGACTCGATGCGCTGTTGCTGTTCGCCGAACCACCGTGGCCGGCCGATATGCAGGTCTATGAACTGGCGGCGGAACGCATCGGCCCGGTGATGAGCCCGTTGTTCAGCGGTTATCAGAACCTGCACGACGCTCCTGCCGCAAAATTGCTCGACCAGCCCTTGCTGCACACCACCTCTCGCCCACAAGCCTGGCCCAGCTGGGCGCAGCAAAACCACCTCGATCCCAAGATGTTGAAGCTCGGGCAAGGTTTTGAGCATTTGTATTATTTGCTGGAGGCAGCGGTAGCTGGGCTTGGCGTAGCGATCGCGCCGGAGCCGCTGGTGACCGAAGATCTGAAGGCGGGTCGCCTGATTGCGCCGTGGGGCTTCTGCGAAACCCCGGCGCAACTGGCGTTGTGGCTACCCAAGCGCGCCGCAGACGGACGCGCCCGGCAACTGGCGCAATGGCTCAAGAACGAGCTGCGCCAGACTGATCACTCACCGCGCTTGAACAAAAAGTAGGCGGCGAGCAGACCGATTGCACCGACAGCCACGCCGGCTGTGGTCCATGGGTGTTCCTGCGCGTAGTCACGAGTGGCGATGCCGGTCTCGCGGGTTTTCACTTTGACTTCTTCGTACGCGTCGCTGAGCAGATGACGGGAATGTTTCAGCGCACTTTCGGCATTGCTTTTCAGCGCCTTGAGGGTCTTGCGCGACTCGTCCGAAGCATCGTCTTTCAAGCTTTCCAACGATTTGAGCAGACTCTCGATCTCGGCTTCCATGCTTTGCAACGAGGCTTTACGTAAAGAGGTGTTGGCCATGGTGGCTCTCCTGCATTGGTGATGAGTGGCGTGTGTTGGTTGGGACTTCAGCATGTCGAGAAAGTGCAGAAATTCTGAACTTCGGCAGCGCAGCGGCGCCGAAATCATCAGTGCAATTGCCTGCTAGGCTCAATTTCACACGCCATTCCAACCCAAGGAGAACGCCATGAGTGACCATCACACGTACAAGAAAGTCGAGCTGGTCGGCTCGTCCACTAACAGCATCGAAGACGCCATCAACAATGCACTGGCCGAGGCCAACAAAACCCTGCGCAATCTGGAATGGTTTGAAGTGACCGAAACCCGTGGCCACATCGAAAACGGCCAGGTGGCGCACTTTCAGGTCACGCTGAAAGTCGGCTTCAAGATTGCCGCCAGCTGAGTTTGAGCTAGTCTTCTGAACTTGCGCGCTGGCCGAGTGCCATAGGGAATGGCAAAGCGCTACAAGGTGAGCGCATCGGGTGGATGACTCGATGCCCGCCTCTTTCAATCCGACCAGGGAGTGCGACCGATGAAGAAGTTCATGTTGGCAGTAGGTTTGTTGAGCCTTGCGGGTGGTGCGTTTGCAGCCGGCAAGCCCTGTGAAGAGCTGAAAAGCGAAATCGCCGCGAAGCTCGACGCCAAAGGCGTTTCCGGTTATTCGCTGGAGGTTGTCGACAAAGGTGCGGCGGCTGACGCCAAAGTGGTTGGCACCTGCGAAGGCGGCAGCAAGGAAATCGTCTACAAACGCGGTTGATTGCGCCTGAAGTAAAAAAGCCGACGTGGATGCGTCGGCTTTTTTGTGGACGATGATTTTCCGGGTAGGAGCTGCGGCACGCTGCGATCTCTTGATCTTGATTTCAAATCAAGATCAAGAGATCGCAGCCTCGTTTTACTCGACAGCTCCTACAAGGGTTCGCGTTATCCCTTCATGACTTGCGCAAGCAGTTCGTAGGAATGGATGCGATCGGCATGTTCGTAAAGATCACTGGTGAAAATCAGCTCGTCCGCCTGGGTCTGCTCGATCAGCACCTCAAGCTTGGCGCGGATCTTCTGCGGGCCGCCGACCATGGCGAGGCCGAGGAAATCGCCCACCGCTTCACGTTCATGGGGCAGCCACAGACCGTCCATGGTTTTCACCGGCGGACGCTGCACCAGGCTCTGGCCACGCATCAACGCAAGAATGCGCTGGTACACCGACGTCGCCAGGTAATCGGCTTGCTCATCGGTATCCGCTGCCACCAGCGGCACGCCGAGCATCACGTACGGCTTGTCGAGCACCGCCGACGGTTTGAAGTGATTGCGGTAGATGCGGATCGCCTCGTGCATGAAGCGCGGCGCGAAGTGCGAGGCGAAGGCGTAAGGCAAGCCGCGCTCACCCGCCAATTGCGCACTGAACAGGCTTGAGCCGAGCAGCCAGATCGGCACGTTGGTGCCGGTGCCGGGCATGGCGATCACCCGTTGTTCCGGTGTGCGCGGGCCGAGGTAGCGCATCAGTTCGGCAACGTCTTCAGGGAAGTCGTCAGCGCTGCCCGAGCGCTCACGGCGCAAGGCGCGGGCGGTCATCTGGTCCGAGCCGGGTGCGCGGCCCAGGCCCAGGTCGATTCGTCCCGGGTACAGGCTCTCGAGGGTGCCGAACTGCTCGGCGATCACCAACGGCGCATGGTTGGGCAGCATTACGCCGCCGGAACCGACGCGGATCGTCGACGTGCCCCCGGCCAGATAGCCGAGCAACACCGAAGTGGCCGAACTGGCGATGCCGTCCATGTTGTGGTGTTCGGCGACCCAGAAGCGCGTGTAGCCGAATTTCTCGACATGCTGCGCCAGGTCCAGCGAGTTGCGCAGCGATTGCGCCGCGCTGCCGTTTTCGCGCACCGGCACCAGATCGAGGGTGGAAAATTTTACGTCGGACAGTTTTTTCATGAACCTGCATCTCCGGGTGGGGAGGCAGGTTTTTCTTGCGAGCGAAAACCTGCCAAATCCATAAGCGTGTTTTATGGAATGAGGGCATATACCCGAGATTCAATAGCAGCGACGAAATTTCCTACTAAAAAAGTCAACGATTCAGCCAGGCTGAACTTTGTTCCGCCGTCTATCCTCAGAAGCCTTGCTAGTAAAAACCGCGACGGCGCGGCGTTCCGCGCCACATTTGAGGAGGCAGACATGGCTATCGTGAAAAAGGCATCGGCGCATTGGGAAGGCGATCTGAAAACCGGTCTCGGCTCGATCTCCACCGAAACCGGCGTACTGCGCGAAGCACCTTACGGCTTCAAGGCGCGCTTTGAAGGCGGCAAGGGTACCAACCCGGAAGAACTGATCGGCGCGGCCCACGCCGGCTGCTTCTCCATGGCGTTTTCGATGATTCTCGGCGATGCCGGCCTGAAGGCAGACAGCATCGACACCAACGCCGAAGTCACCCTCGATCAGGTTGACGGCGGCTTCGCGATCACTGCGGTGAAACTGATTCTCAAGGCGAAGATCCCGGGCGCAACTCAGCAGCAGTTTGAAGAGTTGAGCAACAAGGCCAAGGAAGGGTGCCCGGTTTCCAAGGTGCTGAATGCGAAGATCACTCTCGAGGCTTCGCTGGTCAGCTGATTGGGCGTTTGCCGGGCTGACGCCTTCGCGAGCAGGCTCGCTCCCACAGGGGATTTGTGCACGTCGCAGATCCAGTGTGGGAGCGAGCCTGCTCGCGAAGGCAGTCTCGAAACCTGCTCAGCGACCGGCAATTAATACAAGGTGTGAGCAAAGTCAGAACCCGCTCCGCAGAATTGTGGTCGAATAATCGACAGCAGCTTCAGCGCACACCCGTGCGCGCTGCCTCAAGGAGCTTCATCGATGAAACGTATTGGCTTGGCGATCCTTTGCAGTGCACTGGCCACGTCCGCTTTCGCAGCCCCGAAGGACTGCGAAGAGCTCAGAAAGGAAATCGAAAGAAATATTCAGGCGAAGGCAATTCCCTCGTACACCCTGGAAATCATCACGGCGGAAGAAGCGAAGCAGCACGACTCAGCCATGATCGTCGGCACTTGCGAGAACGGTACCAAGCGAATCATCTACCAGAAAAACGACAGCTGAAGCGCTAGATGATGCAGTGGAACTCGCGGTCTTCAGCAACGATCTCGCGCTTGGCATTGTACAAACGCGCGCTCGGCGTGAATGCCAGCGAGCGGCCTTCCAGCAGATAACGCTGGCCGGCCTCGAAGTGGTCGTAGCGAATGGTCAGGTAGCATAAGCGCTCCACCGGGCCGGTGAGCAGACTGCCACCGCCGCCGAACACTTCGAAGTCGAAACGCACCCGCAATTCATGGCTACCGGGCGTCACCTGGAAGTAACGCCCGTCGTCCAAGCGCTGGTTGTCGAGACGCTCGGCCATCAGCAACTTGCCGCCTGGGCTTGGCGTGGAGAAGTCGACCCAGGCCATGTGCGGGTCAACCGGTGGCAATGGCGTCTGGCAACCGGCGACCAGACCGACAACGAGCAACAGCAGCAAGGTACGCATGATGGATATCCGCAGATTCGAATAGCCAGCATAGCGCCGATCAACTGCTCTGGCAGCCCGCCGGTGTGCCCTGGCCGACGACCTTGCGCTGTTCATCATAAAGCTTGGCCCACGGCCGGAAGCCGATGCTGCCCGCCTGCAACTGATAGCGCTGGCCGGCGTTGAAATCCTTGAATTTCACGCTCATCTGGCAATCGCGCCACAGCGGTTCGGCATTCGGGCCGATATTGGTGGCCTCGACCGGGAATTGATAGCGCACCTTCAGCTCATGGCTGCCGGGCTGCACTTCGAAATAACGTTTGTCGATGGCCTGGGTGGCATCGACTTGTACGGCTTGCAGCGCCGTGTCGTGTTGGCGGGCGTCGAGATCGATCCAGGCTTGCGAGGGGTCGGGGTCGGGCATTCCGAATCCGGCACAACCGGCCAGCGTCAGCAGGCCTCCTGTCAGCATCAACATGCGCATAGCGGTGCTCCTTGAGGCGGGATAGTCTTGGGGCGGACTTTCCGGGGAATTTCTTATTTTGATCAGGCCGTTTACCAGCCTTGGGTTACTTGATCGCGTTTTTCCGATTTTGTTTCCGGGTGTGTTGTTTTTGTTGCTCAACGGTTGCACCAGCGTCAGCTACTACAGCCAGTTGGCCAGCGGCCAACTGCAATTGCTGCGCGCACGGGAGCCGGTGGAGAAAGTCATTGCCGACCCGAATCGCGACGCCAGATTGCGCTCGCATTTGGCTCAATCGCAGAAGGCTCGCACGTTCGCCAGCGAGCATCTGCACCTGCCGGACAACCAAAGCTATCGTCTCTACGCCGACATCGGCCGGCCGTTCGTGGTGTGGAACGTGTTCGCCACCGCAGAGTTTTCCCTCACCCCGCAGAATCACTGCTTCCCGATTGCCGGCTGCGTGGCCTATCGCGGCTACTACAGCCAGAGCGCCGCCCGTGGCGAAGCGGCGCTTCAACGCTTGCAGGGTATGGATGTGTCGATCGGCGGGGTCGAGGCGTACTCGACCCTTGGCTGGTTCAATGACCCGATCCTCAATTCGATGATGGGCTGGGACGACGAACGACTGGCCACGCTGATCTTTCATGAACTGGCGCACCAGAAGTTCTATGTGAAGGACGACACCGAGTTCAACGAGTCATTTGCCACGTTTGTCGAGCAGGAAGGTACGCGGCAATGGCGCGCGTTTCGCGGGCTGCCGGCGGAGTCGGATGCCAGGCTCAAGCAGCGTGACCAGTTCATTGGTCTGGTGCTCGACACGCGTTCACGACTGGAGAAGCTCTATGCGCAGCCGCTGTCCGCCGAGCAGATGCGAGAGCGCAAAGCGGCGGAATTCGAGCGCTTGCGCCGGGAGTATCGGCTAATGCGCGACACTCAGTGGGCCGGGGACAAACGCTATGACGCCTGGGTCAATGCGCCGCTGAACAATGCGCGGTTGTTGCCGTTCGGGCTGTATGACCAGTGGGTGCCGGCGTTTGCGGCGGTGTTCAGGCAAGTAGATGGGGATTGGATGAGGTTTTACGCCGAGGTTGAGCGGTTGGGACGGTTGCCGGTTGATGAGCGTAAGGCGGCGCTGGAAGCGCTGGCCCAGTCCTAAGGAACTCGGAGGCATAACGGCCCTTTCGCGAGCAGGCTCGCTCCCACAGAGGCAGCGAGATCCAATGTGGGAGCGAGCCTGCTCGCGAAGGCTATTTCATCAGCGCTGCAAAAACGCCTGATGCAACTCGTCCAAGGTTTCAAAGTGATAAGCCGGCGCCTCGGCATTCAACTCTTCAAAACTGCCAAACCCATAGCCCACCGCCGCTGCATCGAGACCATTGCTGCGCGCGCCGATCAGGTCGTGCTTGCGATCGCCGATCATCAGGGTCTGTGCCGGGTCCAGGCGTTCTTCCTCAAGCAAGTGCGCAATCAGCTCAACTTTGTTGGTTCGCGTGCCGTCCAGCTCGCTGCCGTAGATCACCTTGAAGTGGCGGGCGAAGTCGAAGTGCCGGGCGATCTCGCGGGCGAACACCCACGGCTTGGAGGTGGCGATGTACAACTGCCGCCCCTGCCCGCTCAAGGTTTCCAGCAGCGGCGTGACCCCGTCGAACACCCGATTCTCGTAGAGGCCGGTAACCTTGAAGCGCTCGCGATAGAAATTCACCGCTTCCCAGGCCTTGGCCTCGTCGAAGTCGTAGAACTGCATGAACGCTTGCAGCAGCGGCGGGCCGATGAAGTGTTCCAGTTTGCTCAGGTCCGGCTCGTCGATGCCGAGATTGGCCAGAGCAAATTGAATTGAGCGGGTGATGCCCTCACGCGGGTCGGTCAGGGTGCCATCGAGGTCGAACAGTACGGTCTGGTAATGCATGGAAATTCCCGAGCAGGTGTAGGGCGATTCAGAGCTGGTCGTAGCCTTCGGCCAGATGCAGGTCCTTGAGCTTGACGTAGTTCGCCGCGCTGTACGTAAAGAAGGCGTTTTCCTTGTCGGTCAGCGGGCGCACTTGCTTGACCGGGCTGCCGACATACAGGAAGCCGCTCTGCAGGCGCTTGCCCGGCGGCACCAGGCTGCCGGCGCCGATGATCACATCGTCTTCCACCACGGCACCGTCCATGACGATGCTGCCCATGCCGATCAACACGCGGCTGCCAACGGTGCAGCCGTGCAGCATGACCTTGTGGGCGATGGTTACGTCATCGCCGATCAGCAAGGGAAAGCCGTCCGGGTTGAACGGGCCGGCGTGGGTGATGTGCAGCACGCAGCCGTCCTGCACGCTGGTGCGCGCACCGATGCGGATGCGGTGCATGTCGCCACGGATCACCGTCAGCGGCCAGACCGAGCTGTCTGCGCCAATTTCGACGTCGCCGATCACCACCGCCGAACCGTCGACGAATGCGCCGTTGCTCAGGCGGGGGGTGTGATTCTGGTATTTGCGAAGGGACACGATTAGTTCTCTCTCTGTCGCCGATAGCTGCGGTGAGTGTCGATTGTAATTAAGATGGGCGCATGTTTCTTCCAGCCAAGGTGCCAACCGTGAGCGTGAACAACCCTCTTTTGCAGTCCTACGACCTGCCGCCGTTCTCCACGATCCGTGCCGAACACGTCCTGCCCGCCATCGAAACCATTCTCGCGGACAACCGCGCCGCCATCGCCGAAATCCTCAAGACCCAGGGCAAGAACCCGACCTGGGCCGGTCTGGTGCTGGCGATGGACGAACTCAACGATCGTCTCGGTGCGGCGTGGAGCCCGGTCAGCCATCTTAACGCCGTGTGCAACAGTGCCGAACTGCGTGAAGCCTACGAGTCGTGCCTGCCGGCCCTGAGCGCCTACTCCACCGAAATGGGCCAGAACCGCGAACTGTTCCAGGCGTATGAAGCGTTGGCCAACAGTCCGGAAGCTGCCAGTTTCGACGTCGCGCAAAAGACCATTCTGGAACACGCCCTGCGCGATTTCCGTCTGTCGGGTATCGATCTGCCGGAAGCCGAGCAGAAACGTTATGCCGAAGTGCAGAGCAAACTGTCCGAGCTTGGCAGCCGCTTCTCCAACCAGTTGCTCGACGCCACGCAGGCGTGGACCAAGCACATCACCAACGAAGCCGCCCTCGCCGGCCTGACCGATTCGGCCAAGGCGCAGATGGCTGCCGCCGCGCAGGCCAAAGGTCTGGATGGCTGGTTGATCACCCTGGAATTCCCCAGCTACTACGCGGTGATGACCTACGCGCAAGACCGCGCACTGCGCGAAGAAGTCTACGCCGCCTACTGCACCCGCGCCTCGGATCAAGGCCCGAATGCCGGCCAGAACGACAACGGCCCGGTGATGGAAGAGATCCTCGACCTGCGCCAGGAACTGGCCCAACTGCTGGGCTTCGCCAGTTTCGCCGAGCTGAGCCTGGCGACGAAAATGGCCGAATCCAGCGATCAGGTACTGAGCTTCCTGCGTGATCTGGCCCAGCGCAGCAAGCCGTTCGCCGCGCAGGATCTGCAACAGTTGCGCGCTTACGCCGCCGAACAGGGCTGCGCCGATCTGCAAAGCTGGGACAGTGGTTTCTACGGCGAAAAACTCCGCGAGCAACGCTACAGCGTCGCTCAGGAAACCCTGCGTGCCTACTTCCCGATCGATAAAGTCCTCAGCGGCCTGTTCGCCATTGTCCAGCGTTTGTACGGCATCGAGATCGCCGAGCAGAAAGGCTTCGACACCTGGCACCCGGACGTACGCCTGTTCGAGATCAAGGAAAACGGCCAGCACGTCGGCCGCTTCTTCTTCGACCTGTATGCCCGCGCCAACAAGCGTGGCGGCGCGTGGATGGACGGCGCCCGCGACCGTCGCCGCACCGTCGATGGTGTATTGCAGAGCCCGGTGGCCAATCTGGTGTGCAACTTCACCCCGGCCGACAGCGGCAAGCCTGCGCTGCTGACCCACGATGAAGTGACTACCCTGTTCCACGAGTTCGGCCACGGCCTGCATCACCTGCTGACCCGCGTCGAACACGCTGGCGTCTCCGGCATCAATGGCGTGGCCTGGGATGCGGTCGAACTGCCAAGCCAGTTCATGGAAAACTGGTGCTGGGAGCCGGAAGGCCTGGCGCTGATTTCCGGCCACTACGAGACCGGCGAGCCACTGCCGCAGGACCTGCTGGAAAAAATGCTCGCGGCGAAGAACTTCCAGTCCGGCCTGATGATGGTGCGTCAGCTGGAGTTTTCGCTGTTCGACTTCGAACTGCACGCCACCCATGGCGATGGCCGCAGCGTGGCGCAAGTGCTCGAGGGCGTACGTGACGAGGTCTCGGTGATGCGTCCACCGGCCTACAACCGCTTCCCCAACAGCTTCGCGCACATCTTCGCCGGTGGTTACGCGGCCGGTTACTACAGCTACAAGTGGGCTGAAGTGTTGTCCGCCGATGCCTTCTCCAAGTTCGAAGAAGACGGCGTGCTCAACGCTGAAACCGGTCGCGCCTTCCGCGAAGCGATTCTGGCGCGCGGCGGCTCGCAGGCACCGATGGTGCTGTTCGTCGACTTCCGTGGCCGTGAGCCGTCGATCGACGCGCTGTTGCGCCACAGCGGTCTGAGTGAGGACGCGGCAGCATGAGCGAAGGCCCTGTGATCACCAAGAAGCGCTTTATCGCCGGGGCGGTCTGCCCGGCGTGCAGCGAGCCGGACAAGTTGATGATGTGGAACGAGGATGGCGTGCCGCACCGCGAATGCGTGGCCTGTGGTTACTCCGACACCCTCAACGAGCAGGGCCTGTCGGTGCCCAAAGAGCTGGGCACGCGGGTCAATACCAGCGCGCTGAAACCTGCCGCCGACAAGAAGGTCCAGGCGGTGCAATTCTTCCCCAATCCAAAGTTGAAGAAAAAGCCTGACGAACAACAATGACAGCTACCGCCACCTGCCGATGATCGTCGGCAGGTGGCGGTAATCATCTACCACCTCGCCCTGCGCTTCCTGATTAGGCTGACCAATCCAGCCCTCTCTCACGGAAGACGTCATGCCCCACACCAATCCACTTTTACAACATTGGCAGTTGCCGCCCTGGTCGGCGATACGCGCCGAGCATTTGCTGCCGGCGGTCGAGCGCATCGTTGCCGACAACCTGCTGATCATCGAAAACGTCATCGCCACTCAGGTCGACCACCCCAACTGGGACGATGTGGTCATCGCTGTCGATGAAGCCGACGCGCGTCTGGCTGAAACCATGGCAGTCATTGAATCCCTCTCGGTCAGTCATTCCGATGATCCCGAGTGGTTGTCCCAGGAAGCCCTGAGTACCCACGCCGCACAACGTTACAGAACTGCGAAAGCTGCCAATCGACGACTGCTCCAGGTTTATCAACGATTGGCGCAGAGTCCGGTTGCCGCCAGCTTCAGTGATTCACGCAAAGCCTCGCTGACAAAGTTCCTGCGCAGGTTTCAGCTGGCGGGGGGCGAATTGCCAATTGCGCAACGCGACGAACTGGCGCGCTTGAATGGCGAAATCGATCTGCTGGAAAAACGCTTTCAGAGCAACCTCAAAGCAGTCAACGCCGCCTGGAACAAAGACATCGACGATATCGCGCTGCTCGCGGGACTGCCCGCGCAAACACAGGCGCATCTGGCTGCCAACGCCAAAAAGGCCGGCCTGTCCGGCTGGCGCCTGACACTGGATCAAAACACTTACGACCAGATCATGAAGCGGGCACAGCACCGCGGTCTGCGCGAGGAATGCTTCAAAGCCTGGTGCACCCGCGCCTCGGATCAGGGGCCTTACGCCGGCCGTTTCGACAACGGACCGGTACTGGCAAAGCTCCTGGCCGCGCGTCATGCGA
Source organism: Pseudomonas sp. 14A (assembly GCF_018132745.1). Classification (NCBI taxonomy): domain Bacteria; kingdom Pseudomonadati; phylum Pseudomonadota; class Gammaproteobacteria; order Pseudomonadales; family Pseudomonadaceae; genus Pseudomonas; species Pseudomonas sp. 14A. Next base: position 810,030 of record NZ_JAGRQJ010000018.1, on the reverse strand, counting down.
AAGCCCGGCTCCTGGGTTTCGACAACTTTGCCCATCTGCGGCTGCACGACCGCATGGCTGTGGATACCGATCAGGTCCGCCGTTTTCTGCGTCAGCAGATCGCCCTCAATGCAGCGGCGCTGGCGCGCGAAACCGATGATCTGCAAGCCTCTGCCCGCCAGCAGGGCATTGAACGGATAGAAGCGTGGGATCACAACTTCCTCGCCGAGCAATTACGCCTCAAGCAGGTGGGCGGCGGGGTGCAGGACCTGCGCCAGTTCTTCCCGCTGAACGCCACTCTGCAAAGTTTGCGTCGCTTCAGCGAGCACATGTTCGGCATCAGCATCAGCGAAAATTCCCGCCAGGAGCACTTCCACGACAACATTCGCCTGTGGGAAATCAGCGAGCATGATCAACCGATTGGCTTCATCTACATCAATCCCTTCCATCACGAGGCGGGCACCGACTTCGCCTGGACCGGCGTGCTGCGCAATCGACGGATCAATGCCGAAGGCCGACCAGCGCTGCCGATTGCCACGCTGCATTGCAATTTCACGGCCGCCGCGATCGGGCATCCGGACCTGCTTGGACATGACGATTTACGCGTACTGCTGCACGAATTCGGCCATTGCCTGCATCACGTGCTGACGCGTTCGCCGCACTACAATCTGTCCGGTATCTCGCACTTGAGCCGCGACGCGGCCGAGTTTGTCGGGCAACTGTTCGAGCAATGGGCGTTATCCGGGCAATTTCTGCGTTGGCTGGGTACCCATCACCAGACTGGTGAGCGCCTGTCCGAAGCACAGGCCACTGCCGCGTTTTCCACCACCGACGTCCAGCGCAGCCGGGAGACGGCGATGCTGCTGCTGAGCGCACTGTTCGACTTCGAACTGCACCGCTGTCACGGCGACGGTCGCACTGTTCAACAAGTGATGGAGGAAGTGCAACGCGAGTTCAAGCACTTGTCCATTCCAGCCTACTGCCGCTTCGCCAACAACTGCGATTATCTGGTCACCGGTTACGAGGCGTCGCTGTACGCCTACAAATGGTCCGGTGTGCTGGCGAGCGAGGCGTTCAAACGTTTCGAACGTGAAGGCCTGTTCAATGAGCAGACGGGCCGGGACCTGCGCGAACACTTGTTGGCGGGGGACAGGCAGGCACTGCCCGCCGCACTGCAAGCCTTTCTCGGAAAACCGATCGACAGTGCGCTTTTTCCTGCGCCAGCCGATTGAGCTGATCAACGCTGGACGTGGGCCGAGTCGAACCAGCTCTTCATCGAACACATGGCGAATGCACTGGTGCTGCATTCGCCATTGATCAAGGCTTCGTGCAAGCGGTCGACGTCGGCTTGCATCACATAGCGCACGCTGTCGTGAAAGTGCTGACTGTCACCAAAGCCGCCCTCGGTCATTTCCTTGAGCGCCTGCTCTTTGCTCCAGCCCTGCACCACCACCCGGTACATGGCTGCCATCAGTCCGGTGCGGTCAGAGCCGTGCTTGCAGTGCATCAGCACCGGGCCGTTGGCCTCGGCGGACTGAATCGCGCGCAGAGCCTTGAGCACATCGCTGTCGTCGACGTGGTTGGTGCGATACGGCAGCTGCACTTGCTTGATGCCCGGCGCGGAGAGCCAGTCGCTATCAGCGTCAGGCAGGAAGTTGATTACGGTGACGACATGCAGATCATTCAACAGCGGCACCGCACTGCGACTGGGCAAGGCGCTGCGATACAGCGTCGGTGACATGCGGAACAGGTTGAACTGCGCCTCGACCGGCTGCGCCCACTCGGCCGGGCGAGAGGGCGTGGTGTCGGCAGCTCGGGCGGCAATGCCATGCAACAGCGCGACAAGCGAAAAACACAAAGCGGGGAAAAAGCGCATTCGAGACATGCTGGGCTGACCGATTCGGCAATCTTCATTGAAGGAGTTGCAGCTTCGCCGCCAGGCGGTCAATGCGCCGTGAGCCGGCCGTCAAAGAAACGTGAATCGTCGCCTCGCCGAGCTTTTTTCCGTGCGAACGGTTTTTCTTGATGCTTAGCCTGCTACCATTTGTCACATGATGTTGCAGACGGGACGGCTTTCCGCAGGCCAGATCCCGATCGTCGCGACGCAAAATTCCTCGAGCTGCTCGCAGAAGCGGCTGATTTCTATGCCTGATGAGGTGCCCACATGTCTGATCAAGATCGAGACAACCCGCGGCGTGAGTTCTTGCGCAAATCCCTGACCCTGATTCCGGTGGTCACGCTTGCCGGTACCGGCCTGGGCAGCAGCGTGCTGCAAGCCGCACCTGAAAGCGCACCGGCGCCTGCCGCGCCAAAACCGGCCGCTGCTGGCGCCGGTGAGTATCAGCCGAGCTTTTTCACCGCTGAAGAATGGGCATTCATCAATGCCGCCGTCGCCCAGTTGATCCCCAACGACGCGCAAGGCCCGGGCGCGCTTGAAGCCGGCGTGCCGGAATACATCGATCGGCAAATGAACACCCCGTACGCCGCTGGCGCGCTCTGGTATATGCAAGGCCCGTTCAATGCCGACGCTGCGCCGGAGATGGGCTGGCAGAGCAAACTGGTGCCCAAAGACATCTATCGCCTCGGCATCGCCGCCACGGATCAGTGGATAAAAGGTCTGAGCGGTAAAACATTTGCCGAGCAAGACAGCGCTACCCGAGACGATCTGCTCAGGCAACTGGAAGCCGGCAAACCGCAGTTCGACGCGGTGCCGGCGAAGATCTTTTTCAATCTGCTGCTGCAAAACACCAAGGAAGGTTTCTTCTGCGACCCGATCCATGGTGGCAATAAAGGCATGGTCGGCTGGACCATGATCGGTTTCCCCGGCGCCCGCGCCGATTTCATGGATTGGGTGGAACGCAACGAGCAATACCCCTTCCCGGCAGTGTCGATTCGCGGCGAGAGGGCGTAAGCATGGCAACGGTAATGAAGAAGGTTGATGCAGTCATCGTCGGTTTCGGCTGGACGGGCGCCATCATGGCCAAAGAGCTGACCGAAGCGGGTCTGAACGTGCTGGCGCTGGAGCGCGGGCCGATGCAGGACACCTACCCCGACGGCAACTATCCGCAGGTGATCGACGAACTCACCTACAGCGTGCGGAAAAAGCTCTTTCAGGACATCTCCAAAGAGACGGTGACCATTCGCCACAGCGTCAACGACATCGCCCTGCCCAACCGCCAGTTGGGCGCGTTCCTGCCGGGGAATGGCGTCGGCGGCGCCGGGCTGCATTGGTCGGGCGTGCACTTTCGTGTCGACCCGATCGAATTGCGTATGCGCAGCCATTACGAAGAACGCTACGGCAAAAGCTTCATCCCCAAGGACATGACCATCCAGGATTTCGGCGTCAGCTATGAAGAGCTGGAACCGTTTTTCGACTTCGCGGAAAAAGTCTTCGGCACCTCCGGCCAGGCCTGGACGGTGAAGGGCCAATTGGTCGGTCAGGGCAAGGGCGGCAACCCATACGCGGCAGATCGCTCCAATCCATTTCCATTGGAAGCGCAGAAAAACACCGTATCCGCACAGCTGTTTGGTAAAGCGGCTACAGAAGTCGGTTACAAACCTTACAACCTGCCTTCGGCAAATACCTCTGGGCCGTACACCAATCCCTACGGCGCACAGATGGGGCCGTGCAATTTCTGCGGATTCTGCAGCGGCTACGTCTGCTACATGTATTCCAAGGCCTCGCCGAACGTGAACATTCTGCCGGCGCTCAAGCCCCTGCCGAATTTCGAGTTGCGGCCCAACTCCCATGTGCTGCGGGTCAATCTCGACAGCACGAAAAGCAAAGCCACCGGCGTCACCTATATCGACGGCCAGGGCCGCGAGATCGAGCAGCCGGCGGATCTGGTGATTCTCGGCGCATTCCAGTTGCACAACGTGCGTCTGATGCTGCTGTCCGGGATCGGCAAACCCTACGATCCGATCAGCGGCGACGGCGTGGTCGGGCGTAACTTCGCCTACCAGAACATGGCCACTATCAAGGCCTTCTTCGACAAGGACACCCACACCAACAACTTCATCGGCGCTGGCGGCAACGGCGTGGCGGTGGACGATTTCAACGCCGACAACTTCGACCACGGCCCGCACGGCTTCGTCGGCGGTTCGCCGATGTGGGTCAACCAGGCTGGCAGTCGACCGATTGCCGGTACTTCCAACCCGCCGGGCACGCCGGCCTGGGGCAGTGCGTGGAAACGCGCCACCGCCGATTACTACACCCACCAGGTGTCGATGGACGCCCACGGCGCGCATCAATCCTACCGTGGCAACTACCTCGATCTCGATCCGGTGTACCGCGACGCCTACGGCCTGCCGCTGCTGCGCATGACTTTCGACTGGCAGGAAAACGACATCAGGATGAACCGCTTCATGGTCGAGAAGATGGGCAAGATCGCCCAAGCCATGGGCCCGAAAGCCATTGCGGTGATCGGCAAGCAGGTCGGCGACCACTTCAACACCGCTTCGTACCAGACCACCCACCTCAACGGTGGCGCAATCATGGGCACCGATCCGAAGACCAGCGCACTGAACCGCTATTTGCAGAGCTGGGATGTGCACAACGTGTTCGTTCCGGGCGCGTCGGCGTTCCCGCAGGGCCTGGGCTACAACCCGACCGGGCTGGTGGCGGCGCTGACCTACTGGTCGGCCAAAGCCATCCGCGAGCAGTACCTGAAAAACCCCGGCCCGCTGGTGCAGGCTTAAGGAGCGATGACCATGAAAAATTTCGTTATCGCCACCCTCGCCCTGCTCGGCAGCACTGCAATTTATGCGGCCGATATTGATCAAAATCTGATCAAGCAAGGTGAATACCTTGCCCGCGCCGGTGACTGCGTGGCCTGTCACACCGCCAAGGGCGGCAAGCCGTTCGCCGGCGGGCTGCCGATGGAAACACCGATCGGCACGATCTACTCGACCAACATCACCCCGGATAAAACCGGCCTGGGCGATTACAGCTTCGAGGACTTCGATCAGGCCGTGCGCCACGGTGTGGCCAGAAACGGCAGCACGTTGTACCCGGCGATGCCTTACCCGTCCTACGCGCGGGTCAACCAGGCCGACATGCAAGCGCTGTACGCCTACTTCATGCACGGCGTCGAACCGGTGGCGCAGGAGAACAAGGCCAGCGACATTCCCTGGCCGTTGAGCATGCGCTGGCCGCTGATGGGCTGGCGCTGGCTGTTCGCACCGAAGGTCGAGGATTACCAGGCCACATCGGCCGATCCGGTGATCGATCGTGGCGCATATCTGGTCGAAGGCCTCGGCCACTGCGGCGCCTGTCACACCCCGCGTGCGCTGACCATGCAGGAAAAATCCCTGAGCGCGGCGGACGGCAGCGAATTTCTCGCTGGCAGTGCGCCGCTGGAAGGCTGGATCGCCAAGAGCCTGCGCGGCGATCACAAGGATGGCCTCGGCAGCTGGAGCGAAGAACAACTGGTGCAGTTTCTCAAGACCGGGCGCAGTGATCGCAGCGCAGTATTCGGCGGCATGAGTGATGTGGTCACCCACAGCATGCAATACATGAGCGACGCCGACCTCACCGCGATTGCCCGTTATCTCAAATCACTGCCGGCCAATGACCCGGCGGATCAGCCGCATCAGTACGACGAGAAAGTGGCCAACGCGCTGTGGAACGGTGACGACAGCCAACGCGGCGCGTCGGTGTACATCGACAACTGCGCAGCCTGCCACCGCACCGACGGCCATGGCTACACCCGGGTGTTCCCGGCGCTGGCGGGCAATCCGGTGCTGCAGACGGAGGATCCGACCTCGCTGATTCACATCGTGCTCAAGGGCGGAACCTTGCCGGCGACGCACGCAGCGCCATCGACCTTCACCATGCCCGGTTTCGCCTGGCGCCTGTCGGATCAGGAAGTCGCGGACGTGGTGAGTTTCATCCGTGGCAGCTGGGGCAACAAGGGCGCGCCGGTCAGTGCCAAAGAGGTTGCGCATCTGCGCAGCGAAGACATGCAAAGCACCTCCGGCGATGATCTCGGCCAGGTCACTCAACACAACTGAAAATAAAACCCCTGCATGATGTATTGATGCAGGGGGTTTTATTTATGAAGTTGTGGCGATTACTTCTGCTTACGGATTAATGATTGCCACATAAGCTTTGGCCAGTGCGATCAACTTCGCCTTGTCATCACTATCAATATCGCCGTCACCGTCGACATCTTTCTTGTTGGTGCGAATAGTGAAGGTTTTGCCCTTGTCGGCCGATACCGCTACGACATAGATGAAATCGACCAGAGCCTCGGACGCCAGCTGTTGTTCTGCATCCCAGCCCAGTTCCTTGCGCGCCAGCTGCAGCGAAACAATGGTATTGGAGTCGGTGATGCTGGGCCGCATCATTTGCAGGAAAACACCGCGTTGATTCAAATAAGACATTCAATCAAATCCTTTTAATTAGTTGGCCGGAGTCTGTTGCCGGGAGTTCCAGAGCCTATATAGCGGATCTGTGTTGAGCAATTGCGCATCTGTGTCTTCGATTGTCGTTTATCAGCAAGGATCATCTAACGAACAACTTTATCCACGAGCGGCACCGCCAATTTCCTTAGCATCGCTGAACGGTACTGGATAACAGCGCACAGCCTCGGATACTGTATGCATATACAGAGTAGAGGTTCGTTCGATGATCACTCCAGTCCCGCCCCGCGGTCGCGGCACCGCAACCAACCCGCACAACCGCTTTGCGCCGAGTCGTTCAGTGGCCGAGGACGATGGCTGGTATCAGGAAGTACCGCAGACGCAAAACACCGAAGTGATCATTGAGAAGGCCAAATCGATCATCAGCCGCAATACCTCGCCGGATCTGCCCTTCGACCGTTCGCTCAATCCCTATCGCGGCTGCGAACACGGCTGCATCTATTGCTACGCACGGCCCAGCCACGCCTATTGGGACATGTCACCGGGCCTCGATTTCGAAACCCGCCTGATCGCCAAGACCAATGCCGCCCAGGTCCTTGAAGAACAGCTGAGCAAACCCGGCTATCAATGCGCGCCGATCAATCTCGGTTCCAACACCGACCCGTATCAGCCGATCGAGCGCGAATACCAGATCACCCGACAGACCCTGGAAGTGCTGCTGCGCTACCGACATCCGGTAACCATCGTCACCAAAGGTTCGCTGATTCTGCGCGATCTCGATTTGCTGACCGAGTTGGCGCAGCAACGGTTGGTGGCGGTGATGATCAGCCTGACCACGCTGGATGATGAACTCAAACGCATCCTCGAACCGCGCGCCGCTGCGCCCAAGGCACGCCTGCGCGCGATTCGGGTGATGCGCGAAGCAGGCATTCCGGTCGGCGTGCTGTGTTCACCAATGATTCCGATGATCAACGACAGCGAAATCGAAAGCCTGCTCACCGAGGCTCACGCTGCCGGTGCGCAGAGCGCCGCCTACATGATGTTGCGCCTGCCGCTGGAAGTTGCGCCGCTGTTCGAGGAGTGGTTGCAGGCGCACTATCCGCAACGTGCCGCGCATGTGCTGAGTCTGATCCGCCAGAGTCGCGGCGGTGAACTCTACGACAGCCGATTCGGCGCGCGGATGCGTGGTGAGGGGCCGTTTGCCGACCTGCTCGCACAAAGATTTGCCAAGGCCATCAAAAAACTTGGCCTGAACAAACGCGAGGGCTATAACCTCGACTGCTCGGCCTTCTGTCCGCCGGGTCGCCAGATGTCGTTGATTTAGCGACAATTGGCTTTGGGTTGACGGGTTGGAATCCTTCCGCCGAAACACGCCAGTCACGTTTTTTGTGACCTGGAACACACGTTCTAGAGCGTTTCATTCAGTTTCAGTTAAGTTTCGGCGGCTACCTTGTTCATCGAGTGACTGACGGGTCGGGATGACCCGGATGGTTTAAACAGCCACTGGCTTCATACCGGAATACCGGGGAAGACTCCCTGAATCCGCACAAGAGGATGAATCATGAGTGACAAGGATAAACAGTCGTTGGCTGCCTCGGCGCAAAGCCCTGAAGCACAATCCGCCGATGCAGCACTGCGACAGATCGTTGATGGCTTTTTACGCTTTCATCATGATGTTTTTCCGCAGCAGGAAGAACTGTTCAAGAAGCTCGCCACCGCCCAGGCGCCCAAGGCGATGTTCATCACCTGCGCCGACTCGCGCATCGTTCCCGAGCTGATTACCCAGAGCTCGCCGGGCGATCTGTTCGTCACCCGTAACGTCGGCAATGTGGTGCCGCCCTACGGTCAGATGAACGGCGGCGTCTCCACCGCTATCGAGTACGCGGTACTGGCGCTGGGCGTGCAGCACATCATCATTTGCGGCCACTCCGATTGCGGCGCCATGCGCGCGGTACTCAACCCCGACAGCCTGGAAAAAATGCCGACGGTCAAAGCCTGGCTGCGCCACGCTGAAGTCGCGAAAACCATGGTGCACGACAACTGCAACTGCACCGACGAAAAAGACAGCATGCCGATCCTCACCGAGGAAAACGTCATCGCCCAACTGCAGCACTTGCGTACCCATCCTTCGGTAGCCTCGCGCATGGCGAACGGTCATCTGTTCATCCATGGCTGGGTCTACAACATCGAAACCAGCGAAATCAAAGCTTACGACGCGGACCAGGGTCGTTTCCTGCCTCTCGACGGCAGCCATCCGATTCCTGTGGCGACGCCCAAAGCGCGCTTCTAAATCTTCCCAACAATCTGTGTGGTATGACGCCGGCCGCTGATTCAGCGGCCCGGCCTCGCCACGCCTGAAGAAAACTTCGGGAGAATCGCCATGCGTGCGGCTCAATTGAAAGCTGTGTTGCCACGGGAGCTGCTGGCTTCCGTGGTTGTGTTTCTGGTCGCCCTGCCGCTGTGCATGGGTATCGCGATTGCCTCAGGGCTACCGCCGGCCAAAGGTCTGATCACCGGCATCATCGGCGGTCTGGTGGTCGGTTGGCTGGCGGGTTCGCCATTGCAGGTCAGCGGTCCGGCGGCGGGTCTGGCGGTGCTGGTTTTCGAACTGGTGCGCCAGCATGGCGTGGAGATGCTCGGGCCGATCCTGCTGCTCGCCGGATTTCTGCAACTGGTCGCCGGGCGCCTGAAGCTTGGCTGCTGGTTTCGCGTCACGGCGCCAGCGGTGGTCTACGGCATGCTCGCGGGCATTGGCGTGTTGATTGTGCTCTCGCAAATCCATGTGATGCTCGATGCCAAGCCGCAGCCTTCCGGGCTCGACAACCTCACGGCGTTCCCGGCGGCCGTAGCGCAAGCCTTGCCGTCGTTCGGCTGGCAGGCGGGTCTGCTCGGCTTGTCGACGATTGCGGTGATGTGGCTGTGGGAAAAATTCCGCCCGCATTCGCTGCGCTTCATTCCCGGCGCATTGCTCGGTGTGGGTCTGGCGACGGTGGCGAGCCTGATGCTGGCGTTGCAGGTCAAGCGCGTCGAGGTGCCGGCGAACCTGGCCGAAGCGATCGATTGGCTCAAGCCGGCAGACCTGATGAATCTGGCCGACCCGACACTGCTGATTGCCGCGTTCGCCGTGGCGTTTATCGCCAGTGCCGAAACCCTGCTATCCGCTGCGGCGGTGGATCGCATGCACAGCGGCGTGCGTTCGGACTTCGATCGTGAACTGTCGGCGCAAGGTGTCGGCAACATGCTCTGCGGTCTGGTCGGCGCGCTGCCGATGACCGGGGTGATCGTGCGCAGTTCGGCCAACGTTCAGGCTGGTGCGACCACACGCTACTCGACGATTTTCCATGGCCTGTGGCTGCTGGCATTCGTGCTGTTGCTGTCGAGCGTGCTGCAAAGCATTCCGGTGGCGAGTCTGGCGGGGGTGCTGGTGTATACCGGCTTCAAACTGGTCGACCTGAAAGCCTTCCGTGGTCTGGGTCGTTATGGACGCATGCCGATGTTCACCTATGCCGCGACGGCGCTGGCGATCATCTTCACTGATCTGCTCACTGGTGTGCTGATCGGTTTCGGCCTGACCATGTTGAAGCTGGCGTTCAAGGCTTCGCGCCTGAAGATCAGCCTGATCGACCTGCCGCAGGACGGCGAAATGGAGTTGCGTCTGGTTGGTGCAGCGACGTTCCTCAAAGTGCCGGCGCTGACGCAGGTGCTGGGCAGCATTCCCCACGGCACGACGGTGCATGTGCCGCTGAACAACCTGAGCTACATCGACCATTCGTGTCTCGAGTTGCTTGAGGAATGGGGCCGGGCGAACGCGGCGAAGGGTTCGAAGCTGTTGATCGAATCGCGCGGGTTGAAACGCAGGCTGGAAGGCCGGGTTCGGACCAATACCGGGATTGGTGCGGCCGGCTAGATAATCCATTGTGAACACAAACCCTGTGGGAGCGAGCCTGCTCGCGAAAGCGGTGTATCAGCCAACAGAGATGTTGAATGATCGACCGCATTCGCGAGCAGGCTCGCTCCCACATTGCATCTATGGTGTATGAGGGTTACGCGGCAGGCTGATCCAGCTCAAGCCCCACACCCAACCGGCGGCTCATGCACGGCCAGCGTTTCCACGCCGCGCCAGTGTCCGGACTGCTGAGTTTTTCGCGATAGGCTTCGACCGACTCCAAAGCAAAACTCTCTTCGTTGAGCATCTCGTCGATCGCGTGATGCACCGCTTCGTCCAGTTGGTTGGCAAATTCCTCACCGATCAATTGGTGAGCAATCAGGTTGGCGACCGTCATGTCCAAGGGGATCAATGGCTGGCCGAAGTGCTTGATGTACAGGTCGTTGACCTCTTCGACAAAACGGTGTGCCAGATAGGCTTCGTCGAGCAGGCTGTCCAGGCCGACGAGCCCGGCCATGATCGCCGGCGGCTGGAGGAAATACTGCTCGGCGATTTTCAGCACCGGTTTGATCTGCGATTCGATTCCCGCTTCCCTGGCGACTTCATTGGCTGCATCCAGCAGGTCCGGTACTTCATCGATGTAGGCGGCAACAAAACGCGTCAGCACGCCTTGGGCGTCGGCTTCCGGCAACTGGATCGCCGGGTGCAGGTGAGGCAGCTTGCTTTCCAGCTGACGGGTCAGCAGGCCGGTGTCTTTTTCGTGCTGTTGGGCTTTTTGGATCTGCTCGCGCAATGCGGCGGTGTTCATGAAAACTCCAGGAAACAAGGCAATGAAATAGGGAAGACATAACTTAGCTGGCTTACGAAAAACGCTAAGACGCATTTGTCATAATTATTTCATCCTTGATGCAGCTGCGTTATATCCATTTGCCACCACTCGTCTGCATCCTTCTCCATTCGGGCACTTGAACGCAAGCGCCGGGTGTTTCAGCTCATTTACGTGCCCGGGTTGCAATTCCCGGGCGCTGTCTATACTCGCCAATGAATGGAGTTAGCTGATGACGCCCGACTGCACCCGCAGCAAGGCCCGGCGATTCAAGTTCGTAGTCTGATGCAGCCGCTCCCTTGCCGCAGGCGATACGCCGGCGGGATAACAAGAACGATAAGGGGAACCCGCAATGATGCGACATCCACATGTCTGGATGGGCCTCCTGTTGTGGTCGATTTTCAGCCCGGCCAACGCGGCATGGACTGTGAATATGGCGCCTGGAGCGACTGAAATCAGTCACGCAGTATTCGACCTGCACATGACCATTTTCTGGATCTGTGTGGTGATCGGGATCATCGTCTTCGGCGCCATGTTCTGGTCGATGATGGTGCACCGCCGCTCTACCGGCCAGGTCGCGGCCAAATTCCACGAAAGCACCGGCGTCGAGATCATGTGGACCATCGTGCCGCTGCTGATCCTGGTAGCCATGGCCGTGCCCGCCACCGCAACGCTGATCAAGATGTACGACACCAGCGAGCCGGACATCGATATCCAGATCACCGGTTATCAGTGGAAGTGGCACTACAAATACCTGGGCCAGGACGTCGAGTTCTTCAGCAACCTGGCCACCCCCGCCGAACAGATTCACAACAAAGAAGCCAAGGGCGAGCATTACTTGCTCGAAGTCGACAAGCCGCTGGTGCTGCCGATCGGCGCCAAGGTGCGCTTTCTGGTGACCTCGGCTGATGTCATTCACTCTTGGTGGGTGCCGGCATTTGCGGTCAAGCGCGATGCGATTCCCGGATTCGTCAACGAGGCCTGGACGCGTATCGACAAGCCCGGCCTCTACCGTGGCCAGTGCGCCGAATTGTGTGGCAAGGATCACGGCTTCATGCCGATCGTGGTCGAGGTCAAGGAACAGGCCGACTACGAAAAATGGCTCGCCGAGCGCAAGGCCGAAGCCGCACAGCTCAAAGAACTGACCAGCAAGGAATGGACCCTCGACGAGCTCAAGGAGCGCGGCGACAAGGTTTACCACACCACTTGCGTGGCCTGTCACCAGGCTGAAGGCCAGGGCCTGCCGCCGATGTTCCCGGCGCTCAAGGGCTCGAAAATCGCCACCGGGCCGATCAAGGATCACCTGAGCATCGTCTACCACGGCAAACCCGGCACCGCCATGGCGGCGTTCGGCAAACAGCTGTCGGAAGTCGATATCGCAGCGGTCGTGACTTACGAACGTAACGCCTGGGGCAACAACAAGGGCGACATGATCACGCCAAAAGAAGTGCTGGAGCTGAAACAGGCGGAAAGCAAATGAGCCGGTCAATTGCGTATTCAGTGAACCGGTCGGGGCAGCGAGCCCCGGCCTGCCCCGTCCACTTTCGTAAAGGAGACCGGCCATGAGCGCTGTCATCGATGACCACGGTCACGCCGACCACGCCCACGGCCCCGCCAAAGGCCTGATGCGCTGGGTGCTGACCACCAACCACAAGGACATCGGCACGCTGTACCTGTGGTTTGCCTTCTGCATGTTCCTGCTCGGCGGCTCGTTCGCCATGGTCATTCGCGCCGAGCTGTTCCAGCCCGGCCTGCAGATCGTGCAGCCGGAATTCTTCAACCAGATGACCACCATGCACGGTCTGGTCATGGTGTTCGGTGCGGTGATGCCGGCATTCGTCGGCCTCGCCAACTGGATGATCCCGCTGATGGTCGGGGCGCCCGACATGGCCCTGCCACGGATGAACAACTTCAGTTTCTGGCTGTTGCCGGCAGCGTTTCTGCTGCTGGTCTCGACCCTGTTCACCCCGGGTGGCGGGCCGAATTTCGGCTGGACCTTTTATGCGCCGCTATCGACGACCTACGCACCGGAAAGCGTGACGTTCTTTATCTTCGCCATCCACTTGATGGGCATCAGTTCGATCATGGGCGCGATCAACGTGGTCGCGACCATCCTCAACCTGCGCGCGCCCGGCATGACCCTGATGAAAATGCCGCTGTTCGTCTGGACCTGGCTGATCACCGCGTTTCTGCTGATCGCAGTGATGCCGGTGCTCGCCGGCTGCGTGACGATGATGCTCATGGATATTCACTTCGGCACCAGTTTCTTCAGTGCTGCCGGCGGCGGTGACCCGGTGCTGTTCCAGCATGTGTTCTGGTTCTTCGGCCACCCCGAGGTGTACATCATGATCCTGCCGGCGTTCGGCGCGGTCAGCCAGATCATCCCGACTTTCGCGCGCAAGCCGCTGTTCGGCTACACCTCGATGGTCTACGCCACGGCGAGCATCGCGTTCCTGTCGTTCATCGTCTGGGCGCACCACATGTTCGTGGTCGGCATTCCGCTGGTGGGCGAATTGTTCTTCATGTACGCGACCATGCTGATCGCCGTACCTACGGGTGTGAAAGTGTTCAACTGGGCGAGCACCATGTGGCAGGGCTCGATGACCTTCGAGACGCCGATGCTGTTTGCGGTGGCGTTCGTCATCCTGTTCTCGATTGGCGGTTTCTCCGGGCTGATGCTGGCGATCGCCCCGGCGGACTTCCAGTATCAGGACACCTACTTCGTGGTCGCGCACTTCCACTATGTGCTGGTGCCCGGGGCGATCTTCGGCATCTTCGCCTCGGCCTATTACTGGCTGCCGAAGTGGACCGGGCACATGTACGACGAAACCCTCGGCAAGCTGCACTTCTGGCTGTCGTTCGTCGGCATGAACCTGACCTTCTTCCCGATGCACTTCGTGGGTCTTGCGGGGATGCCACGGCGGATTCCGGACTACAACCTGCAGTTCGCCGATTTCAACATGGTCTCGTCGATCGGCGCATTCATGTTCGGCGCCACGCAGATCTTCTTCCTGTTCATCGTCATCAAGACCATCCGTGGCGGCGCACCGGCCCCGGCCAAACCATGGGACGGCGCCGAAGGGCTGGAGTGGAGCGTGCCGTCGCCAGCGCCGTATCACACCTTCACCACGCCGCCGGAAGTGAAATGAACATGGAGTTCTTTGTGGGAGCGAGCCTGCTCGCGAAGAACGCTGACGCGGTGTGTCTGAAGCACCGCGGCGTCTGCTTCGCGAGCAGGCTCGCTCCCACAAGGGTTCATGTGGAGGCTGAAAATCATGGCTGACTCGATCTCGCTGAAGAAACTCGTCACCCGTCTGCTGCTAGTGGTGGTGGCGATGTTCGTCTTCGGTTTCGCCCTGGTGCCGATCTACGACGTGATGTGCAAAGCCTTCGGCATCAACGGCAAGACCGGCAGCCAGTACTCAGGCGAGCAAGTGGTCGACACCTCGCGCCAGGTGCGCGTGCAGTTTCTCTCGACCAACACCGCCGACATGCCGTGGGACTTTTATCCCAAGCACGACGAGCTGACCGCCAATCCCGGTGCGGTCAACGAGATGGTGTTCATCGCGCGCAATCCCACCGACAAGCCGATGAGCGCGCAAGCGGTGCCGAGCATCGCGCCGAGCAACGCCGCAGCGTTTTTCCACAAGACCGAATGCTTTTGTTTTACCCAGCAGGTGCTGCAGCCCGGTGAACAGATCGAAATGCCGGTGCGTTTCATCGTTGACCGCGACATGCCCAAGGAAGTGAAGCACCTGACGCTGTCCTACACGCTGTTCGATATCACCGCCCGACATCCGCCGGTGGCTGTTAACACTGGCGGTTGAGCGTGGCCGATAAGGAGAACAATAAATGGCAACTCATGAGCATTATTACGTCCCGGCCCAGAGCAAATGGCCGATCATCGCCACGCTCGGGATGTTCGTCACCGTCTACGGCCTCGCCACCTGGTTCAACGATCTCAAGGCCGCACGCCCGGATTCCCACGGCCCGCTGATCTTTTTCGTCGGCGGCCTGCTGCTGGCGTACATGCTGTTCGGCTGGTTCGGTGCGGTGATCAAGGAAAGTCGCGCGGGGTTGTACAGCCCACAACTGGACCGTTCGTTCCGCTGGGGCATGAGCTGGTTCATCTTTTCCGAGGTGATGTTCTTCGTCGCCTTCTTCGGCGCGCTGTTCTATATCCGCGTCGTGTCGGCACCCGGGCTGGCCGGCGAAGGCAGCAAGGGCCTGTCGGAAATGCTCTGGCCGAACTTCGAATATGTCTGGCCGTTGCTGAACAACCCCGACCCGAAACTGTTCCCACCGCCCAAGGATGTCATCAGCCCTTGGGGCCTGCCGCTGATCAACACGATCCTGCTGGTCAGTTCCAGCGTGACCATCACTATCGCCCACCATGCACTGAAGAAAGGCCATCGCGGCGCGCTGAAACTGTGGCTGGCGATCACCGTGCTGCTGGGCATCGCGTTCCTCGGCTTCCAGGCCGAGGAATACATCCACGCCTACAAAGAGCTGGGCCTGACCCTCGGCTCGGGCATCTACGGCGCGACGTTCTTCATGCTCACCGGGTTCCATGGCGCCCACGTGACCATCGGCACGATCATCCTGTTCGTGATGCTGATGCGCATCATGAAGGGCCACTTCGACAACGAGCACCAGTTCGGTTTCGAAGCGGCGAGCTGGTACTGGCACTTCGTCGACGTGGTGTGGATCGGCTTGTTCTTCTTCGTCTATGTGCTCTGAAAACAGCTGCAAGTGGCGAGCTGCAAGCTTCAAGTCAAAGCGGGATGGCCTCTAACTTGTAGCTTGCCGCTTGAAGCTTGCCGCTCGCGTCTACCACGGCGCATGGGACACCAATTGGCCGCTGTAGAAACCCCAGGCCATCAGGCCGACGGTGATCACGGCCAGTGCCACCCGAACACTCAAGGCGATGACCAGCCGATTGGAGCTGCTGTCGTCCTTGACCAGGAAAAACAGGCCGCTGAACAGGCTGACGACCGTGGCAATCAGCATCAGGACGATCGCTGCTTTGAACATGGCAAGACTCCGGGGGACAGGCGATGCACTTGAGTATAGCGATCGCGATGACTGACTTTATGGCGCGCCCATGAAGCGCTTTCGCCCGGGCGTGATCCCCACCGTAGTGGTCGCCCTGTTGCTGCCGCTGATGGTTGCGCTGGGCTTCTGGCAACTGGGCCGGGGCGCGGAGAAAACCGCGCTGCTGGCCAGTTATGCCGAACGTCGCGTGGCCGAACCGCTGGCCAGCAGTGAACTGCCCGGCAACGCCGACCCGGCTTACCGCCGCGTGCGCCTGCACGGCCAGTTCGACCCCGCCCACACGCTGTTGCTGGACAACCGCCAGCGTGGCGGCAAGGTCGGTGTCGAATTGCTGCAACCGTTTCAGGATCACCGCAGCGGTCTGTGGCTGCTGGTCAATCGCGGCTGGCTGCCATGGCCCGATCGGCGTGTGCCGCCGCAGTTCACGACACCGGCCGAGGCGCTGACGCTCGACGCCTGGGTCTACGTCGCCCCCGGTGCAACGTTCCAGTTGCACGCCGATCCGGTCAGCAGTGTCTGGCCGCAGACCATCACCGCCGTCGAGCCGGGCAAATTGTGGCAAACCCTGGAGCGCGACGGTTTCGCCTTTGAGCTGCGCGCCGAACCCGGCCCGGCCAGCTACCAGACCGATTGGACGGTGGTCGCGATGGGCCCGGAAAAACACCTCGGCTATGCCGTGCAATGGTTCGCCATGGCCACGGCGTTGCTCGGGCTCTACCTCTATTTCGGCTGGCACAACGCAAAGGAGAAACGCCATGGGAAGCGCCATGAATCCACCCAGCATGTCTGAGGCCAAACCCGTTCCCAGCCGCCGGCGCGGGCGCATTCAGTTGTTGCTGATCGTCCTTGGCGTGGTCGGGCCGATGCTGCTCGCCACCGGCATGTACAAATTGCAGTTCTGGGTGCCGGAAGGACGCAGCTATCACGGCGAGCTGATCGGTAACGGCCAGACTCGCGCCGACCTCGGCGTGCAGGCCGATGAGCAGCGCTGGCAGATTCTGGTCACGGCGCCAAAGGACTGCGCAGTCGATTGTCAGCAACTGGTTTATCTGGCCCGGCAGATCCAGATCAGCCTCGGCCGCGAAGCCGGGCGCGCCAGCCACGCCCTCGCCGCCGCGCAACCACTGAGCGCCGATTATGCCGCCAAACTCGACCGTGAATATCCGCAGCTGCAGCGCTATCCGCTGGATGCCGGGGTATTCGCCAGAACCACCGGCGACAAAGCCGTGCCGCAGCTTTGGATCGTCGACCCGCACGGCAATCTGGTGCTGCGTTACGAGCCGAATGTGAAGGGCAAGGATCTGCTCAACGACCTGCGGCATCTGCTGAAACTGTCGAACATCGGATAAGGGCATCGTCATGGCCAAACCTGGATTTCGCCTCGCGCTGTTTGCCACCCTGCTGGCACTGATTGTGGTGTTGCTCGGCGCCTATACGCGCCTGACCCACGCCGGCCTCGGCTGCCCGGACTGGCCAGGCTGCTACGGCTTTATCAGCGTGCCAAAAAGCGAGGCGCAACTGGCCCATGCCGAACTGCACTTCCCTGACGCGCCAGTGGAGGCGCACAAGGGCTGGAACGAGATGATCCACCGCTACTTCGCCGGCACCCTCGGCTTGCTGATTTCAGTTTTGGCCGGGCGCGCCTGGGTAAACCGGCGCCATCCGGGCCAGCCGGTGAAACTGCCGCTGTTTCTGCTGGCGGTGGTCATCGCCCAAGCGGCGTTCGGTATGTGGACGGTGACGCTCAAGCTCTGGCCGCAAGTGGTCACCGGGCATTTGCTCGGCGGCTTTGCCACGTTGAGTCTGCTGTTCCTGCTGACGCTGAGGTTGTCCGGCGTGCTGCCGGCGCTGACCGTACCCAAGCGCCTGCAATATTGGGCGACGGCGGGGCTGCTGCTGGTGATCGGCCAGATCGCCTTGGGCGGCTGGGTCAGTTCCAACTACGCAGCGGTGGCCTGCATCGACTTCCCCACCTGCCACGGCCAATGGCTGCCGCCGGCGGACTTCGCCAACGGCTTCCACCTGACCCAGCACATCGGCCCGAATTATCTCGGCGGACAACTCGATAGCGATGCGCGCACGGCGATTCACCTGACCCATCGCATCGGCGCTTTGCTGGTGACGGTCGTACTGCTCGGTCTGGCCTGGCAGTTGAAAGCGGTAGGCATGACCCGACTGGCCGGATTGCTGCTGATCGCCCTCGCCGCGCAGATCACCCTTGGCATCAGCAACGTGCTGTTTCATCTACCGCTACCAGTGGCCGTCGCGCATAACGCTGGCGGCGCGGCGCTGTTACTGACGCTGGTGCTGGTCAATTATCACGCGCGCACCAGCCTGTTGCGGGTGAACCAACCGGTGCTGGCGCGCTGGCGCTTGAGTGCGCACAAACCTGTCGTCGCGCCCATCGCATTGAAAGGAGAAACACCATGGCGAGTCTGATCGGCCAGCGTGCGGCGCAAGCGCTGTGGCGCGATTACCTGGAGCTGACCAAGCCGAAAGTCGTGGTGCTGATGCTGATCACCTCGCTGGTCGGCATGTTCCTCGCTACCCGCGCCGGCGTGCCGTGGACAGTGCTGGTGTTTGGCAATCTGGGCATTGCCTTGTGCGCCGGCGGCGCGGCGGCGGTCAATCATGTGGTCGATCGGCGCATCGATGCGGTAATGGCGCGCACGCACAAACGTCCGCTGGCCGAAGGCCGGGTCTCACCTGCGGCGGCGTTGACCTTCGCCCTGGTGCTGGCATTGCTCGGCCAGGCGCTGCTGCTGACGTTCACCAATCAATTGACCGCGTGGCTGACTCTCGCATCACTGCTGGGTTACGCGGTGGTCTACACCGGTTTTCTCAAGCGTGCGACGCCGCAGAACATCGTCATCGGCGGCCTCGCCGGTGCCGCGCCACCGCTGCTGGGCTGGACCGCCGCCACCGGCCATGTCAGCGCCGAACCGCTGTTGCTGGTGCTGATCATCTTCGCTTGGACTCCGCCACATTTCTGGGCGCTGGCGATTCATCGCAAGGAGGAATACGCCAAGGCCGAGATTCCGATGCTGCCGGTGACCCATGGCGAGCACTACACCAAAGTGCACATTCTGCTCTACACCTTTGCGTTGCTGGCGGTGAGTCTGCTGCCGTACGTGATTCACATGAGCGGCGTGCTGTATCTGGTCTGCGCGCTGGCGTTGGGCGCGAGGTTTCTGCAATGGGCCGTGGTGCTGTACCGTGGCACTCGGCCGCACGCGGCGATCAACACCTTCAAGTACTCTATTTATTACTTGTTCCTGTTGTTCATCGCCCTGCTCGTAGACCACTACTTACTGTTGAACCTATGACCCGAACCCAGAAAACCGTCTTCATCCTCGTCGCCGTGATCGCGCTGATCCTCGGGCTTACCGTGAATAAAGTGCTGAACGGCAAAGGCCAGGGCGATCCGACTGCGCTGATCGACGCCGGCATTATCCTGCTGCCGCAGAGCCGCAACCTGCCGGACGTGACCATGACCGATCAGGACGGCAAACCAGTTGCCATCGACGAGTTGAAAGGCAAGTGGAGTCTGTTGTTCTTCGGCTACACCTTCTGCCCGGACATCTGCCCGACCACCCTGGCGCAACTGCGGCAGATCAAGAGTGAATTGCCGAAAGAGGCTGTGGATAAATTGCAGATCGTGCTGGTCAGCGTTGACCCCAACCGCGACACGCCGAAGCAGTTGAAGCAGTACCTGGGCTACTTCGATCCGCAGTTCATTGGCCTGACGCCTTCATCTATCGAGGAGCTGCAGAAGGTGGCGAACGCGGTGAGCATTCCGTTCATTCCCGCCGATACCAGCAAGCCGAATTACACCGTGGATCACAGCGGCAATCTCGCCGTGATCGGCCCGGACGGCACACAGCGCGGGTTTATCCGCGCGCCGTTGAACAATGCCAAGCTGGTTGCGCAGTTGCCGGCGATGCTTGAGCGCAATTGACAGTTCAAAAGCTAAAAAGCCCCTCACCCTAACCCTCTCCCAGAGGGAGAGGGGACTGACCGAGGTGTTTATTCGAATTGCGCCGACCTGCAATTATGAGTCGAACTCAGGCTCGAAAAGCTTGAAGGTCGGCCCCCTCTCCCTCGGGAGAGGGCTGGGGTGAGGGGAAGCTTCAAGGCAGGTCGCAAGCCAGGCACCAGACACAAAAAAGGGGACGCGATTGGCGTCCCCTTTTTCATTGCAGCAACCTGAATCAGAACGCCGGCAACACCGCGCCTTTGTACTTCTCGGTAATGAACTGCTTCACTTCCGGGCTGTGCAGCGCAGCAGCCAGTTTCTTCATCGCGTCGCTGTCCTTGTTGTCCGCGCGGGACACGAGGATGTTCACATACGGCGAGTCGTTGCCTTCGATCACCAGCGCATCCTTGGACGGATCGAGCTTGGCTTCCAGCGCGTAGTTGGTGTTGATCAGCGCCAGATCGACCTGGGTCAGCACGCGCGGGATGGTCGCGGCTTCCAGTTCACGGAATTTCAGGTCTTTCGGGTTTTGCTCGATGTCTTTGAGGGTCGACAGGATGTTTTTCGAATCCTTGAGCTTGATCACGCCAGCCTTGTCCAGCAGCAACAGCGCACGGCCGCCGTTGGTGGCGTCGTTCGGGATCACCACGTTGGCGCCGCCTGGCAGGTCTTTCAGATCCTTGAGCTTGCTCGAATAAGCGCCCAGCGGCTCCAAGTGCACGCCGGTCACGGCGACGAGGCTGGTGCCCTTGGCCTTGTTGAACTCATCGAGGTACGGCTGGTGCTGGAAGAAGTTGGCGTCCAGACGCTTTTCCGCGACCTGTACGTTCGGCTGAATGTAGTCGGTGAAGACCTTGACCTTCAGATCCACGCCTTCCTTGGCCAGGGCCGGTTTGACGAACTCGAGGATTTCCGCGTGCGGCACCGGGGTGGCGGCAACGGTCAGGGTCTCGGCGTGGGCCGAAAACGCAGCGACGGCAGCGAAAGCAGCGATCAGTTTTTTCATTCAGCTAACTCCTGTTCAGGGCGCCCGCCATCTTGGCCAGCGCCTCTCTAGATGATCGAAACCCGTTATTTGCGCGAGAAATGCACGACCAGACGGTCGCCAACCATTTGCAGCACTTGCACCAGAATCAACAGCAGCACCACGGTGACGATCATCACGTCAGTCTGGAAACGCTGGTAGCCGAAACGGATCGCCAGGTCGCCCAGACCACCGGCGCCGACCACACCGGCCATCGCCGTGTAGGACACCAGTGTAATCGCTGTCACCGTAATCGCTGCGAAGATGCCCGGACGGGCTTCCGGCAGCAAGGCGTTCATGATGATCTGCCGCGTGGTCGCGCCCATCGACTGGGTCGCTTCGATGATGCCGCGATCGACTTCGCGCAGCGCGGTTTCCACCAGACGCGCGAAGAACGGCGTAGCGCCCACCACCAGCGGCGGGATCGCCCCGGCCACGCCCAGCGAGGTGCCGGTGATCAGCACGGTGAACGGGATCATCACGATCAGCAGAATGATGAATGGTAGCGAACGCAAGATGTTCACCACCAGCGACAGCACGGCGTAGAGGCCACGGTTTTCCAGCAATTGACGCGGGCTGCAGAGAAACAGCAGCACGCCCAGCGGCAGGCCGAGCAGCACGGTGAACAGCAGCGAACCGCCGAGCATCAGCATGGTGTCGCCAGTCGCCAGCCAGATTTCGTACCAGTCGATATTGGCGAAGAAACTCATCAGGTCAGCCATTAGCGCAACACCTCCATGTGAACGTCAGCGGCGGTGAAGCGGGCAAACGCCGCCTCCATGTCGCCACCGGTGACAGCGAGGGTCAGTTGCCCGTACGGAATGTCTTTGATGCGGTCAATGCGACCGGCGAGGATGCTGTAGTCGACGCCGGTTTCCCGGGCGACGGTACCGAGCAACGGCGCATAGGTCGCTTCGCCCTGGAAGGTCAGACGCACGATGCGCCCGGGCACGTGGGCGAAATCGTCACGCTGCTCGCTCTCGTCGATCTGCTCGCTTTCCTGGACGAAACGCTTGGTGGTCGGGTGCTGCGGATGCAGGAACACATCGGCCACCGGCCCCTGCTCGACGATCACACCGGCGTCCATCACCGCGACCTGATCGCAGACGCGCCGGATCACGTCCATCTCGTGGGTGATCAGGACGATGGTCAGTTTCAGTTCGCGGTTGATTTCGGCCAGCAGTTGCAGGACCGATGCCGTGGTCTGCGGGTCGAGGGCGCTGGTGGCCTCGTCGCAGAGCAGAATCTTCGGCTTGGTCGCCAGCGCACGGGCGATGCCGACGCGTTGCTTCTGACCGCCGGACAATTGCGCCGGGTACTTTTTCGCGTGGTCGGACAGACCGACCCGCGCCAGCAACTCGGCCACGCGTTGGTTGATTTCGCTGCTCGACAACTCACCGGCCAGGGTCAGCGGCAAAGCGACGTTGTCGGCGACAGTCTTGGAGGCGAGCAGATTGAAGTGCTGGAAGATCATCCCGACCTGCTGGCGGAAACGGCGCAGGCCGTTGGCGTCCAGTGCAGTGACTTCTTCGCCGTCGACGATGATTTTGCCGCCACTGGAATCTTCCAGGCGATTGATCAGACGCAGCAGGGTACTTTTGCCCGCACCGGAATGGCCAATCAGGCCGAACACCTGACCGTTCTCGATGGCGAGACTGGTCGGGTGCAGCGCGGGAATATCCTTACCGGCAACGCGGTAAGTCTTGTGGACGTTTTGAAACTCGATCACGTAGCGAACCTTGTGGGGCGCGTTGGAAAAGGATCAGCGGTTAGCCGGGCGCGCATTTTAGCCTGTCCGTATAGAGGTTCTTAGCATTTATTTCGCAATTAACCTTCAATTTGGCAATAACGCGATCAAAGGTCAGATAAACGGAACGGCTGAAACGCTCATCAGTCACTACTTAAGCGACTTGAAAC
This sequence comes from Pseudomonas sp. 14A, assembly GCF_018132745.1. NCBI lineage: Bacteria > Pseudomonadati > Pseudomonadota > Gammaproteobacteria > Pseudomonadales > Pseudomonadaceae > Pseudomonas > Pseudomonas sp. 14A. The sequence goes on along the minus strand of NZ_JAGRQJ010000018.1, from coordinate 787,004 downwards.
CCTGGGTGCCGTGCCCGGGAATCACTCAAGGGTCTGCGGAAGGCATCCGGGGCCAAACGAGGAGTTTACGTCTGATGAGCATCAAAAAGCCTGCACCCGATAAAAGCGAGATGGCCGGAACCGACACCCCGGATCGCGCCAACACCAACGCCAAGCTCGACAGCCTGGAAGAATTCCGTTCGGACGCCACCGGTCAGGCACTGCGCACCAATCAGGGCGTAAAGATCGCCGACAACCAGAACACCCTCAAAGCCGGGCCGCGCGGGCCGTCGCTGCTGGAAGACTTCATCATGCGTGAAAAAATCACGCACTTTGACCATGAGCGCATTCCGGAGCGCATCGTCCATGCTCGCGGCACTGGCGCGCACGGTTTCTTTCAGACCTACGAGAACCATGCAGCGCTGACCAAGGCCGGTTTCCTACAGGATCCGGGCAAGAAAACCCCAGTGTTCGTGCGCTTTTCCACGGTGCAGGGGCCAAGGGGTTCCGGCGATACCGTGCGTGACGTGCGCGGCTTTGCGGTGAAATTCTTTACTGATGAAGGCAACTTCGACCTGGTCGGCAACAACATGCCGGTGTTCTTCATTCAGGACGCGATCAAGTTCCCGGACTTCGTCCACGCGGTGAAACCCGAGCCGCACAACGAAATCCCTACCGGCGGCTCGGCTCACGACACATTCTGGGACTTCGTCTCGCTGGTGCCGGAATCGGCGCACATGGTGATCTGGGCGATGTCCGACCGGGCGATCCCGAAAAGCCTGCGCAGCATGCAGGGCTTCGGCGTACATACCTTCCGCCTGATCAACGCCGAGGGCAAATCGCGCTTCGTCAAATTCCACTGGCGCCCAACCGCCGGCACCTGCTCGCTGGTGTGGGACGAGGCGCAGAAGCTCGCCGGTAAAGACACCGATTACCACCGTCGCGACCTGTGGGAAGCGATCGAGATGGGCGACTACCCGGAATGGGAACTGGGCGTGCAGATCGTCGAAGAAGAGAACGAGCACGACTTTGATTTCGACATCCTCGACCCGACCAAGATCATCCCCGAAGAAATCGTGCCGATTACGCCACTGGGCAAAATGACCCTGAATCGCAACCCGGACAATTTCTTCGCGGAAACCGAGCAGGTTGCTTTCTGCCCGGGCCACATCGTGCCGGGTATCGACTTCTCCAACGACCCGCTGCTGCAAGGTCGGCTGTTTTCCTACACCGACACGCAGATCAGCCGACTCGGCGGGCCGAACTTCCATGAGCTGCCAATCAACCGCCCGGTCGCGCCGTTCCACAACGGCCAGCGCGACGCGCAGCACCGCACCACCATCGACAAGGGGCGCGCCTCCTACGAGCCGAACTCGATCGATGGCGGCTGGCCAAAAGAAACACCGCCAGCAGCACAGGACGGTGGTTTCGAGAGCTACCCGGAGCGCATCGACGCAGCGAAAATCCGTCAGCGCAGCGAGTCGTTCAGCGATCACTTCTCCCAGGCCCGCTTGTTCTTCAACAGCATGAGCGACCATGAGAAAGAACACATCATCGCTGCCTACAGCTTCGAGCTGGGCAAGGTCGAGCGTGAGTTCATTCGTGCCCGTGAAGTGAACGAGATCCTTGCCAATATCGACCTGACCCTGGCCAAACGCGTGGCGGAAAACCTTGGTTTGCCGGCGCCAGCCAAAGGCACGATCGAAGTGCGCAAGACCTCGCTGGAGCAATCGCCAGCGCTGAGCCAGGCCAACCTGCTGCCAGGCAATATCAAGACGCGCAAGGTGGCGATCCTTGCTGCCAATGGTGTTGACGCTGCAGCCATCGATGCGATGAAGAAAGCGCTGGAAGCCGAAGGCGCCCATGCGAAACTGCTTGGCCCGACCTCGGCGCCAGTCAAGACAGCTGACGGCAAGGCGTTGCCGGTGGATGCGTCGATGGAAGGCATGCCTTCAATCGCTTTCGACGCCGTGTTCGTACCGGGTGGTGCAGCTTCGATTACTGCGTTGAGCGGTGACGGCGTGGCGCTGCATTATCTGCTGGAGGCCTACAAGCACCTGAAGGCGATCGCGCTGCACGGCGAGGCCAAGCAGTTGCAGGACTTGCTGAAGCTCGACGCGGATTCGGGGCTGTTGCAGGGCGCGGATGTGGGTGCGTTGACCAAACCGTTCTTCGCCGCGATTGGCGAGCATCGGGTGTGGGCGCGCGAGCCTAAAGCCAAGGCGATTCCGGCTTAAGATCTTTATTGGCTGAGAGGACGTTTTCGCGAGCAGGCTCGCTCCCACAGGTACGCTGTTGCACCTGTGGGAGCGAGCCTGCTCGCGATGCGTTTTATGGCTTGCGCGGGCTTAAAACCATCTGCGCCGGCACTGTGCGCAAGATCTGCTTTTCGATCAGCAAATCAAAATCAGGATCAAGCTTCTTTACTCGCTTGCTCAACAACGTCGCCAGCCACGGATAATCTGCGGTGCGCGGGGCCTGGATACTGACAGCGCACTCATAATTCACCACATCGGCGGCGATGGCGTCGAGTTGTCGTTGCAGCTTGTGAATATCGCCGATGTTCAACGCAACCGTCGTGCTCTCGGCGGTCGGGTCGATGACCTTGGCTTTCGGCCTGGCTTCGGCAGCCAGCAGCGCGGCCTCAGCCTTTTCCAACTCGGCCTTGCGCGCTTCGGTGATCGCGCCGTTGACGCCGCCGGTCAGCGCGGGCGCTTTGGGCATCAGGGCGCGAGCACGGCTCAATGCAGTGGCTGCAGCGTTGACATCACCCTTCTGCAGGACGATCTGGCTGCGGCGCAAATACGCCTCGGCCAGCTGCCGCTGGTACTGCTCAAGGGATTGATCGTTGGGGGTGTCGGCCTGTAACGCGGCCAACTGGTCTTCGGCGGTGGCCAGTTCGCTGCTGGCCAGGCTTTGCTCCAGCTGTGCGATGGCCGTAGCCCGCGCATCCGGGACTTCAGCCACCGGCGGCGTGCTTTGGCAGGCGCCCAGCAGCACTGAAAATGCGACAAGGAGCAGATAACGGGAGGCGAACGGCTTCATTCCTGCGACTCTCTAATTGCGCAAAAAGCGGCCAAGTCTACACCCCACGACGGGGCAGAACAAAACTCAACAGAAACAGCGCGGCTGCCGTCACCACGATCGACGGCCCCGCCGGGGTGTCCTTGAACCACGACAACGCCAGCCCGCCGCACACCGCGAGCATGCCCAGCAGGCTCGCGCCCAGCGCCATCTGCTCCGGCGAACGGGCGTGACGCTGTGCCGCAGCCGCCGGGATGATCAGCAGCGAAGTGATCAGCAGCACCCCGACGATTTTCATCGCCACGGCGATCACTACCGCGATCAACAGCATCAGCGCCAAGCGCAAACCCGCAACCGGAAGGCCTTCGACCCGCGCCAGTTCTTCGTGCACGGTGACCGCCAGCAGCGGCCGCCACAGCGTCACCAGCAACACCAGCACCGCCGCGGTGCCACCGAGAATCCACGCCAGGTCGCTCGGACTGATCGCCAGCAAGTCGCCAAACAGATAGGCCATCAGGTCGATCCGCACTTCATGCATGAAGCTTAGTACCACCAGGCCGAGAGAGAGCGTGCTCGGTGCAAGAATTCCCAACAGCGTGTCGGATGCCAGTGGCTGACGCTGTTGCAGCGTCACCAAGAGCACCGCCAGCAGCAGGCAACCGACCGTCACCGCCACGGTCGGGCTGACGTCCAGCAAAAACCCCAGTGCCACGCCAAGCAACGCGGCGTGAGACAGGGTGTCGCCGAAATAGGCCATGCGCCGCCACACCACAAACGAACCGAGCGGCCCTGCCACCAGCGCCAGGGCCAGACCTGCAAGCAGGGCATACAACAGAAAATCAGCCATGCTTGCAGCCGTCTCCATGAACATGAGGTTGCCCGCCGAGCGGGCCTTTGACCACCGAACCGTGCAGGTCGTGGGCGTGGTCGTGATGGTGGTGATAGATCGCCAGACTCGGCGCATTCTTGCCGAACAGCTCGACGAATGCCGGATCGCCGCTGACCTGCTCGGGATGCCCGGAGCAGCAGACGTGGCGGTTGAGGCAGACCACCTGATCGGTGGTGCTCATCACCAGATGCAAATCGTGCGACACCATCAGCACGCCGCAACCGTGGCGGTCGCGCAGCCTGGTAATCAGGCTGTACAGCTCGGCCTGCCCGGCGACGTCGACGCCCTGCACCGGCTCGTCGAGTACCAGCAACTCCGGCTCGCGCAGCAGCGCCCGAGCCAGCAGCACGCGCTGCATTTCGCCGCCGGAAACGCTCTGCACCGGGCTGTCGATTACGTGTTCAGCGCCGACTTCCTTCAACGCGGCCAGGGCACGCGAACGATCGACGCCAGGCACCAGGCGCAGGAAGCGCAGCACTGACAGCGGCAGGGTCGGGTCGACATGCAGCTTCTGCGGCATGTAGCCGACGCGCAGCTTCGGTTTGCGCCAGACGCTGCCGCTGTTTGGCTTCAACAGCCCGAGCACGGCGCGTACCAGCGTGGTCTTGCCGGCGCCGTTGGGGCCGATCAGGGTGACGATCTGCCCTGGCTCGACGCTCAGCTCGATGTTGTCCAGCACGGTCTGCCCGGCAAACGTGACGGCGACCTGTTCCAGACGGATCAGCGCATTGCTCATCAGGCCCCCTGGCAACCGGCGCACAGGCCAACCACTTCGACGGTCTGCGCTTCGACGATGAAACCGACGTCTTTGGCGCTGCTGATGATCGCGTCGCTGATCACTTTTTGCTCAAGTTCGATAGCGGCGTGGCACTCGCGACAGATCAGGAACTGGCCCTGATGCGCGTGTTCCGGGTGTACACAGCCAACGAAGGCGTTGAGCGACGAAATGCGATGAACCAAGCCGTTTTCCAGCAGGAAATCCAGCGCGCGGTACACCGTTGGCGGCGCGGCGCGGCGGCCGTCCTGTTCGCTGAGCACAGCGAGGATATCGTAGGCACCCAGCGGCTTGTGGCTTTGCCAGACCAGTTCCAGCACGCGGCGGCGCAGGGCAGTCAGACGCAAGCCCTTTTGCGCGCACAAGGTATCGGCCTCGGACAAAGCGCTGTGCACGCAATGGGAGTGGTCGTGGGGACGGCTGGCAATCGGCGTAATAGGCATGAGCGGCGACGAGATTTGCTGGAGACGTTATTATGTTACCCGTTCTCGCTTCCTTGAGTGGTCATCGTGTCCCGACTTTTTTCTGTTTTTGTGGCTTTTGTTGCCAGTTTTCTGCTGATCGGTACGGCTCAGGCCGAGGTCAAAGTGCTCACCAGCATCAAACCGTTGCAGTTGATTGCCGCTGCCGTGCAGGACGGCGTGGCGATTCCCGAGGTGCTGCTGCCACCGGGTGCCTCGCCGCACAATTACGCCCTGCGCCCGTCCGACGTACGGAAGGTGCAGTCGGTCGATCTGCTCTACTGGATCGGCCCGGACATGGAAGGTTTCCTGCCGCGCGTACTCGGCGGTCGCAGCCTGCCGAGCGTCGCGGTGCAGGATCTGCCAGGCCTGAAGCTGAGGCATTTTGGCGCGGACAACCATTCCCATTCCGAAGAAGCCGACGAGCATGATCACGATCATCGCCCCGGCTCGCTGGATGCACATTTGTGGCTGTCACCGGTCAATGCGCGGGTGATCGCCGACAAAATGGCCGCCGACCTCAGCGCCGCCGACCCGGCCAATGCCCAGCGTTATCAGAGCAATGCCAAAGCCTTTGATGAACGTCTGGATGCGCTCGATCAGCGTTTGAAGAAGCGCCTGGCCAATGTCGAAGGCAAGCCGTACTTCGTCTTTCATGAAGCATTTGATTATTTCGAAGACGCTTACGGCCTGAAGCACGCGGGCGTGTTCGCGGTGGCCGCCGAAGTCCAGCCCGGCGCCCAGCATGTCGCGGCGATGCGCAAGCGCTTGCAGGAAACGGGCAAGACCTGTGTGTTCAGCGAGCCACCGTTGCGTCCGCGCCTGGCAGAAACACTGGTGGCCGGTTTGCCAGTGAAACTGGCCGAGCTGGATGCGCTGGGTGGTTATACGCCGGCGACCGCTCAGGGATATGAGCAGGTCCTGGAAAAACTCGGCAATGATCTGGCCGGATGCCTAGAATCGTTGTAACAACACAAACCCTGTGGGAGCGAGCCTGCTCGCGAAAGCGGTGGGTCAGTCAGCAAAAATGCTGAACGGGCCGCCGCCTTCGCGAGCAGGCTCGCTCCCACAGGTTCATGTTTGCTTGGCGAATCTACTCAGAGGGCGAAGGGCAATGGTGTATTGACCTTCTGCCGCTGCGCCAGGCGCTGCTCGAACTCTTGCGGATCGTGAATCAACACATCCTGCCCGGCGAACTGCTCGGCGGCGATCAAGCGTGACAGCCAGAACCGCACACAGGCCACACGCAGCATCGTTGGCCACAATTCGGCTTCCGCCGCGGTGAACGGGCGCAGCGCCGCATAGGCACCGAGAAACGCACGCGCACGCGGGCCATCGATCACGCCCTCCTCGTCCGAACACCAGTCATTCAACGCGATCGCCACGTCGTACAGCATCGGCCCCGAGCAGGCGTTGTAGAAGTCGATCAGCCCGGTCAGGTGAGTGCCTTCGAACATCGCATTGTCGCGGAACAGGTCGGCGTGAATGTTCGCCCGAGGCAGTGCAAGGATCTTGTCTTTGCGCTCAGTGATCTCATCCAGCGCCTTTTGCAGCAAGGCACGCGGCTCATCGCTCAGGTGCGAGAGAAATTCAGTGCCCTCCTCCAGCATCCAGTCCAGACCACGATCGGTCTTGCGCTTGATCATGCGCTCGCCCTGGGTCGCCAAGTGCAGATGCGCCTGCAACTCGCCGACCTGGGCGCAGTGCTGGGCGTTGGCGACCTTGATGTGCTTGCCGGACAGGCGCGGTTGCAGCAGCGCCGGTTTGCCTTTGAGCTCACGCAGGGCCAAGCCGTCGGTGGTGCGCAGGGCGTAAGGCACCGGCAGTTCGGCTTCGTGCAGCACATCGAGCAGGTCGATGAAGAACGGCATCTCCTGCACCGGGCCGCGCTCGACCAGGGTCAGGACAAACTCGCCCTGCTCCAGGCTGATGAAGAAATTGGTGTTTTCGCTGCCTGCGGCGATCCCCTGGAAATCAAGCAGACGGCCGAGCCCATAAGGGGCGAGAAAGGTTTCCAGCTCGGGCCGAGCCAGGGGAGTGAACACAGACATTGAAAACTGCTCAGTTTTGGCGCCGCAGTCAGGCGACGCCGATTAAAAATCGGGAAGCTTACTTCCAGGTAAAGATTTCCCACGACGGAATCAGCATATCCGGCTGGTCGGATCTGATGTAATTGGCGTCCGAACCATCGGCGCGCACCAGGAAATACGGTTTGCCCTTCTTGGGCGTGACCTTGATCGCATAGACGAAGCCATTCCGGCTGTACTCCTGAATGGTTTTGTCCCCCTCCGTGCGAATGGTGACCTCGGGGTCGCCGCCCGGCGCATCATCCGCCGCCATCGCGGCCAGTGGTGAGACAGCGATCAACCCGACCAGCAGCAAGCGATTTAACGTACGCATGATAACCTTGTCCCTTTGTCGTCAACGGTCCCGCTATTCTAGCCCCGGACCCGCCGAAAAGGTTGATCCTGCTCATGAGCCAAGCCCCCCTCGTCCTGGTGGACGGTTCGTCTTACCTGTACCGCGCCTTTCATGCACTGCCACCACTGACCACGTCCAAAGGCCTGCCGACCGGTGCGGTCAAAGGCGTGCTGAACATGCTCAAGAGTCTGCGCAAGCAGTACCCGGACAGCCCCTTCGCCGTAGTGTTCGACGCCAAGGGCGGGACATTTCGCGATGAGATGTACGCCGAATACAAGGCCAACCGGCCGAGCATGCCCGATGACATGCGCGTGCAGATCGAGCCGCTGCACCAGAGCGTGATCGCCCTCGGCTTCCCGCTCCTGTGCGTGGACGGCGTCGAGGCCGACGATGTGATCGGCACCCTCGCCCGCAGCAGCGCGGCCGCCGATCGCCCGGTGATCATCTCCACCGGTGACAAGGACATGGCGCAACTGGTCGATGGCCACATTACCTTGGTCAACACCATGTCCGGTAGCTCGATGGATGTGGAGGGCGTTAAGGAGAAATTTGGCGTCGCACCGGAGCAGATCATCGATTATCTGGCGCTGATGGGCGATTCGTCCGACAACATTCCGGGCGTGCCGGGCATCGGCCCGAAGACGGCGTCCGGCCTGCTGGTCGGCGTCAACGGCGGTCTGACCGAGCTGTACGCCAACCTCGATATCGTGCCGACCCTGCCGATCCGTGGCGCAAAAACCTTGCCGGCCAAGCTCGAAGAGCACCGGGAGATGGCTTTCCTGTCCTATCAACTGGCGACCATCAAGGTCGACGTGCCACTGGATATCGGCCTCGATGATCTGCAGATGGGCCAGGAGGATCCGGCCAAACTTTACGAGCTGTACACCCTGCTGGAATTCAAGAGCTGGCTCAATGATCTGGATCGCGATGCCAAGCGTCTGGAACTGAGCGCGGCGGCCGAACCTGCGCCGGCGGGCGATCTGTTCAGCGCCCCGCAAGCCGAGGCACCTGTTGCTCCTGTCGAGGCCGCATACGAAACCATCCTAGACCAGGCGCGCTTCGACGTCTGGCTGGAAAAACTGCGCAACGCCAAACTGATCGCCTTCGACACCGAAACCACCGGCATCGACGCGCAGCAGGCGCAACTGGTCGGTCTGTCGTTTGCGGTGCAGGCCAACGAAGCTGCGTACATCCCGCTGACCCATTCCTACATCGGCGTGCCGGAGCAGCTGGATCGCGACACCGTGCTGCGCGCACTCAAGCCGATTCTGGAAGACCCGAACAAACTCAAGGTCGGCCAGCACGCCAAGTTCGACATGAACATTCTGGCCAACTGCGCCATTGGCGGCGATCAGAGTGAAGGCATCAGCGTGCGCGGCATTGCCTTCGACACGATGCTCGAGTCCTACGTGCTCAACTCCACCGCGACCCGTCACGACATGGACAGCCTCGCGCAGAAGTACCTCGACCACACCACAGTCAGTTTCCAAGACATCGCCGGCAAAGGTGCCAAGCAGCTGACCTTCGACCAGATCGCCTTGGAACAGGCCGGGCCCTACGCCGCCGAAGACGCCGACATCACCCTGCGCCTGCACCAGACCCTGTTCGACAAGCTCAGCGCGATTCCGAGCTTGGCCAGCGTGCTGACCGACATTGAGATCCCGCTGGTGCCAGTGCTGGCGCGCATCGAACGCCAGGGTGCGTTCGTCGATGCCGAGTTGCTGGGCATTCAGAGCATTGAGCTGGGCAACAAAATGGTCGCGCTGGAGCGTGAAGCCTTCGAAATCGCCGGGGAAGAATTCAACCTCGGCTCGCCGAAGCAGCTGGGCGTGATTCTTTATGAAAAGCTCGGCCTGCCGGTGCTGAAGAAAACCGCCAAGGGCCAGCCGTCCACCGCTGAAGAAGTGCTGGCGAAACTCGCCGAAGACGATCACCGCTTGCCGAAGGTGCTAATGGAGCACCGCTCGATGAGCAAGCTGAAAAGCACCTACACCGATCGCCTGCCGGAGCAGATCAACCCGCGCACCGGGCGCATCCACACCTCGTATCATCAGGCCGTGGCTTCAACCGGGCGCCTGTCCTCCAGTGATCCGAACCTGCAGAACATTCCGGTGCGCACCGCCGAAGGCCGACGCATTCGTCAGGCGTTCGTCGCACCCAAAGGCTACAAACTGCTGGCGGCGGACTATTCGCAGATCGAACTGCGGATCATGGCCCACCTGTCCCGCGATGAAGGCCTGATGAACGCCTTTCGCAACAACCTCGACGTGCACACTGCAACCGCTGCCGAAGTATTCAAGGTCGAGCTTGATCAAGTGACCTCCGACCAGCGTCGCAGCGCCAAGGCGATCAACTTCGGTCTGATCTACGGCATGGGCGCGCAGAAGCTCGGCAAGGACATCGGCGTCGACACCAAGACCGCCAAGGCTTACATCGATACCTACTTCGCCCGTTATCCAGGCGTGCGCGAATACATGGAGCGTACCCGCGCGCAAGCGGCGGATCAGGGTTACGTCGAAACTTTCTTCGGCCGTCGCCTGTACTTGCCGGAGATCAACTCGAACAAGCCGCAGGAACGCGCTGCAGCAGAACGCACAGCGATCAACGCGCCGATGCAGGGCACGGCAGCGGATATCATCAAGAAAGCCATGGTGGCTGTGGATAACTGGCTGGCGACGTCGGGTCTGGACGCCCGGGTCATCCTGCAAGTGCACGACGAACTGGTGCTGGAGGTTCGCGAGGATCTGGTCGAGCAGGTCAGCGCCGAGATTCGTACGCACATGAGCGAAGCGGCGAAACTGGATGTGCCGCTGCTGGTGGAAGTTGGCGTGGGCAACAACTGGGATGAGGCGCACTGAGTCATTGTTGCGCAACCGTCGCCGCGACCTGCCGTCGCGGCAACGGCCGAAATCCGGCTTAGATCGAAAAACGCTTTAGGCTATTCCAAAGCTTTTTGAAAAAAATCTGAACTAATCTGCCGGCGGAACACTCAGAGGTACTGAATGGCTGGTGAAGCCCTTCGATGCTCCTATGTTGTGTTAAGTGTTGGCAGATATCTGAACCCCGCCCTAGCGGTTCGGAACTTGAACCCCGGAACTTCTCCCTCCCCAATGAAGTCCGGGGCTTTTTTTGCCCCAAAACTGGCTGTGATGCCGTCATGCTGCGTTAAAAGCACCGCTAAAAATGCTCATTTAGGTACCCTAAACTCCGCTTTTTAGCGGTGCTTTCGCCTTGCCTGACAGCACCACAGTCAGTTTTGAAATTGTCTTACTCGGCTGCCGCCTCGGCGCCTTTGTCTGCCAGTTCCATCCAGTTGGCCAGTACAGTGTAGGCCTCTTCCAGGCCCATGCGTTTTGGTGCGGAGAACAACTGGATGGTGATCGAGTCGCCCCAGCCTTTGCGGATTTCCGACTGTACTTTCAGCAGGGTGTTCTTGGCTGCGCCGTAGGTGAGCTTGTCGGCCTTGGTCAGCAGGATGTGCATCGGCATGCCGGCGGCGACGGCCCAGTCGAGCATCAGCAGGTCGAAGTCGGTCATCGGATGGCGGATGTCCATCATCAGGATCAGACCTTTCAGACTCTCCCGACCACCGAGGTAAGCCTCGAGGTGGCGCTGCCAGTGTTGCTTGAGCGGGATCGGTACTTTTGCATAACCGTAGCCCGGCAGGTCGACCAGACGGCGATCTTCGTCTAGCTTGAAGAAGTTCAACAGCTGTGTGCGACCCGGAGTTTTCGAGGTGCGCGCCAGGCTGGCGTGGGTCAGGGTGTTCAGCGCGCTGGATTTGCCAGCGTTGGAACGACCGGCAAACGCCACTTCGAAGCCTTCGTCGTCTGGGCATTGATCGACTTTGGCGGCACTGAGCATGAACGTGGACTGTTGGCACAGGCCGAGGATGGGATTCTTGAGTTGCATGGGATTTCCGATGTGGGCGGCGCCGGGATTGGGCGCGGAACGCGGTGTCGCTTCCGTTTCAGTGACGCCAGTATATAATGCCGCAGATTTTGTGTGTGCTTTGTCCCAGCGAAGGATGAAGTTCACGAGAGCGACAGACTTTGATTGCGCATTAGAACGCAGAACGCTCTCAACCCTGAAAAGGTCGTTTTATGACGAAATGGCTGGTGGCTGCCGGAGTCTTGATGCCGCTTTACAGCGCACAGGCTACACAGGATCCGGAAGCTGTGTACAACCGTGTTTGTGGTGCCTGTCATTCCGGCCAACTACCCATGGCGCCCGCAAGAGGCGATCAGGAAGCTTGGACGCCGAGGTTGGCGAAAGGTATGGGGACGCTGGTGCAACACGTGACCCAGGGTTTCAAGGCGATGCCGCCGCGTGGTTTGTGCATGGACTGCAGTGCCGAGGATTACCAGGCCATCATCCTTTGGATGAGCGAGAGTAAGCCCGGTCCATAACTTAACCCTTAGCCGTAGTTGGATTAGCTGATGAACAAATTGATCGTGAGTCTGCTGTTGACCGTGGGAATTTCAGGTGTCGCCCATGCTGCCGGCGATGCCGCAGCAGGCCAGGCCAAAGCTGCCGTGTGCGGAGCCTGCCATGGCCCGGACGGCAACAGCATGGCGCCAAACTTTCCGAAACTGGCCGGTCAAGGTGAACGCTACCTCGACAAGCAATTGCACGACATCAAATCGGGCAAGCGCGTGGTGCTGGAAATGACCGGGCTGCTGACCAACCTGAATGACCAGGATCTGGCCGACATCGCCGCGTACTTCGCCAGTCAGAAAGGCAGCGTCGGCGCCGCCGATCCGAAGATCGTCGCTCGCGGTGAAGCGCTGTTCCGTGGCGGCAATCTGGAAAAAGGTCTGCCAGCCTGCACCGGCTGCCATTCGCCGAACGGCGCCGGCAATGCTGCAGCAGGCTTCCCCCATCTGGGTGGCCAGCATGCGCAATACATCGCCAAGCAACTGACCGATTTCCGCAAGGAAGAAGGCGGTCGCGCCAACGACGGCGACGCGATGACCATGCGCACCATCGCACGCAAGCTGAGCGACGAAGACATCGCTGCGGTTTCCAGCTACATCCAGGGCCTGCACTGAGGCCCTGAATCGAGGGCTGAACGAGGCGCGCAGCGCCGGCCACGTTAACGCTCGATTAATCCTTCGCAGCAAGTATAAAAAGGGTGGCTTTGGCCGCCCTTTTTTGTGGCCGCTGCCGTTACACTACAGCACTCATGCCCGCCAGGATCTGTGTCGAAACAGGTCGAGCGAGGCGACCCAAATTGTTCAGGAGTAAAGCATGCGTAATCTGATCATCAGCGCCGCCCTCGTCGCTGCCAGCCTGTTCGGCGTCACCGCCCAGGCCGCTGAAGCCCCTGCCGCCCCGTATGTCGAACTGGCCAACCCGGTCCCGGTTGCAGTGCCTGGCAAGATCGAAGTGGTCGAGCTGTTCTGGTACGGCTGCCCGCATTGCTACGCCTTTGAACCCGTGATCAATCCATGGGTTGAAAAACTGCCGTCCGACGTCAATTTCGTACGCATCCCCGCCATGTTCGGCGGCCCATGGGACGCTCACGGGCAGATGTTCCTGACTCTGGAAGCCATGGGTGTCGAGCACAAGGTTCACGCTGCGGTATTCAACGCCATTCAGAAAGAACACAAGAAGCTCACCGACAAGAACGACATGGCCGACTTCCTCGCCACTCAAGGCGTGGACAAGGACAAGTTCCTCGCCACCTTCGACTCGTTCGCCATCAAGGGTCAGATCGTCAAGGCCCGTGAACTGGCCAAGAAGTATGAAATCACTGGCGTGCCAACCATGATCGTCAATGGTAAATACCGCTTCGACATCGGCTCTGCCGGTGGTGCCGAGCAAGCGCTGAAACTGGCTGATGATCTGGTCGCCAAAGAGCGAGCGGCTAACAAGGCGGCTGCCAACTAAGCGCGGCATTCGCCATGCGCCGCTGGAAGTCCGAACGCATCGTTGGCCTGCATGATCCGCAGGTCAACGAACATCACCTGGCGTCTACGGGCCTGCCCGCAGACCAGCGTCTGCGCTTGCTCAGTTTCAACATCCAGGTCGGCATCAGCACCGAGCGCTATCGGCATTACCTGACCCGCAGCTGGCAGCATCTGCTGCCGCACACCGGGCGTTCCGGCAATCTGCAGAAGATCGGTGACCTGCTCGGCGACTTCGATCTGGTCGCGCTGCAGGAAGCCGATGGCGGCAGCCTGCGTTCGGGCTACGTCAATCAGGTCGAACATCTGGCCCACCTCGGCGCCTTTCCCTACTGGTATCAACAACTCAATCGCAACCTCGGTCGACTGGCCCAGCACAGCAATGGCGTGCTCAGTCGCCTGAAGCCGTGGGCGATCGAGGATCACCCGCTGCCCGGCCCGAAAGGTCGCGGCGCGATCCTGCTGCGCTTCGGCGAAGGTCCGGAGGCACTGGTGGTGGTGATGATGCACCTGGCCCTCGGCGCACGGACGCGCAGCCTGCAACTGGCCTACATTCGTGACTTGATCAGCGGCTACAAGCATCAGGTGCTGATGGGCGACATGAATACCCATGCCAGCGACCTGCTCGAACACTCGCCATTACGCGATCTCGGCCTGCTGGCCCCGCAGGTGGAAGCGACCTTCCCCAGCTGGCGCCCACAGCGTTGCCTTGATCATATTCTGCTCAGCCCGACCCTGACCCTGGAAAAGGTCGAGGTGCTGGCCCAGCCCATTTCCGATCACCTGCCGGTCGCGGTGGAAATTCGTCTGCCGGGTTCGCTCACGGCCGACGCATTGCCCGCGTTGAGCCCTGCCCCTCGCGGAACCTGTGAATGAGCGACGACGCCCAGCGCTGGAAAGAGAAGTACCTCAAGAGCATCGAACAGCAGGACAAGCTCGAACGCCGCTGGGCCGCGCGACTCGACCTGCTGCGGCGCGGTCTGGTGCGCAGCACGCTGGCGGCCGAGGGCACCGACAAGGTCGTCGATCAGTGCATGAAGGAAATGCGCGAAGTGGTGCGCACCGATGACATGGACGCCGGCCTCGCCGCCCTGCTGCCGCGTCTGGAAAAAGCCGTGCTCGACTCCGAGCAGCGCCGCGAGACCCGCATCGATCAGGTCAGCACCGCGCTGACCGCGCTGGTCACCCAGTTGCAGGCCTTGCCATTGCCACGCGAAGTCGCGCAACCGCTGAAGAAATTCGCCAAACAACTGGACAGTCGCGTCGGTCAGGCACGGGAAATGCCGCTGCTGTTGAGCGAACTCAGTGGCTTGCAGGGCAAGGCCTTGAGTCAGTTGGAGACGCCGGCCGAGCCGGGCCGGCCGGGGTTGTTGCAACGTTTGTTCGGTAGTCGTGACAGTGAGCAAGACACTGCTCCAACGGCAGAGGCATCAGTAACTTCAGCGCCGCAGCCGGTTGCCACCGCGCAACCTGAACCGGAGCCTGCGCAAATGGCACCGGTCGCAGACGCTGAGCCGGCGATTGTTACTCCCGCCGCCGTCGAGGCGCCTGTGCTGGAAGCACCCGAACCCGAAACCGCAGCGCTCGCTACACCTGCTGTCACAGTCAAAGCGGAGCCCACGCCGGTTGAGCCAGCCGCTCCCGCCGCACCAAGCCCCGTTGCGCCAGCGCTTGCCACCGAGGCACTCAACCCCGACGAACTGAGCCACCCTGGCGATCCCTTCCCGCTGACTCTCGACAGCCTGCCCCTGCCGGAGCCTATCGCTCAGGCCTTGGCCGCCATCGACCCGGAGCAGTCGGAGCACGACATCCTCTTCGCGCTGCCGGATTCTCCGGAGCCGTCCTACAGCTCCGTGGCCAGACATATCGAAGACACGCTGATCGGTCTCCTCGACGACCTGACCCTGCCCGAGCGTCACCGGCCGCAAGCCGAAGCCATGCGCGAACGACTCAAACACGGGTTGAACTGGTACGAACTGCTGCCGATCCTCGACGATCTCGCAACCTTGATGCTGGCGATTACCGACAGCGGTCAGCATGAATTCGAAGCGTATCTGCAACAGCTCAACGAACGCCTCGAAGCGTTTCAGAGCAACCTGCAAGCGGCCAGCGAAGGGCATGCCGACAATAGCTCGGCGGCGCGGGCCATGGACACGCAGATTCGCGAGCAGGTCGACGGCTTGCAGAGCAGCGTCCAGCAAGCGGCGGACCTCGATGACCTCAAGCATGTGCTGGAGAATCATCTGGAAGGCCTGCTGGGAACGATGGATCAGCACCAGAAGCAGCGCGACGCCCGCGAGCAGGAAGTCGCCGCCAGGTTGAAGAGCCTGTCGGAGCGGGTGGCGCATATGGAACAGGAAGCCCTGGGTTTCCGCGAACACCTCGAGGAACAGCGGCAGAAAGCCCTGATCGATCCGCTCACCGGTCTGCCCAACCGCGCAGCGTGGAGTGAACGCCTCGAGCATGAAATCCAGCAATGGCAGCAGCACGGCAACACCTTGAGCCTGGCCATGCTCGACCTCGATCACTTCAAGAGGATCAACGACAGCTACGGCCATCTGGCCGGCGACAAAGTGCTGAAGATCATCGCCACGGTGTTGCGCAAACGCCTGCGCGGCACGGATTTCATCGCCCGTTTCGGCGGTGAAGAGTTCGTGCTGTTGCTGCCCGCGACGCCACCAGCGGTGGGCGCGAAACTGCTGGAAACCCTGCGCGCGGCGATCGAAGCCTGCCCATTTCATTTCAAGGGCGAGCGAGTGACTATCACCATTTCCATGGGACTCGCGTCATTCCGGGTGGGAGAACACAGCGATCTGGTGCTGAAAAGAGCCGATCAGGCGCTGTACCGAGCAAAAAACGCCGGGCGCAACCGAGTCGAGCTCGGCTAAGGCAATTGTTCCATTTTGTTTAAATCCGCCCGCTGGCGGACTCTAAGCAAATCCGTACGTTACACTGTTGCATTATCGTTTTCAGCGTATCGTCCTCTGCCATGAAATTCCTTGCCCTTGTTGCCTCGCTGCTCGTCCTCGCTGGTTGCGCCAGCGGTCCGCGCTATGACACCAGCCACCCTTCGGCCAATTACGACAGCCGCATCCAGTTCGTTGTGGTGCATTACACCTCCGCGTCGCTGGAGCGTTCGCTGCAATTGCTGACCCATGGCGACGTCAGTAGCCATTACCTGATCGGCGATGACAAGAGCGCCACCGTGTACAAGCTGATGGACGAAAACCAGCGCGCTTGGCACGCCGGCGAAAGTCAGTGGCAGGGCCGTACCTGGCTCAACTCCAGTTCCATCGGCATCGAAATCGTCAATCCCGGCTACAAGGACACCCCGACCGGGCGCCTGTGGTATCCGTACAGCGAAGCGCAGATCCAGTCGTTGATCGCCCTGCTCAAGGACATCAGCAAACGCAACGGCATCAGCCCGCGGCACATCATCGGTCACAGCGACATCGCGCCGTTGCGCAAGCTTGATCCGGGGCCACTGTTCCCCTGGAAACGTCTCGCCGCCGAAGGCCTTGGCCTGTGGCCGAACGAGCAAGCAGTGGCGCGTCAGCAGGCGGTTTTCAACAGCAACCCGTTGCCGGAGATCGGCTGGTTCCAGGCGCAACTCGCGCGCCTGGGTTACGACACACCGCAGACCGGCGAGCTGGACGTCGCCACGCGCCACGTCCTCGCCGCGTTCCAGATGCATTACCGCCCTGCCCGCTTTGACGGCACGCCGGATGCACAAACCGCAGCACTTCTTCTGGTTCTCAACCAGACAAAATAATGACGCCCGCCCGACGGTCAGGGCGAAATCGCAATCAGCAGCTATAACTCATGGTAATTCTTCGGAAAATCCCTGATGGCTGCGACCCGAGAGACGCTGCGTAGCTGGTTTTATCGCCCTGTTTTTTTGGCGATGATCGCGGCTGTCCTCAGCGCCAGCCTGTTGATCGCCGGCGGTATGTTCGTGGCGATGCGCCAGATGGAAATGCGCGAGAGCCAGGAAATGAACGCCCAGGGCGAACGTTTCCTCGCGCGCCTCGAACAATTGTTCGGCCAGTTGCGCGAAAGTCTCGACGACCTTGAAGCCCAGCCCTTGCGCGGCTGCGACGAAGAAATGATCGCGACGTTGCAGCAAGTCACCTTCAACTATCGCTTTGTCTATGAAGCCGCCTACATGGACGCCTCGCGGTTCTGCTCCAACCGCCCGCGCCAGGAAGGTCTGTCGTTGGTGCGGGCGCCGGACATTCAGGGCCCTACCTACAGCTATTGGCTGAACACCACCACCGAACCCGATGAAAACCGCGCGGCGCTGATGCTCGGTCGCGGTAACTTTCGTGTCGCTACCTCGCGCGGACATTTGACCGACATGGTCGATCTGTCGCCAGGCAGCAGCCTGCTGGTGGTGCTCGATCACGGCACTCGCGCGATTCCGGTGCTCGGCACAGCACAGACCTGGCCACCGACCGAACCCTGGCCACCGAAGAGCCGTGATGCGCTGCAAGTCACGCAAACGCGGCTGATCTATCGCATGCCCACCGACAACCCGGAATATCAATTGGTGCTGATTACGCCGCGCACGGGCATGCACGTCCCGGCGGTGTGGTGGTGGCTGTTGCCGGTGTGCCTGATCGCCGGCGCCGTTGTCGGCTTTCTGACCTTGCTACTGGTGCGTCAGCGCCAGTCGCTGGATGCCGAGCTGCACGGGGCGATCCGCCGGGGTGAGTTGCAGGTGCTGTATCAGCCGATCTTCGATCTCGACAGCCGCAACTGCGTCGGCGCCGAAGCGCTGCTGCGCTGGCGGCGCCCGGACGGCACGCTGACCAGCCCCGACCTGTTCATTCCCATGGCGGAGAACACCGGGCAGATCCGGCAGATGACCGACTTCGTCTTGCAGCGTCTGCTCGAACAACTGGGCCAGTTACTGCGCGCCAATCCGCAGCTGTATATCTCGGTGAACCTCGCAGCCTGCGATGTCATGGTGCCGCGCATCGGCCAGGTCATGGCGCGGCTGCTCGCGCTGCACCGTGTCGCCGCGCGGCAGATAGCCTTCGAAGTCACTGAGCGCGGCCTGATTGATGTGGTGGTGGCGCGGGAGAACCTGCAAGCCTTGCGCGACGTTGGCCATCAGGTGCTGATCGATGATTTCGGCACCGGCTATTGCAGCCTCGCCTATCTGCAGACCTTGCCGGTGGACTGTTTGAAAATCGACAAGGCGTTTATCGATGCGCTCGGCCATGACGCGGCGAGCAGCGGCGTCGCTCCGCACATCATTCATATGGCGCAGGCGCTGGACCTGAAAGTGATTGCCGAAGGCATCGAGCTGGAATCCCAAGCCGCACTGCTCAGCAGTGAGGGGGTCAAGTTCGGTCAGGGCTGGCTGTTCGCCCACGCACTGAGCGCCGTGCAGTTCATCGAACTGATCACCCGCGGCAGGCGCCTCGCCGCGCGGCGTATGGACGACGAAGCCTAAACGGCCAGCGCCATGTAGAACTGGGTGCCCTGCCCCGGCCGCGAATAAACGCCCATGCGCCCGCCGTGCAGCTGGACGATTTCCTTGCACAGCGCCAGGCCAAGGCCGGCACCGCCCTTTTTGCGCCCGACCTGCACGAACGGCTCGAAAATCCGCCCCTGCTGGCCGTAGGCGATGCCTTCGCCATTGTCTTCGACGCTGATGATGACCCGCTCGCCATGGCGGCGTGCCTGCAGACGGATCTGCCCGTCGCGGGCGGTGTGGCGCAAGGCGTTGTCGATCAGATTGTCGAGGACTCGATCGAGTTGCGCCTGATCAGCCTGCAACCTCGGCAGCGGCCCTTGAATCTCGACGTTCAGCGCAACACCTTTGGCCGCAGCCACGTCGGCAAAGCGCAGCTGCGCCTGCTCCAGCAGGTCATCAATGGAACATGGCGCCAGAGTGAGTTTCTGTAGGCCGTTCTGGTAGCGCGAGAAATTCAGCAAGTCGTTGATCAATTGCATCAGGCGCTGCATTTCTTCGTTGACCGTATCCAGCAGGTCGGCTTCGCGCGATTCAGCCGGGAATTTCGCCCGCTCGCGAAACAGCCCGAAGGCCATGTGCATGCCTGTGACCGGCGTGCGCAGTTCATGGGAAGCGCGCAAGACAAACTCACTGCGCACGCGCTCGAACGCGCGTTGCTCGGTGACGTCGTGCAGCACCATCACCGCGCCGAGAATATGCCCCTGGGTATGACTGACCGGCGTCAGGCTGTAGGTCAGCAGGCGCGATTCGCCATCGACTTCGATACTCAGATCTTCCGGCGCACGCTCCAGCGTGCCGCCGCGCAGGACCAATTGCAGTTGCGCATCCAGCTCCGGGCGCCCAAGTGCGGTGCCCAAGCCTTGGCCCAGTCGATCGTCTTCCCAGCCCAACTGGCGCTGAGCCACCGGGTTGAGGTGTTCGAGCTGACCCTGGCGGTCAATCATCAACAAACCGTCGTCGATACTGTCGAGCACCGCTTGCAAGCGCTGCTGACCGGCCAACAGTTCGTCGACATTCATCGCCTGGTGTTCGCGCAACGCCTCGGCCATCAGGCCGAAGCGTCGCGACAGCAGGTTGACTTCCATGGCCGTGGAAATCGGCAGGGTCACGTCATAGTTGCCCTGGCCGATGTTGTCGGCAGCCTTGGCCAGCGCTTCGATCGGCGCGCCGAAACGTCGGGCGATGCCTTGGGCGGTGACGAAACCGATGATCAGCACCGCCAGCCCGACCAGACCAAGCAGCCCGGCAATCAACAAGGCACGTTCGCGAGCGGCGTGTTGCACCTCATTGATACTGTCCAGCGCGTGCTTGTGCTCAGCGATCAAACCGTTACGGAGAATATTGAAACGCTCGCGGAAATCCGCGCTGGTGCTCGCGTTCTTCGCCGCTTCGGCGGTCACGTCGAATGAGGCGAGGAAGTTCAGGTAGTCGGCCTTGGCCTGGCGGAAACCGTAAGGCTGGTCATCGCCCTCCGGCTGCTGGGCGATGCCTTGGTCGAGCAACTCGAAGTAGTGCTGCCTGGACGCTTCGAACGCAACGGGATCGGGTTTTTCGGCGAGCATGATGATCAATTGATCACCCAGGGTCTGGCGCAGCTTGAGGCCCAGATCCAGGGTGACGAAGTTGCTGCGCACCAGCGCTTCCTGTGACCCGGCCATCTGCATCACGCTGACCAGCCCGAGCAAGAGCCCGAGCAAGGCCACGGTGATCAACGCAGAAATGCTCAGGAACAGGCGCGTGCGCAGCTTGATCGCCAGTTTCATCGCGCAGTGCTCACAGGTTGTACTGCTTGCGTTTGCGATACAGGGTCGAGGCGTCGATGCCGAGGGTTTTCGCCGCTTGGTCCAAAGTGCCGGCGGTGGCCAGCACCGCGCCGATGTGCGCTTTCTCCAGCTCGTCCAAGCTCAGTGCCGCGCCGACCCGTGGCGCATTGTTGGCCGGTTGTTCGGCCATGCCCAGGTGGCTGATTTCCACGCGTTCCTGTGGGCAGATGATGCTGGCCCGCTCGACCACGTTGCGCAGTTCGCGGATATTGCCCGGCCAGCGATAACCGAGCAGTGCTTCGCGCGCCTCATCGCTGAAGCCGCGCGCTGGGCGTGCGTACTCTTTGACGAAACGTGCAAGGAAGCGATCGGCGAGGGTCAGGATGTCTTCGGCGCGCTCGCGCAATGGCGGCAGATGCAGGGTAATGACGTTGAGGCGATAGAGCAGGTCTTCGCGGAAGCGTCCGTCGCGGACCATGTCTTCGAGGTTGAGGTTGGTGGCGGCGAGGATGCGCACATCGGCACGGCGAGTGACCGGATCGCCGACCCGCTCGTATTCCTTGTCCTGGATGAAGCGCAGCAATTTGGGTTGCAACGTCAGCGGAAAGTCGCCGATCTCGTCGAGAAACAGCGTACCGCCGTCCGCCTGGTTGACCCGACCCAAAGTACTCTCGCTGGCGCCGGTGAACGCGCCACGGCTATGGCCGAACAGCTCGCTTTCCATCAGCTCGGCAGTCAGCGACGGGCAGTTGATAGTGACGCAGGATTTCTTCTCGCGCTTGCTCCAGCCGTGGATCGCACGGGCCAGTTCACCTTTACCCGTACCGGACTCGCCAAGGATAAGAATGTTGGCGTCGGTGCTTGCGACCTGCCGTGCGGTTTCCAGCACGACTTTCATCGCCGGGCTGTGGGAATCGAGACCGTCTTTCGGTTTGCGGATCTCGCCTTCCAGCGCTTCAAGGCGCGCGGAGAGCTGGCGCACTTCCAGCTGCTTGGCGGTGGCCAGGCGCAGTTGATCAGGGCTGCACGGCTTGACCAGATAATCGGCGGCACCGGCCTGGATGGCGTCAACCGCGGTGTCGACTGCTGAATGAGCAGTGACAATCACTACGCGCATCCACGGCGCCTGAATGCGCATTTGCGCGAGGACGTCGAGACCGTTGTCCTCGCCCAGGCGCAAATCAAGGAAGCACAGATCGAAGACCTGACGTTGCAGCAAAGCATCGGCCTGGGCCGCGCTATTGGCGGTGGCTACCGTATAGCCTTCGTCTTCGAGGCAATAACGAAACGTACGCAGGATGGCGGATTCATCGTCCACCAGCAGAATGCGGCCTTGTTGCTCAGTGGCAGATTCCATTTTTCCTACGCTCCATAGTGATTAGTCTTGGGTTAGTCCCGGAAAAATCGGGCAAGTTGCATGGTTGATTCTGAACGATACCAGCCATAGGAGGGTAGCTCTCTACTGCCATAACGGCCAATTCATTGATTTCGTTGAGTTTTAAAACCTTCTGCGTTTTGCAGGGCAGATCCTGCGTCCTCTTCTGACATCTGCGTACCGGTAGCAATTCCATATCATCGAAATTTCCCACGAAATAATCGTGCATTGCGCACGACCGCAGAAGAGCCATCGTGCAGGATGCGTCGCAGGAAATTTCCGAAGAGTACGTAACCTGTTGTTTTTATTGATAATTTTTTACACCAAAAAACTGGCATGCAGGCTGCAATACCTCACTCAGCCCGGGCAGAACAGCACTGCCCCAACAGAACAAGCGTGAGGAACACAGGATGACTCGCCCAATCGCCGCCCAAGTACCTATTTCGCCACTGCAGATCCAGCAAGGTCTGTTCGGTGTACTGGCGTTGCTGATCACCCTGATCGTCTGCCAGCAGTACATGAGCTGGGAAAACAGCCGTAAGCCCGAGCCACTGATTTCGATGCAGCACAGCACTCAAACGCACTTCAGTGCCGTGAGCAGCAGCCAAGCTGAAAACGCTTCGATGCACATGATCGATGTCGACCAGGCGCAACCGCTGGATCAATTGCCACGGGAAGAGCGCTGGGTTTTCTAAGCCTTTGAACACATTCGGGCGCGTAGCGCCGGAAACCGGAAACACCCCTAAATAGAGAAGTAAGGAGAATCACCATGTTGAGCTGGGCAATTACATTCTTGATCATTGCCATCATCGCCGCCGTTCTGGGCTTCGGTGGTATCGCGGGCACTGCCACGGGTATCGCCAAGATTCTCTTTGTCGTGTTCCTGGTGATGTTCATCGCTTCCTTCTTCTTTGGCCGTCGCGGCCGAGGTTAACGATGATCGGTCTCAAGACATTGGCCGCCGCCCTGCTTCTGGGCGGCAGTGCCATGGCCATGGCGGCCAATGACGGCCAGACCCGGGTCAACGAACTGCTCGCCTCCGACGCGCAGTACCGTGAAACCTGGGAAGGCGTGATCAAAAAGGAAGAGCGCGTACCGGAATGGGTGATCAACCTGTCCGGCACCTCCGAACAACAGATGCATGCCGTTACGGAAGATGGCGATCAGTATCTGGTCGGCCCGCTCTGCGAGAGTCAGGACAAGTGTCTGAATCACCGTTTGATCGTGGCCTTCAGCTTCGACAAGGATGACGCCTACGCCATGCTGGTCGATGTGCCGGAAGGTCTGCCGCAGGACAAGTCGCCGACGCGACACGCGACTTATCGCTTCTTCGGCAAACCTGATCAGGGCATGCAGGATCTGCTGATGGAAACCCTGAAGAAAGATCCGAAGTGGTACTGATGCAGGACGCGTAAAGATTTCGAACACGAAAGCAGCGCCCCGCTGCTTTCCATTGCACCGCCCGATGAGGGTCGGTGCATGACCAGGGGGCCGGGACGTTCTGACTGATACAGGGTCGGAGTGACCTACGGGTACAGGGAGTACCTGCGCAAGGGCCGGGTCAGGGTAAAAGCTGCGCCGCAGGTTCGTCGACCCGGTGGTCTGACGAATCTGCGCTGGGCTTTGAATCAGCTAAAACATTGATCCAGCACGCCAAATTCCTTTTTTCAATCGTCGACACTGCGAGGAAAACATTTCGTGGTGTTTCCTGGCGACCGTATATCGACAAAGATCGCGCTCGTTCCGTGTGACTTCTAGTCTTGCGATTCAGACTTTTTCCGGAAATTTCTGCCGGTTTTGCCTGTGCAAAATATAACCAGCCTACGCTGTAACGGCCGGTTCACGGCACTTATGCCGGCACAAATGTCACAATCGAACCGCTTGGGACGCCAGTTTCAAATGAAAAAGCTCATGCCGATTAGGCATAGGGTAGGCGTTTACGGCATTAGACGGCGCCACCTTGCATCGGAATAGTTGCGCCTTTTTTCGCCTGCCGAAGAGCCGTAAACACGCGCTTCGGGGCACCTTATACGGAGGCAGATGCACAGACTTTTCCGCTGATGAGCGTTCCAGTTCCTGCATGTGCCTGAGTCAAACGCAAGTAAGGGTAAAGATAATGAAGAAGGCAAAAATCAGCCTCGCCTGGCAGATCCTCATCGGTCTGGTTCTGGGGATTGCACTGGGTGCGTTGCTCAACCACTTCAGCGCCGAAAAGGCCTGGTGGATCAGCAACGTCCTGCAACCGGCAGGCGATATCTTTATCCGTCTGATCAAGATGATCGTGATCCCGATCGTCATTTCCTCGCTGATCGTCGGCATCGCTGGCGTCGGCGACGCCAAGAAACTCGGGCGTATCGGCCTGAAGACCATCATCTATTTCGAGATCGTCACCACCATCGCCATCGTTGTCGGCCTGGTGCTGGCCAACGTGTTCCATCCGGGCACCGGCATCGACATGAGCACTCTGGGCACGGTCGACATCTCGAAGTACCAGGCGACCGCCGCCGAAGTGCAGCATGAACATGCATTCATCGAAACCATCCTCAACCTGATCCCGTCGAACATCTTCGCGGCCATGGCTCGCGGCGAAATGCTGCCGATCATCTTCTTCTCCGTGCTGTTCGGTCTCGGCCTGTCGAGCCTGCAGTCGGACCTGCGCGAGCCGCTGGTGAAGATGTTCCAGGGCGTTTCGGAAAGCATGTTCAAAGTCACCCACATGATCATGAACTACGCCCCGATCGGCGTGTTCGCCCTGATCGCGGTGACCGTGGCCAACTTCGGCTTCGCCTCGCTGCTGCCGCTGGCGAAACTGGTGATTCTGGTTTACGTCGCCATCGCCTTCTTCGCCTTCGTCGTGCTGGGCCTGATCGCCAAGCTGTTCGGCTTCTCGGTGCTCAAGCTGATGCGTATCTTCAAGGATGAGCTGGTGCTGGCCTACTCCACCGCTTCCTCGGAAACCGTGCTGCCACGTGTCATCGAGAAGATGGAAGCCTACGGCGCGCCGAAAGCCATCTGCAGCTTCGTGGTACCGACCGGTTACTCGTTCAACCTCGACGGCTCGACCCTGTACCAGTCGATCGCGGCGATCTTCATTGCCCAGCTGTACGGCATCGACCTGTCGATCAGCCAGCAACTGCTGCTGGTGTTGACCCTGATGGTCACCTCCAAAGGCATCGCCGGCGTACCGGGTGTGTCCTTCGTAGTGCTGCTGGCCACTCTGGGCAGCGTGGGTATTCCGCTGGAAGGCCTGGCGTTCATCGCTGGTGTCGACCGCATCATGGACATGGCGCGTACCGCACTGAACGTGATCGGTAACGCCCTGGCGGTGCTGGTGATCGCGCGCTGGGAAGGCATGTACGACGACGCCAAGGGCGAGCGCTACTGGAACTCCCTGCCGCACTGGCGCAGCAAGGAAAAACTGCCGGCGGGCGAGATTTCCAAGAACTGATGCAAAACCCTGTGGGAGCGAGCCTGCTCGCGAAGACGGTGTATCAATCTACAGAGATGTTGAATGTTCCGGCCTCTTCGCAAGCAGGCTCGCTCCCACAATGATTGATGCAAGCCCCACCAACGAACCCCGGAGAAATCCGGGGTTTGTCGTTTCTGGCGACCCCGCTATCATTCGCCGCATTCTTCGGGGGATTTGACTGATGCTTAATGGCCTGTGGCTTGGCTTCTTCATCGTGGCAGCCGTGTCGGCGCTGGCGCAGTGGCTGATCGGCGGCAACGCCGGGATCTTCGCGGCGATGGTGGAAAGCATTTTCGCCATGGCCAAGCTCTCGGTCGAAGTCATGGTCCTGCTGTTCGGCACCCTCACCTTGTGGCTGGGCTTTCTGCGCATCGCCGAAAAGGCCGGGATCGTCGAATGGCTGGCCAAGGTCCTCGGCCCGCTGTTTCTGCGGCTGATGCCGGAAGTACCGGCCGGTCACCCTGCCCTCGGCCTGATCACGCTGAACTTCGCCGCCAACGGCCTGGGCCTGGATAACGCCGCCACCCCGATCGGCCTGAAAGCCATGAAAGCGTTGCAGGAGCTCAATCCCAGCGCCACCATCGCCAGCAACGCGCAGATCCTCTTTCTGGTGCTCAATGCCTCGTCGTTGACCCTGCTGCCCGTGACCATCTTCATGTACCGCGCCCAGCAAGGCGCGCCGGATCCGACGCTGGTGTTCCTGCCGATTCTGCTGGCGACCAGTTGCTCGACCATTGTCGGTTTTCTTTCCGTAGCCTTCATGCAGCGCCTGCGCATCTGGGACCCGGTGGTCCTCGCCTATCTGCTGCCCGGCGCGCTGATCCTTGGCGGCTTCATGGCCCTGCTTGGTACGCTTTCTGCGACAGCACTGGCGGGATTGTCGTCGATCCTCGGCAATCTCACGCTGTTCGGCTTGATCATGCTGTTCCTGCTGATCGGCGCAATGCGCAAGGTCAAGGTGTACGAGGCGTTCGTCGAAGGCGCGAAAGAAGGCTTCGATGTGGCGAAGAATCTTTTGCCGTATCTGGTCGCGATGCTGTGTGCGGTTGGCGTGCTGCGCGCGTCTGGTGCGCTGGATTTCGGCCTGGACGGCATTCGCCATCTGGTCGAGTGGGCCGGTTGGGACACGCGCTTCGTCGATGCATTGCCGACGGCGATGGTCAAACCGTTTTCCGGCAGCGCGGCGCGGGCGATGCTCATCGAGACCATGCAGACTTCCGGCGTCGACAGCTTCCCGGCGCTGGTCGCGGCGACGGTGCAGGGCAGTACCGAAACCACGTTCTATGTGCTGGCGGTGTACTTCGGCGCGGTGGGGATTCAACGCGCACGGCACGCGGTGGGGTGTGCGTTGCTGGCGGAGTTCGCTGGTGTGGTCGGCGCTATCGCTGTCTGCTACTGGTTCTTCGGCTGAGCAAAATTCCCATGTGGGAGCGAGCCTGCTCGCGAAGTCGGAGTGTCAGTCAACGCTTAAGTGACTGATAAACCGCTTTCGCGAGCAGGCTCGCTCCCACAGGAGTTGTGGTGTGTCAGCGCGGTTGCGGGGCGAGTTTCTGGCCTTGCTCCACGGCCCAGGCCACAACCTTGGCCGTAAGGCGATCACTGGCCTTACCAAACCCGGCGACCACCGCTGGCACCTGCACATCATTCAACGGCTGGCGCTCTTCAAAACGGCGGCTGGCGAGGATGCGCTGGTCATAGCCGCGCACCAGCAATGCATCGACCCGCACCACGACGCCGGCCTGGGTGCCCTGATATTCGGTCTGAAACGCCTGCAAACTGCCGCCCAGTTCCAGGTCCGCCTGGAAGTTGCTGTCGTCGGTGCTCAGCAGCGTCACCCGACCATCACGCTGAAATCCATCGAGCAGGCGATTGCGCAGCAGTACCGGCGCCGGATCGCTCCAGCGCGAGCCCTTGTAGCTGCTGATCACATCGCCCTGCGGGATCACGGCAATGCTCGGCCGGTTCAGTGCTTCGCTGGCCTGCAATTTATTCAAGCGCAGCGACCACGGCTGAACCGTCGCCGGGCTGGCCGATGCGTGCGTCGGTGCGGCAGGCAGGCGGTAGACGTCCGAGGGTTCCGACTTGGGCAAGATCGAGCACGCGCCGATCAGGGTCAGGCCAGCGCCGAGCAGGGCGATTCGAGTCAGCTTCATGGGGTGAATTCCTTGTTCTTGTCGCTGCCCAGCAGGTAGCCGCTGGGGTTGGCCTCGAGGCGTTGGGAAATGGCGCGCAGCGAGGTCAGCGTTTCGCGCAGCTCGCGAATCGCCGGGGCCAGGCCGTTGAGGCCCTGCATGCCGTTATCCAGGGAATTCTGGTTTTTGCTGAGCAAACCGTTGATGGTCACGCTGCTTTGCTCAAGCGATTTCATCGCCTGCTCGGCGCTGCCCAAAGCCTGTTTGCCCTGATCATTGAGCAGGCCGTTGGCGTTGCGCATCAGCAGTGAGGTCTGCTCGAGCATGCTGCCGGCCTGTTTGCCGACGGTCGCCAGTTGCTGCATGGCTTGTTTGATGTCGCCGCGCTGGTCGTTGATGGTACCGGTGGTCTGTTCCAGATGGGCGAGGGTCTTGCTCACGCGCTCGACGTTTTCCGCGGAGAACATGTGGTTGGCGTTTTGCAGCAGGGCGCTGATGCCGGTCATCAAGTCGCTGCTGTCATTGAGCAGACGCGAAATAGGCGAGGGCGAGGCGATCAGCGTCGGCAGCTTGCCGTCATGCCCGCGCAGTTTTGGGCTCTCGGGTGTGCCGCCACTGAGCTGGATGATCGAGGTGCCGGTGATCCCGGTCAGCGCCAGTTTGGCCTGGGTGTCTTCCTTGACCGGCGTGTCGCCCGCCAGACGAATCCGCGCCAGCACCCGGCGCGGGTCCTGCGGATCAAGGCGCAGGCTGACCACGTCACCGACCTTGATCCCGCTGTACTGCACCGAGCTGCCCTTGGACAGACCGCTGACCGCCTCGTTGAATACCACTTCGTAATCCTTGAACTCGGTGTCGACGCTGGATTTGGCCAGAAACAGGCCGAAGAGCAGGGCGCCGGCCACGACGATCACCGTGAACAGGCCGATCAACACATGATGGGCTCGGGTTTCCATATCAGACCTCGTTGAGCAGTTTGGCGGCGTCCAGCGCCGAGCGGCCGCGCGGGCCGTGGAAGTATTCGTGAATCCACGCGTCGGCGGTTTCAGAGACGTCGTCGATAGGGCCGGCAACCAGCACTTTCTTTTGCGCCAGCACCGCCACGCGATCGGTGATGGTGTACAGCGTGTCGAGATCGTGGGTGACCAGGAACACACTCAGACCCAACGCATCACGCAGGGTCAGGATCAACTGATCGAACTGCGCCGCGCCGATCGGATCTAGGCCGGCGGTGGGTTCGTCGAGAAACAGAATGTCCGGATCCAGCGCCAGGGCCCGCGCCAGCGCCGCACGCTTGATCATGCCGCCGGACAGCGACGCCGGGTATTTGTCCGCCGCCGACAACGGCAGCCCGGCCAGCGCCAGTTTCACCGCCGCCAGATGCTCGGCGTCGTGACGGCTGAGGCCGGCGTGTTCGATAAGGGGCAGGGCGACATTCTCGGTCACGGTCAGCGAGGAAAACAGCGCGCCTTTCTGAAACAACACACCAAAGCGCCTTTCGATCAATGAGCGTTCATGCTCGGGCAGATTCGGCAGGTTCTGGCCGAAGACCTTGACCATGCCCTCGCTGGGCCGATTCAGCCCGACGATGCTGCGCAGCAACACCGATTTGCCGGTGCCGGAGCCACCGACCACGGCGAGGATTTCGCCCTTGTACACGTCCAGATCAAGGTTCTCGTGCACGCTCTGCGGGCCGAAGCGATTGCACAGGCCACGGACTTCGATCACCGCCTCCGAGGGCGCGCGGGGTAGACGACTCACCAGCCCATCTCCATGAAAAACAGCGCGGCCACCGCATCGAGCACGATCACCACGAAAATCGACTGGACCACGCTGGACGTGGTGTGCGCGCCGACCGACTCGGCGCTGCCGCTGACCTTGAAGCCTTCCAGGCAACCGATCGCCGCGATCAGGAAGGCGAAGATCGGCGCCTTCACCAAGCCGACCAGAAAATGCTGAATGCCGATGTCCGATTGCAGCAGCGAGAGGAACATCGCCGGCGAGATGTCCAGCGACACTGCGCAGACCACGCCGCCGCCAACAATCCCCGAGAGCATCGCCAGGAACGTCAGCATCGGCAGCGCCACCAGCAGCGCCAGCACGCGCGGCACTACCAGCAACTCGATGGGGTCGAGGCCGAGTGTGCGGATCGCGTCGATTTCTTCGTTGGCCTTCATCGAGCCGATCTGCGCGGTGAAGGCACTGGCGGTGCGCCCGGCCATCAGGATCGCCGTGAGCAGCACGCCGAATTCGCGCAGGAACGAGAAGCCGACCAGGTCCACGGTAAAAATCGTCGCGCCGAAACTGGCCAGCACTGTGGCGCCGAGAAACGCCACCACCGCGCCGACCAGAAACGTCAGCAGGGCCACGATCGGCGCGGCGTCGAGACCGGTCTGCTCGATGTGCGCGATCATCGGTGTAATGCGCCAGCGCTTGGGCCGCAACAGACCACGGGCGATGACTTCGAGAATCAGGCCGACGAAGCCAAGCAGCTGCATCGTGTCTTTCCACACCGTATCCACTGCGCGGCCGATGCGCGTCAGCAGTTGCACGCTGACGCTGACCTCCGGCTCCTTGATCGGCACGCAGAAATCACTCAGCGAGCAGTACACGGTTTGCAGCAAGGCGCGGTCGGCAGTTGAAAGGGTGCAATCGGGGTGTTCGGCGGTTTTGCCCAAGCGTTCGGAACCGAGCAGCTCGACCAGCAACGATGCGCCAGCGGTGTCGAGGGCACCGAGGTCGTTGAGGTCTATCGGTGTATTGGCGTCGTACTGGCCATGGAGCTTTTCGCTCAGGTGCTTGAGCGCGGTGTAATGGGCGAGCGTCCAGTCGCCGCTGACCCGCAGGCGGGCAGGGCTGAACGCGGTGTCCAGGTGGGCACTGCCGGGGGTTGGGCTGCTGGTCATAAGCTCCGTGCTTGTACGGCCGTTACGAGATCCTACGTAATAGCACGAACCGGATTACTTTTCTTTGGCCGGTGTGCTGTCGGTGATAGCGAAACGCAGCACGCCGATCAACTGCCCGTCCTCGGTCAACACCCGCACCTGCCACTTGCCCGCCGGGTTGCCGGGGAAATTCTGTTTGTGCGTCCACGCCCGGTAGCCTTCCTTGCGCCCGCCATGGATGTCGAGGGCGATGCGGTCGACCTCTTTGCCGTTGAAGGTCCACACGTGATAAATCCGCTCGTCGAGACCGCGCGGCGCGTTGATCGCAGTGTAGGCGTAGAGCCCGCCGCTGCGGATCTGCTCGGCGCTGACGGTATCGAGGCTGGCGCCGGGGGTGCGATCCTGCAGCTGCGTGCTGATCGCTACGTCGGTCATCCACAGCGTTGCCGGCGGCACCCACGAACGCAGCGCCCAACCGACGCCGCCGATGCCGACTGTGATGAACAGAATCGCCAGGGCATTGCGCACCGTGCGGATCGGGAAGATCGACGCCAGGCTCGGGAACGACAGCAGCACGGCAATCCCCAGCGCCCATTTGAAACTCTGCGCGGTGGTCAGGTGCATGATCACTGGCAGCGCGGTGAGCAGGGCGGCGAACAGGGTCAGGGTGTGCAGCGCGAGAAACGCCCAGCGCCGTGGCGCCAGCCATTTGTAGTACAGCGGATCGACGATAGAGATCAGTGCAGCAACGCTGAGCAGCCCCGTGAAGACAAACTGGCCGCTGTTCCACGTGGTGGTGATGAAGAAGAACGGCAGGACGAAAAACAGGCTTTCCTGATGGATCATCTGCGTCGCGTAGCGCAGCAGCGGCTGGGGAATCTCGCGTTTAAAGATTCTCGTGAACAGGCCGGTCAGGGTGTTTTCCAGCATCAGCCAGATCCAGCTGAGCAGCATGATCACCGTGATCCAGCTGGCCAGCCCCTGTTGGCGATCGACGAGGATGAAACTGCCGACCCCGGAAATGAAACCACCCGCCGCGATCAACCCGGGGTAGCGCTTCATCAGCTCGAGAAGGCGCTGGATAAGGAGGGTCAGTTTTGGCATTTTGGCGGTTCACGACGATAGGGGGAAAATCCCGGAAAGGTTAACGCCGCATGCCCCCTGTGGCGAGGGGATTTATCCCCGATCGGCGGCGCCGCCGTCGTAGATCCTGCAAGCGAATTTTGTCTGGATATACCGAGCTGCCCTTATTGGAGCTGCTGCGCAGCCCATCGGGAATAAATCCCCTCGCCACAAGTGCTCACTCACCACGGGATTAATGGCTTCCAGCAATTTTGTGGCGGCGATGCAGGCGCCAGCCGATCACGATCAGCAGCAATACGCCGACACCACCAGCGACCAGCCACAACACCTGATCATCACTGATCAACGGCTTCTCGATCCGGATATACCCCGGCTGCAGCAACAGCTCGCGCATCGCCTTGTTCGCCGCTTCCAGCGTCACCCCTTGCAGCTCGCGCGCGGGATTGGCAAAGCGGCCATCCTGATAGTCGGCCAGCGCGCTCCAGTAATAGTCCGCCAGCGCGCTGTTGCCCTGCACGGCCCAGGCCTGGTGAGCAATGGCGGCTTGTTTGATGCGGGCGAAAGTGCTCGGGTCGAGGCCGTTTTTCAGCAGGTCGGCTTTGAGGTCATCGAGTACCTGGATGGCTTCGTCGACGTCATCGCGATCCAGGTCCGCGTTGAGGCTCATGAAGCCGACACCGCCGAATACTTCACGCTCGGCCCACGGCCCGTACGACAAGCCGTGGTTGAGGCGAATCTGCCGGTACAGCGCCCAGTCGAGGTAATCCTTGAGAATGTCGAACGTCTGGTCGTACTGATCGTCGAGCACCGGTTCCGGCACCAGCCAGTGCAGTTTGGCGCTGTCGCCGATAAAGCCACGGGTAAGGGTGCGCTCATGGGCGGCGCTGGTGCGGATGTCCGGCAGCGCGCGGTGTTCGGTAGGCTCGACCGGCTCCAGCTCACCCCAGGTACGCTCGAGATAGGCCGGCAGCAGTTTGTCGAGTTCGCCGACAACGATCAGGGTCATGTTGTTCGGCGCGTACCAGGCTTTGCGCACCTTCTCCAATTGCTCTTGGGTCAGATGGCCGACTTCGGCACGCTGCGGGCATTTCAGTCCCAGCTCGACAGCCAGTTGATTGCTCGCGGTATGACCGAGGTCCTGACGGTCGAGGAAACGTTGCAGCCTGGTGTAATGCCCGCCGTCCTCACGCTCGACCACCCGTTTCGCCGCGTTGATTGCGTTGTCGTCGATGCGTGTCTGGGTCAGCAGCGCGAGCAGCAGGTCAAGCACCTTGCGCTGGTTTTTCGCCGGGGCTTCGATGACGAACGTGGTGTCGGCATTGCTGGTGAACGCATTCCAGTCCCCGCCCAGCGCCTGCATGCGTTCTTCCAGACCGCCTTCGCCGGTGGCGTCGATACCGCTGAACAGCAGGTGTTCGAGCAAATGCGGCAGCTCTTTCTCGTCGCAGCCAAAATCATCGAGGCCGACGCCGACCACCAGCCGTATCGCCACATGCCCACGCTCGGTGCCGGGCTTGAGCATCAGTTGCAAACCGTTGGGCAGCGCATAGCCTTCGACCTGAAAGCGATCCAGGGCAAAGGCGGGCAGGGAACCGAGCAACAGACAGGCGAACAACAGGCAACGCATAACAGGCTTCCATACGGCTGATTTGGAGATCCGTGTCGTCAGTCAGGCCCCATCGCTGGCAAGCCAGCTCCCACAAGGATCTGCGGCGCTCACAAAACCCTGTGGGAGCTGGCTTGCCAGCGATGACGGTCTCAAGGCTGAACCACTGTAACTGACTGACCCCAGCCCCAGACGTTCAAGGCGAATGCGTAATGTCGGCCATGTCATCCACCGCCAGCGCGCCGGTGTCCGCCGTTTCCAGCACGACATAGGCGCTGCTGCAGAACAGCGAATTGAGCCGTTTCATGTCGGCAATCAATTCCAGATGCAGCGAACTGGTCTCCAGACTCTGCACGATCTTGCGTTGCAACCGGCTGACGTGCGCATGGGCCAGACGCCGTTCCTGCGCGCGAAAGCGGCGTTTCTCCCGCAGCAACTGCCGCGCGCTCTCGCGGTCGCCGCTGAGAAACACCGACAGGCCCAGGCGCAGGTTGGCAATCAGTTGCTGCTGCAGCCCGGCGAGGTCTTCCAGGCCTTCTTCGGAAAACGAACGCCGTTGCGAAGTCTTCTGCTGCTGGATCTTGCGCAGCATGCGCTCGATCAGGTCGGCGGCGAGTTTCAGGTTGATCGCCAGTTCGATGATCTCGGCCCAGCGCCGACTGTCCTGCTCGCCGAGATCTTCGCGGGGCATCTGCGCCAGATACAGCTTGATCGCGCTGTACAGCGCCTCGACGTCGTCGGTCAGTCGGCGCATCTCCTGAGTGACGGCGGTCTGCTTGCCGCTCAGCACATCGAGGGAGGCGTCGAGCATGTTGTCGAGCAGATCGCCCATGCGCAGGGTTTCCCGCGCGGCATTGGCCAGCGCCAGGCTCGGCGTGACCAGCGCGGTCGGGTCGAGATGGCGCGGTTTGGCGGTTCCGTTGACCTCCGGCCGCTCCGGCAGCAGCCACGCACAGAGCCGCGCCATCGGCCCGACGCTCGGCAGCAGGATCAGGCAGCGCGCGGTGTTGTAGAGCAGGTGGAAGCCGATGACCATTTCCTGCGGGCTGAAATCGAGGCTGTCGATCCAGTGCACCAGCGGGTCGAGCACCGGGATGATCAGCAGCAGGCCGATCAGTTTGTACAGCAGACTGCCCAGCGCCACCTGGCGGCCGGCGGCGTTCTGCATGCTGGTGCTCATGAAGGCGAGAATGCCGCTGCCGATGTTGGCGCCGATCACCAGACCGATTGCCACCGGCAGGCTGATCACCGCAGCCCCGGCCAGCGTGGCGGTGAGCAGCACGGCGGCGAGGCTGGAGTAGGAAATCATCGCAAACAACGCGCCGACCAGGGCGTCGAGCAAAATGTCGCCGGTCAGCGAGGCGAAAATCACCTTCACCCCTTGCGCGTGCGTAATCGGCGCGGCGGCCTCGACGATCAATTGCAGGGCGAGAATGATCAGCCCGAGACCAATGGACACCCGGCCCATCTGCCCGAGCCGCGTCTGTTTGCGCGACAGAAAGAAAATCACCCCGAGGAAAATCAGCAGCGGCGACAGCCACGACAGATCGAGGGTCAGCACCCGCGCCATCAACGCGGTACCGACGTCTGCGCCGAGCATGGTCGCCAGCGCCGGGGTCAGCGCCATCAGACCCTGCCCGACAAACGAAGTGACCAGCATCGCCGTAGCGTTGCTGCTCTGCACCATGGCGGTGACGAGAATACCGGCGATGAACGCCAGCCATTTCCTCGACATGTTCTGGCCGATGACATGTCGCAGATTGGTGCCATAAACCCGCAGGATGCCGGTTCGGACGATGTGCGTGCCCCAGATCAGCAGGGCGACGGCGGACAGCAAATTGAGCAGGGTGAGCATGCAGACCCCCTGTAGTAGCGGCGCCCCAGAGGGGCAAGTGGACGGCACCGCGCGGTTTCTACCTTCTTGATACTTAAGCTGTAGTTGGCGAACGGTCTCGGCGCCAGCATTGCACAGCTAAAGCGTGGATTGAAACAAAAGTGTCATCAAAACAAATGCATCCACTCACCGAATCCGACACGTTTTCCCTCTGTTGCCCAAAACAACTGTGGGAGCGAGCCTGCTCGCGAAAGCGGTGGGCCAGCCAACATTGTTGTCGACTGGCACTCCATCTTCGCGAGCAGGCTCGCTCCCACAGGGGTGTAGCGTGCTGCCGGGACTACCGGATTATTGGCCCGGAACATCCTTGCGCAGTTTCACCGGATCCTGTTGCTGTCTCTTCTTGGCCATCGCGCCGCGCAGTTTGATGTTGATAGCCTCAACCGCCAGCGAGAACGCCATGGCGAAGTAGACGTAGCCTTTTGGCACGTGCACGTCGAACGATTCGGCGATCAGCACGGTACCGACCACCAGCAGGAAGGACAGGGCGAGCATTTTCAGCGACGGGTGCTTGTCGATGAATTCGCTGATCTTGCCCGACGCCAGCATCATCACCAGCACTGCCACGACGATCGCCGCGACCATGACCGGAACGTGGGAGACCATGCCGACGGCGGTGATCACCGAGTCCAGCGAGAAGACGATATCGATGATCGCGATCTGGATGATGGTGTAGAGGAAGTTGCCGCCCTTGCCCGATGGCGCGTCGTCGCTTTCGTCTTCACCTTCCAGCGCGTGGTACATCTCCTGCGAACTCTTCCACAACAGGAACAGGCCACCGAAGAACAGGATCAGGTCGCGACCGGAGATGCCCTGGCCGAACACTTCGAAAAGATCGGCAGTGAGGCGCATGACCCAGGTGATCGACAGCAGCAACAGGATCCGCGTGATCATGGCCAAGCCAAGACCGAAGATCCGCGTGCGCTGCTGCATGTGTTTGGGCATGCGGCTGACCAGGATCGAAATCATGATGATGTTATCGATACCGAGGACGATTTCCAGGGCGGTCAGGGTAAAGAAGGCAACCCAGATTTCGGGGTTGGTCAGCCAATCCATGTGTATTCCTTTGAGCAATTGTTAAACCGAAAAAGGTCCGGGCTTCAAACCGCGAAGCCAGGACCCGTTACGGTGAGTCTTGGGCTTATAGAGTGCTGAACACCGGGAAAGTCCCCAACAGCAGTGCAGCAATCAAAATGCAGATACACACCAGGATCGCCCATTTCAGGGTAAAACGCTGGTGATCACCGAAATCGATGCCGGCCAGCGCCACCAACAGATAGGTCGACGGCACCAACGGGCTCAGCAAGTGGACGGGCTGGCCGACAATCGAGGCACGGGCCATTTCCACCGCAGTGATTCCATAGTGGCTGGCCGCTTCGGCCAGCACCGGCAACACGCCATAGTAGAAAGCGTCGTTGGACATGAAGAAGGTGAACGGCATGCTCACCAGCGCCGTAATCACCGCTAGGTACGGGCCGAGGAAATCCGGAATCACCGCCAACAGGCTCTTCGACATCGCATCGACCATGCCGGTGCCCGACAGGATACCGGTGAAGATACCGGCCGCAAAGATCAGCCCGACCACTGCCAGCACGCTGCCGGAATGCGCGGCGACGCGATCCTTCTGCATTTGCAGGCACGGGTAGTTGACGATCATGGCAATACTGAACGCCACCATGAACAGCACCGGCAGCGGCAACAGGCCACCGATCAGCGTGCACATCAGGCCGAAAGTCAGTGCGGCGTTGAACCAGATCAGCTTCGGACGGCGTGCGTCTGGGAATTGCGAGACGCTGATTTCACTGTGATCGATCTCGTCGCCGACCAAGTGCAGTTCACCGAGGCGGGCGCGTTCACGTTTACCGTAGAAGTAGGCAATCAGCAGGATCGCCACGACACCGGCGGCCATCGCCGGGATCATCGGCACGAAAATGTCCGACGGATCCACATGCAGGGCACTCGCTGCGCGAGCGGTCGGGCCGCCCCACGGGGTCATGTTCATCACGCCACCGGCGAGGATGATCAGACCGGCCATGATTCGTGGGCTCATGCCGATGCGACTGTACAGCGGCAGCATCGCGGCCACGCAGATCATGTAAGTGGTCGCGCCGTCACCATCGAGGGAAACGACGAGCGCCAGAACGGCGGTGCCGACCGAAACTTTCAACGGGTCGCCCTTGACCAGTTTGAGGATCTTGCGCACGGCCGGGTCGAACAGGCCGGAGTCGATCATCAGGGCGAAATACAGAATGGCGAACATCAGCATCACGCCGGTCGGCGCCAGTTTGGTGATGCCTTCGAGCATCATCGGGCCGATCTTCGGCGCAAAACCACCGAACAGAGCGAACAAAATCGGGATGATGATCAGGGCGATCAGCGCGGACAGGCGCTTGGTCATGATCAGGAACATGAACGTGATGACCATGGCGAAGCCAAGGAAAGTCAGCATGGGAATACTCCAGGCGTAGCGCGGCTAATGGAATGAGCGGATCGGGCGGGATCAGCGCAGAGCGGGAGGCGCGAGGCGTACGGGCGGAGTGACCAGCAGGAAGCGGGAGAAACGGCGGGTTGCAGAGGACATCAGAATCACCATTGTTGTTGTTAATTGGGCCGGGCCTGTGGAGCAAATACAGGTCTTGGGCCAACCGGTCTGTTGCCGGGAGTGAGGCGATCCTAATCGGGGAAGCTTTCAGCTACCTTTCGCTATTGAAAGCGGTGAATGAACGGCCAACCGGCGGTCGGATGCGACCAGGGCCAATAAAGACGGGGTTGGCAGCGATGTGGGTAAACGCACTGACAGCGCCGGCTGGCAGTCTGGACATATCCGTTTTCAGTTCGGCGTCAGCATCTGGTTAAAAAATCGACAGATCCAGCGGCCGCACCGCGCCCATCCAGATCGCGTGTTCGGTGTGGTCGAGCAAGTCGTCGCCCGTGTCCGGATGCAGGAACACCACCAGGCCTCTGCGGTTGAGTGCCAGCCATGGCAGCACCTCGCCAATCAGCTCGGGGCCGAAAGCCAGTTGGCAGCTCCAGTCGGGGTGCGGCCCTACCGGGCGTTCGTGCACGCGGCCCATTTTCAGCGCAAACAACTGCGCGGCCTGTTCGCACAAGGCCCGCGCCTGGTCGATGGTTTGCGCGTCGAAATAGACATGGGCGTGATAGCCCTTGATCCCTTGCATCGTGTCGCCTCTCAATCGGTTCGAACCCTTGGCTGTTTCCACCGTCACAGGTCATATAGGACAACTATAAGGAAAACAGCCATGAAAAATGCCGAGACCCCAGTGCTCAAAGTGGTGCTTTATGGTGCCATGGCCAGCCTGGGCGGTGCATTGATGGCTGAATTGCTCCGTCGGCAACACGAAGTCATCGCCATTCTCGACGATCTCACCGCACTTGCGCCGCGTCCGGGGTTGCGCACCAAGACCGGCGATCTGTTCGATGCCGAGCGGGTCAATCAAAGCGTCGCCGGAAGCTCGGCGGTGATTTGCCTGCTGGACGCTCCGGGGTTGCCGTTCAGCAGCGACCACGTTGAGCGCTCGGTGACGCTGGGGCCGGTGGAACAAGTGCTGGCAGTCGACGCCTTGGTCGAAGGCTTGCAACTGGCCAGCGTGCCGCGCCTGTTTCTGGTCGGCAACTTCGGTGTGCTCGACGAGCCTGAAAATGACGAGCGTCTGCAGCGTCATGCTGCCGAAGAAATCCTCGAGGCGGTACAAAGCAGCTCACTGCGCTGGACCTTGGTCAATGCGCCGCATGGCGTGGCCGGGTTGACCATCGAGCACTTCAGTCAGGTCGGCGGCAATCTCGAACCGGGGCTGGCCGAACCGCTGGAGCGCCTGAACCGTGTCGCGGTGGGCATCGCCGATGAGCTGCGGTTGAATCTGCATGTGGGGCAGCATGTGAATTTTGTGGCGGCTTCTGATTCGTAAAAGATCGTCCGATCTTTTGCTCTTCATACCGCAATAGAAGGCAACGCCAACCCGTTCAACGATTCCGCACTGCTGGCCTGCTCGGCCATCAACCAGTCAACGAACAGTTGAATCAACGCACCCCGACGCTTGCGTTGCGGCAACACCACGTAATACCCAAGCCGCGAAAGAGTGGTTTCCGCCAGCGGCCGGCACAGCAAACCCTGCACCAGCAAGTTATCCACAAGGTGACGCCAACCGATCGCCACGCCTTGTCCGCCAATCGCCGCTTGAATCAGCAAGGTGTAATTGTCGAAACGCAATTGCCCCGGCGCTGGAGGCGTAGTCAGGCCAAGTTGACGGAACAGCCCGCTCCAGTCGAACCAGTTGCTGCTGTTTTCGCCGCGCAGGTGTAGCAGCGGAAATTCCAGCAGTGCCTGAGCGGGCAACGGCAATGAACGCTCCTTGAGCAGCAGCGGACTGCACACCGGGAATACTTCTTCGCTGAACAACCAGTGGCTCTCGCCCTGCTTGAATCGACCATCGCCAAACAGGATCGCCACGTCGATGTCGGTGCGCAGCATGTTGTGGTTGCGCTCGCTGGTGACCAGGCTGACATCGATGTGCGGATTGGCTTCGTGGAAGCGATGCAGACGCGGCATCAACCAATAGGCGGCAAAGGCGAAATCGGTGGCTACCTGCAGCACTTCATGCTGCTGTTGAGTGCTAATTGCGCTTAATCCTGCGTCGATATTCTGCAAACCTAGGGCAACTTGCTCGAAAAGCAGGCTGCCCACCTCAGTCAATTCGATGCCCCGGTAGATCCGATCGAACAGGCGTGTACCGAGCTGCTCCTCCAGACGTTTTATCTGCTGGCTGATAGCCGGTTGCGTGGTGCCAAGCTCCACCGCAGCAGCGGTAAAACTGCGATGGCGCGCCGCCGCTTCAAAAGCGCGCAGCAGATCTAGGGACAGGTCACCGAGGGCGTCATACATAAGCTGTGCTTATCCTAGTCATTGTCGGGCGCGGGCTTTACCGAAGGAGGCATGGGATCCATCCTCGATCACAGCACTCTCGCATAAATATTCAACATGGAATGCCGCGATCACATGAAGCGCAAGAACATTCTTTTCATCATGGCCGATCAAATGGCCGCGCCAATGTTGCCGTTCTACGGCCCATCGCCGATCAAACTGCCGAATCTATCCCGCCTCGCCGCCCAAGGCGTGGTGTTCGATGCTGCCTATTGCAACAGCCCGCTGTGCGCGCCGTCGCGCTTCACCCTGGTCAGTGGCCAGTTGCCGAGCAAGATCGGCGCCTACGACAACGCCGCTGATTTCCCTGCCGACATTCCGACTTACGCGCATTACCTGCGGCGTCTCGGCTACCGCACCGCACTGTCGGGCAAGATGCATTTCTGCGGGCCGGACCAGTTGCACGGTTATGAAGAACGCCTGACCAGCGACATCTACCCGGCCGATTACGGTTGGGCGGTGAACTGGGACGAGCCGGACGTGCGGCCGAGCTGGTATCACAATATGTCTTCCGTGCTGCAAGCCGGGCCGTGCGTGCGTACCAATCAGCTGGATTTCGACGAAGAGGTGGTGTTCAAGGCGCAGCAATATCTGTTCGATCACATTCGCGAGGACGGCGAGCAACCGTTCTGCCTGACCGTGTCGATGACCCACCCGCACGATCCGTACACGATTCCCAAGGCTTTCTGGGATCTGTATGACGATGCCGATATCCCGTTGCCTACAGCCTTGAACCAGGACCAACTCGATCCGCACTCGCAACGTCTGCTCAAGGTTTACGACCTGTGGGACAAGCCGCTGCCTGTGGATAAGATCCGCGATGCCCGTCGCGCCTACTTCGGTGCTTGCAGCTATATCGACGCCAATGTCGGCAAGCTGCTGCAAACCCTTGAGGAAACCGGGCTGATCGACGACACCGTCATCGTCTTCTCCGGTGACCATGGCGACATGCTCGGCGAGAAGGGCCTCTGGTACAAAATGCACTGGTTCGAGATGGCCGCGCGGGTGCCGCTGCTGATCAGCGCACCGGGACAATTCGAGGCGGGCCGGGTCAGCGCCGCGGTTTCCACCGCCGACTTGCTGCCGACGTTCGTGGATCTGGCCGGTGGCACGCTTGAGCCGGGCCTGCCACTGGACGGCCGTTCCTTGCTGCCGCACCTGCAAGGGCAGGGCGGGCATGACGAGGTGTTCGGCGAATACATGGCCGAAGGCACTGTCAGCCCGCTGATGATGATCCGCCGGGGCGCCTTCAAATTTATCTACAGCGAAAGCGACCCGTGCCTACTCTTCGATGTGGATAACGATCCGCGCGAAGAAGAGGAACTGAGCCAATCGCCGCAACATCGTCAGCTGTTCGAAGACTTTCTCTCTGAAGCGCGGGCCAAGTGGGACATTCCGGCAATCCATCGGGACGTGCTGGCCAGCCAGCGCCGACGCCGTTTCGTCGCCGATGCGTTAACCATCGGCAAGCTGAAGAGCTGGGACCACCAGCCGCTGGTCGATGCCAGTCAGCAGTACATGCGCAACCACATCGACCTTGATGATCTGGAGCGCAAGGCCCGTTATCCACAACCCTGCCAAAACCAATAAGTTAAGGGGAAGTCCATGCGCAAGTTATCCACAGCTGTCACCGTTGGCCTGATCGCATTGAGCAGCGCCTCGGCTTTCGCCGAGCAAAGTTGCGAAATCGTGAAAATGGCCGATCCGGGCTGGAGCGACATCGCCGCGACCAATGCCATCACCGGATTTCTGCTCGACGGCATGGGCTACAAGGCCAAGGTCGACACCCTTGCGGTGCCGATCACCTTTGGCGGATTGAAGGATGGTCAGGTTGACGTGTTTCTCGGCAACTGGATGCCGGCGCAGCAGGGCTTCTACGACAAGTTCGTCGCCACCGGTGATGTGACGCAACTGGCGAAAAATCTCGAAGGCACCGAATTCACCCTCGCCGTCCCCGACTATGTCTGGGAGGCGGGTGTGCATGATTTTACCGACCTGAACAAATTCGCCGACAAGTTCGACAAGAAGATCTACGGCATCGGATCAGGCGCGCCGGCGAACATTTCGTTGCAGGAAATCATCAAGAAGAACGACTTCAACATGGGTCAGTGGAAGCTGATCGAGTCCAGCGAACAGGCGATGCTCGCCGAAGTGTCGCGGGCGGTGAAGAAACAGAAATTCGTCACATTCCTCGGCTGGACCCCACACCCGATGAACGTGCAGCTGAAAATGCGTTACCTCAAGGGCGGCGAAAAATACTTCGGCGACACCGGCAACGTCTTCACTCTGACCCGCAAGGGCTACGCCGAGGCCTGCCCGAATGTGGGCAAGTTGCTGACCAATCTGGCGTTCACCCAGGACATGGAGAACAGCATCATGGCCGAGGTGGTGAACAAGAAAATCAGCAATGCCGAAGCAGCGAAGGCATGGATCAAGGCGAATCCGGCGGTGCTGGACAAGTGGCTGGATGGGGTGAAGACCGTGGATGGCAAGGATGCGTTGGTGGCGGTGAAGGCCAAGCTTTGATCTCAGGGTTGCTGGAATAGCGTTCGGCTGGAGATTTTTGCCCCCTCACCCCAGCCCTCTCCCCCAAGGGGCGAGGGGGAAAGGGAGCCGATCGCTGTTGAATCAAAACTTGCGTTCAACGCCGAAATCGCAGGTCGGTGAATCTTCAACAAACAGCTCGGTCAGTCCCCTCTCCCTCACGGAGAGGGCTAGGGTGAGGGCTTTTACACCTGACACCCTGATAACCTTGAACAAAACCCCAACCGCGAGGACCCATGGCCTTCCCCAGCCGTCATTCACTGTTCCCCTTTCTCTCCTGGCTGCCACGGCAAACCCGCGCCAGCGTCGGACGGGACCTGATCGTCGGCCTCAGCGGTGCAATTCTCGCCTTGCCCCAGTCGATTGCCTACGCACTGATTGCCGGTTTGCCACCGGAATACGGCCTGTATGCGGCGATCATTCCGGTATTGATCGCCTGCCTGTGGGGTTCGTCGTGGCATCTGATCTGCGGCCCGACAGCGGCGATTTCCATCGTGCTGTACGCCAGCGTCAGCCCGCTCGCCGTGCCTGCGTCTGAGGACTACATCACCCTGATCCTGCTGCTGACGTTCCTCGCCGGGATTTTCCAGTGGTTGCTCGGCTTGCTGCGCTTTGGCGCACTGGTGAATTTCGTTTCGCATTCGGTGGTGCTCGGCTTCACCCTCGGTGCTGCGGTGGTCATCGCCATCGGGCAGTTGCCCAACTTGCTCGGCCTGGAGTTGCCGGCCAACACCACGGCGCTCGCCAGCCTGATGGATCTGCTGCGACATCTGGGGGCTGTGGATAAACCTTCGCTGATCCTTGGCGTCGCCACGGTAATCGTCGGTGTGGCCCTGAAAAAACTCCTGCCGCGCTGGCCGACGCTGTTGCTCACGCTGGTGCTGGCCAGTCTGCTGGTGTGGATCTGGCCGGCGATGTTTGGTCACGTGCATCTGGTCAGCGCTTTCGTCGGGCGCCTGCCGCCCCTGAGCGCCTTGCCGCTGGATCCGGAGTTGATCCTGCGCCTGCTGCCGAGCGCCGTGGCGGTGGGCATGCTCGGGCTGGTGACCAGTCTGTCGATCGCCCGTTCGATATCGGCGCGCTCGCAACAGTTGCTCGACGCCAATCAGGAAGTCCGCGCACAGGGTCTGTCGAATATTGTCGGTGCGTTCTTTTCCGGGTCGCTGTCCGCCGGATCGTTTACCCGCTCGGGATTGAGTTATGAGGCGGGTGCCTGCTCGCCGCTGGCCGGGGTATTTTCGGCAATCTGGGTGGCGCTGTTCGCGGTGTTCGGCGCGGGGCTGATCGCGCACATTCCCATCCCCGCCATGGCAGGCAGCATCCTGTTGATCGCCTGGGGTCTGGTCGATCACCGGGGCATTCGCGCTTTGCTGCGGGTCAGCCGCGCCGAGTTCGTGGTGATGGCCCTGACCTGCCTCGCGACCTTGCTGCTGGAATTGCAGACGGCGATCTACGCCGGAGTGCTGGCGTCGCTGTTTTTCTACCTCAAGCGCACCTCGCAACCACGGGTGCAGCATTGGCGCGACGGTGACGACGATGTGCTGCGGGTGGGCGGTTCGATCTTTTTCGGCGCCAGCCATTACCTGCAAGTGCGCCTGCAACGCCTGCATGGCGCGCGGGTGGTGATTGAGGCACAGCAGATCAACTTCATCGATTATTCAGGGGTAGAGATGCTGCATCAGGAAGCGCGGCGCCTGCTGGCCCAGGGTCGCAGCCTGACCTTGCGCCGGGCGCGGCCGCCGGTGGTGGAGGAGTTGAGGAAGCTGGAGGGGGCGGAGAAGTGC
This sequence comes from Pseudomonas sp. 14A, assembly GCF_018132745.1. Taxonomy (NCBI): domain Bacteria; kingdom Pseudomonadati; phylum Pseudomonadota; class Gammaproteobacteria; order Pseudomonadales; family Pseudomonadaceae; genus Pseudomonas; species Pseudomonas sp. 14A. The sequence goes on along the minus strand of NZ_JAGRQJ010000018.1, from coordinate 742,587 downwards.
CCAATCAGGTTTGAGGATTGAGCTGATATCGGTGGTGATGCGATTTGCGAGCAGGCTCGCTCCCACATTGATCGCATTTCAATGTGGGAGCAACGCTTAAAGGGCCAGTTGGCGGCGCAGCTCGGCGAGTACCGGCGCGGTATCCGGGCGTATGCCGCGCCACAGGTAGAACGCTTCGGCCGCCTGTTCGGCGAGCATGCCCAGACCATCCATCGCCAGCGCCGCGCCGTGCTCAGTGGCCCAGCGGCAGAACGCGGTCGGTTCCTTGCCGTACATCATGTCGTAGCACAGGGTCTGGCCCGGCTCGATCAGGCTTGGCGCAATCGGCGGCACGTCACCGGTCAGGCTGGCGGAGGTGGCGTTGATGATCACGTCCACCGGCTCGCGCAGCCAGTCGAAACCACTGGCCGACACCGGCCCGAGATCGCAGAACAACTCGGCCAGCAGTTCAGCCTTGTCCACGGTGCGATTGGCGATGATCACCGAGGCCGGTCTCTCTGCCAGCAACGGCTCCAGCGCACCGCGCACCGCGCCGCCGGCGCCGAGCAAAAGGATGCGCTTGCCGGTCAGGCTGAACCCGGCATTCACCGTCAGATCACGCACCAGGCCGGCGCCATCGGTGTTGTCGCCGAGCAGCGAACCGTCGTCCAGTTTGCTCAAGGTGTTCACCGCACCAGCGCGCTGCGCGCGGGCGGTCAGGCTGTTGGCCAGCCGGTAAGCGTCTTCCTTGAACGGCACTGTCACGTTGGCGCCGCGGCCTTCGCGAAAGAATGCCGTGGCGCAGCCGGTAAAATCATCCAGCGGCGCGAGCAGCGTGCTGTAGTCGAGGCGTTGGCCGGTCTGTTCGGCGAACAACTGGTGAATCATCGGCGACTTGCTGTGGCCGATCGGGTTACCAAAAACAACGTAACGATCCATCACCCGTCCTCAGGCCTCGGCCAGCCAGTCGCGATCCTGCAGGAAGTACTCGGTCAGGCGCGCTTCTGCGCTGCCCGGCTCGGCCTTCCAGTCATAACCCCAGCGCACTTGCGGCGGCAGCGACATCAGAATCGATTCGGTACGGCCACCCGACTGCAAGCCGAACAGCGTGCCACGGTCGTAAACCAGGTTGAATTCGACGTAGCGGCCACGGCGGAATTCCTGGAATTCGCGTTGCTGTGCGGTGAAGGCGTCGTTCTTGCGCCGTTGCACGATCGGCAGGTAGGCCTCGATATAGGCATCGCCGATGGCGCGCATGAAGGCGAAGCTGGTGTCGAAATCCCACTCGTTCAGATCATCGAAGAACAGACCGCCAATGCCGCGCGGCTCATGGCGATGCTTGATGTGGAAGTAGGTGTCGCACCAGGCCTTGTAGCGCGGATAGACGTCCGCACCGAACGGCGCACAGGCTTGCTCGGCGACGCGGTGCCAATGAATGCAGTCTTCTTCAACGCCGTAGTAAGGGGTCAGGTCGAAACCTCCGCCGAACCACCAGACCGGTTCTTCGCCTTCTTTTTCAGCAATGAAAAAACGCACGTTGGCGTGGGAGGTCGGCACATGCGGGTTGTGCGGATGAATCACCAGCGACACGCCGAGCGCCTCGAAGCCACGCCCGGCCAGTTCCGGCCGATGGGCGCTGGCCGAGGGCGGCAGGCCGCTGCCGAACACGTGGGAAAAATTGACGCCGCCCTTTTCGATCAGCGTACCGTTTTCCAGCACGCGGGTGCGCCCGCCACCGCCCGCCGGCCGGGTCCAGGCGTCTTCGACGAAGCATTTGCCGCCGTCTTCGGTTTCCAGTGCAGCGCAGATGCGGTCTTGCAGATCGAGCAGATAGGCCTTTACGGCGTCGGTGCGGGTCGTCATGGCTTCACCTTGAATCGGGCGGCGCCCGGGCAGGCGGGCGGCGCAAATGGGCGCGTAGCATACCATCGCAGACCGGCGCGCCGCAGTTGACGAAGATCAAGCAGGGGAGTTGGATAGAGGGCTTAGCAACGACCCAAGGAGAGCAGGCAGATGGTAAAGCGTATCCAGTTCCGCGCCCACGGCGGTCCCGAAGTGCTCGAATATGTTGACTACGAACCCGCTGCGCCCGGGCCGAATCAGGTGCGCGTGGCCAACCAGGCGATCGGCCTGAATTTCATCGACACCTATTACCGCAGCGGCCTCTACGCGCCACCGGCGTTGCCGTCCGGCCTGGGTTCGGAAGGCGCCGGCACGGTCGAAGCGGTGGGCAGCGACGTCACCCGGTTCAAGGTTGGCGATCGCGTGGCATACGGCAGCGGCCCGCTCGGCGCCTACAGCCAGTTGCATGTGCTGCCGCAGGACAATCTGGTGCACCTGCCCGATGAAATCAGTTTCGAAACCGCCGCCGGGGTCATGCTCAAGGGCCTGACCGTGCAATACCTGCTGCGCCAGACCTACCAACTGCAGGGCGGCGAAACCATTCTGTTCCACGCCGCAGCCGGTGGCGTCGGCTCGCTGGCCTGCCAATGGACCAAAGCGCTGGGCGTGAAGCTGATCGGCACCGTCAGCTCGAAGGAAAAAGCAGAACTGGCCAAGGCGAACGGCGCCTGGGCGACCATCGACTACAGCCATGAAAACGTTGCCGAGCGCGTGCTGGCGCTGACTGACGGCAAGAAAGTCCCGGTGGTGTATGACGGCGTCGGCAAGGACACTTGGCTCACATCCCTGGACAGCGTCGCACCACGGGGCCTGGTCGTGAGTTTCGGCAATGCTTCGGGCGCGGTAGATGGCGTCAATCTGGGCATTCTCGCCGCCAAGGGTTCGCTCTACGTCACCCGGCCTACGCTGGCGACCTACGCCAACAACGCCGAGAACCTGCAGCGCATGGCCGACGAGCTGTTCGAGATGATCATCAGTGGCAAACTGAAGGTCGACATCAGCCAGCGCCATGCACTGGCGGATGCGGCGAAAGCACAAACCGAACTGTCGGCACGGCGCACGACCGGTTCCACAATTCTGCTGCCATAACGCCTCAAGTTGATACTCGGCGAACTCTTCCATGAGTTCGCCGAGGTTCTTGTGGCTATATCAAGTACATCTTGCGGTGAAGTTTCTTCGCCGCAGGCCTGCGACCGGCAAACTTCCTGCGCAACTTCTTCGATTCATATACGAGCCATTTCTCAGCCCACTCTTCAATCACTGGCGGATCAATACTGACGGTTAAAAACATCACGATACTCCGGCTGATGCGCGTTCATGTTTACCGGCTGATCCAGGGCCATGAGGATTTGTCGCCACTCGGCAGACAACAGCCAATAATCGCCACGGGCACGTTGCTCGATATGCATTGCCTGCGAAGCGATCGGGGTCAGGCCGAAGCGCTGATACAGTTGCCGCTGTGGCGATCTGCACAAGGCCGTCACTCCCTGATATCCACGATCAATCGCCCATTCCGCAGCGGTGGCAAGCAGACCATTGACCGACACCGGCCGGTGCTGCTGGGAATGGGTGATCAGGCGGCTGAACTCGACGTGGCGCGCCAATGCCACAGTGGGAGACACATGATGCTGCGCCAGTGAAGCCCATTCGAAGGGCGCCGGGGTTGCCCGCAGCACCGCAATAAGCTGATCACGCTGATACAACAGAAAGTGCGTGCTGCGCGAGGTGATCGCCAAGCGGGTTTCCAGCGCCCGGGCTCTGGAGGTGAGCATGTAATGCTGCAATCGCAGGCGAAACTGCCGATTGATGAAGCGTTCAAATTCCCCGGCATCCGATCCTGCCTCAAGAATGGCCACACGATAGTCGGCCTGTTGATTCTTGAGTGTCTCCTGAAAGCCCTGCAGATAATCCTTGAGGTGTAAATCCGTAATATCCATTACTTCTCCGCAGCCATTAATATTTCGAAGTTGCTTCAAGCACATTGAAAGAATGGATGCTTTTGGAAATCTCGCCACTGCACGCGTTCTGATAATCACGTGTGAAAACTTACAGATATTTCAGACTCAAAGATTCGTCTGACGCATGCAAGAACAATTGCAACAGACAGGCTTTAAACAGCTGCAGAAATAATTGCAGGCATGCGCAAAACTCCTCGCCGATACCGCCGAGGAGTGCGCACAAAACACAAAAGAATTGGTGTCAGTCAGGACGAATGACGTCACCGCTCGCCAGGTCGCGGATCACGCTGGGGTTCTTGCGCCCGCCAAGGCTGCCGCCAAGCACCAGGTCGACCTGACCACGAAAATACTGCTCGATGCGCAAACGCGTGCGCGCCGGCGGTCGCCCCTGAGGGTTGGCCGATGTCGAAATCAGCGGCCCGACCAGCGAGCACAGGTCGCGCACCTGCGGGTGATCGCTGACCCGCAGCGCCACGGTGTCATGCACGCCTGTGACCCATTCCGGTAACAGATTCTGGTGCGGCACCAGCCAGGTGTTCGGCCCCGGCCAGGTACTGGCCATGCGGTCGATCCAGTCCTGCGGGAAGTCCTCGAAGAGGAAATCGAACTGACGGATGTTGTCGGCGACCAGGATCAGCCCCTTGCTCACCGAGCGATTCTTGATCGCCAGCAAGCGGTCCACTGCGTCTTCGTTCCACGGGTCGCAACCCAGCCCCCAAACGGCTTCGGTTGGATAGGCAATCACCGCGCCGGCGCGAACTTCACGCGCGGCTTGTTGCACACGCCAACTGTTGACCATGAAAAAACTCTCCACAAACAGGTTTCGCGCAGTTTACCGATCTTCATCGTAAAACCTAGCTCGACCGCGCCAGCCAGCGACCGTTTTCGCATAGCGCACGGCCTTCGATTTCCAGCTCGGTCAACGTTGCCAGCACTTTCGGCAACGCCCAGCCACAGCTCGCGGCCAAGGCCTCGCTGGTGTGCGGCGCCGCGTGCAGCAGCGCCAGCAACGGGTGATCGGCCTGCGCCGCCGCTGTGGATAACAACGGCTGCTGCCAGCCGCGCAGGGCTTCGAGGATGTGTTCGATAGTCTCCACCAGCACCGCCCCGTCGCGAATCAACTGGTGACAACCGCGCGCGCCGGGGTGATGGATCGAGCCCGGAATGGCATAAACCTCGCGGCCCTGTTCGGCTGCCAGCCGCGCGGTGATCAACGAACCGCTGGCAACGCTGGCCTCGACCACCAGCACGCCGAGGGACAACCCGCTGATGATGCGGTTGCGCCGGGGGAAGTTGCTCGGGCTCGGCCCGGCGTCCAGCGGAAACTCGGAAAGCACCGCGCTTCCTGAGGCAATCATTGCCTCAGCCAGGCGTTTATTGCGTTGTGGATAAAAATTTTCCAGGCCCGTGCCGAGCACACCCACGGTCAAGCCGCCAACATCCAGAGCAGCCTGATGGGCAGCGGCATCGATGCCCAGCGCCAGACCACTGTTGATGACAAAACCGGCCCCGGCCAGACTGCGGGAAAACGCCGCCGCCGTATCCATGCCCGGGCGCGAAGCGCGGCGGCTGCCGACCATCGCCAGTTGCGGTTTTTCCAGAATCGAAGGATCGCCGGCAACAAACAACAGCGGCGGCGGATCGGCAATTTGCGCCAGCAACGCTGGGTAATCCGCTTGATCCCACATCAGCAAATGTTGATCGGGACGCTCTAGCCAGCGCATTGCGTGGCTGGCGCCGTCGCGCACCGTCGGACAACGCCGTGCTTCGGCACAGGCCGCCGGCAACCCGAGTGAGCGCCAGGCACTGGCCGGCGCGCTGAGGGCTTTGGACGCCGAGCCGAAGGCTTCGAGCAACTTGGCAAAACGCTTGGGACCGATATCCGGCATGCGGTGCAGGCGCAGACGCGCTTCCAGTTCCGCCGGGGAAATGGCCGTACTGACAGACAACATGAATGGATCATCCTTGATCGTTCTATGCTCCGAACCATTCGGAACAAGTTGTGGATAACTCTGTTGGTAACTTGTTAAGCAAGCTTACGGATTTCGCACCTTGTCGAGCACCGCCAGCGAGCGTGAAGCATTGAGGACCAGGCCGTAACTGAGTTTGTCGTAGGTGCGGAACACCATCAGCAGGCCGGCGCGTTCATCGGGAATCTTCAGCGGCTGGCCGGTGATCCGGTCACGCACGGTTTCGCCGGTTTTCATCACCGCAAGTACGTTCCCCTCGGCCAGACCGTCGCGTTTGCCCTTGTTCAGGGTGACCACATCCATCACACCGATCTGCGTGACGCCGCGCGGCACGTCGATGATCACGCCGTCGATGGAACGCTTCGGCGCGCTGGGCATGAACGTCGAATTGATCGAACGTTCTTCACCGCCGAACAAGCGGTCACCGAGCCGTACCTCCTGAGTGGTGCGCTGCAGGGCGAGGGTGGCGACGTCGCCTTCGGTGGCAACAACCTCGCCGCCGCCGATATCGTCGGCGTTGATGCCGAGGAATTCCTTGGTCTGCGGGTCGGTGTAGACCTTGCCCTGGCGGAAGATGCCGTACACCGGTTGCTCAGGATCGAAATGGCCGCGGGCGAAAATGCGATCACCGGTACCGCTGAGCACCCGTTCGGCATCGCCGGCGACGATGTAAGGCGCCTTGTCGAAGTCTTCGGCCTTGTCGACGATGCGGTTGCTCAGCAGAAAGCTGTTGATCGATTTCAGCGGAATGCTCGGAATCGCCTCGGCCACCGGGCTGGTGCGAATCCGTGGCGAGAGCTTGATCGTGCCGCGCGACTCGCCACGATGGACGGTCAGTTGCGGCTGGCCGTTGACGTAGCTGAGGGTCAGCGTGTCGCCGGGATAGATCAGATTGGGGTTTTCGATCTGCGGGTTGGCCCGCCACAATTGTGGCCATTGCCACGGCTCGCGCAGGTATTTGCCGGAAATGTCCCAGAGCGTGTCCCCGGAAACCACCGTGTATTGCTGTGGAAAACCATCCCTGAGTTGCACTTGCCCTTGTGCGGCGCCGGCCGAAGCCAGAAGCAGCAGGGCGAGTAGTGTTTTCCTCATGCAGTGAATCCCTTTATCATGTGCATTCGCGTGAATCGTCAGAGCCCCCGTGGCTCGCTTCTGTTTTTCAGAAGCTACGCTTCACAACGGTAGCCTGCATCTTCGGACCCGCCAGGCCATCGACCCGACTTTACTCAACGTGTGCAGCAATCGAAGCCTATGGCCATTTTAAACATCCTCGAATTTCCGGACCCGCGTCTGCGCACTATCGCCAAACCAGTGGCTGTAGTGGACGACGAAGTGCGTCAGTTGGTCGACGACATGTTTGAAACAATGTATGAAGCGCCGGGCATCGGCCTCGCCGCGACCCAGGTCAACGTGCACAAACGTATCGTCGTGATGGACCTGTCCGAAGACCGTACCGAGCCACGGGTGTTCATCAACCCCGAGTTCGAATCGCTGACCGACGAGATGGACCAGTATCAGGAAGGCTGCCTCTCGGTACCGGGTTTCTACGAAAACGTCGACCGCCCGCAGAAGGTCAAAATCAAGGCGCTGGACCGCGACGGCAAACCCTATGAGCTGATCGCCGAAGGTCTGCTCGCGGTGTGCATCCAGCACGAATGCGACCACCTCAACGGCAAATTGTTCGTCGATTACCTGTCCACGCTCAAACGCGACCGGATCAAGAAGAAGCTGGAAAAGCTGCACCGCCAGAACGCTTGATGCCCCTCTTCAAAGGCTTGCTGCGGCAAGCCTTTTTCTTTTTATGAGACGCCTTTCATGACTGAGCCACTGCGCATTGTTTTTGCCGGCACCCCGGAATTCGCCGCCGAACACCTCAAGGCCCTGCTGAGCAGCCCGTACGAGATCGTCGCGGTCTACACCCAGCCGGATCGCCCCGCCGGCCGTGGGCAAAAACTGATGCCGAGCCCGGTCAAACAACTCGCCCTGGAAAATAATATCCAGGTGTTGCAGCCGCCGACCTTGCGCAATGCCGAGGCTCAGGCAGAGCTGGCCGCGCTGAAGCCGGATCTGATGGTGGTGGTCGCCTACGGTCTGATCCTGCCGCAAGCGGTGCTGGATATTCCGCGTCTGGGCTGCATCAACAGCCATGCGTCGTTGCTGCCGCGCTGGCGCGGTGCGGCGCCGATCCAGCGCGCGGTCGAACACGGCGATGCCGAAAGCGGCGTGACCGTGATGCGCATGGAAGCCGGGCTGGATACCGGGCCGATGCTGCTCAAGGTCGTCACCCCGATCAGCGCCGATGACACTGGCGGCACCCTGCATGATCGCCTCGCCCAGATGGGGCCGCCCGCTGTGGTGCAGGCGATTGCCGGTTTGGCTGCCGGCACCCTGCAAGGTGAGGTGCAGAATGACGAACTCGCAACCTACGCACACAAACTCAACAAAGACGAAGCACGCATCGACTGGAACCGTCCGGCGCTGGAGCTGGAACGTCTGGTCCGCGCCTTCAATCCATGGCCGATCACCCACAGCACACTCAATGGCGAAGCGTTGAAAGTGCTGGCCGCGACAGTGGCCGAAGGCAATGGCGCCCCAGGTGAAATCCTCAGCGCCAGCAAGGACGGGCTGATCGTCGCCTGCGGTGCCCAAGCGCTGTGCCTGACCCGCCTGCAATTGCCCGGCGGCAAGGCGCTGAACTTCAGCGACCTGTTCAACAGCCGCCGCGAGAAATTCGCCGTCGGCAGCGTGCTCGGCGCTGCGGTGGACGCGCAATGAATCCGCGTCTGGCCGCCGCCAAGGCCCTCGCAGCCGTACTCAGCGGCAAGGCTTCGCTGAACAGCTCCCTGCCGACGCAACTGGACAAGGTCGAGGATCGCGATCGCGGTTTCACTCAGGACCTGGCCTTCGGCACCGCACGCTGGCAGCCACGTCTTTCGGCGCTGGCAGAAAAGCTCCTGCAGAAACCGTTCAAAGCCGCCGACGCCGATGTCGAGGCGTTGCTGCTGGTCGGTCTGTATCAACTGCTCTACACCCGCGTCCCGGCCCACGCCGCCATCGGCGAAACCGTCGGTTGCGCCGACAAGCTGAAAAAGCCCTGGGCCAAAGGTCTGCTCAACGCCGTGCTGCGCAATGCCCAGCGCGAAAGCGAGACGATCTTCGCTGAGCTGGAACGCGACCCGGTGGTGCGCACGGCTCACCCGCGCTGGCTGCAAAAATCCCTGAAGGCCTTCTGGCCCGAGCAGTGGGAAGCGATCTGCGCAGCGAACAACGCGCATCCGCCGATGATCCTGCGGGTCAACCGTCGCCATCACAGCCGCGATGCTTATCTTGCGTTGCTGGGCGAAGCCGGGATCGCCGCGACGCCGTGCGTTTACAGCCGCGACGGCATCGTCCTCGAAGCCGCTGCCGACGTGCGCAGCCTGCCGGGTTTCGCCGAAGGCTGGATCAGCGTGCAGGACGAAGCCGCGCAACTGGCTGCCGACCTGCTTGATCTGGCGCCGGGGCAGCGGGTGCTCGACGCCTGCTGCGCCCCCGGCGGCAAGACCTGCCACATCCTCGAAGCCGAGCCGGCGCTGGCCGGGGTGGTGGCGGTGGATCTTGAAGCCAAACGTCTGGTGCGCGTGAAGGAAAACCTTGAGCGCCTCGGCCTCAACGCTGAGTTGATCGCCGCCGACGGTCGCGATATCGATAAATGGTGGGATGGCAAACCGTTCCAGCGCATCCTGCTCGATGCGCCATGTTCGGCCACGGGGGTGATCCGCCGCCATCCGGATATCAAGCTGACCCGCCAGCCCGACGACATCGTCGCGCTCGCGCAACTGCAAGGCGAACTGCTTGATGCGATGTGGAAAGCCCTCGAGGTCGGCGGCATCCTGCTCTACGCCACCTGCTCGACGCTGCCGACCGAGAACACCGAAGTCATCGCTGCGTTTCTCGAACGCACCCCCGGCGCGCGGGAACTCGATCTGGCCACCGCGGCCGGCATCAAGCAGCCCCATGGTCGCCAGTTGCTGGCCCAGCAGGGCGGGCATGACGGCTTCTACTACGCCAAGCTGATCAAGATCGCCGCCGCGCGCGGCTAAACGGATTCATGGAGTGACTGGATGAAAATCATCATCCTCGGTGCAGGACAGGTCGGCGGTTCGCTGGCCGAACATCTGGCCAGCGAGGCCAACGACATCACTGTGGTCGACACCGATGGCGAGCGCCTGCGCGACCTCGGCGACCGCCTCGACATCCGCACCGTGCAGGGCCGGGGCTCGCTGCCGTCGGTGCTGCGTCAGGCCGGTGCCGACGACGCCGACATGCTGGTCGCGGTGACCAACAGCGACGAAACCAACATGGTCGCCTGCCAGGTCGCCCACACGCTGTTCCACACGCCGACCAAAATCGCCCGGGTGCGCGAAGCGTCGTACCTCAATCGCGAGGAACAGCTGTTCCAGAACGAAGCGATTCCGGTCGACGTGCTGATCAGCCCCGAGCAGGTCGTGACCAATTACATCAAGCGCCTGATCCAGCACCCCGGCGCGTTGCAGGTGATCGACTTCGCCGAAGGCGCGGCGCAACTGGTAGCGGTGCGCGCCTACTACGGCGGGCCGCTGGTGGGCCAGCAACTGCGCCAGTTGCGCGAGCACATGCCGAACGTCGAAACCCGCGTCGCGGCGATCTTCCGCCGTGATCGGCCGATCCTGCCCCAGGGCGACACGGTGATCGAGGCCGATGACGAGGTGTTCTTCATCGCCGCCCGTGAGGACATTCGCGCGGTGATGAGCGAAATGCGCCGCCTCGACGAAACCTACAAACGCATTGTCATCGCCGGCGGCGGGCAGATCGGCGAGCGTCTGGCCGAGGCCATCGAAAGCCGTTATCAGGTGAAGATCATCGAGATGAGCCCGGCGCGTTGCCGCTACCTCTCCGACACCCTCGACAGTACCGTAGTGTTGCAGGGCAGTGCCTCGGACCGCGATCTGCTGCTGGAAGAGAACATCGCCGACGCCGATATCTTCCTCGCCCTGACCAACGATGACGAAGCCAACATCATGTCGTCGCTGCTGGCCAAACGGCTGGGGGCGAAGAAGGTCATGACGATCATCAACAACCCGGCCTATGTCGATCTGATCCAGGGCGGCGACATCGATATCGCCATCAGCCCGCAACTGGCGACCATCGGCACCTTGCTCGCCCACGTGCGTCGCGGCGATATCGTCAGCGTGCACTCACTGCGGCGCGGCGCGGCGGAAGCGATCGAGGCGATTGCCCACGGTGATGCGAAATCCAGCAAGGTGATCGGCAAGCCAATAGAAAAGATCGGCCTGCCGCCTGGCACCACCATCGGCGCGGTGATCCGAAATGAGAAAGTGATCATCGCTCACGACGACACGGTGATCGAAGCGGGCGACCACGTGATTCTGTTCCTTGTGGATAAAAAGCATATTCGCGATGTGGAGAAGCTGTTTCATGTGGGGTTGAGCTTTTTCTGACCTGAAAACAACGTTGCCCGTAATTGCCCCTTCGCGAGCAGGCTCGCTCCCACAGTGGAATGCATTCCAACTGTGGGAGCGAGCCTGCTCGCGAAAGCGGTCTGACAGACTCGCAGGTTCTCTGACGAACAATAGAAAGGAATCCGCCAATGCTCGAATCCCTGGAAAAAATGCTCGCCAAGGGTGTGGATAACGCTCTGCTGCGCTTCGGTCTGGGCAAGGGTTATCTGGACTTGGGTGACAACGCCAAGGCTGCCGAGCATTTTCAGCGTTGTGTCGCGTTCGATCCGAAATACTCGGCGGCGTGGAAGCTGCTGGGCAAGGCGCAGCTGGCGTTAGGCGATCACGCCGCTGCGCGTCAGGCCTGGGTAAAGGGCCTGGAAGCGGCCCGCGCTCATGGGGACAAACAGGCCGAGAAGGAGATGACAGTGTTTCTGAGGAGGCTCGAGCGGCAGACGCCTTGAGCTACAGATAGCGCAAAGCGTCTGCATTTACCGTCACCACATGGAGGCGGCTCAGTACCAGCGCGCCTCGCCCGGCGGACGCTTCTTGAAGCGTTTCATGCTCCACATGTACTGGCTCGGATACGCCGCAACATAACGTTCCACTACCTTGCTCATCGCCGCGCAGGACTCTGCGGTATCGGTGCTGTACATCGCTTCGGGCGCGGCTTCGAGAATGACTTTGTAGCCCGAGCCGTCAGGCAGGCGCAGGGCATGCAGGAACACACCGACCGCTTTGCCGCCGGCCAGCATGTTCGGCACGAATTTGCTGGTCAGCGCCTGAGTGGCGAAGAACGGCACGAAAATCCCGGCGGATTCGGCCGGTTCCGGGTCGGCGGGGATGCCCACAGCACCGCCCTTACGCACTTCCTTGATGACGCTGAGAATGCCTTCCTTGGTCGACGCTGCGACCTTGTTGCCCAGCTGCACGCGCTGTTTGCGCAGCAATTCATCCACTGCCTTGAGCTTCGGCGGACGGTAGAAAATGATCGGTTTGCACTGGCTGCAATAGAAGTGGTTGAGCACTTCCCAGTTGCCGAGGTGGCTGGTGATGCCGACCACGCCTTTGCCCGAGGCCAGCGCGTCTTTCAACACATCAAGGCCTTCGACTTCACGGACCAGATCGATCGAGCGCTGCGCCGGCCAGATCCACGCGCAGGCGCTTTCGGTCAGCGACTTGCCGATGTCCTTCAGACTCTGCCCGACCAGGCGCTCACGTTCGGCCGCATCCATCTGTGGAAAACACTTGGCGAGGTTGATCCGCACCACGTCGCGGGAACGGTTGGGGGTTTTCCACATGATCCAGCCGATCGCCGAACCCACGGCCTGCACGGCTCGCCATGGCAGCAGGGCAAACAGCCGCAGAGCGCCTACCAGCAAGGCTCCTTTAAACTTTTCCACAGGTCACTCCTGATCTTTGTGCTGTGCGCGAGGCGGGCATTCTAACCGGCGTTGGCGAGCTGCGCGTAGCGGTCGCAATCCCGGGTGTGGTCCATGACCATGCCCGAGGCCTGCATCAGCGCGTAGCAAATGGTCGGACCGACGAAGGTGAAGCCGGCTTTTTTCAGCGCCTTGCTCATCGCCAGCGCTTCTGGGGTGATCGCCGGGACTTCGCTGCGATCCTTGAAATGATTGATGATCGGTTGCTCGCCAACAAACGACCAGAGCAACGCCACCGGATCTTCCAGCGCCAGCCACGCCTGAGCATTGCGCCGCGCAGCATTGAGTTTCAGGCGATTGCGGATGATGCCCGGGTCGAGCATGAGCTCGTCGATTTCGGCATCGCTCATCTGCGCGACGCGCTGCACGTCGAAGCCGAACAGCACCTGGCGATAGCGCTCACGTTTGCGCAACACCGTGATCCACGACAGCCCGGCCTGGAACCCTTCGAGCAAAAGCAACTCGAACAAACCCTGCGCATCGCGCAGCGGCGTGCCCCACTCCTGATCGTGATAAGCCATGTACAGCGGATCTTCGGTACACCAAAAGCAGCGTGGCATAAGGCTCCAGGGGGCGTGCGCAGCAACGAATCGGGTATACTCCCGCTCTTTAAATCGCAGCCCAAGAAACAGGTGAATTTCGTGAGCCAGCCTACGCCAGCCGTGCGTACCTTCCAAGACTTGATCCTCGCGCTCCAGCAATACTGGGCCGAGCAAGGTTGTGTGGTACTTCAGCCCTACGATATGGAAGTAGGCGCCGGCACTTTCCACACCGCGACCTTCCTGCGCGCCATCGGCCCGGAAACCTGGAACGCCGCTTACGTGCAGCCAAGCCGCCGTCCGACTGACGGCCGTTACGGCGAAAACCCGAACCGTCTGCAGCACTACTATCAGTTCCAGGTAGTCCTGAAGCCGAACCCGGACAATTTTCAGGAGCTGTACCTGGGCTCGCTCAAGCATGTCGGCCTTGACCCGCTGGTGCACGACATCCGCTTCGTCGAAGACAACTGGGAATCGCCGACCCTCGGCGCCTGGGGTCTGGGCTGGGAAGTCTGGCTCAACGGCATGGAAGTCACCCAGTTCACCTACTTCCAGCAAGCGGGCGGCATCGAGTGCTACCCGGTGACCGGCGAGATCACCTACGGTCTCGAGCGTCTGGCGATGTACCTGCAAGGCGTCGATTCGGTCTACGACCTGGTCTGGGCTGACGGCCCGTTCGGCAAAGTCACCTACGGCGACGTGTTCCACCAGAACGAAGTGGAGCAGTCCACCTACAACTTCGAACACGCCAACGTCGACAAACTGTTCGAGCTGTTCGACTTCTATGAAAGCGAAGCCAAGCGCCTGATCGAACTCGACCAGCCGCTGCCGTTGCCGAGCTACGAAATGGTGTTGAAGGCGTCGCACACCTTCAACCTGCTGGATGCGCGCCGGGCGATCTCGGTGACTGCGCGTCAGCAATACATTCTGCGCGTGCGCACCCTGGCGCGTTCCGTTGCGCAAGCCTACCTGCTGGCACGCGCCAAGCTGGGCTTCCCGATGGCGACCCCGGATCTGCGTGACGAAGTACTGGCCAAGCTGGAGGCTGCACAATGAGTGCGCAAGATTTTCTGGTTGAACTGGGCACCGAAGAACTGCCACCCAAAGCCCTGAACACTTTGGCTGATGCGTTCCTCGCCGGTATCGACAAGGGCCTGCAAGCCGCCGGCCTGAGCTACGAAAGCAAAACCGTTTATGCCGCGCCACGTCGTCTGGCCGTGCTGATCACTGCGCTGGCCACTCAGCAGCCGGATCGCAGCATCAACCTCGATGGCCCGCCACGTCAGGCCGCGTTCGACGCTGATGGCAATCCGACTCAGGCCGCCCTGGGCTTCGCCAAGAAGTGCGGCGTCGAGCTAAGCGAAATCGACCAGAGCGGTCCGAAACTGCGCTACAGCCAGAACATCGCCGGCAAGCCGACCGCGAGCCTGCTGCCGACCATCGTCGAAGACTCGCTGAACGACCTGCCGATTCCGAAACGCATGCGTTGGGGGGCACGCAAGGAAGAATTCGTGCGTCCGACCCAGTGGCTGGTGATGCTGCTCGGTGACCAGGTCATCGACTGCACGATCCTCGCGCAGAAGGCTGGCCGTGATTCCCGTGGTCACCGTTTCCACCATCCGCAAGCCGTACGCATCGGTTCGCCGTCGAGCTACCTCGCCGACCTGCGTGCCGCGTACGTATTGGCCGATGCCAACGAGCGTCGCGAGATCATCAGCAAGCGCACCGAAGAACTGGCCACGCGTCAGGAAGGCACGGCGATTGTGCCGCCGGCGCTGCTTGACGAAGTGACCGCGCTGGTCGAATGGCCGGTGCCGCTGGTGTGCTCGTTCGAGGAACGCTTCCTCGACGTGCCGCAGGAAGCGCTGATCACCACCATGCAGGATAACCAGAAGTACTTTTGCCTGCTGGATGCCGACGGCAAGTTGCTGCCACGTTTCATTACCGTGGCCAACATCGAAAGCAAAGACCCGCAGCAGATCATCGCCGGTAACGAGAAAGTGGTGCGCCCACGCCTGACCGACGCCGAGTTCTTCTTCAAGCAGGACAAGAAGCAGAAGCTCGAAGAGTTCAACCTGCGCCTGCAGAACGTGGTGTTCCAGGAAAAACTCGGCAGCGTCTACGACAAGGCCGAGCGCGTATCGAAACTGGCCGCGTACATCGCCGCACGCATCGGCGGCAACGCCTCGTGGGCAGCCCGCGCAGGCCTGCTGTCGAAGTGCGACCTGGCCACCGAAATGGTCGGCGAGTTCCCGGAGATGCAAGGTGTCGCCGGTTACTACTACGCCCTCAATGACGGCGAGCCACAGGATGTCGCGCTGGCACTGAACGAGCAGTACATGCCACGCGGTGCCGGTGCCGAATTGCCAGCGACCCTGACCGGTGCAGCCGTCGCCATCGCCGACAAGCTCGACACTCTGGTCGGCATCTTCGGTATCGGCATGCTGCCAACCGGCAGCAAAGACCCGTATGCCCTGCGCCGTGCGGCACTGGGCGTGCTGCGTATCCTGATCGAGAAACAACTGGATCTGGACCTGAACGACGCCGTGGCTTTCGCGGTGAATGCGTTCGGCGGCAAGGTCAAGGCTGCCGGTCTCAACGAAGCCGTGCTGGAATTTATCTTCGACCGCCTGCGTGCGCGTTATGAAGACGAAGGCGTCGACGTCGCCACTTACCTGTCGGTCCGTGCCCTCAAGCCGGGCTCGGCGCTGGACTTCGACCAGCGTGTGCAGGCGGTGCAGGCCTTCCGCAAACTGCCGGAAGCGGCAGCGCTGGCGGCGGTGAACAAGCGTGTGTCGAACCTGTTGAGCAAAGTCGAAGGCTCGGTACCGACCGTGGTCGAGGCCAAGTATTTCGACAACGCCAACGAGTTCTCGCTGTATTCGGCAATCCAGCAAGCGGATCAAGCGGTGCAGCCAATGGCCGCGGCGCGTCAGTACAACGAATCGCTGGCGCGCCTGGCGGCCCTGCGCGAGCCGGTCGATGCGTTTTTCGACGCAGTGATGGTCAATGCCGACGATGCCAATGTGCGGGCCAACCGTTACGCGCTGCTGGCGCGTCTGCGTGGGCTGTTCCTCGGTGTTGCCGACATTTCGCTGCTGGGTTGAGGGATTGCTGTTGAAACTGCTGATTCTCGATCGTGACGGCGTGATCAATTACGACTCCGATGCCTACATCAAGTCGGTGGAGGAGTGGATTCCGCTGCCCGGCTCGATCGAAGCGATTGCGCAGTTGAGCAAGGCCGGCTGGACGGTGGCGGTGGCCACCAACCAGTCGGGCATTGCTCGCGGCTATTACGACCTCGCCACCCTCGAGGCCATGCACGCGCGCCTGCGCGAGCTGGTCGCGGAGCAGGGCGGTGAAGTTGGCTTGATCGTGTATTGCCCGCATGGCCCGGATGAGGGTTGCGATTGCCGCAAACCGAAACCAGGAATGTTGAAAACCATTGCCGAGCATT
Source organism: Pseudomonas sp. 14A (assembly GCF_018132745.1). Classification (NCBI taxonomy): domain Bacteria; kingdom Pseudomonadati; phylum Pseudomonadota; class Gammaproteobacteria; order Pseudomonadales; family Pseudomonadaceae; genus Pseudomonas; species Pseudomonas sp. 14A. Next base: position 725,860 of record NZ_JAGRQJ010000018.1, on the reverse strand, counting down.
ACACGGTGCCGTTGACCAACGTCTGGTTCGTCGGCGACAGCCTTGGTGACCTGGAGGCCGCCAAAGCCGTCGATTCACAGCCAGTTTTGGTGAAGACCGGGAAAGGCGAGAAGACTCAGGGCAAAACCCTGCCGGTTGGCACTCTGATTTTTGACGATCTGGCGGCGATTGCCGCAGAACTTATCCACAACTAGAGTACTTCTGAATTTCCTGGCCAGGGATTGCTCGGGAGTGCGCTTGAACAGTCGGGGCATTGCCCCGTAACGGTAACCGTCGCCATGTCGATACTGCGGGCCTTCAGAATCTTTGTTTTTTATCTGCTGCTGGGCACAACAGCGTTGCTGTGGTGCAGCCTGAGCTTTTTCATCGCGCCGTTTCTGTCCTTCAAGGCGCGCTATCGTTTCATCAACGTGTACTGGTGCCGTTGCGCCCTGTGGCTGACCAAGGTTTTCCTCGGCATCCGCTACGAAATCAAAGGCGCGGAGAACGTGCCGGACCGGCCCTGCGTGATTCAATCTAACCACCAGAGCACATGGGAGACGTTCTTTCTCTCCGCTTATTTCTCGCCATTGAGCCAAGTGCTCAAGCGCGAATTGCTCTACGTGCCGTTCTTCGGCTGGGCGATGGCCATGCTGCGCCCGATCGCCATTGACCGCGACAACCCGAAAGCCGCGCTCAAACAGGTCGCGGCCAAAGGCGATGAGCTGCTCAAGGACAACGTCTGGGTGCTGATTTTTCCGGAAGGGACACGAGTCCCGTACGGCACCGTTGGGAAGTTCTCTCGCAGTGGCAGCGCATTGGCTGTGAATGCGGCGCTTCCGGTGCTGCCAATTGCACACAATGCCGGCAAATTCTGGCCGAAAATCGGCTGGGGTAAACAGTCCGGAGTGATCACCGTGGTCATTGGCGAACCGATGTATGCCGAAGGCAGTGGGCCGCGCGCCATCGCTGATCTGAATGACCGTGTGCAGGCGTGGAACGAGAAAACCCAGCGTGAAATGGGCTCACTGCCACCGGCGCCACAGGCACCGGCCGCTAGTGACCAACTGGCTGTCTGAATTTTGTGGATAACCTGTGTACGCTTTTGCTTCAAAAGACCGTAATTGTTTTCTAACTTGTTGATTTTAATCAATATTTATTAATCGATGAGTTGAACGAAATCCGTGCATAAGTTTTATTCGGATGTAAAAAAGCCGGCCGTTATAGCCGGTTTTTTTGTGCCCCTTTTTCATTCAGCAATCAGCGGCAACTCGATGCGGAATGTGGTTCCGGTATCGACCACGCTATGACATTCGATCGTCCCGCCATGATGGTCGATCACAGCCTTGACCATCGACAAACCCAGGCCCACGCCGTCGATGCCCTGAGCGGAGGAGAAACGCCGATACTGGCTGAACAGGTCAGGCAATTCATCGGCAGAAATCCCCTTGCCCTGATCGGTCAATTCGCAGCGCAGCCACTGTCCGTGACAACTGACCTTTAGTTGCACAGTGGTGTCTGCCGGGCTGTACTTGATCGCGTTCTCCAGCAGGTTGAACAGGGCGCGCGTCAGCAAACCCTGATCGGCCAGAAGCAGACGCTCCTGGCATTCTTCATCGACTTGATTCAACAGTTCGATATGTTTCTGCTGAGCGATGGGCAGGGCCTGATCGAGGACGTCCAATACCAGCATCGCGAACAATGTCGGGCGGAACTGGTAGGTCTCGGACTCAGCCCGCGCCAACAAGACGAAACCATCGGTCAGATCCAGCGCTCGGCGCACCTGACGCTCAATCTGCTCGAACAACGGCGCATCAGCGCCCGCCTGATGGCGATGTACATCCAGCAGGGCGAGAATCGCCGAATGTGGCGCGCGCAGGTCATGGGAGAGAAAGCGCAGCAGAACGCCGCGCTGCTCCTCGGCCGCACGCTCGGCACTCAAATCCGTCAGGCTGAGCAGCCAACCGATCGGCGTATCGCCGTCGACCGGCAGCAGCGCTGCTCTTTCCAGGCGCAGGCTGCGCTCCTTGTGATCGCGAAATTCCAGCAGCGGCAGGGTGGCCAGCGGCGGTCGCGGCGCTGTGGACAACTCCGGATAGCCGAGCCGTGCCAGTTGATCGAGTACGTCATCGCCCACCAGCGGATCCTCGAACAGCTCGCGCGCCTTGCGATTGCCCAGCAGAATCTTGCCCTGCGGATCACTGATCAGCGTCGCCACCGGCAGGTATTCCAGGCCATCGGCAATGAAGCGCCGGGTATCGCGGGTGCGGCTCATGGCTTGTTCGAGCGCCATGATCTGGCCTTGCAACTGGTCGGCACCGGTGAAGCGGGTCCGGCGTCGTTCCGGGAAGACTTTCGGTTCACTGTCCAGACGCGCCAGCTCCCAGCCGAAATAGGTCAGCACCACACTCAGGCGTCTCCAGTTCCAGATCAGGTAACCGAACAACATGCCCAGCGCGGCAGATGTGGGCGACCACCAGTAGCGGATCTCGGCGAGCAGGGCGCTGGCAATCAGCGTACAGGCCATACCGATCAAGGTGACCCACAGCGCCCAGCGCGGTCGCCACAGCAATAATCCCAGCACACAGGCGACCATTGCCACCGACAGCAGCGCGCCGAGCGCTGGCGACGGATTGTGCAAATTGATCTGGGCGCGATAAGACAACAAGGCAGTCAGTGGCAACAGCACTAGACTTATCCACAACCACTCGCGCACCAGCCGGCGGAACAGACGCTGGACCTGGCTCGGCTCACGACTTTCACGTCGGCGTTGAGGGTTACGCATAAGGCAAAGGGCAGGGCAGCGGGAATGGTTTCATAGGTCTCGGGTCTGAGGCGTAGACCCGAGGAATCATAGCGGACGTCGGCCAGCGACGGGCCGCTTCTTTCATCGCGGCCGAGGAGTCGCTATTGTCGACATCCCAGCCCCAGCGACAAGGAACACCGCCGATGCGCGTTGCCATTCTGGACGACGAACCCGCCGAACTGCGCCGGGTCGAGCAAACCCTGGAGCAAATGGCTGAAGCTGGCGAACAGCCGTGGTCACTGCACAGCTTCGAGCGCGGCGAAGACTTGTTGCGCCAGTTGCGCCGGGAGACTTTCGACCTGCTGATCCTCGACTGGCAACTACCGGACCTGACCGGCCTGGCACTGCTACGCTGGACCCGCGAACACATGGACGCGCCACCCGCCGCAATCATGCTCACCAGCCGCGATGGCGAGAGCGATATCGTTCAAGCCCTGAACGCCGGTGCCGATGACTATGTCAGCAAGCCGTTTCGCCCCAATGAGTTGAAGGCGCGGGTGGCAGCGGTATTGCGTCGGCATAGCCAGCCGCGCAGCGCAGCGGGTGAAGTGCAGACGTTTCACGATCTGGTTTTCGACGACGCCGAACTGACCGTCACCCGTGAAGGCAAACCGATCCTCATGACCGAGCGCGAATACCGCCTGGCGCGATGTCTGTTCAGCAATCTGGGTCGGCCGCTGTCGCGGGACTATTTGTATGAGCGCTTCTGGCCGAACGAGGAGACGACATCCTCGCGGCCACTGGATACGCACATCTACCGGCTGCGCAACAAGCTGGGGCTGACGGCGGATCGCGGTTGGCAGTTGCTGACGATTTATGGATATGGGTATCGGTTGGAGAGTGTGGCGACAGGGGGCGACTGAGCCACGACAATCGAAAGATTATCTAACGATGAAAAAGGGTCTCAGGGAATTGACTGCTTATCACGAACAATCGAAAGCTGCTGCCTCCATTGTGGTGTTCGAGGCCAGCGTTATCTCGGGTGACTGTGCCGAGGCTTTGCAGACCTTGGGTTTGCGCGTGACACCTGTGGCGCTGAATGAAGATAACGTCATGGCGCTGATGAGCATGCGGCCCGACTACGTGCTCACCATCAACTTCAATCAGTACATCAGTGAAGTCTGCGAACTGCTGAGAATTCCTTATCTGGCCTGGGTGATCGATACCCCGTGCTATCCGATCTATGACAAGGCGATCAATCATTCACACAGCTTTACTTTCATCTATGACGCGTCAGTTGCGCGCGGGTTGAGGCAGAGCGGGGTTCGGCAGGTCTATCATCTGCCGGTCGCTGCCAACCTGGAGCGCATTGATCAGATCGATTGTTTCTCGCAGGATTCGTCTTTTGGAAACGACATCAGTTTTGTCGCCAACCTGACCCGTACCGAATACCGGACTTCGATGTTGCCGCACCTTTCGCCGCAGACCGGCGAGCGGTGTCAGCGGCTGATCGACTTGCTAGATCAACCCGAGGGTTTCTTGAACCTGTCGGCGCAGTTGGGCGAAGAGCTTATCGGCACGATCAAGCAAGAGTCGAGCTACCCGCTGTTGGGCGATCACTATCTTTCGGTGGCGCAGAAGCTGGCTTACCTGCTGGGCAGAGAGCATTCGTGGCAAGAACGCATCGACGTTATTCAACAGCTTGAAGAACGCTTCAGGGTTGCCGTGTATGGCAATAATGAATGGCAAGCCCAAGTCCGCAGCTACGTCGGACATGCCGACCACTTCGCAGAGATGCCGGGGATTTTCCAGCGCTCGAAAATCAACCTCAACATCATCCGCTCGTTCGTGGAATCTGGCCTGCCGATGCGCGTGTTTGATGTGCTCAGCTGCGGCGGCTTCCTTGTCAGCAACGATAAGGATGACCTGCACAAGCTGTTCACCGATGGCAAAGATCTGGTGATCTATCGCGACACTCAGGATCTGATCGAAATTTGCGGCTATTACCTTGAGCACGATGAAGAGCGCAGGGCGATTGCCCGGCACGGGCGGGCAACATTGGCGCAAAATCATACCTTTGTGCAGCGCATGAGCGACATGCTGTCCACGGTGCAGAGTGAGCTGCGCGGTGAGCCGGGGGCGTTCAGCCGCTGGTATCACTGATCTCGTTCCCTCCGACATAAAAACCCCGGCGCACTGGCCGGGGTTTTTTATGGGCGGGCAAACAACAGGGATCAGAAATCCAGGTTGGAAACCGCCAAGGCGTTGCTCTCGATGAAGTCCCGGCGAGGTTCGACCGCATCACCCATCAGGGTGTTGAAGATCTGGTCTGCACCGATGGCGTCTTCGATGGTGACCTTCAGCATGCGCCGCACGCTTGGATCCATGGTGGTTTCCCATAGCTGATCCGGGTTCATTTCACCCAGACCCTTGTATCGCTGGATAGTGTGGCGCTTGGTGCTTTCGGCCATCAGCCAGTCAAGGGCTTCCTTGAACTCGGTAACGGCTTTCTTGCGTTCGCCACGCTGGATGTACGCGCCTTCGTCGAGCAGGGTGCTCAGCTGCGCGCCCAGGGTGACCACGGTTTTGTAGTCGTTGCTGCCGAAGAAGTCGCGGTTGAAGGTGACGTAGTTCGACAGGCCGTGGGAGATCAGTTCGACCTCTGGCAGCCAGACGCCACGTTCACGGTCTTCGCGCAGGCTGGCCTTGTAGACCAGGCCGGACTTCTCGTTGGTCCGCAGGCGGACTTCGTACTGGGCCAGCCACTCTTGCATCGCCGCGTGGTCGCCGAGGGTTTCGAGGCTGACGGCCGGCAGGTAGATGAAGTGCTCGGTCAGTTCCTGCGGGTACAGGCGCGACAGACGCTTGAGCGTCTTCATGACCATGCGGAAGTCATTCACCAGACGTTCCAGCGCTTCACCGGAAATGCCTGGGGCTTCTTCGTTCAGGTGCAGGCTGGCATCTTCCAGGGCCGACTGCGTCATGTACTCTTCCATGGCGTCGTCGTCTTTGATGTATTGCTCTTGCTTGCCTTTCTTGACCTTGTACAGCGGCGGCTGGGCAATGTAGATATAGCCTCGCTCGATCAGCTCCGGCAGTTGACGGAAGAAGAAGGTCAGCAGCAGGGTGCGGATGTGCGAACCGTCGACGTCAGCATCGGTCATGATGATGATGTTGTGATAGCGCAACTTGTCGATGTTGTACTCTTCGCGCCCAATGCCGCAGCCCAGCGCGGTGATCAGCGTGCCCACTTCCTGGGACGAGATCATCTTGTCGAAACGCGCTTTCTCGACGTTGAGGATCTTGCCCTTCAACGGCAGGATCGCCTGGGTCTTGCGGTTACGTCCCTGCTTGGCAGAGCCGCCCGCGGAGTCACCCTCCACCAGGTACAGTTCGGACAGCGCCGGGTCTTTTTCCTGGCAGTCCGCGAGTTTGCCCGGCAGGCCGGCGATGTCCAGTGCACCTTTGCGGCGGGTCATCTCACGAGCCTTGCGCGCCGCTTCACGGGCACGGGCGGCGTCGATCATTTTGCCGACCACCAGCTTGGCTTCGTTGGGGTTTTCCAGGAGGAAGTCGGAGAAATACTTGCCCATCTCCTGTTCCACCGCGGTCTTAACTTCGGAAGACACCAGCTTGTCTTTGGTCTGCGAGCTGAACTTCGGATCCGGCACCTTCACCGAAATGATCGCGGTGAGGCCTTCACGGGCATCGTCACCGGTGGTGGCGACTTTGTGCTTCTTCGCCAGACCTTCCTGTTCGATGTAGTTGTTCAGGTTACGCGTCAGCGCCGAGCGGAAGCCCACCAGGTGGGTGCCGCCGTCGCGCTGCGGGATGTTGTTGGTGAAGCACAACAGGTTCTCGTTGAAGCTGTCGTTCCACTGCAGGGCGATTTCCACGCCGATGCCGTCTTCACGCTGGATGTTGAAGTGGAATACCTGGTTGACCGCAGTCTTGTTGGTGTTCAGGTATTCAACGAACGCACGCAGGCCGCCTTCGTACTTGAAGAGCTCTTCCTTGCCGCTGCGCTCGTCCTTGAGGACGATGCCGACACCGGAGTTGAGGAAGGACAGTTCACGAATGCGCTTGGCCAGGATGTCCCAGCTGAAGTGAATGTTCTTGAAGGTTTCGCTGGACGCCTTGAAGTGGATCTGGGTACCAGTGGTTTCGCTGTCGCCAACGATGGCCATCGGTGCCTGAGGCACGCCGTGGACGTAGGTCTGTTCCCAGATCTTGCCACTGCGACGAACGGTCAGGACCAGCTCTTCGGACAGTGCGTTCACTACCGAAACACCTACACCGTGCAGACCGCCGGAAACCTTGTAGGAGTTGTCGTCGAACTTACCGCCAGCGTGGAGGACGGTCATGATGACCTCAGCGGCGGAAACGCCTTCCTCTTTATGCACGTCTACCGGGATGCCACGACCGTTGTCTTTAACGGTGATGGATTCGTCCGGGTGGATGATGATGCTGATGTCGTCGCAATGGCCGGCGAGGGCTTCGTCGATCGAGTTGTCGACCACCTCGAACACCATGTGGTGCAGACCGCTGCCATCGTCGGTGTCACCAATGTACATACCGGGACGTTTGCGTACGGCATCCAGGCCTTTCAGCACTTTAATGCTCGTTGAGTCGTACGTATTTTCTTCGCTCAATGCCTTCACTCCCGATGGTCGTGGGTCTGGGTGATACGGCCCTGTTCCACGTGGAACAAAGCGACTGGCGTTTCCGTCTGCCAGCCTTCCCTCAGTAATTCGTGATCTACACAGGTGATGAACACCTGGCAGCGTAAGTCTTCCAGCAAGCGGCATAGCGCGCGACGGTGGCTCTCGTCCAGCTCGGACGGCAAGTCATCCACCAGATAAATACACTGACCGCGGCGGGCCTGGCTGACCAGGTGCCCTTGGGCGATGCGCAATGCACAGACCACCAACTTCTGCTGACCCCGGGACAAGATGTCCGCGGCATTGTGTGCGCCCAATCTGAGACGCAAATCAGCTCGTTGCGGTCCGGCCTGGGTGTGCCCCATCTGCTGGTCCCGTTGCACGGAACCGGCGAGTACGGCGCTCAATTCGCGGTCCTTGTCCCAGCCTCGGTAATAGCTGAGCGTCAAACCCTCGAGCTCAACCAGTTCGCTCAAGGTCTGTTCGAAGACCGGTTTCAAGGCTGTGATGTAAGCGCGGCGGTATTCATCGATTTCAGCGCTGGCCTGGCACAGTTCCCTGTCCCAAACCGCTTGCGAAACGGCGTCAAGTGTACCATGCCGCAGCCAGGAGTTTCTCTGGCGCAGCGCCTTCTGCAAACGCTGCCAAGTGGCCATGAAACGCGGTTCAACGTGGAACACACCCCAGTCGAGAAACTGCCGGCGAATCTTCGGCGCGCCTTCCAGCAGACGGAAGCTGTCCGGGTTGATCAACTGCAACGGCAGGATCTCCGCCAGCTGCGCAGCGCTACGGGCGTTCTGGCCATCGATGCGAATCTGGAACTCGCCCTGACGGTCGCGAGAAATCCCCAGCGCACTGTGTCCGCCTTCAGCCAGCTCAACCTGACCAAAAACGGTACAGGCAAGCTGTTCGTACTGGATGACCGGCAACAGTCGCGTGCTGCGAAACGAACGGGCAAGCCCAAGCAGATGAATGGCTTCCAGAACACTGGTTTTGCCGCTGCCGTTGGCGCCGTAAAGAATGTTGATGCGGGGGGAGGGGGAGAAGGTCACCGGGTGCAGATTGCGCACCGCGGTGACCGAAACACGACTTAACGACATTCAGGATCTGCTGATTACAGACGCATCGGCATGACAACGTAAGCCGAATCGTCATTGTCGGACTCTTGCACCAGCGCACTGCTGTTGGAGTCGGACAGGATCAGGCGAACCTGCTCGGTGGTCATCACGCCCAGTACGTCGAGCAGATAGCTGACGTTGAAGCCTATTTCCAGCGAGCCGCCGTTGTATTCAACGCCCACTTCTTCTTCCGCTTCTTCCTGCTCCGGGTTATTGGCCTGGATCTTCAACTGACCGGAGGCCAGTTGCAGACGGATACCGCGGTACTTCTCGTTGGACAGAATCGCGGTACGGCTGAACGCTTCACGCAATGCCTGACGATCGCCGAGTACCAGTTTGTCGCCACCTTTCGGCAGTACGCGCTCGTAATCCGGGAATTTACCGTCGACCAGTTTCGAGGTGAAAGTGAACTCGCCCGTGGTGGCGCGGATGTGATGCTGACCGAGGACGATGCTGACATTGCCGTCCGGCTCGGTGAGCAGACGCGCCAGCTCGAGGATACCTTTACGCGGCACGATTACCTGATGACGATCAGGCTGACCGATATCGGCCTGCATCGAGCACATCGCCAGACGGTGACCGTCGGTGGCCACGGCGCGGATCACACCAGCGGAAACTTCCAGCAGCATGCCGTTGAGGTAGTAACGCACGTCCTGCTGGGCCATGGCGAAGCTGGTGCGTTCGATCAGGCGACGCAGTTTGCTTTGCTCCAGGCTGCAGGTCAGCGAGCCCGGGCCTTCTTCAACAGTCGGGAAATCGTTGGCCGGCAGCGTCGACAGGGTGAAGCGGCTACGACCGGCCTTTACCACCAGTTTCTGCTCGTCGACCTTGATATCGATCAGCGCGTCGTTGGGCAGGCTTTTGCAGATGTCCATCAGCTTGCGCGCCGGCACGGTGATGGAACCGGTTTCGGCCGGCTCTTCGAGTTGCACACGACCGACCAGCTCGACTTCCAGGTCGGTACCGGTCAGCGACAGTTGCTGGCCTTCGACGACCAACAGCACGTTGGACAGTACCGGCAAGGTCTGTCGGCGCTCGACGACGCCTGCGACCAGTTGCAGGGGTTTCAACAGGGCTTCGCGTTGAATGGTGAAATGCATGGTCTCGTCCCTTGCCTTAATAAGCTGCGCTGGTGTTCATCAAGTGGTCAGTGTACGCAGCAGGTTCTTGTAGTCCTCGCGGATGTCCGCGTCGGATTCCTTAAGTTCGTTGATCTTGCGGCAAGCGTGCAACACGGTGGTGTGGTCGCGGCCGCCAAACACGTCGCCGATTTCCGGCAGGCTGTGGTTGGTCAGTTCCTTGGACAGCGCCATGGCCACCTGACGCGGACGTGCCACCGAGCGCGAACGGCGCTTGGACAGCAGGTCGGAGATCTTGATCTTGTAATACTCGGCGACGGTGCGCTGAATGTTATCCACAGAGACCAGTTTGTCCTGCAATGCCAACAGGTCTTTCAGGGACTCACGAATCAGCTCGATGGTGATGTCGCGACCCATGAAGTGCGAGTGGGCGATCACGCGTTTCAGCGCACCTTCCAACTCGCGGACGTTGGAGCGGATACGCTGTGCAATGAAGAATGCGGCGTCATGTGGCAGATCGACTTTGGCCTGATCGGCCTTCTTCATCAAAATCGCCACACGGGTTTCCAGCTCCGGCGGCTCGACCGCAACGGTCAGGCCCCAGCCGAAGCGGGATTTGAGGCGCTCCTCAAGGCCTTCGATTTCTTTCGGGTAGCGGTCACTGGTGAGAATGACCTGCTGACCACCTTCAAGCAACGCGTTGAAGGTGTGGAAAAACTCTTCCTGGGAACGCTCCTTGCGAGCGAAGAACTGAATATCGTCAATCAGCAAGGCGTCCACCGAACGGTAGAAACGCTTGAATTCGTTGATGGCGTTCAGTTGCAACGCCTTGACCATGTCGGCCACAAAGCGCTCGGAATGCAGGTATACGACCTTGGCATTCGGATTCTTCTTTAATAGATGGTTGCCCACCGCGTGCATCAAGTGGGTTTTACCCAAGCCGACGCCACCATAAAGGAAGAGCGGGTTGTAACCGTGCTTGGGATTGTCCGCCACCTGCCAGGCCGCCGCACGGGCGAGCTGGTTGGATTTACCTTCAACAAAATTCTCGAAGGTGAATGTGCGATTCAGGTAACTGGTGTGCTTGAGCGCACCTTCTACCTGCACGGTGCGCTGCTCCGCGCGAACCGGGGCCTGCTGCGAAGCGGCGCCGGCCATCGGGTCGAAGCTGTCGCGGGAAGGTTCTTCGCTGACTTCAGCGGCCTTCTGTGTGGAACGTTTGGCCGGAGCAGGGGCTGGCGTCGGTGCCGGATTGCTCGCTGGCACATTATTCGCCTGCGCCTGAGCAACCTGCGCGGCCGCCAGTGGTGCATTGGGTGCGGCGCGAGGTGCCGAGCTGCGTTTGCTGCCTATTAACAAGGACAGCGCCGGCGTCGAGCCATTGCCGCGCTCATCCAGCAGTTCAAGGACGCGGCCCAGGTACTTTTCGTTGACCCAGTCCAGCACGAAACGATTCGGTGCGTAGACGCGCAACTCGTCGCCTTCGGCTTCGACCTGTAGTGGACGGATCCAGGTGTTGAATTGTTGGGCAGGCAGCTCTTCGCGCAAAAGCTCCACGCACTGCTGCCAAAGTTCCACTGACACGGATATCCCCTAAGTTGAAAGCCGGTGAGGCAAAAACAAGCGGCCATTGTAGCGGCGAGCGATTCACTTATCCACATGCAGGTAGGTTCGTCACCATCATTTATCAACGCGTTAACGCATTAAAAGGCGACCAACGGCATGTGAATAAGCCCTGTGGATAAACGCCTCTGAGGGCACTGGACAACTAGGGGCTAAACCCGGTGGATAACCAGCCTGTGGATAACAGCCCATTCCACGCACAGCTTATCCGATAGCGCAGCACAGGCTGAACACGGTTTTCCACTGTAGTTGTCATTCTCTGTACATCCCGTGGAATAAGGCTCCATGGCAGTTATCCACAGAAGATGGCGTGCCTAGCTTTTACAAGCTTTACAGAAAAGCTTTAAATAATTCCCTTCTTTATTTCTATATCTGGCGGACAGGCTTTCAAGCTAAAACCGTGCCCGGATCTATTTATAAGTAAACGCTGGTTGGAAATTGACCTGAAGGCTTGCTTTCTCTAGAATCCCCGGTCTCTTAAAACGGGGGCCATTCCGGCCCGTTGTGGACGAACCAGGTAACACGACATGAAACGTACTTTCCAACCAAGCACTATCAAACGCGCTCGTACCCACGGTTTCCGTGCTCGCATGGCTACCAAGAACGGCCGCGCAGTCCTGTCGCGTCGTCGCGCCAAAGGTCGTGCGCGTCTGGCAGTTTGATAATCCGGTACTGGAGGTGAGTCAGGACTTCAGTCGGGAAAAGCGTCTGCTTACCCCCCGGCATTTCAAGGCAGTCTTTGACTCCCCTACCGGCAAGGTTCCGGGGAAAAATCTCCTGCTCCTTGCACGCAACAACGATCTTGATCACCCCCGTCTCGGGCTGGTTATCGGGAAAAAGAGCGTAAAGCTCTCCGTTGAGCGCAATCGCCTCAAACGTCTGATGCGCGAATCGTTCCGTCTGCACCAGGATTCACTGGTCGGCTGGGACATCGTTATCGTCGCGCGCAAAGGTTTGGGTGATGTAGAAAACCCCGAATTGATTCAGCATTTCGGCAAACTCTGGAAGCGTCTGGCACGCAACAAGCCCGTTCCGGCAGTCAAAACCGAAACTGTAGGGGTAGACAGTACCGATGCGTAAACTGGCCCTCGTTCCGATCCAGTTTTATCGCTATGCCATTAGTCCTTTAATGGCCAGCCACTGTCGCTTCTACCCCAGTTGTTCCTGCTACGCGTATGAAGCCATTGAAAATCATGGCCTTCTGCGCGGTGGCTGGCTGACCTTTCGTCGTTTAGGTCGCTGTCATCCGTGGAATCCCGGTGGTTATGACCCGGTTCCACCTGTCCCTACCTCCCGTTCTTCTTCGATGGCCGAGTAATCATGGATATCAAACGCACGATCCTGATCGTCGCCCTGGCAATCGTGTCCTACGTCATGGTTCTTAAATGGAACCAGGATTATGGCCAGGCTGCCCTGCCGACTCAGAATGTTGCTTCCAGTACGACTACATCCGGTTTGCCGGACACCGCCACTGGCACCAATGCTGCCGCCAGTGACGATATTCCGCGCGCCGCCAGCGATACCAGCGCACCAGCCGAAACGCCGGTCGCCGCCAGCAAGGACCTGATTCAGGTCAAGACCGATGTGCTCGATCTGGCGATCGATCCACAGGGTGGCGATGTTGCGCAACTGACTCTGCCTCTGTATCCACGTCGTCAGGATCGTCCTGATGTGCCGTTCCAGCTGTTCGATAACGGCGGCGAACGTGTGTATCTGGCGCAAAGCGGTCTGATCGGTACCAACGGCCCGGATGCAAACCCGGCCGGTCGTCCGGTTTATTCCTCGGAGAAGAAGGTTTACCAACTGGCTGACGGTCAGGATCAACTCGTCGTTGACCTGAAGTTCAGCAAGGACGGCGTCAACTACATCAAGCGTTTCACCCTGAAACGTGGCCTGTACGACGTCGCTGTCTCCTACATTGTGGATAACCAGAGCGCTCAGCCCTGGAACGGCGCAATGTTTGCCCAGTTGAAGCGCGACGCCAGCGCTGATCCGTCGTCGACCACTGCTACCGGCACCGCGACTTACCTGGGCGCTGCCCTGTGGACAAGTTCCGAGCCGTACAAGAAAGTGTCGATGAAGGACATGGACAAGGCGCAGCTCAAGGAAACCGTCACCGGTGGTTGGGTTGCCTGGCTGCAGCACTACTTCGTGACCGCATGGATTCCGGCCAAGGGCGAAAACAACATCGTCCAGACCCGTAAAGACAGCAAAGGCAACTACATCATCGGTTACACCGGTCCTACCTTGACCGCTGCTCCAGGTGCAAAAGTTGAAACCAGCGCTGTGCTGTACGCCGGTCCGAAAAGCCAGGCTGTGCTGAAAGAGTTGTCCCCAGGTCTGGAACTGACCGTCGACTACGGCATTCTGTGGTTCATTGCCCAGCCGATCTTCTGGCTGCTGCAACATATCCACGCCATTGTCGGTAACTGGGGCTGGTCGATCATCTTCCTGACCATGCTGATCAAAGGGATTTTCTTCCCGCTGTCGGCTGCCAGCTACAAATCGATGGCGCGCATGCGTGCCGTGGCACCGAAACTGGCTGCGCTGAAAGAGCAACATGGCGATGACCGGCAGAAAATGTCGCAAGCCATGATGGAGCTGTACAAGAAAGAGAAGATCAATCCACTGGGCGGCTGCTTGCCGATCCTCGTGCAGATGCCGGTCTTCCTTTCGCTGTACTGGGTTCTGCTGGAAAGCGTGGAGATGCGCCAGGCGCCGTTCATGCTGTGGATCACTGACCTGTCGATCAAGGATCCGTTCTTCATTCTGCCGATCATCATGGGCGCAACCATGTTCATCCAGCAGCAGTTGAACCCGACTCCTCCGGATCCGATGCAGGCGAAAGTGATGAAAATGATGCCAATCATCTTCACCTTCTTCTTCCTGTGGTTCCCTGCTGGTCTGGTGCTGTACTGGGTTGTGAACAACTGCCTGTCGATTGCACAACAGTGGTACATCACGCGTAAGATCGAAGCGGCGACGAAAAAAGCCGAGGCGTAACTTGCACTGTGGATAACACCACTCAAAACGCCCCCTAGTGGGGCGTTTTGCTATCTGCCACTTTTGTCTGGATGCCGCTTTATGAGCACACCCCGTGAAACCATCGCTGCTGTCGCCACTGCTCAAGGGCGCGGCGGTGTGGGCATCGTCCGTATTTCCGGGCCGTTGGCCAGCGTCGCGGCAAAAGCCATCAGCGGCCGAGAACTGAAACCGCGTTACGCCCATTACGGGCCGTTTTTCAGTGACGATCAGCAAGTGCTGGATGAAGGTCTGGCTCTGTATTTTCCGGGGCCGAACTCGTTTACCGGCGAAGACGTCCTGGAATTGCAGGGCCACGGTGGCCCGATCGTGCTGGACATGTTGCTCAAGCGTTGCCTGGAATTGGGTTGTCGTCTGGCCCGTCCGGGGGAATTCAGCGAGCGCGCTTTCCTCAACGACAAACTCGATCTGGCCCAGGCCGAGGCAATCGCCGATTTGATCGAAGCCAGTTCTGCCCAGGCTGCACGCAATGCGCTGCGTTCATTGCAGGGTGCGTTTTCCCAGCGTGTGCATAACCTGACCGAGCAACTGATCGGTTTGCGTATCTACGTTGAAGCCGCCATCGACTTCCCGGAAGAGGAAATCGACTTTCTCGCCGACGGCCATGTACTGAGCATGCTCGACAGAGTACGCGATGAGTTATCCACAGTGATGCGCGAAGCGGGGCAGGGCGCGTTATTGCGTGATGGCATGACCGTCGTCATCGCAGGCCGGCCGAATGCCGGTAAATCCAGCCTGTTGAATGCCTTGGCCGGTCGCGAGGCTGCCATCGTTACCGAGATTGCCGGCACCACGCGGGATATCCTGCGCGAACATATCCACATCGACGGCATGCCGTTACACGTTGTCGATACCGCAGGCCTGCGTGACACCGATGATCATGTGGAAAAGATCGGTGTTGAACGGGCCTTGAAAGCCATTGGTGAAGCGGATCGGGTTTTACTGGTGGTCGATGCGACCGCACCAGAGGCACTGGATCCTTTTGCCTTGTGGCCAGAATTCCTCGAGTCTCGACCGGATCCGGCGAAAGTGACGCTGATTCGTAACAAGTCCGATCTGACCGGTGAAGCGGTTTCTCTGGAAACCAGTGACGACGGCCACGTGACCATCAGTCTCAGCGCCAAATCCGCCGAAGGCCTCGATCTGCTGCGGGACCACCTCAAGGCGTGCATGGGTTACGAGCAGACTTCGGAAAGCAGCTTCAGCGCACGTCGCCGGCATCTGGAAGCACTGCGTCACGCCAGCGCGGCACTGGAACATGGCCGCGCGCAACTGACCCTGGCCGGGGCAGGCGAATTGCTCGCCGAAGATCTGCGCCAGGCTCAGCATTCCCTGGGTGAAATTACCGGTGCATTCAGCTCAGATGACTTGCTGGGGAGGATTTTCTCCAGCTTCTGCATCGGCAAATAAAAGAAGGGGCTGTGGATAATTCACCCACAGCCCCTTTTTGTTCACCAGTTATAGGACACCGTACCGAGCAGCGTGCGATCTTCGCCCCAATAGCAACGGCCGGCATCGTTGCATCCCGACACATATTCCTTGTCGAACAGATTCTTCGCGTTCAGATCGACACTCCAGTGTGTATCAATCTGGTAACCAACAGCCGCATCGACCAACGTCACGTCGCCGGCATCCAGCTTTCCGTATAACGAAGGCGAGGTGTAGGCAAACGCACTGTCGAAATAACGCACACCACCGGCCACATACAAACCTTTCAAATCACCATCGAGGAAGCGATATTTCGCCCAGACCGAAGCCTGATTGCGGGGCACGCCGGTCATTTGATGGCCTTTAACCAGCGATGTCGCTGCATCCTTGGTGATCTTCGCGTCGGTGTAGGTATAGGCCGCCGTGACATTGAGGTTCTGCGTCAGGTTGCTGTTTAGTTCCAGCTCGACGCCCTTGGCGCGGCTTTCACCCACTTGGCGATAGGTCGAAGTCGTTGCATCGAAATAGGTGTCGTCCTTCTTGCGCAGGTCATATACCGAAGCGGTGAACGCGGTGTCCCAGCCGATCGGTTCGTACTTCAAACCCACTTCGTACTGGCTGCTGGTGATCGGATCAAGCGGCGCTCCGGCGTTGGAAATCTGCTGCACCGGCACGAACGCCGTGGAGTAGCTGACATACGGCGTCATGCCGTTGTCGAACTGATACATCACGCCGCCCTGATAGGTGAACTTCTTGTCCTCGGAGCTGATGTTGCTGCCTCGGGCCACCTTGTCGCGGAAGTCACTGTCGACCCAGTCCTGGCGACCGCCGAGCAGAAACAGCCAGTTGTCGTACTTGCTCTGGATCTGTGCATAAACACCTTTCATCTGCTGCTCAAGCAAAGTGTTCTGCACAGCGATCGGAGTGGTCGGATCACGCAGGTAGACCGGGTTATACACATTGATCGGCCCGACAACGCCGGCATTCCAGTCCTGATTGAACGAGGTGCGATCGTAGCTGGCGCCGAACAGCACGGTGTTTTCCAGCTCGCCTGCCTCGAACTTGCCTTCCAGCTGGTTATCCAGCGAATACACCATGGATTTGTTGAAGCGATCGTAGGCGGTCACGTTCAACCGCGTGCCGAAACCGGCGTTGTTCAGATTGCCCGGCCAGGTTTCGTGGCGGGTGATGCGCGACTGCATGTAGCGCGAGTTCTGGCGGAACTGCCAGTCATCGTTGAACGAGTGGCTGAACTCGTAGCCGGTGCTCCAGGTTTCCCGTTCGAAGGTATTCCAGTCCGGGTCACCGAGCATGGTGTCTTTGGATAGCTGGCCGTTGGGATTGCTCAGCAACGTGCCGGCGGCCGGCAGGCCAAGCTCCATGTTGGTGTGGTCTTTCTGATAGTTGGCCAGCAGCGTCAGCGTATTGAAATCGTCGAAATTCAGGGTCAGCGAAGGGGCGATATAAATACGGTCGTCAGGCACGTGATCGGTCTGGGTATCGGATTTGCGCCCCAGCATCACCACGCGTCCGAGAACGTTGCCGCTGTCATTGAGCGGGCCGGAGACATCTACGCCGATTTGCCGGCGATTGTTCGAGCCATAGCCCAGTTGCACTTCACCCTGAGGCGCGGCGGTCGGGCGTTTGCTGACCAGATTGACCAGACCGCCTGGCGCATTTTCGCCATACAGCAGCGAAGACGGGCCACGGAACACCTCGACCCGCTCAAGTCCGTACGGCTCGGTGCTGGTGTCATAGCGATTGCCCTGCACGCGCAGTCCATCGCGCAGCAAACCGTAGCCGTAATCGGTGGCGTTGAAACCACGGATATAGAACAGGTCGCCAGCCAAGCTGTCGCCGGCGGCAAAAGGTGGGGCGAAGATCCCCGGCACGTAGCCGAGTACGTCGGTGAGTGTCTGGGATTTCTGATCCTTGATGCGCTGGCCGGTCACCACTGACACCGAACGCGGTGTTTCCGACAGCGGCGTACTGGTTTTCGTACCGATCCGGCTGTTTTGCGCCTTGTAGCCGACGTCGGCGGCGTAATCGAGGTCCATCGGACTGGCCAACTGCGCATTGATGTTGGTCGGCGCCAGTTCCAGGGAGTCACCATTGGGCACTTTCTGCAGAATGTAACTGCCGGGTGCTTGTGGCACTGCCTGTAAACCCGAGCCTTGCAGCAGTTGAGCGAATCCTTGTTCGACGCTGTAGTCACCGTTCAACCCGGCACTGCGCAGGCGGCTGGTCTGTTGCGGCGAGAACGACAGAATTACATTGGCGGCAGCGGCGAACTGGCTCAACGCACTATCCAGCGGGCCGGCGGCAATGGCGAAGCGCTGGGATGTCGACGCCGCGAAGGCGCTGTTGCTGATCACCAGACAGGACGCAGCGCTGGCCATCAATAAGCTGTAGGCAATGCAATGAGGAGAAAAACGCTGACGGAAAGTGGGAAGACGCATGTGTGGATTAGCCCTGAAGGTGGCGAAGAGCCGCGTTGATCGCGATTACCTGTAGGGCCGGACCAGGGCGAAAAAAGATAACCCTGTTTGCGATTATTTTTCCCCGGGCCATATTTCAGTCAACGCTGTGGCTGATCGACACCCAGTAACGGCTGAAATAACGCACATTGATCGGCAACGAAGCCTGAAGGTTGGCCAGCACTGCGTCGGTTGAATCGAGCCGGAAAGTCCCGGAGACCCGCAGATCCCGGGCGCTGCGATCGCAATGCAATACACCGCTGCGATAGCGGCCCAACTCTTCGAGGACAGTGCCCAGGCGCGCATCGAGTACGATCAACTGGCCGTTGATCCAGGCCACTTCTGATGCCTGGAAGGGATGACTGAGGCCGATATGCCGACTGTCGAAATCCGCGCCTTCGCCTGCTTTCAGGATGAGCGCAGCAGTGGATAACTGCGCAGGTTGAACGCTGACTCGATCCTCCAGCACGCCGACCCGGGTTGCGCTCGACAGCTGATGCACCGAGAAGCGGGTGCCCAATGCTTGAATCCGCCCGTCACGGGTTTGCACATAAAAGGGTCGCGGATCCCCGAGCTTGCCGGTCTGAACGAGAATCTCACCGCAGCGCAGGTGAATCATGCGTTGCGCTGCATCGAAAGACACGTCGACCGCGGAGTCGGTGTTGAGCTGGATCTGGCTGCCATCGGCCAGGCTGACAGTCCGACGCTGGCCCACACCGGTTTTATAGTCGGCCCAGACGTTGCCCAGGGATGTGTGTCGTTGAACGTTCCAGCCAACGAAACCTGTTCCCGCTGCAAGCAACAGCAGTTTGAGTACCTGGCGTCTTTGTTGGCCGCTATTGAGCGCACGTCGTTTCAGATCCTGCGGCAGCGTACCGAGGTGGCGCTGCAATTGTTCCATCTTGTTCCACGCCGCCAGATGCGCTGGATCGCTGTCTATCCACAGCTGCCAGGCCTTTTGTTCGGCAAGGCTCGGTGGTTGGGATTGAAACTGCACATACCAGCTGGCTGCAGTTTCGAATACCTGACGGTCTGCAGCGGCGGCCATCATGGTTGCGCCATGATCAGGGCGCATTCAGTCAGGGCGCGAATCATGTGTTTCTTTACCGTGGTCAGCGAAACCTTCAATTGCCCGGCAATCTGTTGATAAGTCAGTCCTTCGACTTGCGAAAGCATGAAGATCTGCCGGGTTCGCGCGCCCAGGCCGGCCAGTGCCTTATCCACAGAAATCAGGGTTTCAATGATCAGTGCTCTGTCTTCTTCGCTGATGACCGTTGCTTGCGGCCGAGCTGCGAGGGTCTGCAGATAAGCGGTTTCAATCGCACACCGTCGATAACGATCAATGACCAGGCCGCGCGCAATGGTCGCCAGGTAATCCCGCGGCTCGCGAATATGAGCGGCATTGCGCGCCGCGAGAATTCTCAAAAACGTGTCATGTGCCACATCGGCTGCATCACTGGTGTTGTGCAGCTTGGCCTTGAGCCAGCCATACAGCCACGAGTGGTGTTGCTCGTAGATTTGCTCGATCGCAGCGGTGTGGGCGGGTAGGGACATGGGAGAAACTGGTCAGTTAATGATAATGGCTATTATTAGCCTCTGCTACGTGGTCTCACAATAGCCTTTTCACTTCCTGCCACTGGCTTCCCCGTCACCGATTCTTCGCTGGCGCTTTTTTTCCGCCTGGAAAACGCCTTCCGAGCAAATTTCTGTGGATTAAGCCCTGTGAGTAACTGGTGCTAAGGCCAGTTGATAAGAGGGCCTGAAAACTGGATATAACCTGCCCTGTGGATAAGCAGCACTTTAATCCACAGGCTTACACCGGTTATCCAAGGGCCTCATCGTTACCTGGGCACAGGGTTTTGAAACTCTGTACACACCGTAATATAAGGCTTATAGAGATCTATCCACAGAAACGTGGCTCAGTAAGAATAAACATAAAAACAAAGGTTTTATAAATTTCTCTCTTTTTTATTCTTTTAACCTCGAGTTCTCCACAGCTGGTTAAATTTTGTGCAAAGGGTTCTTTAGAAAGGGCGAAGTCCCTATACTTGCCGACCAGGTCCAGAAACCTGAGCTCAACTATTTCCTGAATGACCTACTTAAGCAGGCACGAGGTGCGTGGTGGATTTCCCTTCCCGTTTTGAAGTGATCGTCATCGGCGGCGGTCATGCCGGTACCGAGGCAGCACTGGCGTCAGCACGCATGGGGGCAAAGACCCTGTTGCTGACGCATAACGTGGAAACCCTCGGTGCCATGAGTTGCAACCCGGCCATCGGTGGCATCGGCAAAAGCCATCTGGTCAAGGAAATCGATGCCCTCGGCGGCGCGATGGCCATGGCTACCGATAAGGGCGGCATCCAGTTTCGCGTGTTGAACAGCCGCAAGGGTCCGGCCGTACGGGCCACCCGTGCGCAAGCCGACCGGATTCTTTACAAGGCAGCTGTCCGCGAAATTCTTGAAAACCAGCCGAACCTGTGGATATTTCAACAGGCTGCTGACGACCTGATCGTCGAGCAGGAGCAAGTCCGTGGTGTGGTTACACAGATGGGTCTGCGCTTCTTCGCCGATTCCGTGGTGTTGACCACCGGTACCTTCCTCGGCGGACTTATCCACATTGGTTTGCAGAATTTCTCCGGCGGTCGCGCCGGCGATCCACCGTCGATTGCTCTCGCCCATCGTTTGCGTGAATTGCCCTTGCGTGTCGGGCGCCTGAAAACCGGCACGCCGCCGCGTATCGATGGCAAGTCTGTGGATTTCTCGGTGATGACCGAGCAGCCGGGCGATACGCCGATCCCGGTGATGTCGTTCATGGGCAACAAGGAACAGCATCCGCGCCAGGTCAGTTGCTGGATCACTCACACCAACGCCCGTACCCACGAAATCATCGCGGCGAACCTCGATCGCTCGCCGATGTACTCGGCTGCCGGTGAAATCGAAGGCGTCGGCCCGCGCTACTGCCCGTCGATCGAAGACAAGATCCATCGCTTTGCCGACAAGGAAAGCCATCAGGTGTTCATCGAACCGGAAGGTCTGACCACTCATGAGCTGTATCCGAACGGGATATCCACAAGCCTGCCGTTCGACGTGCAATTGCAGATCGTGCAATCGATCCGCGGCATGGAAAACGCGCACATCGTGCGTCCGGGTTATGCGATCGAGTACGATTACTTCGATCCGCGCGACCTGAAGTACAGCCTGGAAACCAAAGTCATCGGCGGTCTATTCTTCGCCGGGCAGATCAACGGCACCACCGGTTACGAAGAAGCTGGCGCTCAAGGTCTGCTCGCCGGCGCCAACGCTGCGCTGCGGGCCAAGGGCAAAGACGCCTGGTGTCCGCGCCGCGATGAAGCGTACATCGGCGTTCTGGTCGACGACCTGATCACCCTCGGTACCCAAGAGCCGTACCGCATGTTCACGTCCCGCGCCGAGTACCGCCTGATTCTGCGCGAAGACAACGCCGACCTGCGTCTTACCGAAAAAGGTCGCGAGCTCGGTCTGGTCGATGACGCGCGCTGGGCGGCCTTCTGCAAGAAACGCGAAAGCATCGAGCTTGAAGAGCAGCGCCTGAAAAGCACCTGGGTACGGCCGAACACCCCGCAGGGCGATGCGATTGCCGAGAAATTCGGCACACCGCTGACTCACGAATACAACCTGCTCAACCTGTTGAGCCGTCCGGAAATCGATTACGCCGGTCTGGTCGAAGTGACCGGGCAGGGCGCCGAAGATCCACAGGTCGCCGAGCAGGTTGAGATCAAGACCAAATACGCCGGTTACATCGACCGCCAACAGGACGAAATCGCCCGTCTGCGCGCCAGCGAAGACACGAAATTGCCTGTGGATATCGATTACACCAACATTTCCGGTCTGTCCAAGGAGATCCAGAGCAAGCTCGGTGCCACACGTCCCGAGACGCTGGGCCAGGCTTCGCGGATCCCGGGCGTGACCCCGGCAGCGATTTCGCTGTTGATGATTCATTTGAAAAAACGCGGCGCGGGCCGTCAGTTGGAGCAAAGCGCTTGAGTGCCAAGGTCACTTCGCAACACGCCGAAGAGTTATCCACAGGAGCCCGCGAGCTCGGTGTCAATCTCACAGAAACCCAGCATGAATTGCTGCTGGGTTATCTGGCCCTGTTGATCAAATGGAACCAGGCCTACAACCTGACCGCCGTGCGCGATCCAGACGAAATGGTTTCGCGGCACTTGCTCGATAGTCTCAGCGTGATGTCGTTCATCGAAAACGGTCGCTGGCTCGATGTCGGCAGTGGCGGTGGCATGCCTGGTATCCCGCTGGCGATCCTGTATCCGGGCTCGCAGGTGACCTGTCTGGACAGCAACGGCAAGAAAACCCGCTTCCTGACTCAGGTCAAACTGGAGCTGAAGCTGGATAACCTGCAAGTTATCCACAGTCGCGTCGAAGCCTTCCAGCCTGCGCAGCCATTCAACGGGATCATTTCCCGGGCATTCAGCAGCATGGAAAACTTCACCAACTGGACGCGCCACTTGGGCGATGCCGATACACGCTGGCTGGCAATGAAGGGCGTTCATCCGGCCGATGAGCTGGTAGCATTGCCGGCAGATTTCAAACTCGATAGCGAACACGCCCTGGCCGTCCCCGGTTGCCAAGGCCAACGCCATCTGCTGATACTGCGCCGCACGGCATGATTGGGAACACAAGCAAGAATGGCTAAGGTATTCGCGATAGCGAACCAGAAGGGTGGTGTGGGCAAAACCACCACCTGCATCAACCTCGCAGCATCCCTGGTCGCGACCAAGCGCCGGGTGCTGTTGATCGATCTCGATCCACAGGGCAACGCCACCATGGGTAGCGGTGTGGATAAACATGGTCTGGAAAACTCCGTCTACGATCTGCTGATCGGTGAATGCGACCTGGGCCAGGCCATGCACTTCTCCGAGCACGGCGGTTATCAACTGCTGCCGGCCAACCGCGATCTGACCGCGGCCGAAGTCGTGCTGCTGGAAATGCAGATGAAGGAAAGCCGTCTGCGCAGTGCGCTGGCGCCAATCCGTGACAACTACGACTACATTCTGATCGACTGCCCGCCGTCACTGTCGATGCTCACGCTCAACGCACTGGTCGCCGCTGACGGGGTAATTATCCCCATGCAGTGCGAATACTTCGCGCTGGAAGGTTTGAGCGACCTTGTGGATAACATTAAGCGCATCGCCGAGCTGCTGAATCCGAACCTGAAGGTCGAAGGCCTGCTGCGGACCATGTACGACCCGCGCCTGAGCCTGATGAACGATGTTTCGGCGCAGCTCAAGGAACACTTCGGCGACCAGCTGTACGACACGGTGATCCCGCGCAACATTCGCCTGGCCGAAGCACCGAGCTACGGCATGCCGGCGCTGGCTTACGACAAGCAATCGCGTGGCGCCCTGGCCTATCTGGCTCTGGCGGGCGAGATGGTTCGTCGTCAGCGCAAAAATTCACGCATTGCTGCTGCTCAGCCAACTTAAGGAATCCCCATGGCCGTCAAGAAACGAGGTCTCGGACGTGGACTGGATGCACTGCTGAGTGGTCCGACGGTCAGCGCGCTGGAAGAACAAGCCGCGCAGGCTGACACCCGCGAACTGCAACATCTGCCGCTCGACCTGCTGCAGCGCGGCAAATATCAGCCGCGCCGCGACATGGATCCGCAGGCCCTGGAAGAACTGGCGCAGTCGATCAAGGCCCAGGGCGTGATGCAGCCGATCGTGGTGCGCCCGATCGGCGGCGGTCGCTTCGAGATCATTGCCGGTGAACGCCGCTGGCGTGCCAGTCAGCAGGCCGGGCAGGAAACCATCCCGGCGATGGTTCGCGATGTGCCGGATGAAACCGCCATTGCGATTGCGCTGATCGAGAACATCCAGCGTGAAGACCTCAACCCGATCGAAGAAGCCTTCGCCTTGCAGCGCTTGCAGCAGGAATTCCAGCTGACTCAGCAGCAGGTTGCCGAGGCTGTGGGTAAGTCGCGGGTGACTGTGGCTAACCTGTTGCGACTTATTGCACTGCCTGAAGTGATCAAGACAATGCTGTCGCACGGTGACCTGGAAATGGGTCATGCGCGTGCGTTGCTCGGTCTGCCGGACAATCAGCAGGTCGAAGGGGCGCGACATGTTGTCGCACGAGGGCTGACTGTGCGCCAAACCGAGGCACTGGTTCGTCAGTGGTTGAGTGGCAAACCGGAGCCTGTGGAAGCTGCAAAACCCGACCCGGACATCGCTCGCCTCGAGCAGCGCCTGGCCGAGCGCCTAGGCTCTGCGGTGCAGATTCGCCATGGCAAGAAGGGCAAAGGCCAATTGGTGATTGGTTATAACTCGCTCGACGAGCTTCAAGGTGTGCTCGCACACATCCGCTGAAACATTTCCTCATGTAGCGCGCAGTCGGAAATCACTACCTGACAGTTGAATAGGGGCAGAACCGCCCCTATACTCTGCGCGCATTTTGTCGGCACAAATTATGCCAAGTTATTGAATTTCGGCAGCCGACCATTGGAGAGCAAACGTGATGGAAACCCGCAAGCCAAACCGCCTGCCCTTCCATCGCCTGGCAGTTTTTCCGGTGCTGATGGCTCAATTTGTCGTTTTGCTCATTGCCGCTTTGGCGCTCTGGCAATGGCATGGAGTCGTTGCCGGATACTCGGGACTTTGCGGAGGCCTGATAGCCTTGCTGCCCAATGTTTATTTCGCTCACAGGGCATTTCGGTTTTCCGGCGCCCGAGCAGCCCAGTCCATCGTCCGGTCTTTTTATGCCGGCGAGGCAGGCAAACTTATTTTGACGGCAGTGCTGTTTGCACTGGTGTTCGCAGGTGTGAAGCCACTGGCGCCGATCGCAGTATTCGGCGTGTTCGTGCTGACGCAGTCGGTCAGCTGGTTCGCTCCCCTGCTGATGAGAACAAGACTTTCGAGACCTTAGGGCGTTTGAGGCAACCATGGCAGAGACAACCGCTTCGGGCTATATCCAGCACCACTTGCAGAACCTGACTTTCGGTCAGCTACCCAACGGCGGCTGGGGCTTTGCCCACACCGCAGCAGAGGCCAAGGAAATGGGCTTCTGGGCTTTCCACGTCGATACCCTCGGCTGGTCGGTCGCGCTGGGTCTGATCTTCGTTCTTCTTTTCCGCATGGCGGCAAAGAAAGCGACGTCGGGTCAGCCGGGTGCCTTGCAGAACTTCGTTGAAGTATTGGTCGAATTCGTCGATGGCAGCGTGAAAGACAGCTTCCATGGCCGTAGCCCGGTGATCGCACCGTTGGCACTGACCATCTTCGTCTGGGTGTTCCTGATGAACGCCGTCGACCTGGTACCGGTCGACTGGATTCCTCAACTGGCCATCCTGATTTCCGGCGATGCCCACATCCCGTTCCGCGCCGTGTCGACCACCGACCCGAACGCGACCCTGGGCATGGCGTTCTCGGTTTTCGCACTGATCATTTTCTACAGCATCAAGGTCAAGGGCATCGGCGGCTTCATCGGCGAACTGACCCTGCACCCGTTCGGCAGCAAGAACATCTTCGTTCAGGCCCTGCTGATCCCGGTGAACTTCCTGCTGGAATTCGTCACCCTGATCGCCAAGCCGATCTCTCTGGCTCTTCGTCTGTTCGGCAACATGTATGCCGGCGAGCTGGTGTTCATTCTCATCGCTGTGATGTTCGGCAGCGGCCTGCTCTGGCTCAGCGGCCTGGGCGTTGTTCTGCAGTGGGCGTGGGCTGTATTCCACATCCTGATCATCACCCTGCAGGCGTTCATCTTCATGATGCTGACCATCGTCTACCTGTCGATGGCGCACGAAGAAAACCATTAAGACCAGTCTCGACTAGTCTGATGTTCCTCCCGGTCAAACGGGAGGGAGCTCCTTGCGGGGCAGCTGAAACGATTTGTTTTACCGCTTTAATCTAAAAAACCTAAACCATACGACGTAAAAGTCGGGAGGAAAGATGGAAACTGTAGTTGGTCTAACCGCTATCGCTGTTGCACTGTTGATCGGCCTGGGCGCACTGGGTACCGCAATTGGTTTCGGCCTGCTGGGCGGCAAGTTCCTGGAAGGCGCAGCGCGTCAGCCAGAAATGGTTCCAATGCTGCAAGTGAAAATGTTCATCGTTGCCGGTCTGCTCGACGCCGTAACCATGATCGGTGTTGGTATCGCTCTGTTCTTCACCTTTGCGAACCCGTTCGTTGGTCAGATCGCTGGCTGATTACTCGGATCTTCCGGGTAATTTGGTGTGATGGACAACGTAACTGCGAGGTGTTGGCGTGAACATTAATGCGACCCTGATTGGCCAGTCCGTTGCGTTCCTGATTTTTGTACTGTTCTGCATGAAGTATGTATGGCCTCCGGTCATCGCTGCTCTGCACGAACGTCAAAAGAAGATCGCTGATGGTCTGGACGCTGCCAGCCGTGCGGCTCGCGACCTGGAGTTGGCCCAAGAGAAAGCGGGTCAGCAACTGCGCGAAGCGAAAGCTCAGGCAGCTGAAATCATCGAGCAAGCCAAGAAACGCGGTAACCAGATCGTCGAAGAGGCTGTTGAAAAAGCCCGTATCGACGCTGACCGTGTGAAGGTTCAGGCTCAAGCCGAGATCGAACAGGAACTGAACAGCGTCAAAGACAAGCTGCGTGCCCAAGTGGGCTTGCTGGCTGTTGGCGGCGCCGAGAAGATCCTGGGTGCCACAATCGATCAAAACGCGCACGCAGAGCTGGTTAACCAACTGGCTGCTGAAATCTAAGCGAGGGCGATCATGGCAGAACTGACCACGTTGGCCCGACCTTACGCTAAGGCGGCCTTCGAGCACGCTCAGGCCCACCAGCAACTGGCCAATTGGTCAGCCATGCTCGGCCTGGCAGCAGCGGTGTCGCAAGACGACACCCTGCAGCGCGTGCTCAAGGCCCCGCGACTGACGAGCGCAGAAAAGGCCGCCACGTTCATTGACGTGTGCGGCGACAAGTTTGATGAAAAGGCACGCAATTTCATCAACGTCGTTGCCGAGAACGACCGTCTCCTGCTTCTGCCGGAGATCGCCGCTCTGTTCGACCTGTACAAGGCCGAACAAGAGAAATCGGTAGACGTTGAAGTAACCAGTGCATTTGCATTGAACCAAGAACAGCAAGACAAACTCGCCAAGGTTCTCAGTGCACGACTCAACCGGGAAGTGCGCCTGCAAGTTGCGGAGGACGCTGCCTTGATTGGTGGTGTCGTGATCCGCGCCGGCGACCTGGTTATCGATGGCTCGATTCGCGGCAAAATCGCGAAACTTGCCGAAGCATTGAAATCTTGAGTTTGAAGGGGCAGCAGAGCAATGCAGCAACTCAATCCTTCCGAAATAAGTGAAATTATCAAGGGCCGCATCGACAAGCTCGATGTGACCTCCCAAGCCCGTAACGAAGGCACTGTCGTCAGCGTATCTGACGGCATCGTGCGGATTCACGGTCTGGCCGACGTCATGTACGGCGAGATGATCGAGTTTCCGGGCGGCGTCTACGGTATGGCCCTCAACCTGGAGCAGGACTCCGTAGGCGCCGTGGTATTGGGCTCCTACCAGTCGCTGGCTGAAGGCATGAGCGCCAAGTGCACCGGCCGCATCCTCGAAGTTCCTGTTGGTAAGGAATTGCTGGGCCGCGTAGTCGATGCTCTGGGTAACCCTGTTGACGGTAAAGGTCCACTGGGCAACACCGAGACCGACGCGGTCGAGAAAGTTGCTCCAGGCGTGATCTGGCGTAAGTCGGTAGACCAGCCTGTACAGACTGGCTACAAGGCTGTCGATGCCATGATCCCTGTCGGCCGTGGCCAGCGTGAGCTGATCATCGGTGACCGTCAGATCGGTAAGACCGCTCTGGCGATCGACGCGATCATCAACCAGAAAGACAGCGGCATTTTCTGCGTCTACGTAGCCATCGGTCAGAAGCAATCGACCATCGCCAACGTGGTTCGCAAGCTGGAAGAAAACGGCGCCCTGGCCAACACGATCATCGTGGCTGCCAGTGCTTCGGAATCTCCTGCGCTGCAATTCCTGGCACCGTACTCCGGTTGCACCATGGGTGAATTCTTCCGCGACCGCGGTGAAGACGCGCTGATCGTTTATGACGATCTGTCCAAGCAGGCAGTGGCTTACCGCCAGATCTCCCTGCTGCTGCGCCGTCCACCAGGCCGTGAAGCTTACCCAGGCGACGTGTTCTATCTCCACTCCCGTCTGCTGGAGCGCGCATCCCGCGTTTCGGAAGAATACGTAGAGAAGTTCACCAACGGCGCAGTGACCGGCAAAACCGGTTCCCTGACCGCACTGCCGATCATCGAAACCCAGGCTGGCGACGTTTCCGCGTTCGTTCCGACCAACGTGATTTCCATCACCGACGGTCAGATCTTCCTGGAATCGGCCATGTTCAACTCGGGCATCCGCCCGGCAGTGAACGCCGGTGTTTCGGTATCCCGTGTGGGTGGTGCCGCTCAGACCAAGATCATCAAGAAGCTCTCCGGTGGTATCCGTACCGCTCTGGCTCAGTACCGTGAACTGGCGGCATTCGCCCAGTTCGCTTCTGACCTGGACGAAGCGACCCGCAAGCAACTTGAGCATGGTCAGCGCGTTACCGAGCTGATGAAGCAGAAGCAATACGCACCAATGTCGATCGCTGACATGGCGCTGTCGCTGTATGCCGCTGAGCGTGGGTTCCTGACTGACATTGAAATCGCCAAGGTCGGCAGCTTCGAACAAGCGCTGATCGCTTTCTTCAACCGCGATCACGCCGATTTGATGGCCAAGATCAACGTTAAAGGTGACTTCAATGACGAAATCGACGCTGGCATGAAAGCCGGTATCGAGAAGTTCAAGGCCACCCAAACCTGGTAAGCCGCAGCGGGAGCCGCGAGGCTCCCGCTTGCTAACCTGATAGGTGTTACATGGCAGGCGCAAAAGAGATTCGCAGTAAGATTGCGAGCATCAAAAGCACGCAAAAGATTACCAGCGCCATGGAAAAAGTGGCGGTCAGCAAAATGCGCAAGGCACAAATGCGCATGGCTGCTAGCCGTCCTTATGCGGAGCGTATCCGCCAGGTAATTGGGCATCTGGCCAACGCCAACCCGGAATACCGCCACCCGTTCATGATCGACCGCGAAATCAAGCGCGTCGGTTATGTCGTCGTGAGCAGTGACCGTGGTCTGTGCGGCGGCTTGAACACCAACCTGTTCAAGGCCCTGGTCAAGGACATGGCGGTAAACCGCGAAAACGGCGTCGAGATTGATCTGTGTGTAGTCGGTAGCAAGGGTGCGGCCTTTTTCCGCAACTTCGGCGGTAACGTCGTTGCAGCTATCAGCCACCTGGGTGAAGAGCCGTCGATCAATGATCTGATCGGCAGCGTCAAGGTGATGCTGGATGCCTACCTGGACGGCCGTATCGATCGCCTGTCCGTGGTGTCCAACAAGTTCATCAACACCATGACGCAACAGCCTACCGTGGAGCAGTTGATTCCACTGGTGGCAACCCCGGATCAGGATCTCAAGCACCACTGGGACTATCTCTACGAACCGGACGCCAAAGAGCTGCTTGACGGCTTGATGGTCCGTTACGTCGAGTCGCAGGTCTACCAGGCGGTGGTCGAGAACAACGCGGCTGAACAGGCTGCGCGGATGATCGCGATGAAGAACGCTACCGACAACGCCGGTGATTTGATCAGCGATTTGCAGCTGATCTACAACAAGGCGCGTCAGGCTGCGATCACCCAAGAGATCTCGGAAATCGTCGGCGGCGCTGCCGCGGTTTAACGGTTCAAATATTCAGAGGATCCAGCTATGAGTAGCGGACGTATCGTTCAAATCATCGGCGCCGTTATCGACGTGGAATTTCCACGCGACAGCGTACCGAGCATCTACAACGCGCTGACTGTACAAAGCGCGGCCGCAACCACCCTGGAAGTTCAGCAGCAGCTGGGCGACGGCGTGGTGCGTACCATTGCGATGGGTTCCACCGAGGGCTTGAAGCGCGGTCTGGAAGTCACCGACTCTGGCGCAGCCATCTCCGTACCGGTCGGTAAAGCGACCCTGGGCCGGATCATGGACGTCCTCGGTAACCCGATCGACGAAGCTGGCCCGATCGACACCGAAGAGCGCTGGGGCATCCACCGCGCAGCACCTTCGTTCGCCGAGCAAGCAGGCGGCAACGACCTGCTGGAAACCGGCATCAAGGTTATCGACCTGGTTTGCCCGTTCGCCAAGGGCGGTAAAGTCGGTCTGTTCGGTGGTGCCGGTGTAGGCAAAACCGTAAACATGATGGAACTGATCCGTAACATCGCCATCGAGCACAGCGGTTATTCCGTGTTCGCAGGTGTGGGTGAGCGTACTCGTGAGGGTAACGACTTCTACCACGAGATGAAGGATTCCAACGTTCTGGACAAAGTGGCACTGGTTTACGGTCAGATGAACGAGCCGCCGGGAAACCGTCTGCGCGTAGCACTGACCGGCCTGACCATGGCCGAGAAGTTCCGTGACGAAGGTAACGACGTTCTGCTGTTCGTCGACAACATCTATCGTTACACCCTGGCCGGTACTGAAGTATCCGCACTGCTGGGCCGTATGCCTTCGGCGGTAGGTTACCAGCCGACCCTGGCTGAAGAGATGGGCGTTCTGCAAGAACGTATCACTTCGACCAAGGAAGGTTCGATCACCTCGATCCAAGCGGTATACGTACCTGCGGACGACTTGACCGACCCGTCGCCAGCGACCACCTTCGCCCACTTGGACGCCACCGTCGTTCTGTCCCGTGACATCGCTTCCCTGGGTATCTACCCGGCGGTAGATCCACTGGACTCGACTTCGCGTCAGCTGGACCCGAACGTGATCGGCCAGGACCACTACGACACCGCTCGCGGCGTTCAGTATGTTCTGCAGCGTTACAAAGAGCTGAAAGACATCATCGCGATCCTGGGTATGGACGAGCTGTCGGAAGCCGACAAACAGTTGGTTAACCGTGCTCGTAAGATCCAGCGCTTCTTGTCGCAGCCGTTCTTCGTGGCTGAAGTCTTCACCGGTGCTTCGGGTAAATACGTTTCCCTGAAAGACACCATTGCTGGCTTCAAAGGCATCCTCAACGGTGACTACGACCACCTGCCAGAACAAGCGTTCTACATGGTTGGCGGCATCGAAGAAGCGATCGAGAAAGCCAAGAAACTGTAATCCCGGCGCCCGGCAACGGGCGCTAATTTAGGTTGAGGCAATCAGATGGCTATGACAGTCCATTGCGATATCGTCAGCGCGGAAGGGGAAATCTTTTCCGGCCTGGTCGAGATGGTGATTGCGCACGGTGCACTGGGTGATCTTGGTATCGCTCTGGGTCACGCGCCGCTGATCACTAATCTCAAGCCGGGTCCGATCCGCCTGATCAAGCAAGGCGGGGAAGCCGAGGTGTTCTACATCTCCGGTGGTTTCCTCGAGGTTCAGCCGAACATGGTCAAGGTACTTGCCGATACCGTGCAACGTGCCGCCGACCTGGATGAAGCTCAGGCTCAGGCAGCTCTCAAGGCTGCCGAGAATGCCCTGAACGAAAAAGGCGCGGACTTCGATTACGGCGCCGCTGCCACTCGTCTGGCCGAGGCTGCAGCCCAGCTGCGCACCGTCCAGCAGATCCGCAAGAAGTTTGGCGGTTAATCCGCCAGCTGCTTGTTGTGCGATTGATAAAAAAGGGTAGCCTCGGCTACCCTTTTTTCTTTTCCGAATTCCCACAACCCGGTCGCAGTTGCTGACCACCCAGGATTGGTAGCCAGTCATGTCTCTCGAAATCGTTATCCTCGCGGCCGGTCAAGGCACTCGCATGCGCTCGGCGCTGCCCAAGGTGCTGCACCCGATTGCCGGCAACTCCATGCTCGGCCATGTTATCCACAGCGCTCGGCAACTTGATCCACAACGCATTCACGTGGTGATCGGTCACGGTGCCGATGTGGTGCGTGAGCGGCTGGCAGCTGATGACCTGAATTTCGTGTTGCAGGACAAGCAACTGGGCACTGGCCACGCCACCGCCCAGGCGGTGCCGTTCATTGATGCCGACACCGTGCTGATTCTTTACGGTGATGTGCCGCTGATCGAAGTCGAAACCCTGCAACGTCTGCTCAAGCATGTCGTACCGGGCCAGATGGGTTTGCTCACTGTCGAGCTGGATGACCCGACCGGTTACGGCCGCATCGTGCGTGATGCTGACGGCAAGGTCGCGGCAATCGTCGAGCACAAGGACGCCAGCGAAGCGCAACGTGCGATCACCGAAGGCAACACCGGCATCCTCGCTGTGCCGGCCGATCGTCTGGCTGACTGGATGAGTCGCCTCTCGAACAATAACGCGCAGGGCGAGTACTACCTCACCGACGTGATCGAAATGGCGGTCAGCGATGGTTTGGTCGTGGCTACCGAACAACCGCACGACCCGATGGAAGTGCAGGGCGCCAATGATCGCAAGCAGCTCTCTGAACTGGAGCGTCATTACCAGTTGCGCGCCGGCCGTCGTCTGATGGCTCAAGGCGTTACCCTGCGCGACCCGGCGCGTTTCGATGTGCGTGGCGAAGTCAGCGTCGGCCGCGATGTGCTGATCGACATCAACGTGATCCTCGAAGGCAAGGTGATCATTGAAGACGACGTACAGATCGGCCCGAACTGCGTGATCAAGGACAGCACCCTGCGCAAAGGCGTGGTGATCAAGGCCAACAGTCATATCGAAGGTGCCATTCTCGGTGAGGGCAGCGACGCTGGTCCTTTCGCGCGTCTGCGTCCAGGCACTGTGCTCGAGGCTCGCGCTCATGTGGGCAACTTCGTTGAGCTGAAAAATGCGCACATGGGCGAAGGTGCAAAGGCTGGCCACCTGACCTACCTGGGCGATGCCGAAATCGGTGCACGCACCAACATCGGCGCCGGCACCATCACCTGCAACTACGATGGCGCCAACAAGTGGAAGACGGTGTTGGGCGCTGATGTATTCATCGGTTCCAACAATTCGCTGGTTGCCCCTGTGGATATCTCCAACGGTGCGACGACCGCAGCCGGCTCGACCATCACCCAGAATGTGGATAACGCCCAATTGGCGGTTGGCCGAGCGCGACAGAAGAATATCGACGGCTGGAAGCGCCCGGAAAAGATCAACAAATCCTGACTTATCCACACCACCCCTGTAGGAGTGAGCCTGCTCGCGAATGCTTTATTTCAGTGACATGTCCAGTCACCGACTCCGCTTTCGCGAACACGCTCGCTCCCCACACAGCTCAACCTTTCTGAATTTTTCTCCCTGCGTCTTGACGGCAACCTTTCGATAGAGTTTCATTGCTTACGTTATCTTTCGAATCGAAACTTAAGCCGCCATGTCCAAGCGCAATACGCCCCAGCGTCGTCATAACATCCTCGCCTTGCTCAACGAGCAGGGCGAAGTCAGTGTCGATGAGCTGGCCAAGCGCTTTGAAACTTCCGAAGTTACGATTCGCAAGGATCTCGCGGCGCTGGAAACCCATGGTCTGTTGCTGCGTCGTTACGGCGGTGCGATCACCATGCCGCAAGAGCTGGTCGCGGAAACAGCGCAGAGTATTTCCAAGTACAAGCAGGCGATCGCCCGCGCGGCGGTCAAACGCATCCGCGAGCACGCGCGCATCATCATCGACAGCGGCAGCACCACCGCCGCGATGATTCCCGAACTGGGCCAGCAACCGGGCCTGGTGGTGATGACCAATTCCTTGCACGTTGCCAATGCCTTGAGCGAACTGGAACACGAGCCAGTGCTGCTGATGACCGGCGGTACTTGGGATCCACACTCGGAATCCTTTCAGGGCCAGGTCGCCGAGCAAGTACTACGCTCTTACGACTTCGACCAACTGTTCATCGGCGCCGACGGCATCGATCTGGTGCGCGGCACCACCACCTTCAATGAACTGCTCGGTCTCAGCCGGGTGATGGCCGACGTTGCGCGAGAAGTGATCGTCATGGTCGAGGCCGACAAGATCGGTCGCAAGATTCCCAACCTGGAGCTGCCCTGGAGCAGCATCCATACCCTCATTACCGATGATCGCCTGTCTGTCGAGGCACGCGATCAGCTTCAGGCCCGCGGGATCACCTTGATCTGTGCGGCTGTCAGTCAGGAGAAATAACCATGTGTGGCATTGTCGGCGCAGTAGCTGAACGTAATATCACCGCCATCCTTCTCGAAGGCCTGAAGCGCCTCGAATACCGCGGCTATGACAGCGCCGGTGTGGCGGTTTATACCAACGACCAGACCCTGGAACGCATGCGCCGTCCGGGCAAGGTCAGCGAACTGGAAACCGCGCTGGCCGAACAGCCGCTGGCCGGGCGCCTCGGTATCGCCCACACCCGTTGGGCTACCCATGGCGCGCCGTGCGAGCGCAATGCCCACCCGCATTTTTCCGGTGACATTGCGGTGGTGCACAACGGCATCATCGAGAACCACGAAGCCCTGCGCGAACAGCTGAAAGCGCTGGGCTATGCGTTCAGCTCGGACACCGACACCGAAGTCATCGCGCACCTGCTGACCCACAAGCTCAAGGAACAACCGGACCTGACTGCCGCGCTCAAAGCGACCGTCAAGGAGCTGCATGGCGCCTACGGTCTGGCAGTGATCAACGCACAGCAACCGGATCGTCTGGTCGCCGCGCGCAGTGGCAGTCCATTAGTGATCGGCCTCGGTCTGGGCGAGAACTTCCTCGCCTCCGACCAGTTGGCGCTGCGACAGGTCACTGATCGCTTCATGTACCTGGAAGAAGGCGATATCGCTGAAATCCGTCGCGACAGCGTGCAGATCTGGGACGTGAACGGCAACGCTGTCGAGCGCCAGACCGTGCAGTACACCGACGGTGCCGAAGCCGCCGACAAGGGTGAGTTCCGCCATTACATGCTCAAGGAAATCCACGAGCAACCGACCGTGGTCCAGCGCACCCTCGAAGGTCGCCTGGGCAACAATCAGGTGCTGGTTGAGGCCTTCGGTCCGCAAGCCGCCGAGCTGTTCGCCAAAGTGCGCAATGTGCAGATCGTCGCCTGCGGCACCAGTTATCACGCCGGCATGGTCGCGCGCTACTGGCTCGAGGAACTGGCCGGTATTCCGTGCCAGGTCGAAGTCGCCAGCGAATTCCGTTACCGCAAAGTGGTGGTGCAGCCAGACACGCTGTTCGTGACCATTTCGCAATCCGGCGAAACCGCTGACACCCTCGCCGCGTTGCGCAATGCCAAGGAGCTGGGCTTCCTCGCCAGCCTGGCGATCTGCAACGTCGGCATCAGCTCGCTGGTGCGCGAATCCGATCTGACCCTGTTGACCCAGGCCGGCCGCGAAATCGGCGTGGCCTCGACCAAAGCCTTCACCACGCAACTGGTCGGCCTGTTGCTGCTGACCCTGTCGCTGGGTCAGGTGCGCGGCACTCTGGCCAACGGCGTTGAAGCCACGCTGGTCGAAGAGCTGCGTCGTCTGCCGACCCGTCTCGGCGAAGCGCTGGCGATGGACAGCACCGTGGAAAAGATCGCCGAGCTGTTTGCCGAGAAAAACCACACCTTGTTCCTCGGCCGTGGCGCGCAATTCCCGGTGGCGATGGAAGGTGCCTTGAAACTCAAGGAAATCTCCTACATCCACGCCGAAGCCTACCCGGCTGGTGAGCTGAAACACGGTCCGCTGGCACTTGTGGATAACGATATGCCGGTGGTGACCGTCGCGCCGAACAACGAACTGCTGGAGAAGCTCAAGTCCAACTTGCAGGAAGTCCGCGCTCGCGGCGGCGAGTTGATCGTGTTCGCGGATGAGAAGGCTGCGATGACCAACGGCGAAGGTACCCACGTGGTGCAAATGCCGCACATCCACGACATTCTCTCGCCGATCCTTTATACGATCCCGTTGCAACTGTTGTCGTACTACGTCGCCGTGCTCAAGGGCACCGACGTCGATCAACCGCGCAACCTGGCGAAATCGGTCACCGTGGAATAAGTTATCCACCGTTGATCTAAGCTCTTGGTTTCAGACAATAGATTTTGACAACAGACAAAATATTCTGACACCAGACAATAGATTTTGACACAATGCTCAAAGCCCCTGATTTCAGGGGCTTTTCTATTTTACGTCCTCCACCATATGTCCGATTTTGGATTGTGATTCTGCTGAAGGTTTAGTCTGGTACCAGTGATCAGACTTATTCACAGGGCAGATTATTTCCTAGGACTTTTTTGTGCACATTCCATTCTGAGGATATGTGGAGGCTGCAGAAGGCATGGGAGGTTGGCTTGCGTGGTCGTAGCTTCAAGACGCAGTCCGATATCGATCGGCATATCGAAAATGGCTTTGGGCAAGGAAGTCAGGAGCTGTATGTGCCATGGCTGCGCGTGCAGGACGTTCCATCTCACGGTCGCTCACGTAAGGTCCACGGAGTAAAGGTTGATAGGCTTCATCATCTGCTGTCAGATCTTGAATACGGGTATTTGCTCGTTGCCGAGTTTTCCCCAGAGGTTTTGGATATCCGTGAGCAATTTCCCCTGCTGCCGGTACCAACCCTTCAGTCGATTGCTCATGCTTTGAGTATTCGTTATCCCGTTTATCTAGGCACCAAGGTTCCCTTTGTGATGACGACGGATTTTCTGCTCACCATCAAGCAGCCAGATGGAAGCACGCGCTTGGCAGCGCGTACGATCAAATACACCGAGTCGTTGAAGCCTAGTAAAGGACTTGAACGCACCTTGGAAAAGTTTCAGATCGAACGAGCCTACTGGACCGATCGAGGGGTGGACTGGAACATTGTTACGGAGAAAGATCTCCCTACCCCTCTGATTCTGAATCTTGACTGGCTACGTAAGTCAGCGACCCTCCAACGACATCTTCAGCAACGTCCACTGATCGAGTCGTTTCTGGAAGAGATAACTCGCGTGCGGGAGTACCCGTGGTCACTTGAGCGCGCATTGCGGCACATAGCTGGTGTCTTGTTCATTCCCTACGCCGATGCCAAAGCTATGTTCATGCATTTGGTATGGCACAAACAGATCCTCTTGGATCTGACTGTCGAGCGTCTTTCAATGAAGAGCGCGGTGCCGGCATTCAGGGTCGTATGGCCTTCCACCAATCATGACCACGAACTGAAGGTCGGTTGAAATGGCAGATCTCGGAAAGAACGATGTCCTTCAGGCTGTGACAGAACCTGCTCTACTGAGGGGCATGGTGAGGGTTCTGTGGGTTGATCGGCGAAGTGATCAGATTGTGCTGATTACGATTGAGCCATCGCCAAAGCGGCCTTGGGTCATGCGTTTGTCTGATTTGAAGACCTGGTTGAGCGCCGGCGATATCAAGACCATCACGATTTCGTCCCCAACCTACATGTTGAAGGTGGAGGATGGCCTGTCGGATAAAGAGAAGACTTTCCGGGATAACAACTGGGCTCGTATTCAACCGCTGGTCGACACTGATCCCCCTGATGAGATTTTTCAGCCTGGTTCTATGGGGCGGATGGTCAGTGATCAGGCTTTAAAACTAGAAATACCGAAAAAGACCCTCTACCGCTTGCTATATCGCTATTGGGTGAGCGGGCAGGTGCGTAACGCGTTGCTTCCGGATCGAGTTAATGCCGGAGCCCCGGGCAAGCCTCGACAATATCGTGAAGGACAGAAGCCAGGACGGCCGGCTGTATTTCAGGGAGTGAAGGCTTCGACCCAATCGAAGGTGCTCAATGAGGCCGATAAAAGCTGCATCAAGACTGGTTTTGCGTTGTTTGCAAAAGGTTCCGTAGGAACCATATCTGATGCTTACATCAAGATGCTGCGCCGCTTTTATACCGTGAAGTCAATTCCTGGGGACGTCGTTGAAGATACCCCATTGCTTCCAGCCTATGAGCTGCCGACAGCTAGGCAGTTTGCTTACTGGGGACACAAAGCCTTTGATGACATTGCGGTTTTGAGGGGCCGTAGTGGTGAGCGCAATTGGCAAAAAGACCATCGCCCTCTGAGCGGCACTGTTCGGGAAAATCTGCGCGGGCCAGGCCATTTATTTGAAATCGACGCCACCATTGCAGATGTCTATCTCGTTAGTCGTTACAACCGCAATTGGATCATCGGCCGTCCAGTTGTGTATGTCGTTATCGACACTTTTTCGGGAATGATCACGGGGGTGTTCGTTGGGCTGGAGGGGCCAAGCTGGAATGGTGCCCGGCAAGCGCTTTACAACGCATTCACCTCAAAAGTGGAATTCTGCGCTGCCAACGGCGTGGATATCGAAGATGCCGACTGGCCTTGTCATCACCTACCGCACGAGGTTTTTGCAGATCGTGGTGAGATGCTTGGACAGGCAGCCGAGGGGCTTGCCTCCGGTTTGCGCATAAATTTGGGTATTGCGCCTCCCTATCGTCCAGATTGGAAAGCGATCGTGGAAAGCTCATTCAAAGTGCTGAATAACACGACGCAAATTCACTGGATTCCAGGAGCTGTGCGTAAGCGAATTCTAGAGAGGGGTGAGCGTGACTACCGACTCGACGCCACGTTGAATCTTGCTGAGTTCACCAAGATCATTATTGAGGGAATCCTTTACTACAACAGCCAGAATCGACAGCCAGCTCGACTCAATAAGGAGATGATTGCTGATCAGGTCGATCCAACCCCTATGGGGATATGGAGTTGGGCACTGAAGAATGATCGAATCGAGTCCAATACCCAGACGGAGGAGTCGATCTATTTACATCTGCTGCCTCGGGATACTGGTTCGGTGCAGAAAGGCGGGATCAAATTCAAGGGGATGTACTACGTTTGCGACTGGGCTATAGAACAGAACTGGTTTGCACGTGCCCGACATCGCGGGATTAGCAGCATCGTCTGCTGGTACGACCCAAATAGTACTCAACATATCTGGATTCAAGGCCCAGATCGGCACTTCATACGTTGTGACCTACGAAACTCTGAGGAGCGTTATCGTG
Source organism: Pseudomonas sp. 14A (assembly GCF_018132745.1). Lineage (NCBI taxonomy): Bacteria > Pseudomonadati > Pseudomonadota > Gammaproteobacteria > Pseudomonadales > Pseudomonadaceae > Pseudomonas > Pseudomonas sp. 14A. Next base: position 686,820 of record NZ_JAGRQJ010000018.1, on the reverse strand, counting down.
GTGTCCGGTTTGAGGAGGTGATCGACATGTTGGCAATCGTCAAGCAGGAGTCTCCTGAGCTCAAGTACACAAAGTTGGCGAGTCGTGTCGCGCTGGACGCAACAATCTCGGGCGTAGTGTCGAACGCTGTGAAGGAAAAGAAGGCGACGATGGAGTCAGGCTCGAAATCGCAGAAGCTTGGTGACATTCGGACCAATAGGTCTCTCGAACGCATGCAGGAGCGGTCGGAGTCGGTAGTGCCTGAGGACTTGAGAGCCGCTACTTCAAATCAGAATTCTCAAGCCCTCAACACAGGTCTTGGCGTAGCTGAAAATTACGCTGGTACCCGTAGTGCTGAAGTTATTGATCTGCTCAGTCGCTTCCGCCCGGGAGGTAGCAAATGAATCGAAGTGCCCAGGATTTCGCGAAATACCATGAATCTCCCGTTCTGGAGTTTCAAGGTAATCCGTTGATTGAGGCTTTACCTCCAATTCTCTCTGAGAGTGATGCGGCATCGCTGATCTCGCACTTTCCTCCTGTGGTCGAGGAAGAGCGACAGCACGATAAGTCTGTCAGGCTCCATTGCATCGATCGTCTGCGTTCAGTTGTTCAACCACTACCAATTCATCTTGAGCTGGAGTCTGCATTTTCCTCGCTGCTGCGTAGTGGTTATGTAGGGCGGAACCCGATGTCTACTGCCACCGTAAGACATTTGCACTCGCTGTCGGCACCAGGAGGTTCTGATGGATTTCGTTCAACGGCGACTACTTTCAGCCTTGTAGGGTTGAGCGGAATCGGGAAGTCCACCGCTCTTGAGTCAATTCTTCGGCTCTATCCGCAAACGATCGTTCATCAGCGTTATGAAGGTCGATCCTTTGTGCAGACGCAGATCACCTGGTTGAAACTGGATTGTCCATTTGATGGATCGCTCAGCGGTTTATGCCGTGCGTTTTTCCGAGCTGTCGACCAAGCGATCGGCCAAGATCGATATGCGAACAGCTATCGTGCGCGGAATGGATTACCTGACCTCATCCAGCGCATGGAACAGGTGGCGAGTACCTACTTTGTCGGTGCCCTACTGATCGATGAAATTCAGCATTTACGCTCTGCCCGGACTGGCGGTAAAGACAACATGCTCAATTTTTTCGTAAACCTGATCAACTCCATTGGCATCCCGGTCGTCTTCATCGGCACCAATTCGATGATCAGCCTCTTCTCTGATGTTCTGAGAAACGCCAGGCGAGGATGTGGCCTGGGCGTCACGGAATTTCAGAGATTCGAAAAAGAGGATCCGGTGTGGAGAATGCTGGTTGAGTCCCTGTGGGAGTATCAGTGGTGTCGTGAGTTCAGCCCACTGTCGGATGAGTTGTTTGATGTGCTCTATGACTTGACTCAAGGAGTCACTGACTTTTTGGTGAAACTGCTGATTCTTGGGCAGCGCTTTGCGATCCAGAGTGGAGAGGATCGGCTTACACCCAGTACGTTCAGGCGGGTTTCTGACAAAAAAATGCAGATACTCAAGCCGGCGCTTTCGGCTCTACGCAGCCGAGATCCGCGTCAACTAAGCCGCTTTGAAGATCTGCTACCGATAGATGATCAGCTCCAAAGCATGATGACTCTGAACGCTAATGAAGTAATGGATCGACTGGCTTTATTGCGCAGTATTACGCCAGTCCCTCGGATGGAGGCGCCCTCAGAGAAAGTTTCCAGCACACCGAAAGCCAGTCCGGTTCAGGTCGATGCTAAACGTTCACCAACGAAAGCAACTGTAATTGCGCAAGATGAAGATCCATTGCAGAGGTTAAGAGAGGAAGGTTGGTTGAACACTGATGTGTTCGAATTTTCTCCTCTGCATCGGAAGGTGTAGTTCGTGAGGTTGAAATGGATCATGAATTTCATTTCTTTCCTGCTGCCTGTCCCGATGAAACGCTGCATAGCCTTTTATCGAGGTATGTTCGCCTATCTGGATTAGGATCTTGGGCTGCGGTATTCAACGCAGCCCAAGGTGACGGAAGTTTCGCGCGCGACCTTCCATTCCCCTGCCATTTGATTGATCTGGTGCAAGCGTTGCCATCGGGCGCGAATCTCAGACTCGATTCAATCATTTCCAGGCATACGCTACTGCCGTACTACCAACCCTTCCTCACCGAGCAGCAACTGGCCGACGCCCAGTTTCAGATGTCCTATCGGGGAGGGATTGGCCTTAAAACTAAACTCGGAATCATCGCTAGCCGACTGGAAGCAACGTCCAGAACGCGGTTTTGCCAAATTTGTTTGGTAACAGATAACCGTGATTACGGAACGGCGTATTGGCATCGCGTACACCAATTGCCTGGAGTGTGGATCTGCCCCCGCTGTCAGGTGCCTCTTTCAGTAGTCGATCATCACTGGCTAGCCAAAGGGCTTAGGAAGCTTTCTTTGCCACAGGATGAGGACGTCCAAGCACATTCATCTCGGTTTTTGGTGAACAAGCGTCAGCACCAAGCCCTGCTTGCTCTTGCCCGAAGCTCTCTACATCTACTTGACGTCAACGCTCCGCCTCAACCAGCCGCGCTGATTCGCCAGGCATTGTTAAACGTGGTCATTGAGCGAGGTCTCGCCTCTCCGTCTGGCCGGCTATGCCTCAGTGAATTAGCCCACTTTTTACATAGGCATATTGAAGCGTTCCCCGCGAGCGGAGAGTTCCTTACATTGAAAAGTGAGTTGGATAGCCCGCCTGCGTGTTGGGTGACCAAGATTTTGCGCAAGCCGAGGGGAACACATCATCCCCTCAAATATTTGATGCTGGCGGATGCTTTCGGTCTGGACCTGTCCAGAGTTCTACGTACCAGTGGAGTTCCGTCATGTATCCCACCAAGGCGTCAAAAGGTAGCGCCATGCGCTGTGCAGATTTATGCCAGCGTCACTGAAAAGCCAGCAAAGCAATCGATACAACGCCCGCATGTTTCAAAGCAAACTGAGGAGGCCGTTTGGGAGAAAGCCATTACAGGAGCCGGCGCCGAGGAGATAGCGCGCTCACTAAAATTGTCGGTCGCTTCAGTCTACCGTTCGATCAGGGCTGTTTCAGGAGGTGCACATAGGTGGAAACAGGTGAAAGTCATGAAGGAGCGCGACACGAGGCGTGAGCGTTTTTCGCGTCACTACCTGAGCTCACTTGCACATGAGTGCCCAGATTACAGTTGGTTGTACCGCAACGATCGTCATTGGTTAATGGCTCATTTAGGCAAGAATGGAGCTGATAAAAGACACCGGGAACCAAGCAACCTGTTCACTGAGTTGGATACGTTACTCGCAGAAAAAATCATCGGGTGCGCACTTTCAATTCGATCACTATCCGGTAAACCGGTACGTGTCAGCAAAACACGGATCGGCCGCGAACTCGATGCCTTATCTCGGTTTGAGAAGCAGTTGGATCGGCTTCCGCTTTGTGCCGATGCATTGACCTCAGTGTGTGAAAGTACCGAAGATTTTCATCGCCGCCGCTTGGTATGGGCAACGGAAAAGCTTGGGCGACTTGGAAGGCCAATCACGCGCGCTGCAATATACAGAGCCGCCTCGATCAGACCGCCAGTAGTTTGACTGTTGTGTAATTGTATGGTCTTGACCATCCATTTCTATTGCCACTGACCAGTCAATCGCATCTGTGCAGACCACCGATTGCATTCGACTTGACCAGCACACGCCGTAGTGACGACCGGCCGGGAACATACATTGTCGCCGGTCAACATTGGCTGAAATGGATCGAATGTGGTTAGTCATGAGATGCCGCGTTTCGCCATTTTGCTGCTAGATTGTAATCAGGAGATGGCATTCCTCCTTTAACCGCCTTCGTGCTGATGATGCCTACGTGAACCCTGGACAGGGCGCGTAGGTCTATCCGCTTCCTGTCCCCAATCTAGGACAGGATTATGATCCTACTACCCCAGTCGCCACTCTCGCGTTTTGCTTACCTGCTACATGTTTGGCCTAGGTCTGACGAGGTGAGCCCGCCATGTTGAAATCACTTGTAGTTATCGCCGTTGGCGCGTCACTTGGTGCCTGGTTGCGCTGGCTCTTTGGCATGAAGCTAAACGCTCTGTTCCCTACGATTCCCCCAGGCACAGTGGTTGCAAACATGGTTGGGGGCTACATCATTGGTGTAGCTATCGCGTTTTTAGCCGCATCCCCCACCCTGAGTCCTGAGTGGCGTCTGCTGATCATCACGGGTTTCTGTGGCGGGCTTACGACCTTTTCTACGTTTTCGGCAGAAACAGTTGCCCTGATCCAGGAAGGCAAGCTGCTGTGGGCGCTCGCTTCGGTTTCATTACACGTCATAGGCTCGCTGGCGATGACGGCTGCCGGGCTTCTGTCCTATCAAATGATTGGTACGCGCTGAGGAGATGAGAATGAAAGGTTTTCTGGTGATTTTCTTTACCCAACAGAACCGTCGTTATCAGGGAGAGATGCTCGGCGACTGGATCGTAGATTTGGCGAAAGAAATGGGACTACGTGGTGCAACCCTATCTACGGGTATCGAGGGTTTTGGGCATACCGGTCGGCTGCACTCATCGCATTTTTTTGAACTGGCGGATCAGCCAACCGAAATTCGCATGGCGATCACCGAGGACGAATCTGAACGGTTGTTCAAGCGATTGGAGCTTGAGGAAATCTCTGTGTTCTACATAAAGACTCCAATTGAAATGGGCTTCGTCGGCAAAAAAACCACCTAGTCCGGCATCCTTTTACCAGGCAAGGCTTCAGGAGATCTTCCTGCGCTTACTGCCTCCGTAACATGATTTTACATTTTGAGCGGAGCTAGCTAAGATCGACTGATTGGAGATGGCATTCCTCCATTAACCAACCGCTGCGCCCGTAGCAGCTGATGATGCCTACAGAAACCTGATCAATCAGGTCTGTAGGCGTTCGCGCTCAGAATCCCTTTTTGGTCAGGCCCACTAACTTTTTGTGGCTGGCCAAATGTCTAAATTTCGACGACCTGAACAACTCGACTTACTGCCCTACATAGCGAAATGGCTTGCGCTTGCAGGTCTTGTAGCTCTTTTGGCAGGCTCTGCCTCTGCGTTATTCCTCCTTTCTTTGGATCATGCCACCCAGTGGCGAGAAACCCATCCTTGGATGATCTGGCTCCTGCCAGTGGCTGGCTTCGCTGTGGGACTTGCGTATCACTTGATAGGCAAACCTGTTGATGCCGGAAACAACCTGATCATCGATGAGATCCATAATCCTAAGAAGATCGTGCCTTTGCGCATGGTGCCGATGGTGCTGATCGGAACCGTGGTTTCCCACCTATTCGGTGCATCTGTGGGACGTGAGGGAACGGCGGTGCAGATGGGCGGCGCTCTTGCCGATCAACTGACGCATGTCTTTCGGCTGCGCCGTGAAGATCGCCGGGTGATTCTCATGGCCGGTATCAGCGCTGGCTTTGCGTCCGTCTTCGGAACCCCTCTTGCCGGGGCGTTGTTCGGACTTGAAGTCTTGGCCATCGGACGTATGCGTTACGACGCGCTTTTCCCTTGCGTGGTTGCGGCAATCGTTGCTGACCAGGTGGGGCAAGCCTGGGGAGTCGTTCACACGCATTACGTAATTGGCGAAGTTGTTCCGGTACAGCTCTGGAGCGTCATGGCTTTGGTGGCCGCAGGGATTATCTTCGGCCTCACTGGCCTGCTATTCGCGACGGCCACCCATAAGCTCGGGGCGTTCGTTAAACGGCTTATCACCTATTCCCCATTAAGACCCTTCGTCGGTGGCTTGCTGATCGCAGTCGCAGTGTGGGCGGTCGGTAGTAACCATTACATCGATGTCGATAAGTACATCGGACTGGGCATTCCGAGCATCGTCCAATCCTTTCAAATGCCAATGGCTCCTTGGGATTGGCTTGGAAAAATGGTGTTTACCGTTGTATCCCTGGGCACTGGATTCAAAGGCGGTGAAGTGACACCGCTGTTTTACATCGGAGCCACCTTAGGGAATGCGCTGGCCCCCCTCTTGCACCTTCCCTTCGGCATGCTGGCGGGTATCGGCTTTGTCGCCGTCTTTGCCGGTGCAGCTAATACGCCGCTGGCAACCATCGTCATGGCCATGGAATTGTTCGGACCTGAAATCGCTCCGCTTGCGGCCATTGCCTGTATCGCCAGTTACCTCGTATCCGGACACACCGGGATCTATCACGCCCAGCGCGTCGGTCACAGCAAGCATCACCGTCCTCTGCCGGAGGAAATCCGACTCTCTGATATCAAGCAATTTCATGCTCAAAGTGAATCCGCCAGCGAGCGGAAAGTGACTCTTGTGGGGGAAGAGAAATGACCGAACATCACCAAGATCGCCTGACAGCTTTGCAACTCTATTTTCCTGGCGCTAGCCGGGCTCGAGTTACAAATTTCTGGCATCACCTGAGTGCGCCCGCGCTTGCCCAACACCTTCTTAAAGTCGCCCAAAAAGCCAAGATTGAGCAGGTCATGCTCAAGCCGATTTCTGCAGGCTATTTGCCGGGCCATCGCATCTCACATCATCACCCGGAGCTTGGCAATATGCGTCATCCCCAGTGTCTGGAGTTGCTGGATACAGAGGGCAAGCTGCGCACATTCCTGCGCGACCACGCTGACGAGTTACGCAAGGTGCGAGCAGTTCTCCTGTTATGCGAGTTACCGCTCAGTGACGCTCTGTAATTCAGTTTTGAAGAAACAATTCGCAAATGAAGAGGCATGGCCAACCAAGCGTTGGTCGCTCTCGCCACATCAGAGGATGTTGCCATGAATGGTTTTCAACTGACGTTTTTCACTGAGCAGAGTAGCAACTACCAGCACCTTCCACTGGGTGAGTGGTTGGTCGAGTTCGCCAAACGAGAGGGTGTGCTGGGTGCGACGTTGGTGAGCGGTACCGAGGGGCTGGATCATTTGGGGCATTTGCATACCGCGCATTTCCTCAGCGGTGCCGATCATCCGGTCACGGTGACGATATCCACTGATGAGCCTGGGTGCGACAAGTTGCTGGAGGCGTTGGCCAAGGAGTCGTTTTCGCTGAGCTATCTCAAATTGCCCATTGAGTACGGTCGAGTCGGCCAAGCGGAAAACTAAAAACACACCGATTTGGACAGCTAACAAAAAAGGATAAACGCCATGTACCGAGTTTATAACCTGCGTCCACAACCTGCTCTCGCTGGCTGGGCTCATACCAACAGGCGGCTCCTCGTAGGACTAATTTTTTGGTCACTTTTTCTGGCGGGGATTGCGGGCAGCCAAAGGGTCTCCAGCGAGGGGTGGTACATCGTCAACACCCTCGAAGGCGCCTTAGTAACGATGCGCATGCCCAGTGAGAAGTCCTGCAAAGCCGACGTAGCCCACACCTGCGTGCCGGGCTACGAGCTGAGAGCACAGCAACGTTGAGCGTAATGAGCGCGATGGCGGCGGGTAATCCAAAGATGAGATTGCGAAATGGAGCTCACCGACGTCGGCTCATCAAAACCACTTTAGAAAATTGGGAGACCACATGAGCGCAGTGATGCTGAGCATCGTATTCGGGCTTGTGATGGGCAGGGTTTTTACAGGATCCGTCTATGAATTCGCCGTGCTATTCATCGTAAGCATTGGCGTGTCGTTGCTGACCTTTCATCTGCTTAATCAAAGGCGGGCCAGGCTACAAGCCCAGACTGCGTACTGCTGCTCCGTGATGGTTGCGTCAAAACAAATGCTGGAGCTTTTCCAGATGGCAAAGGGAGGGCAGTTCATGCCCTTGGTGGGAGAGATTCCCGAACTAATTATTGGAGGGTTCTTGGTTCCCGCAATTGCGGCGTCGACCGTGCAGCTGTTCAGGATACTCAGGGAGAGCTGACGCCCGACACAGAGACCTCTCAGCGTATTCACATGGTTAATAACCTTCCCGAATCGTTCCTTGGAGAAGAGCAATGAAAACACAAATCCAAGCTATTCACGCACGTGAAATTCTCGACTCACGCGGCAACCCAACCGTTGAAGTCGACGTCACCTTGGAGTGCGGAGCCCAGGGCCGGGCTTCAGTGCCGTCCGGTGCCTCTACAGGCGCTCACGAAGCAGTTGAGTTGCGCGACCAAGATATCCAGCGGTATTCCGGCAAAGGAGTGTTAAAGGCGGTTAGCAATGTGAATACCGAAATACTCGAGTCTTTGAGAGGCCTGGATGCGGTTGACCAGGAACAGATTGATCATCTGATGATTAAGCTCGATGGAACCTCTGATAAATCTAGGCTTGGAGGAAACGCTATTTTGGGCGTAAGCCTAGCCGCTGCCAGAGCGGCGGCTTCGGCGATGAACGTGCCCTTGTTCCAATATCTGGGCGGCGAGCAAGCAGCAAGAATGCCCGTTCCGATGTTCAATATTCTCAATGGCGGTGTTCACGCCAACTGGCAGGGCCCTGACTTTCAGGAATTCATGATTGCACCTACAGGGGCTGGCAGTTTTAAGGAAGCCTTGCGATGGGGCGCTGAGGTGTACCACGAGCTGAAAGCGGTGCTTAAGGACGCCGGCTATTCAACAGCGGTCGGAGATGAGGGCGGCTTTGCGCCGGCACTCAAGAAAAACTCAGACGCCATCGAGCTGATCATTAAGGCAATTGAAAGGGCTGGTTATACCCTTGGATCTCAGATCGAGATCGCTATCGATCCTGCATCCAGCGGTTTCTATGAAAGCGGCCTTTACCACCTACGCTCGGAAGGCCGCAAAGTTGATGCCCAAGAGCTGATTAGCCTCTATTCCTCATGGGTCGATAAGTACCCGATTGCGGTACTGGAAGATGGCCTCGCGGAAGACGATTGGTCGGGTTGGAAGCAATTGAATGCTGCATTGGGTGATCGGATCGAGTTGGTGGGAGATGACCTGTTCGTCACCAACGTCGAACGAATTCAGCGAGGCATCACAGAAAACGTCGCAAATGCCGTACTGATCAAACCCAATCAAATCGGAACCTTAACTGAGACCAAAGCCGCCATCCAAATGGCCTACGGGGCAAATTGGGGGGCGATGGTTTCTCATCGTAGCGGCGAGACTGTGGACAGCTTCATCGCTGATCTGACCGTTGTCATGGGGACTGGCCATCTCAAGACCGGAGCTCCATGCCGGGGCGAGCGTGTCGAGAAATACAATCAGTTTCTGCGAATAGAAGAGCACCTGGGAAGCCGTGCCATCTATGCAGGACATGATGCGTTTGTGCGGTGATATCCACCGATTTGAGGCCCGCCAGTTTGAAGTGAGAGAGACGTAATGACCCCGTCAGAGAAGCTAGTCGACTGGAACAAGAGATGGAGAATCCAGAGCGGCATTGTCATTTGTCGACAGTGCGCGGCGCAGCAGCCTGAGACATTGAGTCATCAACCGTTCGCCCACGGCTTTGGCTGTGGTGAGGTCAGCTCGCAGTTTTCGCAACCTTGGACTGACTTGGATGCAATCAGAAAGTCATTCGCCTTACAGCCGCTAAATCTGTTGGTTTGGTCAGCGTAAAAAATCGAATCACGTGTATCCGTTGGCAAAAACGTCAGCGGCCTTAGCCCTACCTAGACACCTGGAGATATGAGCATGAGCTACACGGACATTCCAGCAGGTAAAGCGATCCCTGATGATTTTTTCACCGTTATCGAGATTCCCGCAAACCACTCTCCGATCAAGTACGAAGTGGACAAGCCAAGTGGGCAGATCTTCGTCGACCGCTTCCTCAGCACACCGATGTTCTACCCGGCCAACTACGGGTTCATTCCAAATACGTTGAGCGATGATGGCGATCCTTTGGATGTTCTGGTGATTTGCCCTTACCCGGTATCGCCTGGCGTTGTCATTCGCAGTCGCCCGGTTGGTGTGATGTACATGACTGACGAAGCTGGTGCGGATGCGAAGGTGATCGCAGTGCCTCATGAAAAACTCAGCTCTATGTACAGCAACGTAAAGGAATGCTCTGACCTCCCAGCGTTACTCCTCGCACAGATCCAGCACTTCTTCGAAAACTACAAGGCATTGGAGCCTGGTAAGTGGGTAAAGATGGGCCGCTGGGGAAGCGCAGATGAAGCACGGGAAGAGATTCGCAAGTCGGTAGCGGCGTACGTCCCGAAATAAGTCCGCCGCCAGACTGGCTGCGTCAGCCAGAAGTAGGTACTGAGGGGCAAGTGATTTGCGATTGGCCTCTCAGTGTTTACAACATCAAATGTTCAGGGAAACACACACATGGAAAAATGGGTGGCTTATGCCTTCATCTCAATGTTTTTTGCCGGGTTTACTTCTGTGATCGCCAAGATGGGACTCGCAGGGATTTCAGGTGAGCTTGGTCTAACAGTTCGCACCCTCTTCGTGTGTGCCTTTGTACTCGTATTCGCAGCCTGGGCTGTTCCGACACAGGAAGTGACCAGCATCACAAGCCGAAATCTGTATTGGCTAGGACTGTCTGGCGTTACCACTGCTTTGTCGTGGATCTTCTACTACAAGGCACTGAAGGTCGGGGATGTCGCCACCGTGGCACTGATCGATAAAGGTAGCGTGTTCGTTGCCATGCTGCTCGCCGGTCTGGTGCTTCGAGAGGTCATCACAATCCGCATGATCGCCGGGGCAGGCCTGATCGTAGCAGGGCTGCTGGTGATCGCCAAAAAGCCGTAGGTTCTCAATCATTCAATTTTGGGCGGTCAGAAACATCGTGCGCTCCAGTCACGCGAGATCTCAAGCGCTGAGGATGTAAATCATCCATACGAAGACCAGCGAGTAAAAACTCTGGGTAATGAGTCGCAGGAGCCAAGGCTACGTGGGCGGTTGTACCGCCATGGATTACTAATCAATTTGAATCGGCACTAGTTTCGTATGCATCGGAATGACTGCTTTTGGCCGATTTGTTCCTGTCACCACCGGCAGCAATTCAATGCTAACGAGTGGTCAGAAGCTATGCAATCAGGTGGCCAAGTGGAGTGCAATTTCGCAATAGTGATGGAAAGCCGTTCAGGTTATCTCTTGAGCCAAATATTGCTGTATCTCCTTCACGACGTTACGGGCGGTGCGTGTCACCCCAATCAACGTTGCGGAGGCCAAGCCAGTCCAGTCGCCGTAACCAATTAGCCAAAGCCGAGGTTGGATTAATGAGCGGTTGTCGTGAACGTCGACTCGCCCCAGTGAGTTGACCACGTTGAGCCCGCGCAGGTGGTTCAAGGAGGGAGCGAAACCAGTGCACCAAATAATGGCGTCAACCCTGGTTTCATCTTCATTTTTCCAGACAACGCCGTCTGGCGTAAAAAACTCAAATGGTCGTACAGCTTTCAAAACACCACGTTCACGTGCTTCTTTCACCGACGGCACCATGACGATGTCACCCAATCCGCCGGTTGGTTGGGGTATGTCATGTCCTTCCTGGTGGGCTTTCAGACGCTCAGTGGCACGCTCAAAAAGCACACGGCCATCTACGTCATCAGGCAAATACATTGGGTCGTCCAGGGTCACCCAGGTAGCGTCCGCCACCTTGGATATCTCGGCGTAGATCTGGGCACCTGAGTTACCACCGCCGATAACCAGCACCCGTTTGCCTTGGAACGACTCGGCGCAACGGTAGTGCGCTGAGTGAATCTGCTGACCTTGATAAAGCTCGCTCTTCGGGTAATGAGGAATGCGGGGATTGCTCCAAGTCCCGGTCGCGCTGATTACGACTTTGGCATCCCAATGCTGAGTTTCTGAGTGGACCCGCAGACCGAAACTCATAGGCTCAACGTTCGTGACCTCTACGGGACGTACGATGGGAAACCCGTACCTGCTTTCGTACTGTGCCAGGTAATCAACAACATGATCTCGACCGGGATTGCCATCAGTCACCGGTGGCATGGGCCACCCTGCGATTGAGCTCCAGGCAGACGGTGAGAACAGCTGTAATGAATCCCATCCGTGACGCCACGCACCGCCCGGGCCTTGTTCTGCGTCTAACAGAACGAACGACAAGCCAGTGCGTTTGAGGAAGTAAGCCGTTGTCAGCGCAGCCTGACCTGCTCCAATGACCACCACATCCAGCAGTGTGTTTTGAGTGCCCATTAACTACTACCTCCGGCTAAGACAAAGCTTTCAAAGTCGCTCGATGTAAGCGACGTGCGAAGGTTTTTGGATGGCTCGCGGTCGCAGTTGCTGGACCAACTCAACAGCTCGGGTACGCGGCACCCCTCTGTCGATCATGAGTTTTGCGGCGACTAACCCAGTACGTCCCGACCCACCTTTGCAATGAATCGCAATAGCCTGGTTTGCGTCCAGAAGCTTCGACAACGCAGGGAGAACCTTCTGCCAGCGGGTCTCCAATTCAGCGTCAGGAGCCTCATCGTCCTCAATCGGTAGCTGGTACCACGCGAGCCCTGCCGCTTGGACTTGCTGACCTAACTCACCAACACCGTTGTGAGTGAGTTCGGCGTCGGACATCAGACTGACGATGGCACTGGCGCCTGCGTTTTTCAGAGTGCCGAGCGCTTGCTGGAGCGCCTCATCCTGAGTGCCCGGACACGGGGTAAAGATGAGAGAGCCCGCACCGTCTGGCATTGCTAGGATCGAGAAAGGGTGAGACATGATGAGATCCTTAGATGGAGCGCTGATTCACTCGTTTCGACAGCTCTTCAGCCGACTCTTTGCGTTCCGAGTAACGGTCTACCAGGTAATCCTGACGGTCACGCAATAGCAGGGTGAACTTCATCAGCTCCTCCATCACGTCGACCAGGCGATCGTAGTAGGACGAAGGCTTCATACGCCCATCCTCGTCGAATTCGGTAAACGCTTTGGGCACTGAGGACTGATTGGGTATTGTCACCATCCGCATCCAGCGACCCAGAACTCGCAACTGATTCACCACGTTGAAAGACTGAGAGCCGCCGCAAACCTGCATTACTGCGAGAGTTTTACCTTGGGTTGGACGTACTGCGCCCATCGCCAAAGGCACCCAATCGATCTGAGCTTTAAAAACGGCGCTCATCGATCCATGACGCTCCGGAGAACACCACACCTGCCCTTCAGACCACTGCATTAGCTCTCGGAGTTCCGCGACTTTGGGGTGGGTATCCGGAGCATCATCAGGCAGTGGTAATCCTGACGGGTTGAAGATTCGTGTTTCGGCACCGAAGTGCTCCAGCAGCCGAGCGGCTTCCTGGACAACAAGTCGACTGAACGAGCGCTCGCGCGTCGAACCGTAGATCAGAAGGATCCGCGGCTTGTGCGTGGAAGGCTCACGCGGGGTAAGTCGTTCCAGGCTTGGGACGTCGATGAGGTCTGCTTCGATGTTTGGGAAATGGTCTTTCATAGTGACTCCTGGCCCCTGCGGCACTTGGCTTACAACGTGCCGATGCGGGAAAGCTCAGCTTTGAGGTCGTCTTTGCTCAACGTAGCGAAAGGCAAAGAAAGGAAGGCTTTGACCCGTTCCTGGATTTTGCTCAGGGTTTTCTGGAACGCTGCCTCGATTTGCTCTTCCGATCCGGTAGCTTCGGAGGGATCTGCCAGCCCCCAGTGGGCTTTGAGCGCCGGGCCGAAGAAGATCGGGCAGGCTTCGCCGGCAGCGCGATCGCACACGGTAATCACGATGTCTGGTGGCGATCCTTCAAAGGCGTCGGACGCTTTACTGCTCAGGCCTTCCGTAGGAATGCCGGCAGCGTTGAGTGTTTGAATCGCTCGTGCGTTTACCCGGCCACTTGGAAAGCTTCCGGAGCTGACTGCTTCCATGCCTTCAGGGGCAAGGTGGTTGAAAACTGCCTCGGACAAGATGCTTCGGCAGCTGTTGTGGGTGCACATGAATAGGACTTTCATAGCGATCTCCTGGATTCAAAAGCTGAGGCGCAAAGCCAAGGCGCTCAGGGTGGCAATGAGGATTGGAAGCGTGATCACAACACCCGTCTTGAAGTAGTAACCCCAGCTGATGGTGATGTCTTTTTTGGCCAACACATGCAGCCAGAGCAAAGTGGCCAAGCTGCCAATAGGGGTGATTTTCGGGCCGAGGTCACAACCAATAATGTTCGCGTAGACCATTGCCTGATGAACGACGCCAGTAACGTCCGCTGCATGGATCGCAAGAGCGCCGACCAGCACCGTTGGCATGTTGTTCATGATTGAAGACAGCACGGCAGTCAGAAGACCTGTGCCCAGCGAAGCCCCCCAAATGCCGTAGCCGGCGAACACGTTGAGCAACTGAGCAATGTAGTCCGTCAGGCCGGCGTTCTTTAAGCCATAGACCACCAGGTACATGCCCAGCGAGAAAATAACGACCTGCCACGGGGCACCCTTGAGGACCTTGCTGGTGTTGATAGCGTGACCCTTGGCGGCGATAACGTAGAGAACCAGTGCACAGACAGCAGCAAGGGCACTGATTGGGATACCCAGGGGTTCTACAACGAAGAATCCGACCAATAAGGCGAGCAACACCCACCATCCAGCCACGAACGTTGCGCGATCTCGAATCGCATCCTCAGGGGCATGGAGCTGCGTCAGGTCATAAGTCTTGGGTAAGTCTTTTCGGAAAAACCACAGGAGCATTCCCAGCGTTGCAGCGATGCTGACCAGGTTGACCGGCACCATGATTGCCGCGTACTCGCTGAAGCCGATGTTGAAGTAATCGGCCGAGACGATATTCACCAGGTTGGAAACCACCAACGGCAAACTCGCTGTATCAGCAATGAATCCTGCGGCCATCACAAATGCCAGAGTCGCTGCGGGTGAAAAGCGCAGGGCCAGCAACATGGCGATCACGATAGGAGTAAGGATCAGCGCCGCACCGTCATTGGCGAACAGGGCCGACACAGCTGCTCCCAACAAGATGATGAAGGCAAACAACTTGCGACTGCTGCCGCCTCCCCAGCGAGCGACATGTAGAGCTGCCCACTCGAAGAAACCTGCCTCATCGAGCAGCAGACTGATGATGATCACGGCGATGAACGTCGCCGTGGCGTTCCAAACGATATTCCATACCACCGGGATATCGCCAAGGCTAACTACGCCGCTCAACAGAGCAAGGGCGGCACCCAATGAGGCACTCCAGCCAACACCTAGCCCTTTAGGCTGCCAGATGACCAGAACGATTGTGACAATGAAAATGAGTAGAGCGATTAGCATGCGAGCGACTCGTTTCGAAGGTTGGATCAGTCGCACACGGCCTGATTGACTGGACGATCATTCATTTCACAGAGCCGCTTTGTTTCTGTGTTCAACCAATGCTGGTTGGCATCGACGACACCTTTGAGCACTTCGATGACCCAGGTCGGCAGCTCCGGATGGAGCCGGTAGTAAACCCATTGGCCCTGCCGGCGATCCGCCAGTAACCCCGAGGATCTCAGCAACGCCAGGTGCCGAGATATTTTGGGTTGGCTCTGCTCCAGAGCGGCAGTCAGCTCGCATACACAGAGTTCACCTTCGCGGGCGATTAGCAGCGTGATTCGGGTCCGGGTGTCATCTGCCAGGCTTTTGAACAAAACGGTAGGGGTGATTACCTCGCTCATGAGTCCTCCAGGTGCTTGGTTTTAACCAATACAAATAGTTTGATGCGTTCGTGGATATCGTGAAGGGCGTGTTTGAAGGCGTCCGGGTGAGAGCTGCTCACTGGGTCCTCAAAGTCCCAGGCGAGTACTTCACCTGCCTGGGGCATCGCCAGACATTCACGCGCAGATTTGTCACAGAGGGTGATCACGTAGTCGAAATGCTCGTCACGAAACTCTTCGATGGACTTGCTACGCAGGCCTTCGGCGCCAATGCCGACGTGGGCCAGTTCGGCAACGGCTCGAGGATCAACATCAGTCGGTTCGGAACCTGCACTGAACGCTTCGAAACGCGCGTCGCTGTGTCTAAGCAGTGCTTCGGCCAGCTGAGATCGAGCGGAGTTAGCAACGCAGATAAAAAGCACTTTGATGGGGGCGCTCATGACCACACCTCACGCATATGGGAAATCGAATATACGATAATTCGAATATACGGTAAAGCGAATGTGCTGGGTGGTTAGATGCGTCACCCTCCAGTGAAGAAGGTCAGGCCGAGGATCGCTTGCCGGAATCGCTAAATTTCCCCATGTAAGCGAAGGGAATGCAGGCCTAGAAAGGTGGCTAGTTAACTTTTTTGCTTGGTGTAGGATCGTCCTCCGAGGGACATTTGGTACCCAGGAGGGCCTTCCCATTGGCGGGTGACGCATGCTTTGGCCAATTCTTTTTCAACATCTATTCCTTCGCTCACCATTTTTTCCACATCCCATTCGAAGTAGCTAATGAGTGCGCGCCAAGCTTGATTAGGCAAAGACGACAGTTGAACCAGGTTCGTAATAGTGGGAGTTAATTTCAGACGGTGCATTTCTGATAGCACTGAAATAATTCTGCGCAAACGGAAGTGCCACACTGATTCAAAATTAGTTTCGAGCTGTTCGGATACGAGGGGAAATAGGCTATTTCGTTTAGGGACGCCTGCTATTCTCTTTGGTAGCAATGCAAGCATGTTTCCAAGATTAACGCGGATCTGCGTTTTGCTGATTTTATAAAGCTCATTAACACCGTTTTTAATGATGTCTGCGTATTCACTGTCGAGTTTATTGGTTTTTGATTCTTCTGTTAACGCAGAATTTACTTTTTTTGAGAGTACTCCGAAAAGCCATTTTTTATCGTTTGCTGTGAGCCAAAGGGTAGCTTGATACGCATGTTTCCATAAGTAATCCAAGGTTGCTCCCGTGCGGGCTTCTATGATGTTGTTAACTTTCAGGCGATGAAGTGCCTTGGTAGTGTTAGGGGTTGTTTTGTTGTATGGTTTTCTGGACTTTGTTCCAGTAAATAGTATTAGCTCTTCCGTGATTCTCTTTTTAAATGTCTTCACGTCCCCAAATAAATGAAGAGAAATGATGAGGTGTCGGGTGATGGGCATATCTAGCTGATCATTAACAGTGGTGGTTCTTATCCACTGATGGTACTTGCCTGACGCGTACGCGTTATCAATTCTCGACAAAAAATCATGACCAAATTTTGATTGGATACTTTCGAACATTTGCGTCGTCGCCATTAGGTTTCCACGAGCAAACCCATTTTTCTTGGCTTGTCGACGATAGCATGCGGCTAATACCCCAGATGGAACTGCCGGCAAGTCGCTATGCAGAAGGTCCTTTGCGAACTGCGCAAATTTTTGCTCGATTTCCGGCACTCTCGAAGGAGAGTGTGAGACTAATGGTCTCCAGCCGCATACGCAGGAACTGGTTAACATAGGTAATAGCTTGTTTTTTCGGTAAAACGGATGAGTGCAAGTTGGACAGGCCTGCAATAAAGTCTCACCGTGTCTCCAGCAAGCTGTTACGCCCGGAATGTGATGAGATCGGTGCCAGTACGAATGCCCCGTCTCAATAAGATCCGATTGGACGCAGGAAAGGCAAATCTTAGCCATGCTATGAAAACTTACCTCTCTACGAGGAAGTCTGGATACGAGCGAGGTGCTATTGCCATCATTGACTTTGGAGATGCCTAAAAACGGCTTGTAAGCAGGAAGAATGGTGTTGCACGCAAGCAACTCATTTAGATTATCGCTCCTGTCGCCAGGAAGCTTCTCCGCAAGGTCTTCGATTCGTTTAGGGATAATTTTGATAACAAATGGTTCGGCACCAAAAAGATCTTTAAAAGTCTCACGCTCAGTTCTATTTCCCGAAAGTAAATGATATCGGGTAACTCGTGAGTGAAAGGTCTCGTCGGGCATGGACATTGGGAAGAACAGAATTTTTTGAGACATTCGTAAGACTTTAGGTGATGGTCACTTTTTTCTCAGACTTTACAGGTCTAGAGACGGTGCGATTTTTCGGGAGAAGGATAGCTTTTGCTATTTCAGCAGCATTTGCTTGGTAGATATTCGTCACGACTAAGGTCTTTCAGGCCGCAGCGTTGTTCGGTGGCTTTGGCGAAGCGGCGTAGCATTTCGATCGCGCCAGCACGTGCTTCTTTCGATAAGTCGCAGGCTAGATTACGAGCTTCTCCCACCAAGTCCGACCGAATGCTTTCGTAGATGGCCATGCCTTCGGGCGTCACGGTGATTGCAAGCGCACGGCCGTCACTTGCGTCCGGTACGCGTTGAACCAAGCCCTGTTTGGCAAGCGAATCGACCAGCCGGCTGGCATTACTCTTGTCGAGAAAAAGCTCGCTGGCCAGCGATTGAACCCGAACAGGCCCAGCCTTGATCACATGCTCTAGCGCGTAGCATTGAGTGACGGACAGTCCTTCGCAGCAGCTGCGGTCTCTGTCACGAAACTGGTAGACGCGAACCAAGTGACTCAGCGCTTCGTAGAGCTGTTCGGCATCCTGGTCGATCTGATCAATCTTTGGCATAGCACTCGGCTCGCAATTCCGGGGAAAACGCTAATACCACCTTAGCAGTCGTAGCGACACATTTTTTGGGCATAAGGGTCGACGAAATTGTTCCAAGATATTAGTTGCGATGCGCAACGTATTTTGCGATTGTGAATTGGAGGTATGGCTTGCGGGCCTTTCAGAGGCGGTTGCGGTAACGCTTGGAGGTACAAGGATGTTGGTAGAAGCGCTTAGGACGAAAACAGGCTCCCGGTTACGGAACCTATGGAGCAGCGTTTCCATTCCTCTCCCTGTCGCGATGCTACTGGGCGCGATTCTGATCCCACTTCTTGCCGGCAGTAGCAGCGGGGACGTATTCCAATCGCTGAGCAAAGGCTTCGGGAGCAATCTCGGTTATTTCGCCATCGTCATCCTGAGCGCGTTTTTCATTGCAGGGTGGATCTCGACGCAAGGAAGTGCGTCTTTCGGAAAATTCGGTATCTCTCTCTCACCCCTGCTGGGCGCTGGAATGGTTTGTCCCGATACGGCCTACGCCTCTCTTGCTCCCATTGCGGGGCAACACAGGAAGTACATCGCGATCGGATGTTACTCAGGGTTCAAGCTTCTGATGCCCGCAGGCCCGCTGATCATCGGGATTGGGCTGGGAGCCAATACTCATGACCCAAAGTTTCTGTATCTAGGGTTGCTGCTCACCGTCGTCACGTGGATTACCGGAACGATCTGGACTTACTGGACGACCCGCTCGGACTTTTCATCCCCCAGTGATCCGACTGATCCAACCGATTCTCAGGACTCGGTTATCAAAGTAATTCTGCCTCTGGCTGTATTTTTCGTGCTCCTGATCGCCGGGTACACCATCCCAAAGAATCAACACTCCGTAATCGAGTTCTTCACTACTCCCGCCGGTGCGCTGATCGCCACATCGTTATTGATCGCAATTAGCTGCAAATCTGGCGAGGTTCAAGATCTGCTGTCCAAAGCAATGCGTAGAACCAGCTCGTTATTGTTCACCATAGGTTGTGCGTCTGCGTTGGGCCAAGCCCTCGGTATGGTGCTTCCCAAGGATCTGATTCAGCAGGCATTCAGCACGTCGGGCAGCACCACGCATATTTTGGTTGGGGTCTTCCTGCTGGCAGCGGTATTCAAAACACTGAATGGTTCTTCGCTTGCGACCTTTGCTGCCATCCCACCTGTTCTCTCGCCAATCTTGGCGTCGAGCGGAGTGGATTTGATGAGCGTCACGTTCGCCGTATGCCTGGGATCCTTCGTCGCCATTCTCCCTAACGACAGCTATTACTGGTTGGTCAAAACCGACGCCTTTCCCGAATACAGCACCGGCAGGTACATGCGCCTAGTGACCGCCGGCTCAGTCCTACAAGCATTGATAGGCTTGGCAGTCCTTCTGCTGATCTCGCTTTAACTTCGAATTCCTACAAAACCATCAGTGACTCCAGTCACCGAATCGTCGTGCCTGAGCTCAAGGAGAAAGAGAATGAAGTACCTGGTCGCAAGTACATTCGAAGGGGGGTATCAACCGCTCAACGCGATATCTGCAATCACAGCTCTACTCGATGCAGATATCGACGCGCAGCTGATCGATATCTACGTTGAAGGGCTTTCCCTAGAGAGATTTAGCGACGCAGATTTGGTCTTCATCTGCGTACCGCTTTTTGACTCTCTGACTGCGGGAACGCAGCTGGCCAAGCAGCTTAAAGAAGCGAAGCCCACCCAGAAAATTTGCTTCT
This sequence comes from Pseudomonas sp. 14A, assembly GCF_018132745.1. Taxonomy (NCBI): domain Bacteria; kingdom Pseudomonadati; phylum Pseudomonadota; class Gammaproteobacteria; order Pseudomonadales; family Pseudomonadaceae; genus Pseudomonas; species Pseudomonas sp. 14A. Next base: position 666,838 of record NZ_JAGRQJ010000018.1, on the reverse strand, counting down.
TCGGTCAATACGCGACCATCAATGCAAAAAGCCTGGCCTCCAAATACGGTGACTATGCGATCGCCGGCGAGTGGGAAAAACCCATTGTCAGCTTGGCTAAACACCTGAGTGGCGAACAGGGACAAGATCTGCGCGGAGTGATCGATCGGACTCGCGGCCTTTCCAGTGAGATTGTTGTGCCTCAGTTGATCCGTGACGGGTTCCGCCTGCCGCGCAGGGACTTGGCACCGCCTCTACACAAATACCCACAACCTCAGCTGGAGAAGCTGCTCGGCGAAAAGAAAGTTGTGGGTGGAGTGGAAGGGTCACGCGGATGTCACCACAAGTGCTCCTACTGTTCCGTGTATGCAGCCTACGACGGCAAGGTGCTTTTGGTCTCTGACGATCTTGTAGAGCGCGACGTGGCGAACCTCGTCGCACAGGGAATGACTCACCTCACCTTCACGGATGCCGATTTTTTTAATGCCAAGAAGCACGGTTTGAAAATCATCCGGACTCTGCATTCGCAATTCCCCGACCTCACGTACGACTTCACCACTCGCGTGGATCATATTCTGGAGAACAAAGACGCCATCAAGGAAATGGGGCAGCTCGGGCTTGCTTTCATCACCACCGCGTTGGAGTTCCCCAAGCAGGAAGTTCTCGACCAAGTCTTCAAGGAAATGAACGTGCCCATGATCGAGGAGGCGTTGGCGTTTCTGAAGGAGGCCGGCGTCAAGGTTAACCCGACCTTCATCACGTTCAACCCTTGGGTGAGCCTTGAAGACATGGCCGAGCTGCACGATTTCATTGCTCGCAACGAGTTGGAGAACATCGTCGACCCCATCCAGTTTGAGACTCGGCTGCATCTCTATAAAGGCTCACCGCTGCTCAACAACGACACGGTGAAGGAGTTGCAGTTGGAGGAGCACGAGTTTCACTTCGACTGGCAGCATTCGGACTCCCGCCTGGACAAGCTCTTCATGGACTCGGTCACACCGCCAGAAGAAGGTGTGTTCAAACGTTGCTGCCTGAAATGCTAAGGAGATAACAGATGTCGTCACTTACTTTGTTGCAGGCAGCTCTCAGGCTGGCCAACCAAACTGATGGTCTCCAGGTGCCGGGCCATATTGCCTGGCGCGCGCATAACGAGGCATTGAACAGGTCGCTGAAGGATGGCAAAGACACTCTGTTCATCTGCTCCGCGAGCCGCTATGACGAACTCAGAGCCCAGTTGGGGCAGGCTGATGGCGTAGCGTTCAGTTCGAGTGCGAATGGAGCCGATCCCGCCGCGGCCGTGTTCGCGAACATTTACTGGGAAGGGTTCAATGCTGAGCCCGAATTTGGCCGAATCGCGCAATCGCTCTACGAGCGATTGCAACGTCATGGTCGACTGGTATTCCCGGCGATTCTGTCTGATGAGAAAGCCGTATCGCTCAGGGCCTTCACAGTTGAGGGGTTGGAGTGCAGCAACGTGCTCACAGAGTCTGCTATTGCTGAGCAGCTTTGCGAAGCGGGTTTTCATGGCATCACTTATGAGCTGGCATCCGAAGTGCCTGTCTCCATTCAGGATGGCATTGAGTTCCGACTGTTCACCGTGAGCGCATACAAAGGTAAGGCCGGCGTTTGCCTCGACCAGGGGCATGCCGTTATCTACAAAGGTCCCTGGAAGCATACGGTCGACGACGACGGCCATACCTACCAGCGTGGCGTCCGTACAGCGGTGTGTGAGAAAACCTTCAACCTGCTGATGTCAGCGCCTTACCAAGGCCAATTCATCCCCGTGCGTTGCTATGTCGAGCCAGCCTTGGAGAAGAGCGGCTTCTTCGACTGCAACACGCCTTCAATCCGGGATCCCAAGGTCACCAAAGGGCTTGTGCCCATCGCAGGCTCTGCCGAGGAATCGTGCTGCGCTGATGGTACTTCGTGCTGCTAAACGGGAGATGTGAGTAATGACTTCTGCAATTGAAAACACAATCATCGCGGACTACACCGAGGCGTTGAGCAACGGCAACGTTGTCCTTGAATCGCAGCTGACTGAAAGCTGCTGCAGCGACGCTTACGGTGCCCAGTACCTGAAGAACATTCCAAAGCGAATCATCGAAGCCAACTTCGGGTGCGGTAATCCGACCAAGTATGTGCGCGAAGGTGATGTCGTCTTGGACTTGGGGTCAGGGGCCGGTCTGAATTGCTACGTCGCTGCCCAAATCGCCGGCAGTAACGGTGCCGTCTTTGGTATCGACATCAACCCAAGCATGTTGCAGATCGCTCGTGAAGAAGCGAAGGCCTTTGAGAAGGCAACGAATAGTGCACCTTTGCACTTCTACAAGGCATCCGCGAGCAACCTGAAAGTCGACCAAGAGCTCGCCGAAGAGCGCCTGCTTTCGGAACCCTGTTCTGATTGGGCATCGTGGAAAAACTTCGAGCAGTTCATCAGTGAAAGCGCCCAGTCCAAGCCTCTTGTAGACAGCCAGTCCGTGGATCTGGTGATCTCGAACTGCGTGATCAACCTGGTTGGCGAGACCGAAAAGCAAAACGTTTTTGCTGAGATTTATCGAGTGCTGAAACCAGGTGGACGTTTCGCGATATCTGACAACGTTTCAGATATCGCCATTCCTGATGAGCTGAAACAGGACACCAAGCTGTGGTCGGCCTGCTACTCAGGCGTGCTTCAGGAGCAGGAGTTCTATCAACAGCTTCAGGAGGTCGGTCTGACGGGAATAAAGATTGAAGCCAGAAACGACGCCTCCACCAAGCGAATTGGCTCTGTCCGGTTCTATTCCGTCACTGTCACCGGTACCAAACCCGAAGTTCAGAATGGGGCACCTGCGACGGTGATCTACCGAGGGCCTGGCCGCGAACTCACCGGAGATAGTGGCCGAGTTTACAAGCGCGGCGTACCCACGGAGCTGGCTTCACAGGATGCCTACCTTTCCGCAGACGAAGCACTGTATGTCGTAGAGGGAATTCAGCCCGTTAAGCCCAAGTCCTGCTGCTCTTAATGACGCCTGCGGCTACTGGCTTGGTCAGTAGCCGTTCCTCCTCACATCTCCACTCATAGAGCCTACCCAATGAGTACTTCAAGGAAGATCTTGGCTGAGTTTCTTGGCACAGCGGTTCTGCTTTGCACCGTAGTTGGTTCTGGAATCATGGGTCAGCGCCTGGCGAACGGTAACGATGCGCTAGCGCTTCTTGCCAATGCGCTGGCCACTGGTGCGAGCTTGTATGTGTTGATCCTGTGCTTCTCCGCTTTCTCAGGCGCGCACTTCAACCCGGTGGTCTCTGTTGTCGACTACTTGCGCGGAGGGCTGAGCAGTAAGCATCTGGGTCCATACGTGGCGGCTCAAACGACGGGTGCGATATTCGGTGTATTCGCCGCGCACTTCATGTTCGAGCTGCCTTTGGTTGAGTTCTCCCACCACGTTCGCACCGGCCCTTCGCAGTGGTTCAGTGAGTACCTTGCCACGTCGGGATTGGTGCTGACAATTTTGCTGTGCGATAAATATCACAAGGCAAAAGTGCCTCAAGTGGTTGCCGCATATGTTGTCGCAGCCTACTGGTTCACGTCCTCCACAAGCTTCGCGAATCCGGCTGTGACGATTGCCCGTGGGTTCACCGATACGTTCTCCGGGATTCGAATCTCAGATGCAGCGCCGTTCATTATTTCGCAGTTTTTTGGTGGGCTGACGGCGCTATTTCTGGCCAAGGTTCTCGCCGGTAAAGAGGTTGTTGTGGATATCCCGCAACCTGGTCTCCAAGAGCAAAAGCTCCCAATTCAGTGAGCCGTCCTCTCTTCGAGGCGAAGTACGCGGATCAAGCGCGACATCCTGATGTACGGGACAACCCTTCAATCACGCCTCTTTACGGGGGCAGCAAGGAGAGACATGGACTACAAAGTGAGGGTTGCTACACCCGCTGATGCCCCTGACATCCAGGCTATCTATGCACCAATGGTTTTGGACACAGTCATCTCGTTTGAGCTGATCCCACCAACTGTCAACGAGATGGCGGAACGTATAGCGGCAACGCTGCCGATGTACCCCTACCTGGTAGCGGAACTGGATGGCAGGGTCGTTGGATACGCTTATGCAAGTCAGCATCGAGCCAGGGAAGCTTATCGCTGGTCGGTAGATGTCACCGTCTACATCGACCCGGCTGTTCACCGCAAAGGGATTGGTCGCGCGCTTTATCAGCGACTTCTACCGCTCCTTGAAAAACAGGGGTTTCATGCAGCCTATGCCGGCATCGCCTTACCCAACGCGGGGAGCATAGGTATTCATGAAGCGCTCGGGTTTACCCATATCGGCACTTACCCCGAGGTTGGGTTCAAGCACGGTCAATGGCACAGCGTTGGCTATTGGCGCAAACCACTTTGTGCGGTGACGCCGCCAATCGAAGTCACGCCCTTCCGTAACGTACAGGAAGGCTAATAATGCGGTTGCTCGTCGGTATCGATACCTGGCGATTCCGTGGGGGCTATGCTGAAGGAGGCTTCTCGTTCAAATCGGTTTTTTGATAGACCGGAGGAACGAATGAATTTGGCAGGCTTAATTTCTCTGCTTTCCGCGGGTGAGAGCCTCAATGGCTGTCGGCTCGCCGATTCAGATGCAGTGGCTTTCGCCAATCTGCATTTTCCTTCGCGTCCTTATTGCCTCGTTTCTGATTGGGCAATTTTGGACATCGACGTTACTCCCGCTCAACTACAAACAATTGCCGATAGAGGGCTAATCCCTGCTTTGATGAACGCCCTGACGGTCATCGAAGATAGCAAAAGCCGCTTCCGCCCTGGTGATTGGGTCAGCTCTACGTTGGCGGTTTCCTTCACTCATGGGTGTCTGTTTGAGACGAAAAATACGATTTATGTATTGATGGGTCCGGGCCGAAGGCTGCGCACAGATCTGGATACCGCACTCAGCATGCGTTGAGCTAAGAAAAAAAGTGTGTGCGAAACAGTCTGCTGAACGCTTCATATGTAAATATGAAATTGAGCTTGAGTTGATCAAAAAATATACAGAAAAACGTATGTTAAAAAAATCTCATATTAACTAATAAAAAATAACATATTACCTTATTTTTCATATAGTTAGGTTGTTTTTGCTGGACGCCTATATCTAGATAGCAAGCTGCACTTAGCGTTAACGTTTCCCCTGTAGCCATTTTTTCTGAGGTTTCAGGCAATGAATTCCATACTGTTTGTAATTGATAAGGCGCTTTCGGCTGATCCGTTGACGCTGGCGTTGTGCTGTATCTTGCTTCTGAGCGCTGGTTTACTAGTGCACACCTGGAGGTCGAAATGAGCAAAATTGAAGTGAGCCGTCCCGTCTCGGATTGGGCCAAGCTGCCTATCGACTGGATACGTGAAGGTGGACTCGGCAAGTTTGAAGATGAGTCCTACTCGCTAAAGTCCTTGTGGATGACGGAGGACAAGTCAGCTAGAAATGTATGCATTTCTTCGCTCAAGCTTTACTTGGCACTGTGCTGCCGAGCAGATTTCCCCACGGGGAATGCGAGCGTGACTTATGAGGAGCTGATTCGGCTCACAGGTTTGTCACGCCCAACCGTTGCGAAAGCGTTGAAACGACTGGAGACGGAGGAACTCATTCAGCGAAAAGCACAGGCTCTCAGGAAGGGATCGAGCATCCAGATTTGCGGCTGGCTGGAAAATAAAGGCTGGGCGAAAATCCCGAAACGCTGGCTTTACGATGGATCGCTCGGCGGCAAAATTCTGATGCTCACTGAGTTTAATTTCAGCAGAGCGTCATTGTCGGCATTAAAGATTTACATCGCCTTGCTTGCGTACAGGGATTCAAAACGTGGTGGGATCGCAGTGCTTTCCTACGACAAGTTAGTGCTGATTACTGGGGTTAAAAGACACCACATTGCAGACGCAATCACCCGACTCTACGATCTGCGAATGATCTCCTTCAGGCAGGGTAATTTTTCGGAAGAATCTGATTTCTCCCGTACGAACCGCTACCTAGTTCGAGGTTTGGGAGTTCACTGGCCTCAAGCAGACGAATTTGAGATACCTCAAAGCTCCGCCCATAAAAGTCGTCCAAGTGCTGCTGGCATTGCGGCGGCTAACGACTTTGTTTCTACCGCAACAAAGGGCACACAGTAGTGAGCGCGAACTCTCATTCAAGCAAACTCCGCTCGGCCGGAGAATGGGGGAAGCGTCATTGCTCTTGGCACTTGCACCAATACGATGCACTGGTGTTTTGCTCTGGTGACTGCATTGTAGAGTAGCCGCCTCTTTTGCTCGTCATTTCCACGAATTGCGGCAGGCCAAAGCACTATGACGAAATCAAATTCTCTGTTTTTTGCGCCATGAACGGTGAGCGCTCTAATACCAGGCCCATCCCGCGAGCTTAACCGTCGTTGGTTTGAAAACGAGTGCCGTATCGTATCCTCCATTTCTTCGCGATGGACATGAGTCTTTCCCTTAGCCCGACGCTGCTTCTCTAGCCAACGTACAAAGTCTTGAGTGATTGCGGCAGGTTTTCCCTCCATCAACGTGTATGCTTCTGCCAGTGTGGATTGGTCAGGCAAACCCAGGCCGGCAATGAATGCGTCCGCGAGCTTAGTCTCAGACTCTTCCAGAATGATGTTGTAGGGACCGTTGCCTTTCCCTGTCGTTTTGGTAGTGACCCACTCGAGGATATCGAGAGCAAATTGCCCCATTGTTGGAGTAATAATCGCGACCCGATTCCCCCTTGTATTCCAAGCTATGCCATTGGAAACAAAAGACGCTGCGAGGGCTGCCTTGGGAGTTGGGTAAATCTTGAAGAGCCCGTTTGGCTCTGGAGCCTGTGCTGATCGGATAGCGCCGGCGGCGGCAAGGAGGTTTTGATCTGAGGTACGCCTAGGCTGCTGCAAAAGTGCGTCTTGGCCAATAGCAGTTAACCATTCGCAGGCTGGGTTAGGACGGAGCTCCTCAATCAGGCATTGAAACTCATCTGCTGCGATCAATAGGTCAACATGGGTAGCCATTGACTGCACTATTCGCAGTCGGTTTGGCGTGAGATCTTGAGCTTCATCCACTACCACGATGGGATACGTCGCGGCTATCCAGCGGACAACCATATCGTGAGACAGAAGATCCGCTGCGACTTGGCACACCGCTTCATAATCATTAACTTTTGGATATCCCATTTCCAATCTGGTGATGAGTGCTTGCCATCTACTGACGATTCGCCAAGCGAATCCATCGATTGTTGTGCACTCGTACTGCCGACGTAGAAGGTCGACATCGCCCAATCGATCGTCCAAACGCCTCCGCGACCCATGCATAAAGGTCAACGCCAAAACTTTTTGAAACGCCTGTAGAGGCTGTCTTTCCAATCTTGCTGCTAGGTTTGCCATTAACTGATGAGTCTTTCCACAACCCGCCGCGCCGGAAAAAGATTGAATTGTCATGGTTGGAATACCCAGACACCCTCTGGGTCGGCGGCGAAATGGGCGCTAGCAGTTCCCGCGCAGGCCATAGCTAAACAGCTGAACAACTCTGCTGCTCTGGCGCGACAGAGAGGTGAGTTAACTATTGCGTCTGCCACCGACTCATAGCAGATCACGTCCACTTTCTTATTTTTTAAATGGGTGACGATGTCAGATACCGTCGAGGGAGCAACCTCCGTCAACTCCGTAAGCCTCTCGACAACTTGGTCTCCATCCGCAGCCAGAATCCAGCCGATGGCGTCTTCGATCATTTCGTCGTCTGCCCACCGTATTATTGATGAGGGAGCAGTGGACTCTGCCAGAAGGTTCGTGATGTAGCGCTTACCGTCTCTGTCACCGTCCACCAGACAGCAGACGTTGTGATGGGTAGCTGATAGCAACTGGAACGTCTCTACCACTTTGGCATCCTCAGTGGGAACGACTCCGACCTCCAGCCCAAACATAGATGGCATGCTCGTGGACCAACCCTCGGTCAACATCAACGGCCGCAGCACCGTTTTCAGTAATTGGAAATCAGCACGGCCTTCAGGCACCAATACACACGGGTGCATTAAAGCCGACAGGACATCCACACGACTTTGTTGAAAAAACTTCCTCTTCCAGTTCTGAGCATCTGGTTGCAACGGCTCCGCCAAAAAAGGAAGGGCCGAGAGTTGGCCGTCAATATTTCGCAGAATCAATACAGAGGTAGGATCCGATACCGCTGCAATCAATGGCGAATGCGTAGTTATGAAGGTCTGGGTTGAAAGCGCTTGCACTCGTTGCACCAACTGCTGCTGTCCTGCTGGGGGCAAATGAAGCTCAGGCTCCTCCAGGGCCATTAGAAATCCCTCACCCGCTGCTGCACGCCCTCGACCTAGTTCCAGAAGTAGTAACAAACCTTGCAGAGACACCAAACCGCTGCCTTGTCTGGCGGCGGGCACGCCCAGTCCTCCGACGACAGCGAAATGTGCAGCGACAGAGTCGAGAAGCGATCGGCTATCAGTGCTCGTCACCCGCAGTTGAACAAGAGGCGCATTCGGTATGCATCTCGCTAATTCAGCGTTGACGTTCTGGATCAGTGGTGAAATTCGATCGTCGTTCTCGATCGGGGCTTCCGGGCTTCTGAGCCGATCACGCTCAGCTAAAATGGCCTCGGACGGTTGGGCTGCGGCTGCTTGCAGCGTGCGCCGGAACAGCTCACTCCCCCATGAAAAAACTTTGTCCCAGGTTCGGCTCGCTCGTACGAGATAAAACCCAATTTCTTTTATCAATCGTGGAGGAACGCCTACAGGCGAGTCCTCGGCGAAGGGATCCATCGGATTTTCGTGATCGTGGAAGTAACGAACCACCTCGACCGACAGCGAGTCGCGGTCAAAATAAGCTTGAGCGCCAATCTGGCAGCAAAGCCTCGAAGCTTGTTCTGTGCGAACCGCGCTGATCGTACCGTTGGTTTCGTCCAGCCATTTAGGCACGCCTCTACCGTCTCTAAACCAATCGGTATTTTGATAAGGGTCTTCGGAAGAAAAATCTGTGATTGTGGCTACAAGCTTTATCCGGTCGGTAGGCTGGGGATCTGAACCATAAAAGTCATGTTCGGTGAGTTCCCTAATCATCCGCTCCCTTCCTAGAAGAAGCGTCAGTGCCTCTATCACCGTAGTTTTGCCGGTGTTGTTAGCCCCGATCAGCACAGGATGGTCTTTAAAGTGAACGCTTCCTGCACGGATACCGCGGAAATTTTGGATATCCAAGATCGCTACTCTCATCACATTTCCTTTGGACTGAACGAGCTAACAGAGAAAATTTCCTTTCCGGCAGTCGAGCCATGCCGACCCCCGGAGTAGTCAATATAGGAGAGATTCGGAATGGCCCTGTCCGCAATTGGTGATCATTTTGGGGGAAGGTGTCTGAATCGATTTCACGGACGTAACGTTTGCCGGTCACCTCGGCTCTGAAATGAGCTTGTGGGTGTTGCCTTATTCAGAGAGGACGAACGGACTGGATAATTGTACTGTATGAATGTACAGTTATATGGCAATCTCGACTACGCTCAGTAGGTAGGCAAGGACTCCCTTCAGCGCTTGAACCCGTTGAGATAAGCCCTGAAGTTTGTTGGGTAAGGTGGTATTTTCAGTGATTCCATATTGATGCTATCGGAACGGAATTCGACCCATGATTACACTGAAAACCGCCATCATTCACAGTTTCAAAAAACTGGCGAAGACGAGCTTTATCTCCGACGTGGTGAAAAAGGATGTGGTGCTCAACACCGAAAATCCGGCGTTACAATTTCTGGTGAATGGCATTCACGGTCTCATCGGAAAAGAAGGTAACAGTGTGGTCTACGGTCAGTTCGCCAATGATGAACGGCAAGGTCCATTTCCGAGACGTTTTACCGAATTCGTAGCCACCCAGGATGATGAGGATCAATTCATCGATCTGACTCACTTGGCTATGGATCAATTGGTCGAACAGGCCGGTCTTCAGGTGCTGTCGACTGGTGGGCATATCCTGTGTGCTCAGTACTCTTCTGGAGCTTCCAACTTTTTCCTTGTCGCTAGCATGAAGGAGCGTGGTGGAATTCAGTTGGACGAAAACTATGTGCCTAAAGAGATTCAGGAAGTAGACCTGAGCAAAGTTCAGCAAGCCGCCAGGATCAATCTGGGTAGCTTTGTGGCCATTCAGGCTATGGCTACTGCACAGCCCCAAACGGTGGAAAGTGAGGCAGTAGAGGAGGCCGACTCAACCTATCTATGCTTCATTAGCCGCGGCCGCGACAGTCAGGCATCTGACTACTTCATCTCCGCACTGGGTTGTGCAAAGGGAGTGGCTTCGGGCCGTGCTACAAAAAACGCCATCGATAACGTAGCCAAGTTCTTTCGCGACAAAAAGTCGTTAAAAAGCTTTGGCTACAGGGCTAAAGAGGCGGTCATCAAGTATCTTGAAACGCAGTTGGCAGCAGGCAAGTCAGCACGATTGGATTCCATTGTTCACGCCGCCGTCGCTCATGTTCCTGCTGACCTGGTTGATGAAATCGCAGGCCTGAAAGATTATTTGAACAGTGAAAAAAATAAGGTTCCTGACGACTTTACGGTCAACGCTAAGACACTGAAGGAGAAGACTCGGATCAAAGGAGATGCCTCCAATTGGTCATTGCAGTTCGAACGCGGAGCGCTTGGAAAGGATCCCGCCGCAGATGTCTATTACGATGAAGGTCGGAAGAAGTTGACCCTGTCCAACATGACGACCGAGCTGATTGATGTGATCGAGAAAGAACTGCTGGCAAGGAGCGGCTGAGAATGTTCTCTCATGTGGTAGCTCTCTACCGTGCCCTTGGAGCGCCCACCATTCACGACGGGGTCGTCAGTTACGAGGGAGCGCCAACGGCCGGGATCATTAGCGCATTACGAATGTGTGATGAGTTACCGGCTGCCTATGGAAAGTTTGAGCATCTTTCTGAAGAGGCAGACTCTCTTGAAATTGAATTTCGCTTGCCATCGAATGAGTCGGGCCATTTTTACAGCAGCCTGGCCGAGTTTGTCGCGCGAAATGGTTCGTTGGGCAAGGGACAATTTCCGAGCAATGTTTACATTACTGAGCTTCGCTGGGCAGACAGCGATGATATTGAACCCCCGGAGATCAAGTCTCTCAGGCGCGTCTGTCGGTTAATTGAGTTGCTTGCGCTATTAGCGATCGGCGTTGACAGAGACAGTAGCCCGGACGGCTATAACCTTTTTTTTGCCTTACCACCTGACGGGGCCAAGCCCCCGAGGACATTTCTGCTACCTACTCAGGTCGATGTCAAAGTGCTCGATTATGAACTCAACCACTTGAGCTTGTTGGAAGAAATTCTTAATCGAAAAAATGAAAATAAAGCTCACCTCTCTGAACGCAAGCTGATGATTCGGATGGCCGTCGCGAGCGTCATCGAGAAGTTCGAAAGCGAGCCGAATTTGCTTCTGGTGATTGTGCGGGAGTGGCGAGAGGTCTTGGCCACTTACCGCGCCAACCTCCAAACGTATGTCTATAGCTTCTCGTTTGAGCGGGTTCGTCGTGAAGTGGCCCAAGCTGAAATCGACTATGGCACCAAGCTGAGTGGAGTGTTGGGTGACATTGCCGGCAAGATGCTCGCCCTCCCGATATCGTTAGCCGGTTTGGTAGCGCTGGAGAAAACCACTTCAAAGTTCGAAGGTTTTATCCTTGTCCTCGGCCTGGCTGTGGTCTCGGTGGTTCTGCTTGCGATCTTGCACAATCAAATGCTGCAAACGGAGCGCCTGCTTCATAGCTTCAATGTCATCTTCGATGAATTCAAAGACAAGATAAAAACCTACCCACCAAAGCTCCAACGCCTGCTTAGGATCACCATCGATCAGGTGGACAAGCAGGGCCTGACACTGACCAGAACCTTTCGGCTGCTGAAGGGGCTGTCCTTGATACCAATTCTTGGAGCTTTAGTGTTGGCAATGATCAAGTACTGGGACGGCATCGTTTGCCTTTTGAAGACTATTCACGTTGTCTGAACCAGTAAGGTCTCGGATCCCGGAATGCCTCTGTATGGATCATCAGGGGGGCGCTAACGATTCGCCGATTCACTCACGGTGAGAGCCGCTCGTCGCAATGTTCGGCATAGGTTGGCCCAAAAAACGGTTATCCAATGACGGAATCTGCGGCGCGCGAGAGCATACAGATGCGTCTTCTCTATTCACGAAATGAGAGCCGGACCATCATGAATGAAAGCGAGCGCTGGACAGTCAGGTGCCAAGATGCCGGGGACGGTAGCGGTGATGTCATCGTCGATTTACCTCCAGAGCTGCTTGCCAAGCTCGGGTTGGAAGTCGGGGACGATCTGACAATCACAAAAACGAAGGATGCAATCGTGTTAAGGCCTACCCGTAGCACAGCATCACTGTTCACCGCGTTTGCTGGAGCCCTGCGCGATGATGCTTATCAAGCCTACCGTATCCGCCTTGAGGCGTCTCTTCATATCCCCTTGGATGCTTCAGATCAGGATATTCACGAGATTATCGAAGCGGGGTTTCCAGCCAACCTGATAAGCGCGCTTGGCGAGTCAGGAACCATAAGTGCTGAAGAGCGCGACAGAATCATTCCGCTCAAAACACTGAAATCAAAATTGGCCAGTAATCAACGGTTAACTTTGAGCGAGAGCGATCGACTTTTTCGCGTCGCACACATTAACGCCATGGCAGAGGTAGTCTTCGGGGACGCTGGGAAATCCAAACACTGGCTTTCAACACCAAAAGCCCGTTTTTCGGGCTCCAGTCCATATGCGATGCTTTCTACTACTCAAGGTACACATCGGGTCGAGGAAATGCTGATTCAGGCAACTGAAGGCATGTCATTTTGAGGCGGTTGCAGCTAACCAAACACCATCACAATATGATTACTCGTTGAGTGGCCCACAGTGTCAAAATATATTGTTGAAAATCAGGGTCGGTTTAGTCAGATTGACTGGTAACTGTCAAAATATTCAATCAGCTGGCGCACGCTGTTGAGCCGGTTGCCCCAGTGTTTACTCAGCTGTTGGTGTCAAAATATTTTGTTCAGCACCAGCTCTCCCACAATCGCAGCCTCGGCTGCGATTGTCGTATCCGCCCGGAGGAATTCGATGGACCGCTTTCAGGAAATGCAGATCTTCGTTGTCGTCGCCCAGGAGCAAGGCTTTTCGGCGGCTTCGCGGCGTCTGGGTTTGTCGGCGGCGAGTGTTACCCGGGCGGTGGCGGCGCTGGAGCAGCATATCGGTACGCAGTTGCTGGTGCGCACCACGCGCACCGTGCATCTGACTGAAGCCGGGCAGCGTTACTGCGATGACTGCCGGCGGATTCTTGCCGAGGTGCAGGAGGCCGAGGATTCGGCGGCAGGCAGCCATGCCTTGCCGCGCGGGCAGTTGACGATTACTGCGCCGGTACTGTTTGGCGATCTGTTCGTGACGCCAGTGATGGCCGATTACCTTTGTCGTTATCCGGATGTGTCGATCAACGCGCTGTTGCTGGACCGGGTCGTCAACATGGTCGAGGAGGGCATTGATGTCGCGGTGCGCATCGGTGAACTGCCGGACAGTAATCAGCATGCGATTCGCGTCGGGGAAGTGCGACGGGTGATTTGCGCTTCGCCCACGTTTCTGGCTGAACACGGCCGACCGGAGCATCCGCAGGCCTTGGCCGGGTTGCCGGTGGTGGCGACGTCGGCGATCGGGCAACAACGCAACTGGCCGTTTCTCGACGGCGGTGAAGCCCTCAGCGTGCGCACCGAACCGCGCCTGACCGTCACGGCCAATCAGTCGGCGATTACTGCCGCGCGCAAAGGCCTGGGCCTGACGCGAGTGCTGTCCTATCAAGTGGCGGACAAGGTTGCGGCGGGCGAACTGGAAATCGTCCTCGCCGAGTTTGAATTGCCGCCGTTGCCGATCCATGTGGTGTATCAGGGCGGGCGCAAGGCGCCGGCGCGGATCCGCAGCTTTGTCGACTTCGCCGTGAAGGCGCTGCGTGAGCATCCGGCCTTGAGCGCTGCGGCGTTATTGCACGAGATGAAATAATCGATTGCAGCGGCTGGTTATTCTGTTGTTCCGGCAACCCATAGATGATGACTCCATCGGCGCGCTCATCCCCGTAGCGACGTCACTTTCCAGCGGAGTCGACCATGCAAGCGATCAAACTCTACAACTTTCCCCGTTCCGGCCATGCCCACCGCGTCGAGTTGATGCTGTCGCTGCTGCAACTACCGACCGAGCTGATCTTCGTCGACCTCGCCAAGGGTGAGCACAAGCAGCCGCAGTACCTGGCGATCAACAGCTTTGGTCAGGTGCCGGCGATTGATGACAACGGCGTGGTGTTGGCCGATTCCAACGCGATTCTGGTTTATCTGGCGCAGAAGTATGGCAACGGTCGCTGGCTGCCGACCGACCCGGTGGGCGCAGCGAATGTGCAGCGCTGGTTGTCGACTGCGGCGGGACCGATTGCATTTGGCCCGGCGGCGGCACGCCTGATCACGGTGTTCGGTGCGCAACTGAATGCCGAGGAAGTCATTGGCCGAGCGCACAATCTGCTCAAGGTGATGGAGCTGGAATTGGGCAAGACAGCGTATCTGGCGGGCGAAGAGCCGACCATCGCTGACGTGTCTGCCTACAGTTACATCGCGCATGCGCCGGAGGGCAATGTCTCGCTGGATGAATACGTCAACGTTCGCGCCTGGCTGGCACGGATCGAAGCCTTGCCGGGTTTTGTTGCGATGCCGCGCACTGTCGCCGGCTTGCAGAAGACCGCGTAGTACTCAGCCTTCGCAGACGCGAGCCAATTCGCGGCCTCTGAAGGCGGGTCATGTTCACGCGTAGGACAGCGCCTTTTCTGCCAGTAATTCCTGATACAACTCAGTCCATTTGCGGCCCATTACATCGGCGGTGAACAACTGCCGATAACGCGCTTCTGCCTTGACGCCCATGGCGGCTGCACGCTCGGGGTTTTCCCATAACGTGCGCATGGCTTCGCTGAACGCCTGTGGATTGCTGGGCGGCACCACCAGACCGGTTTCGTTGTGAATATTGATGAAACTGGTACCGGTGCCGATCTCGCTCGAAATCAGCGGCTTACCGTACATCGCGCCCTCTAGCAACGAGATACCGAAGGCCTCGGAGCGCAAGTGCGAAGGGAAGACGAACGCGTAGCTCAATTGCAGCAACGCGACTTTGTCTTCATCGTCCAGGCGTCCGACGAAATGGATGTTGCGCAAGCCAAGTGCGGCGGCCTGAGCGCGCAGCTTCAGCTCCAGCGGGCCGGCGCCGACGATGACTGTCGGATAATCCGCTTGTTTGAGCGCGTCAAGCAGGATATGCAAGCCCTTGTAATAACGCATCACCCCAACGAAGAGGAAAAACTTATCCCCAAGTTGCTGGCGCCAACGGTTCATCCGCTGACCGTTGGGTTGTGGATAACCTGCCTTGTTCAAGCCGTACGTGATGACGCGAGTCTTTTCCTGGAACTGCTGCAACACATCGCTGGTATGCAGGTAGTTAGGCGACGCGGCGACGATTCGGTCGGCGCTGGCCAGGAAGCGCTCCATTAGCGGTCGGTACAATTTGAGCAGGTGTTTTTGCCGAATGATGTCCGAGTGATAGGTGACCACACTGGGTTTGTTCAAGGCGCTGGCGAAGTGCACCAGGTCCATGAATGGCCACGGGAAGTGATAGTTGATCACGTCGGCCTCGGCGGCCAGTTCGCGGAACTGCTTGAACACGCTCCAGGAAAACCCGGTCGAGGCGAACTGGATATCCAGTTTGGCCCGATGCACTTCATGTTGGCCCAACTGCATTACCCGGGGTGTCGGATCCGCGCTCAGGGTCAGGACCTGCGCTTCGATGCCGTGCTGAACGCCGCTTTCGCAGAGTTGGAAGACGACTTGTTCGATGCCACCGAATGAGTCGGGCAGGTAAGTCTTGAAGAAATGAAGAACGCGCATTCAACCTCCCATGGCCTGGCGGTAGGCACCGGCCGTGACCTGTGCACAACGTTGCCAGGAAAAAAAACCAGCCCTCAGCAATCCTGCTTCGCGGCATGCCTGCCAATGCAGCGGATCGTCAATGAGACGACTCAGCGCATCGCGCAGGCCCTCGGCATCGTCCGCTTCAATATAGTTGCCAGCCGCGCCGGCCACCTCCGGCATTGCCGAAGAACCGGTCGTCACCACCGGCGTGCCACTGGCCATGGCTTCCAGCACCGGCAAGCCAAAGCCCTCATACAGCGATGGAAATATCAGCGCCCGGGCGCCGGCCAGCAGTTGCGCCAATTGCTCATCTGGCAGATAGCCAAGCAGGCACACATGGCCACTCGCCAATGCCTGACGCAGCGGCTCGTTGAACTGTTCGCGCTGCCAACCGGCCATTCCCGCAATCAACAAGGGAAAGCGCTGGCGCACCGCATCTGGCAACAGGGCGTGGGCCCGCAGCGCCAGGCTCAGGTTTTTGCGCGGCTCGAGGGTGCCGACACAGAGGAAATATTCCCGTGCCTGCACGGCGTGAGCCTTGAGCACGCTGTCGATTTCTTCGGTTTGCCGAGGACGAAAGCGCGCGGCCACACCCAATGGCGCCACCACGAATCGCTGCGCAGGCAGGCTGAAATAAGCCTGCGCCTCGTCGGCGATTGCCTGGGAGTCGGTCAGAATTACCCGCGCCTGCTGAACACCTGCGGCCAGGCGACGTTCGATCTCTCTCAAACGTGCCGGCGGTTGAGTGTCAGGAAAATGCAGGTGCGTCAGGTCATGCAAAGTGATTACGGTCGGGCCGTCGAAGGCCAGCGGCCACAGGCTTGGCTCGTGATAAAGATCAATCTTTTGTGTACGCACCTGATCAAAACGTTTCTGCTCCAGCCAGCGCCGTGCCTGATAGGCTCCGGGTATTTGCCGCAGCAGCGGCGTCATCCGCGAATAACCGGGCATGGCTGCGTCCGGCAGGGCCGGATTCCAGCCCCAGCCATGAAACAGGGTTACGTCCACGTCGGGTTCGCTACGCAGGGCGTTGACCAGTTCAGCGACGTAATGGCCGATACCGGTGCGCGGTGCTTGCAGGATGCGAGCGTTAAGAGCAATGCGCATGGGGCCTCGCTGGCACGCGCGGGGCCTGCTGGACATGGTCAAGGCTGCGTGTAGCCAATTGCTCGCTGGCTTCACGCCAGCCGATCCAGCGCCAGTCAGCGACGTCGCGGGCGGCAGGAAACTGCCCATTGCGCTGATAGGTATCGATCAGATCGGCAAGGCTTTGTGGATCCAGCAGATCGAAATACGCCATGAACTCGCCGCCGATTTCGCGGAATACCGCGATGTCGCTGCCCATTGCCGGCAACCCGCGCTGCATCGCTTCCACCAGCGGCAGGCCGAAGCCTTCGACGAACGAGGGGAAGACCAGCGCGCTGGCCTGCGCGTATGCGTATTCGAGGCTGGTGTCGCTCAAGTCATTGAACATGAACAGGCGCCGGTTCAGTTCCGGATGATTGCGAATTCGCTCGAGCAGCGCGTCGCATTTCCAGCCGATGCGCCCGGCGATGCACAGGCGTGCCGTCGAGCCGGCGGCCCAGGCGCGGTCGAAGGCGTCGAGCAGATACGCATGGTTCTTGCGCGGCTCGATGGTGCTGACCATCAGGAACACCGCTCCGGGCGCCGCGAACAGATTCTTGAGGCGTGGTTCGACCGATGCTGCGCTGTGATGCAGATCGAGTTCGGAACCCAGATGGAAGAAATCAAACCAGCGACTGTCAGTCTGGTCAGCGCCGATCCTGCGCTGCAATTCGCCACGTACCTGATCGCGCACGGTGGCTGAAATCGCCATGTAGCCGTCAGCGGTGCGAGTGATCCACTCGAACCATCCGTTGAAAACCTCGACCAGACGCGTGTCGTAAAACTGTGGATGTGTCAGCGGAATCAGGTCGTAAACCACCGCGATCACACCGACGCCGTCGCGTTTGAGCTGTTCGACGTGGGCGAAAAAATCCGAGTGCCATGATGAATCCAGCAGCACCAGTTGATCGCCTGATTGGTGCTGCAGGGGGATGCAGCGTTTGAGCAACTGCCTGCGATTGATCTGTCGGATCAACCGTATCGGCAAGCCGAATACGCCGATCTGGGTGAATTGATAGGCAACATACAGCAGCCCTCGGGACAGTTTCGAAGTGCATCGCGCATCGCGGCGCTGGTGCCACTGCCAGAAGCGATGTGCCAGGCGCTCCAGGCGTTCGCCGAAGGTTTGCAGAGCATTCAGGAACGGCGTGTCGAGCGGCGCCAGCCTCAGTACACGATAGAGCTGGCTGTTGATCACCACCACTGGCAGGCACTCGACCCCTTGCGCACTGGCTGGCAATTGCTTGATGACGTTGCGCACCACGCGCTGAATCCCCGAGTTGACCATCGGGTGCTTGAATACGTGGGTGCATTCGACCAACAGGCGGGTCATGGCGCGCGCTCGACAGTCCGGGTCTCGGTTTCACAGGTGACGGTGGTCCGGGCGTCCAGCCAGGCACAACCGACAAAATCTTCCTGACGGTTGTTGATCACGTGAAATACCAGCCCGTAGTCACGCCACTCGAAATTGCGATCCAGATGCGAGTCCAGGCGCGACAGGCTCAGCGATACCGAATAATTGCCTTTGCCCAGGCCCATGACGAAGGCGAAGCGGTAAGTGAAGCGCTCGCCGGCGCGCAGGTCGGTCAGCGCCTTGTTCAGTCGGTGAGTATTGATGCCATACATCATCTGGCCCAGGCGATCCTTGATGATGAAGCCCAGCACCAGCCGTTCGATGTCCTCGCGTACCTCGACCTGCACTTCGAGCACCACCGGTTGGCCGACTTCGACAGCCTTAATGCTGCGCTGGTTTTCATCGAGCAGGCGTACGCTGAGAATCGCCGCCTCGCCGGTGCCGGAGACCGTTTGCACCTCGCCGCCGGCGAGCGTTTCCTGACGCACGACCTGGCCCTCACGTTCGGCCATCAGCGCATTGTAATAATCCAGAACCGGCTCCGGTTTGCCGCGCATGGCCACGTGCCCGTCCTTGAGCAGGATCGCCGAGTCGCAGATCGACTGAATCGCGAAACGATCATGGGACACGATCAATAACGTCGTGCCGGATTTGCGAAAGCTGCGGATGCGTTCGAAGCTCTTGTGCTGGAAATAGGCATCGCCCACCGACAGCGCTTCGTCGACGATCAGGATGTCCGGACGCCGGGCAGTGGCGACACTGAACGCCAGGCGCATCTGCATGCCGCTGGAGTAAGTACGGACCGGGTGGTCAATGGCATCGCCGATTTCGGCGAAATGCTCGATGTCGGGCAGCAGCGCTTCGATTTCTTCGAGCTGCATGCCCAGCAACTGACCCGCCATGATTGCGTTCTGCCGACCGGTAAAGTCCGGATGGAAACCCATTCCCAGCTCCAGCAGTGCAGCGACGCGTCCATGCAGTTCGATCTTGCCGCAGGTGGGTTGGGTAGTGCCGGTGATCATTTTCAGCAAGGTGCTTTTGCCCGCGCCATTGGCGCCGACGATGCCTACCGCTTCTCCCGGAGCAATCTCGAATTCGACATCTTGCAGTACCCAGTGCTGTTGATGGCGGATCGGCGAAAACGGAATCAGCCACTCGGCCAGCCGTGCCCAGCGGTTTGGGTATTGCTTATAGGCCTTGCCGAGGCCGGTGACGCGAATATGTCCCATCAGAGTTCATCCACCATTTCGCCCACGCGCTGGCGAAACAGCCGCAGGCCCATCAGACAGAACGCCACGCCGGCAATGAAAGCCGGCAGCAGCGAACTCCATACCGGCCACTGACCGTAGAGAAACAGGTTCTGATAACTGCTGAACAGGTTGGTCAGCGGATTGAGTTGCAGCAAACGCTGCACCCATTCCGGCAGGATCGTGATCGGGTAAACGATCGGCGTCAGCCAGAACCAGAACTGCAGGCAGATGCCGAACAGTTGACCGACATCGCGAAAGAACACGTTCAGCACCCCAAGGATCATGCCCAGCCCGGCGCAGAACATCATTTGCAGGGCGATCAGCGGAATCAGCGCCAGCAGCGCCATCCCCGGCCAGCGCCCGGTGATCAGCAGAAAACCGAGAAACAGGCTGATGATGATGGCGAAATTGATCCCGGCGTTGATCAGCACGATCACTGGCAGGCAGATCCTCGGGAAGCTGATTTTCTTCAGCAGGTTGGCGTTTTCCAGAAACATGTTCTGGCTGCGCAGGGTGATTTCGGAAAACAGCCCCCAGGCCAGCAGACCTGCGCACAGGTAGACGCTGTAGGCCATGCTGTCGTCCACACCCGGTAAACGCGCGCGCATGATCTGGGAAAAGATCACCGTGTAAACGATGATCATCGACAGCGGATTGAAGATCGGCCACAGCGCGCCGAACAACGAATTGCGATAACGCGCTTGAAACTCTCGCTGCACGCTGCCGAGGATGAACCCACGGTAGTTGTGCAGCGAGCGGTACAGGGAAAGCAGCATTCAGACCGTCCTGCCGTATTGATCTTCGAAGCGAACGATATCGTCTTCGCCCAGGTATTCGCCGCTCTGTACTTCAATGATCACCAGATCGATCACCCCGGGGTTCTCCAGGCGATGCTTGTGGCCGGCGGCAATGAACGTCGATTCGTTCTTGGCTACCAAGGTGGTGCCGGAACCGTTGTTGGTGACCTTGGCCATGCCTTCGACCACGACCCAGTGTTCGTTGCGGTGATGGTGCATTTGCAATGACAGCTTGGCACCGGGTTTGACCACGATGCGCTTGATCTTGAAACGCGGACCTTCCTCCAGAACGGTGTAGGTGCCCCACGGACGGCTGACCGTACGATGCAGGCGATAGGCTTCGTGGGACTTGTCCTTGAGCTGCTTGGCCACGCGGCGTACGTCTTGTGCGCGGTCGGCATGGGCGACCAGCACCGCATCGGCGGTGTCGACAATGATCAGGTTATCCACACCGACGGTCGCCACCAGCCGACCTTCGCTCTGTACGAAGTTGTTGTGGCTGTCGATGAAGATCGCTTCGCCGCTGGCGCGGTTGTTGTCGGCATCGGCGGGAGTCAGCGCCGCGACCGCACTCCACGAACCGATATCGCTCCAGTCGAAACCGGCGGGCACCACCACGACTTTGTCCGAGCGCTCCATCAGCGCGTAGTCGATCGAAATGTCAGTGATCTCGGCAAACAGCGTCGGCGACAGCTCCTGTTGCAGGCAGCCGACCGTTTCCACCGGGGCACTGGCAGCCATGCAGGCGCGAGTCTGTTCCAACAACTGGGGTGCGTGCAGTTGCAGCTCGGTGAGCAGGGTCGCGGTGGTGAAGCAGAACATCCCCGAATTCCACAGGAAGTTGCCGCTCTCCAGGTAATGCGTGGCGGTCTGCAAGTCGGGTTTCTCGACGAAGCGCTGTACCTTGGCTGCGCCTCTGGCGTCCAGCGGTGCGCCGGTCTCGATATAGCCGAAGCCGGTTTCCGGCGCGGTTGGTACCACGCCGAAGGTCACCAGATAGCCGTCCTTCGCCAGCTGAACCGCGTGCTCGACCGCACTTTTCAAGGCGTCCTGATTGACGATCAGATGATCGGCCGGCATCACCACCATGATGGCGTCGTCGCCATGCAGAGCCTGCAACGACAACGCTGCTGCCGCGATCGCCGGTGCGGTGTTACGCCCGCTCGGCTCGAGCAGAAAGTGCCCGCGATGGCGTGAAACCTGGGCTGCGCAATAGTGGTCCTTGCTTTGGAAGTAGTACTCGCGATTGGTCACCGTGACGATGTCGCCCCAGCCGTCCAGCAGCGCCGCCGCACGCTGGTAGGTCTTGCCCAGCAGCGACTGGCCGTCGGGCAGGGTCATGAACGGCTTGGGATGGCCCTCGCGGGACACCGGCCACAAACGGGTGCCGGCACCGCCGGACAGAATCACGGGAATCAGCATGGCCTACTCCTTGGCGACGCGTTTCATGTCCGCATCCATCATCATGCGGATCAGGCTGTCCAGGTCGGTTTTCGGTTTCCAGCCCAGCACCCGCTGAGCCTTGGCCGGGTTGCCGAGCAGCACTTCGACTTCGGCCGGGCGGAAGAACGCCGGGTCGATCTTCACGTAATCGCGGTAGTTGAGGCCGACGTGATCGAAGGCGATGCGGCACATTTCGCGCACCGTGGTGGTGACGCCCGTGGCGACCACGAAGTCGTCGGGTTTGTCCTGCTGCAGCATCAGCCACATGGCTTCGACGTAATCGCCGGCAAAGCCCCAATCGCGTTTCGCGTCGATGTTGCCCAGTGCCAACTCGTGCTGCTTGCCCTGCTTGATGCGCGCAGCGGCGTCAGTGACCTTGCGGGTAACGAATTCGATGCCGCGCAGTGGTGATTCATGGTTGAAGAGGATGCCGCTGCTGGCGTGCAGGTTGAAGCTTTCGCGGTAATTGACGGTGATCCAGTGGCCATAAAGCTTGGCCACGCCGTAAGGGCTGCGTGGATAGAACGGCGTGTTCTCGTCCTGCTGCTCGGCCTGGATCAGGCCGAACATTTCGCTGGTCGAGGCCTGATAAAAACGCGTGTGCGGACTGAACTGACGGATCGCTTCGAGCAAGTGGGTCACGCCCAGCCCATCGACGATGCCGGTGGTGACCGGTTGATCCCAGGAAGCGGCGACAAAACTCTGTGCGGCAAGGTTATAGACCTCGTCCGGTGCCGATTTGATTACCGCACGCTGCACCGAACAGGCATCCGCCATGTCGCCGTCGAGGTAAACGATATCGGCTTCGACGCCCATTTCGCGCAAGCGCCAGCGCGAGTCGCTGCTGCGCCGGGCGACGAGGCCGTGAACCTTGTAACCCTTGTCCAGCAGCAGTTTGGCCAGATAGGCGCCGTCCTGGCCCGTGATCCCGGTAATCAATGCACTTTTTGTCATTCTTGTCGTACTCGCGTCTCCCAGTCGGACAGGATCGCCCGCAGGGATTGTTGTATGGTGATGGCTGGCGCCCATCCTGTGGCGTTGGCCAGTTTTGCATGACTGCCGCAGACGCGGCGCTGGTCGGCGCGACGCATGCGCGCCGGATCCTGCACCAGTTCAACGTCGACTTCGGCCAGATCGGCCAGTTGCTCGATCAGGCTGCGAATGCGTTGCTCGCGGCCCGAGCAGATGTTGTAGACCTGCCCTGGTGTGCCGTTTTCCAGCAGGGCGAAATACGCTGCGATCACATCGCCGACATCAAGAAAATCCCGCGTAACGTCGATATCGCCGACTTGCAGTTGCGGCGCTTGCAGACCCTGTTTGACTCGGCAGATCTGCCGGGCGGCGCTGGCGATGACGAAGCTGTCTTTCTGCGCGGTGCCGATGTGGTTGAACGGGCGCGCGACCAGCACCGGCCAGCCTTCGCTCAGGCCCCATTGCAGGCTTAGAAATTCCGCTGAAAGTTTGCTCACCGCGTACGGATTGCGCGGCAGCGGCGGTTGTTGCTCGGTGATTGGCAGATGCTCTTCGGCGACTTGCCCGTAAACGTCGCCGGAGCTGACGTACAGGAAAGTGCCGGCAAAACCGCGCGCCTTGAGTGCCTGCAACAGATTGAGGGTGCCGAAAAGATTAGTGTCGAAAGTGCGGGCCGGGTCACGAAAGGCTTCCGGCACAAAGGTCTGGCCGGCCAGATGAATGACCGCATCCGGTACCTCAGACCAAAGGTCGACGAGACTGTCGGCGTCCGTGAGGTCGTAGGCCGAAGCGGCAGGCAGCAGCTCCCACGACGATCCCGGCGAAGCCAGACGAGACTGAATGTGTTGTCCCACGAAGCCGGTAAGGCCCGTGACGAACAGACGTTTTTTCAAACAGCGACCCCTTGGTCATGACTTGCGCCGCTTTCCTTACACGCTTTGAGGAAAGCCCTGTCAGACCGGAGGAAATATCCGGTGGAACAGCAGGCGAAGCCGTTGTTGTAGTTGTTTGGTTGCCAATCTGTGCCAATTGCTCGGCAATTTCAACAGGGCAGATCGTGACTGGCCAGTTCTCATCAGCGTAGTCCGATTTATTCTCGCCGGGCGGTTCCCGGACTCGTGATGGATGTGTTTAGAATGGCCCTCGTCGCGAGTTGGCCGGTGATTTTCAGGGCGCCGCGACGCAGGGTGAAACTGACCACTAAAACAAGAACGAAGACGTGCCCGATGATGCCGGACGAGTAACGGCCCTGCCGACCCGATCCGACGCCCGGCCGTCATAGCATGAAGTAGCCGGGATGGCGCTTCATCGTGGGATGCCATGAATTTCATTCTCTATTCGGACGTCAACGACAGCTCCATCAGTGCCAGTCTCGGGCGTCCGGAATACAGCTATTACTTTGTCCTCAAAGCCTATCGCCCGGTGCTGGAAAGCCTGGGGCGCGTGCACGTGGCCGGATCTGTCACCGACGTCGATGTGATTTACCGGCAATTGCTCGCCGCTGGCGAAGACAGTGTGTTCCTGTCCTTCACCCCACCGCAGAAAACTCCGGTCGACCTCCAATGCCCGACGATTTGCGTGGTGGCCTGGGAGTTCGATTCTATCCCCGATGAACAGTGGGACGACGATCCGCGTCAGGACTGGACGCGCATGCTCGCGCGCCACGGCCGGGTCATCACCCTGTCGAGCCACACGGCAACGGCCATTCGCCGCGCCATGGGCGAAGCGTTCCCGGTACTGGTTTTGCCGACGCCGTTGTGGGACAGCTTCGCGACGATTCGTCAGCAACACCAACCCATGCCGGTCAACCCGGGCACTGCACTGGCAATCAAGGGCTGCATATTCGATTCGCGCACCCTCGGCCTGTCCGCCGATGCGCTGATCCCGACGCCAATCAGCCCTGAAGAGCAGGCCGCACTGGCCGCAGCAATTGAAGCCGCGCGCCCGCCACCGTTGACGTTCAAACGCCGACTGGTCATCGCTCGACATTATCTGCGCCTGTGGGTACTGGATCTGGGACACGAGCAGGCGGAACCAGTGCCACGGGTGAAATTTCTCCACAACTGGTATTGGGAGGGCATTCGCGATCTGCTGCCGGACGCTTTGCATGGCTGGCTGCAACAGCGTTGGCCTGAGGTGTGCGGCGCTGCGCCGGTGGCGGTGATCGAACCGGCGCCACTCGATCTGCCGGACACCTCATCTGTGGTCGAAACCACAGTTGAGGGTGTGGTGTATGTCTCGGTATTCAACCCCAGGGATGGCCGCAAGAACTGGCATCGACTGATCAGCGCATTCTGCTGGGCGTTCCGCGAAACGCCCGACGCGACGCTGGTGCTCAAGATTACCCAGAATGATCTGGCGTCCTATTACAGCGAATTGATGACCCTGCTGGCGCAACTCACGCCGTTCGCCTGTCGGGTCGTGGTGATGCACGGTTACCTCGACGACGCGCAGTACGCCAGGCTTTATCAGGCGGCCAGTTTCTACGTTAACGCGTCACGTTGCGAAGGGTTGTGCCTGCCGTTGATGGAGTTCATGTCCAGCGGCAAACCGGTGATCGCTCCAGACCATACGGCGATGAAAGACTACATCGATGAGTCGGTGGCGTTCGTGGTCAAGTCCAGTGAAGAGCTGACGATCTGGCCGCAGGACACGCGGATCATCTACCGCACGCTGCGGCACCGCCCCGACTGGGGCTCGCTGAAAGACGCCTACGAAAACAGCTATCGAATGGCCAAGGCCCAGCCGCAGGAATATCAGCGGATGTCTGCCGCCGCCGTCGAGCGCATGCAGCAATACTGCGCCTTCGCGCCGGTGCGCAAACGCCTCGCGGAGTTCTTTGCGCTGACAGCAGGTCCCACCGATGCTGCGCCAGTGACGGATAACGCCTCATGCTGATCATCATTCATTCGGAAACCAACCGGCACACCATTGCGCAGAACCTCGGGCGTTCGGAGTACAGCTATTACTTCGTGCTCAAGGAATATCGCCCGGTGCTCGAACGCATCGGCCAAGTGGTGGAAGTGGCCGATCCGCAGACAGAAGTCGATGCGCTGTATCTGGAATGCCTGAGCCGTGGCGAGCCTTGCGTGTTTCTATCGTTCTCGCCGCCGCATCGCACCCCCGTTCACCTGGCCTGTCCGACGCTGCCGGTATTTGCGTGGGAGTTCAGCACGATCCCCAACGAGCCCTTCGCCGGAGAGCCGCGCAACGACTGGCGTAGCGTCTTGCATGCCTGTGGCGCAGCGATCACCCACTCCAGCTATACGGTCAACGCCGTGCACGAGGCGATGGGTGTCGAATACCCGATCGTCGCGGTGCCGGCGCCGGTCTGGGACCGTTTTGCTGCCCGTGGCGCGAAAATGCCCGAGCAAGCGCTGGCCGCCGCGTACAGCCTGACGATCAAAGGCCTGGTCGCGGACAGCCGCACCCTCAATCTGAACGCATTCGGGCCGGCGCACCTGCGCAGCGGCGACGGCATCGACTTCGCCGCGCCGGCCTGCGAGCAGACGCTGGTGCTTGATGGCGTGGTTTACACCTCGGTGTTCAATCCCGGTGACGGGCGCAAGAACTGGGAAGACATGCTCAGCGCGTTCTGTGTGTGTTTCCGCGATGTCGAAGACGCGACGCTGGTGCTCAAGCTCACTCACCATGACGCCGAAGAAGCACTCAGCGATATCCTCCACCACTTGTACAAGAACCAGTCTTACCGCTGCCGCATCGTTCTGATCTACGGCTACCTAGCCGATCCGGACTACGAGCAGCTGGTGCAGGCCACCCGCTACGTGGTGAATACCTCCTACGGTGAAGGCCAGTGCCTGCCGCTGATGGAGTTCATGTCCTGCGGCAAGCCGGCGGTGGCGCCGCGTACCACGGCGATGATCGATTACCTGAGCACGGAAAATGCCTTTCTCATCGAGTCCACCGACGAGCTGACAGCCTGGCCCCACGACCCGCGCAAGGCGTTCCGAACCCTGCGCTACGTGACCAACTGGACCTCGTTGTGCGAGGCCTATCGGGCCAGTTACGACGTCGCGAAAAACCAGCCGCAGCGCTATGCCGAGATGTCCGCGCAGGCAGTCGAAAGCTTGCAGGCGTTCTGCAGCCAGGCTGTGGCGGAACAGCGTTTGCGAGGGTTTCTGACGCAGTTGTTCGAGCATCGTGCGGCTGCTTTGGAAGCCCCAGAAGCATGAGTGCCAAGCGCATTATGGACATTGAGGTCCTGCGTGCGGTCGCGGTGCTTGGAGTGTTGTTTCACCATTTGCCGGACAATCTGTTCAGCGACCCGGTGCCGTCGCTGGCCCGGATCCACGAATGGGCGCAGACGTGGTGGGGCGTCGACCTGTTTTTCGCCATCTCCGGGTTCGTCATCGCCCGCAGCCTGATCCCGCTGTTGCAAGGCTGCACGACGGGCCAGGAGCGCTGGCGACAGGTACGCCATTTCTGGCTGCGCCGGGCTTTTCGGTTGCTGCCTTCAGCCTGGCTGTGGCTGGCGCTGATCCTGCTGGCCTGTATGTTTTTCAATCGATCCGGTGCGTTCGGCACGCTATCCGCCAATCTTCAGGCGACCCTGGCCGGGGTACTGCAATACGCCAATTTCCGCTTTGCCGACAGCTTCCTCCACTACGAATATGGCAGCAGTTTCGTTTACTGGAGCCTGGCGCTGGAAGAGCAGTTCTACCTGCTTTTTCCGTTGCTGATCCTGTTGTTTCGCCGACACCTGGTCTGGGCATTGCTGGCGCTGGTCGCGGTGCAGATTCTGGCCGTACGCACGCCGTTGCTGATGGTAGTGCGCACCGATGCGCTGGCCCTTGGCGTGCTGTTGGCGATGTGGAGTGCGCAGCCGGGTTTTCAGCGCTGGCAGCCCTCGTTCTTGCGCCGACCATGGCTTGGCATTTCAGCCTTGATTGTCATTGCAGCGCTGTTGAGCTTCATGGCCACCGACCGTTTTACCTTGGCCAGTTTCCGCATCGGTTCGATCGCCGTGCTCAGTGCGCTGCTGGTCTGGATCGCCTCGTACAACCGTGACTACCTCATGCCTGCCGGACGCATTCAGCGCTGCCTGGCCTGGATCGGCAGCCGCTCCTACGGCATCTACCTGATCCACATCCCCGCCTATCTGCTGCTGCGTGAGCTGATCTTTCGCTTGCAGAGCAGCGGTCTGCCGAGCCCGGCCGGTCATCCCATCCTTACGGTGCTGATTGCCTTCGGCCTGATTGCGCTGCTCAGCGAACTCAACTATCGCTTGATCGAAGTGCCGATGCGCAATCGCGGTGCTGCGCTGGTCAGGCGCCTCGACACCTCCCGAACCGCTGTTACCTCAACCGGAGCCACCTCATGCTGAGCTTTTTGAAGAAACTCTCGGCGACAACGCCTGCGCAAACTGCGGCAGAACCGGTCGCTGCGGTTGCCGACAAAGTCGATCCGTACATGCTCGGCCTTTACGATGCGAAGCTCAGCGGCTGGTTCAACCAGCAAACCCACGAGCTGTATACGGGATTCCCTGTGAGTGCCGACGACACATTGCTTGATGTCGGTTGCGGTGATGGCGGCAACGTGCACTTCTGCGGTGTGCGTGGAGCGAAGATCATTCTTGCCGACATCGATGCGGCCAAGGTCGAAGCCACGCGCCAGCGTCTGAGCGACACGCCGGCCCGGGACATCGAATGCCACGTTACCGACTGCAACCCGCTACCGATTGCCGACGCAACGGCGACGCGTGTGGTGTGTACCGAAGTCATCGAACACGTTGACGATCCTGCGCAGTTTCTTGCCGAACTGGTGCGGGTTGGCAAACCGGGTGCGTTGTATCTGCTGAGCGTGCCGCATCCCAGCTCCGAGGAGCTGCAAAAGGACATTGCCGCGCCGGAGTATTTCCAGAAACCCAATCACATACGCATCATCAGCGAAGACCAGTTCAAGGCCATGGTCAGCGAGGCCGGGCTGGAAATCGTCAGCCACAGTCAATATGGCTTCTACTGGTCGATGTGGATGATGCTGTTCTGGGAGGCCAAGGTCGAGTTCAGCAACCCCGATCACCCGATGCTCGAGCACTGGGCCAACACCTGGCAAGCGGTGCTGGATTCCCCGCGCGGTGCGCAAATCAAGCAGGCGCTGGATGCGGTGGTGGCCAAGAGTCAGGTGATCATCGCGCGCAAACCTGCGGCATCCCTGTAGGCGCTGCAGTACGCTGCGATCTTTTGATCTGGAGTCTTGAAGCAAGATCAAGATCAAAAGATCGCAGCCTCGTTTCACTCGTCAGCTCCTACGCGGTTTTTGTGTAACCTTGCGGCCTGTGGTCTCGGGGATTTTCCAGGTATGCGGTTTATTGCGGGTCTGTTTCTCGGCGTGTTGCTTGCGGGGTGCGAGCAACCCGTCGCGCCTCCACTCGACCAGCAACTCTATGTCTGGCAACGCCAGTGGACGTCTGCGCATGAATTGGCATTGCGCGACAGTCGTCACGACTTCTCGACACTGCGCGTGCTGGCATTGCAGGCCTTTCCCGGCGAGCGGTGGAGCAGGGCGCGGGTTGATCCAGACTTGTTGAAAGCGGATGGCCGCCCTTTGATTGCAGTGATTCGCCTTGATGGCCAGTTACAGTCGCTGGATCAGCAGCAGGTCACCGCGCAGATTCTCCAGGTCATTGCCGATTGGCAAGCGCAAGGCCTCACGCTGAACGGTATCGAAATCGACCACGATGCCGGCAACGCACGGCTGCCCGCGTACGCTGAATTCCTCAAACATTTGCGCACGGCCTTGCCGCCATCGTTGCCTTTGAGCATCACCGCGCTGCCGGCCTGGCTCGATAGCGCGCAGTTGCCGGCGCTGTTGCAAAGCGTCGACAGCAGCGTGCTGCAAGTCCACGCCGTGAGCGATCCGCGACTGGGTCTGTTTGATCCCGAGCAGGCGTTGAAATGGGCCAAGGCCTGGGCACGCATCAGCGACAAACCGTTCTATCTGGCGCTGCCGGCCTACGGCGTTGCGCTGTTGGACGCTGACGGCGGCGCGCCCGTGGTGGAAAGCGAAGTGCAACTGGAGCGCGGCGGGCAGCGCCGGGAGTTGCTCGCCGATCCGCTGCAACTCAGCGAACTGAGCCAGACCTTGCGTGAGGATCCGCCCGAGCATCTGGCTGGATTGATCTGGTTTCGCCTGCCGCTGGCCAACGATCTTCGCGCCTGGAGCCTGACTACTTTGCGCGCAGTGGCTCGCGGCGATGTGCTGAACAGTCAGTTGCGCCTGTCATTCAAAGAGCAGGGCGGTCTCTATGACATCCAGCTCGAAAACCGCGGCAATCTCGACAGCCCGTGGCCCGCGCAAATCTCGCTGAAGGCGCGGGATTGTGCAGGCGCCGATGCGCTCGCCGGTTACTCGTTGCAACAAAGTGCCAATCTGCTTACCTTCACCCGCCTGCGTGACGGTCGCTTGCCGGCGGGCGGGCAGCGCGCTGTCGGTTGGGCGCGTTGTGCACATATTGATCAAGGAGGTTCGCATGTTGACCCGTAACTGGCCCCGCCATCTGCTTTGCCTGAGCCTCAGCCTGCCGCTGGGTTCGGCGCTGGCCTGCGGCCCGGACTTCCCGATGCGCCTGCTCGACAACCGCGCGCAGACCTTGGCCGATCTGCCCGAAGGCAGTTTCAGCTTCGAAATCAGTCGCCTCGGTAAAACCATTGCCGGGCTGAAAAATGCCACCGCAGCGACCCATAACCCCAACGACTATGCCGAAGACAACGCGGCTCAGCTCGCGCGGGAACAGGCTGAGCAGGTTGGCCTGAGCGCCGAGCAATACGCTGTGGTCAAGCACCTGCGCGGGCTCAGCGATGCACGGCAGGCCGAGGAGCAGGGCGCCGGTCTGCCAGTGGAAATCCGCTTTTACGTCGCCGGCGCCGTGGCCTTTGCCACCGGCGATCATCAATTGGCCACGGAGTATTTCAACAAGGTGCTGGCGCTGCCGGCAGAGCAGCGTCCGTTGCGCAGCACCTGGGCTGCGTATTCCCTGGGGCGCATCGCCTTTGCAATGAGCAGTGAGGCGCACGACCGCATCGAAGCGCTGGAGCAGGCGCGGGATGCCTTTCGTCAGGCCCGGCAACTGAGCATCGACGGCTTCAGCGATCCGCTGGAACTGGGCGTTGCCAGCCTTGGTGAGGAGGCGCGGGTGTTGCGCAGCGCGGGCGACTGGAGCGGCGCCATCGAATTGTACGAAGCACAGAACCTGCACGGTTCGGCCGTCGGTTGCACCTCGCTCAAGCAACTGATGAACGAACTGGCCGAATTGCCGGAATCTCAGTTGGCCAAACTGCTGCAGCAGCCAGCAGTGCAGCAACTGGTCACGGCATCGCTGGTCAGCCGTCAGGGCTGGTCATTTGGTGAGCAGCCGCCGAATGAAAAGAAACTCGTCACACTCCTGCAAAACAGCACCCGTGGCAGCCTCGACAATGCCGATCGACTGGCGGCGATGAGTTATCAACAGGGCGACTACGCGTCCGCCAAGGCGTTTCTTGAGAATGCCGGGGACGGCGGGCTGGCCTGGTGGCTGCGGGCAAAACTGGCAGTGCGTGACGGCGACACGACTGCCGCTGCCGCCGCCTACGCCAAAGCCGCCCAGGCTTTTCCGCAAAACGAAGACTGGGGATATCGGCGCACGCCGGACTGGGCGTTTGAAACGGTACAGCCGAAATGCCGTGTCGACGGCGAAAGCGCGATCCTGGCGCTGCAACGTGGCGAATACCTGCAAGCTTTCGTGCAGCTGTATCGCAGCAACAGCCTTTACTGGTTTGATGCTGCCACCGTTGCCGAGCGGGTGCTGACGGTCGACGAGCTCAAGCAGTACGTCGATGAGAACGTGCCGGCGCCGCCGCCGTTGACGCAGCAGGAGCGCGACAACTATGTGCCGCTGTCGGTGGCCGCCAATCTGCGCAATCTGCTCGGTCGGCGCCTGCTGCGTGAGGGGCGTTACGAGGAAGCGGTCGCTTATTTCGCCAGTGACGATCTTCAGCACAAGGCCCGGCTGTATGGCGAGCAACGGCTCAAGGCCGAGTCGGCGTGGTGGCCGAGCAAACGCGCCAGTGCCTTGTACAATGCCGCGTGGACGGCTCGTGATTGGGGCATGGACATCCTCGGTTATGAGATGGCCCCTGATTACGCCACCTTCGGCGGCAACTACACGCTGGAGAGCACGAAGCTGGATGTCGGCCCGCTGATTTCAGCGGCGGAAGTGCAGCGCCAGCAGGCCAGCGCCGCGCAACCGGATCAGCGTTATCACTATCGTTTTGTCGCCACGGCACTGGCCGGTCGCGCCGCCGATAACCTGCCGCACACCAGTCAGGCATTTGCCGCCGTGTTGTGCAACGCCGCCGGCTGGAACAGCAGCCTTGAAGACCAGAGTGCGCTGTATCAGCGCTACGTCAAGGAAGGCCCTTACGTAACGTGGGCGGCGGACTTTGGCCATCAATGCCCGTATCCGGATTTTGAGAATGCCGACAAGCGCTACGTCACCCAGGTGACCGATGCCGTGCGTGAAACGCTGCGGCCGTACAAGTGGCCGGTGCAGATCGGCGCGGTCATCCTGGTCGCTGTTGCTGCGTTACTGCTGATCACCCGCCGTCAGCGCAAGGTGCGCAAAGGCTAGGCCTGTTGAATGAAGCTCAGGCGTACGGCGAAGCCAATCAACAGGCTGCCGAACAGCCATTGCTGAACGCGCTGGGCGGTTGGACTGTGTTGCAGCCAACGGCCCAGTGCCGCGCCGGTCATGGCGACAACACTGTCGAACAGCAGGCCGATGCAGACCAGCACCAGGCCGAGCACGGCGAACTGCGTCAGCACCGGCGCGCCGTCGCTGACGATAAACTGTGGCAACAGCACCGAGCAGAACAGCAACGCCTTGGGATTGAGCAGGTTGGTCAGCAAACCGCGCCGGATCGCATCGCGCCACTGGCCGTGGGCGGGTGCCTGCTCGTGGGTTTGCAGGCTCGGCACCAGCGAGTTGCGAAAACACTGGATACCGATCCACAACAGATAGGCCGCGCCAGCGATGCGTACCACATCGAATGTCCACGGCGCGGTTTTGAACAACGCCGCCAGCCCCAATGCCGCCAGTGCCACGTGGCAGGCGCGGGCGATGGCCAGGCCCAACGCCGTGGCCAGCGCCGCGCCTCGACCTTGCCGCGCACCGGTTTGCAACAGCAGGATCATGTCCGGTCCCGGCAGTAGCAGAACCACAGCCAGCGTCAGGATAAACAGCCACAGACTTGCCACATCACACCCCTTTTTGATGTCGATTTGCTCGGGCCAGTCTAGAGCGAGAGAGCAGGACAGGTGCTTGCGTAGTCAGCTTCAAACCATGGCGGTTTTGGCATAACCTGCTGGTTTTCAACCGTCAGACTATCGGGATCTGCCAATGATGAAACTCGACGCCTATGACCGCAAGATTCTCGCCGCGCTGCAGCGCAACGGACGCTTGAGCAATGTCGAGCTGGCAGAAGAAATCGGCCTGTCGGCCTCGCCGTGCCTGCGCCGGGTGCGCATGCTGGAAGAGGCGGGGGTGATCCGAGGCTACCAGGCCAATCTGGATCGCGATGAAGTCGGGCTGGGGCTGACGGTGTTTGTCGGGGTCAAGGTCGAGCGGCACAACGAAGAACGCGCCGAGGCTTTTTATGCCGCTGTTACTGCGCTGCCTGAGGTGGTCTCAGCGTTTCTGGTGTCCGGCGAATCGGACTTTTTGTTGCAGGTAGTGGTGCCTGACTTGCGCGCTTATGACCGCTTTGTCAGCGCGCACCTGCTGAAACTGCCGGGGGTGAGCGATATTCGCAGCAACTTTGCCATTCACACGGTGAAAGCGCCGGGGGCGCTGCCGTTAGGCCATCTGCCGCTGTAGACCGGGTGGCGCCATTCGCGAGCAGGGGGGAACGCATTCCAAAGTGGGAGCGAGCCTGCTCGCGAAGACGGCGGCAAGGTTTGAACCTACATCTGCGTCGCCATCCCTTCGACATTCATCGCCGCCTGACGCAACGCTTCCGAACGCGTCGGGTGCGGATGGCAGGTCAGGGCAATGTCCTCGGCCGAGGCGCTGAACTCCATCGCCACACAGAATTCGCCGATCATCTCGCTCACGCTCGGCCCGACCAGGTGCACGCCGAGTACTTCGTCCGTGCGCTCGTCGGCGAGGACTTTGGCAAAGCCTTCTGTTTCGTGATTGATCTTCGCCCGGCTGTTGGCGGTGAAGGGAAACTTGCCGACCTTGTAGGCACGGCCCTCGGCCTTGAGCTGTTCTTCGGTCTGGCCGACGCTGGCCAGCTCCGGCTGGGTGTAGATGACGTTGGGGATCAGCGCGTAATTGACCTCGCCGGCCTTGCCGTGGATCTGCTCGACGCAGGCCATGGCCTCGTCTTCTGCCTTGTGCGCGAGCATCGGCCCGGACGTGACGTCGCCGATCACCCAGACCCCGGCGGCTTCGGTGCGATGCTGTTTGTTGGCGAGCATGCCGCGTTTGTCGGTACTCAGGCCGACGTTCTCCAGCCCCAAGCCCTGGGTGTACGGCCGGCGCCCGATGGCTACCAACACATAGTCGGCTTCGATCAGCTCAGCCGTGCCACCGGCGGCAGGCTCGACGCTAAGCTGCACGCCTGTGGCGGAGCTGGTGGCACTGGTGACCTTCGAGCTCAGTTTGAAGGCGATGCCTTGCTTGCTCAGCGCGCGCTGCAAGGTCTTGCCGGCCTCGCCATCGACGCCGGGGCAGATACGATCAAGGTATTCGACCACGGTGACCTGCGCGCCGAGTCGCCGCCACACCGAACCCAGCTCCAGGCCGATCACCCCGGCACCAATGACCACCAGATGTTTGGGTACTTCACTCAATGACAGCGCGCCGGTGGAATCGAGGATGCGCTGGTTGTCGATCTCGACGCCGGGCAGGGGAGTGGGCTCGGAACCGGTGGCGATGATGATGTCCTTGGCGCTGAGCTCGCTCTTGTTGCCTTGAGCGTCGGTCACCGTCACTTTGCCCGGGCCGTCGATGTGACCCCAACCCTTGATCCAGTCGACCTTGTTCTTGCGAAACAGAAACTCGATGCCCTTGGTCAGGCCGGCGACGCTTTCGTCCTTCTGCTTCATCATCTGCGCAAGGTTCAGCTTCGGTTCGACCTCGATGCCGAGATTGGCGAACTCCTTACCCACCGCAGCGGCGTACAGCTCTGAGGCGTGCAACAAGGCCTTGGACGGCATGCAACCAACGTTCAGGCAGGTGCCGCCGAGGGTCGCACGTCCTTCGACGCAAGCGGCCTTGAGCCCGAGCTGGCCCGCGCGGATCGCTGCGTTATAACCGCCGGGGCCGCCGCCCAGAATCACCACGTCATAGTTGCTCATGCGCTTGCTCCAGATTGCTCTATGGGGGATAGCCAAGATTAGTCGCGATAAAAATTACGTGCGTAATATGAGCGTTGTCAGACATTTCGGTCAAGGCTTCAGGCAAGCGACAGCTGCGGCGACTTTGAATAAAGGCAATTGTGTACGAATATTTCACAGTCTCTGTTATATCGTAACGCTAAGACTATTTCGCCGGGGTGTTATGCAAGTCGATCTTGAGTTGGACGTCACGCCAGTCACCGGGCTGCCGCGCTTTCAGCAGGCAGCCGCGCAGTCACGCAAATTGCGTCGGTTGGCGTATGGACTCGGCGCAGTGGCCGCGTCGGGCTGGGTGCTGGCGTTTTTCGTCGGCCTGTTTGTGCCGCAGTCCCTGTGGTTGCCGTTGTTGGTCAATCAGGGCGCAGCGTTGCTGGTGCTGGTCGCCGGTCTGCAATCGGCGTGGTGGGTGACGCAGTGGCGCGCGCGGGTGATGCATGCGCCAGCTTCGCAACCGACCGTTGTGGAGGAGGGCGCTGCAGCCGAGGGCTGGTACGAAAGGCTGCTGGAGCGCTTGAGTCAGCAGAGCCGCCATCTGCTGGGGCACATCGGCGCGCCGACGTTGTGGCTCGGCGGCTGGGCGTTGCTGGTTCTGCTTGGTATTGAGCAGGTGTGGAATCTCACGTTGCCTGCGGCGGCCTTGGGACTTTCGGCAAGCATCGGTGCGGCATTGGCGTTGTTGCTGGCGTTTGCCCTGCTGGTGCTGGAGCGGCACCTGGCGCAGGAACCGCCGGCGCAATGGCCGGAAGCGGCTACGCTGGCGCAACTGACCCGGGTGGTGATCATCACCCTG
The DNA here is from genome assembly GCF_018132745.1 of Pseudomonas sp. 14A. Lineage (NCBI taxonomy): Bacteria > Pseudomonadati > Pseudomonadota > Gammaproteobacteria > Pseudomonadales > Pseudomonadaceae > Pseudomonas > Pseudomonas sp. 14A. Next base: position 630,805 of record NZ_JAGRQJ010000018.1, on the reverse strand, counting down.
TTGATCGGTGCGCTGTGTCTATTGTTTGTCAGCGAAAGCGCAGTCTGGCCGGTACGCGTGGCGGTGCTGAGCGCAGTCCTGCCAACGTTGGTTGCCGGCGAACTGTTGTTGCGCGCGTTACTGTCTGTCTTCAGCCCGCGGCGTGAGCAACTGGAACCGACCCTGCTGGCGCGCAGTTTTATCGCCGATATGCTGCGCTGGCCGCCGCAGCCGTGGCTGGCGTTGCAGCATGAAATGCACAATCGGTTCGGCATCGATCTGCGCCAGATCTGGGCGTTCAGTTACATGCGCCGGGCTTTGTTACCCGTGTTGGCAGTGGTGGCACTGAGCGGTTGGCTGCTGACCGGCGTAAATGAAATTTCCCTGCAAGGTCGCGGCATCTACGAGCGCTTCGGTAAACCGGAAACGGTTTTCGGCCCAGGTTTGCACGTCGGATTACCTTGGCCGTTGGGGCGTGTGCTGAGCGTTGAGAACGGCGTAGTCCACGAACTGGCAACCAGCGTCGGCGATAAGCCAGTCGCTGTGCAGTCCGATTCCGCTGAAGGCCCGGCGCCGCTGACCGCCAACCGTTTGTGGGACGCCAGCCACGTCAACGACAAATCCCAGGTCATCGCCAGCCGCCGCGGCGCGCAACAGGGCCTGCAAATCGTCAACATGGACGTGCGCTTCGTTTATCGCATCGGTTTGAACGACGAAGCGGCACTTGCCGCGACCTACAACAGCGCTGATGTACCGACGCTGATTCGCAGCACCGCCAGCCGCATCCTGGTTCACGATTTTGCCTCGCGCACCCTCGACGGTCTGCTCGGCGATGACAGGGCAGGGCTGGCTGAGGAAATCGGTCGCGCAGTGCAAAATGATCTGAACAGATTGAACAGTGGCGTGGAAATCCTCGCCACAGTTGTCGAAGCGATTCATCCACCGGCCGGCGCGGCGAATGCCTATCACAGTGTGCAAGCGGCGCAGATCGGCGCGCAGGCGTTGATCGCTCGCGAACGCGGGGCGGCTGCGCAGGCCAGTAATGAAGCGCAGTTGCAGGCGAGCACGGCGCGCGACCGGGCAACGGCAAACGCACGGGAGATCAATGCCGCCGCGCAAGCCGCCGACCTGAAATTCAGCGCCGAACAGAAAGCCTTCGCCAGTGCCGGCCAAGCCTTCGTGCTGGAGCAATATCTCAGCCAGCTCAGTCAGGGCTTGAGTAAGGCCAGGTTGCTGGTGCTCGACCATCGACTCGGCGGCAGTGCGCATGCGCCAACCATCGATCTGCGAACTTTTACGTTGCCGGCTGATCCGTCGCCCGCCCGTACCACCGCTCAACCAGGAGCCACCCATTGAGCCAGTCGCCTGTTCATGACGTTCACGACCACAGCGGCCACGATCACGGCCACGGCGGGCATCACCATCATGGTCATCATCACCATCACGGCGATCCGCAAGAGGCCGGGCCATTTCCATGGCGGCGTATGGGCTGGGCTGCGTTGCTGGTGGCATTTGCCATTGCCGCCGCGAGTCTGGTGCAAGTGCGCTCCGGTGAAGCCACGGTCATCACCCGTTTCGGAAATCCGTCGCGGGTCTTGCTTGATCCCGGTTTGAGCTGGCGCTGGCCGGCACCGTTCGAAGCGGCAATCCCGGTGGACCTGCGTCTACGTACCACCTCAAGTGGTTTGCAGGACGTCGGCACCAAGGACGGTTTGCGCATCATCGTTCAGGCCTACGTCGCGTGGCAGGTGCAGGGTGATCCTGAACACGTGCAGCGTTTCATGCGTGCCGTGCAGAATCAGCCGGACGAAGCGGCGCGGCAGATTCGCACTTTTGTCGGCTCGGCACTGGAGACCACGGCCAGCAGTTTCGACCTGGCCAATCTGGTCAACACTGATGCCAAACAAGTGCGCATCGCTGGTTTTGAAGCGCAGTTGCGTCAGCAGATCGATCAACAGTTGCTTGCTACTTATGGCGTGCGCGTGGTGCAGGTCGGTATCGAGCGGCTGACTTTGCCCTCGGTCACGCTCAGCGCCACGGTCGACCGCATGCGCGCCGAGCGTGAAACCATTGCTACCGAACGCACGGCTGTTGGCAAACGCGAGGCGGCGCAAATCCGCTCCGCCGCCGAGCGCGATGCGCGGATCGTCCAGGCCGATGCGACGGTGAGAGCCGCCGATATCGAAGCACAGTCACGGGTCGAGGCTGCGCAGATTTATGGTCGCGCCTACGCCAGTTCGCCGCAGCTGTACAACCTGCTGCGCTCGCTCGATACCCTCGGCACCATCGTCACGCCGGAAACCAAACTGATTCTGCGCACCGATGCCGCGCCGTTCCGCGTGCTCGTCGATGGCCCGCCGAACCTCGACAGCAAGTCCGGATCGCAGCCATGAATAAAGAAGTTCCACGTGGAACACATGCGTTGAACAGTCCGTGGATTCAGGCGGGACGTCTTACATTCATCTCTCTGTATGCGATCACCGTGTTGGCGGCGCTGGCATGGGCGTTCTCCAATGTGCGGCAGATCGATCCACAGAACCGCGCCGTGGTGCTGCACTTCGGCGCGCTGGATCGCGTTCAGAGTGCTGGACTGTTATGGGCTTGGCCGCAACCTTTTGAGCAGGTAGTTCTATTGCCGGCGGCGGACCGGGTGATCGAGCGTCGGGTGGAAAATCTGTTGCGCAGCGATGAAGCGCTAAAGGCTGATCGGGTGGCGTCTTTCGCCACTCCGTTGAGCGATGCACTCGCCGGATCTGGTTATTTATTGACCGGTGACGCCGGTGTAGTGCAACTGGACGTGCGAGTGTTTTACCAAGTCTCCGATCCCTACGAATTCGTGTTGCAAGGCGAGCATGTGCTGCCGGCACTCGATCGGCTAGTGACGCGCAGCGCCGTGGCCCTGACCGCCGCGCGAGATCTCGACACCATTCTGGTCGCTCGCCCGGAATTGATCGGCGCCGACAATCGGGCGGCCGAGCGCCGTGAGCGATTGCGCGGTGATCTGGTGCAAGGCATCAACGCGCGTCTCGCTGAACTGAAGGCGAGCGGGCAGGGCATCGGCATCGAGGTGTCGCGGGTGGATGTGCAATCAAGTCTGCCGGAGCCGGCGGTCAGTGCCTTCAACGCGGTTCTGACCGCCAGTCAGCAAGCCGATAAGGCGGTGGCCAATGCGCGTACCGAGGCGGAAAAACTCACTCAAGCTGCCAACGAACAGGCTGACCGCACCCTGCAAGTGGCTCACGCGCAGGCAGGCGAGCGTCTTGCAAAAGCCTCGGCCGATACCGCAACCGTCACGAGTCTGGCCAAGTCTGCCGACCCGCAAATGCTCCTGCGTCTGTATCGCGAACGCCTGCCGAAAATTCTCGGTCAGGCCGGGTCGGTCACCACCGTCAACCCGAAGGACGATTCCCGGTTGATCATCCAAGGAGCCACTCAATGATGGCGAACACCGCTGCTCCAGGTTTGTTGTCCTCGGCCGAACAACGCCGTGCCGCGCGCCAGTTGACCCTGGCGATGCTTGCGCTCGGACTGCTGGGTCTGGGCTTGCTCTGGCGCTGGATACTTCCGGAGCAAACCGGCGTCAGCCAATTGCTGCTCGGTTTCGCCTCGTTGCTGGTGGCGGTCCCGGTGATGCGTTCGGCGTGGTACAGCCTGCGTTATCCGAGCCTGCACGGCATCACCGATCAGTTGATCGCGCTGGCCATGCTCGGTGCGTGGGCGACCGGCGATCTGCTCACCGCCGCGTTGTTGCCTATCATCATGATCTTCGGCCATGTGCTCGAGGAGCGCAGCGTGATCGGCTCCCAGGAAGCGATCAATGCGCTTGGCCAGTTGACCCGCAGCCATGCGCGCAAGCTGCAAGCAGACGGTTCGATCATCGAAGTGGACAACGGCACGCTCAGCGCTGGCGATGTTGTCGAGGTGCGGGCCGGTGATCGGGTGCCGGCGGACGGTCGGGTATTGTCCGGCCAGGCGAGTCTCGATACGGCGTCGATTACCGGTGAGTCGGTACCGGTGGAAGCGGGCGTCGGCATGCTGGTGTTCGGCGGCGCGATCAACCTCGATGGATTGCTGCGCGTCGAAGTCACCCGCACCGGCGGCGAATCCACCTTGGGCAAAGTCATCGCCCTGATGCAAAACGCCGAGCGCTCGAAACCGCCGATCACGCGATTGCTCGAACGCTATGCCGGCAGCTACATGGTGCTGGTCTTGTTGCTGGCGGCGGTAACCTGGTTCGTCACCCATGATGCGCAAGCAATGCTCGCGGTATTGGTGGCGGCGTGTCCGTGTGCGCTGGTGCTGTCGGCGCCGGCCACGGCGATTGCCGGTGTCGCCGTCGCCGCGCGTCACGGGATTCTGATTCGCAGCTCGGCGTTCCTCGAAGAACTCGCCGATCTGACCTCGCTGGTGGTCGACAAGACCGGCACGCTGACGTACGGCACCTTGCGTTTGCAGTCGATCGACAGCCTGAATGCGGAAACCGCCGAAGTGCAGACACTGGCCGCCAGTCTTGGCGCGGCAAGCAGTCATCCGGTGAGCCGGGCACTCGCTGGGCTGGTTGATCAGGAAGCGTATTGGCCTCTGACCAACATCCATGAGCGCCAAGGCCTGGGCGTAGTGGCGACGACAGAGAAGGGCGAAGCTGCGCTCGGTCGTCCAGAGTTGTTCACGCAACTGGGTATCACAACAACCCTTGTTCCTGAACATGATGGCCCGATTGCCGGCCTGGCTTTGAACGGTGAATTCCTCGCCTGGCTGCTGCTGGCAGACAGCATCAAACCGGAAGCGCGCTTCGCCTTGAACGAATTGCGAGAACTGGGGCTGGGACGCCAACTCCTGTTGACCGGTGATCGTCAGAGCGTTGCTCTAACCCTGGCGCAGGAAGTCGGGCTGAACGAAGTCCAAGCGCAAGCGCTCCCGGAGGACAAACTTAATCGCGTGCTCAAGGAAATCGACCACGGCTTCCGCCCGATGGTGGTAGGCGACGGCATCAACGATTCGCTCGCGCTCAAGGCCGGCGTGGTCGGCGTGGCGATGGGCGCTGGCGGCGCCGACATTGCCCTGGCGTCGGCGGACATCGTGTTGATCGGCAGCGATCTGCGTCGCCTCGGTACCTGCGTGCGCTTGAGTCGTCAGTGTCGGCGTACTTTGCAGGTCAACGTGATTATCGGCCTTGGCTGGACGCTGGCGATCGTGGTCTTCGCGGCTTTCGGTTGGCTTGGCGCCGCCGGGGCGATGATTGCAGCGCTGCTGCATAACCTGAGTACCTTGTTGGTATTGGGCAACGCCGGACGTTTGCTGCGCTTTCAGGAGCCATTGCTCAGGCTCGACGCTCACGCTAAATGAAAGAAAATTCATCGAACCGCCGAGTGCGCAGGCAGTCATCTATCGTAAGGCGCGTCGTCTGTGGCGTTCAGCCGATGTGCCGATCACGATAGACAAGGCCGATCGAATCGATAGCCTGCTATTTTTCCAGGTTGGTCTACCCTCAGATCAGACGTCTGAAACAAGGGGGGATTTTCCATGCTCGCGCAACTTCCACCGGCCTTGCAGAACCTGCAGCTACCGCTTCGCCTGCGACTCTGGGACGGCCACGAGTTCAATCTGGGGCCGACGCCCAGCGTCACCATCGTGGTCAAGGACCCGCAGATGGTCACTCAGTTCACCCACCCAAGCCTGGATGCGCTGGGTGCGGCATTCGTCGAAGGCAAGCTGGAGCTTGAGGGCTCGATCAGCGAAGTCATCCGGGTCTGCGATGAGTTGAGCAGTGCGCTGCTCGACGAGGACGAAGGCAGTCAGCCGGTGCGTGCGCATCACGACAAGGACACCGACGCCAAAGCCATTTCCTACCACTACGACCTGTCGAACGCGTTCTACCAGCTCTGGCTGGACAGCGACATGGTGTATTCCTGCGCGTATTTCGAAACCGGCAGCGAGACCCTCGAACAGGCGCAGCAAGCCAAATTCCGCCATCTGTGCCGCAAGCTGCGCTTGCAGCCGGGCGAATATCTGCTGGACGTCGGTTGTGGTTGGGGTGGTCTGGCGCGGTTTGCAGCACGAGAGTTCGGCGTGAAGGTGTTCGGCATCACCCTCAGCAAGGAACAGTTGGTGCTGGCGCAGGAGCGGGTCAAGGCCGAAGCTCTGGAAGATCAGGTCGAATTGCAATTGCTCGACTATCGCGATCTGCCGCAGGACGGCCGCTTCGACAAGGTTGTCAGCGTCGGCATGTTCGAACACGTTGGTCATGCCAATCTCGCCGAGTATTGCGCAATGCTGTTTGGCGCGGTGAAGGAGGGCGGCCTGGTGATGAACCACGGCATCACCGCCAAACACACCGATGGCCGCCCGGTTGGACGAGGCGCTGGCGACTTCATAGAAAAATACGTGTTCCCCAACGGCGAGCTACCGCATCTGGCGATGATCTCAGCCGAGATCAGTGAAGCCGGGTTGGAAATCGTCGATGTCGAAAGCTTGCGCCTGCACTACGCGCGCACGCTCGATCACTGGAGTGAGCGACTGGAGGATAACCTCGAAACTGCGGCGAAACTGGTGCCTGAGCAAGCACTGCGTATCTGGCGTCTGTATCTGGCCGGTTGCGCGTATGCCTTTGCGCGGGGCTGGATCAATTTGCATCAGATCCTCGCCGTGAAAGCGCATCCGGATGGCAGCCACGAACTGCCCTGGACCCGCGACGACATCTACCACCCCTGAAACGGGGCGCTCAGAGTATCGGCGAAATCAGCCGGGCGATCCGCATGCCGACCTGTTGCAGGCGGTGGATCTCCCGGCTTTCTTCTTTGGCCACTTCATCGGCCAGGGCGAAATCGTCATTGAGCATGTGTTCCACAGCGGCAGCGAACTCGCTGTCGACGGTCAGTAACATCACTTCGAAATTCAGGCGGAACGAGCGATTGTCCAGATTGGCGCTGCCGATGGCGCTGATTTCGCTGTCGATCAACACCACTTTCTGATGCAGAAAACCCGGTCGATAGCGGAACACCCGCACGCCGGCACGCACCGCCTCGAAGGCATACAGGCTGGACGCTGCGTAGACGATGCGATGATCAGGCCGTGACGGCAACAGCAGGCGCACATCAACACCACGCAAAACTGCCAGCCTCAATGCCGCGAACACTGCTTCGTCCGGGACGAAGTAAGGGCTGGTAATCCATACGCGTTGCGTTGCTGCGTGAATGGCTTCGACGAAAAACAGCGAGCAGGTTTCGTAGGCATCCGCCGGGCCGCTGGCGAGCAATTGGCAAAGCACGCCATCCTCCGGGTATGTATCCGGAAGGATCAACGGCGGCAAAGTACGAGCAGCCCAGAACCAATCTTCGGCGAACGATTCCTGCATGCAGGCCACCACCGGCCCGCGGACTTTGACGTGGGTGTCACGCCACGGCGCCAATGGTGGCTTCTCACCCATGTATTCATCGCCGACGTTATGCCCGCCGACAAACCCGACCACGCCATCGACCACGACGATTTTACGGTGGTTACGGAAGTTGACCTGAAAGCGGTTGAGCCAGCCGCTGCGTGTGGCAAAGGCTTTGACCTCGACGCCGGCATCACGCAGCGCTTGCACGTAATGATGGGGCAGGGCATGGCTGCCGATACGGTCGTAGAGCAAATGGATGGATACGCCTTCAGCGGCTTTCTGCAAAAGCAAATCACGCAAGCGCTGGCCGAGCCGATCGTCGTGAATGATGAAGAATTGGATCAGCACGGCTTCCTTCGCTTGTTCGATCGCCTGAAAAATCGCATCGAAAGTCGCGGTGCCGTTCACCAGCAGTTGCACCTCGTTGTTCGCCAGGCACGGCATGCGCCCCAGTTTCGGCATTGCGCGCAGTGAGGCGTAGGCACTCGACGCGCGAGCGGCCAAGGCTTCTTCCACCCACGGGCGCCAGTTCAATTCGGAAATGGCCAGGCGCATCTGCTCGTTGGCCTGGCGCCGCGCCTTGATGTAGCCATCGAAGGTGCTGCGACCAAATACCAGATATGGAATAAGCGTGAGGTAGGGAATGAAGATCAGCGACAATGCCCAAGCGATCGAGCCTTGCGCGGTGCGTACGGTGAGCACCGCATGGATTGCAGCGATCGAACCGAGTGTGTGCAAAAGGGCGATCAGGTAACCGAAAATGTGCGGTCCGAAAAAATCCATGGGGCAGCCTTGCTCCGCGAGATGCAATGCTTAACAGACCATGTTCTGCCGCGAATGTCTCTATTTAATCGGTGCATGAACCGACGCAATCGGCCGGCGTCTAACGGCCACAACTGATCAGGAGTTTCTCGATGAACGTTCGTCTGCTGGGTTTGGCGCTGGGCCTGGGTTTGGCATTGCCGGTAGTTGCGCAGGCGCAGATGCTGCAGCCGGGGTTGTGGGAAATGTCTTCGAGCAATCTGAAGGTCGATGATCAGGCCATGGATGTGCAATCGATCCTTGGCCAGATTCAAGGCCAGATCACCCCGCAGCAGCGCGCGGCGCTGGAGAAGAACGGCATCAACATCGGCGGCAAAGGCATCCGCGCTTGCCTGACGCCGCAGCAGGTGGCGACCAACGACATCCCGTTGGCCGACCCGCAATCGGGCTGCAAGCAGCAGATCACCGAGCGCACCGGCAACCAGTGGAAATTCCGCTTCAGCTGCCCGAAAGCCCAGGGCACAGGCGTGGCGACGTTCCTCAGTGACCGCGAATTCACCACCGTTGCCAATGGCACCTTCAACGCCATCGGCATCAACCAGAAGGGCAGCCTGGAAACCCGTGCCGTGTGGCTGGGTCAGGATTGCGGCACGGTAAAACCCCGCGCTTGAAACCTTCGCAGCGCTCCCACAGTTGAAACGCATTCAAACTGTGGGAGCGAGCCTGCTCGCGAAAGATCGGAAGTTCGCCTCAAGTCATGGCTGACGCAGCGCCTTGTACAGCGTATTGAGGTTGTATTCGAACAGCCCAGTAAAGGTGCTCGCCGGTCCGCTCGCCGCCAGTGCATCCGAGTACAGCGTGCCGCCAATGTGCGCGCCGCTTTCATCCGCGATCTGCTTGAGCAGGCGCGCGTCCTTGATGTTTTCCATGAACACCGCTTTGACCTTGGCCTGGCGAATCTGCGTGATCAGCGCAGCCACTTCGGCGGCAGAGGGTTCGCGTTCGGTGGACAAACCCTGTGGCGCGATAAAGTCGATGCCATAGGCCTGACCCAGATAGCCAAAGGCATCGTGGCTGGTGACGATCTTGCGATTGCCCGGCGGCAGCGCGCCGAGTTTGTTTTTGGCTTCGGCGAGCAGGGCATAGATCTGCTTGAGGTAGGTCTGGCTGTTGCGCTCGTAGTCAGCCTTGTTGGCCGGGTCGGCGGCGATCAGCGCCTTGGTGATGTTGGCGACGTACAACTCAGCGTTCGCCAGATTGTGCCAGGCGTGTGGATCCGGAACGGTTTCGCCATCTTCATCGAGCGAACGTGGAATCACCCCGCGACTGGCACTGATCACCGTTGCCTTGCTGTCGGTGCTGGTCACCAGGCGATCCAGCCAAGGTTCGAAACCGAGGCCGTTCTTGATGATCACTTTGGCTTTGAGCAGCGCCTTGGCATCGTCAGGGGTCGGCTCGTAGGTGTGCGCATCGGCATCCGCGCCGACCATGTTGGTGATCTGCACATGCTCGCCGCCGACCTGATGAACCATGTCGGCAAGGATGCTGAAGCTGGTGACCACCGGCAGTTTTTCGGCGGCCGACAATGACATCGACAGCATCAGGCTGAACAGCACGAGTAGAGCGCGCATCGGGAAACACCTCATTGGGATGTGAGCAAAGGCGGGCGGCGCAGCAAACCGTGAACCGGTCCCAACACCACCGACAGCAGATAGCCGACCCCCGCGACCAGCACGATGGCCGGGCCGCTGGGCAGCGAGTAGTAGAACGACAGCAGCAAGCCGAGCCACACAGACACGCAGCCCATGACGGCGGCGACGGCAATCAGTATTGGCAGACGGCGACTCCAGAATCTCGACGCGGCAGCCGGAAGCATCATCAGCCCGACTACCATCAGTGCGCCGATGGCCTGAAAGCCGATCACCAGATTCAGCACGACCAGAGTCAGGAACACCCCATGAGCCAGCGGCCCGAGGCGACTGACCGTGCGCAAGAACAGCGGGTCGAGTGTGTCCAACAGCAGGGGTTTGTAGATCGCGGCCATGGCCATGAGGCTGATGGCCGAGACCCAAAGCATGCCGGTCAGTGTTGGCCCGTCTACGGCCAACGCTGAGCCGAACAGCAAATGCAAAAGGTCGAGGCGTTTGCCGGCAATACCGAGAATCAGCACGCCGCTGGCGAGTGAAATCGGATAGATCGCGGCGAGACTGGCGTCCTCGCGCAAACCCGTACGCCGGGTTATCCAGGCTGCAAGTCCGGCCATGCTCAGACCGGCTCCCAAGCCACCGAGGGTGAGTGCGGGAAGACTCAAACCGGCAAACCAGAATCCCAATGCAGCGCCCGGAAGGATGCCGTGGGCGACGGCGTCACCGATCAAGCTCATACGTCTGAGAATCAGAAAAACACCCAAGGGCGCCGTGCTGCACGCCAGCACCAAGCCACCGAGCAGGGCGCGGCGCATGAACACAAATTCGCTGAACGGCTGCCAGAAATGGCTGACAGTGGCGAGCATCAGGCGACCTGCATGTGCGGTGTCGGCTGGATCAGTTCTTTGCTGGTTCCGTACACGCAGTGGCCGTTTTTGATCAGCAGGGTATTCGGAATGTGTTGGCGGACAGCCGCCAGGTCGTGGCAGACCACGACCAGTGTCCGGCCCTCGGCATGCCAGTGGTGAATGTGTTGCCAGAGCAATTGCTGGCCGAGTTCGTCGAGTGCAGCGTGCGGTTCATCGAGCAACAGCACCGGGGCGTCAGCGAGGCTCAGTCGCGCGAGCAGGGCACGTTGTAGCTCACCGCCGGACAGGGCCATCAACGGACGCTGTTCGAGTCCAGTCAAATGCCAGTCTTCCAATGCGTTTTTCAGTCGCTGCGTGCGCAGTTGTGTCGAGAGTCTACGGCCCCAGAAACCTGCGGCGATGAGCTCTTCGAGGCTGATTGGAAACTGCCGATCCAAGTGCTGCTGTTGCGGCAGAAAGGAAATGCCGCTTTGGCGTGGAACAGCCATTTCCACCTTGCCGGCCAAGGGCCTCTGCAAACCGGCGATGGCTTTCAGCAGACTGCTTTTGCCGCAGCCATTAGCCCCAATGATGGCGGTCAGGCTGGCGCTCTCGAACTCAAGACTCAGGGGCGTCGTCAGCGGTTGGCCGGGAGCGCCCCAGACCAAGGATTGGCAGCGGATCATTGTTTCTCCCGTCGCCAGCTGCTTTCGGCGACGGCGTCATGGGCATGCAGGCTTTCGGCGTGGATCACGCGAATGTGGAATTGGTTGATGCCGGGCGTGCGCTGCAGTGCCAGATTGAGGCGGCGGGCGGCGTCTTCGCAGAACATCAGGTTCTGCCCATTGGCGAGAGCGAATGCTTGCTCGTCGGGTCGCTTTACTGCGGTCTGCACGGCGGTGCCGAGGGCTGCTTCAGCGTCATCGATGATCGCGGTCAGCGGTATCTTGTCGATGAAATTGTCGAGATGCAGGTGCAGTTGCGCATAGCTGCGCTGGCTGTGCGGTGTCGCTACGATCCCTTTGGTTGAGCCAAGCCATGCCAAAACATCGGCATGTTGCAGAGATTTGTTGGCGAAATCATCGACGAACTGCTGCTGGATCAATTGCCTTGCCAAGGCTGCGGAGCACGGGCATGTCGAGGAATAAGGCACCTCGACTTTTAGTTCCACGTGGAACATTTGCTGTTTCAGGCTTGCTGAGATGGTTGCCGGATAGGATTTCCAGCCTGCCAAGGGGCTGACCAACGCGGGTCGTTTCAGCAACAAGTCGGTGTGAATACTCAGATACGCGCAGGCGGATAGACCTTGATGGCTAGTCAAAAAACACTTGAGTACCTGATGCAGCAAAGCGGGAGAAAGACTCCGCTGTTCGAGCGCTTCGAGTGCCAGATACAAGCGCGACATGTGAATACCACGCGCTTCACCATCATCGAGACTCACGCCAGCGTCGACTCTGGCGCTGAGGCGATGGCTTTCGAGCACAACGGGTAGGGCAATCCCACGCATGCCTACCCAATCGAGTGGCAGTGCCAAGCGTGCAGATTGGGCGGCGATATCCGGGAGAGTAAGAGCATTCATGGTTGAGACCGTCGTATTGATCTCTATTTACGTTACATTATAACAATCCATTCAGCGATGCTTTTTTCATGAAAAGGTTTTCACTAGCAGCCCGTCATCCGGCTGCAAGTGAACCTTGCGCTGCTACCGCCCGAGCTGGAGAAGCGGTTGATGGTTGTCCAGCCGACACGACGGGTGTAGCCAACCCAAGCCTCGCCATCGGAGGCGATGCCGGTAAAAAAGGTCAATTGGCCGAAGCGGCTATTGGTCTGTGCCCAATAGCGATGGCCATCCTTCTCGAATCCGCGCAGGTAAAGCGTGGTGCCGACCGTATTGACGCTATAGGCATTGCCGTCGGCGTCCACGCAAGCCAGCAGGTTAGCGCTGCGTGTGCAGTGCGCTGGCCCCGGCATATGCGCTTGGGCTTGGCCGGCCAGCGACATAGCAAAGCTCAAAAGCAGGTGCTTCAACCCATTGTTCATTGAGAATTTCCACGATCGGTGGTGCAGCAATTTGCGAAATCTCCTCTGCCGGACTGGCAAAATCAAGTTGTTATACTATAACATAAATCGCAACCAGCCTGAGCTGCCGATCACAATCGTATGCCTTCTTTGACCCGGTTAAATGAAGCGCAACACGCCAAGCGCACCTCAAAGCGCAAATCGGCTGCCGTTTATGAGGATTATCCAATGTCAGCCAAATTGCCCGTCACCGTACTTTCAGGATTTCTCGGTGCCGGAAAAAGTACGCTTTTGAATTACGTACTACGTAACCGAGACGGCTTGCGCGTTGCGGTGATCGTCAACGATATGAGCGAGATCAACATCGATGGCAGTGAAGTCCAGCGCGATGTCAGCCTGAACCGCGCGGAAGAAAAGCTCATTGAGATGAGCAACGGCTGCATTTGCTGTACGTTACGCGAAGACCTGCTTGAAGAAGTCAGCAAACTCGCCCGCGAGGATCGTTTTGATTACCTGCTGATCGAATCCACCGGCATTTCCGAACCGCTTCCGGTCGCTGAAACCTTCACCTTCCGCGATGATCAGGGGCAAAGCCTCGCCGACATTGCTCGCCTCGATACCATGGTCACCGTGGTCGACGGTGTGAATTTCCTGCTCGATTACCAGGCTGCCGAAAGCCTTGCCTCTCGCGGCGAAATCCTCGGTGAAGAAGACGAGCGCTCCATCACCGATCTGTTGATCGAGCAGATCGAGTTCGCCGACGTCCTGCTGATCAGCAAAATCGACCTGATCAGCCAGCACGAGCGTGAAGAACTCACCGCCATCCTCAAGCGCCTCAATGCCCAGGCTGAAATCATTCCAATGGTGATGGGCGAAATCCCCCTGGAGAAAATCCTCAACACCGGTCGTTTCGATTTCGATCAGGCCGCACAAGCGCCCGGATGGCTACAGGAATTGCGCGGTGAGCACGTCCCGGAGACACAGGAATACGGCATCGCCTCGACGGCCTACCGCGCGCGCCGGCCATTTCACCCGCAACGCTTCTTCAGCTTCATCGATCGGCCTTGGCTGAACGGCAAGCTGCTGCGCTCCAAAGGCTTCTTCTGGCTCGCCAGCAAACCCACCGATGCCGGTAGCTGGTCCCAGGCCGGTGGCTTGATGCGTCACGGATTCGCCGGTCGCTGGTGGCGTTTCGTGCCAAAGAATCAATGGCCCGAAGATCAGGAAAGCGCCCAGGCGATCATGGGAAACTGGATTCCAAGCGTAGGAGATTGCCGCCAGGAGCTGGTTTTCATCGGTCAGAACATAGATTTCCTACAGCTCTCCGCCGCACTCGATGCCTGTCTGCTGACCGACGAAGAAATGGCCATGGGTGTAGAAGGCTGGCGTTCGCTGCCTGATCCATTCGGCCCTTGGCGCGAAGAGGCCGCCTGATGCTCGCACTCAAGGATCAGCCGCTTCTTACCCGTCATCAGCACCAGGGCGTGACCCCGGAAACGTTGACGCGCATCCTCGAAGACCAGACCAATCTGGCCGTCTGGCAACGTCAGCTGCCCGTGCACATTGCCGATTTTGCGCAATTGGTGCTGTCGCTCAACGAGCCCTTGGCCGAGTCGCTGTGTCTGGAATTGCCCGACGAAGATGCCGAACCGGATCTCGCCGGTCTGGCTGCAGGGCTGCGTGATCTGCAGGGTTTCGAAGGTTTCATGAGCGATCTCAAATGGCTGATCAGTGCCTTCGCCTGCCTGCTCGGTGCGCGGCGTATCGGCGTGCGTTTGCGTGTGCTGGACAAGGCCATGTGTCCGCGCTTCCACGTCGATCACGTGCCGGTGCGCTTGATCACAACTTACGCTGGCATCGGCAGCCAATGGCTTGAGGAGGGCGCGATGGATCGCCTGCAACTTGGCCAGGCCAATGCCGAACCGCAAGGTGCAGCGTCGATTCGCCAGCTCAACAGCGGCGACGTCGCGTTGCTCAAAGGCGAAAAATGGCACGGCAATGAAGGCTTCGGCCTGATCCATCGTTCGCCGCAACCGGCACCCGGTGAACGCCGTCTGCTGCTGACCCTCGACTGGCTCGGCTGACACATCAGGGCTTGCGCCAGACGCCCTGGCTCTGGCCTTCGCAATACGGCTTGAGATACGCCGCATCAGTGGCCACGCCGTAATAGTGGATATCCTGGCGATAGGGCATATTGGCGACTTGCGCGTTGCTGCACACGCCGAAAGCGCCGCTCGGGCACTGGTCGACGTATTGCACCTCGACCTTCTGCCCGGCCAGCGTCGGTTGGCAGAAGCCGTCATTGAACAATTTTTGCGGAATCGTCCGGTTCTGCTGACAGACTTTGACGTCGAGCCGTTCGCCCTGTGTGTGCACCACGCAGGCCTGGGCCCACGCTTCACTCGACAGCAGCGCCAACAGCAACGACCATCCCGACCAGCGCATCTTCGATCTCCTCAATAACAGTCCGCAGAAAAGTGCCCACCATGTTGCAGAACATTCCGACCCACGTCATCGCTGGCCCGTTGGGCGCCGGCAAGACCAGCCTGATTCGCCAGTTGCTGGCGCAGCGGCCGGCGCAGGAGCGCTGGGCGGTGCTGATCAACGAGTTCGGCCAGATCGGTCTGGACGCTGCACTGCTGACGAATGACGCCGATGGTATCGCACTGGGTGAGGTGGCCGGGGGCTGCCTGTGTTGCGTCAATGGTGCGCCATTCCAGATCGGCCTCGGCCGCCTGCTGCGCAAGGCCGGACCGGATCGACTGTTTATCGAGCCATCCGGGCTGGGCCATCCGGTGCAGTTGCTCAAGCAATTGAACGAAGCGCCGTGGCTGGGCGTGCTGGCGGTTCAGCCATGTGTGCTGGTTCTGGACGCTCAGGCATTGCACGCGGGTAGAACCCTGCCGGACGCTCAGCAGCAAGCGTTGGCCAGCGCGGGTTTGCTGTTGTTGAACAAGGCCGAAGATCTCGATGAAGCGGTTCGAGAGAAAATCGCCAGCCAGTTGCCGCCCGTCAGGCTGATCTGGACGCAGCAAGCGCAACTGCCTCTGAGCGAGCTTCCGGGGCTGAAAGCAAAAGCAAAAGCGAACGAAGGCGCGGGGCATCTGCCGCTGCCCACTGGATTGGCACAGCTGCCAGCGGTCTGGAGCGATCCGGCCGCCCCGATCTGCCTGAGCCAGTTACAGGAGGGTGGGTGGAGCATCGGTTGGCGCTGGCATCCGGGGCAGGTATTTGATCAAGGACGCATCGCCGATTGGCTGAGCGGTATGAACTGGAAGCGCGCGAAACTGGTTATCCACAGCGCGAATGGCTGGATGTCGGCCAATGCACTGGAGAATGCCGAGCTGGACTGGCAGGTAAGTGAATGGCGAAAAGATTCGCGGATCGAGCTGATTTTCAGTGGTCTTGAGGAAGTTGAAGTGCTTCAGGCGGGGCTCGCTGCCTGCCGAAAGCTTTAGAAGCAAAAGATCGCAGCCTTCGGCAGCTCCTACAGGACGTGGATGTACGCGCCGGTGTGGTGGCGTTTCAAGGCTTCCACTTGGTATGTTCCTGCCGCCACTGGCTCAGCTCGATGACTTCCGCGCGAGGCTTGTGCACTTCGACCACCGGCGGCGTGTCGTCGAACGGCGCCGGGTAGGGTGCCAGCTCAATCTGCGCACTGTGCGCGCCGAACTGGGTGACGGTGCCGTTGTGGCGGCTTTCGCCAGTCACGGTGAACTCGAAGTTGTAGACCCGCGCCAGTCGTCGGCGACCGTTGGCATCCCTGATCAGACCGATCTTTTTCAGCGCGACGTTACCGTCCAGCAGCTCCACGCCGACGTTGGTGCAATGCTGTTTGACCCGCTCCAGCGCGCGCTCGCGCAAGCCGTGGTTGTGCCATAGCCAGGCGCCAGCGGCGGCGAACAGCATCAGCACGAAGATGTTTTCCAGGGTCAGCATCGACATCGAACTCCAAATGATGGCGTCAGCTTAACTGTCTCGCCGGTCTGTCGTACAGGCTGTGTTTCGTCGCATACTGCGCGGCTTGAATTTCAATCGTTTTACGGAATGACCCGAATGAAACGTACGCCTCATCTGCTCGCCATCCAGTCCCACGTGGTGTTTGGCCACGCCGGCAACAGCGCTGCGGTTTTTCCGATGCAGCGCGTCGGGGTCAATGTCTGGCCGCTCAACACCGTGCAGTTCTCCAACCACACCCAGTATGGTCAGTGGGCCGGTGAAGTGCTGGCGCCGCAGCAGATTCCCGAGCTGATCGAAGGCATCGCCGCGATTGGCGAGCTGGGCAACTGCGACGCGGTGCTGTCCGGCTACCTCGGCAGCGCCGCGCAGGGACGGGCGATTCTCAGCGGTGTGGCGCGGATCAAAGCGGTCAATCCGAAGATGCTGTATCTGTGTGATCCGGTGATGGGCCATCCGGAGAAGGGTTGCAGCGTGCCCACCGAGGTCAGCGATTTCCTCCTTGATGAGGCCGCGGCCGTGGCGGACATCATGTGCCCGAACCAGTTGGAGCTGGACAGTTTTTCCGGGCGCAAGCCGCAGTCGTTGTTCGATTGCCTGGCGATGGCACGGGCGCTGCTGGCGCGCGGACCGAAAGCGGTACTGGTCAAGCATCTGGATTATCCGGGCAAACCGGCGGATGGCTTCGAAATGTTGTTGGTGACCGCCGAGGGCAGCTGGCATTTGCGCCGTCCACTGCTGGCGTTTCCGCGCCAGCCGGTGGGCGTGGGCGATCTGACATCCGGCCTGTTCCTGGCGCGAGTGCTGCTGGGCGACAGCCTACTGGCAGCGTTCGAATTCACCGCAGCGGCAGTGCATGAGGTGTTGCTGGAAACCCAGGCGTGCGCCAGTTACGAGCTGCAACTGGTGCGGGCGCAGGATCGCATTGCGCATCCGCGGGTGAAGTTCGAGGCTACAGCGATCAGTCTCTGAGACCGGGTCGTCTTTATTCGCGAGCAGGCTCGCTCCCACAGGAAGAATGCATTCCAGATGTGGGAGCGAGCCTGCTCGCGAAAGCAATCAATCAAGGCTGATCAGGCGTCGCCCTTGATCTCCTGATAACGCTTCTCCAACTCCTGGCGAATCTGCCGACGCTGCTGCGCCTGCATGAAGCGGCGCTTGTCTTCGCTGTTCTGCGGTTGCAGCGGCGGCACGGCGGCCGGTTTGCGCTGATCATCCACCGCGACCATGGTGAAGAAACAGCTGTTGGTGTGGCGCACCGAGCGTTCGCGGATGTTTTCGGTGACCACTTTGATGCCAACTTCCATCGACGTGTTGCCGGTGTAGTTGACCGAGGCCAGGAACGTCACCAGTTCGCCGACATGAATCGGCTCACGGAAAATCACCTGATCCACCGACAGGGTTACCACGTAGCGCCCGGCATAACGGCTGGCGCAGGCGTAGGCCACTTCGTCGAGGTATTTGAGCAGGGTACCGCCGTGGACATTGCCAGAGAAGTTGGCCATGTCGGGGGTCATCAGTACCGTCATCGACAGCTGGGCGTTTCCGGGTTCCATAACGTTCTCACGGATCAAGGCTGATTTCAGGAAGCGCCTCTGCGGGCACCTGGTGGCTTTTCGAAAAGCACCGTTATCGGGACGCCGCGCGGGGGGCCGCCGTCACGCCGGTAGCGATCTGTTTCCATATATTGCACCGGCTTCCAGAGCGAAGTCGCGGTGTTAACCTGCAAAAGCCCTGCCCAAGGGCAATTCCTACATTAAAAGCGGATTTTTACCCTGCTCGCGCAGACCTTTTGACGTCTGTCCGCGCGCCTTGTCATCAAGGAGCCCACGCCATGCATGCCATCAGTTTTATTCAGGATCTGGCAGTGATCATGCTGGTCGCAGGCGTGGTGACCGTACTGTTTCATCGTTTCAAGCAGCCGGTGGTGCTCGGCTACATCGTCGCCGGCTTCATCATCGGCCCGCATACGCCGCCGTTCGGCCTGATTCACGACGAAGAAACCATCAAGACCCTGGCCGAACTCGGGGTGATCTTCCTGATGTTCTGCCTTGGCCTGGAGTTCAGCCTGCGCAAGCTGTTCAAGGTCGGGGCGACGGCGTTCATTGCCGCGTTTCTCGAAATCACCCTGATGATCTGGATCGGTTACGAAATCGGTCGCTGGTTCGACTGGAACACCATGGATTCGTTGTTCCTCGGCGCGATTCTGGCGATCTCCTCAACCACCATCATCGTCAAAGCGCTGAATGACCTGAAGATGAAGAACGAGCGCTTTGCGCAGTTGATCTTCGGTGTGCTGATTGTCGAGGACATCCTTGGCATCGGCATCATCGCGCTGCTGTCGAGCATCGCCGTCAGCGGCACGGTGAGCTCGGGGGAAGTGTTTTCCACGGTCGGCAAGCTGTCGCTGTTCATGATCGTCGCGCTGGTCATCGGCATTCTGTTGGTGCCGCGTCTGCTGGCTTATGTGGCGAAATTCGAAAGCAACGAGATGCTGCTGATCACCGTACTCGGCCTGTGTTTCGGCTTCTGCCTGCTGGTGGTCAAGCTTGAATACAGCATGGTGCTCGGCGCTTTCCTGATCGGCGCGATCATGGCCGAGTCGCGGCAATTGTTGAAAATCGAACGGCTGGTCGAGCCGGTTCGCGACCTGTTCAGTGCGATCTTTTTTGTCGCCATCGGGCTGATGCTCGACCCGCTGATTCTCATTGAATACGCCTGGCCGATCGCGGTGATCACCGTCGCCGTGGTGCTGGGCAAGATGTTGTCCTGCGGCCTCGGTGCGTTTATCGCTGGCAACGACGGACGGACCTCACTGCGGGTCGGCATGGGTCTGTCACAGATCGGCGAATTTTCCTTCATCATCGCCGCGCTGGGCATGACCTTGCAGGTGACCAGCAACTTCCTCTATCCGGTCGCTGTAGCCGTGTCGGTGATCACCACACTGCTGACACCGTATCTGATCCGCGCGGCGGATCCGCTTTCGATCAAGCTCTCGGCAGTCGTGCCCAAGCGTCTCGGGCGTGTGCTGGGCATGTATGGCGAATGGTTGCGCAGCATCCAGCCGCAGGGCGAGGGCGCGCTACTGGCGTCGATGATCCGGCGGATCCTCTTGCAGGTCGGGATCAATCTGGCGCTGGTGATCGCGATCTTCTTCGCCGGCGCATACTTCGCCGAGCGCATGTCGTTGTGGTTGCAGGACTGGATCAGCGATCCGAGCTGGCAGAAGGCATTGATCTGGGGCGGGGCGCTGCTGGTCTCGCTACCGTTCCTGATCGCGGCTTATCGCAAGCTCAAGGCGCTGTCTATGCTGCTGGCGGAAATGGGCGTCAAGCCGGAGATGGCCGGGCGTCACACGCAGCGAGTGCGCCGGGTGATCGCCGAAGTGATCCCGATTCTCTCGCTGCTGGTGATTTTCCTGCTGTTGGCAGCCTTGTCGGCCAGTATCCTGCCGACCAACAAGCTGCTGGTGCTGATCGCCGTCGTGGCGGCCGCCGTAGCGGCGCTGCTCTGGCGCTGGTTCATCCGCGTGCATACGCGGATGCAGGTGGCCTTGCTGGAAACCCTCGACAACCACAAGGAGTCGTCGGGGCATTGACCTGCCGGGGCGTGTGGCGGATCAGCTTTCCAGCCAGACGTCCCGCGCCCAGTGCCACACCGATTCCCAGGTTTCTTCGGCAATCAGTTCTTCTTCGGCCTGCCACAGCACCACGGTGCCGTCTTCTTCGACACAGTAGTAGTCATCGCCGTCCTGACAGATCGGGATCAAGCTGCGATCAACACCCACATCCCATGCATTGGCTGCCACGTCCGGCAGGTAGGTGTGCGATTGCGGATCAGTGACGGTCACCGGCTCGAGGCTGCCGTAGACCACATCGCTGACGGTCAGCAAAAATTCTTTGAAGACGAATGGAATGTCGATGAACAGTTGTTCTTCGATTTCTACCAGTAGGTCTTCGTCAGGCAATTCCAAAGGAACCGGTACGGGTTCGTTGGCTTCGCGCAGTTGTTCGATGATTTCTTCCACGTCCGGGATCCTCTTGCTTGAATGGCGCGGTTTATATGGGCCGGTTTATACAGTAGCTCGCCATAGATGCAACCGTGAAATGAAAAACCCCGGCCGAGGCCGGGGTTCTGTTACCGCAAGTGAAGCGCAGCAGGGATCAGCCGTTCTGGCGGATTCCGGCGACCAGCCAAGGCTGGTTGTCGCCCTGCGGACGTTCCATGTTCCAGCTTTCGCTGAACACTTCGCCCTGGTCGAAACGCGATGTTTTCGACACGCCGGTGAAGGTCAGGGTGGCAATGGTCTTGTCGGCACGATCGTCGACGCCGTCCAGCTGCACCTGCAGGTTGTCGATGTAGGTCGACTGGAAGCCGTCGCCCAGATCCGCACGCTCACGCTTGAGGAACTCAAGCATTTGCGGGGTCACGAACTCGGCGATCTTGTCCATTTCGTTGGCGTCCCAGTGCTGCTGCAGCGACTGGAAATGGCTACGCGCGGCTTCAAGGAAGCGCTCTTCGTTGAACCAGGCCGGTGCATTGATCACCGGACGGGCAGCAGCCGGAGCGGCCGAACCACCAAAGATCGAACCCATGGCGGCAGGCTTCTGCTCGAACACTTCACGCTGCATCGGCGCGCCGGCCGGAGCGAATTGCTCCTGCTGCTTGCGACGACGGGCGGCGATGAAGCGGAAGATCACGAACGCGATCAGGGCCATGATCAGGATGTCGAAGATCTGCATGCCCTGGAAGCCGTCGCCCATGAACATCGACGCGAGCAGGCCACCGGCGGCGATGCCCGCCAGAGGGCCGAGCCAGCGCGAAGCACCGCCGGCCTTGGCCGCGGCGCCAGCAGCACCGGCAGCGCCAGCGGTCGCTGCTGCGCCGCCCACGCCAGGAGAAGAAGGAGCCATCTGGCTGGTCTGGTGCGTCGGCGCAGCGCCGGCGCTTTTGCCACCACCAAAGCGCTTGGCGTTGGCGTCGAGGCTCATCGTCAGGCCGATGCACAACGCCATGGCGATGCTAAGAAAACGTTTCATAAAGGGTATTCCCGTTTTGTGGAGACACGCGCGCCATGTTGCACAGCTGAAGTGTTACTGGCTAGCGAGAGAGTGTTTCGGGCTTTTGCCTGACAGGTCGCGTTCAGCTTGGCGAGGCAATCAGCCGATGTACTTTTGTCTGTAGGAAAAGACGATAGGTTCAGAGGGATTGATGCACTTGCGCCGCATAACCTGTGGGAGCGAGCCTGCTCGCGAAGGCGTCGTGTCAGGCAAATGATTGCTTGATGTGACAGCGCTTTCGCGAGCAGGCTCGCTCCCACATGAGTTCAGTGCTGGTAGTTAGATGGCTTCCAGCTTGGCATAGCCGAGCATCAGCCACTTGCTGCCTTCGCTGAAGTTCACCTGCACCCGGGCTTGGGCGCCGGAGCCTTCGAAGTTGAGGATCACGCCCTCGCCGAAGATCGAGTGACGTACGGCCTGACCGAGCACAAAACCGGTTTCCGGAATCTCGCTGCCGCTGAACAGATTGCTGCCGCTCATCGACTGGTTGCCGCCGAACGGTCGGCTGACGCTGTTGGACAGACGCACTTCCTGAATCAGGCCTTTCGGCACTTCGCGGACGAAACGCGATACCTTGTTGTAGGTTTCGCTGCCGTACAGGCGCCGGGTTTCGGCGTAGGTCATCACCAGATTCTGCATCGCCCGGGTGATACCGACATAAGCCAGACGTCGTTCTTCCTCGAGACGCCCCGGTTCTTCCAGGCTCATCTTGTGCGGGAACAGGCCTTCTTCCATGCCCACGAGGAACACGTAAGGAAATTCCAGACCTTTGGCGCTGTGCAGGGTCATCAGTTGCACGCTGTCTTCGTGCTCGTCGGCCTGAGTGTCGCCGGCCTCCAGCGATGCGTGGCCGAGGAACGCCGCCAGTGGCGTCAGTTCTTCGTCTTCTTCGGTGTTCTCGAAGTTGCGCGCGGCGCTGACCAGTTCCTCAAGGTTTTCCACCCGGGCCTGGCCTTTCTCACCTTTTTCCGCTTCGTGATAAGCGATCAGGCCGGACTGCTCGATGACGGTTTGCGTCATCAGGTGCAGCGGCATCTCGGCGCACTTGGCGGCGAGGTTCTCGATCAGCTCGATAAACGCACCGAGCGCACTCGCGGCGCGACCGGTCAGGCCTTTGTTGGCAACCAGCTGGCGCATCGCTTCCCACATCGACACGTCGCTGTGTCGCGCATGCTCGCGAATGGCTTCGACGGTTTTCTCGCCGATGCCCCGGGCCGGCACGTTGATCACCCGTTCCAGCGCCGCATCGTTGCCGCGACCTTCAAGCAAGCGCAGGTAGGCCATGGCGTTCTTGATTTCTGCGCGTTCGAAGAAGCGCTGCCCGCCATAGATGCGGTACGGGATGCGCTCGCGCAGCAGGGCTTCTTCGAGCACCCGCGACTGGGCGTTGGAGCGGTACAGAATGGCGATATCGCTACGGGCCAGACCGGTTTTCAAAGCGCTTTCGATGGTTTCCACCACGTAACGCGCTTCGTCGTGCTCGTTGAACGCGGCGTACAGATTGATCGCTTCGCCGTCGCCACCGTCGGTCCACAGCTCTTTACCGAGACGCCCGGTGTTGTTGGCGATCAGCGCGTTAGCGGCTTTGAGGATGCCGGCAGTGGAGCGGTAATTCTGCTCCAGACGAATCGTCTCGGAGTCCGGGAAATCGGAAGAGTACTGATGGATGTTCTCGATCTTCGCCCCGCGCCAGCCGTAAATCGATTGGTCGTCGTCGCCGACCACCATCAGGCTGTCGCCGCCCTTGCCGAGCAGGCGCAACCAGGCGTACTGCACGGCGTTGGTGTCCTGGAATTCGTCGACCAGAATATGCCGGAAGCGCTTTTGGTAGTGCGCCAGCAGGCCGGGGTGATCGCGCCACAGATCGAGGGCGCGCAGCAGCAGTTCGGAGAAATCGATCACGCCGGCCCGCAGGCACGCTGCCTCGTAGGCTTCGTAGATGCCGCGCATGGTGGCCAGGAACAGGTCGCCGCTGGCTTGGATGTGTTGCGGCCGCAGACCTTCGTCTTTCTGGCCGTTGATGAACCACTGCGCCTGACGCGCCGGCCAGCGCTGCTCGTCCAGACCGAGCTCGCGGATCACCCGCTTGACCAGACGCTGCTGGTCATCGCTGTCGAGAATCTGGAAGGTCTGGCTCAGGCCCGCTTCCTGCCAGTGCGCCCGCAGCAAGCGGTGCGCGAGGCCGTGGAAGGTGCCGACCCACATGCCGGCCGGGTTGATGCCCAGCAACTGCTCGATGCGATGGCGCATCTCGGCAGCGGCCTTGTTGGTGAAGGTCACCGACAGGATGGAGTGAGGCGAGGCGTTTTCGACCTGGATCAACCAGGCGATACGGTGCACCAGCACTCGGGTTTTACCGGAACCGGCGCCGGCCAGGACCAACTGACGGCCAACGGGGGCTGCTACGGCCTGGCGTTGGGCATCGTTGAGGGAGTTCAGCAGAAGGGAGAGATCATCGCGCATCGGGGCATTCTAGGGTGCGCCGCAGGCCCGGGCAAACCGTGCGTTGCATTAGCCGATGAAAGTGCTGCCGATGACGACCGGTCGGTCACTGGCTGCAGGCTTCGGCCCGTCTCGCCTGAGGGGTTGCAGCGGTGCGCAAGCGGCGGAAAATTTCCCCGCAATTGTGATCGGCAGCAGTTTGGCATCGGGATCGGCTTGTGTATGCTCCGTGCACGTTTCGGGCGCACGCCCTCCTTATAAGAACAAGAACGTTGCCCATGATCCTCAGCGCCGAACTGTCGGGGCCCTCCATGGACCCCCGGGTGATCCGCAAGCACTATGCCGTCGAAATGGCGGTGGAGCGCACGCGTCTGCTGTATCAGGGCTCGTTGTTGCCCACGCTGTTCATGTTGATCAATGGTCTGGTCTGCGCCGCTTTGCTCTGGAGCCCGCAGCGCTACTTCGTGGTCAGCGTCTGGCTGGTGTGGCTGCTGTCGCTGGTCGCGCTGCGGGTGATTCAGGTAGCCGCGTTCGATTCGGCGATTCCCGATCGCCAGGCCCAGCCGATCTGGTTCCGCATGTTCCTGCTCGGTTCGACCATGACCGGCCTGACCCTCGCCGGTGCCGGCATTGCGCTCGTTCCCGCTGACAACTTCATGCAGCAAGCCTGGGTGTTCGGCCTGATCGGCGCGGCAACACTGTCCGCCAGCGTCGCCTACGCGGTGAGCCTGCCGGCGTTCCTGTCGTTTACCTTGCCGTGCCTGCTGCCAGCGATCGGCTACCTGTTCTGGGGCGGCGACGATCAGGCACGAGGCTGGGGCTGGCTGGGCTTGATCCTGCTCGGCTCGCTGAGTGTGGTGGCGTGGCAGGTCAATCGGCTGATTGACCGCGGATTGCTGCGGCGCTTCCAGAATCAGCACCTGATCGAGCATTTGCAGCAAGCGCAAACGCGCAGCGAACAACTCAATCAGGAGCTTGGTAAAGAGATCGAACAGCGCCGCTGTGCCGAAGCGCAATTGCGTGAAGCGCAGGTCGACCTCGAAGATCGCGTGGCCCAGCGCAGCCGCGAACTGGACGCGGCCAATCAGGCCCTGAGCAAAAGCGAAGCGCGCCTGGCGCTGGCGCTCAAGGCCAGTGAGCTCGGATTGTGGGACTGGAACCTGCAGACCGACGAAGTCCACCACACACAGATTCAGGAACTGTTCGGCCTCGCCCCGGAATACGTCACCGCGCTGCTGCGCGACCTCAAGCCACGACTGCATCCTGAAGATGTGCCGTCACTCAAGTTCGCCCTGGTCGAGCATCTGAAGGGGCGCACCGAGGATTATCAGGTCGAATATCGCCTGCGCCACGGCGATGGCCATTGGGTATGGATCGAGGACCGTGGCCGCGCCGTAGAACGCAGCGCCAACGGCCGGGTGATCCGCATGGTCGGCACTCGCCGCGATATCAGCGCCAGCAAAAGCCTTGAAGAGCAGCAGCGGCTGGCGGCCACGGTGTTCGAAGCGGCCAGCGAAGGCATCGTGATTCTCGACCCGGACTACGCGCTGATTGCGATCAACCAAGCGTTCAGCCGGGTTACCGGTTACGAGATCGACGACATGCTCGGGCGCAACGTCGTAGAGTTGCCGTGCAGCCGCGATGCCCGTCGTCACTACGTGGCGATCCGTCATGCGCTGGAGCAGCATGGGAGCTGGCAGGGCGAGCTGGTGGAGACGCGCAAGAACGGCGAGCTGTATCCGCAATGGCTGCAACTCAATGCCGTGCGTGATAGCCGTGGCAATGTCAGCCATATCGTCGGCTTCTTCGCCGATCTCTCGGCGCGGCGGGCCTCGGAAGAGCGTATGCGCTATCTGACCCATTACGACGAGCTCACCGGCCTGGCCAACCGTTCACTGTTCCGCGAGCGCCTGCACGAAGCCCATCAGCGGGTGCGCCAGGGCGGGCGCCGCAGTCTGGCGTTGCTGCACATCAATCTCGATCGCTTCAAATTGCTCAATGACAGCCTCGGCCATGAAGTCGCAGATCAGTTGCTGCAGAAAATGGCCCGGCGGCTGGTCAATGCCTTGCCGGAAGCCGACACCATTGCGCGCTTGTCCGGTGACGAGTTTGCCGTGCTGTTCGATGCCTACGGCAATCTGTCGAGCCTGGCTCGGGTAGCGACGCGGCTGTCGGCCAAGCTGCGTTTGCCGCTGAGTGTCGACGGGCATGAATTGGTAGTCAGCGCTTCGATGGGCATCAGCCTGTTGCCGGACAACGCGCGGGAAATCTCGGCGCTGGTCAGCCAGTCGAACATGGCCATGCAACATGCCAAACATCTGGGCGGCAACAATTTCCAGTTCTACACCGACAGCCTGCAAGCCAGCACACTCGAACGTTTGCAGCTGGAAAACCACCTGCGCAGAGCTATTGAAGAACAGCAACTGACGGTGTTCTACCAACCGAAACTGTGCCTGCAAACCGGTCGCCTGAATGCCGCTGAAGCGCTGGTGCGCTGGGATCATCCGAGCATGGGCCAGGTGCCGCCTGCGGATTTCATTGGCCTGGCCGAAGAGACCGGTCTGATCGGGCCGATCGGCGAATTCGTTTTGCGTCAGGCGTGCTGGCAAGCGTGCGAATGGCAGCGCCAGGGCCTGGCGCCGATCCGCGTGTCGGTGAACCTGTCGGTGCATCAGCTGCGCCAGGGCAAGCTGGTCAGTCTGGTGCGGCAGGTGCTGGAAGAAACCGGGCTGGCGCCGCACTGCCTTGAGCTCGAATTGACCGAAAGCCATTTGCTCGACAGCGTCGAACACATCATTGCGACGTTCCAGCAGTTGCGCGATCTGGGGGTGAAATTGGCGATCGATGATTTCGGCACCGGTTATTCCTCGTTGAGTTATCTCAAGCGCATCCCGGTGGACTACGTGAAAATCGATCAGGCATTCATTCGCGGCTTGAGCGAGGGCAGTGCGGACGCGGCGATCACTCGCGCGATCATCGCCATGGCCCACGGACTGGCGCTGAAAGTAGTGGCGGAGGGTGTCGAGCGTGAGGATCAACTGGCATTTCTGCGCGCCGAACACTGCGACGAAGTGCAGGGTTATCTGATCAGCCGGCCGGTAGACGCTGCTTGTCTGGCCGGGCTTTTGCGTGATCAGAAAAATCCGCAGTAAGGGCTACATGCTCCTCAGCGTGCCTGACGCCGGGACATCGAGTTACGCATTGAGCAGGCAAAATGCCCATTCATGTAGTATAACTACAAGCTTGCTACATCCTTGCCCACAAGAAGAGTCCAGCCCCTTGAATCTGCTGCAACACATCGCCCAGTCACGTCACCTGTTACGCAAGTCGGAGCTCAAGGTCGCCGACCACGTGCTGCTTGACCCTGCGGCAGTGATGCACAGTTCCATGGCCGACCTGGCTCACAGCGTCGGCATCAGCGAGCCGACCATCGTGCGTTTCTGCCGCGCGATCGGTTGTTCCGGCTTTCAGGACCTCAAGCTGAAACTGGCGCAAAGCCTGGCCGCCGGCGCCAGCTTCGGCCAGTTCGCAATCCACGAAGACGACTCCGTCGCCGACTACAGCCTGAAGATTTTCGACACCACGCTGCACACCTTGATGGAAGTGCGCGAGAAGCTCGATCCGGTGGAGCTGCAGCGCGCGGTGACGCTGATGTCCCAGGCGCAGCGTGTCGAGTTCTACGGCTTCGGTGCGTCTGGTGCGGTGGCCGCGGATGCACAGCACAAGTTCTTCCGTTTGCTGCTGACCGCGGCGGCATATTCCGATCCGCACATGCAGGCGATGTCGGCTGTGACGCTGAAGCCCACCGATGTGGCGATCTGTATTTCCCAGTCAGGGCGCTCCAAGGATTTGCTGATCACCGCTAACCTCGTTCGCGAGAGCGGGGCGTCGTTGATCACTCTGTGCCCGAGCCAGACGCCGTTGGCCGAACTGTCGACCGTCAATCTGGCGATCGATGTGCATGAAGACACCGAGATCTATACGCCGCTGACCTCGCGAATCGCCCACCTGGTGGTGATCGACGTGCTGGCGATGGGCGTAGCCATGGCGCGCGGGCCGAGCCTGGTCAATCACCTCAAGAGCGTGAAGCGCAGCTTGCGCAGTCTGCGCTTGTCGCCCAAGGCCGTGAAAGCGCTGGACGACTAAGTCCAAGGTCTGCCGACCTCTTCGCGAGCAGGCTCGCTCCCACAGAGTTCTGCTGTAAACACAAATTCTGTGTCTGCCGGAGATCAAAATGTGGGAGCGAGCCTGCTCGCGAAGGCGCACCTGCAAACACCGCACATTTGAAATTTTCATCAGTCTGTAACCCTGACGCAGCCAAACCGTCATCCTCCACGCTTATCGTAAAACTCCCGTACTCGCCCTGGGAGACTCGAAATGGCTCAGCCCTACGAAGAACGCAACAGCGCCGCGAAAACCCGGCGTCAGCAGGAAGATCAGCGCCGCATGGAATTCCGCCGCGCAATCGAGGATCGCTTCGAACTTCGCCAGCTTCAGGCCGAGATCGGCGATTTTCCCGAGATCACTCACTGGCAGGCGACGCCCGCAGCTTCCCGTCGAAACGCTCAACCAACGCAATAATCTGCGCCCGCTCGCTGCGGATAAACGCCAGGAAGGCGTGCGCCACCGGTGACAGCCGCTTGGCTTTGGCCTGCACCAGGCACCAGCTGCGCAGCAGCGGCAACTCTTCGACCGGCAGCTCGACCAGGCCGCCGGTCGCCAGCTCCAGGTTCAGGGCGTGGCGCGTCAACAGCGCCAGGCCCAGACCCGCCACCACGCATTCGCGCTGGGCTTCGGCGGACGCTACTTCCTGGGTCTGGGTGAAATGCACGCGCTTTTCCTTGAAGTATTCCTCGCAGGCCAGACGCGTGCCAGAACCCGGCTCGCGGATCAGCAGCGTATACGGCTCCAGATCCTGCAAGCGCAACGGGCCCATGTGCGCCAGCGGGTGATCCGGACGCGCCACAGCGACAATCGGATTGTTGAGAAACGGCAGAAATTCCAGGCCCATGTCCTGCGGCACCATCGACATGATCACCAGATCATCGCGGTTGTCCGAGAGGCGGCGGATGACCTGGCCACGGTTGACCACGGTCAGCTGCAAATTGACTTCCGGATGCTGGCGCTTGAACGCAGCAAACAGATGCGGCACGAAATATTTGGCGCTTGATTCCACTGCCAGTTTCAGCTGACCCTGCAGCGAACCCTGCATGTCCGACAGTTGCATATCGAGGTTTTCCAGCCGCCCGAAAATGTCGCGACTGGCACGCTGAAGCGCTTCGGCCGCCTCGGTCATGTAGAGTTTTTTGCCGACATAGTCGAACAGCGGCTGACCGATCAGCTCTTCAAGCTGCCGAATCTGTAGGCTCACTGCCGGTTGTGTGAGGGACATTTCCTCGGCGGCGCGGCTGTAGGAACGTAAATCACACACCTCATTGAAGATCTGCAACTGACGCAATGTCATACGCATCAATGACTTACGCATTTTATTCAAGCTCGGTTGGCGGTCAGATGAGTCGACTATAAGTGTTTACTTATGCCTGACCCAATTTTTATTCATTTTTGTTAATCCCTCAGCAGCGCTAGTGTGGCCTGCGACTGAATTGAAACATTTGGTCACGCGTCGACCTGGCTCCAGCAGGTCGTGGTGCCACCGGCTCAAGGGAATTTCCAAGTGATAAAAAAGATCCTGATCGCCAACCGTGGTGAGATTGCCGTACGCATCGTACGAGCCTGCGCCGAAATGGGCATACGCTCGGTTGCGATTTTCTCCGATGCCGATCGCCATGCCTTGCATGTGAAGCGTGCGGACGAGGCCCACAGCGTGGGTGCCGAGCCACTGGCCGGCTACCTGAACCCGCGCAAGCTGGTGAACCTGGCCGTGGAAACCGGCTGCGATGCGCTGCATCCCGGCTACGGCTTCCTGTCGGAAAACGCCGAGCTGGCGGAAATCTGCGCTGAGCGCGGCATCAAATTCATCGGCCCGTCGGCGGAAGTCATCCGGCGCATGGGCGACAAGACCGAAGCGCGGCGCAGCATGATCAAGGCCGGCGTACCGGTGACACCCGGCACCGAGGGCAACGTCTCCGGCATCGAAGAAGCCTTGGTTGAGGGCGACCGCATCGGTTACCCGGTAATGCTCAAGGCCACCTCCGGTGGTGGCGGTCGCGGTATCCGTCGCTGCAACAGCCGCGAAGAACTCGAACAGAACTTCCCCCGGGTCATCTCCGAAGCCACCAAGGCGTTCGGTTCGGCGGAAGTGTTCCTGGAAAAATGCATCGTCAATCCCAAGCACATCGAAGCGCAGATCCTTGGCGACAGCTTCGGCAACGTCGTGCACCTGTTCGAGCGTGACTGCTCGATCCAGCGCCGCAACCAAAAGCTCATCGAGATCGCGCCCAGCCCGCAGCTGACCCCGGAACAACGCGCCTACATCGGCGACCTGTCGGTGCGTGCGGCCAAGGCTGTGGGTTACGAGAATGCCGGCACCGTGGAGTTCCTGCTCGCCGAGGGCGAGGTGTACTTCATGGAAATGAACACGCGGGTGCAGGTGGAACACACCATCACCGAAGAAATCACCGGCATCGACATCGTCCGCGAACAGATTCGCATCGCTTCCGGCCTGCCACTTTCGGTAAAGCAGGAAGACATCCAGCACCGTGGCTTTGCGTTGCAGTTCCGTATCAACGCCGAAGACCCGAAGAACAACTTCCTGCCGAGCTTCGGCAAAATTACCCGTTACTACGCCCCCGGCGGCCCGGGCGTGCGCACCGACACGGCGATCTACACCGGCTACACCATTCCGCCGTTCTACGACTCGATGTGCCTGAAACTGGTGGTTTGGGCGCTGACTTGGGAAGAGGCGATGGACCGTGGTCTGCGGGCGCTGGACGACATGCGTCTGCAAGGCGTGAAGACCACCGCCGCCTACTACCAGGAAATCCTGCGCAACCCGGAATTCCGTAGCGGCCAGTTCAATACCAGCTTCGTTGAAAGCCACCCGGAACTGACCAACTACTCGATCAAGCGCAAACCCGAAGAGCTGGCCCTGGCCATCGCCGCCGCCATCGCCGCCCACGCAGGCCTATGAATGAAGCAGCTGCGAGCTTTCAGCTGCAAGCGGCAAGTAAAAGCAGATTGGCTTTTTCTTGCAGCTCGTAGCTTGAAGCTTGCCGCTATGAGGAGATACCAATGACTAAGAAGATCTTCGTTACCGACACCATCCTGCGCGACGCTCACCAATCGCTGCTCGCCACCCGCATGCGCACCGAAGACATGCTGCCGATCTGCGACAAGCTCGACAAGGTCGGCTACTGGTCGCTGGAATGCTGGGGCGGCGCGACGTTCGACGCCTGCGTGCGCTTCCTCAAGGAAGACCCGTGGGAGCGCCTGCGCCAACTGCGCGCCGCACTGCCCAACACCCGTCTGCAAATGCTCCTGCGCGGGCAGAATCTGCTCGGCTATCGCCATTACAGCGACGACGTGGTCAAAGCTTTCGTCGCCAAAGCAGCGGTGAACGGCATCGACGTGTTCCGCATTTTCGATGCGATGAACGATGTGCGTAACCTGCGCGTGGCCATCGAAGCGGTGAAGGCTGCCGGCAAACACGCACAGGGCACCATCGCCTATACCACCAGTCCGGTGCACACCATCGATGCTTTCGTCACCCAGGCCAAGCAAATGGAGTCCATGGGTTGCGACTCGGTGGCGATCAAGGATATGGCCGGTCTGCTGACCCCGTACGCCACTGGTGAACTGGTTCGCGCGTTGAAAGCCGAGCAGTCGCTGCCGGTGTTCATCCACTCGCACGATACTGCTGGCCTGGCCGCCATGTGCCAGCTCAAGGCGATCGAAAACGGTGCCGATCATATCGACACCGCAATCTCCAGCTTCGCCTCGGGCACCAGCCACCCAGGCACCGAGTCGATGGTTGCCGCGCTCAAAGGCACCGAGTACGACACCGGCCTGAATCTGGAACTGCTCCAGGAAATCGGCCTGTACTTCTATGCCGTGCGCAAGAAGTACCACCAGTTCGAAAGCGAATTCACCGCCGTCGACACCCGTGTGCAGGTCAACCAGGTGCCGGGCGGGATGATTTCCAACCTCGCCAACCAGTTGAAAGAGCAGGGCGCTCTGAACCGCATGAGCGAAGTGCTCGCAGAAATCCCGCGCGTGCGTGAAGACCTCGGCTTCCCGCCGCTGGTGACCCCAACCTCGCAAATCGTCGGCACCCAGGCATTTTTCAACGTACTGGCCGGCGAACGCTACAAGACCATCACCAACGAAGTGAAGCTGTATCTGCAGGGCGGCTACGGCAAGGCACCGGGCGTGGTCAATGAAAAACTGCGGCGTCAGGCGATCGGCAGCGAAGACGTCATCGACGTGCGCCCGGCCGATCTGCTCAAGCCGGAAATGACCAAGTTGCGTGCCGATATCGGCGCACTGGCCAAATCCGAAGAAGACGTGCTGACCTTCGCCATGTTTCCGGACATCGGCCGCAAGTTCCTCGAGGAGCGTGCCGCCGGCACCCTCACGCCGGAAGTGCTGTTGCCAATCCCGGAAGCGGGCGCCGTTGCCTCGGCCGGCGGCGAAGGCGTGCCGACCGAGTTCGTCATCGATGTGCACGGCGAGACCTATCGCGTCGATATCACCGGTGTCGGCGTCAAGGCTGAAGGCAAGCGCCACTTCTATCTGTCCATCGACGGCATGCCGGAAGAAGTGGTGTTCGAACCGCTCAACGAATTCGTTGGCGGCGGCAGCAGCAAACGCAAACAGGCCTCGGCACCAGGCCACGTCAGCACCACCATGCCCGGCAACATCGTCGATGTGCTGGTCAAGGAGGGCGACAGCGTCAAGGCTGGCCAGGCGGTACTGATCACCGAAGCGATGAAGATGGAAACCGAAGTCCAGGCCGCCATTGCCGGCAAGGTCACCGCGATTCATGTGGCCAAGGGCGACCGGGTCAACCCGGGCGAAATCCTCATCGAGATCGAAGGCTGAGATAACAGTCGCGATCCAACGCTTTAAACCTCGGGGGAGCATGTGCTCCCCTTTTTTTTGCCTGTGATTTTCGACCTTGTCAGGTCATTGCCAGGGATCACATGTGGGAGCGAGCCTGCTCGCGAATGCGTCAAGTCAGCCAACATCATCTTCGAGTGTTCCACCGCTTTCGCGAGCAGGCTCGCTCCCACAGGAGTGGTGTTCAGCCCGTCAGAACGCCATGCGCCATTGTCCCGCTACGCCGTACGTTCGGCTGTCATTGCCCAGCTCACCCGTTAGGCCCATGCCCAATGTGTGCGCCGCCGACAGCCCAAGATCCAGCCCCGCATCTACTGACAGGCTATTCCGATCCAGCGCCGCGCCGGTCACTTCGAAAGGCTTGCCGCCCTTGCGCAGTTGTTGGCGGGTGTCGTTGTCGATCGTGCCGAAGGTATGTTTCCAGCCTGCGCTCAATCGCGGGGTCAAATGCATGCCGTTATCCAGCGAGTTGACCTGCGCTAGCCCCAGACCAAAAGTGCTGCTGAAGTTGTCGCGGGTCTGCCCATGGATTTTCAGCGCGGCGTCGCCACCTTTTTCGTTGTAACTGTCGCGTTGATAGTGCTGATAGCCAAGGCTGGCGTAGGGTTCGAGGGTTACGCTATCCCGGCCCAAATCGAACCCGGCTTCAACGAATGCCTGTTGAGTATTGGCGTCGTAGTTGCCCTTCAGGCGATCGTTGAAACCCTTGAACGCGACCCGTCGTGTGCTGCTGCCGTCATGGCTGGCGTAGGTGACGCCGAGACGCAACGACAGCGGACCGTGCTGGCGCACAGCGTAGGCGCCCAAGTGCCAGCTGTCGAGGTCGCCGTCGTACTGGCGGGCATCGAGTTTGGTCTGCGATTTACCGCCGAGCAGGCCGACATGCCAGTGCTCGTCGAGTCGCCAGTCAGCGCCCATTACCAGACCTTGCGTGGCATGTTGGAGGATACCGTCAGCGTCGCGATCAACCTTGCCGCCGAGGCCCAACGCCTGAATCCACACCCGCCCAGAGTCTTCGTTGCCTGCGGCCTGACGCGGTGAACCGCGCGAGCCGTAGGTCGAGCCGGAATGCTTGTCCAGTTGCCGCATCGCCGAGAGCATGCTCGCACTGACCGGCGTGACACTGCTCAAAGTGGCTTTGACAAGGTTGGCATTGCTGCCTGCGGCAAGTTGATCGAGGGCGATGGGCGCGGTGGTTTTATCGCTGGTCAGCAGTGCGGCGACGGCCCTGTTGGTGCCGATATCGAAAGCTCGAGTGGAAGCCCCTCGATTATCCATGCTCTGCGCAATCGAACGACCACTGCGCGTTTGGGCCAGGTCTTCGAACCCTACAGCGTTGCGCACGTAGTGCAGCTTCACGGCGTTTGGCTCATAGGAAAGCGTGGGCTTCATGTAGGCCAGATTGGTGGTGACCTCTCCGAACTCGCCATCAATGACGTTTGCAGACAGCAGCCGGTACTCATTGATACGAGCGTAGTCGCCCGGTACGCCATAAATCTCGACACGCGCACCTCCCAGGCTCGCGGTGCCCTGAACATGCACGGGATCTGAGCCGCGGTCGGCAGATACGGCGTAAGAAAACACAGCGTCCTCATGGAGCGTCAGATTGCCTTTGATATTCGGAGAGCCGTGTTGCTGGCTGGCAAGCAGTGTTCCTGCAACATACAGCCCCGTCACGTGTCCATAACCGCCAAACACCGCTCCCGGGTCGACATCGACACCATTGATCGATGCGTAGTTGAGCAGCACTGCGTCCGCTTTGACGTCGGCATCACCCTCGAAAGCGTGACGCAGGGTCCACTGCCCACGTGCGATTCGCATGGCCGAGAAATTGCGTGTTTTGCCGATCTCGCCGCCCTCCGCAGCATTGAACAACAGCCCGTTCGCACCTTCGCCGCCGTCCAGTAGACCGTCCCAACGGGCGCCCTTATTGATCACCAGCAAGTCATCTCCATGGCCCAGTTGCAGGGATACGCCGCCGACATTCTCGAGCGGGCTCGAGACAAAAGAGCGCTGCGTAGTGACCGCCAACATGTCGCGTTCAAACGGGTCGACGAGATCGAATTCCTCATCGCCGGTTTCCTCCACCACGAACTCCGGAAACTCCAACCCTTCATAAAAAGCCGGACTGAAATCCTCGATCGCAACCGTCGCGCGTACGGCATCGACCGAAGGCGCGTCAGAGGCCGGCCTGGGCGACGGAGAAGTGTGCTCCAGCGGGCCGATGAATTCCTTGATCGCAAACAAGTCATCAGGATCCGCTTTCGGCGCGGGTGTTTTCTTCTTTCGAGGCTTGGCGGTTTTGTCTTCGCTGATCTCTGCAGAAACCTGGACGTCAGGTAGTTGTTCGATGGACGCCTCGGCAGATCCGATGGTCAGCGCGATCGCCAGAGCGAGGTGATGGGGACGGTATTTGTGTAGGGCAGGCATCAAGTTCAACCTCCTTGTATGAAAGGCTCAACTCTATTGCTGCCTTGAAAAAAACGATGTCGGTCGGTTCCTGATGCTGTGCAGGCTACGTCGGATCGTTCTGTCGAAAATCCTCACGGGATTTCGCAAACAGAGCTTTTACGCAGCATCGCCGGTTCTTTTTCCTACGGCTTGGTACTGTTGGCGCATTCTTATCGGAATGAGGTCAGGCGCTTACCTGCATTATTTTGCATGCACCTTGCCAATGGCTAAGATAGAACTGCATTTTGTTGCAGATATCCTGCAGCTGAAACTCCGCGAATGCACTATATTGCGTTTATTGACAGTTTTTTCGCGTTGAGCTGCATTTAAATGCATACGGAATCAACATGTACAACCTGACACTCCAGATCTTCACTGCCGGGCAATGGCACGACGCGATGACTCTTGATTTCGATGATCCGGAAAAGGGCTTCGAAAGCCGCTGCAGTTTTGGCTATGAAGCGGGCTATCTGGTCGAAAATATCGAGTTGATCGGGTCGCCTTTTTCCCAGGCCGTGAGTGCCCTGTATCCGCTGGATTGGGAAGGTCGGCGCGCGAAGACACCAGCCTTTGTCCACGATATCGCACCGGCAGGCGCAGCCAAGCGGTTTCTGCTCGCCCGCCTGGGTCAGGAAAGACCCGCCGAGATCAGCGCCGATCTGTTTCTGCTGGGTCGCAGTACACCGGCTCCCATTGGCAACATGCGAATAAAGGAATCGGCGGAAGCAGTCGATGAGAGGAAGCCGATCGGATTCATGCGCGAGGAGGTCATTAGCCGCGACAACCGCTTTCTCGAATATGCCTACGAGCTGGGCGCGGCCATCGGTGGCGCGACGGGGGCAGGTGGTGAAGCTCCGAAGCTATTACTGGAAGAGAACAGCGCCGGGCTTCTGTATCCCGATGCGGTATTGGACGATGAAGAAGTGCGACAGCACTGGGTCGTGAAATTCGCCAGAAACAGGGGCGGGCAGACCGACCAGGACATCCTGCGCAGCGAATTCCATTACTACAAAGCGCTGCAGACATTGGGCATCGAAACGGTCGCGGCAGAAGGCCTGGCCTTGGAAGAGGCGAACAAACCGAGTTTGTGGATGCGGCGTTTTGATCGACAAGTGAAAGATGGAGCGGTGTCGCGTTTTGCGGTCGAATCGATTTATTCGCTGGCTGAAGTGACGACGCCAGGCAGCGCCATGAATCATCTGGACGTGATCCGCATGCTCGCCGGGCTCTGGCGCAAAGCGGGTCAGGCCAGCCAGATTCCCGGCCTCGTCGCCGATTATCTGCGTCGCGACCTAATCAATAAAATCCTCGGAAACTCCGATAACCACGGTCGTAACACGGCGATCATCCGTCAAGAGAACGCTTTCCAGCTCGCGCCGATTTATGACCTCGCCCCGATGGTCATGGATGACGAAGGCGTGACTCGTACGACCAAATGGCCAAGAGAGTTGGAGCGGGCGGGAGATGTCGATTGGCGAGGTGTCTGCCGCGTATTGGCCGATAGCGCAGATCCGCACGATTCGTTGGCGGGGCTGGATGCCTCGGCGCTGTTCGAAGGCCTGCGCGCGGATGCCCGCCGTCTGGCCGCACTGCCGGATATTCTTGCGGCCAGCGGTTTGCCCGCCAGAACCATGAATCACCCGAGCGTTCACCTGAAAAACCTCGAGCAACGTTTGAAAGAGTGGGACCTGCAATGAGTCTGACCGTCCTCGAGCGCACGGCGCTCATCGAAAGCATTCAGCAATCACTGACCCAAGGCACTCTGGAAATCGGTGACGCCGTGCGCCGTTTACGGGTCGAAGTCACCGGTCTGCATCAGACTCAGTTCGCGAAGATGTGCAAGATTTCAGTGCGCACGCTGGTGCATATCGAACATGGCGAAGGCAATCAGACACTGAAGTCGCTGAACGCGGTGTTCCGCCCATTCGGCATGAAAATGGGCGTTGTGCGAATCCGCCGGGACACCGTTTGAATACCCTTCAGCCACGCCGCACATACGCCTTGCCGTAATGCCGCTCCATCCTTGCCTGAATCAGCTCCAGCCCGATCGACATCAGCCAGTAGATGATCGCCGCCGTGGTGAGCATTTCGATGTAGCGATAGCTTGAGCGGCCGTAGGACTGGGCGAGGAACATCACTTCCCAGACGCCCATTACCGAAATCAGCGACGAGTCCTTGAGCATCGAGATGAACTGGTTGGTGGTCGGCGGAATGATTGTGCGCATGGCCTGGGGCAGGGTGATGCGCCAGAAGATCACGCTTTCGCGCAGGCCCAGCGCCAGGGATGCTTCGCGTTGGCCGTGATCGACGCCGAGAATCCCGGCGCGGAAGATTTCGCTCAGGTAGGCGCCGTAATTCAGCGACAGGGCAATGATGCCGGCGACGATGGCGCCGGGGACGATGCCCAGTTGCGGCAGGCCGAGGTAGATCAGCAGGATCTGGATCAGCAGTGGCGTGCCGCGAAAGAACGAGGTGTAGAAACTGGCGATGCCAAACGCCACGGCGCTGTTCGACAGGCGCGCCAGCGCGGTGATGAAACCGAGCAGCGACGAGGCGATGATCGAGCAGGCGCAGAGAAACAGCGTCAGCGCTGCGCCTTGCAGGAAGCCGTTCGGCGCCAGCTTCAGGCCAACCAGGTTGGGCAGCTTATCGAGGATGATCGCGAACTTCAGGTCGAAGCTGAGGAAGAATCCGGCGAACAGGCAGAACAGCGCCGCCCACGTCAGGTACAGGCGCGTGCGGAAACCAAAGAGCTTTTGCAGGCGTGTTTCAGCCACCGGTTGCGGTGGCTGTGGCGGGGTCGGAAAGGAAGTCATTGGCTGATATCGGCGCCGATCCATTTCTGCGACAGCTTGCTCAGGGTGCCGTCCTGTTTCAGCTGGGCAAACACCTCGCGCACCTTGGCGTCCCATTGCGGGTCACCCTTTTCGATGGCCACCGAGTTGGGTTCCGAGTACAGCGGTTCGCCGGCCAGTTTGAAGCGCTGGTCCTGGTTCAGGCGCGGCTGCGCGGTGACCAGATTGGTGAGGATCGCATCCAGGCGCACGCCGGCGCCCAGGCCCAGATCCTGGAAGGCGACGTTGTCGGTGTCGTACGGAGCGATCTGCACATCCTCGAACGGATACTGCAACTGCGTATCCTCGGCGCCTTCGATGATCAGATTCTTGTTCAGGTAGCTTTCGTAGCTGGAGGCGCTGGTCAGGCCGACCTTTTTGCCGCTCAGATCCTTGGCGCTGTGGATGCGATCGTCCTTGGCGTTGACCACGATCACCGCTGGCGAAGCGTAATACTCGACCGGGAAGTCGAATACTTCGGCGCGGGCCTTGCTCGGGGTCATCGAGCAGATGCAGATGTCATAGCGCCCGCTCCAGCGGCCGGCGGCGATCACGTCCCAGGACGGCGTTTCCAGACGCAGCTTGACGCCGAGCTTATCCGCCACTGCTTTGGCAACGTCGACATCGAAACCGTCGAGTTGATTCTGCTCATTGAGAAACGAGAAGGGTGGATAGCTTTCCATGAGCACGCCGACCAGTTCTTTTTTCTGCTCGACGCGGTCCAGCGTCGCGCCGCCGAAGGCTTGGGTGGAGGCCAGAATGGTCAGGCCCAGGGCCAATAGCGGTTGGAGTTTCACAGTCGATCCCTGTAGAAAAAAGAGGTTGTTATTAACCGAGTGGTGCGTATTAAATAGTTATAAGAACGACTCTGATAGTGAGTTATTTTCATAAGCATATGAGTGAAAAGCATATGGGCGCAGCGAACAGGGTCATTCTCGATGGCGGCATGGGCCGCGAGTTGCAACGCGCCGGCGCGCCGTTTCGCCAACCGGAGTGGTCGGCACTGGCGCTGAGCGAAGCGCCGCAAGCGGTCGAAGCGGTGCATGCCGCTTACATCGACAGCGGCGCGGACGTGATCACCAGCAACAGTTACGCGGTGGTGCCGTTTCACATTGGCGAAGCGCGATTTGCGGCTGAAGGCCAGGCGCTTGCGGCACTGGCGGGGGAGTTGGCACGGCGGGCGGTGCAGGCATCCGGCAAGTCAGTGCGTGTTGCCGGTTCGTTGCCGCCGCTGTTTGGTTCGTATCGTCCGGATCTGTTCGAAGCGGATCGCGTGACCGAGCTGCTGACGCCGCTGGTCAAGGGGCTGGCCCCGCATGTTGATCTGTGGCTGGCGGAAACCCAGAGTTCGATTATCGAGGCTCGCGCCATTCACGCCGGGTTGCCGAAGGACGGCAAACCGTTCTGGCTGTCGTTCACCTTGAAAGATGAAGACAGCGATGAAGTGCCGCGCCTGCGCTCCGGTGAGCCCGTCGCAGAGGCGGCTGCGGCGGCCGCTGAGCTGGGCGTCGAAACGTTGCTGTTCAACTGCAGTCAGCCTGAAGTGATAGGCGCGGCCATCGACGCGGCGCGCGCAACCTTTGAGCGTCTCGGCGTCACGATCAACATCGGCGCGTATGCCAACGCGTTTCCTCCGCAACCGAAAGAAGCCACGGCCAATGACGGGCTCGACCCGCTGCGTGATGACCTCGATCCGCCAGGGTATCTGCACTGGGCGCTGGACTGGCAACAGCGCGGCGCCAGCCATCTGGGTGGCTGCTGCGGGATCGGCCCGGAGCACATTGCGGTGCTGGCGCAAGAACTGCGTCGTTAAGAAAAACCCCGCCAATTGTGGGAGCGAGCCTGCTCGCGAAAGCGGTCAGTCAGTCAATATTTCAGTGACTGACACAGCGCCTTCGCGAGCAGGCGCTTTGTGATGATCAGCTACGGCACTCGGCCAAGCCTTTCACCTGGCCATCAGGCGTCTGGTTTTCATCGCTCAGCCAGCGCTCGAACCCGGCGCCAATCGCTGGCCATTCCGAATCCAGAATCGAATACCACGCGGTATCGCGGTTCTGGCCCTTGACCACCATGTGCTGGCGGAACACCCCTTCGAAGCTGAAGCCCAGACGCTCGGCCGCGTATTTGGAGCGGGCGTTGCCGTTGTTGCACTTCCATTCCAGGCGCCGGTAACCCAGCTCGAACGAATACTTGGCCAGCAGGTACACCGCCTCGGTGCTTTTCGGCGAGCGCTGCATTGGCGCACCGAAAGTGACGTGGCCGATCTCGATGCGACCCTGCGCCGGGACGATCGACATCAGGCTGAGGATGCCTTGCACCTGACCAGTCGCACGGTCGATGACGCTGAAGAAATACGGGTCGCTGTTGGCCGCATGATTGTTCAGCCAGTCGTTGAATGCGCTGCGCTCGCGAAACGGACCGTAAGGCAAGTAATCCCAGAGCTTCGGATCGGCACCCGGCCCTTCGAGGGCGGCGTAAAGCTCATCGCCATGACGCGCCGGGTCGAGTTTTTCCAGACGAATGAAACGGCCTTCAAGCAGGGTGGCGGAGGGGGCGGGGACGCCTTTCCAGTCAGCGAGTGAAGCGGTCATGTGCGCGTCTCCTTAAAGGGCTTTACGAAACTGGATGAAGCCCGGACGTTCGGCAATGCGCTCGTAGAGCTGGATCGCCGTGGCGTTGGTTTCATGGGTCAGCCAGTGGACTTTGCAGCAACCATCAGCCTTGGCGGTAGCGTAGACATGCTCGATCAACAGCCGGCCGACACCGGTGCCACGGGCTTCCGGCAGCACCAGCAGATCCTGCAGATAGCAGGAATTTTCGATGCTCCAGTTCGAGCGATGATAGATGTAATGCACCATGCCCAGCGCTTTGCCATCGGCCCACGCGAGGGCGGCGTGGGTCGGTTCATTCGGGTCGAGAAAACGCTGCCAGGTGCTTTGGGTGACGGCGCCCGGCAGTTCCGTGTTGTAGAAGCGCAGGTACGCCTGCCACAGCGGCAGCCAAGCGGCGTGGTCGTTGGCGCTGACCGGGCGAATGTCGATCTGAGTCATGCGGATTTCCTTAGCGCATCAGGCGGGCGAGGGTTTGATCGTTGGCGTCGGGGCTGGCGGCAAGGCCTTCGCGCACCCCGGCAATATCTTCGGCGCTGCGGTTCTGGCTGAGCTTGCGTTTGCCCTCGAGGCGGTCGATGGGAATGGCAAAACCGACGATGGCCTTGAGCATGGTGTCGATGTAATCGGCCGGCGCATCGTCCACCGACCACGGCTGGGCACGGCCTGCCTCGTGACGGTCGGTGAGGGTGCTGACGATGTCGAGCAACCGGCCGCCATCGCTGAAGGTCTCGGCCTGGCCGTAGGCGTGCACGGCGATGTAGTTCCAGGTCGGCACGACCTTGCCGTGTTCGGCCTTGCTCGGATACAAGCTTGGGCTGACGTAGGCGTCCGGGCCGGCGAAGATCAGCATCGCCTCGGCGCCGTCCCGCAGGTCCTTCCACTGCGGATTGGCCTTGGCCAGATGGCCGTAGAGCGTGCCGTATTCGCCCTGTTCGCGATGCAGCAGCACCGGCACATGACTGGCTTGCAATCCGCTCTCACCGTGGCTGACCAGAATGGCCAGGCGAGTGGCGAGGATCAGTTCGTGCAGTTGGGACAGGTCTTCGATGGCAAAGGCGCGTGGCGTGTACATGGACAGATTTTCCTTGGCGAATGCCTGCATCGTAGGCAGGCTATTGGTCCGTTGTAAGAGCCATTGTCGAGCCATTTCATAGGTCCATTCGCCATGCCTGATCTGCCACCGCTGTCGATGCCTTTCAATCCGGCCGGGATCGAGCTTGATCGCCGTCAAGGCTTGAGCCGCCAGCTTTATCAAGCGTTGCGCCTGCGTGTACTCGATGGGCGTCTGGCCAGTGGAACAAGATTGCCGGCCAGCCGTGACTTGGCCTCGGCACTTGGAATTTCTCGCAACAGTGTGGTGCGCGCCTACGATCAGTTGTATGCCGAGGGCTTTATCGAGGGGCGAGTGGGTGACGGCACTTATGTCGC
The DNA here is from genome assembly GCF_018132745.1 of Pseudomonas sp. 14A. NCBI lineage: Bacteria > Pseudomonadati > Pseudomonadota > Gammaproteobacteria > Pseudomonadales > Pseudomonadaceae > Pseudomonas > Pseudomonas sp. 14A. The sequence goes on along the minus strand of NZ_JAGRQJ010000018.1, from coordinate 588,371 downwards.
GCAACTGGCTCAGGCATCGACACCAAAGAAAAAACTATCCACAAATCCATCCACAGGCTTGTCAACAGGCTTACCCACAGCCTTATCCACAAATTGGCTGGATTTGCCTGTGAATTCATCCAGTAAAGTTATCCACAGTGGCGGTTTTTCTCGTATTGAAAAGCACCATTTGGCCCGACCTCCGAGTGGTCCGCCACGAGCTTTTCGCGTGGGTGTTCCGGCTTTCGATCTGTTCCCGTTCGAGGTCTGGGCCAAGCTGAACGCGGCTTTCTGGCGCAAACCGGATTTGCAGCAACTGTGTTACGGCGATCCAGCGGGTGATGCTCGACTGCGCGGCATGATCGCTGCTTATTTGCGCAGTTCGCGTGGCATGCAGTGTACGGCTGAGCAGATTGTGATCACCAGTGGCGCGCAGCAGGGCATCAGCCTTTGTGCACAGCTGCTGGTCGAGCCGGGAGATGGCGTGGCGATCGAGAATCCGGGCTATCGCGCCGCTGGGCATGCCTTCGCTGTAGCGGGGGCGAAACTGCATGGCGTGGCGGTGGACAGCGACGGTATCGATTGCAGCGCAATGGCTGGACTCACTGACTGCCGCGTGGTCTACGTCACACCCTCGCATCAGTACCCGACCGGTGTGGTCATGAGTCTGGCCCGGCGCCTTGAATTACTCGCCTGGGCCGAGCGTGTCGGCGGCTGGATCGTCGAAGATGACTATGACGGCGAATACCGCTACAGCGGCGCACCGCTAGCGCCGCTGGCGTCGCTTGATCGTCAGGGCCGCGTGCTCTATGTCGGCACATTTGGCAAAGTCGCCTTTCCGGCGCTGCGTCTAGGCTACCTGGTGTTGCCGCCAGCACTGGTCGACGCGTTCTCGCAACGGCGCGCGGTGGATGTGCGGCACTCGGAAGTCAGCACGCAAGCGGTGATGGCCGAGTTCATGGCTGCCGGGCATTTTCAGCGGCATATCCGCCGCATGCGCCGGGCTGCGCTGAGCCGACGCAACTGCCTGCTCGAAGGCTGGCCGACAGCGATCGCCGGTGTCGGCCGGTTGCCTGCCGTGTCTGCCGGGTTGCACCTGACCGTCGCCGTGGACAGCATCGAGCGCGAGCAGCAATTGATTGCGCAAGCCGCAGATGTCGATGTCGAGATCAACGGTTTAAGCAGTTACTGGCTGCCGGATTCGTCCACGGCCATGGATCAGCGCGCGGGACTGGTGCTGGGTTTTGCCGCCGTGCCGGAGCCTGCGATCAGAACGGCGCTGACGCGGTTGCGACAGGCGTGGCGGGAGTGAAGAACAGTGCCTCGGCCGAGCGACTGGAAATCTCGCTGCGATGGATCTGGATCAGCGCCTGATTATCCAGAAGACCCGGCGCGTAAGCGCCACCCATTCGTTGTTGAGCGACTGTTTTCATGTGTCCGCGCACGAAGGCTCCAACGGTGGCGCCGACGCTGCTGTAGTGGAAGTGCGCGTAGCAAAGGACCTTGGCGGTGTGAGCATCACGAACCTCATATTCGTCGAGAAAGTCATGCTCATGGCGGCGCAGACGACGTCGGGTCAGGATTTTGGAGATCTTCACTTCCCCCTTGTCCTTGAGCCACTGGACCCCGGCCGCCGTCGGCGGTTGCTGCTTGACCAGCCGGATACGCGTGCTGGTGCCTTTTTCCTCCAGCGTCTTTGCCGCTTTGTCGAGCGCGTGGTTGAGCGTTTCAGAGGGTTCACGCAGGCTGGCGGTGAGGTTGCTGGCGGTCAGCGCCTCATCGATCGCGGCATTGGCTTTGCGCAGCAGCGCGGCCTGGTTGTGATATTCCTCTTCGACCTCCACGGGAATCCGCGAGCCACGTTTGAGGCGCGCCTCGATGCGCCGGTGAAATGCGGCCAGACCGTCAATCAGCGCCTGACCTTCGGTTACGGCTTTACTCAGGCTTACCGCGACTGTCGGCGGTGTCGCTGGCGCCGTGCGTTGCTCCACCCAGAGACCGGGGGTTTGCTCTTCGAACGTAGCGATGACGCCTGTCAGGCTGGAGCGTACTTCGATCAGATCGGTGTCGTGTCCGTCGAGACTCTTTTTTCGTTCGCCAACCAGCGTACCCCTTGATCGGGTCTGAATGATCCGTCGATTCGAGGATGACGCCGAGGGTCGCGACGAGCCGGCCTGCGGCACTAGCAGATGCCGGTAGCGCAGCAGCTCGGCCAGTTTGCTGTCAGCGCTGGCCTTGAACGCGAGCACGCGCGTCTGCACTCGCTTGAGTCGGTCCAGGTAAATGTGTTCAGGGTACTCGATGAGCAGATCATCGAAGCGCCGGTCGACGGCGGAGAACTGTTCGCTGACGTTACTCAGGGCGTCGATGCGATCTCGCAGATTGCTCAGGCTTTCATCAGCGCTCAGGTCAAGCGAACTCTGGATATTGAGCGCGGCATCGGCGATCACGTTGGCCAGTGCATGATAGGCGTCCGTGTGGAGCTGGGTGTCGCCGGGCTTGATGCAGACTTCCTGACCCAGACTGATCTGCAATTGCTTGAGCTCGGTCACCGAGTAATCCGGCCAGGCGTCCTTATAGTCGCGCATTGCCTCGACGGCTTCTTTTCCCAACAGGGTCATGTCATTGAAGCAGCTCTGTGCCGCCTCCATTTTTTCGATGATGCCTTCGGTGATATCAGACATTTCCAGGTAAGGCCGAACAGATGCATCTGATCCTGATCCGGTGTCGACGCCGGCCATGGTCTGCATCGCCAGGACGCGCCGCTGAAAATCCGTTGAATGCTGCTCAAGCCACTCATGCCCAATTAGCAGCTGCATCTGCAGGCGCTCGCTCATCACGGTGCGATAGTTGGGAATGGGCTCCTTGAGATTGAGCTCCTTGATCAACTGGATGTTGGCTGCGTATTCCTTGTGTTGCGCTTCCAGGGTGTCGATATAACGGCTGCGAGCCTCTACCTGATCCTGTGAGGACGCTTCGCGCAGAGCGGTGCGATCCGCTTCGAGACGGGTTTGCCTGGTTGGCAGGATTTTTTCGAACACGATGTTTTTGTCGTATAAAGCTTTCGCATCTTTCTCCCGGCTTCCTCGCGCTACCCGGCGAACGCTCTCCAGACCACCAGCACGCAGGCGCAGACGCAGATCTATGACCCATTCACCGCCGGCGGTACGCGCCAGTGTCGGGCCGGCACGTTGTGGTTGCCGGCCTGAATCGATGATCTGTACCTGACCCTGCTCATTGCGCGTGACTTCGAACCACCGCTCGCCAACCTGTGCGAACCATTTTTTCTGGAGTTCATACAGGCCTCGATGCGCACCTTCGCGGGCGGCTGCGCCCAGGCCTTTGGGTTTGTCGACCTTGAACGCGTCGAGAAGCGCGGCAAGCGCTGCCGGGGAACGTTTCAGTGCGGTGACGATGTCGATGGACGTGGTGTGGGCGCTGGGCAACTCGCCGCTGGCCAGGTCTGGCAGGCGCAACGCTTTGACAACCTTGCCGACGGGATTCACCGTGGTCGTTGGTTCCTCTATCGCAGCGATGGATTTCAATTCCGGTGCGGCGCTGACCGCCGCACGGTGCGCCAGGACCATGCCCAACGCGAGAAGGATGTCGGCAATCGCAGTCCAGGCGATCTTGCCGGACGATTCATTGGCCACGTCAGTGACTTCCTGCAAATCGTCCATGATCTGCCAGATCCACGCTGCCGCGCCGACGCTGCGGCCCAGGAATGGCAGGGCGGCGTTGAGCATCAACCAGCCGCCCTGTTTGAGCGTTGCCCAGCGAGCCTCGGCATCGGAGACCGATTGCCGGTCGGCCTGCGTAATGAGGGCCTGTACGTTGTTTTCATGCAACGTCGCCGGTACATCGCGGGCTATCACCTCAGTGCCCAGCTCGACGGGGCCGGACATATCGAGCGCGGTGGTGGGATTGACCAGTAATTGCGGGATCGTCCACACCGACGGCAGCCTCGCGGTAAAGACGAACTGGCTGTAGTTGAAGCGTACGTCTTCCGGCAGCCAGGCCAATACCGAGTCGCGCAAATGCCGCGAGTGCTGGATCGCATAGAGCAGATTGGCGTGCCCCGGATATTGCAGCAGTGCCATGTCGAACAATGGGCGATAGAGCACGCATGGCCCTTTGTTCGCTTCGCGCGGACCGATGACGTACATGTTGGCGACGCGGTCAGCGGTCGAGCTGCTGCGACGAGCAATGAACGCCAACGGCCGAATGACGATTTCCTCGCCGTCGACATGGCGTTCCGCATCCGTCGTGGCCAGTGCTGCCACTACGTATCGATAACCCGTTTCATCAATGCCGGCCTTGTGCTGAATCTTGTGTTGCAACGCCAGCAGCGGCAGCTCGATGCGCAGCTGGCTGGTGTACAGCGTTTGCAGCGCCGATGCTTGTTCTGCGTCGTCGATCAGCAGCGCCTTCAAGTGCGCCGGGTAGGTCTTGCCAATGTCGACAGTGCTGACCAGCTTTTCCAGGCAGGCCACCGTCATCCAGTCGGGCAAGGCGCCGCCGCTCTTGTAGCGCACGGTCTTGTTGCCCAGTGGCAGTCCTGCGAGGTTTTGCAAGGCCAGTTCCAGCAGGGTCAGGGTTTGCGTCTGAGTGTGACCCGGCAACACGAACGTGCCCCAGACCACCAGGCTGGTGATGGTGATTTCAATGTCATCGATCTTGATGTCTTTCGCGCCTGGCTGTTCCTTGAGCAGCTGCTGCTTGAGGGCGTTACGGGCGAAGGTCTGCAGGCTGACGACCTCATCCTGAAAGGACTTGCCGTGGTTTTCGTGATGCACCGTTGTCAGGTTCAGCAGGTGTCGGCTGTAGCGGGTCTGGTCCATGGGCAAAGCGTCGTTCAGCCAGTCCGGCAGCATCGGACGCAGACGTTCGAAGTGTGGTTCCAGGCGCGCTGGCGGTTGCGCGGGTTTGCCGGCCGTGCCGGTATGCGGATAGACCCGGTTGAGCGGCGAATCCTGGAAAAAACTGATCTCGCCCAGAGCGTCGGCCTCCAGTGAAATCAGGGCGCAGGCCTGATGGTCGAAGAAATTGCCCTGCGGTTCGACCAGTCGCCATTTGAGGTCTTCGCCCGCTGTAGTTGAACCGAAACGTTGCAGCAGATCTGCGCCGAGCTCTTGCAGCGAGTCGAAGTGCTGAAAACCCTGGGTCACGGCGTAGGTGAGGATCAGCGTGCGCTGTGCAACCGTGCCGATCAGGACCGCTGTGTCGAGCAGGGCACAGTGCTCCCGCTGATCGCCGTCTCCCCGGTCAAGATCAATCAGGCATGCTCGGACCGCATATGGGGCGGGCGCCAGCCGCTGTTGCGGATCGGGTTCGGTGTACACCGCCAGAGCCATGGCGATCTGATCGGCGTCCCAGCCAAGGCTTGAATCCGGCTGCCACAAGTTGCGCAACGCTTGCGACAGCTGTTGCCAGCGCGGCTGCCCGGGATAGGTGAACTCGTCCCAGTAATCAACGTGCTGTTCCTTGTAAGCAATGAACAGTAGCGGTGCCAGTTCATTGAGCAGCAACCCGATGGCATCGATCCGCACCGGCAGTTTCACGGCTGCCGGCCAACCGGGTTGCTGGGTCAGATAATCTTCACCATCAAGGTACGTTACGGTCGTGCCGGACAGACCCAGACGCACCAGTGCATCGGTCAGCGATTCGACCTTCGGGCGACCGGAGACGACTTCCTCGCCCTCGATGATCCACGCAGGCTGCACGACCATGGTCAGGCGCGGGTCAATGTCCAGGTTCGGATACAGGGTTCTGAGGGACTGGCGCAGCGTTTTCGTAGCGACTTCGCGAAGCGAAGGGCCGGTGACCAGTTGGGTGACGATATCGACGGCACTGGCTTTAGGGATTTCGGGCATGGCGATTCCTGCTCTGTCGGCGCGCCGGAAGGGCGACGGATCAGCGCAAGGTAAAAGGCGCGCCGCTTGGGCGTGCGGTACATAGATCTGTCAGGCAAAAAAAGACCCGCATGTGCGGGTCTCCGTGCAAGGGGCGGGTGTCAGGTCCCGGATTTGATTTTGGTCCAGGCCCGCGTGCGCGCCCGTTCGGCATCCCGAGGCAGCGGCTGCAAGGTGTAGAGCGTGCTCATTGCCGCATCGGTCGGATACAGGTTCGGGTTGTTGCGAATGGCTGGATCGACCAGCCCGGTGGCGTCCTTGTTCGGGTTTGGATAACCGACAAAGTCGCTGACCGGGGCAATCACCGCAGGTTGCAGCAGATAGTTGATGAAGGTGTAGGCGTCTTCGGTGTTCTTCGCGCCCTTGGGAATCGCGAGCATGTCGAACCAGATCGGTGCGCCTTCTTTGGGCAAGCGCATATCGACCACCACGCCGTTTTTCGCTTCCTTGGCGCGGTTGGCCGCCTGCGAGAAGCTGCCGGAATAGCCGACGGCCACGCAGATGTCGCCGTTGGCAATGTCGGCCATGTACTTGGAAGAATGGAAGTACGTCACATAAGGGCGGATTTTCATCAGCAGCGCTTCGGCCTTGGCGTAATCCGCTGGCTTCTTGCTGTTGGGGTCGAGGCCGAGGTGTTGCAGAGCCAGCGGCAGAATCTCCGACGGCGAGTCGAGCAGGGCGACGCCACACTGCTTGAGCTTGCTGATGTTTTCCTCTTTGAAGATCAGGTCCCAACTGTCCACCGGCGCGTTGTCGCCCAGGGCCGCCTTGATCTTGGCCGGGTTGAAACCAATCAGGATGGTGCCGTACATGTACGGCACGGCGAACTTGTTCCCCGGATCATTGGCCTCGATCAGCTTCATCAGTTTCGGATCGAGGTGATTCCAGTTCGGCAATTTGCTGCGATCCAGCGGCTGGAACACCCCGGCCTCGATTTGCTTGGCGAGGAACACGTTGGACGGCACCACCACGTCATAGCCTGAGTTGCCGGTGAGCAGCTTGGCCTCGAGTGCTTCGTTGGTGTCGAAGATGTCGTAGATCAGTTTGGTCTGGCTGTTCTGTGCCTTGAAGTCGTCCAGCGCCTTGGGCGTGATGTAGTCGAACCAGTTATAGACGCGCAGCGTGCGTTCTTCGGCGTGGGCGCCAGCGCTTAGCAGAGCCGCGCACAGCGCCGAGGCGATCAGTCGCTTTTTCATTGTTCAAAACCTTCCAGCACGTTCACCGCGTTGATGCCGATTTCTTCAACGGCGTAGCCACCTTCCATGACGAACAGGGTCGGCTTGCCGAGGGCGGCGATGCGCTTGCCCATGGCCAGGTAATCCGGGCTGTCGAGTTTGAACTGCGAGATCGGATCGTCCTTGAACGTGTCGACGCCGAGGGAGACGACGATGATGTCCGCGCCGTAACTGTCGATCTCGTCGCAGGCCTGATCCAGCGCCGCGCTCCACACATCCCAGCCGGAACCGGCCGGCAGCGGATAGTTGAAATTGAAGCCTTCACCGGCACCTTCGCCGCGCTCGTCGTCGTAACCGAGGAAGAATGGAAACTCCGCTTCTGGATGGCCGTGGATCGAAGTGAACAGCACGTCGCTGCGTTCGTAGAAAATCGACTGGGTGCCGTTGCCATGGTGGTAGTCGACGTCGAGGATCGCGACCTTCTGGTGGCCCTGATCGAGGAAGGCCTGCGCGGCTATCGCGGCGTTGTTGAGGTAGCAATATCCGCCCATCAAATCACTGGCGGCGTGATGTCCCGGCGGACGGCAGAGGGCGAAGGCTGCGCGTGCGCCACCCTGGATTTCAGCTTGCGCGGTGAGCGCCACTTGCGCCGCGCTGTAGGCTGCTTGCCAAGTGCCGGCGGTAATCGGCGCGCCGCCGTCGAAGCTGTAATAACCGAGCTGGCCATGCAGGCTGGTCGGTTTGATCGCACGCAGCGTGCGCGCCGGCCAGGTGTAGGGCAGCAAGTCGCCGTCAGTGTTGAACTCGGTCCAGCGTTGCCATGCACCTTTGAAAAATTCCAGATAGTCACGGCTGTGAATGCGCGCGATCGGCTCCACGCCGAAATCCGTCGGCGCTTCGACCGCACCGAGGTTTTGCTTGTGCACGCGTTGCAGCACATGGTCGGCACGCGACGGCATCTCGAAGCACGGCTTGAGCTGGCCATCGATAAGTTCGCAACGGCCATGGTGCAAGTGGTGATCGTCTGAGTAGATCGTCAGCATTTGTTGTTCTCCGCAAGGCTGATTCGGTGGTCTTCAGTGTTGCGGCGCAAGTTGAATCGGAGAACGTCGGGAGCGGCCAAAAGGGGATCGATATGGCCAAAAGCTCTGACCGCAATTCGCCCCTAACAACCGAAGGCTGCGATCTTTTGATCTTCAGGATCTGAACTGACTCGGCGCCACGCCACTCCAGCGCACAAACGCATGGCGGAAACTCGCGGTCTCGCTGAAGCCCAGCGTCTCGGCGATCCGATAGATTGGCAACTGGTCTTCACACAACATCTGCTTGGCCCGTTCGAAGCGCAGTTCATCGAGCAGTTCCTGATAGCTGCTGCCCATGTCTTTCAAATGCCGACGCAGGGTGCGCGGTGAGCACTTCATCTGCTGCGCCAACCCCTCCAGGCCCGGCGCAGCGTTCAATTGCGCGCTGAGCAACTGACGAATCCGCCCCAGCCAGGCCTGGCGTCCGGTGAACTCCAGATTCTGTTTGCGGCAGCGCTCTGCCATGGCCTGATGGGTGATCGCGTCGGCCAGCGGCAGCGGCTGATCGAGCCAGTGGCGGTCGAAGGCGAAGGCGTTGTCCTTGGCCGAAAAGTGCAGCGGCGAGTTGAAGGGTTCGGCGTAGCTGGCGCGATAGTCCGGCGCTGCATGTTCAAAGCGCGTGGCGCGTAGCGGCAGCGGATGGCCGAGCAAGTCGTCGCAGATGACCTTCAGCGAAACCAGACAGAATTCGGCGTTGAACACCGCCATCGCCGGGCTTTCACGGTAATCAGCAGCGACGAACCAGACCTGCTCGCCATCGTCTTCCAGGCTCAGTTCGAACAACGTGCCCAACAGCGCCGGATAACGGATCGCCAGCCGCAAAGCGTCACCGAAGGTGGCACAGGTCAGCAGGGCGTAACCGAGCATGCCGTAACAGGACACGTGCATGCGCCGGCCCAACTCAAGGCCGATGTCACGTTTGAGCGCGACCGCGTTGGTGCAGACCTGCATCTCTTGATGGGTGGTGATGCGCGTATCGGCACGCTGCAGATCCGCCGCCACGATGCCGCTGCCAGCCAGCAGCGCCTCACTCGACAGGCCTTCGGCCTTGAACGTGTTGAGGATCAGCGAGACCGCGTTGAGGGTGGTGAGGTGGGAGTGGAGCATGGGATCTTCCAGCCTGGAGGTGGCTGGAACGCAGCAAGTTGCATGCCGCAGGCCCTCACCCCAGCCCTCTCCCAGAGGGAGAGGGGGCCGAACGGGGGATATTGCAGAAATACACCGACGTGAGACACCGCCGCCGAATCCATAATCGACACTGTTTATCAGGTCGGTGTATCGCGCAAGACACTACGGTCAGTTCCCTCTCCCTCTGGGAGAGGGTTAGGGTGAGGGGCAATCCAGCGCCGTGCTCAGATCAACTCACCACACAAATCCAGTTCGATCAATCGACGAACTTCAGCCGTTTCCAGCCCGGCCCCCAGCAACCCATGCAACTTGCCGAACGCCGCCTCGCGCGTCATACCGCCACCGGACAACACGCCGACACCGCGCAAACGACTGCCCGCTTCATACACATCCAGCTCAACGCCCCCTTCATGGCACTGCGTGACCGCGACCACCACCACGTCGTTATCCCGTGCGCGGCCAAGGCTGGCGAGGAATTGCGGGTTGTCGCTCGGCCCTGTGCCGCTGCCGTAGCATTCCAGCACCAGACCTTGAATGCCGCTGTCGAGCAGACCATCGAGAACCTCGGCACTGATCCCGGGAAACAGCGGCAACACCGCCACTTTTGCCAGTTGCTTCGGCTGGTTGTAGTTCAGCGCGACTGGAATCGACGGCGCCTTCACACCACCGCCCTGACGCTCCAGGCGTTTGAACGGATGGCGGCCGAAGCTGCGCACTTTCGCGCAGCGGGTCGGCGCCAGCAGTTCGCCGTGGAAGTACAGGTGCACGCCCGGCGCCAGGCCTTGGCCGAGGGCGACCAGCGCGCCGCCGAGGTTTTCCCAGGCATCGCTGTCGGTCACGCCCGCCGGCAACATCGAGCCGGTGAAACACACGCGGGCATGCAGGCCGAGCAAATGAAAACTCATCGCCGCCGCGCTGTACGCGAGCGTGTCGGTGCCGTGCAGGATCAGCACGCTGTCGCAGCCTTGCACGTCCACGGCATCGACTACCGCTTCGCGCAGTTGCTGCCAGTAGGCCGGGGTCATGTTGGCGCTGTCGATCAGCGGAGACATTTCCCGAAACTGCCACTGCGGCACTACCAGCTCAGGCTGGCTGTGCAAGTAGTCGCGCATCCGCGCTTCGAAACCGGACGCCGGGGCCAGCCCGTTGGCGCTGGCCTGCATGCCGATGGTGCCACCGGTGTAGAGCACCATGACGTGTTGAGCGGCGGGATAGGTCGACGAGCTCATAGGATTCTCCGAAACGATGAGGGTCCTGTGGGAGCGAGCCTGCTCGCGAAAGCGGTGTGTCATTCAACACTGATGTTGGTTGAAAGTCCGCCATCGCGAGCAGGCTCAATCCTGCAGGTTATTGCATCACAATAACTGACGGGCGCAGGGGATGCGCCCGTCATTCACCTGTCAGCGTTGCGCTGCAGGTACGCCTTGCGGCGCAGTTTCAGTCTGGCCCGCCGCTGCTGGCGGGTTGACCGGCCAGGCGTTGCGATCCAGATCCAGGTCGGCGAATTTGCTCGAGTCGAACACTGGCTGTTTGACGCCGGCGCGACGCTGCTCATCGTAGTCGCGCATCACCCGCAGGCCGACCTTGAACAGCATGGCCAGGGCCACGAGGTTGACGAAGGCCAGGCAGGTCATGGTGATGTCGGCGAAGGCGAACACTGTCGTCAGGTCCTGCATCGAACCCCACACCACCAGCGCCAGCACCAGACCGCGGAACAGCATCAGCAGGGCGCGGTTGCGGCTGAGGAACTGCAAGCTGTTCTCGCCCAGATAGTAGTTGTAGAGGATGCATGTGAAGACGAACAGTGACAGCGCGACGCTGACGAACATGCGACCCCAGTCACCGACCACGGCAGCCAGCGAGTTCTGGGTCAGGACGATACCGTCACCTTCAAAGCCCGGGGTGTAGAAGCCCGACAGCAGGATCAGCAGCGCGGTGCAGGTGCAGATCACGAAGGTGTCGAGGAACACGCTGAAAGCCTGGACCACGCCCTGCGCGCCCGGGTGCTTGACGGCGGCCACAGCGGCGACGTTCGGCGCACTGCCCAGGCCCGCTTCGTTGGCGAACACGCCACGCTTCACGCCCATGACAATGGCGCTGCCGAGCAGGCCGGCAAAGGCCGGGTCGAGGCCGAAGGCGCTCTTGAAGATGGTTTCCAGCATGGCCGGTACGTGTTCGATCTGGGTGCCGATCACGTACAGGGTCACGCCGATATAGGCCAGGGTCTTGATCGGTACCAGCAGGTCGGAGACCGAAGCGATGCGCTTGATCCCGCCGATAAAGGTGATGGCCAGCAGCACCGCCAGGACGATACCGGTGTGTTGTGGGTTGAAGTCAAAGGCGTTCTGCAGCGAGTGGGTCACGGTGTAGGACTGCAGGCCGATGAAGGCGAAGCCGTAGGTGACCAGCAGCAGAACGGAGAAGACTATCGCCATGCCTTTGAGCTTGAGCCCGTGCTGGATGTAATACGCCGGGCCACCACGGTACAGGCCGTCGCCATCGGCGCGCTTGTAGACCTGGGCCAGGGTGCACTCGAAGAAGCTGCTGGACATACCGACCAGTGCGGTCACCCACATCCAGAACACCGCACCCGGACCACCGAGGGTCACGGCGATGCCGACACCGGCAATGTTGCCTGCACCGACGCGGCCGGCGAGGCTGAGCATCAAGGCCTGGAACGAGCTGAGTTGCCCGGCGCTGCCTTTGAGGCTGTCGCGGAACACCGCGAACATGTGGAAAAAATGACGCAGTTGAACGAAACGCGAGCGAATCGTGAAGTAGCTACCGAGCCCGACAATGAGCACGATCAGTACTTTCCCTGAGAGGAAGTCGTTGATGACTTCGAGCATGGATTTATCCTCGCTGTTTTTTGTGGGTGCAAATGCTGGATCGGAGAAACATCGTGTTACACCGGCATGCACGCGGCACGACGGGTGAGGCGAAGGTTTCGTCCCGGATCCATATCGCGGGTTTTGTTATTAGTTCGGGTTTCGCATGGGTGATGGCCTCGTTACCGACGACCGCTCACGCGAAGAGGGGCGGCACTATACCGATCAGTGGCGCGCCCGTCTGCACGGTAGTGGTGCAAGCGACGAAACGAGGTTGCTGCAAATCAAAAGATCGCAGCCTTCGGCAGCTCCTACAGGTGCACGTCAATCCTGTAGGAGCTGCCGAAGGCTGCGATCTTGGCGGTATCGAATACACAAAGCATCTAACGTCCTGCCCGCAAAGAAGTTAAAAAAAAGGGCTCGGGGACAAAATCCCCAAGCCCTCAAAAGGTGAGAGGTGTCTAGTCCCTCGACCTGGTGAGCGGTGCTACAAGTTCGCGTCGGCTCAGGCTTTGAGCGGAACCAGACGCGGGGCAATCATGTTTTCCGGGCGCAGGATGTCGGCGAGCATGGCTTCGTCGAGCAGACCTTCTTCGCGCACCAGTTCCAGCACGCCACGGCCGCTTTCAAGGGCGATACGGGCGATGCGGGTGGCGTTTTTGTAGCCGATATACGGGTTCAGTGCGGTGACCAGACCGATCGAATGCTCGACCAGTTCACGGCAGCGCGCTTCGTTGGCGGTGATGCCGACGATGCAGTGCTCGCGCAGCATGTCCATGGCACGTTGCAGCAGGCGGATCGAATCGAGGATCTTGAAAGCGATCAGCGGCTCCATCACGTTCAGTTGCAGCTGGCCGCCTTCGGCTGCCATGGTCAGCGCCAAGTCGTTACCGATGACCTGGAACGCGACCTGGTTCACGGCTTCCGGGATCACCGGGTTGACCTTGCCGGGCATGATCGAGCTGCCTGGCTGACGCGCCGGCAGGTTGATTTCATTGATGCCGGTGCGTGGGCCGCTGGACAGCAGGCGCAAGTCGTTGCAGATCTTCGACAGCTTGACCGCGGTGCGCTTGAGCATGCCGGAGAACAGCACGAACGCGCCCATGTCGGAGGTCGCTTCGATCAGGTCGGCGGCCGGTACCAGCGGTTGGCCGCTGATCAATGCCAGACGTTGAACAGCCAGTGCCTGATAACGCGGGTCGGCGTTGATGCCGGTGCCGATCGCGGTGCCGCCCAGGTTGACTTCGGTCAGCAGTTCCGGGGCCAGCGTCTTCAGACGCGCGAGGTCTTCGCCCATCGTGGTGGCGAACGCGCGGAATTCCTGGCCGAGGGTCATCGGCACGGCGTCTTGCAGTTGGGTACGGCCCATTTTCAGGACGTGGTCGAACTCTTTGCCCTTGGCCGCGAAGGCCTGGATCAGGCTGTCGAGACTGGCCAGCAGCGCGTCGTGACCCAGCAGCAGACCCAGACGGATCGCCGTCGGATAGGCGTCGTTGGTCGACTGCGCCATGTTCACGTCGTCGTTTGGGTGCAGGTACTGGTATTCGCCTTTCTCGTGGCCCATCGCTTCCAGAGCAATGTTGGCGATCACTTCGTTGGCATTCATGTTGGTGGACGTGCCGGCGCCACCTTGAATCATGTCGACCACGAACTCTTCGTGGTAATCGCCGCGGATCAATCGCGCACAGGCTTCGCTGATGGCAGCGTGCTTGGCTTCGCTCAGGTGACCCAGCTCGCGGTTGGCGTCAGCGGCGGCCTGTTTGACCATCGCCAGGCCCACAACCAGTTTCGGGTAATGCGAAATCGGAACGCCCGAGAGGCGGAAGTTGTTCACCGCTCGCAGGGTCTGGATGCCGTAGTACGCATGGGCCGGTACTTCGAGGGCGCCAAGCAGGTCGGTTTCTGTGCGGAAAGATGCAGCGGAGGACATGATAGAAATCATCTCGATAAGGACCCGGTCTGTGCCGGAACGCTGCGAATGCTAGGCTTGTGGGGATTTTTGGGCCAATGCTGTTCAGCACTGCCCTATGCACATTCGGCATAATGCCCATGTGACGCCGCCTGTGCGGCAGACGTGTGACCTGTTTTGGTGCGTGTCCGGGAGGACGTGATGAATCTGGAAAGCAAATGGCTCGAGGACTTCAGTGCCCTGGCCGCCACCCGCAGCTTCTCGCAGGCAGCCGAACGGCGCTTCGTGACTCAGCCGGCGTTCAGTCGGCGGATCCGCAGCCTCGAAGCGGCGCTGGGGCTGACCCTGGTCAATCGCTCGCGCACGCCGGTCGAACTGACGGCGGCGGGGCAGTTGTTCCTGGTGACCGCGCGCACCGTGGTCGAACAGCTCGGCGAAGTGCTGCGCCATCTGCATCATCTGGAAGGCGGGCAGGGCGAGGTGATGCAGGTGGCGGCGGCACACTCGCTGGCGCTGGGCTTTTTCCCGCGCTGGATCGCCCAGTTGCGCAACGAAGGGCTGAACATCGCCACGCGGCTGGTGGCGACCAACGTTGGTGACGCCGTGCACGCTTTGCGTGAAGGTGGCTGCGATCTGATGCTGGCGTTCTACGACCCGGATTCGGCGATGCAGATGGACCCGGAAATCTTCCCGTCGCTGCACTTGGGCCAGACCGAAATGCTGCCGGTGTGCGCGGCAGATCTGGATGGCAAACCGCTGTTCGATCTGGAAGGCGAGGCGAGCGTGCCGTTGCTGGCGTACAGCGCCGGGGCGTTTCTCGGCCGTTCGGTGAACGGCTTGCTGCGCCAGCGCCAGTTGCGCTTCACCACGATCTACGAAACCGCGATGGCCGACAGCCTGAAAAGCATGGCGCTGGAAGGCCTCGGCATTGCCTGGGTGCCGCAACTGAGCGTACGCGCAGAGTTGGCGCGCGGTGAGCTGGTGGTGTGCGGCGGCCCGCAATGGCATGTGCCGCTGGAGATTCGTTTGTACCGCTGCGCCCTGGTACGCAAGGCCAACGTGCGGTTGCTGTGGCGCAAGCTTGAAGGCGGTGCTGCCCAAAACGCTTGAAGCTGATGAAGATCGAATGTGGGAGCGAGCCTGCTCGCGAATGCGCAGTGTCAGGCGCTGAGGCACGTCTGACACAACGCTTTCGCGAGCAGGCTCGCTCCCACAGGGGGATTTTTGCGCTGTTCTTTCGCTGACCTCAAGGTCAATAAAACCGGGCCTTTCGCTCATTTGACAGATGGTCGTTTCGGGGGCTGTTTATTGCTTTCTTTGCGGTATACTGCGCGGCCTTCGGCCGGCACGTCCGGCCATTTTTCGTACAATCAAGCCACGCAACCTGCGTGGCTTGTTGTTTTATGACGCGCCTGCGGGCGCTCCAGAGAGAAGAGGCGCGACGATGAGTGCACTGGTTGGCGTGATCATGGGCTCCAAGTCCGATTGGTCCACCCTTAGCCACACCGCCGATATGCTGGAAAAGCTCGGCATCCCGTACGAGGTCAAGGTGGTTTCCGCCCACCGCACCCCGGATCTGCTGTTCCAGTACGCCGAAGAGGCTGAAAGCCGTGGCATCGAGGTGATCATCGCCGGTGCCGGTGGCGCAGCCCACTTGCCAGGCATGTGTGCGGCCAAGACCCACCTGCCGGTGCTGGGCGTGCCGGTGCAGTCGGCCATGCTCTCGGGCGTCGATTCGCTGCTGTCGATCGTGCAGATGCCGGCGGGCATTCCGGTTGCCACCCTGGCCATCGGCAAGGCTGGCGCGATCAACGCCGCACTGCTCTCGGCAAGCATCCTCGGCGCCAAGCACCCGCAATTTCACGCGGTACTGAAAACCTTCCGTGCCGAGCAGACAGACAGCGTCCTGGACAATCCAGACCCACGTATTGCCTGAGGTTGTTGAGATGAAGATCGGTGTAATCGGTGGCGGCCAGTTGGGTCGCATGTTGGCCCTGGCGGGCACTCCGCTGGGGATGAACTTCGCTTTTCTCGACCCTGCGCCGGACGCTTGCGCCGCTGCGTTGGGCGAACACCTGCGGGCCGATTACGGCGATCAGGATCATCTGCGCCAACTGGCCGATGAAGTCGATCTGGTGACCTTCGAATTCGAGAGCGTCCCGGCCGAAACCGTGGCGTTTCTTTCGCAATTCGTGCCGGTCTACCCGAGCGCCGAAGCCCTGCGCATCGCTCGTGACCGCTGGTTCGAAAAGAGCATGTTCAAAGACCTCGGCATTCCGACCCCGGCCTTCGCCGACATCCAGTCGCAAGCCGACCTGGACGCCGCCGTCGCTTCGATCGGTCTGCCGGCCGTGCTGAAAACCCGCACCCTGGGTTATGACGGCAAGGGCCAGAAAGTCCTGCGCAAGCCGGAAGATGTTGCCGGTACGTTCGCCGAACTGGGCAGCGTTGCCTGCCTGCTGGAAGGCTTCGTGCCATTCACCGGCGAAGTGTCGCTGATCGCCGTGCGTGCCCGCGATGGCGAAACGAAGTTCTATCCACTGGTGCACAACACCCACGACAGCGGCATCCTCAAGCTGTCCGTCGCCAGCACCGATCACCCGTTGCAGGCGCTGGCCGAAGATTATTCCAGCCGTGTGCTCAAACACCTCGACTACGTCGGCGTGATGGCTTTCGAGTTCTTCGAAGTCGACGGTGGCCTGAAAGCCAACGAAATCGCCCCGCGCGTGCACAACTCCGGGCACTGGACCACCGAAGGTGCCGAGTGCAGCCAGTTCGAAAACCACCTGCGTGCCGTGGCCGGCCTGCCGCTGGGTTCGACCGCCAAGGTCGGCGAGAGCGCGATGCTCAACTTCATCGGCGTAGTGCCGCCGGTGGAAAAAGTCATCGCCATCGAAGACTGCCATCTGCATCACTACGGCAAAGCTTTCAAGGCCGGACGCAAGGTCGGCCATGCCAACCTGCGCTGCGCCGACATGGCCACGCTGCAGGCGCAGATCATCAAGGTCGAAGCGCTGATCGCCGAGTAAACCAGTTTCATGTGGCAGCGGCGGAACCATTCAGGGGCCGCCGTTCTCTCATGGCAGGATGCCAAAGTCTGTCTAGGCTTTGGCATATCTACCAAATCAGAGGGAAATGCCATGGGAATTATCGGAACCATCTTTATCGGCTTGATCGTCGGCCTGCTGGCTCGGTTCCTGAAACCGGGCGATGACAGCATGGGCTGGATCATGACCATCCTGCTCGGTATCGGCGGTTCGCTGGCAGCCACCTACGGCGGCCAGGCTCTGGGCATCTATCAGGCGGGCGAGGGCGCGGGTTTCCTCGGCGCACTGGTCGGCGCTGTCGTGTTGCTGGTGATCTACGGTCTGATCAAAAAGAACTGATCGAAAGCGACAAAGCCCTCTCGGCCAGCGCGGCCGGGAGGGCTAGAATGCGCGGCGACTCACCGTCCATTCCTTTGCCTGCCGAGCACCTTCATGCGCCGTCTTCTGTTGACTCTCTTCTTGCTGGGCAGTTATCTCGCCCACGCCGGCGAACTGCCGGAAACCGACTGGCTGGAACTGATGCCCAAGTCGGATCAAAAGGCCCTCGAGGCCATGCCGGAAATCGACCACAACTCTCCCGAAGCCAGCGGCACCTTCACCGAGAAGGGCGGGATGAAGCAGGCCAAAGGTCTGCCAGCGGTGATGTATTCAACGAAAACCGTGGCGTCGATGAACGACAAGCACATCCGCATCGGTGGTTACCCGGTGCCGCTGGAGTCCGATGCCAAGGGCCGCAGCACGCTGTTCTTCCTCGTTCCGTATCCCGGCGCCTGCATCCACGTGCCGCCACCGCCGCCCAATCAACTGGTGCTGGTGCGTTATCCGAAAGGGTTGAAGCTGGAGGACATCTACACACCGCTATGGGTGACCGGCACGCTGAAGATCGAAAAGGTCAGCAATGATCTGGCGGATGCAGCGTATGCGCTGGAGGCGGAGAAGGTGCGGGTGGTGGAGGAAGCTGACCTCTAAAGCAAAAGATCGCAGCCTTCGGCAGCTCCTACATTGGAATGCATTTTCCTGTAGGAGCTGCCGAAGGCTGCGATCTTTTGATCTTAAAGCGGTTTGCTGGCCACGCTAACGCCCAAGGTATGGCTCTCCCCCGGCGCCAGCGTGACGATGTCATCCATCACATTGGCCGTCTCGATGCACAGCATGCGCTGCCAGCCATCGTTGTCCATGTCCGGCAGGGCGGCGGCGCGGTCGATCCACGGGTTCCAGATCACCGCAGTGCGCGAGCCGGTAGAGGTCAGCACGATGCGTCGTTCCCAGGTTGGATCAACGATGCTCAGTTGCGGCGGAACATCGAGGTAGATGCGGTCGGTCTCGCCGGCGAAATGCAGATCGCCGCTCTGGCTGGCCGTGTTCCAGTCATCCAGGGTCTCGATGTAGTTGAGCCCGGCCACGCCGTCGACATGCACATTGCGCGCGTCACTCACGGCGAAATAGGTGTGCAGCGCCTGACTCAGCGTAACGCTGTCAGTACCCCGGTTATGGCTGGTAAGGCTGTAATGCAACTGATCCGCCAGATGCAGGGTCAGGGTCAGGTCGACCTCGTGGGGCCAGCCCGGCAGGCCACCTTCCGGGTAGGGCAGCTTGAACTCGACCTTGATGCCGTCAGCCTCTGATTCGATGCCGCCCAACTCCCAGTCCATCGCCCGTACCAGACCGTGCGCGGGAGCCGGTTGCGCGCCGGTGTACATCGCCTGCACGCTGCTCGGGTTGCGTTCGAATTTGCCGAACCACGGCCAGCACACCGGCACGCCGGCGCGGATGCTTTTGCCGGTCCTGAACTCGGCCTTGTCGTTGAGCCAGATGATCGGCGGCTGGCCGTCGATCTGATAACTGAGGATGTGCGCGCCTTGCTGGGCCACCAGCACTTCGGCCTTGCCGTGGCGGATGCGCCAGCAGTTCAGTTCATCCTGTTTCACGGCTTCAACGTTGGGCGTGTTCATGGGCAACTCTCGATCAGACACTGGGGACGACTATCGACCGCAAAACGGCCGCGAGGTTTAACGTGCGCGTGGCGGCACCGAGCGGGTGCGACCGCTGCCGTCGATGGCGACGAAGACGAAAACCGCTTCGGTGACCTTGCGCCATTCGCTGGAGAGTGGGTCATCGCTCCACACTTCGACCATCATCTGGATCGAGCTGCGGCCGATTTCCAGGGTCTGGGTATAAAAGGACAACTGCGCGCCGACCGCGACCGGGACGAGAAACGCCATGCGGTCGATGGCGACAGTGGCAACGCGGCCGCCGGCCACCCGGCTGGCCATGGCAGTGCCGGCCAGATCCATCTGCGCGACCAGCCAGCCGCCGAAAATATCGCCAAAGCCGTTGGTTTCGCGGGGAAGTGCGGTGATTTGCAGGGCCAGGTCGCCCTGTGGGATCGGATCTTCTTGTTCGAGCTCTATCATGCCGAGGGGCCTCTGACCCATGACTCTTCGTGGGTATTGCGAGTGGTAGCCGTCTTCAAGAAAAACGATTCAACACCGAACACACTGCGTTCGTCACGTTTTCCATCAGGCGCCTAAAGGGAAACTCTGCGAAAAAGGCTAAATCCCGAGCAAAGGACGGGCCAACAACGTTTTCGCACAGCAATCTCTTACAAATCCTGCGCAGGTGGCGAGTATATCGGTCGATAGACCCCGCGACGACCACCCGGTTCTGATTTCGACCGTCAATTACGCGCCTCTATGTGCTTTTTCGAACAATTTGCTATGGTGCCGAACCTGTCCAAGCCACCGCCAGCGTTGTTGTGGCGACAGATTCGACTATAAGAGAAGCCCTTGCCATGACCACAGCGCCTTCGAGCCTCGCGCAGCCCGAGCAACCCGCACGACCGTTGACCCGCAATGACTACAAGACTCTGTCGCTGTCCGCCCTCGGCGGGGCGCTGGAGTTCTACGATTTCATCATCTTCGTGTTCTTCGCCACCGTCGTCGGCAAGCTGTTCTTCCCGGCCGACATGCCAGAGTGGCTGCGCTTGATGCAGACGTTCGGCATCTTCGCCGCCGGCTATCTGGCGCGGCCGCTGGGCGGCATCGTCATGGCGCACTTCGGTGACCTGCTGGGGCGCAAGAAGATGTTCACCCTGAGCATTTTCATGATGGCCGTGCCGACGCTGATCATGGGCCTGCTGCCGACCTACGCGCAGATCGGCATCTGGGCGCCGATCCTGCTGCTGCTGATGCGGGTGATCCAGGGTGCGGCGATTGGCGGTGAGGTGCCGGGGGCGTGGGTATTCGTTTCCGAACACGTACCGCAAAAGCACATCGGTTATGCCTGCGGCACGCTCACCAGCGGCCTGACTGCCGGCATCCTCCTCGGCTCGCTGGTCGCCACGGCGATCAACAGCATTTATACGCCAGCCGAAGTGTCGGATTACGCCTGGCGGATCCCGTTCCTGCTCGGCGGCGTGTTCGGCCTGTTCTCGGTGTACCTGCGCCGCTGGCTGCACGAGACACCGGTGTTCGCCGAACTTCAATTGCGCAAGGCTCTGGCCGAAGAAGTGCCGTTGCGCGCGGTGCTGCGTGATCATCGCGGTGCCATCGCCATTTCGATGCTGCTGACCTGGTTGCTGTCGGCCGGCGTCGTCGTAGTGATTCTGATGACACCGACCGTGCTGCAAACGGTCTACCACTTCTCGCCGACCACGGCGCTGCAAGCCAACAGCCTGGCCATCGTGTTCCTCAGCCTCGGCTGCATTGGTGCCGGCGCGCTGGCCGATCGCTTCGGCGCCGGCCGTGTATTCGTGTTCGGTTGCCTGGGCCTGCTGATCAGCTCCTGGACCTTCTACCACAGCCTCGCCGACCACCCGGACTGGCTGTTCCCGCTGTACGCACTGACCGGTTTGCTGGTCGGTACCATCGGCGCGGTGCCGTACGTGATGGTCAAAGCGTTCCCGCCGGTGGTTCGCTTCAGTGGCCTGTCGTTTTCCTACAACGTCGCGTACGCGATCTTCGGTGGCTTGACCCCGATGGTGGTGAGCCTGCTGCTGAAGGAAAGCGCGATGGGGCCGGCTTACTATGTTGCGGTGCTGTGCGGGATGGGGATTGTGGTCGGGGCGTGGCTGTGGAAGAAGGGGCGCTAAAGCCCAGGATCTACTCCACCAATACCGGCCACTTCGCGAGCAGGCTCGCTCCCACAGTTGGAATGCATTTCAATTGTGGGAGCGAGCCTGCTCGCGAATGGGGGCACCAAAAATCATCCAGTAAAAGCCGGATGCTGGCCTTTCATCCAATTGTCATATTTCAGCCATAGAGTGTTCACACGGCCTGCTGATACTTGGCCCCGACTTAACACACCCTATCTGCTAGGAGTAAGGCATGAAACTGAAGCGTTTGATGGCGGCAATGACTTTTGTCGCTGCTGGCGTTGCGACTGCCAACGCGTTCGCCGCTGTTGACCCTGCTATCCCGAGCTACACCAAGACCACTGGTGTGTCGGGCAACCTGTCCAGCGTCGGTTCCGATACCCTGGCCAACCTCATGACCCTGTGGGCTGAGAACTACAAAAAAGAATACCCGAACGTCAATATCCAGATTCAGGCTGCCGGTTCCTCCACCGCGCCACCTGCACTCACCGAAGGCACCGCCAACCTGGGCCCGATGAGCCGCAAGATGAAGGACAACGAGCTGCAGGCTTTCGAACAGAAGTACGGCTACAAGCCGACGGCGATTCCGGTTGCCGTGGATGCCCTGGCCGTGTTCGTGCACAAGGACAACCCGATCAAGCACCTGACCATGGCCCAAGTCGATGCGATCTTCTCCTCGACGCGCCTGTGCGGTGCCAAAGCTGACGTCAAGACCTGGGGCGACCTGGGCGTGACTGGCGACCTGGCCAACAAGCCAGTCCAGCTGTTCGGCCGTAACTCGGTGTCCGGCACCTACGGCTACTTCAAGGAAGAAGCCCTGTGCAAAGGCGACTACAAGCCAAACGTCAACGAACAACCAGGTTCGGCGTCGGTGGTGCAGTCGATCAGCAGCTCGCTTAACGGCGTCGGCTACTCGGGCATCGGCTACAAGACCGCCAGCGTGAAAACCGTCGCCCTGGCCAAGAAAGAAGGCGGCGAGTTCATCGAAGACACCGAAGAAAACGCCCTGAACGGCAAGTATCCGCTGTCGCGCTTCCTCTACGTCTACGTCAACAAAGCCCCGAACAAGCCTCTGGCCCCGCTGGAAGCCGAGTTCGTGAAGCTGGTGCTGTCGAAGCAGGGCCAGGAAGTGGTAGTGAAAGACGGTTACATCCCGCTGCCAGCCAAGGTTGCTGCCAAAGCACTGGCTGACCTCGGTCTGCAGGAAGGCGGCGCTGTCGCCAAGAAGTAACCCCGTAGATCCGGGCTAACCCCCGGATCTGCAGGAACCCCTGTAGGAGCTGTCGAGTAAAACGAGGCTGCGATCTTTTGATCTGGCCTCTGACCGCAAGATCAAACGATCGCAGCCTCGGTTCCCTCGTCAGCTCCTACACAGGCTCCACAACTCGAATTCTCGATTCCTCCTCCAGTCTCCGCTGGTGGCGGATTTGCTGCGTCACTGCATTGTCATCTTTCTGTCATACAGGATCGCTAGGGTGTGCGCATGAATGATCTGGCCAATTCCCCAATGACTACGACTTCCCCCCCCAAGCGCATTGATTTCAATACGCCTGAGCTGCAACGCAAGCGCCGCATTCGCGCGCTCAAGGATCGCTTCACCCGTTGGTACGTCCTCGTCGGCGGCCTGGCGGTGCTCGCGGCCATCACCCTGATCTTCTTCTTCCTCGCTTACGTTGTTGCGCCCCTGTTTCAAGGTGCCGACCTGACCGCGAAAGACTCGATCACCCCGGCCTGGATGCAGGACGCCGGCAAGCCGCTGATGATCTCGCTCGAAGAGCAGAATCAGGTAGCCATGCGTGTGTCCGACAAGGGCCAGGCGCTGTTCTTCGATCTCGACAGTGGCGCTGAATTGAGGCGTGTCGATCTGCCGCTGCCTGCGGGCGCCACCGTGACGTCTATTGGCGAAGACCAGCCGGGTCATCCGCTGGTGGCCGTGGGTCTGTCCAACGGTCAGGCGCTGGTGTTCCGTCACACCTATAAAGTCAGCTACCCCGATGGCAAGAAAACCATCAGCCCGGCCATCGAATATCCCTATGGCGAGGCACCGATCGCACTGAACGAAAGCGGCGGCGCGCTGGAGCATGTCAGCCTCAACGCCACCGATTCGACGCTGATGCTGGTCGGCTCCACCGGCTCGCAACTCAATGTGCTGTCGCTGACCAGCGAAGAAAACATGATGACCGGCGAAGTCACCAACGAGCAGACGCGCATCGATCTGCCGCAAATGACCGAGCCGGTGAAAAACATCTTCGTCGACCCGCGCCAGCAGTGGCTGTACGTGGTCAACGGTCGTGCTCAGGCCGACGTATTCAGCCTGCGCGACAAGAGCCTCAACGGGCGCTACAAACTGCTGGAAAACGCTGACGCCCAAGTCACCGCCACCGCGCAGCTGGTCGGCGGTATCTCGCTGATCATCGGCGATTCCAAGGGCGGTCTGGCCCAGTGGTTCATGGCCCGCGATACCGATGGCGAGCAGCGTCTGAAGCAGATCCGCACCTTCCAGATGGGCACCACGCCGATCGTTGAAATCGCTGCCGAAGAACGCCGCAAAGGTTTCCTCGCCCTCGATGCCAGCGGCAAGCTCGGCGTGTTCCACAGCACCGCGCACCGTACGTTGCTGGTCGATCAGGTGGTTGAAGGCCAGGGCTTGTTCGGTCTGTCGCCACGCGCCAACCGGGTGATCGTCGAAGCCGGCGGCAAGCTGCAACCGCTGCTGCTCGACAACCCGCACCCGGAAGTATCGTGGAGCGCGCTGTGGAGCAAGGTCTGGTACGAGAACTACGACGAGCCTAAATACGTCTGGCAATCGACCGCCGCCAACACCGATTTCGAACCGAAACTGAGCCTCTCGCCGCTGACCTTCGGCACCCTGAAAGCCGCGTTCTACGCCATGCTGCTGGCCGCGCCACTGGCCGTCGCTGCGGCGATCTACACCGCGTACTTCATGGCCCCCGGCATGCGCCGCAAGGTCAAACCGGTGATCGAGTTGATGGAAGCGATGCCGACGGTGATCCTCGGTTTCTTCGCCGGTCTGTTCCTCGCGCCATACGTAGAGGGCCATCTGCCGGGCATCTTCAGTCTGCTGATGTTGCTGCCGATCGGCATTCTGGTCGCCGGTTTCACCTTCAGTCGTCTGCCTGAATCGATCCGCCTGAAAGTCCCGGACGGTTGGGAAAGTGCGCTGCTGATTCCGGTGATCCTGTTTGTGGGCTGGCTGTCGCTGTACATGAGTCCGTTCATGGAGAACTGGTTCTTCGGTGGCGACATGCGCATGTGGATCTCCCACGACCTGGGCATCACCTACGACCAGCGCAACGCTCTGGTGGTCGGTCTGGCCATGGGTTTCGCGGTGATCCCGAACATCTACTCGATCGCCGAAGACGCCGTGTTCAGCGTGCCGCGCGGCCTGACCCTGGGTTCGCTGGCCCTCGGTGCGACGCCGTGGCAGACCATGACCCGCGTGGTGATCCTGACCGCCAGCCCGGGGATTTTCTCGGCGCTGATGATCGGCATGGGCCGTGCGGTCGGCGAAACCATGATCGTGCTGATGGCCACCGGCAACACCCCGGTCATGGAGATGAACCTGTTCGAAGGCCTGCGCACCCTGGCCGCCAACGTCGCGGTGGAAATGCCCGAGTCGGAGGTCGGTGGCAGCCACTACCGCGTGCTGTTCCTCTCGGCGCTGGTGCTGCTGCTGTTCACCTTCGTCATGAACACCCTGGCAGAACTGATTCGTCAGCGTCTGCGCAAGAAATACTCGTCGCTTTAAGCAAAGGTAGAAGTCTGTGAAACAGAACTCCCTGAAAGGATGGTTCAAGAGCGGCGCCCCGGGCGTCTGGATCAGCGGTGGCGCGGTGTCCATCGCGGTCATCATGACCATTGGCCTGTTGGCGGTGATTGCCGTGCGCGGTCTCGGTCACTTCTGGCCGGCGGATCTGATCCACGCGCATTACGACGTGCCGGGCCAGGCCAATCACCTGGTGATCGGCGAAGTGGTGCAGAAAGAAGAAGTGCCGCGCGCACGTCTGAAGAGCGCCGGTTTGCCAGTGCCTGACGAAGGTCCGGAATTCATGACCCGCGAGCTGATCAAGGTAGGCAACCGTGACCTGAACGGCAACGACTTCACGTGGATCGTCGGCGAGTGGCTGACCAAGCAGACCACGCCGCCGGAGTTGATGGCGATCGAGCGTCGTGAATGGGGTAACTTCTACGGTTACCTGGTCAACGTCAAACAGGACGGCAAGGTCATCGCCGAGGGCGAGGCCGCATGGCCTGAACTGCAAGCGCGCATCGACCGTGTGAACGATCTCGCGGCTCAACTGAAGACGCTGGAAAAAACCGACATCGGCGCGATCAACGCCGGCCTCGAACGCATCCGTCTGCATGGCCGCAAACTCGAGCTGGAAGGCAAGCTCGACGCCACCGCACAAGCGGACATGGAGTCCGAGCGCGCCGAGCTGGATGCGCGCTACAAGGACATCGAAGCACGTTTGTCTGATTTGCATGCTCAGTTCAACCGCGATGCGCTGACTGCTCGCGATGCCAACGGCAAGGAAATCGAAATCGGTCTGGGCAAAGTCGTGCACGCCTACCAGCCGAACGCGATGAGCACGCTGACCAAAGTCGGTTTCTACTTCAGCAAGATCTGGGAATTTCTCTCCGACGACCCGCGTGAAGCGAACACCGAAGGCGGGATCTTCCCGGCGATCTTCGGCACCGTGATGATGACCCTGATCATGGCGATGATCGTCACCCCGTTCGGCGTGCTGGCGGCGGTGTACCTGCGCGAATACGCCAAGCAGAACACTCTGACCCGGATCATCCGCATCGCGGTGAACAACCTCGCCGGCGTACCGGCGATCGTCTACGGCGTGTTCGGTCTGGGCTTCTTCGTCTACGTGCTGGGTGGTTCGGTGGACCGCTTGTTCTTCCCCGAGGCACTGCCGGCGCCGACCTTCGGTACGCCGGGCCTGCTTTGGGCTTCGCTGACCCTCGCTCTGCTGGCGGTACCGGTGGTGATTGTGGCGACCGAAGAAGGTCTGGCGCGGATTCCCCGCACTGTGCGTGAAGGTTCGTTGGCCCTCGGCGCGACCAAAGCGGAAACGCTGTGGAAAATCGTTATCCCGATGGCCAGCCCGGCCATGATGACCGGCATGATCCTCGCCGTGGCCCGTGCCGCCGGTGAAGTGGCGCCGCTGATGCTGGTGGGGGTGGTGAAGCTGGCGCCGTCGCTGCCGGTGGACGGCAACTACCCGTACCTGCACCTGGACCAGAAAATCATGCACCTGGGCTTCCACATCTATGACGTCGGCTTCCAAAGCCCCAACGTCGAAGCAGCCCGCCCGCTGGTGTACGCCACCGCGCTGCTGCTGGTGCTGGTGATCGCAACGCTGAACCTGTCGGCGGTGTATATCCGCAACCACCTGCGTGAAAAATACAAAGCACTGGATAGCTAACCGATAAGCCACAAGCGGCAAGCTACAAGCGGCAAGAAAGTGCTGCTCGCCGCTTTGCTCAAAACTTGCAGCTTGCAGCTTGAAGCTTGCAGCTACGAACGGAGTGAGAACCCCATGCAGCACGAAACACACAGCCACGGCATCAACATGTCTGCCCTGGGCCGCGACAAGCAGAGCCTGGACCTGGCGCAGGAAACCGTTGCCATCGAAGTGCCGGGCCTGAGCCTGTACTACGGCGAGAAACAGGCACTGTTCGACGTCAGCATGAACATCCCCAAGCAGCGCGTGACCGCGTTCATCGGCCCGTCCGGCTGCGGCAAGTCGACGCTGCTGCGTACCTTCAACCGGATGAATGATCTGGTCGACGGCTGCCGCGTCGAAGGCGCGATCAACCTGTACGGCAACAACATCTATCGCAAGGGCGAAGACGTTGCCGAGCTGCGTCGTCGCGTCGGCATGGTGTTCCAGAAGCCCAACCCGTTTCCGAAGACCATTTACGAAAACGTGGTCTACGGTCTGCGTATCCAGGGCATCAACAAGAAACGCATTCTCGACGAAGCCGTTGAGTGGGCGTTGAAAGGCGCGGCATTGTGGGATGAAGTCAAAGATCGCCTGCACGACTCGGCCCTCGGCCTGTCCGGTGGTCAGCAACAGCGTCTGGTCATCGCCCGCACCATCGCGGTCGAGCCGGAGGTGTTGCTGCTCGACGAGCCGTGCTCTGCTCTCGACCCGATCTCGACGCTGAAAGTCGAAGAGCTGATCTACGAGCTGAAGTCCAAGTTCACCATCGTCATCGTGACTCACAACATGCAACAGGCGGCACGGGTGTCCGACTACACCGCGTTCATGTACATGGGCAAACTGGTGGAATTCGGCGATACCGATACCCTGTTCACCAATCCGGCGAAGAAGCAGACCGAAGACTACATCACCGGTCGCTATGGCTGATTGGGGCAGCCGCAAGCTTCAAGCTTCAAGCGGCAAGAAAGATGCGGTGCGATATCAGGACTTACACATAACTGCTTGAAGCTTGCAGCTTGAAGCTTGCAACTTTCGCGGAGCGAATAATGATTTCTAAAGAAGGCCTTACCCATCACATCTCTGCGCAGTTCAACGCCGAGCTTGAGGAAGTGCGCAGCCACCTCCTGGCCATGGGCGGGCTGGTCGAGAAGCAGGTCAACGACGCGGTGACCGCGCTGATCGAGGCCGATTCCGGCCTGGCTCAGCAGGTCCGTGAGATCGATGACCAGATCAACCAGATGGAACGCAACATCGACGAAGAATGCCTGCGCATTCTCGCCCGTCGTCAGCCGGCGGCGTCCGACCTGCGTTTGATCATCAGCATTTCCAAGTCGGTGATTGACCTCGAGCGTATCGGCGATGAAGCCACCAAGATCGCCCGTCGTGCCATCCAGTTGTGCGAAGAAGGCGAAGCGCCGCGTGGTTACGTCGAGGTGCGCCACATTGGCGACCAGGTACGCAACATGGTGCGCGATGCGCTGGACGCGTTCGCCCGTTTCGACGCCGATCTGGCTTTGTCGGTGGCGCAGTACGACAAGATCATCGACCGCGAATACAAAACCGCCCTGCGTGAGCTGGCCACCTACATGATGGAAGACCCGCGCTCTATCTCGCGGGTGCTGAGCATCATCTGGGTCCTGCGTTCGCTGGAGCGTATCGGCGACCATGCGCGCAACATCTCCGAACTGGTGATCTACCTGGTGCGCGGCACCGACGTGCGCCACATGGGCCTCAAGCGCATGAAGGAAGAAGTTGAAGGCACAAGCGCTGAAACCGCTAATGTTCCGGGCGAAGCTGACGATAAGTAAGATTGCCTGAGAAAAGCGCCCGGCCCTCTGGCCGGGCGTTTTTGTTTGTGCTTTTCACAAGGCAGATCGAATTAAAAAGCAGCACCCGCGAACGAAAAGTCCCGGCGTGACTGAAGAGTTTTGGCAATGTGCCATCAGCCAGCGTTATGCTTGCCGGGATTTTAATAGGGGTGTTGGATGAGCAAGATCAGTGTATTGGTCGTGGACGATGCTTCGTTCATTCGTGACCTGGTGAAAAAGTGCCTGCGTAATTACTTCCCGGGGATCCGCACCGAGGACGCTATCAACGGCAAGAAGGCCCAGGCCATGCTGGCCAAAGAGGCTTTCGACCTGGTGCTGTGCGACTGGGAAATGCCGGAAATGTCCGGCCTCGAACTGCTGACCTGGTGCCGCGAGCAGGACAACCTCAAGACCATGCCGTTCGTCATGGTCACCAGCCGCGGCGACAAGGAAAACGTCGTGCAGGCGATTCAGGCCGGCGTTTCCGGCTACGTCAGCAAGCCGTTCACCAACGAGCAACTGCTGACCAAGGTCAAGCAGGCACTGAACAAGGTCGGCAAGCTCGACACCTTGATGAACAGCGCGCCGACCAAGATGAATTCGGCGTTCGGCAACGATTCCCTGAGCGCCCTGACCGGCGGCAAGCCTGCCGTGGTCGGCGGCGCTGCGGCCAGGCCTGCCGCTGCTGCACCCGCTCCAGCCGCTGCACCGTCGCGCGGTTTGCTCAACAGCCCGCCAGTTCAGGCGCCCGGTGCATCCAAGGCGCCGGTGGGCGGTCGTGGGCAGGGCCAGCTGCGGTTGCCGAGCGGCAATCAGCAATGCGTGATCAAGGCCTTGAGCATCAAGGAAGCCCTGCTGGTAGTGAAGCGCACCGAAACCCTGCCGCAGATCCTCGACAGCGCCGTGCTCGATCTGGAGCAGGGCGATAACGCCGAGATCGCGCGCCTCAATGGTTACCTGCACGCCATCGTCGCCCACGAGCAGAAAGCCGACAGCGACTGGCTGCAACTGACCTTCCGCTTCGTCGACCAGGATGCGCAGAAGCTCGACTACATCTCGCGCCTGATCGCCCGGGGCACGGCGCAGAAGCACTTCGTACCCGGCGCGTAAGCTTCGTCGCCCGATAGGCCGCCTTCGCGAGCAGGCTCGCTCCCACCCTGGAACGCATTCCAAATGTGGGAGCGAGCCTGCTCGCGAAGGGGCCAGCCGAAACACCACCCATCTCCCGCGCTGGGCAATTTGAAACATCTGTCGACTAGCCTGGTCTGTCTCAGCTGCTAGGCTGATTCCCAGGCCTTCCATCGACAGACTTTTGCCCATGCTCGCGCGCCTGCTGTTTTTCTGCGGTCTCTGCCTGGCCTCCCAGCTGGCGATGGCCATGACCATCTACAAATCCACCGATGCCAATGGCGTGGTCTCGTACAGTGACCGCCCGAGCAAAGGCGCGAAGGTGTTCGTGTTTCAGGATCGCATGGTCGAGCGCCTCGACCGCCAGGTGTACCTGGACATCAAGAAGCAGAAGGGCGTTGATGTAGTGTTTGCGCGCAACGATCTGTACGCGCCGGTCGAGGTTGCCCTGGCCTTCATCGGCACGAGCAATGTGCGTGGCGCGCCAGCGCAGGCGATCCGTCGCGTGCTGCCACCGCGCAGCAATACGCGGCTGGCGCTGCTGACGGCGATCAGCCGCGACCAGCCGCTGGTGTACTCGCCGCAGTTCCAGTATTCGCTGGGCGACCCCGCAGGCACCGCGCAGAGCTATCGCTATCCGCTGCCCTGGCGTGGCGGGCCGTTTCGCCTGAGTCAGGGCGCCAACGGCCAGTACAGCCACTATGGGCCGAAGAACCGCTACGCCATGGACATCGCCATGCCGGTGGGCACGCCGATCATCGCCGCGCGAGCGGGAGTGGTGGTCAAGACCGAGAACTCCCAGAGCGGACGCGGCACCGACGCCTCCGGCAACTTCGTCCGGGTGCTGCACGATGACGGCACCATGGGCGTGTACCTGCATCTGAAACAGGGTTCGGTGAGTGTGCGCGAAGGACAACGGGTGAAGGTCGGCAGCCCGCTGGCGCTGTCCGGCAACACCGGCAACAGCAGCGGCCCGCACCTGCACTTCGTGGTGCAGCGCAATACCGGAGAAGGGCTGGTGTCGATTCCCTATCAGTTCAACCAGCCGCTGGGGGCGTTGCCCAACTTTGCGTTGGGCAAGCAGTAGGCGCGATAGGGTGTTGAGGGTTTTTGTGGCGAGGGGATTTATCCCCGTTGGGCCGCGAAGCGGCCCCAAATATTGCGACTCTGTACTAACTGACTGCATTCAATGGTTTTGGGACGGCTGCGCCGTCCAACGGGGATAAATCCCCTCGCCACAAGAGCTCCCCAAACTCCCATCAATCCAGCATCAACACCTTGGCCAGGACAATCTTCGGCCCTTTCATTTTCTTGATGATGATGCGCAGGCCTTCGACTTCCAGCACTTCTTCCTCTTCCGGCACCCGTTTCAGGGTTTCGTAGACCAGCCCGGCGAGGGTTTCCGCTTCGATGTGATCCAGATCGATGCCGAGCAGGCGCTCGACCTTGAACAACGGCGTATCGCCACGCACCAGCAACTTGCCCGGCTGATAGGCGAGGATGCCGCGCTCTGCCTTGCGGTGTTCGTCCTGAATGTCGCCGACCAGCACTTCCAGCACGTCTTCCATGGTCAGGTAGCCGATGATGTTGCCGTCAGCCTCCTCGACCACGGCGAAGTGCGAGCCGCCCTTGCGGAACTGCTCCAGCAGTTGCGACAGCGGCATGTGCCGCGATACGCGCTCCAGCGGGCGGGTCAGCTCGGCCAGGTTGAACGACTCGGGAATGTGGTCCAGCGCGGCCAGTTCCAGCAGCAGATCCTTGATGTGCAGCAGGCCGACGAACTCCTGGCGCTCGCTGTCGTACACCGGATAACGGCTGAACTTGTGGCGACGGAACATCGCCAGGATTTCCTTCAGCGGCGCATTGAATTCGAGGGTGATCAGGTCTTCGCGGGAGTTGGCCCAGTCGACCACTTCCAGCTCGCCCATTTCCACGGCCGAGGCCAATACGCGCATGCCCTGATCGCTGGGATCCTGGCCACGGCTGGAGTGCAGGATCAGTTTCAGTTCTTCGCGGCTGTAATGGTGTTCATGGTGCGGGCCGGGTTCGCCTTGCCCGGCGATACGCAGAATCGCGTTGGCGCTGGCATTGAGCAGGTAGATCGCCGGGTACATCGCCCAGTAGAACAGGTACAGCGGCACCGCCGTCCACAGCGACAGCAGCTCGGGTTTGCGGATCGCCCACGACTTGGGCGCCAGCTCGCCGACCACGATGTGCAGGTACGAAATGATGAAGAACGCGGTGAAGAACGACACGCCTTTAATGATCTCGGGCGAGTCGACGCCGACCGCGCTCAGCAGCGGTTCGAGAATATGCGCAAATGCCGGTTCACCGACCCAGCCCAAGCCAAGGGAGGCGAGGGTGATGCCGAGCTGGCACGCCGACAGGTAGGCATCGAGCTGACTGTGCACGGTGCGCAGGATGTGCCCGCGCCAGCCGTGTTGTTCAGCGATGGCCTCGACCCGGGTCGAGCGCAGTTTGACCATGGCGAATTCCGCCGCAACGAAAAAGCCGTTGAGCAACACCAGGATCAGAGCAAAAAGGATCATGCCGAAGTCGGCGAAAATGGTAGCGAGGGACAAGCCAGGGGAAGGGTCCATGATGGAGTTTTGCGGGTTCCGTGTGATTCGAAAGTAGGGAGAAACAGCGCCTGAAAGGCAGGCACAAGTCAGCCAATGTAGCGGCTGACCGTGCGATTGCCTAGTGGCGTGTGCCGGGCGGCATCACTCGGTGGCGCTGATCGCCCGTGCGCTGGCCACCTGGGCCGGGGCGAAATGGCAGGTGAAGGTGCTGCCGTGACCGGGCACGCTGCTGATCTCCATGCGTGCGCGGTGGCGCAGCAGCACGTGCTTGACGATTGCCAGGCCGAGGCCGGTGCCGCCGGTGTTGGAGTTGCGGCTGGAGTCGACGCGGTAGAAACGTTCAGTCAGGCGCGGCAAGTGTTTGCTGTCGATGCCGATGCCGGAATCCTGCACGCTCAGGTGCGCGCCCTGATCGTCGCCCCACCAGCGAATGCGGATGTTGCCCTCGGCCGGGGTGTACTTGACCGCGTTGAACACCAGATTGGAAAACGCACTGCGTAGTTCGGCCTCGCTGCCCTTGAGCAGCACTCCGGCATTGGCCTCGAGGCTGATGCGCTGGTTCTTCGCTCCCGACAACTGCTGCGCATCGCTGGTGATCGATTGCAGTAGCGTGTCGATCTGCACCGGCTGGTTGTCCGACGGGTAGTCGGTGGCTTCCAGTTTCGCCAGCAACAACAGGTCGTTGAGCAGCGTCTGCATGCGCCCGCCCTGTTGTTGCATCTGTTGCAGGGCTCGGCTCCAGCGCGGGTTCACTTCCTCGACATTGTCGAGCAGGGTTTCCAGATAGCCGCAGATCACCGTCAGCGGTGTGCGCAGCTCGTGGGAGACGTTGGCGATGAAGTCCTTGCGCATCTGTTCCAGCTGATGAATGCGCGTGACATCGCGCACCAGCATCAGGTGTTCATTGTTGCCGTAGCGGGTCAGGTACAGCTGAATGCGCACGCGATCGTTGGTCGGCGAAGGGATTTCCAATGGCTCGGCGAAGCTGTCCTGCTCGAAGTATTCCTTGAAGCGCGGATGGCGCACCAGGTTGGTCACCGGTTGGCCGCTGTCCTGCGGAGTCTTCAGGCCGAGCAGGGTTTCGGCGGCGCGGTTCCACCATTCGAGGTTGCCGTCGCTGTCGAGCATGATCACCGCGTCTTTCAGCGCGGCGGTGGATTCCTGCACCCGGTCGATCACCGCTTGCAGACGTCCGCGCACCCGTTGGTCGCGGCGTTGCAGGTGATAGATGCTGTCGAACACCTCGCCCCACAGACCATAGCCATCGGGCGGTGCTTCGTCGGGTTGATGCTGGCGCAGCCATTCGTGCAGACGCAGCAGTTGCTTGAGCGTCCAGGCCAGATAAAGCCCCAGACCCGCTGCGAGGCTCCAGCCGTAATAGCCGGTGATCAGGCCGATCACCAGGCAGGCGGTGACCAGCAACAGCATGTGGCGAATCAGGGTGCCATGCCAGTTTTGATTCACAGAGGCGTCCTTAGCCGCAGTTTCAAGTTTCAAGTCGCAAGCACCAAGCTAACGCGGATCGGCTTTCACTTGCCGCTTGTAGCTAGAAACTTGCAGCAGCTTTTATGCTTTTGTGGAGAACCGATAACCGGTGCCGCGCACGGTTTGTACCAGATTTTCGTAAGCGTCGCCGAGGGCCTTGCGCAGGCGGCGGATGTGCACGTCGACGGTGCGCTCTTCGACATAGACGTTGCCGCCCCAGACCTGGTCGAGCAACTGGCCACGGGTGTAGGCGCGTTCCTGATGGGTCATGAAGAATTGCAGCAGGCGGTATTCGGTCGGGCCCATTTCGGCGGGTTTGCCGTCGATGGTCACGCGGTGGCTGATCGGGTCGAGCAGCAGGCCGCCGACTTCGATCGGCGCTTCGCCATCGGTCGGTCCGGCGCGGCGCAGCACAGCCTTGAGGCGGGCGACCAGTTCACGCGGCGAAAAAGGTTTGGTGATGTAATCGTCGGCGCCGACTTCCAGGCCCTGGATCTTGTTGTCCTCTTCGCCCTTGGCGGTGAGCATGATGATCGGGATGTCCCCGGTCAGCTCGTCACGCTTGAGGCGCCGGGCCAGTTCGATGCCCGAGGTGCCGGGCAGCATCCAGTCGAGCAGGATCAGGTCCGGTTTGCGGTCGACGATGATGGCGTGGGCCTGCTGCGAGTTCTCTGCCTCGAGGCAGTCATAGCCGGCCATTTCCAACGCCACGGCGATCATTTCGCGAATGGGCGCTTCGTCGTCGACGATCAGAATGCTCCTGCCAACCATGCCTTAATCCTCTTGTCATTTAACTGTCTTGCGCCGCATTAGATAACGGAATTATTGCAGTCGTGTGACAGTATTTCAGAGTGGCGGCGTTTGTGCTGATCCTGAACTAAGCTCCAAGTCCGAATCCTGACAACCACAAAAGAAGGTTTCCATGACTCAGATGACTGCTTCGTTCAAAGCCCTGCTGATGGCCGCCGCCCTGACATTACCGGGGCTGGCCATGGCGGCCGATCCGGCGATGGAAAAGGACGGCATGTACACCGACCACAAGGGCATGACCCTGTACACCTTCGCCAAGGACTCCGCTGGCAAGTCCGCGTGCAATGACACGTGCGCGGCAAACTGGCCGCCGCTAATGGCGACAGCGAATGACAAGTCGATGGGGGACTGGACGGTAATCACTCGTGATGATGGCAGCAAGCAGTGGGCCTACCAGGGCATGCCGCTGTACACCTTCGTGATGGACAAGAAGGCCGGCGACATGACCGGCGACGGCAAAATGGACGGCGCGTGGAAAGTTGCCAAGGCCAAATAACCACGACGCACAAGACTGTGGGAGCGAGCCTGCTCGCGAAAAGCGGTGTGTCAGCTATTGCAGAGGTGACTGACATGACGCCTTCGCGAGCAGGCTCGCTCCCACAGGTGTCATGCATCAGCGCAGTGCATAATCCAGCACGATCCCGACAAAGATCGCCAACCCTGCCCAGTGGTTATGCAAGAACGCCTTGAAGCAACGCATGCGGTCGCGATCGCGGGTGTACCAGAACTCCCACGCATAACATCCCGCAGCCACCAGCAAACCGAGGTGAAACCAGATCCCCAGCTCGAACTTCGACCCGGCCAGAATCAGGCAGGCCAGCGACAATGCCTGCAAGCTGAGGATGATCACCCGATCCGCTTCGCCAAACAGTATCGCCGTGGATTTCACGCCGATCTTCAGGTCGTCATCCCGATCGGTCATCGCGTAATAAGTGTCATAACCCACCGTCCACAGCAGATTGGCGATCCACAGCAACCACGCCGCTGCTGGCAACTCGCCGGTCTCAGCGGTAAAGGCCATTGGCATGCCCCAGGAAAACGCCGCGCCCAGCACCACTTGCGGGTAGTAGGTGTAGCGCTTCATGAACGGATAAGTGAATGCCAGCGCCAGACCACCCAGCGACAGCCAGATCGTCGGCGCGTTGGTGCACAGCACCAGCAGAAAACTGATGCCCATCAGCACGGCAAAGAACACCAGCGCTTCCTTCGAGCTGATCCGGCCAGCGGCGAGCGGCCGTTGCGCGGTGCGTTTGACGTGGCCGTCGACCTTGCGGTCGGCCCAGTCGTTGATCACGCAGCCGCCGGCGCGGGTCAGCACCACGCCGAGGACGAAAATGACGATGTTGGCCAGCGACGGTGAACCCTTGCCGGCAATCCACAGCGCCCACAGCGTCGGCCACAGCAACAGGTAAATACCGATCGGCTTGTCCATGCGCGTCAACTGCACGAAATCCCAGGCGCGCGGGTTCAGACGGTTGAGGGACTTTAGCAGGCTCTGATACATCAGCAGTTCTCCGGATGGGCGCGGGCGGCGTCCCACAGGCTCGGCAGGAAGATTTCCGCGACCAGCACGCTCAGCGCGCCACGGTCGAAACGCGAACGCCGGCCCCACAGCTCAGGGGTTTTCACCACTGGCGGCAACCATTGCTCGGGGTAGCGGCAGACTTCAATGGCGCGGCGCTGAAATGCGCGATCACAAAACAGCAATTCGCCCAGCGAGCGGCTGCCCAGTTCATCCATGTGCAAGCCATCGCCTTGCAGGGCCGCCCGCGAGGCAACGCTGCGGGCAAACACCCAGGCCTCGCCGTGGCCGCGCAAATACACCTCACGCACCCAGCCTTCGCTGCCCTCGGCCAGCTCCAGTGCCGCGCATTCATCAGCGCGCAAGGTGTCCCAGCCTTCGAACAGCGGCGACACGCTGAAGCCGTCCTCGGACAAACGGGTCAAACGGCGGGTCAGCGAGCCTTCGTCGAACAACCAGTCGAGGGTCAACGGATCGGGGCGGGGCGTCAGGCGGTCTTGGGTCAGCCAGAGCGGGGCGGGGCAGGCATTTGAATGTTGCACAATGAGTCATTATTGGCCGCAAATGAGGCGGCGAGCTTACCATGGCGGGCGACAGGATTGAGCGGCGCCGGCCGCCGTTGCGCCGAACAGGCTTGCATCTGCGCGGCACCCTCAGTACAAAACGCCCTGAGCCGGATGGCAACGCAGCACCCATCGACCGTCCGCGCCGGCACTACGCCTGAACCCTGAGGAAGTACCTGAATGAAGAAGTGGCAATGTATCGTCTGTGGCCTGATCTATAACGAAGCCGATGGCTGGCCGGATGACGGCATCGCGCCGGGCACCCGCTGGGAAGACGTACCGGCAGACTGGCTGTGCCCCGACTGCGGCGTCGGCAAAATGGACTTCGAAATGATCGAAATCAACTAAGCAAATCAGAGGAGTAAGGCATGAGCGCACCAGTCGTCATCATCGGCACCGGGCTTGCGGGCTACAACCTGGCCCGCGAGTTTCGCAAGCTCGACAGCGAAACCCCGCTGCTGCTGATCACCGCCGATGACGGCCGCTCTTACTCCAAGCCGATGCTCTCCACCGGTTTCGGCAAGAACAAGGATGCCGACGGCCTGAGCATGGCCGAGCCCGGCGTCATGGCCGAGCAGTTGAAGGCCGAAGTGCGCACCCACACGCGCATCAGCGGCATCGACGCTGGCCACAAACGCTTGTGGATCGGCGAAGAAGCCGTGTCCTATCGCGACCTGATTCTGGCCTGGGGCGCGGAAACCGTGCGTGTGCCGATCGAAGGCGACGGCGCGGAACTGGTGTTCCCGATCAACGATCTGGAAGACTACGCGCGGTACCGTGCCGCAGCGGCGGGCAAGCGGCGGGTGTTGTTGCTCGGCGCCGGGCTGATCGGCTGTGAATTTGCCAATGACCTGATCCTCGGCGGCTACGAAGTGCAACTGGTCGCGCCGTGCGAACAGGTCATGCCGATGCTCTTGCATCCCGCCGCTGCGGCGGCCGTGCAGGCCGGGCTGGAAAGTATCGGGGCGAAGTTTCACCTCGGCCCGGTGCTGACCCGCCTGGAGAAAGTCGCCGATGGCCTGGAAGCGCACCTGTCCGATGGCCAGATCATCCCCTGCGATGTAGTGGTCTCGGCGATCGGCCTGCGCCCGCGCATCGATCTGGCGGCAGCTGCCGGCGTGCAGGTCAATCGCGGCGTGATGGTCGATCGTTACCTGAAAACCTCCCACGCCAACATCTACGCCCTGGGCGATTGCGCCGAAGTCGACGGGCTCAATCTGCTCTACGTGATGCCGCTGATGAGCTGCGCCCGCGCATTGGCGCAAACCCTCGCTGGTAACCCGACCGCGGTCAGCTACGGGCCGATGCCGATCACCGTGAAAACCCCGGTGTGCCCGCTGGTGGTGTCGCCGCCGCCACGGGGCAGCGAAGGCGTTTGGAGCGTCGAAGGGCAGGGCGCCGACGTCAAAGCGCTGTGCCACGGTGCCGACGGTCAGTTGCTCGGTTACGCCCTGACCGGCGGGGCGGTCATGGAAAAACTGGCCCTGAACAAACAGCTGCCGCCGCTGCTGGCGTAAATGCCGGTCGTTCTGTCGCAAACACCGCTCTTTTGCCCCGACAAAGGTCTTGGGGAGACTGGCGCCGCCGTTGGCGGCGTGCCATTCTCACTCCCGTCTGCCGCAGAGTAGAGCCTGCGGCGCCTTGGGCGCTGTTCCAACGAGAACAGCACGGACATAACAACAAAAAACCGTCAAAGGGGCTTCACTAATGCGTAAACCAGAACTCGCCGCTGCAATCGCCGAAAAGGCAGACCTGACCAAAGAACAGGCCAACCGCGTCCTCAACGCCGTCCTCGAAGAAATCACCGGCGCCCTGCACCGCAAGGACAGCGTGACGCTGGTCGGCTTCGGCACCTTCCTGCAACGCCACCGCGGCGCCCGCACCGGCAAAAACCCGCAGACCGGCGAACCGGTCAAGATCAAGGCCAGCAACACCGTGGCATTCAAGCCAGGCAAATCGTTGAAAGACAGCGTCAATCCTTGATGGCGGCGTGCTCCCCTGAATGACGGGGAGAGCCGCAAATGAGAAATGGGCACACCGATTGCGGTCGGGTGCCCATTTTTTGTGGTTGGAGCATTCGTCTAGATCAGACGGAGAAGAAGTAACGCGTCAGGTGAAAGAAGAGCGGTGCCGCGAAGCATATCGAGTCCATCCAATCGAGGATTCCGCCGTGACCTTTGATCATTGTGCCCCAGTCCTTCGCGCTCAGACTGCGTTTGATAGCGGACATGACCACGCTGCCTAGCCAGCTTGCGGCAGTCATTGGGACTTAAGCGTCGGGCAGCACGCCGACTACTCGGTCATCCGAACTGTTAATCGCAATGGCTTATCCTGGAATTGCTCAATTCGTAGCCTGCCCAGAATTTCATCGTTCGTACTCTGCCCTTTGCATACCAATTCATATTTGAAGACTTTACTTAACCGGGAGTCCGCATATTTACACTCGACTGAAAGCAAGTTCTCGTTCGACCCATGCTCGTCCAGTGGTTCATCTGCCAGGTCATTAATATGTATCCAGACGGCGCTTAAGCCAAGTTTCTCTGGATCCTCGGTCATGTCCATGATCCAGATTTTGATTTCGCTGAGGAGCGTGAGACAGCCCCCAATGCTGGGAAGTAATTTGACGTTGAACTTGGCGGTCTGCGCAGTGGGTTGCCAAGGTTGTTTAAATTTTTTGACTCCAAGGTTGGGGTCTCTTGCGTAGTTTTCTGGCGCGTAACAGTAATATGGGGAAAACGGCTGATAGTACGCTTCGGCGGTGACGCTAAAATTCGCAGGGATGTCCATGTTCAGTGTCGCCGAACTGGAGAACGAGTTGCATCCAGTTCCAAATATTATGAAGCTGGCCAATAACAAAGCGCGGATCGAGTGCGTTGCAGTCGCGAAGTTTAACTTGGGGGATAACGAGAGCATCGGTACTTCCTTGTTGACTGATTAAGTTAAATGAACGAATCAATATCCAGCTGAAACGGCGCGCCAACTGCATGTCCACCGGTCATCGCGGCGATAGCGGCGTCGTGGTCTTCAGCGGCTGGCGGGATCATCGCCAGTTGCTCCTGAACCAGGTTTTCAGGGTGGGCGTTCCAGCGCAGCAAACTTTCCTCGACCCATTCGGGCTGGTCGGCATAGCTGCCGTAAACGTCGGTCTCAGTGACCCGTTGACTGCGCAGCGCTGTCAGGCGGGCCTTGGTCATGCTGATCTTGTCTATTTCCTGATTGAGCATCAGCGTCTTGTGCACGCGCTCCTGCTCTCGCACGTAAGAACGGTGGTTGTTTTGCAGATCGCGCTTAATGGCCCGCAGCTGTTGCTGAATATTCTCCAGCGCGCTGCTGATCCACTCGAATTCGCGATTGGTCACCAGCGAACGCTTGAGCTGCAGTGCTTCCTGCCAACGGCGCAAGCTGGCCCAGCAGCCGGGGATGTAGCTGCCGACCATTGAGTGGTGACCCCGGTCGAACAACTGCCGCAGAAACGATCCGCGTTCGGGCAAGCCGTTGGTAGCGCGCAGGGCCTTGGCGCAGCCGTGATCGACGATCGTGCTGCAACCCGGCTCCCAGAGAAGGGAGGATCGGTGGTCCTTGTCGAACTCAACGGGCATGAAATGGCGCAAAGCACCGTGATGCCCATAGTCGTCGCCAAAGAAATTGATGATTCCCCAGATCAGCAGGCCGAGGCCGGCGACCGGGTTGAAGCCCAGCACCACGGCGTTGGTTGCGTACATCGGCCCAGGCTTGGCAAAGGTGTTCATCCAGGTCGCCGGCACGCTCGGTACCGGATCGTTCTGATTGACGATGCGGTGATGCACCAGCGATCTGGCGCTTTCGATGAAGGTGGTGTCGCCGGCGCGGGGGGCGCCGTAGGTGTAGAGCACGATTTGCGGGGAGAACTCCAGGTTGCGTCTCAGCATCTCGGACAGGATCAGTGCAACTGCACCGCCCAGACTGTGACCCGTGATCAGAAGCTTTTGCCCGCTGTAGAATTTTTCCAGATAAGTCACGATAAATGGATAAGCCGCCAAGGCGCCACCGTAGAAACCGCGGTGCACTTTGCCTTCGCCTTCGGCAAAGGGAACCTGATAGGCATCCCCGTCACGCAAGCCGTCGGGCCAGAACTCACTGGTACCTCGCACGCTGATCAGGATCAGTTCGTTGTGGTGGCAGATGAAAGCTTGGGTATCAGTACTGTTGTCTTTGTTACGGTCATCGAGACAGTGCAACTTGGCCGGGTGTTCTTGTTCGTCGCCCAACGCGGGGTCATTCACTTCGGGGTAAAGGTTCGGGTCGAACGGCACCACTTCCAGGCGTTTCGAATACGGCACGTCTTCGTACAGTGGGTAGTATTTCTGCGTTTGCGAGTCATCGACCTTCCACAACTCGTCGAACTGCGGTAGCGCGTGGCCGAACCAGTTGCCGCTGCTGGGCTGTACCGGAAAGCTTACCGTGTCGGTCTGCACCGGTTGAGTGTTGGGTTCCTGTCCGAAATCGGTGTAGCTCAGCGTCGCCATCACCGACAGCTGATAAAGGTTGAGCGCGCAGAACGCGTCGCCTGTCGACAGCATTGGCCGTAGCGCTCTCATCGGCCGTACTTCCAGCACATGGTGTTTGTTCGGCAGCAGTGCGACGCCCTTGGGCGGCGGCGGGGAAAACCCCAGTTCGACGGTGGCCAT
Organism: Pseudomonas sp. 14A; assembly: GCF_018132745.1. NCBI lineage: Bacteria > Pseudomonadati > Pseudomonadota > Gammaproteobacteria > Pseudomonadales > Pseudomonadaceae > Pseudomonas > Pseudomonas sp. 14A. Next base: position 547,176 of record NZ_JAGRQJ010000018.1, on the reverse strand, counting down.
CTCCGCCGCACTCAAGATTGTGTGCAGTCCGCCATCCGCAGAAGTTTTATCGACGAGCGTGAAGTCTCTGGACTTCGCCGCCGATCGCATGAGCTTGTGCGCCGCCCTCTTCGGAGGGTCGCGACGAGCAACCAGTGGTGGCAGGTGGGCGATGTGCTTTACCAGTTCACTGACTTCGACCTGACAGTACGCGTCGGTTTCGGGCAGGTCCTTGGCGGGGTTTGCCTGGGTGCGAGTGCCTGTTTTGTGGAAGAAGCGGGTTTTTTCGGCGCGGACTTGGAGTTCGGTGATGGGAAGGGGGTAGTCCAGTCTTTTTCTCAAGTCTCGATACAGCGCTTCTGCTCCTTGAAAAGGCTTATTCAGCTTGAGCACTACCGGGCCACAATGGTGGTTGTTTACCTTTGCCCAGCCTTTCGCATCCAGTTTTCCAGTATGAACGGTATCTTCGTAGTCGGTGATCTCATATGCCAAGCCGGCGTAGGGTGTGCCATCTCCGAACTCATTCACCAATTGAAAACTGGTCGAATGCCCGCGCATCGGGCAGGCGTGGATATCACCTTGCATGAAGGTGGTAACGCTTGTCGGTAAGGATTCAGCGTTCATGGAGTCTCGTCCGTGTTTTCGTTGCAACTTGGATAGATGGTGCAAATCCGTCCATCCACCATTCTGAAGGTGCTGAAGTCTTCATAATTTCCATTGCAATAACCACGCTGGTCCTCATAGCCTTCCCCCATACAGCGCTTCCAGCCACCAGGAACCTGGACCCAAGTGTCCCCCCAACCAGGTTGCTCTTCATTCGCTAGGTTTATTTTCAACCTCACGGTTTTTCCTGGTAGTTGATCCAGTGTGTACGCGCCATGAGGGCGGCTCCGGGCTACATTTCCTTCTTGATCCATTCCTTTACATCTCAACATTTTTATTAGGTTACGCTTGGGGCTGACTGTCCGAAAAAACCACATGCATTCGCCTGTAAACTCACCCAGGCCGTCCTCGTTGAAAGTGCCCTTTAGTCGTTCCAGCAACTCTGGACGCACGAAAATCGAGGCGTAGTCCATGCTGAAGTTGCTTCGGCCTTTTCCATAAAAACCGATGAGCTTGATTTCCACTTTGTTGAGCGCCAACGGACAATCGCTGACGGTTTTGTACAACTCGATTTCCGCAGTGCTTACATATTCCATGGTGGGTTTATTGAAGCTCACCCAGAAATCCGGCTTTCCTGGCACGCGGCAGGTTTCACCCGCTGCGGGCAGGTAGATAGCCTTCAGCTCATATTTGAATCCAGGTGGAAAATCCGGAACAAACGTAAACGTGTTCGGGGTCTTCACCGTCGTACAACCCACCAGCAATCCCAGGCAACCACTCAGCAGCAACCCTCGTTTCAAGTTCCTCATCGACCTACCTCTCCCTGCCAATACAACGCTTCCTGATATACCCGCTCAAAATGCATCGCCGGATCTTCACCGGGTTTGGGCAGCCATGATTTGCCTGGCCGATATCCCGGTAACTGCAAACTGCGGGTCAGCAAGAAATGCACTTGCTCCGGTTGTTGCCAGCCCCACAATTGCGTCAGTTGAATCAGGCCCCACAGCCACTCATCGACGTCGAGCTGTTCGGCCAGCGTGGCCATGGCTTCGGTGTGTTCGCCGACCAGGTAACGGCGGGTGTTGTCGAACAGCACGTTGGCGTAGATCAGCTCCGGGGTCGGCGTGTGCAGCCAAGGCGGATCCATCGGCAGCGGGTGGTGGCCGGGGTCCGGGTTGTCGATCGCGTTCCATCGCTCTGCGTGCCAATAGCAGACGCTGTTGAATGGCCCGAGAAACGCCGCGCGGTGCTGGGGTTGCAGGTGCGCCAGCGCACGGCCCAGAACCCGGTTGTCATGCATGCGGTACACCGCCTGATTCGGGCGTTCGCCGGTTATCAGGCGCTCACGCCAATGCGCCGCCAGCGCGTCAAGTTCGACGTGACGGGCACTGGCCAGCCAGCCCCAATTGCGCTCGGGCCTGGCGAGCAAGGTCTGGATGGCTGGATGCTGCGCCGTATCGATCTGCAACAGCAGCGGGCCGGTCGGCACCAGCGACTCGGCCGGCGTGCCGCTGTAGAGCGGACGAAACCGCTCGGTGCCGAGGTCGCGGGTCAACGCAGCGTGCTCTGCGCTTTGGCCGTCGGTGTCGAGCATCAGATACAGTTCGCAGCCGGCGCGGGACTGAGCGTGCAACCATTGTTCGACCGGGCTCATGCGACTTCTCCCAGCTCGCACAGACCCGCTGCGCAGGCTTCGCACAGCGGGCAAAAATCCGCTGCCTGCTGGCGGGCACTGTTGACGATCGATAGCGGCGTGGCGCTGTTCGGAAGAACCAGGCCAGCCTCTGCCTGTAGCGGCTGTAGCGGTGCGAGCCCCGGTAGTGGCGCTCCGCCCTGAACGATGGGCACGCTGCTGAAAATCCCGCCGGCATTGATCACGATGTGATGACCGCCCGCTGACAGCGTCAAGCTCATGCCGGCATCGATCACCACGTTGCTTGCCGTGACATGCGCCTGCTGGCCGGCCTGGATCACCAGGGCGCCCAGGGTCTGGCTGCTGGTGCCGCTGACCTGCAACAAGTCATCGGCGTTGATCACGGTGCTGCGCAGCCCTTGATGAGTGCGCGAATCCCTGCCCTCAATGAGGCTGGTGCTGTCATTGCCGACATGCTCATGGCGGTCGCGAGTGATCAGGCTGCGGCTGTCGTTGAGGATCAGTTGCTCGAGGTCGCGCTGCGCGCGCAGGTAGATCTTCTCCTGCCCGGCGCGATCCTCGATCGACAGTTCGTTGTAGCCGCCATTGCGCGGTGAGCTCTGGCTGCGTAATACCGTGCGGGTTTTACTCGCCGGCAAGGGATGGGCGACGGCATTGACCTTGTTGGCGATGCAGCCGGTAATCAGCGGTTGGTCCGGGTCGCCTTCCAGGAAGGTCACGACCACTTCCATGTCGACCCGGGGAATGGTCACCGCACCGAATCCGTCACCTGCCCAACTGGACGCTACGCGTAACCAGCAGCTGCTTTTTTCGCTGTTGCGTTCAGCGCGATCCCAAGGAAACTCGACACGAACCCTGCCGTACTCATCGCAGAAGATCTCTTCTCCGGGAGGCCCGGTAACGCGCGCGGTCTGGCAGACCAGCAAGGGTCTTGGCGCGGGCAAAGGCGGGCGGAAAACCACTTCTGCGGGAATGGCCCTGAAGGTATTGCGATAGCCCTGGGAAAAACCATCGGCAGGTTTCGCCTCGCTGCTGAAAGCCTCTTCGAGCACTGCCGGTTGCTTGCCTTCGTGACTGAGACTGACCAACAGCCACAACTCGTTGCACTCGGCCCTGGGATGTTCGCTCAGCTCGAACAGGTGACCGCTGCGCAAAATCGCCTGATCGCTTTTGCCTTCAATCCATTGATAGTCGCTGCGATGGCGCTCCAAGGCCTGACGCGCCAGCTGTTTGCCGTGCTTCTCGGACTTCATCAACAGTGGATAGCGATACTCCTCCAGAGCCGGCGTGAACTCTGCGGTGAAGCGGCTTTCCAGCAGCAGGCTTGGCCGCTTGAGGTCATAGTCACGGCGGGTGACGGTGCTGGTACGGGTGTTGAAGCCCATGGTCAGGTGGTTGACCACCGGGTGTTCGGCAACCATGCCGCTATCAACCCGAAAGTCTGTCGTACCCAATTTGCGTGCGAACACCGGGCTGTCGCTGAACACCAGCAAGTGCCCGTCGAGCGAATGTTGATGGTGCCAGGCGATACCCTCTTCGGCGCACAGGCGCTGGATGAACAGGAAGTCGCTTTCGCCGTATTGCGTGCAGTACTCACGATGCTCACCGGCGGCGACATTGAACGTGAAGTCATCGGCCTGGATGCCATGCCCTTTGAGGACTTGCGCGACGATCTGCGGCACGGTCAGTTGCTGGAAAATCCGCTGGTCGTGGCTCAGTTGCAGATAATGCAGCGCCGGTACCAGTGTCAGTTCATAACGGGTCAGGCGCTTGCCTGATTCGCCGAGCATGACGTTTTCGATCCGCCCGTGAATGCCTTCGCCCGCTGATCCGAACTGCAGAAACGCGGGCTGGCTGAGGAGGCTTTCCAGATCGAAATCCGCGTGCTCGCTCACCAGCTCGATGCGAAATGCGTACAGCTGACTGATGGCTTCAGTGCCCGTGAACGCGAGCACCTTGAAGTCGTGACGAATGGCCGGGATGTGCAATGAGAATGGCGCGCAGTGGCCTTTGCCGAACATGGGCTTGTCCTTAAGCAAAGTGAGTCAAAGCGCGATACCGTCCTCCCTGATCGCCGCGCATGAAAAGTGGCCAGGGCAAGCTAGCGGCGTGGCAAACTAATTGATGTAAGAAGTATCCCTGAAATTTGTCAGAGTATTCCGGTGTGGAAGTCTTGGTCGTGATGCGAGAAGTATCTGAAGGACGCGGCTTCGATAACTATCGAGTTTGCAATGTATGAAGGATTTCGGAAGTTTTCAGAAATATGAAATGCCATCATTATAGTGGCACTTTCTGCGTTGATCGTTGTCGCGGAGAACTTATTGAAGCAAACCAGTCATTTTCGGAAGTGTCCTACTTCTATTTTTTTTTGAATTTGGCATGCTGCACGCCGCTTGGGGGTACGAGCGTAAGGTAAACTCGCCCGGCCGTGGCGCAGGGCTCTGGGTCAAGGGTTTGACAGGGTCATGGAAAATTCGTCGTGTATTAATCGGCCTCAGGGAAACCCCTGCGACATATAGGGCGATCTCCTACAGACCTCAACGAACAGTTCGTCTTGTTGTTTAATCAGATGCTTGCTAGTGGCCATCATTGTGATTACGATGCGCCCACTTGAAAGAGCACATCTCAATTGGATGAGTCGCTGAACTGCTCTTCGGTACTGTCCCGCGTTGCTGAAACTCCATTCGCGCGCATGACTGTAATCCTTAATAAAGGCCATGGATGTCCTACTCAAGCAAACTTTCCGCCCATTACCTCGAACTCGCAAAAGTCTCTGTTTCCAAAGAGAATTTTGCGGGCGAAGACGTTCGTTTTTCGAGCGAATTCGAGGCGCTGGAAAGTGAGCTGGCCAAGGCTTCGTCGATGCACGAAAGCGGGCAGATCGACTGGCTGAAAATCCGCGAAAACAGCGAAAATCTGCTGCGTACCCAATCCAAGGATCTGCGTGTCGGCGCCTGGCTGACCTGGTCGCTGTACCAGCGCGAATCCTTCCCCGGGCTGCTGGCCGGCCTCGGTCTGCTGCACCATCTGTCGGAAAACAACTGGGCCGACGTCCACCCGCTCAAACCCCGTACCCGTGCCGCCGCGATCGGCTGGCTGGTGCCGCGTCTCGAGCAGGTCATCACCGAAAATATTGCGATCAAAGAGCAGTTGCCGATGTTCCGGCAGCTCTCCGAGCACCTGGCCGGTCTTGAGGCCGCGTGCACTGAACACCTGGGCGATGACGCGCCGCTGCTGCTGCCGATCTCCCGCCGCCTGAAAACCATGATTCAGCGCGCCGCCGACAACCAGCCGGCACCCGGTGTGGTGGGCGCGGCGGTAGCGCAGGTCAAGCAGGCCGCGACCCAACTGCTCACCCCTGGCGCGCCGATCGACAACGAGCGGGATGCGCACAAAGCCCTGCGCGCCCAGCAGGACAGCGCCCGGCCATTGTGTGCCTGGTGGCTGAAACAGAAAGCCACCGACCTGCGTGCCCTGCGCCTCAATCGCACGCTGCTGTGGATGACTATCGACGCGGTGCCCGAGCGCAACGCCGAGCAGATCACCGTGCTGCGCGGCCTGCCGCTGGAAAAACTCAAGCTCTATCAGGACCGTTTCGATCAGGGCAAATACGCCGACCTGCTGGTGGAACTGGAGGCGAGCCTGGCGAAGGCGCCTTTCTGGTTCGATGGCCAGAGGATGGTCTGGGAATGTCTCCAGAACCTCAACGCCGAATTGGCAATGCGCGAAGTGGAAATCCACTTCGCGCTTTTGATTCAGCGCCTGCCGGGCATCATCGAGTTGCGCTTCCATGACGGCGCGCCGTTTGCCGATCCGTCCACCCGGGCGTGGATAGCCGCCAACGTCATGCCGCACCTGCAAAGCGCCAGCGCGCCGCGCAAGGTCGAAAGCGAGAACGTCGAAACCCAGCCCGCCTGGGAAAAAGCCCTCGAGGAAGTCCAGCCGATCCTGCGCAAGGAAGGCTTGAAGCCGGCCGTGCAGATTCTCAAGCAGGGCCTGCAATCGGCCCACGGTGGCCGTGAACGCTTCTTCTGGCAGTTCACCCTCGCCCGGCTGTGCTTCCTGGCCAAGAAATACGAACTGGCCAAGAACCAGCTGGAAACCCTCGATCAGACATTACAGGACTCAGGCCTGCACGCCTGGGAGCCCGATCTTGCATTGCAAGTGCTGCACCTGCTGCACAGTTGCTGCGAGTTGTTGCCGCAGAACCACGCCGTACGTGAAAGCAAGGAAGAGATTTATCGCAGGCTGTGCCACCTCGACCTCGAAGTGGTACTCGAATAGGCCCCAGGGCCACAACCGCAAGGAGAAAAGCCATGGCCAAAGAAGGCTCGGTAGCCCCCAAGGAACGCATCAACGTCACCTTCAAACCCGCCACCGGCGGAGCTCAGGAAGAGATTGAACTGCCGCTGAAGCTGCTGGCAATCGGTGACTACACCCACCGCAAGGACGATCGCAAAATCGAAGATCGCAAGCCGATCAGCATCGACAAGATGACCTTCGACGAAGTGTTGGCCAAGCAAGAGCTGGGTCTGACGCTGAGCGTGCCGAACCGTCTGCAGGAAGATGGCGAGGCTGAAGAGCTGGCCGTGCAATTGCGCGTCAATTCGATGAAGGACTTCAACCCGGCCAGCCTGGTCGAGCAAGTGCCTGAGCTGAAAAAACTGATGGAACTGCGCGATGCGCTGGTGGCCCTCAAAGGCCCGCTGGGTAACGCACCTGCGTTCCGTAAAGCGATCGAAGGCGTGCTCGCCGACGACGAATCCCGCGGTCGCGTACTCGGTGAGCTGGGCCTGAACGCCGCAGCCCCGGACGCCTGAGACTCTTGCCAAGGAAGCCAACACAATGAGCACTAGCGCAGCACAAGAGAAGAGCGCCGCCAGCGGCGAATACAGCATTCTCGACAGCATCATCGCCGAAACCCGTCTGACCCCGGACGACGAAGCCTACGACATCGCCAAGCGTGGCGTGTCGGCGTTCATCGAAGAGCTGCTCAAACCGCAGAACAACGGTGAGCCGGTCAAGAAAGCCATGGTTGACCGCATGATCGCCGAGATCGATGCCAAGCTCAGCCGTCAGATGGACGAGATCCTGCACCACCCGGATTTCCAGGCGCTGGAATCGTCGTGGCGTGGTCTGCAGTTGCTGGTCGACCGCACCAACTTCCGCGAAAACATCAAGATCGAAATCCTCAACGTCTCCAAAGAAGACCTGCTGGACGATTTCGAAGATTCGCCGGAAGTCATGCAGTCGGGCCTGTACAAGCACATCTACACCGCTGAATACGGCCAGTTCGGTGGTCAGCCGGTGGGCGCGATCATCGCCAACTACTACATGTCGCCAAGCTCGCCAGACGTCAAGCTGATGCAGTACGTGGCCAGCGTTTCGTGCATGTCCCACGCGCCGTTCATCGCTGCCGCCGGCCCGAAATTCTTCGGCCTGGAAAGCTTCACCGGCCTGCCGGATCTGAAAGATCTGAAAGACCACTTCGAAGGCCCGCAATTCGCCAAATGGCAGAGTTTCCGTACCTCGGAAGATTCTCGCTATGTTGGTCTGACCGTGCCGCGTTTCCTGCTGCGTAACCCGTACGATCCGGAAGAAAACCCGGTCAAGTCGTTCGTGTACAAGGAAACCGTTGCCAACAGCCACGAGCACTACCTGTGGGGCAACACCGCTTACGCGTTCGGCACCAAGCTGACCGACAGCTTCGCCAAATTCCGCTGGTGCCCGAACATCATCGGCCCGCAGAGCGGTGGCGCGGTTGAAGACCTGCCTTTGCACCATTTCGAAAGCATGGGCGAAATCGAAACCAAGATTCCTACTGAAGTATTGGTTTCCGACCGTCGTGAATACGAACTGGCCGAGGAAGGCTTCATCTCCCTGACCATGCGCAAAGGCTCCGACAACGCGGCGTTCTTCTCCGCAAGCTCAGTGCAGAAGCCGAAGTTCTTCGGCATCAGCGCAGAAGGCAAGGCGGCAGAGCTGAACTACAAGCTCGGCACCCAACTGCCGTACATGATGATCGTCAACCGTCTGGCTCACTACTTGAAAGTGCTGCAGCGCGAGCAACTCGGTTCGTGGAAAGAGCGTACCGACCTCGAGCTGGAACTGAACAAGTGGATCCGTCAGTACGTGGCCGACCAGGAAAACCCGAGCGCCGAAGTCCGTGGCCGTCGTCCGCTGCGTGCTGCGCAAGTGATCGTCAGCGACGTTGAAGGCGAGCCGGGCTGGTACCGCGTGAGCTTGAACGTGCGTCCGCACTTCAAGTACATGGGTGCCGATTTCACCCTGTCGCTGGTTGGCAAGCTGGACAAAGAGTAAGAGCGACTCATGGACGGATACGGCAGCCTGTTCGAACGCCTCAACGGCGACGCACAACTACGCAAGGGCAACAGCCTTGAGGCTTGTGCCATGGCGTCAGTGGCTGCCCATCTGGCCAAAATGCTCAGCACCCGGGCCGGCAGCGTGCAAACGCTGGCCGACTACGGGTTGCCCGATCTCAATGACATGCGCCTGAGCCTGCACGACTCGCTGAGTCAGGCCCGTCTGGCTATCGAAAACTTCATCGAAGCCTACGAGCCGCGCCTGAGCAACGTGCGTGTCATTTCCCTGCCGCGTGACCACGATCAACTGCGCCTGGCCTTCAGTATCGAAGGCCTGCTGGAAGTCGAGGGTTTCAAGCGTCAGGTCAGTTTCTCCGCGCGCCTGGATGGCAGCGGTCAAGTCAAGGTCACCTAAGGAGATCCCCGATGTCTGGCAAACCCGCAGCACGCGTATCCGACCCCACCGCTTGCCCGCTCCCCGGCCACGGCACCAACCCGATCGCCGCCGGTTCCGGCGACGTATTCTTCGACGGCCTCGCGGCCGCCCGCCAAGGCGATGCCTCGGCGTGTGGCGGTGCGATGTCCGGCGGCTTGGCGACCACTGTGTTGATTAACGGCAAACCTGCCGCGACGGTTGATTCGGTGGGGACCCATGGCAACAAGGTTACGGCTGGATCCGGCACGGTGATTATTGGCAATTCGCATTCGCCGGCGCCGTTTGTTCCGCCGTTGCCGGTGGAGATCAAATGGCCGTTTAACGAGCACTACGTCATCAATTGTCAGGACTCTGGGAAGCCACTGGCGGGAGTGGCATACAGCTTCAAAACAGCCTCGGGGAAAGTTATCAGTGGGGTCACGGGAGCCGACGGGAAGACGCAAAAAATCTCGTCCTCTATAGCGGAGTCCTATGAGTTGACTATTGAACAGCAATCTGAAGTCGTAATTGGATAAAAGGATTTTGTTATGGCGGATACGAAAATAGCATCAAGTCTGACGCCGGCCAGTAACCAAACTGGTAAGTCTGCAGCTGTCCGTCAATTCAAAATCACAGATATACCTGATGCGATGGATAAGATGAAATGGCCAGTTGCTGCGAAGCTTATGCGCCACTGGTTTGATGGCGCGCCATGGCCAACCGCCGATGGTGCGATGAGTAAAGAGGTCAAAGACCATATTGCTCTTGCTGACATCGCCTACGTGAATGACACTATCGTAAAAATGGACTGGTTGATGCAGTTTGAACCTGCGAAAGCTGTCATTGAAGAGCTTAAGTCTGCTTGGGATAATACTGCAGGTCGTAATAATATAAGCAAGAAGATTAAAGATAAGTATCTTGGCTCGGCGCCGGGTGTCTATCCTTTTAAGTTTGCGAGCGCCAGGAAGGTTGAAGAGTTTGGATACAGTAATAGTCGAGCAGTTAAATTTGGCCTGATAGACAAGACTGATGAGTTGCGAGCTGCGCTGGCAAACTTTAATGTCCGCGTATTTCCAGAAGGAAAACTGGTGATTTCCGTAGATAGCATTCAGCTGTTTGTGGAGCGAATTGGGTTTTATGCTGAGGACGCGTATGACTTCAATGACTCACCGGATGACAATTTCAGTCAGCCATTGGGGTTCTGGAACTTTGATGGTATAGCCAACCCTGCCTATGCGGCCACCGCAAATACCGGTGCAGCGCAGATGAAGTCAGACATCGCTTCAAACCCCTATATCAGTGCGGAAGATTCTCAGGCGATGTTTAGGGAAATAGAAAGCTCGCGTTATTTCTATATTACAAATTCTCACTTTGTAAAATATCGGATGGAATTTAAAAAAGGCGGTGATTTCCAGGTTTTGTCTGATGTTCAATATCAAAACGTTCCCGTGACAGTTATTAATGTTTGGAATAAATGATGCGCATTTTTACTCGTGTACAATCCGCTGTCGAACTGGGTGTGGCGAAAAAATGACTACGCTTAAAAAGAAATGGCTAGTGCCTATCAGTTTGCTCTTGGTGTTTATTGCATTGCTCGTTTATTGCTTGAACGCAATGCTGGATTATCCTGCAAGTACAACTACAGCTAGTCCCTCGGGCCGCTACACAATTGAGAATGTACGTGTCGGCAGGATCTTCATGCTTGGTGGTATGGCGTATTTAAGAGTTATCGATTCAAAAGAGCCAGAAAAGGTATATCGAACCCCGTTGTATGATACTCAGTCATTGGATATGCGTACATTTGAAGATGATGCTGAGGTTGGAATTACTTGGATCTCCTTCGAAAAGAAAGATAAGGCTTTTGTAATTTCCATGCCGCAATGGGAAGAAAGCTGGCTGAATATTTTCATCAGTAATACACCCTACGAGATTCTGGAAAACTGATAGCAGTATGAACAGCTACGTCCGTCTCGACCTATGTTTATTAACCCACGCCCTCGGATGCGTGGCTTATGCATTTTTGAATTACGCGGTTGTGCATGCTTACAAGCTTTTTAACGGCGGATTTACCTCCCATGGCGTCGCCATCGGAATTGCGACTTACTCACTGTTTTACATTTTTCTGGGCGTCAATCTGATCGTTGCGCTGACTCCAAATCTGGTTGCCAAGCTGGTCATCCTTTTTCTGATGGTGGGCTTCATCCTGCTCTGGATGCTACCCGACAACCCGTTAAGAGCCCTGTTCTACGGCGTGGCCCAAGGTTGCGTCACGTTGCTGGCGATCCTCACCACTCAAGTCATCGAGTTGCGCTGGGCTTTGCGAAACATCACAGGTCGCATTCAGCCAAGTCGGCCTGCAGGTGCAATCCAATGACCAAGTCGGGCGTTGAACGTAATTCACAGGTCGGTAATTCCATGAGCTCCACTACCAGGAAGGTACCCCGTGTCCTTTAACCACTACTACCAAAGCGAACTCACCGCACTGCGCCAACTCGGTCGCCGTTTCGCCGAGCGTAGTCCGGCGCTGGCACCGTATCTGGGCCAGGCCGGGCGGGATCCGGATGTGGAGCGGTTGCTCGAAGGCTTTGCGTTTCTGACCGGGCGTTTGCGTCAGAAGCTCGATGACGAGCTGCCGGAGCTCAGCCATTCGCTGATGCAGCTGCTGTGGCCAAACTACATGCGCCCGCTGCCGGCGTTCAGCATTTTGCAGTTCGATCCGCTCAAGCGTTCCGGGCCGGCGCTGCTGGTTGAGCGCGATACGCCGATCGAGAGCAAGCCGATCGAAGACGTGCGCTGCCGCTTCCGTACGTGCTACCCGACCGAGGTGTTGCCGCTGGATCTGGCCGCGCTGAATTACTCGGTGAAGGGCGATGGCTCGCTGCTCAGCCTGCGTCTGGAGATGAGCGCTGACGGCCACCTCGGCGAACTGGAACTGAGCAAATTGCGCCTGCACTTTGCCGGCGAGCGCTACATCAGCCAGATGCTTTATCTGAGCCTGCTGCGCAACCTCGACGGCATCGAACTGATCCCGCTCGACGGCGCCGGCAAGCCGATTGATGGCGTCAGCGGCAAGCCGATGGCGTTCAAGATTCCCGGCGACCGGGTGAAACCGGTGGGTTTTGCCGAAGAAGAAGCGTTGATCCCGTATCCGCTGAACACCTTCCGTGGCTATCGCTACTTGCAGGAATATTTCGCCTTCCAGGACAAGTTCCTGTTCGTCGACGTCAACGGTCTGGACATTCTCAAGGCGCTGCCGGAAGACACCCTCAAGCAGATGCGTGGCCTCGAATTGCGTTTCGACATCCGCAAGAGCGGCATCATGCGCATGCGCCCGACGCTCGATAACGTGAAGCTGTTCTGCACGCCGATCGTCAATCTGTTCGAGCACGACGCGCTGCCGATCCGTCTCGACGGCAAGCAGGACGAGTACCTGCTGCTGCCGGCGGAATACGACCTGGAAAACTGCGGTGTGTTCTCGGTGGAGACCGTCACTGGCTGGAAGCCCGGCGGCCTCGGTTATCAGGAGTACGTGCCGTTCGAATCCTTCGAGCACGACCCGAGTTTCGACGTGCCCAACAGCCGTCCGCATTACAGCATTCGCCAGCGTTCGTCCTTGTTGCATGACGGCCTCGACACCTACCTGAGCTTCGGCATCCGCCATACCGAAGCCCACGAAACCCTGTCGATCGAGCTGATGTGCACCAACCAGAACCTGCCGAAAAAGCTCAAGCTCGGCGACATCTGCATGGCCAGCGAGCAGACCCCGGAATTCCTCAGTTTCCGCAACATCACCCCGGCCACGTCGAGCTTCGCGCCGCCGCTGAACCGTGACTTCCTGTGGAAGCTGATCAGCAACATGTCGCTTAACTATCTGTCGCTGGCCGACGTCAATGCGTTGAAGGTGATTCTGGAAACCTACGACCTGCCGCGCTACTACGACCAGCACGCGGAGAAGGTCAGCAAGCGCCTGCTCGGCGGCCTCAAGCACATCAAGCATCACCACGTCGACCGACTGCATCGTGGTCTGCCGGTACGCGGTTTGCGCACCGAACTGACCATCGACCCGGAAGGCTATATCGGCGAAGGCGACCTGTTCGTCTTCGCTTCGGTTCTCAACGAGTTTTTCGCGCTTTACGCCAGTCTCAATTCATTCCATGAGCTGCGGGTAAAAAGCACACAGGGAGAGGTGTACCAATGGACACCACGTATGGGCCTGCAGCCCCTGCTTTAAGCGGGCTGACCAAGGTAATACGCGAGTACTCGCTGTTTCAGGCCGTGCTGCTGGTGATCGACCGGCTGCGCGAGGCACACCCGCATCTGAGCGAAGACGATCTGTACGATCAGGTCGAGTTCCAGGCCAACCCGAGCCTGGGCTTTCCGCGCAGCGACGTCGATCGCGTCGAGTTTTTCGAAGAACACGGCAAGATGCGCGCGCGCATGCGTTTCAACCTGATCGGTCTGGTCGGCTCCGGTTCGCCGCTGCCGGCGTTCTACGGCGAACAGGCTCTGGGCGACAGCGAAGACGGCAACCCGACGCGCAATTTTCTCGACCTGTTCCACCATCGCCTGCAACGGCTGATGCTGCCGATCTGGCGCAAGTACCGCTACCGCGCGAGCTTCCAGAGCGGCGCGATCGATCCGTTCTCGGCGCAACTTTTTGCGCTGATCGGCCTGGGCGGCGACGAGATCCGCAAGGCCAAGGAACTCAACTGGAAACGCTTGCTGCCGTACCTCGGCCTGCTCAGTTTGCGCGCGCACTCGGCGGCGCTGATCGAAGCCGTGCTGCGTTACTACTTCAAGCACGAAGACCTGGTCATCGAGCAGTGCATCGAGCGCCGCGTGGAAATTCTCGACGAGCAGCGCAATCGTTTGGGCCGCGCCAACAGCGTACTTGGCGAAGACCTGGTACTGGGCGAGCACGTGCGCGATCGCAGCGGCAAATTCCGCATTCACATCACCGAACTCGACTGGCAGCGATTCCATGAATTCCTGCCGATCGGTTTCGGCTACCAGCCGCTCTGCGCGCTGGTGCGGTTCACCCTGCGTGACCCGCTCGATTACGACATTCGCCTGGTCCTGCGCCAGGAAGAAATCCGCGAACTGCGCATCGGTGAGCAGAACGCCTGTCGCCTCGGTTGGACCAGTTGGCTGGGCCGCGAAAAAGCGGACGGCGTGGTGACCCTGGGCAGCAAAATTCATTAAGGACGTGAGCCATGATCAACGTAGACCTGCAACAACTCATCCAGGCGCTGGACGCCGAAACCCGTCGTGATCTGGAGCGTTCGGCCGAGCGTTGCGTCGCCCGTGGCGGCAGCAAGATTCTTGTCGAAGATTTGCTGCTGGGCTTGCTCGAGCGTCCGAACGGCTTGCTGTCGCGCGCGTTGCAGGATGCTGACGTCGACGCCGGTGAACTGACCGCTGCACTGCAATCGCGGGTCGAACACAGCGCCTCGCGCAACCCGGTATTCGCTCCGGAACTGGTGCAATGGCTGCAAGACGCGCTGCTGGTGGCCAACCTCGAGCTGGGCCAGACCCAGGTCGAAGACGCCGCGCTGATCCTGGCGTTGCTGCGCAACCCGATGCGTTATGCCGGCAGCCGCTATCAACCGCTGCTCGCCAAACTGAATATTGATCGCCTGAAGGAATTTGCCCTGTCGCAACAGGAGCAACCGGCGGCCAACGGCAAACCGGCGGCGCAGGGCGAATCGCTGTTGCAGCGCTTCACCCACAACCTGACCCAACAGGCCCGCGACGGCAAACTCGACCCGGTGTTGTGCCGCGATGGCGCGATCCGGCAGATGGTCGACATCCTCGCCCGTCGCCGCAAGAACAACCCGATCGTCGTCGGTGAGGCCGGTGTCGGTAAAACCGCGATCGTTGAAGGTCTGGCCTCGCGCATCGCTGCCGGTGAAGTGCCGCAAGTGCTCAAAGGCGTTGAACTGCTGTCGCTGGACATGGGCCTGTTGCAGGCCGGCGCCAGCGTCAAAGGTGAATTCGAGCGTCGTTTGAAAGGCGTGATCGATGAAGTCAAAGCCTCGCCGAAACCGATCATCCTGTTCATCGACGAAGCCCACACCCTGATCGGTGCTGGCGGCAACGCTGGCGGTTCCGATGCGGCCAACCTGCTGAAGCCGGCGCTGGCCCGTGGCGAACTGCGCACCATCGCCGCGACCACTTGGGCCGAGTACAAGAAATACTTCGAGAAAGACCCGGCGCTGGCCCGTCGCTTCCAGCCTGTGCAATTGCACGAACCGACCGTGAGCGAAGCGGTGACCATTCTGCGTGGTCTGGCTCAGGTCTACGAGAAGAGCCACGGCATCTACCTGCGCGATGACGCGGTGGTGTCCGCTGCTGAATTGTCCGCGCGTTACCTGGCCGGTCGGCAACTGCCGGACAAGGCCGTCGACGTCCTCGACACCGCGTGCGCCCGCGTGCGCATCAGCCTCGCTGCGGCCCCGGAAAGCCTCGAGCGCCTGCGTGGCGAACTGGCGGAAGGTGGCCGTCAGCGTCAGGCGCTGCGTCGCGATGCCGAAGCCGGTCTGCTGATCGACCACGAAGCGCTGGAAGCACTGGAGGCGCGGCTGGACGAAGCCGAAAGCGAGATGGTTGCGCTCGAGACTTTGTGGACTGAGCAAAAAGAATTGGCTGAGCGTCTGCTGGAACTGCGTCAGCAACTGGCCAAGGCCCGCGAAGCCGCAGCGGTCGAGCCGACCGTCAGCGTGGAAGAAGACGCCGAAGGCACCGTGATTGAAACCGTGGTCGCCGAAGTCGAAGAAGGCCAGAGCGTCGAAGCGCTGGAAGCCCAGCTGCATGAAACCCACGCCGCGTTGACTGCCGCGCAAGTCAAAGAACGCCTGGTCAGCTTCGAAGTGTGCCCGCGTCTGGTCGCCGAAGTGATCAGCGCCTGGACCGGCGTGCCATTGGCGCAACTGGCCCGCGAGCACAACGCCAAGGTCGCCAGTTTCGCCACCGATCTGCGCACACGCATCCGTGGTCAGGAGCAAGCCGTGCACGCGCTGGATCGTTCGATGCGCGCGACCGCTGCCGGTCTGAACAAGCCTGATGCGCCGGTCGGGGTGTTCCTGCTGGTCGGCCCGAGCGGCGTCGGCAAGACCGAAACCGCGCTGGCCCTGGCGGACCTGCTGTACGGCGGCGACCGCTTCATCACCACCATCAACATGTCCGAGTTCCAGGAAAAGCACACCGTCTCGCGTCTGATCGGTGCGCCACCGGGCTATGTCGGTTACGGCGAGGGCGGCATGCTCACTGAAGCCGTGCGTCAGAAGCCGTATTCGGTGGTGTTGCTCGATGAAGTCGAGAAGGCCGACCCGGACGTGCTCAACCTGTTCTACCAAATCTTCGACAAAGGCGTGGCCAACGACGGCGAAGGTCGCGAGATCGACTTCCGCAATACGTTGATCCTGATGACCTCGAACCTTGGCAGCGACAAGATCAGCGAACTCTGCGAAGACGGCGCGCGGCCGACCGCCGAAGTGCTCGAAGAAACCATTCGCCCGGTGCTCAGCAAACACTTCAAACCGGCGCTGCTGGCGCGGATGAAAGTGGTGCCGTACTACCCGGTGGGCGGCCCGGTGCTGCGCGAGCTGATCGAGATCAAACTCGGCCGTCTCGGCGAGCGCCTGAACCGTCGTCAGCTGGACTTCAGCTGGTGCCAGAACCTCGTCGATCACCTGTCCGAGCGTTGCACGCAAAGCGAAAGCGGTGCGCGCCTGATCGATCATCTGCTCGATCAACACGTGCTGCCGTTGGTGGCTGATCGTCTGCTCGATGCGATGGCGACCGGCGAAAGCCTCAAGCGTGTGCATGCCACGCTCGACGGCAACTCCAGCGTGACCTGCGAGTTCGTCTGAGGTGGGCGTGATGTTCACTCAAGTGCCGCAGCCACTGGTCTATGCCGAAGCGTTGCTGGCGCAGTTCGCCAGTCTGTCGCGGGCGGCGGACAGTGCTGCGCTGCTGGGTGAATTCGTCCGTGGTCTGGCCGAGCTGAGCGGCTGCGAACTGACGCAGCTGTACCTGCTCGACGCCACCCACACCTGCCTGGGGATGAATGCCGAGTGCCTCGACGGCGCGCTGCAACCGCGTCAGGCGGCGAGCCTGCCGGCGGATTACAACGGTGAACAACTGCTGCAATTCGCCCTGTGCCAGAACCGCGTGGTGTGCCTCGACGACCTGACCGGCAGCCTGCACGAAACCAGTTTTCTGCCGGCGACGAGCACGCCGTGGCAGTCGCTGTTGTGCGTGCCGCTGGTCAATCAGCACAAGTCGGTTGAGGGCTTGTTGCTGTGTGCCAGTCGTCGTCGCACCGACTTGCAAGGTTTCGCCGACTCCCTCGGCCAGCTCGGTTCGTTTGTGCTCGGCCAGCTGCATCTGCTGCAACGCCTGCGCCAGCCGCCGGCCGAATCGGCGACCACCACTCGCAGCGTGCCGAGCATCAGCGGCTACGGCCTGATCGGCAAAAGCGCGGCGATGCGCCAGACCTACTCGCTGATCAGCAAGATCCTCCACAGCCCGTACACCGTGCTGTTGCGTGGCGAGACCGGCACCGGCAAGGAGGTGGTGGCGCGGGCGATCCACGATTGCGGCCCGCGTCGCTCCCAGGCGTTCATCGTGCAGAACTGCGCGGCGTTCCCGGAAAACCTGCTGGAAAGCGAACTGTTCGGCTATCGCAAGGGCGCCTTCACCGGCGCCGATCGAGATCGCGCAGGGCTGTTCGACGCGGCCAATGGCGGCACGCTGCTGCTCGATGAAATCGGCGACATGCCGTTGTCGCTGCAAGCGAAGATTCTGCGCGTGTTGCAGGAAGGCGAGATCCGTCCGCTGGGTTCTAACGACACGCACAAGATCGACGTGCGCATCATCGCCGCAACGCACCGTGATCTGGCGGCGCTGGTCAGCGAAGGCAAGTTCCGAGAGGACTTGTACTACCGCCTCGCACAATTCCCGATCGAGCTGCCGGCCCTGCGTCAGCGCGAAGGCGACATCCTCGATCTGGCCCGGCATTTCGCCGAGAAGACCTGCACGTTTTTGCAGCGTGACCCGGTGCGCTGGTCGGATTCGGCGCTGGAGCATCTGTGCGGCTACAACTTCCCCGGCAACGTTCGCGAACTCAAGGCGCTGGTCGAGCGCGCGGTGTTGCTCTGCGAGGGTGGCGAGCTGCTCGCCGAGCATTTTTCCCTGCGCCTGGAACCGATGCCCGAGGACAACAGCGGGCTGAATCTGCGCGAACGCCTCGAGCAGGTCGAGCGCACTTTGCTCCTCGATTGCCTGCGCAAGAACGACGGCAACCAGACCCTCGCGGCCCGCGAATTGGGCCTGCCACGGCGTACGCTGCTGTACCGCCTCGGGCGCCTGAATATCAATTTGGGTGACTTTGATGGTTGAGCTACAGCACTTCTTCGAACCCAACACATACCCTGTGGCGAGGGGATTTATCCCCGTCCGGCTGCGCAGCAGTCGCAGTCCGGCAAATACGGTTTCACTGAGAAATCGCGCTGGCAGGTTATGGGGGCGCTGCGCACCCCAACGGGGACAAGTCCCCTCGCCACGGGAGGTCGCCGTACCTCCAGGCTATGGCGCAAGGCCTCGATCTAGAGGCTTCGAGCCCACCTCAAAAACTTATTTCAGCGCCGCCCGCAAGGGTCGGCGCTTTGTGCTTTGTCTACACCTGGAGACTCTCTGATGTCTGTTCGTCACTGGCACGCTGTCCTGCTGACCCTCGTCGTTCTATGCGGCCTTGGCGGCTGTAGCGGCAATTACAAATTCAACGACAACGACTATCGCCCGTTGGGTGATCCGCAAGCGGTCAATCGCGGCAAGTGACCGCAAGGAGCATCAAACATGGAATTGGTTTTCGAAATGCTGAACACCAAGCAGTTCGTGCCCACCGAGCTGTGCCAGCGGACCTTCAAGCAGGCCGGCGGCGTGATCGGGCGCGGCGAGGACTGCGACTGGATCATCCCTGACCGCAAGCGGCACCTGTCCAATCATCACGCGATTGTCAGCTACCGCGAGGGCTCGTTCTTCCTTACCGACACCAGCAGCAACGGTGTCCAGGACGGCAGCAGCGGCGCGCGCCTGCACAAGGGCGAGCCGGTGCGTATCGAGCACGGCAGCACCTACATTCTCGGCGACTTCGAGATCCGTGCGCGGCTGGTCCGCGACCCGGCCACGTTCGACGGCGAAGTCGGCCGCCCGCGTGCCGCTGGCAGCATCATTCCGGATGACGCGTTCCTCGACCTCGACCCGCTCAATGCGCTCGAACAGCAAGAGCGCGTGTACTCGGAAATCGACGAACTGCTGTCGCCTACCGCCAAGCCGGAAGACTCCCGTCAACGTGCCGACTACGCGCGCATCGACATGGAAAGCCTGATGGTCCCGGAGCTGATTGCCGCCCCGGTCGAACCTGAGCCGGCGCCTGCGCCGAAAGCTGTCGAGCGTCAGAGCGAAGGTTTCTGGGAGCACTTCGGCGCGGCGCTCGGCGTCGACGTCAAAGGCCTCAGCCACGACGAACGCGAAGCGCTGGCGCTCAACGCTGCGCGCCTGCTGCGCCAGAGCATCGGCGGTTTGCAGCAAAGCCTGCGTACCCGCTCCGAGCTGAAAAACGAATTGCGTCTGGCCCAGACCACCGTGCAAGGCACCAACAAGAACCCGCTGAAATTCGCCGTCGATCCGAGCGAAGCACTGCAGATTCTGTTGCAGCCAAGCAAGCCTGGGCACCTGCCCGCCGAGCAGGCGATCTCCCGCGCATTCCGTGATTTGCAGGCGCACCAAGTGGCTCTGCTGACCGCCAGTCGCGCCGCTGTGCGTGGCACGCTGGAGCACTTCTCGCCGGAGCAACTGACCCTGCGTTTCGAGCGCGACAGCAAGCCATTGATCGCCACTTCGGGCGGGCGCTGGAGAGCATTCGGCCGCTACCACCAGGCACTGCGTCAGGACGATGACTGGAGCGAGCGTCTGCTGGCCCGCGACTTTGCCCAGGCCTACGAAGAACAGATTCGCCTGATCTCCACCCTCCACACCGACCACCAAGGATGATGCGCATGTCTCGCCGCTCGACCGCTTTTCTCAAGACGCTGACTGCGCTCACCGTGCTGGTGTTGCTAGCCGGTTGCTCGTCGCTGTCGCCGTACTCGAAAGTGACCAAGATCAATCTGAAACTGACCGGCAGCGATCAGCTCAACCCGGACCTCAACGGGCGGCCGTCGCCGATCGTCGTGCGCCTGTTCGAACTCAAGCACCCGGTGACCTTCGAGAACGCTGATTTCTTCAGCCTCTACGAACGCGCCAAGGAATCCCTCAACCCGGATCTGGTGGCCAGCGAAGAACTCGAACTGCGCCCGGGTGAAACCGTGGAACTGAAACTCAGCGTGGAGGAGGGCAGCCGTTACGTGGGCATCCTCGCCGCTTATCGCGACCTGCCGGATACGCAATGGCGCCACACCGTGCAGATCACTCCGCTGGAACTCACCGAGGCTGATCTGACCCTCGATCAGGCCGGTATCCGCAACACCCAACAAGTGCTCGCCAAGGCGGATGACTGATCATGAATACCCATAAAGTCATTTGGCAGGAAGGCATGTTGCTGCGCCCGCAGCACTTCCAGCACAACGATCGTTACTACGATCACCAGATGAAAACCCGCACGCAATTGCTCGGTGGCTACACCTGGGGTTTTCTCAATCTGGAAATCGACTTGCAGTTCCTCAACATGGGCAAACTGGTGATCAGTGAAGCCTCGGGGATTCTGCCGGACGGCAGTCTGTTCGAACTCGGTGGCAACACTGAGCCGCTGGCGCTGGACGTGCCGCCGAACACCGGCAACACGCCGATCTATCTGGCGCTGCCGCTGGTCACCGGCAACCACATCGAGGCCCGGCGCCCGGAGCAATCCGACGTGCTCGCGCGCTACACCGCCTATGACGCCGAAGTCGCCGACTCCAACGCCGGCGACGATTCCGTCAGTCAGGTCAGCTGCGGTCGCCCGGATTTCAAACTGTTGCTCGGCGAGCAGCAGAGCGATCAGGCCTACGTGAAGCTGAAAATCTGCGACGTGCTCGACACCACGCCCGACGGCGTGATCAGCCTCGACCCGGATTTCGTCCCGACCTACATTCAGGCCCACGCCTCCAGCTACCTGCTGTCGTGCCTGAAAGAAGTCATCAGCATGCTCAGCCACCGTGGCGACACCATCGCCGAGCGGATTCGCTCCAACGGCAAGGTCGGCGGCGCTGAAGTCGGCGACTTCATGATGCTGCAACTGATCAACCGCACCGAACTGCTGCTGCGTCATTACCTCGGTCTGGAACAAGTGCATCCGGAAGAGTTGTATCGCACGCTGCTGACCATGCTCGGCGATCTGGCGACTTTCTCCGGCGAGAGCAAACGCCCGCGCCTGGACAGCCGCTATTCCCACGCCGATCAGGGCGCAAGCTTCCGCAAACTGATGGAAGCGATTCGTCAGGTGCTGTCGATGGTGCTCGAACAGCACGCCATCGAGTTGATCTTGCAGGCGCGTCAGTACGGCATCATCGTCTCGCCGTTGCACGATCACAAACTGCTCGGCTCGGCCTCGTTCGTGCTAGCAGCCAGTGCCAACTGCGACTCCGAAGAACTGCGTCAGCGTTTGCCGCAGCACCTCAAGGTCGGCCCGGTGGAGCGCATCCGCCAACTGGTCAACCTGCACTTGCCGGGGATCAAGGTCAAACCGTTGCCGGTGGCCCCACGGCAGATCGCGTTCCATTCGAACAAAACCTATTTCATCCTCGAACTCAGTTCCGAAGACCTGGCACAACTCGAGCGCTCCGGCGGTTTCGCGTTCCACGTGTCCGGCGAATTCGCCGAGCTTGAACTGAAATTCTGGGCCATCAGGAACTGACCGACATGATCAAGGAAACGGATTACAACCAGGACGACAAAACCGTTCTGCTCGACCGTCAGGGCCACGGACCGGCATCGAGTCCGCTGACCGACTTCGCCGCGCCGCCGCGTTTCGAGCAACTGGAAGAACGCATGATCTACGCCGCGCGCCTGCGTCCGGCGGAGGCGTTCAACATCAGCCTCAACTCGCTGGTCGCGGCCTCGTCCGATCTGCTCTCGGAAGTGGTGCGTCTCAAGCACAGCGAAACCCGCGAAGACCTGTATGCGCTGAATGAGCGGCTGACCGCCGGGCTGAAATTGTTTGAAGTGCGCGCCCTGCACAACGGCGCCGAAAGCAGCCAGGTGATGGCCGCGCGTTACGTGCTCTGCACCGTGGTCGACGAAGCCGTCGTGACCACGCCGTGGGGCAACGAAAGCGAGTGGTCGCAGATGAGCCTGCTGAGCAGCTTCCACAACGAAACCTTCGGCGGCGAGAAGTTTTTCCAGCTGCTCGATCGGCTGTCGAAAAACCCGGTCAAGCACCTGCCGATGCTCGAACTGATGTACCTGTGCCTGTCCCTCGGTTTCGAGGGCAAGTACCGCGTGCAGGCGCGCGGCATGCTTGAGCTTGAAGGCATCCGCGACGCCTTGTACCGGCAGATCCGTCAGTTGCGTGGCGACGTGCCGCGCGAACTGTCGCCGCACTGGGAAGGCCTCAACGATCAGCGCCGCAACCTGGTGCGCATCGTGCCGGCGTGGATGGTGGTGCTCTTTACTCTGGTCTGCCTGGTGGTGATGTATTCGGGCTTCGCCTGGGTCCTGAGCGAACAACGCGACACCGTTCTGCATCCTTATCAGCCGCTTGATCCAGCCGCGGTGCAACCGCAGGCGCAGCCGTAAAACAGGGACGTGTGATGAAAAAGTTTTTCAAGAAAGTCGGCGCCTTCCTGCGCCAGACCTGGGTGTGGACTTTGCTGCTGGTGCTGTTCGTGGCGCTGCTGGTGTGGTTCGTCGGCCCGTTGTTGGCGGTCGATGATTACAAGTTCTGGGAAAGCGCGACCTCGCGCCTGCTGACAATCAGCGTGCTGTTCCTGATCTGGGGCCTGACCATGGTCTTCGTCAGCTGGCGCGCGGGTATCCGCAAGAAAGCCGAGGAGGAAAGCGAGGACGGCCAGGACCGTATCCGCCGCGAAGAGCTGATCGACGAAGAACAGAAAGAGTTGAAGGCGCGGTTCAAGGACGCGCTGAAAACCCTGAAGACGTCGAGCCTGTATCGCGGTCGCAGCGAGCGCTGGCGCAGTGACTTGCCGTGGTACCTGCTGATCGGTCCGCAGGCCTCGGGTAAGACCAGCCTGCTGGACTTTTCCGGTCTGGAATTCCCGATCAACAAGATCGACCGCAAGCTGACCCGCGACACCCTCGGCACCCGTCATTGCGACTGGTATTTCGCCGATCACGGTGTACTGATCGACACCGCCGGGCGCTACACCACTCAACCGGACGCGGAAGTCGACGGCAACGCCTGGACCACCCTGCTGGAGCTGCTGCGCAAGCGTCGTCGCGGCCGTCCGTTGAACGGCGTGCTGGTGACCATTCCGGTGGAAACCCTCACCGGCGGCAGCGAGCAGGACATCGAGACTCTCGCACGCCAGGTGCGCAGCCGTCTGCAGGACGTGCATCAGAAACTGCACGTCGACGTGCCGGTGTATCTGGTCCTGAGCAAGGCTGACAAGCTGCTCGGCTTCGACGAGTTCTTCGATCAACTGACCCGCGAAGAAAGCGATCAGGTGCTCGGCACCAGTTTCCGCAAGGATCAGGTCGGCACCGACGTCACGGTCCTGCGCAACGAGTTCGAAGAGCTGCTGCGCCGCCTGAACAGCCAAGTGATCATGCGCATGCACTCCGAGCGCGATACTCAGCGCCGTGGCCGCATTCTCGATTTCCCGCATCAGTTGGGGCAGATCGGCGAGCGTCTGTGCCTGTTCGTCGACATGGCGTTCACCGGCAACCGTTATCAGCGCGCCACGCAACTGCGCGGCTTCTACCTGACCAGCGCACCGCACCTGACCCAGGAAATGGATTCGACCACCGCCGGCATCGGCGCCAGCCTGGGCATGAACGCCGGCGTGCTGCCGACTCTGCGCAGCGGCCGTTCGCGGTTCATCCACCACTTGCTCAGCCAGGTGATTTTCCCCGAAGCCGATCTGGCCGGTCTGGACAAGCGCGAGCGCAGCCGCATTCATTGGGGCCAGCGGGCGCTGTACGTCGGTGCACTGGCGGCACTGGCACTGTTCGGCATGCTCTGGGCCGGTGGTTTCTCGGCCAACTACGAGCGGCTGGAAAACCTGCGCACGCTGGCGCAGAACTGGACCCAGCAACGCTCGGCCGTCACGCCGCGCGATGACGCCATGGGCGTGCTGAAAGTGCTCGACACCAGCTACGCTGCGACCCAGGTGTTCCCGAGCAAGGGCGACGTCTCGTACCACGAGCGTGGCGGCCTGTATCAGGGCGAAGAGATCAACCCGGTGGTGAAAACCGCCTACGAGCGCGAGCTGGAAGCGCAGTTGCTGCCACGGGTGGCGACCATGCTCGAAGGGCAGATCCGCGCCAACATGAAGGACCGCGATCGCCTGCTCAACAGCCTGCGCGCGTACCTGATGCTGAACATGAAGGATCGTCGCGACGCGGCGTGGCTCAAGGACTGGGTCGCCACTGACTGGTCGCAGCGCTACACCGGCAACACCGCGGTGCAGAACGGTTTGAATACGCACCTCGAGCGCTTGCTCAAGCAGCCGTTCATCTACCCGCTGAACGATCAACTGGTCACGCAAGCGCGTCAGGTTCTGCGCAGCGAATCGTTGGCCAATGTGGTTTATCGCATGCTCCGCGAGCAGGCGCGCAACCTGCCGGACTACCGCTTCAGTCAGCACCTCGGCCCGCAAGGTTCGTTGTTCATCGGCACGGAATACGTGATCCCGGGTTTCTACACCCAGCAGGGTTATCAGCAGTATTTCTCGGTGCAGGGCGCGGCGCTGGTCACCGATATCCTGCGTGACAACTGGGTGCTGGGCGAAGGCGCGGGCATCAGCGACATGGATTTGCGTCGCCTGATGGTCGAACTCGAGCAGCTGTACTTCCGCGACTACGCCAACTACTGGAGCGAAGCCGTTGGCCAGGTCGCACTGCCACCAATCAGCGACGCTGGCGAAGGCGCCGAGCAACTGGCGGGCCTGACTTCGGCCAACTCGCCGGTCCTCGCATTGCTCACCGAAGTGCGTGAAAACACCCGCTTCGAAGCCGCGGCTGATCCGGTCGATGAAGCCGGCGAAGCTGCCGATGCGCTGGCCGGGCAGAAAGGCAAACTGGGCAAGGTCGGCAAACTCGCCGCGGCTGCCGCCGACAAGGCTTCGGCGCTGAACGTCGCGAAGAACCTGCCGGACACCGCGAAGAAATCCCTGCAACGCCGCTTCGAACCGCTGCATCGTCTGCTCGATGACAACAACGGCCCGGGCGCTGACCTGACGCCAGCGTTCAGCGCGCTCAACGACCTGCAACTGCAACTGGCCGGCCTGGCCCGTTCCAGCACGCCGGAGCAAGCCGCGTTCGAGATGGCCAAGACGCGCATGAGCGGCCAGCGTGATGCGCTGACCAACCTGCGCAATGCCTCCGGTCGTTTGCCGCGTCCGCTGAGCGTGTGGTTCAACGTGCTGGCCGAAGACTCGTGGCGTCTGGTGCTCAACGATGCCTATCAATACCTGAACGGCCGTTATCAGAACGAGCTGTACAGCGTGTACGGCAAAACCATCAGCAAGCGCTATCCGTTCAGCGCCAGCAGCACCAGCGACGTGGCGATCAGCGACTTCCGCGAGTTCTTCCGTGCTCAAGGTACCGTCGACCGCTTCTTCGACAGCTACATGCGTCCGTTCGTCAGCGGCGATCCGGGCAACTACCGCATGCGCAGCGTCGACGGCCACAGCCTGCCGGTATCGAAGGTCTACCTCGATCAGATGGCCGCGGCGCAGACCATTCGCCAGAGCTTCTTCTCGATCAACCCGGCCGAGCCGACCGTGCAGTTCAAGCTCGAGCCGTACACCCTCGATCCGGCGGTCAGCCGTTCCGAATTCAAGTTCGGCGACAAGACCATGGAATACCGTCACGGCCCGATCCTGCCAATGACCTTCAAGTGGCCGACCGATGCTGAAGACGGTCGCACCAGTCTGGTCATGGACAAAATGGCCGGGCGTCCGATCGGGATCGAGAAAAACTCCGGCCCATGGTCGCTGTTCCGTCTGTTCGACCTGATGCAGACCGAGTACCTGAACGGTCGCGACGTGCTGGTGCTGAAGGCGGACGTAGGCGGTCTGCGCGCCAACTACCTGCTGACCAGCCAGCGCACGCCGAACCCGTTCGATATGGGCGTCCTGCGTACCTTCCGTATGCCGGTGCAGCTCTGATGCTGGTGGCCAGTCCCTGGCGCAGCGCGGCGCGTACCGACCCGGGCAAGGTGCGGGCGCGCAACGAAGATGCCTTCCTCGACTCGCCGCAGCACGGGCTGTGGGTGGTCGCGGACGGCATGGGCGGTCATCAGGGTGGCGACATCGCCAGCCAGTTGATCGTCGCCAGCCTGGCTGAGTTGCCGCAACACGAGGACTTCGACGAACGCCTCAAAGCCATCCGCCAGTGCCTGCACTGGCTGAACCGGCGTTTGGGGCAGGAGTTGACCGTCACCGCCGGGCGTCACGACAGCATCATGGGCAGCACCGTCGTCGCGCTGCTGGTGGAAGGCAATCGCGCGGCCTGCATCTGGGCCGGCGACAGTCGTTGCTACATGTGGCGCGGGCAGCGGTTGTATCAGCTGTCCAAGGACCATTCGCTGCAACAGCAACTGATCGACGAACAGCAAATGAGCGTCGAACAGGCGGCAGCGCACCCGGCGGCTCAGGCACTCACCCGAGCCGTCGGCGCCGCCGAGACACTGACCCTGGATGTGCTTGAACTCGAGGTCTATCCGGGCGATGTGTTTTTGCTCTGCAGCGATGGTTTGTATCAGGGCCTGAGCAGCGACGCCCTCGGCAACGCCCTCAGCCTCAGCGCGCCGCACGTGGCGCTGGAACGTTTGTTCGACGGCGCTCTGCGGGGCGCCGCGCGGGACAACCTGACTGCCGTGGTGATCCGCCAATGAGTGAACTCGAATCGCCCATCGATGACCTGCTGATCAGCGAAGAGCAGGCCAGCAACCTGACCTACTTCGCCTTCGCCAAGGGCAACAAGGCCGAACCGTTGCTGGCGCCGACCAAGGCCAGCATCGGTGCGCTGCCGGATGTACTCGCCGGTCGCTACCACCTCGAGCGTCTGCTCGGGGCCGGTGGCATGGGCGCCGTTTACCGGGCGCGGGATCTGCTGCATGAGCAGTTCGGCGATCCCGATCCTTACATTGCGCTGAAACTCCTCAGCGAAGAATTTGCCGAATCGCCGGACGCCAGTGCCTTGCTCTACAGCGAGTTCGCCCTGACCCGACGCCTGCGCCACGACAACGTCGTGCGTGCACACACCTTTGAAGTCGACACCGACTGCCAGCGGGCCTTCATCACCATGGAATACATGCGTGGCCTGACCCTGGACAAATTGCTCTGCGAGCGGCCCCTCGGCCTGCCGTGGCAAGAATTGCGCGACATCGTCCTGCCGCTGCTCGACACGTTGGCCTACGCCCACCGTCGCGGCGTGCTGCACGGTGATCTGAAACCGAGCAACGTCATGCTCAGCGAAGACGGCCTGCGCCTGTTCGACTTCGGTCTGGGACAGGCAGAGGAGGGCATCTTGCCCGGCCTGCCGCACCTGAGCCGCGAGCGCTTCAATGCCTGGACCCCGGGCTACGCCGCCCCCGAACTGCTTGAGGGCCAACCGTTGTCGGCCAGCGCGGACGTGTACGGCGTGGCCTGCGTGATCTATGAACTGGCGAGCGGCAAACACCCGTTCCGCCGCTTGCCCTCGACCCAGGCCCGCGACGAGCACCTGGAGCGCGAGCTGCGCGCCCCAGCGAATCTACCCCAGCACGGCTGGCAAGCGCTGCGAACCGCGCTGAGCTTCAACCCGGCAGAACGCACCATCACTGCCCAACAATTGCGTGACGCCTTGGGCGCCACTTCGTCCTGGCTGCAACGTCTGCGACTTCGGGCGTAACGGATGACATTCGAACAGGGAGCACACGATGTTCAACTCAGCTAACGAAACCCACTTCAGCCTCAAGGTCGAAGACTACGTCGGCGACCTGCAAGTGCTGTCGTTCACCGGCACCGAAGGCATCAGCCAGGCGTATCGCTTCGACCTCGAACTGGTCAGCGAAAACCCCGATCTGGACCTCGAACAACTGCTGCACAAGCAGGCGTTTCTGGCATTCGATCCACAGGGCTCGGGCATTCACGGGCAGATCTACCGCGTCGCCCAGGGCGATGCCGGCAAGCGCCTGACCCGCTACAAAGTCTCGATCGTGCCGCAACTGCAATACCTGCATCACCGCACCAACCAGCGTATCTACCAGCAGATGTCCGCGCCGAAAATCATTGCGCTGATCCTCGAAGAGCACGGCATCAAGAGCAACGCCTACAGCTTCCAGCTTAGCCAGCCGTGCCCGGATCGCGACTACTGCGTGCAGTACGACGAAACCGACCTGCATTTCGTCCAGCGTCTGTGCGAAGAGGAAGGCATTCACTACCACTTCCAGCACAGCGAAAAAGCCCACCTGCTGGTGTTCGGCGACGACCAGACCGTGTTCCAGAATCTCGGTCAGCCGACTGCGTACGTGCAGGGCAGCGGTATGGTCGCCGACGAGCCGGTGATCAAAGCCTTCAAACTGCGTCTGGAAACCCGCACCACGCGCACCACGCGCCGCGACTACGATTTCGAAAAACCGCGCCTGCGAATGGAAGCCGCATACAAACCTGACGGCGAGAGCACTGAGCCAGATCTCGAAGACTACGACTACCCCGGCCGCTTCATCGACCGCGCGCGCGGCAAGTTCCTCAGCCAGCGCGCCCTCGAACGCCACCGCGCCGACTACCGCCAGGCCGAAGGTCGCGGCGACCAGACCAAACTGGTCAGCGGCCACTTCATGGAAATGTCCGACCACCCGCGCAGCGAGTGGAACGACCTGTGGCTGCTCACGGAAATCTTCCACGAAGGCAAACAGCCGCAAGTCCTCGAAGAAGGCGTGACCAGCGACACCACCGACAACAAAGACGACTTCCACCAAGGCTACCGCAACACCTTCCTCGCCACCCCGTGGGACGTGTTCTACCGCCCGGCCCTCGAACACCCGAAACCACGCGTGCTCGGCAGCCAGACCGCCATGGTCACCGGCCCCAAAGGCGAAGAAATCCACTGCGACCAATACGGCCGCATCAAAGTCCAGTTCCACTGGGACCGCGAAGGCCTGGCCGACGACAAAACCAGCTGCTGGCTACGCGTCTCCAGCTCCTGGGCCGGCGACCGCTACGGCGCCATCAGCATCCCGCGCATCGGCATGGAAGTCCTCGTCACCTTCCTCGAAGGCGACCCCGATCAACCGCTGGTAACCGGCTGCCTGTACCACAAGGAAAACCCGGTGCCGTACGCACTGCCGGCGAACAAGACGCGCAGCGTGTTCAAAACGCTCAGCTCCCCGGGTGGCGGTGGGTATAACGAACTGCGCATTGAAGACAAGAAAGGTGCGGAGCAGATCTACATTCATGCGCAGCGCGACTGGGATGAGAACGTTGAGCACGACCAGAAGATTCGGGTCGGGAATGAGCGTCATGACACGGTGGTTAAGAACACCTACACCGAGCTGAAGGCTGAAGAACACCGCACGACGATTTCCGACCGCAAGATTGAAGCGAAGCTGGATGATCACCTGACGGTTGGGCAGAACCAGCATGTGAAGCTCGGGACTGCGCAGCTGACCAGTGTCGGGAAAGAGATACACCTCAAGGCTGGGGACAAGATCGTTATTGAGGCGGGGACGGAGCTGACCATTCTTGGGGGTGGGAGCTTTATTAAGCTCGATGGCGGTGGAGTTACGGTGGTTGGGCCGGTGATCAAGATCAATGCGGGTGGCTCGGCTGGGTCGGGGACTGGCATCGGGATTAAACCGCCGGTGCTGCCAGGGGCGGCGGATAAGGATAAGGCGGGGAGTTTGATGGATCAGGCGTTGTTGAATGCGCCGCCTGAGAAGGTTAAGCCGAAGGCTTTTTTTGTGTTTTCTGAGTGATCGACATGAATGGTGTTTTGAAGAAGAGCAATGGCATCACGATGGCGGTTTTCACCGCGTCGCTGTTGAGCCTGTTTCATGGCAGCGCTTATGCGGATGAATGTCCGTCCGAGGACTTTTCCCAGTTTCTGCCAGCGTTTTCTGCGAATGCCGAAACTCAGCAGCGGTGGACTGCAATGACGGTGAAGTCGCTGGTTTTGAAACCGGTGGGAGATCATGGGGTTTTTGAGCCTCAAACGATGGGGCTTACTAGCACCAATTTAGCGTTTCCGTTGATGGCGCCTGTAGGCGCGGACAAGACTGAAGGCGTAGAGGTTGAGGCGATTGACGATAATCATTTCAACGTAGTGGATAAGCGAGCAGGTAATAGCAACATCAAGATTTTTAACTTTTCTCTCCAAGCGTGTTGGGTGCTTGAGGGGGTTGAAGATTGGTCGATCAGTGAGAAAGATCTCGTAGAGACGAGCAAGCCCCGCATGAGCGAGGCAGAGAATTTTTGCTTTCAACGTGCAGAGGCCTTTAGAGGTCTAGGGGGGCTGGAGCAGTACCGACTCACAGGTGAGTTGTTTGAAGCTTCCTTGGAAAACTATCTATGCGCAGCCGCTTCCGGCGATCCCCAGGCTAGTTTGAATGCAGCAAGCTTGAGTCTTTCCGGAATGGCTCCGCAGTTGCAAACGGAGAAGGTTGAGCAGCTATTCAAGGCAGCAGCGACCACTCTGCCTGAGGGGGCGATGAGCCTCTCGTTGTTCTATTGCGATGGAAACAATATTTCCTCCAATGGCCCTTGCCAGCATCCAGCACAGGCTGAGGAAGCGCTGACGCAAGCGGCCCGTATGGGAAGTGCTTTTGCGATAAATGCACTCGGGCGTGCCTTTGAAACTGGAGAGCTGGTAACGAAGGACATGTCCCGGGCGGTTGCGTGCTACCAAGTGGCTGCCAAAAAAGGCAGCAAAGGGTCTATCGCACATTTGGAACGTCTAAATAAACAGACCGCTGAAATTACTAAAGCCAGCTATTGCTACTGATTATTGCAGGAAGCAGAAATGACAGAGCCACTAGATTTATCAAGTAACTATACGAGTGCTAACTATAGATATAAGGAAGGTGGGGATGGTTTTGTCGTAGAAAATGGCAAAAAAATCGTCGATTGCTCTCATATGGTAAACCTGTTGCTCACAGGTGCTGGATATCAAGTTCCTTACCAGAACACGGCGGGGCTAAATAGTGCGGCCGCACTTCAATACTATGATGTAATTAGTCCTGCTAATGTGAGGCGAGGAGATATCGTACTCTGGATTAACGTAATCTCTAATCGAGATAATAAAACGCTAAATCATACGGGTATCGTAGAACACTATGATAGTACGCTGGACTCTCAATATGGTGAGTTTTTTGGGGCGCAAAGCTCCGGTCCAGCTACTGCAAAGTTTGGTGCCTATAGCAAAGCATATTTTTGGCCAGTCCCTACAAAGTTTCTAAGGGTTAAGGAGTCGACTCGGACGGGGGAAGGATCCGCACCTGCACCTGCACCTGCACCTGCACCGGTAGAATCTACACCATTAATGAACTTTCAGTACCCGTTTAGAAAAGCGGATGGATCGCAATTTAAGGATGCTGAAGAAATCTTCAAAGCACTTGAGAGTGAAAGCGCAGGTAACTTTTTACTTGGGAGTCATGGATTTTGGCATGGCGGTATTCATATCACGCATAAGACTGCTCCGCAGTGTGTGAGAGATGAGCCTATTCGTTGTATTGGAGATGGTGTCGTCGTAGCCTATCGATTGAATGAGGATTATTTAAAGACGGAGTTTGAAGGTTCGAGTGCTACAGAGGAATTGGAGTACTCAAATTCATTCTGCCTTGTCAAGCACGACTATAAATCACCACCTAATAAAGAGGTCGTGCCCAATACTAGTAATGAACTCGTATTTTATAGCCTGTATATGCATTTGCTGCCATATCAGAGGTACGCGGATGAACCGGAACAGACGGGCCCTCAAAAAATAAAGATGATCGCAAGTGGGTTTAAAGCTCGAAGCGATGTTGCTGGCGTAACTGGCTGCATCGAATATGGTTCGATTTCTGCTGGAACTGAAATTGAAATACTTGAAGAGCACTCTGATCACATCCACGCGAAAGGCAAACTAATTAAAGGTACAGTAGGTGGACGCACGCCAGGACAGGATTTCTGGTTCGCCTACAAGCAAAACGGTGTTGCATACCCAAGAGGTGATGGCAGTGCGAGCTGGAAAGCAATAACTGCACCGGAGCGGAAGAAGCCAGATTATTGGAAGGGCAAGGTCAGAGCGATAGTTTCCGGCTCTGGGCTTACCTTAAGGGTAGCCCCCTCACCCCAGAGTAACGGCGCTGTAGCTGGGGCTGCAATGAGACAGGTAAATAGTCTGGGGCAAAACGAAGATTTAGTACTTTGTACAAATAGCGTAATAGAATTTGATAGTGGAAAAGTTTTTAACCTGAAGATTGGTTCTAAACTTTACAAAATGGCGGAATGTTCCTTCGTGCCAAGTATTTCCAGTGCTACAACCGGTTTGAAAAGCCATTCTACTCCTGTCCCAGCAACTTTTTGGGCTTGTGTTGAAAAGCCTTATGTTCAATTGCTGGGGTTGGTTCCTACGGAGTTTGATAAGGTTGTGCCGATGGACACGGCAATTAAGGCAGGTGACATAATCGGTTTTCTTGGTTTGAATGAAACATTAGCAGGTCCTGATGGAGGGGTTTCGAGAAATTATCAAGTTCACGTTGAAATTTTTTCGGCAGATCCGAGAATTGAGGATTTTCTGAAAAATAAAGCAACTTTGAAGCAAGGGAAGCAATACTTACACTTGCCAGCAAATACGACCTTAAAAGGTAAGCCTCCTGTAACCGAAAGCGTGACAATCTCGAATGAGAAATTTGTAGAGCTCGGGAAAACTGTTCTCTATAAGGACGCTGAAGAGTGGTATGAGGTAACCGTATTTGATAATACAGAGAGCAAATCAGGTTTGCTCAAAAAAGAAGGCGCGGAGCTTCTTAGTCAGCATGACTGGGAAAAACTAGGCTTTCGCATCGTTAAGGAATTAAATTCAAATTCTGATGGTTTTCTGGATCCTGATGATATGCCAGAGTTCTTCCAGAACTTATATAGGGGCTTGGATCGATTTGGTAATAATGATCAAAAAGTTACTCCCGAGGATTTTCCGATTGCACTTAAGAATCTGGATTTAAGAGATCACTGGTCAAAGCTAATTGCATATCACCCTACGGAGTGGAAATCCAAGTCGGACTCTGCCAAATGGGCGCGGCTGGACACGATGCTAGAAAATTATCCATCTGTTCTAAAGCACGAAAAAGAACGAATAGATAGTTTAATATTTTGGGATGATCCAGCTATACAATCTAAAGGGGTAGGCGATGGAGTTGTATGGCATTTTCATCCAATCGCGCTCATTGGGAATATGATGCCATCGTCCGGGAGTAATGTCTGCAAAAAGTGTGGCAGTAATATAGCATTAACAAATGCATTGATGCGGAGTATTTGTCCATCCTCCGTAACGGATACTTTTGTAAGTGAGTTTGTCATGGTGGCGAACGAGCTTTTCCCTAAGTATGGAGTAAATACCTGTGCTCAGGTATTTCATATAATGGGGCAGGGTAAGCACGAGACTTTTCAATTTTCTGCGTTTAGGGAAAGTTTAAATTACACTCGTCGTAGCTACACAGCCGAGAAACTATATAGAATGGCGCCAACCGCTATTAATGATGGTTTTGCAAGGCTGGGGATGTCACTAACCAGAGAAGAGAAGCTTGAGTATATAGATCAGCATCTGATTGCAAACGATCCAGCGTATGGTAAACATAGCTTTGGTAGCAATCAGTACCCTCATAACGACTATAGGGGGAGAGGCCTTCTTCATTTGACCCACTATGCTAACTATCGTGAATGTGCTGTAGCGATAGGTGTGAATATCGATGCTAATCCGAACCTGGTACAGGACAATATGAGGGTTGCATTAGAGTCTGGTCTATGGTTTTGGAAGGCGAAAGGTATTGGTTCACTTGCGGATGCAAGTTCACCTGATGTAGATGCGAAGATTAAATCTGTGACTAGGATTATCAACTCTGGGCTGAAAGAACTTGATCAGCGAGAGAAGTTTACTAAAGAAGTTGCTGAGAAATTCAAGGTTGTGTTCGGGGGCTGTTCGTTATGAAGCGCTTATGTAAATTTTCATTGTTAGTTTCATTTTGCCTGTCTTCGGTGGCTTCGCTAGCTTGCGAGGTCCCTGAGAGTAAAGTGTACCATTCGATCCCGACAAAAGACGGTGCGATTGTTTTTGATCTCGTTCCTATAGAGGATGAGGCGAGCAGTGAAGATTCGAACAATCAAGTGGGTATTGATGTTAACTATGTTGATTGTTTGAGTAAATCTAAGAAGCTCGTTGGGCAGTTACCGTATTTGGCAGGCACAGGAAAAGTCCGCTCGGCATTTTTTTCTGATGTTCAAGGTAGTTCCGAGAAAGAGCTTTTTGTAATACACAGTGTGGGAATACATTCAGACACCGGAGTTAGATATTCTGGTGAATATTACAGCGTGCATGTTTACAAAAAGAGCGAGAGTGGTTATTCAAGGGATGAGCGAGTCTCCAAATATTTTGGTGAGGGTGGCGATATATTGGCAGACGATTACCAGAATCTAATGTATGAATTTCCTTACAAGGATCAATTGTCTGTTAGTAATAAACTTGCGACTCCAGCGTTTTCTAAATGGAATGAAGGTGTGCCGGTTCAGCTGACAATAAATAAAAAAGCTACAATTTATAGCTCTCCAGTTTTTGACGATGTCACTCGTATGTATTTGGTTTCCGGGGATAGGGTTGAGCAGGAGGCTGTTGAGGCTGGCTGGCTTTCGATTATGTTTAAAACACCGAAAGGCAAAGAAATACGCGGATGGATCTTGTGTGGCGATGCGGGTGGATGTTGATGTCGTCGAGCATTGGCAAAGAGGGTAACAAATGAAGCGGCGGATAAATGAACGCCCCAAGCATCTCGCAACCCGCTTTGCGAAGTTCAATGCCTGAAAGCGTGAATCAATGAAAAATATATATTCGCTCCCTAGCTTTTTACCGTTAGCTTTTTTGCTTTTCAGTTCGGTGGCATTTTCTGCGAGTTCCGACTGTGGCAAAGCTTCAACGGACGTAGAAAGGAAAATTTGTCGTTCTCCTTCCTTGTCCGCAATGGATGAAAAGCTAAGTGAAGTATTCAAGTCGATAAAAAATCGGCGGGTTTTTCAATTAATCGAAAGTGAATGGCTTGAGTCGGAGCGTAACTCTTGTGAGTCAGTGGAGTGTTTAGAGGACTCTTATGTTCGGCAGATACGCTTTCTGTCGCCGGTTCCTATTGCGCCTAGGCCGACTCAGAAAGATATTAAGTTAATGTTGGGGGATAAGCCTTACAAACAGTTTGAACGCTCATGGAAGGTCATTGATTTAGCATGGCTTCCCAATGAAAAAGGGGCTGTTGAACGATTTGTGATCTCCGCTGAAACAATTTCAGGCATGTTGCATGTCATCGTGTTCGAAGGGCATTTTGATGCGGCGATGATTGCGTACCGGGGTAATCTATATGAGTACGTTGATCGCAACGACAGGCCGGTATTGCACACGATTGCGAAAGATATCGGTTTTGATGGTGCTTTCAGTTTGGGTTCAAACGACGAAGGGAAAAGATTCGCGGGAATCTTGGATGGGGCGTTTTACTATCGACAGCAGCTCTCTAAGAATCAGCTGCGGGGGATGGTTTATAAGCTCGGTTCAAAATCTCCGCCATTGGAAAGCAGTTTGCTGTTCCAGCAGTGGCCAAATGCTGATGAAAATGCTGTTAGTGGTTTGACATTCGGTTGGGGTGGTGAGTATGGAAAATTGCAAGCGTACTACTCGCACATCTCAGGGTATGAAACGATAGCGCAGGCTGGTCGGCCCGAGGCCGGTTGGAATATATATGCTCCGATTTGGAGCAAGTCACGGCCGACGTTTTATTTCAAGAATGGTGATGAAACTATTTGGCGTGCCAATGTTGCGGATAAGACGTTAACAAAAATTGCGAAGGCTAGTGATGAAGGAATGATCCAGAATCCTACCCCTGTCGATATTAATGGGCGCGAAGCAGTCGTTTATCTGAATGGATCTACTCTGAAAATGGCTATCTCCCTTGAAGAATAGGCTCGAATTAAAAATACACTTTCGCAAAATATTGTTGGAATTTGCTTTGAGTAAATATCTTATTCCGGTGCTGCCCGCCGTGCTGATTGGTGGTTTATCTCTGTTGGGGGGACATGCATTTGCTGACGATGCATGTGCCGATATCACTACGAACTCTCAGAGGGAAAGATGTTCTGTGAGTGCCAAGGTTGCTGCAGATAAGCAGTTGAATACCAGTTATCAAGAACTGATGGTTCGGCTCGAAGGTGGGTATCAAACTGATCCAGTTCTTGCGGCGAGCCAAAAGGCAACGGTTCAGGAGGCTCAGCGCGCCTGGATCAAACTGCGCGATACCGATTGCCAGGTCGATGCGTTGGAGGCGGAACGGGGCTCTTCGGCGCATGTGGCAGCGGTGAACAATTGCATCGCCAGTATGAGTCGTGACCGTTCAGTGTTTTTGGACAATATCGCGTCCGATATCGGGAGTGGCCCGACAATTGGACGTGGCTCGTGCCCTACGCAAGACTTTGCACAGTTTCTTCCAGCATTCTCCGCTAATGCCGAATCGCAGAAGCGACTAACTGCGCAGGCCGTGAAGCTATTGGTGTTGAAGGGGACGTCGGATATAGGACGGATAGTGACTCACGTCACTGCAGTGGTGGGGCGCGAGATGGCGTTTCCCTTAATGGCTGCGGTGCCAGATGGGAAAGTCGAAGGAATAGAAGTCGAGAAGGTAGATGATCGTCACGTTGACGTTGTGGATAAACGTGCCGGAAACAGCAATATCAAGATCTTCAACTTTTCGCGTAAAGCCTGCTGGACGCTTGAGGGGGTTGAGGATTGGTCGATTCCCGAAAAGGAGCTTTCTGTAGCCAGTACGCGCTCATTGAGTCGTGAGGAAAATTTCTGCTCACAGCGTGCACAAGGGTTTATTAGTTTGGGTGGTCTTGAGCAATATCGACTCACAGTGGAGCTTTTTGAAGCGGCTTTGGAAAATTACTTGTGTGCAGCTGCTTCAGGCGATCCTATTTCCAGTGAGTCTGCGGCTAGGCTGAGTCTGTCGGGTATGGCTCCGCAGTTGGAATACAGCAAAGTTGAGGCTCTTTTCAAAGCAGCAGCTTTGAATTCACCAGGAGGCGCTGAGGGTCTGGCAAGCTTCTATTGTTTTGGCAATGAAACGGCCGGAAGCGGACCGTGCCAGCGGCCAATTGATGTTGAGAAAGAGCTTATTCGTGCCGGCTCCATGGGGTCAGCGCATGCAATTGTCGCGCTTGGTGACTACTGGAAGAGTGGCGATCTCGGCGAGAAGGATATTCCTCGTGCCTTGGCTTGCTATCAGCTAGCCGCCGACAAGGGATACGAGTCAGGTCTCGATGCTGCTAAGCGACTTCGGTCGGAAGTGATTGAGCCAATAGCTCCGAGCAAATGCTACTAAATGTGCAACCGAGCGGCGGGAGCCGTGGAGGTCGTCGGCGAGGTCTGAGGCAATGACGCTTATGGACAGGCGGTCTTCGGAGGCGTTGGCCATGAGTGCTTCGGCGTCGGTGCCGGGGAGAGGTTAAAGAGGCCGGTCTCGCGTGTTGCGTTTGGTTCAGTGGGCAGTTTGACGTGGTGGTCTATGGCGCGTTCGGCGGCTTTGTGGAGTTTCTTGGATTCCAGCGATTCAATTGAATGTATTGGAGCAGGTGGCACTCAGTGAATGGAAATGCGTACAGGGGCATTCAGTTGAGCTTGCCCCAATCTTGTTTGAGGTGGGTGTTCGCATTCTGCACGACACTTCTATCACCGACATTGTTTGCTCAAGATTCCACCTGCGAGTTTCATGACGTTCAGCCAATGCTGGAGCTCGTCAGCTGTGTCAGCAAGGGCGCAATTGCAGTCCTGAAACTTTCGCCACTTCATCAGTCAACTTATGAAGGTGATCTAGACGGCCTC
This sequence comes from Pseudomonas sp. 14A, assembly GCF_018132745.1. Lineage (NCBI taxonomy): Bacteria > Pseudomonadati > Pseudomonadota > Gammaproteobacteria > Pseudomonadales > Pseudomonadaceae > Pseudomonas > Pseudomonas sp. 14A. The sequence goes on along the minus strand of NZ_JAGRQJ010000018.1, from coordinate 508,952 downwards.
CCCACGTTTATCGTGCGGGGTAAGGACCTCGCCGAAGTCACGAAAACTGTGGGAATGAGTTCTTTATCGTCGCCATACAACTTGCTTGTCAAGCTGCCGAATGCTGAGGCAATCATGCACTTCGATGGACTTCCTGAATCAGCCAGTACGAAATTGGCAATGTCAGGCTGGGTGCTGACGGATGCGCGGGATGTCGTGTATGGAAGGCAGGATGGCGGGGAAGGTCCGGGGATTGTATGCAGCACCCATGAAAAAGCGACCGGCTATGAATATGTGGTGGTGACGCAATGTAATGCCTTTTATGAGGAGGATATTGCTAGGTTGAAGGAGCTGCTCGTCTTGATTGACGCTCACTCAGTGCGATAGCGACAAAACGTATTGTGTTCGAGCGACTGAAAACACCCATTTTCCTTTAAACTCCCCACCCCCAAGGAACGCGCTCAGGACACGGAATGCCAGCCCCCTCGATCTCCCTTCGCCCAGCGTTGGTGCTCTGGCTATACGCCGCCGCAATCGTGCACATTCTTGCCGGCCTCACCCTGACGTGGGCCGGGCATTCCGGATTACTCGACGGCTATCTGCACACCCTCGAACTCGCATTCTGGGGCGCCGATCCGGTTCCCACCGCCGGCCACGAACAACAAGTCTGGTGGCTCGCGCTATTCGGCGCGACGCTGCAAAGTTATTCGTTGTACATGCTCGCGCTGGTGCACTTGGGCAATCGCTTGAAAGCCCCGGCGATGTGGGGCTGGTTGACCGCTGGCATCCTGTTATGGGCGCCGCAGGACATGTGGCTCTCAGCGCAACAACAGGTCTGGTCGCACCTGTGGCTCGACGGTTTTGCGTTGCTGGTGTTGTTGCCGCCACTGTTCTGGCTGTATCGGCATGACCGCCGGAAGTCTCCTGCAGTAAAGACAACGAGCCTGTCCAACCCGTTTGCCGGTGGCGCTTTCAAACGTGTGCTGATCACCGGCGGCACCGGATTTATCGGTAAAGCCTTGGTCAGTCAATTACTCGACGCGGGCCACTCCATCAGCGTACTGACGCGCGATCCGTTGAGCGCGGCCAATCTATTCAACGGCCGCATCCGCTGTGTGCATTCGCTCAGCGAACTTAGCCACGACGAAGCCTTCGACGTAGTGATCAATCTCGCCGGTGCCCCTGTCGCCGGCCCACGCTGGACTCCCAAGCGTCAGGCGCAACTGCTCGCCAGCCGAGTCGGCACCACCGAAGCGTTGATGACCTGGCTGAAGAAAACCAAGCACAAACCCACGCTATGGATTCAAGCCTCGGCCATCGGCTTCTACGGCGTGCGCGACGCCAGTGAAAACCTCGACGAACACGCCAGCAAGGGCGACGGTTTCATGGCCGAACTCTGTGCGCGTTGGGAAGCCGCCGCGCAACCGGCCACGGAATTTGGCGTGCGTCAGGTGGTGCTGCGCCTCGGCGTGGTGTTCGGCCCCGGCGGTGCGTTGACGCCGTTGCTGCTGCCGTTCCGCCTGGGTTTCGGCGGGCGCATGGGCGATGGTCGGCAGATCATGAGTTGGGTGCATCGCGACGATGTGCTTCAGGTGATCGCGCGGGCTTTCAACGACGACACTCTGCGTGGCACCTACAACATGGTGGCGCCGGAAACGGTCAGTCAGGCAGCGTTCGCCGAGCAGGCCGGCAAGGTCCTCGAGCGCCCGGTGTGGTTGCACATTCCCGCCGCGCCAGTGCGTGCAATGGCGGGGGAGATGGCGCAGCTGTTCTTCGACGGTCAGCGTGTGGTGCCGCAGCGTTTGACCGAGGCTGGCTACACGTTCCGTTATCCAACACTCGACGCCGCTCTGCGCGATCTGACCTGAGGATCGTTCATGAGCAAGCCCATGATGTACCTGCTGGCCGGCAACGGCAGCGCCGCTGATTGGTGGGACGACGCGTTGCCGCACTTTAAGCGCTACGACGTGGTGCCGCTGGAGTTGCCGGGCTTCGGCGCCAATCCGCTGCCACCCTGCGAGGATCTGGCGGACTACGCGCAGACCTTGTTGGCGATGACGCAGAAGGGCAGCGCGATCATGGCAGTCGGGGTCAATGCCTTGCTTGTATTGCACGCGTTGCAACGTCGGCCCGGGCACTTTTCCCGCAGTGTTCTGTTGGCGCCGGTTGGGGCATTTTTGTGGCAGCGTCGATTGCCGGCGCTGATGTCACCGCTGCCGATCCGCAAGACCATCCACTGGCTGCTGTCGAACAAACCCACGCTGTTCGCGCGCAAGTTTTCCAACCAGACCTGGACGCCCGCGCAGTACCAGCGCATGGGCGCCGGCTATGCGCGCTGCCGTGCGTTTGTGCCGCACTGGGATCTGATTCGCGCCGACACCGCGTTGCCGCTGCTGGAGTGGATCACCGATCCGGTCGAGTTGGTCTGGGGCGATCAGGACGCTGTACTCGGTATCGAGCAAGCGGCGGCATGGTCGGCGATTCTCGCTCGTGCAGATCTGACCATCAGCCTCAAACCGGGTTGGGGTCATTACCCATGGATCGACTCGCCCGCGCAGTTCGCACAGTGGCTGGAGTCGGGCGAGCGTGGGTTTGTCGCGCATACCAAGGGTGGGCGTTTGCGCCTGGCTGAACTGGCGCGGCAAGCGGTGCCGGCGGCGATGACGCTCAACGACTGCAGCGATCCATGTCTGCCGGCATTTCTCGCTGCTCAACCTGATGTGACCTGGGCGGTGCGCTCCTCCAGTTATGGCGAGGATCAGGCCGATTTGGCGAATGCCGGTTTGAGCACGACCTATCTGCGCGAACCGACCGCCAACGTGCCGAAACGCATCGCCGAGCTGACGGCCGAAGGCGTCGAGGAAGTGGTGGTGCAACGCTTCATCACGCCGGTAGTTTCCGGGATCGCGTTCGTGCGCCATCTCTCGGTAGAACTGGAGTGGGTTGAAGGCCATCTCGAATCGCTGGCCGACGGTCACGTCAGCCCCTCGCGAGCAACGCTTTCGCGGCTCGGCGATGCTTGGCGCAGCGGCACGTTCACGCCATCCCCCGGCTTAACCGAAGACCTGCTCTGGCGCTTTCTGCAAGACGTGTTGCGCGTCTTTCACTATGTACCGGGCGACGTCGAATGGGCCTGGGATGGCTCGCAATTGTGGCTGCTGCAATACCGGCCGATCAGCGACTACGGCTGGCGCCGCCACCTTACCGCCGCCAACATCGCCGAGATCCTGCCGCCGCGACCGAGCGTGTTGGTGGAATACGCCCAACGCCGCGCGGCAGCGAGTATCCCGGCGATCATGGCGCGTTGGGATGCGCGAGTGTTGCAGGACAACGAGCCGTTCACCGCTGTGTTCGGTGGCGCGTCCTATATCAACAATGATCTGTTTCTCGCCCGGCTGGCCGACTGGGGCATCAGCGCCGCTAACTACGCCGGTGAAGTCGGCGGCGCGACCCCGCATCTGCCGTGGCAACCGCTGAAGATACTCCGTTCGTTGCCGCTGTTTTTGCGTATGCAACGCAAGGCTCGCGGCCATTTGCTGAATCTTGAAAACGGTTTGCAGCGCTTCGATCGGGAACTGGCCGAACTCGTCGCCCAAGCTGCCGATGGTCAGCAATTGGCAGACTGGTTCACTCGGTTTTACGTGTTCGTGGTGCAAGGCAATCTGTGCATCGCCACGGCACTGGCCAGCAGCGGTGGCGATTGGCTGGGTCGCCCGCCGACTGCTTACGACAACCTTGAAAACAGTCCGCATCGATTGCCGTGGGAAACCGATCCGGCCACCCCTCGGCCCGCGTCGAGCGATCTGCCGCTACAGCCATTCCCGCAATGGTCTGGACTGATCCGCCTCGCGCATTCGACCGGCCTGCCGGGCCTACGCGGTTACTACCTGCAAGTACGCGAGTGGTATCGCGACAACCTCATGCGCATCTTCTTCCGCCTGCATCACGCGATGCCGCTGGCGGATCGCGAGCACTGGTTTGCACCGCATCCCGACGTTCGCACCCGAGACGGCAGCTTCTGGCAGGACGGTCGCGAAGGTGCGGAGCAGGCGACCGGGTTCATGATTTATCCGGGGCAAGTGCGGGGCATCCTCGGCGAGGACATCTTGCTGGAAGACACTCTCGATCCGGGGCGGCACGCGCATTACCAAACAGCGCGGGCAGTGATTGCGCGGATGGGTGGGCGGTTGTCGCATGGCTCGACGTTGCTGCGCGAATTGCGAAAGCCGTCGGCGGTGATGCCGCAGGTGGACCCCGCATGGGTGGGGTGTGAGGTGTTGTATCGGGATGGTGAGTTGGAATTGATCAATTCGAAGGATGCGAAGTGAAACGACTGTTGTTGATGTGTTTGACCTGGTTGCCGATGGTGAGCATGGCGACGGATCTGTGCAATTCGGAGACCGATACGAAGAACTTTCTCTCGCAATGGGTGGAAAGATCCGATTACGTCTTGGACATACATTCAAGTCTTCAAACTGATGGATTCAGTCTGGAGGAGGGCAAGGTGGTGTACCGCGGCGATCTCAATGACGACGGTCAGGAGGACTTCATTTTCACCTCCTACTCAAGCCGTGGTTCAGCGGGTGACTCGACCTTCGCCTTTCTCATCCAGTGCCACGGTTACTTGAAGCATGTAGGGGGCGATTATTTCGCCGAGGTCAAGGTTCTGGACGGTCCGCCCAAGAACGGCGGCGATGTAAAAGACATCGAGATCTACTCCTACATCCGCGATAAGCGCGACCAGATCCGCTACAAGGGCAAAGAAGCCATGACCCGACCCCATCTATGGCAATTCAACTCGCAAACACAGCTTTATGAAGGGCAGTCTGAGTAAGCCGATGCTCCCCACTGCATTTACGGAGTTATTACGTGAAAGGATTTTCAGTTCTTCTCGGCAGCTTGATATTGGCTGCCGCGTCCATGGCATTCGCTGCCGATCCAGCCTTCAAGGATTACACCGTCACGCCAGTTTTCACCGGCCCCAGCCATAAGCTGGTGCCGCAAGAAAACAGCAGCCCAAAGATGGATCAGGCACGGGTGCAAGCCCTGAAAGGCAAGGTCAACTTCGCCGGCCATTACATCCTGCACAGGCTCGGCTGTGGCGGTAGCGCCATTTGTGGCGAAGTGCTGGACGCCCAGACCGGTGAAGTGGTTGGCGGTCTGCCGAATGCTTACGACGGCAGCACCTTCGGTATGGTTTACCAGCCCGACAGCCGCTTGATCATCGTCTCCGGCGTCACGCTCGACGGTGAAGAAGATGCGCAGGGGAGTGCTTTGGAAAGTGGTAACCGGGACCGTTACTACGAATTTGTGAACAACGAATTCCGGCTGCTGAGCATGACCGACGTGGAATCGTCGCCGATGGATGAGGAGTGAGTGGATGAACCGTCTTCTCGCGGGCAGCCTTTCGCTGCTGCTCTCTCTGCCAGCTATCGCCGCGCCTTCGGACGCCTTTACCCAACGCGATGTCATGCAGTGCGGCGGTGTTGAAGTGGTGTTGGTGTCGTCTTGCCGATCGGTGACGGTGGATGGTGCGCAAACCCACGTCATCCCGGTCTGCTCCGACCAGACCATCAACATCGGTAGCAAAGTGCTTCGTCGCGATATCAGCAAAGTTTCACAACTCACTTCCGACGGTGCGAAGACGAAGATGTTGAGCAACGTCGTTGTGGCGATGGATTGCGTGGAAGGCACCAATGGCAGTCTTGTTTCGATAGGCGGATATGGCGGTTGCGGTGCCTGCGCGGAGTGGCATGGGTATTACTCGACAGCAGGGCGATTGGAGCAATACAGCTTCGATAATAACCAACGCTTGTTTGGCTCGAAGGGATCTCGGGAAGAGTTGATCAAGGCCTATGGCGTTACGAAGAGACAGCTAATGTCAGAAAGCCCGGCGGTGAAGAGGATCGTCTATGGCCAGCCTTAAATGGGTGTTGATGATCAGCAGTTTGTTCAGCGCTACCAATGTCTCGGCAAGAGAAGCGCAGCGTTATTACCGCGATACCGCGACGCGATGAGTGCCGCCGGTAAAGCGCAGAAGATTCCGCAACGCGTCGTTGAGCGATCTGAAATTCAGGGACTGAGACAGTAAATATGTTCTTCCGCTTTATCGTGTTGAGCCTTGGGCTGCTAACCACTTCATACGCACTCGCTGCCCCACAAGTCCTGAAGGAAATTCCGGCTAGCTTGCTGGGTGATGCATCACGGCAAAAGGTATTTGTTCTGACAGGGGATGCGGACGAGGCCTCCAATCGGTTGTTGATCGCGCCGGTGCAGGCACGTAATGAGGAAATTTTGCTCGATACGTCGAAGGCGCTGCCTCTGATCAAGAGTCAGTACTCGTCCGCTCTTCAGGGTGTCTTCAGCGTCCATGTACTCAAAGGTCGCCCTGGCGTCATGACCGTCATTGATCCACAGGCTGAGGAAGCTGTGGTCAAGCAACCGTTCGTTGAGGCTGGGGATTACATCGCGCTGGTAACCAGCGAGGAAGATAACGCGGTTTACAACTTCAACCTGTTGTTCGCCTTCAACAAAGGTTCAAAGCAGTTTGAGCTGAAAGCTCTGCTGGAAGTGGCGAACAACGACTCCTGTGACCGGTCGCTTGTTAGCATAGTGGAGTTGCCGGTGCAGATACTGGGCCCCATCGCTCTCGCTTCTTTCGATGGGCGTGAAGTGCTGCAGAAGCTGCAGGTTGCTCGTACTGGCAGTATTGAGGGCGTTAGAAAGAAGTTGATGACCGTCGATTCGGCTGATTTGCTGGATATGGCGCTGGCAGCCTACCGAAAGGGTGATGACTCTTCCTTCAAGGATACGATGAGCTACGCGTTGATGGGCGGTGGTTCGCATGACACTTGTCCCCCGGATAGCTATATCGTTGCAAAGTACTACTACCCGCAGCGTCCCGGCTGGTCCAACGACCTTGGGTTTTTACTGGGCGAGGCGGGTTTCTACGCTGAGTCGATTGAGTTGCTCGATGCAGTGGTTGCCAGCCACCCAAATAGGACGGTTGCTTACCTGAATCTCGCTGACAGTTATTGGGCCGTGAACGATAAAGAGCGGGCGGTGGCGGCGTACAAGCAATACGCATCGCGAATGTCTGAAGCGGGAAAAGCTTCGAAAATCCCGGCGAGGGTGGGTGAGCGCAGCGCTGTGGCGCCCGAGGCGTGACAAGAGCTCGTTGAGTTGCTGTAACTGTGTGTTCTGTACCCATGAACCGCTAAAGGAATATTCGGTTTGAAATTTTCGTCTGCATTGTTTTCCGCGTTGCTCGTTTTCGTTCCTCTGGCGGCTCATAGCGAGGTCACGACCGAGGTTTTTTGCTTCCGCTCCTACGAAGGCAAACCCATAAATTTTGAATTCCGAACCTATTACGACTCTGTCGCCAAGTGGAGCGGTGCTGGCGTCAAATACAGCAAGTCAAAAAAGGCTATTGGGCTGGTTCATCGCAGTACTGAACAAGAAGAACTCGTGTATGGCCGGCCCTACCAGTACACGACAACTTGGGTTGAAGTAGTTGATGGCGCACTGACAGGTGAGTATCAGATGGTCACTCAGGGTGGCCGGGTTGATGCGATGTCGTATACGAATTACAAATCCGCAAAGAAGTATTCGTTTGAAAACGATTACAACGTGGATTCGAAACCTGAAACAGGTTGCCAGTGGTGAAGCAGGGAATATTCAGAAAGGGGACTTAACGTCCCCTTTTTTCATCCACAGACTTCGCTACGGCTTGGCCGCCACGCTTCGCACTTCAATCTGGTCGAGCGTCCCTTCCACCATCAATCTCACCCCGTCCGCCATTCTGCTCAATGCCAGTGCAACCGAGCGGCGTGAGCCATCTATATCGTCCGCAAGGTCCGCAGCGATGATGCTGATGGATAGCAGGTCTTCCGAGGCGTTGGCCAGGAGGGCTTCGGCGTCGATGTCCGGGTTCAGGCTGAACAAGCCTTCGCGACGCGAGGCCTGAGGGAGGTCGGATTTGCCGAAGTGGTGATCGAGGGCGCGTTCGGCGGCTTCATGTAGTTTTCTTGAATCGAAGGATTCGTAGGGTGAGGTGTCCTCGGTGTTGGTCGTTGAATTGGTCATCAGTGTAAATCCCTTGGAGTAAGAAGAAATTGCTCCCGAATTCGGACTTGCACATCCGGTCACCGAATACCCGATGACGCAGAAAGCCTATCGGTGATCTTCAAGCTCGCCTAGTTCATGAACAGCACCGCACTTTGCAGGAAATTTCCCATAGATTTGCGGGCCGGAAGATCAAAAGATCGCAGGCTTCGCCAACTCCTACAGAGATGTGTTTCAACAGGTGTAGGACGTTGCTTGCGGAATCGTGACTTGGCAGTCATCGTGCGGGAAAAAGTCCGCATCCTCTTCCATCAGAGTCAGATACTGGCGTTATCGTCCGAATCCCTTACACTGCCCCGGCCGTTCATTTTCCTTTTGAGGCTGTGCGCATGAAATTTCGTTTTCTCCTGTGGATGATGGGTTTGTTGATGGGTAAGGCCAGCCGGACCAATCCTGCGTTCCAGCAGCAGTTGGGTGACAAGGATCTGGTGTTTCAGCTGCAGACGCTGGATGGGAAAGTGGCGCGGCATTTCGTGGTCAAGGATCAGCGCATCACCAGCAAATCTGGCGTGGTGGCGGAGCCGGCGTTTGCGATTGCGTTTAAAGACGCCGGTTATGGCTTTGCCACGATGCAGGCGAAGAACAAGCAGTTGGCGTTTATGCAGGGGATCCAGGACAAGTCGATCCAGCTCAAGGGGAATCCGGCGCTGGTGATGTGGTTTCAGGGGTTGATGAAGTATTTGAAGCCGCGCAAGGTTAAACCGAAAAATGACTGACATTAGCTGGTGCTGGCTCGCCAAGTCAGTCATTTGTCTCTAAATGCCATATGTACCTGTCAGAAGTGACAGGTGTTTTTATTAGCGTCGTGGTGCTTCATGACGAGGTGGTCCAGCGGTAAAGGGACTGAACCCGTTTGGAGAATAACTATCATGACTACCAAGCCTGGCACGCCCGATATTGAGTTTGGTAACAACGGAGCACGCATTTGGGATTTTCCTGAATTTGCCAGCATCGCTCCCCATGCCATTGTTTCTCTGCCCGATGGCAGGCTGGTTGCGGTGGCGAATGAGCCGGGTTATCCCCGCGGCTTCGTGATCGTGCGACTCACTGAAAAAGGGCAACTCGATGCAGGCACCGGCTTCGGAGAGGAACAGCTAGGTTTTGCGCGCATTACGATTCCTGAGAAAAGCGTTGATGGCATTTTAGGTTCCAGCCTACTGAGGGATGGCGGATTCCTGATTGTCTTGGAGTACTCATGGCGACCTAATGAAAACGGTCTTTTGGTTGTTCGACTCCTGGACGATGGCAGTCTCAACGACAAGTTTGGCAAGGGCGGTGTCCTTGTTCTTCCAGACCGTGTTGTGCCAACTCTCAGCACAGGAGCGTTGCGTGCTGCACGGCGAAGTGCGGGCCAGGATGCCGAGTCGGTTGTTCAGGGCGGCGACAATTCTGGGGTGCGCAGCATCGAGTTGCCAAGCGGCAAAATTATCTTGGCTACTTTTACTTATGATCCTTCTCCTTCGCAGACCAAAGGCTCGGTTATACGACTCAATCCTGATGGAACATTAGACAAAACCTTTAACAAGACCGGTTCGACCTGGGTTGAGTTGGGAATTGCTGGTGATAATGCCGCGCGTGGAGTGGCTGCACAGGCGGACGGTAGTTTAGTGGTATTTGGCAGTTACTTTGATGCAGGTACCGCTGGTACTTACGTTGTACGTTTCAAAGAGGATGGAGTGCGAGACGAAGAATTTCCCGCTGTGATGCTTTCGTCCCGTTATATGCCCCGTTTTCGCGATATTGCCGTTAGAAAAAAGGACGGGATGATTGCCATCGTAGGAGGTCAGTTCGAAGACAATTTTCCCGAGGGTACAGGTGTAATTGTCGTGCTCAACGAGGACGGGTCTCCGAATCTAGTTTTCAACGAAGGTAAACCGTTGTATTCCAAGCTATCACCTGAGAAAGGTCAGCAGTGGCAATCTTGCGCGTTTGGCGGAGCGGAGGACAGTAAGTTGATCGTTGTCGGCACAAGTGGCAGCGGAGATATTTTTTACGATACGCAGGCAGTGTGCGCACGTTACTTACTCACCGGTACGCTCGATAAGTCATTCAACACTGATAAGGGCTGGTTGGCTTTCGGTCAGCCCGATCGAATGGCGTCTGCCTTGGATGCAGTGATCACGTCGCAAGGCAAAATTGTCATCTGCGGTGAACTTTATAAAGACGAGCTTAGCCTTCCTGTTGGCGGGTGGATAGCTCGCTACTTTTCTTGATAACCACGGATGAAAGCCCGCTCTCACCGATTTGAAATGATCCAGTGAGAGCGGTTTTTTTATGCCTGGCTGAATTGCGAAGCCAGTTCACGCAACAGCACTTCAGCCTCAAGCACTTTGCTGACGACGTCATTGGCTTTGTCGCGAGTCAAACCCACACGCTCAAGCAGCGCATCGGGAATATCTTCATCCGGCCCAGAGCCAATCCCGCGACTACGCAGCAGGCGCACGGCCAGGCAGACGAGGTTCGGGTATTCGGCGTAGGCGCCGTCGTAGCTTGGGTCGTGCTGGAAGCGCAGGGCGGTGGCCAGCTCATCGGGCATGTCCCAGTAGCGCATCAGCCACGAGCCGATCTGTTCGCGGCTGATACCCAGCAGGTGTTGCTCGATATAGCTGTGGCACAGATGCGGATTGACCTCCAGGTGGCGGCAGATCAGTGAGAAGTGCGGCGGAAAGACGTGGGCCAGCAACAGGTAACCGAAGTTGTGCAGCAGACCGGCCAGATAGGTCAGGCCGGCTTCCGGGCGCTGGGCGCGCGGCATGGCGCGGGTCAGGCCTTCGATGACGGCGGCGGTGTAGATCGACTGTTGCCAGTACGGCGTGGTGTGTTGCGGGTGGTCTTTGGGCAGGCTCAGGGTCTTGCCGAGGGCCAGGCCCAGTGCCAGGTTGATCACCAGATCGAAGCCGAGCACGCGGACGATTGCGTCTTCCACCGAACGAATCTTGCCCGGCGAGGCGTAGTACGGCGACGCCGCCCAGCTCACCACTTGTGCGGCCAGTGCCGGATCGGTTTCAACCACGCCAGTGATGTCGTCGATTGTGGCGTTCGGATCAACGCGCAACTTGATGATTTTTTGTGCAGTCTCGGCCAGCGGCGGAATCTCGATGGTCGCCTCCAGACGCTGCTGAATGCGCCGCGCGGTGAACGCCTGCACGGCCTGGGTGATTTCCTCGCGGTCATCGTCCGGGCGGTCGAGGTTCGGGCGGATGCTGCTCAGGGCTTCGCCGAAGTTGGCGGCGCTGGCTTTGGTCAGCATCGATTTGAAGTCTTCGCTGCTGATTTCCAGCAGCAGGCCCGGCTCGCCGGAGTTGATCAGCAACTTCGGCTCGCGCAGCAGGCTTTCTTCGTAGAGGCACGGCGAACTGGTCAGCGCCGGCAGGCCCGGCAGCAGGCTCAGATTGTGTTTGCCGAGCATCTTCTCCAGGCGCTCGGTGGACACGGCTGTGAGGCGGCGGCCAGTGAGTTCGGCGAGACGATTGAGATCCAGCAACTGGCTCTGTGGAAACAGCACCATCAACGCGCCCACGGCGTCATCCAGCAACACGGCCTGCACTTTGCGCGAGGCATTGAGGCCGTGGTGGTCGAGCACTTCTTCGTAGGCAACGCCCAGCTTGTTGAGCAGCAGCCGAATAACAGACGGAGCTTGCGGAGATTCGGGGACGAGAGCAGCTTCGGTCATGGTCTGTATCCGTTTTTGAAACAATGGCAGGAGTATAACCAGCTCTGTAGGAACGATCCTGCACAAACTGCGACGGTGCTCACACTTGGCCGTATTGCTGCCCATGCCGCAGCCAACGGTCGAGCAATGGGCTGACGTGGGTCGGCCAGCGTTCCAGCAAAGCCTGGGCGGCATCGCGCACGGCGGGCAGCAGGTCGGCGTCGCGCATCAGGTCGGCGACCTTGAATTGCAGCAAGCCAGTCTGGCGGGTGCCGAGCATTTCCCCGGGGCCGCGCAGTTCGAGGTCTTTTTCGGCGATGACGAAACCGTCGTTGGTCTCGCGCATGATGCCCAGGCGCTGGCGACCGATCTGCGACAGCGGCGGATGGTAGAGCAGTACGCAATGGCTGGCGGCGCTGCCCCGGCCGACGCGACCACGCAACTGGTGCAACTGTGCGAGACCAAGGCGTTCAGGGTTTTCGATGATCATCAGACTGGCGTTGGGCACGTCGACGCCGACTTCGATCACTGTAGTGGCGACCAGCAGTTGCAGGTTGCCGGCCTTGAACTCGGCCATCACCGCAGCCTTTTCGACCGGTTTCATGCGCCCGTGAATCAGCCCGACCTTCAATTCGCCGAGGGCGGCGGTGAGGTCTTCGAACGTGGTTTCGGCGGCCTGGCAAGTCAGTTCTTCGGATTCTTCAATCAGCGTGCAGACCCAATAGGCCTGACGGCCCTCGGCGCAGGCGCTGCGTACTCGCTCGATGACTTCGACGCGGCGGGTGTCGGTGACCAACACGGTGTTGACCGGCGTTCGCCCGGGCGGCAGTTCATCGAGGATCGAGGTGTCGAGATCGGCGTAGGCACTCATCGCCAGCGTCCGTGGAATCGGCGTGGCGGTCATGATCAGTTGGTGCGGGCACATGCGCCCGCCGACGCCTTTCTGCCGCAATGCCAGACGCTGTTGCACGCCGAAGCGGTGCTGTTCGTCGATGATCACCAGCGCAAGGTTCTTGAACTGCACTTCGTCCTGAAACAGCGCGTGGGTGCCGACCACCATCGGCGTGCCGCTGGCGATCTGCTCCAGTGCGGCTGCGCGATTCTTGCCCTTGAGCTTGCCGGCCAGCCACGCGACTTCAATACCCAGCGGTTCGAGCCAGCGCTTGAAGGTGATGAAGTGCTGTTCGGCGAGGATCTCGGTCGGTGCCATCAGCGCTACCTGATAACCGGCCTCCAGCGCTTGCAGCGCAGCGAGGGCGGCGACCACGGTTTTCCCCGCGCCAACGTCACCCTGAATCAGGCGCAGCATTGGTTCGTGCTGGCTGAGGTCGTAGGCGATTTCGTTGCCGACTCGCTGTTGTGCGCCGGTGGGGTTGAAGCCGAGGTTTTTCAGGTATTTCGGTGGCAGCCTGGTGGCTTTCGGCATCGCTGGTGCGCGCAGTGAACGCATGCTTTCGCGCAGACGCTGTTGCGACAGTTGATGCGTCAGTAATTCTTCAAAGGCCAGGCGATGCTGCGCCCAGTGATGACCGAGGGCGAGTTCGTCGACATCGGCATCGGCGGGCGGGTTGTGCAGGTAGCGGATCGCATCGGCCAGCGGCGCCAGTTGATAGTCGCGGGCGAGTTCGGTCGGCAGCCAGTCGGGCAGGGTGCTCGGCTTGAGCAGCGTCAGGGTCTGCATGCACAACTGGCGCAGGCGCTGCTGGGTCAGGCCTTCGGTGAGCGGGTAGACCGGGGTCAGGGTTTCGTCCACTGGCGGTGGTTCATCACCGGTGATCGCGCGGTATTCCGGATGATAGATTTCCAGGCCTGAGGCGCCGGGCCGGGCTTCACCGTAGCAGCGAACCCGCGTGCCACGCTTGAGCCCTTCCTTCTGCGCGTTGCTGAAATGGTAGAAACGCAGACTCAGGCCGCCGGTACCGTCCTGCAAGCGCACGACCAGACTGCGACGGCGACCCATGACCACATCGGCACCGCTGACGGTGCCTTCGACCACGGCGTCCTGCCCCGGCCGCAGCGCGCCGATCGGCACCACGCGGGTGCGATCCTGATAACGCAGCGGCAGGTGAAACAGCACGTCCTGCAGATTCTCGAGGCCGACCTTGGCCAGTTTCTCGGCCATGGCCTCGCCGACACCCTTGAGTGCCGTCACCGACACTTGCGACAGCTCCGTCATGACGCTCGCTTAACCGGCCGTAACCGGCGCCGTTGGCTTGGCCACCGAGCACAGGCGAATGGAATCGGCGAGGATCTCGATGGCTTTCGGCCGTGGGAAGCTGGCGCGCCAGGCGATCGCCACGGTGCGGAACGGCACCGGCGCGGTCAGTGGGCGCACTTCAATCACGCCCGGGGCGTAGTGATGGCTGTCCACTGCCGACAATGGCAGGATCGAGATGCCCAAGCCGGAGGCGACCATGTGGCGAATGGTTTCCAGCGAGCTGGACTCGACCGTGGTGTGCTTGGCGCCGTCGTTGCCTTTGGTCAGGGTCGGGCAGGCCTCGAGCACCTGATCGCGGAAACAGTGGCCTTCACCGAGCAGCAGCAGGCTCTTGTCGTTGAGCAGGCCGGCGTCGATGGATTCTTTCTTGGTCCACGGGTGCTGGGCCGGCATCAGGACGTAGAACGGCTCGTCGTACAGCGGCAGGGTCAGCACGTCGGCTTCGTTGAACGGCAGGGCGATGATGATGGCGTCGAGTTCGCCGTTGCGCAGTTTGTCGCGCAGCACGTGGGTAAAGTTTTCTTCGATGTACAACGGCATCTGCGGGGCGACCCGGTGCAGTTGTGGAATCAGGTGCGGGAACAGGTACGGGCCGACGGTGTAGATGGCGCCGACTTTCAGCGGTGCGGTCAGCTGGTTCTTGCCGGCCTGGGCCAGTTCGCGAATGCCTTGGGCTTGTTCGAGGACTTTTTGTGCCTGGGCGACGATGCCTTCGCCGACCGGGGTCAGGCGCACGGCGCTTTTGCTGCGCTCGAAAATCAGCACACCGAGTTCGTCTTCAAGTTTCTTCACGCCCACCGACAGCGTCGGCTGACTGACGTGGCAACGCTCGGCGGCATGGCCGAAGTGCTGCTCTTGGGCGAGGGTAACGATGTAGCGTAATTCTGTGAGGGTCATAGCAAGCGTCCATGAAGATGCGCGCCAAGCATACCGGCTGCAATCGATAGACGCACGTTATCAGACTGCGGGCTGAGTGCGACACCGGTCGAGGTAGGTTTGCCGCTGGCAGATACGCAAAAGGCACCTTTCGGTGCCTCCTGGCTTGGTTCTCTCGGCTGGCGGAGAACCTTGTGGGAGCTGGCTTGCCAGCGATTGCGGTGGGTCAGCTAATAAATCCTTCTCTGACACAACGCTATCGCTGGCAAGCCAGCTCCCACAGGTATTGCGGTGTTGCTTAGCGGCGACGTTCCAGCGAATAAACAAACGGCGCAACAATTTCGATCGAGCCGTTGTTGAGCATGTCGGCCGGCGGCTTTGGCAGCGGTTGCGCGCGGCGGATCATGTCCAGGGTGGCCCGGTCCAGATCAGCGTTGCCAGAGCGGCCCACCAGCTCGAACGACAGTACATTACCTTCGCCATCGACCACGAAGCGCAGACGATTCAAGCCCTCCTTGCCCCGCGACTGCGCACTCTGCGGGTACTTCTTGTACTTCTGCAGATGCGCGAGCAGGGCGCCTTGCCAACTGGCCTTGGCCGCTACTTGAGCTGGCGATGGGCCCGGTGCCGGCTGGGCGGATTTCTCCGTCGGTGCCTGGGTCGGTTGCGTATCGGCCGGTTTCTCCTCGGAAGGTTTTTCCTTCGGCGGCTCTGGCAGCTTTTTCTCGACCGGCTTCGGCGGTTTTGGCTTGGGCTTCGGCTTGGGTTTCGGTACCGCGATTTCCGCTTTCGGTGCTTCAGCCAGTTTCGGAATCGGCAATTCTTCCACCGGAGCCGGTGGCTGCGGCGGTGTGACGACTTTCGGCGGAGCCGGCGGTGGCGGGGCAGGCAACGGGGCCAACTCGACCATCATTGCCTGCGGCGGCAATTCGATGGGCGGGCGGGCAGTCCAGTTCAGCGCCAGCGCGATGGCCAGCGCATGCACGCCCAGCACCACGGCCAGGCTCCCGCTGTAACGCGTCAGCTTATGGCGCGTCGTGATCATTTCTTGGCTGCCGTCTCAAGTCCGACCAGACCAACCTTCAGGTAACCGGCGGCGCGCAGGCTGTCCATCACGCTCATCAGGTCGCCGTAATCCACGCCTTTGTCGGCCTGGAAGAAGATGGTGGTGTCTTTCTTGCCCTGGGTCTTGGCGTCGAGGGTGGCGCCGAGGGTTTCGGCTTTCACTTCGTCGTCACCGAGGAACAGGCGCTGGTCAGCTTTGACACTGAGGAACACCGGTTTCTCCGGCCGCGGCGCCGGTTTGGCGGTCGAGGCCGGCAGGTCGACTTTGATGTCCACAGTGGCCAATGGCGCGGCCACCATGAAGATGATCAACAGCACCAGCATTACGTCGATGAACGGCGTGACGTTGATTTCGTGGTTCTCGGCCAGATCGTCGTCTGCGCCTTCTTTCAAATGCAGGCCCATGGCCGATTACCCCACTTTAACCATGTGCGGCTGCGAGCTGCGCTCAGGCTGGTGGTCGAGATCGCGGCTGACCAGCAGCAGGACTTCTGCCGAGGCATCGGAGACCTGCGCCTTGTAACCGGCGATGGAGCGGGCGAAGACGTTGTAGATCACCACCGCAGGGATCGCCGCAACCAGACCCAGTGCAGTGGCCAGCAGGGCTTCAGCGATACCCGGTGCGACGACGGCGAGGTTGGTGGTTTGGGTTTTGGCGATGCCGATGAACGAGTTCATGATGCCCCACACGGTACCGAACAGACCGACGAACGGCGCGGTCGAACCGATGGTGGCGAGGACGCCGGTGCCGCTGCTCATGTTGCGACCGCAGGCAGCAACGAGTCGCTCGAGGCGGAAGCTGACGCGTTCCTTGATGCCTTCTTTCTCGCGGCTGTTGACCGACAGGCGCATCTCTTCGAGCGCGTCATGCACCAGCAGGTTGGCGAGGGTGCCTTCTTTACCAGCGGTGGCGCTGGCTTCCTTGAGGGTGGTGGCTTTTTTCAGTGCAGCGATTTCGCCACGCAGACGACGCTTGGCGCCCATCAGCTCGAAGCCTTTGGCGATCCAGATGGTCCAGGTGATGATCGAAGCGATGGCCAGACCGATCATCACGATTTTCACGATGATGTCGGCGTTCTGGTACATGCCCCACGGCGACAGGTCGTGGGCCATGCCCAAGGTGTTGTCGGCTTCGAGGACTTCAGGTGCGTCGGCCGCGTCGACAGCCTGCACCGGATCGGTGGCGGCCGGTGCAGCCGGAGCGGCAGCGGGTGCGCTCTGCTCGGTGGCGGCTGGGGTGGCGGGCGCTTGGGCGTCGGCGAAGGCGGCGGTCGGTGCCAGCATCAGGCTGAGCAACAGAGCCGCGACAGCGCTCCAGGCGCGAGGTCGAGTGGTTGGCGAAGCGGGAGTTTGATTACGTGTCATGCTGGCCGGACCTGAGATAGAAAAACGTTGTTGCTCTTCCAGGCCTCGTGAGGCCGAGAACAAAAGTGGCGTGCATTATTGCAAGTAATTCTTGTTAACAAAAGTAATAGAGTAACTTTTTTTCCTTCATTGCTAGCCGTTCGTCCTGTGCCAGAGCTAGTCTGTGCCTTTCCGATGGGAGTTTTCTGATGTCCGCGCCTTCTGTTTTGATTGCCGGTTGTGGTGATGTCGGCAGTCGTCTGGCCACGCAATTGCTGGCGGCTGGCTGGCAAGTCCATGGCCTGCGCCGCGACGTTTCCAAGCTGCCGGAGGGTGTCATCGGCGTCGCCGGCGATCTGTTCAACGAAGAATGCCCGGCGACCTGGCCGGTGGGTGCCGTGGATTATCTGGTGTATTGCGCTGCGGCCACCGACCACGATGAAGAGGGCTACCGTAAGGCCTACGTGCAAGGATTGCACAACGTGCTGAGCTGGCTGGACGACTATGGGCAAGTGCCTGAGCGGCTGATCTTCGTGTCGAGCAGCAGCGTGTACGGCCAGCAGGATGGAGCATGGGTGGATGAGACCTCCGAGACGGTCGCGGCCGGATATTCAGGTCGCTTGATGCTCGAAGCCGAGCAGGTCGCGCTCAATAGCGGCATCCCGGCAAGTGTGCTGCGCCTGACCGGCATTTACGGCCCGGGCCGCGAGTGGCTGCTGACTCAGGTGCGTCGCGGGTATCGCGTGGCTACGGAGCCACCGCTGTATGGCAATCGTATTCATGCCGATGATGCAGCGGGGCTGCTGGCGTTCTTGCTGGAAAAAGACCGCGAGGGGGTCAAGCTGGACCAGCTCTATATCGGTGTGGATGACGCGCCGGCGCCATTGGCTGAGGTGGTGGGCTGGTTGCGCGAATACCTGGGTGTGACTGAATGGGCCGAAGACGCCAGTGTGCGCCGCACCGGCAGCAAGCGTTGCAGCAATGCGCGGGCGAAAGCGTTGGGGTGGGTGCCGAAGTATTCGAGTTATCGCGAAGGCTATGCAGCGATTCTTGAAGGTAAGTGCTGAATTTCCAGCAACACAAAAACCACTGTGGGAGCGAGCCTGCTCGCGAATGCGGTATGTCAGTCATTATCAGTTTGACTGACCCACCGCGTTCGCGAGCAGGCTCGCTCCCACATTTGATCTTCTGAGATTTCGGAGGCAGGTTACTGTTTCTCCAGCAACCACTTGCGCTCACCTGCGGCGAACTGCGGTTGCTCATCCGCCAGCGCAGCGTTCACTGCCTGCAGAATCTCCAGCTCCTTGCCCTTGCGCACAAAGATCCAGTTGTTGCCCTGGCCATTGAGTTGCAGCCACATGCTGTCGTTGCCATTGCTCATGGACGCGCAATCGCCGGCCAGACACAAGGCATAACGATCAACGCCCGGCAGGCCGGTCACCTGGCCGTCGGCCTGGAACTGCACGGTGCCGCCTTCACCCTGGCCGCTGGCGATGATCCAGTTACCGCCCAGATATGCCGAATACAGCGCGCGTTCGAAGCTGGCCCCGATTGGCGCGCCTTCCGGCACCGGGATCTGTGCGCGATCGAAAAGCTGTTCGGGTTCGTTGTCGCTGGCAGCTTGCTGCAGGCGCCCGCCATCGCGTTTCAGTTCGCTGGCGGAGCTGCCGTAGAAGTCGACTTTCCAGGCGCCGGACTCTTCGCCCAGCAGCCGTCCTTCGACGTTCTCAAAACCGTTGGTGTAGCGGGCCTGACCGGCCTTGGTGTTGACGTCCCATTCCAGATTCGGGCCGTAAGCCTGCAGCGCTTCACGCAGGGGACCGCCCTTGGCGGCGGCATCGATCGCCACCTGGTTGATCCAGGTGCCGCTGATGTCACGGTCGGCAGGGTCGCTGGCGCAGCCGCCGAGAAACAGGGCGAGCAGCGAGAGAGCTAGCGCTTTGCGCATGGTGGAATCCTTTCAAAACCTTTTCTTGCAGCAGTCGGCGCGGCGTGGAGGCCGCGCCGTGCGCATCACTCGATGACCAGAATGGCATCCATTTCAACCTGCGCACCCTTCGGCAGGGCGGCCACGCCAATGGCGGCGCGGGCAGGGTATGGCTGGTCGAAGTACTTGCCCATGATCTCGTTGACCTTGGCGAAGTGGCTCAGGTCGGTGAGGAAGATGTTCAGTTTGACGATGTCCTTGAACGAACCGCCGGCGGCTTCGGCCACGGCTTTGAGGTTCTCGAAGACCTGGACGGTCTGGGCTTCGAAGCCCTCAACCAGTTCCATGGTTTTCGGGTCCAGAGGAATCTGGCCCGACATGTAAACGGTGTTGCCTGCCTTGATCGCCTGGGAGTAAGTGCCGATGGCGGCCGGGGCCTTGTCGCTGGTGATGACGGTTTTGGTCATGTAGGACTCCTTGTAATAGGCAGGTTATGCACGCATGCGGGTGATGCGGATCACCCCGGTCAAAGCGCGCAGTTTCTTGATCACGCGGGCCAGGTGCACACGGTCGTGAACGCTGACCACCAACTGCACGACGCTGATGCGACCATCGCGTTCGTCCATGCTGATTTTCTCGATGTTGCCGTCGGCCGCGTTGACGCTGCTGGCCAGCAGGGCGATCAGGCCACGCTGATGTTCCAGCTCGACCCGCAGCTCGACGTTGAATTCGCCGGTGACATCCTTGGCCCAGGAGAGCTGGATGCATTTTTCCGGGTTGTGCCTGATTTCGCTGATGTTGCGGCAGTTGTCCAGGTGCACGACCATGCCTTTGCCCGCCGACAGGTGCCCGACAATCGGGTCGCCCGGGATCGGCGTGCAGCACTTGGCGTAACTGAGCACCAGGCCTTCGGTGCCGCGAATCGCCAGCGGGCCTTCCGGGCTCGGCAGTTGTTCGCCTTCGCCAAGCAGGCGGCGGGCGACCACGTAGGCCATGCGATTGCCCAAGCCAATGTCTTCGAGCAGGTCTTCGATCAGTTCGAGACGGTATTCGGTAAGCATCGCTTTGACGCGCTCGGCCGGAATCTTTTCCAGCGAGCTGTCGAAACCGTTGAGGACCTTGTTCAGCAGACGTTCGCCGAGACTGATGGACTCCGAACGGCGCTGCAGTTTCAACGCATGACGAATGTGCGTGCGCGCCTTGCCGGTAACGACGAAGTTGAGCCACGCCGGATTTGGCCGTGCGCCGGGGGCGCTGACGATCTCGACCGTGGAGCCGCTTTGCAGCGGTTCGGACAGCGGCGCGAGACGACGATTGATCCGGCAGGCGATGCAGCTGTTGCCGACATCGGTGTGTACCGCGTAGGCAAAGTCGACCGCCGTGGAGCCTTTCGGCAGCTCCATGATCCGGCCTTTTGGCGTGAACACGTAGACCTCGTCCGGAAACAGGTCGATTTTCACGCTCTCGATGAATTCCAGCGAGTTGCCGGCGCGTTGCTGCATTTCCAGCACGCCTTTGACCCACTGGCGGGCGCGGGCGTGAGTGCCTTTCGGCTGCTCGTCGCCGCTGGATTTGTACAGCCAATGCGCGGCGATGCCGTTGTTGGCCATCTCTTCCATTTCGCGGGTGCGGATCTGGATCTCGATCGGTACACCGTGCATGCCGAACAGCGTGGTGTGCAGCGACTGATAGCCGTTGGCCTTGGGGATCGCGATGTAATCCTTGAAGCGTCCGGGCAGCGGTTTGTACAAATTATGCACAGCACCCAGTACGCGGTAGCAGGTATCGACCTTGTCGACGATGATCCGGAACGCATAGACGTCCATGATCTCGTTGAAGGCCCGACGCTTGCCGCGCATTTTCTTGTAGATGCCGTAGAGGTGTTTCTGCCGCCCGCTGACTTCGCCCTGGATGCCGTCGATGGCGAGGCAATGGCCAAGGGACTCTTCGATCTTGTTGACGATTTCCTTGCGGTTGCCCCGGGCGCGCTTGACCGCCTGGTAGATCCGCGCGGAACGCATCGGGTGCATTGCCTTGAAACCTAGGTCTTCGAACTCGATGCGGATCGCGTGCATGCCCAGCCGGTTGGCGATGGGTGCGTAGATCTCGAGGGTTTCCTTGGCGATGCGTCGGCGCTTTTCGCCGGACAGCACTTCCAGCGTGCGCATGTTGTGCAGACGGTCGGCGAGCTTGACCAGGATCACCCGGATGTCGCGCGCCATGGCCATGGCCATTTTCTGGAAGTTTTCCGCCTGGGCTTCGGCCTTGGTCTCGAAATTCATCTGGGTCAGTTTGCTGACCCCGTCGACCAGTTCGGCCACGGTTTCACCGAACTGCGCTTGCAGCGCTTCCTTGGCGATACCGGTGTCTTCGATCACGTCATGCAGCATCGCGGCCATCAGGCTCTGATGGTCCATGTGCATGTCGGCAAGAATATTGGCCACGGCAAGAGGATGCGTGACATACGCCTCGCCGCTGCGACGGCGTTGACCGTCATGGGCTTGTTCGGCGTAGAAATACGCTCGGCGGACCAGGTTGACCTGGTCGTTGCCGAGGTAGGTCGATAAGCGATCGGCGAGGGCGTCTATGCTCGGCATGATGATTCCTGCCGAAAGCTGTGACCCCGCGCCGTGCTACGTCGACCAGGCATAGGCTTAGACGGCCTCGTTCGACTCGTCCTCGAACGCTGCGAACAGCGGTTCATCCTGGACGATTTCCTGCTCGGCGATGAACTCGTAGCTCATCAGGCCTTCAGCAATTTCACGCAGCGCGACAACAGTCGGCTTGTCGTTTTCCCACTGCACCAATGGCTCTTTGCCGCCGGTGGCCAGTTGACGGGCACGCTTGGTAGAGAGCATGACCAGCTCAAAGCGGTTTTCCACGTGTTCTAGGCAGTCTTCAACGGTTACGCGGGCCATGGTATTCCTCGGAGCGAATGCAATATGCGCGCTGCCCGGTTGGGCGAGCGGACTGAGCAGTTTAAAAAATCACCAGCGATTAGGGAAGCGCTGATTTTTTGACCAGACCCTTCAACGCGCTGCAAGCACCAATGTAAAGCGCTTGCAGGCGTTTTGGGAAGTGCTGTTTCAGCCGAGCAATTCAGCCAGTAATTTGCCGAAACGCACTTGCTGGCGCTTCTGTTGCAACTGATTGGCGCGGAAAATCGCTTTCAGATCGTCCAGCGCGTGAGCGAAATCGTCGTTGATGATCAGGTAATCGTAGTCGACGTAATGGCTCATCTCGCTGACCGCCTCGCGCATGCGGCCGTCGATGATCTCGTCGCTGTCCTGGCCGCGGTTGGTCAGGCGCTGGTGCAGGGCTTGCAGCGACGGCGGCAGGATGAAGATCGAGCGCGCCTGCGGCATCAGCTTGCGCACTTGCTCGGCGCCTTGCCAGTCGATTTCCAGAATCAGGTCGTGACCTTCGTCCAGGGTCTGCTGCAAACGGCTTTGCGAGGTGCCGTAGAAGTTGCCGAAGACTTCGGCGCGCTCAAGAAAGTCGCCGTGCTCGCCCATCTTCACGAACTCTTCGCGGGTCACGAAGTGGTAGTTCACGCCATCCACTTCGCCCGGGCGCATGGCGCGGGTGGTGTGCGAAACGGAAACGCGAATCTCCGGATCGGCGTCGGTCAACGCCTTGACCAGACTGCTCTTGCCCGCGCCCGATGGCGCGGAAATGATGTACAGGGTGCCGGTGTGTTGGGTCATGTCAGGTAGCCTTACTCAATATTCTGCACTTGTTCGCGCATCTGCTCGATCAACACCTTGAGGTTGACGGCGGCCTGGGTGCTGCGCGGGTCGAAGGCTTTGGAGCCCAGTGTGTTGGCCTCGCGGTTGAGCTCCTGCATCAGGAAGTCCAGACGCCGCCCGGCGGCACCACCGGACTTGAGCACCCGGCGAACTTCGATGATGTGAGTGCTCAGGCGATCCAGTTCTTCGGCCACGTCGCTTTTTTGCGCGAGGATGACCATTTCCTGTTCCAGGCGCTGCGGGTCGAGCTCGGCCTTCATGTCGGCGAAGCGGTCGAGGACCTTCTGGCGCTGGGTAGCGAGCATCTGCGGCACCAGTTCTCGCAGGGTCACCACGTCTTCTTCGATGGACGTCAGGCGGTCGTTGATCAAGCGAGCCAGCTCCGCGCCTTCGCGCTCGCGGCCAGCCTTCAGATCCTTCAAGCCCTGGTTGAACAGCGCCAGCGCTTCGGCGTTCAGCGCTTGCGGGTCGGTCGCATCGGCCACCAGCACGCCGGGCCAGGCCAGCACTTCCAGCGGATTCAGCGCGGCGGGATTCTTGATCAGCCCGGCCACGGTTTCCGCAGCGGCCACCAGTTGCGCGGCGCGCTCGCGGTCCACTTGCAGCGGTTTGCCGGTGCTTTCTTCGGTGAAGCGCAGCGTACATTCCAGTTTGCCCCGCGACAGGCCCTGACGCAGCGCTTCACGCACGGCGCCTTCGAGGTCGCGGAACGATTCGGGCAAGCGCAGGTGCGGTTCCAGATAGCGGCTGTTGACCGAGCGCAGTTCCCAGCTCAGGGTGCCCTGAACGCCGGCTTTCTCGACGCGGGCGAAGGCGGTCATGCTGTGCACCATGGCGGTGACCTCGCAATGCAGATCGGCGCGAAACGCTGTTTCGCAGGCGCGATTTCAATGAATTTAAGCCGACTGGCAGCAAAAGCGCAGGATTGTAGCGCAGTGCGGCGAATGCGCCCAAACACACGGTGTGACAAACCGCTGCAGCCCGTCGGTTATGCGCGCTTGAGGGGCTTCGGTCGTCGGCCGGCGGTTTTAACCAGTGCCCACTCGCGGTGCAGCGCTCTATAATGCTCGGCAGTTTTCCGTCCTCAGTACAGGTATCCCTATGAAACGTCCAAGTGGTCGCGCTGCCGATCAGCTCCGCTCGATCCGCATCACCCGCAACTACACCAAACACGCCGAGGGATCCGTACTGGTCGAATTCGGTGATACCAAAGTCATCTGCACCGTCAGCGTCGAAAATGGCGTGCCGCGTTTCCTCAAAGGTCAGGGCCAGGGCTGGTTGACTGCCGAGTACGGCATGCTGCCGCGCGCCACCGGCGAGCGTAACCAGCGTGAAGCCAGTCGTGGCAAGCAGGGCGGTCGTACTCTCGAAATCCAGCG
Organism: Pseudomonas sp. 14A; assembly: GCF_018132745.1. NCBI lineage: Bacteria > Pseudomonadati > Pseudomonadota > Gammaproteobacteria > Pseudomonadales > Pseudomonadaceae > Pseudomonas > Pseudomonas sp. 14A. The sequence goes on along the minus strand of NZ_JAGRQJ010000018.1, from coordinate 484,639 downwards.
TCTGATCGGCCGTTCCCTGCGCGCAGCGCTGGACATGTCCAAGCTCGGCGACGTGACCCTGTACGTCGATTGCGACGTGATCCAGGCCGATGGCGGTACTCGCACCGCGTCCATCACCGGCGCCATGGTTGCGCTGGTCGATGCCTTGAAAGTGATCAAGAAGCGCGGCGGCCTGAAAGGCGGTGACCCGCTCAAGCAGATGATCGGTGCAGTCTCGGTGGGCATGTACCAGGGCGAGCCGGTGCTGGATCTGGACTATCTTGAAGATTCCGCTGCTGAAACCGACCTGAACGTAGTAATGACCAGCACGGGCGGTTTCATCGAAGTGCAGGGCACCGCAGAAGGCGCGCCGTTCCAGCCTGACGAGCTCAATGCCATGCTGGAACTGGCCAAGCAGGGCATGAACGAAATCTTCGAATTGCAGAAGGCTGCGCTGGCCGACTGAGATTTTGACCACAAGGAGGACGTGATGAGTGACGAGCAAGAGTTGCTGCCCAAACCGAGCCAGGAGGTTCGCCAGTGGGCGATGTTCTGTCACTTGTCCGCCTTGCTGGGGATCTGGATTCCGTTCGGCAATCTGATCGGGCCGCTGATCCTTTGGCAGATGAAGCGCGAGAAGGACCCGTTCATCGATGCACAGGGCAAAGAAGCACTGAATTTTCAGATCACGGTGGCGATAGCCTCAATGATCTGCTTCCTGCTCATGCTGCTGATCATCGGTTTCTTCCTGTTTGGCTTGCTGGCAATCGCGGCACTGGTCCTGACGATCATTGCAGGGGTCAAAGCCAACGAAGGTTTCCCATACAGATATCCGTTCACTTGGCGACTGATCAAGTAACAGTCTGTTGTATCGCTATATGGAAATGCCCCGGCTTACCGGGGCATTTTTATTTGTGCAACTCAATAATTGTTTTTTGTTGTAGGACTAGTCTGTTGTCGATGTGCGGTTTGGCATTTATTTGCTGATATTTCTCTATTACATCTTTGGTCACAACTGATCGACCGCGTGCTTATTCTCGTTCTTGTTATTGGCGCGAGCTGGTTGTTAAAGTTGCCCGATGTAATGTTTCGGTTGAAACATTCCGATATGTTCAAGCCATCGATGGCACTTGAATTCCCCAGTAATCAGTGTTGATAAAATCAGCCGGTTCACCCGTCGAGCCCAGGTAAACGCTCGCCTCGTGAATACTTAGCCAAGAATAATCCACATGATTGAGCTCGATTTCTACGGCACGCTCGTGGCCGCTTCTTTAGTACTACTGCTCGGACGCGGGCTTGTTACGCGTGTCGGCTTTCTGCGAAGTTACAATATTCCTGAACCGGTAGCGGGCGGCCTGGTGGTTGCCTTGCTCTTGTTGATATTGCGCACTTTCGATATTGAAGTCCGCTTCGATACATCATTGCAAACACCGTTGATGTTGGCGTTCTTTGCCACGATTGGCTTGAGTGCCGACCTTGCCAGCCTGAAAAAGGGCGGGCGCATCGTCGGCATCTTCCTGTTGGCGGTCATTGGCTTGCTGGTGGTGCAGAACGCCATGGGCATCGGATTGGCAACCTTGCTCGGACTCGATCCTTTGATGGGCTTGCTGACAGGCTCGATCACGCTCGCTGGCGGCCACGGCACTGGCGCTGCATGGGGCGCGGTGTTCAGCGAGAAATATGGCCTGGCTTCGGCTTCGGAGCTGGCGCTGGCCTCAGCGACGTTCGGTCTGGTGCTGGGCGGGTTGATCGGTGGGCCCGTCGCCCGGTTGCTGATCAAGCGCGTGCAAGTGCCGGGCTGCAGTCCCCAGCAAGCGCCGCGACTGCCAAGAGGTTTTGAGCAGCCGAACAAGGAGCGCTCGATCACGCCGTTTTCGTTCGTCGAGACGCTGGCGCTGATTGCCGTCAGCCTGCTCGTTGGCAATCTTTTGAATGGTTTGTTGCACGGCACTGCATTCGAACTGCCGACGTTTGTTTGCGTGCTGTTTGTGGGTGTGGTGTTGCGCAACAGTCTGTCAGCACTTGGCTTGTATCAGGTGTTCGAGCGTGAAGTTTCCGTGCTCGGCAATGTCAGCCTCTCGTTGTTTCTCGCGATCGCGCTGATGTCGCTGAAATTATGGGATCTGGCGGCGTTGGCATTGCCGATCTTCATCATTCTGGCCGTGCAGGCGCTGGTCATGGCGCTGTTCGCGATTTTCGTAACGTTCCGGGTGATGGGGAGCAACTATGATGCCGCCGTGCTCGCTGCGGGGCATTGCGGCTTCGGTCTGGGCGCCACGCCGACGGCGATTGCCAACATGCAAGCGGTGACGCAGCGCTATGGGCCATCGCAGATCGCGTTTCTGGTAGTGCCGATGGTAGGAGCGTTCTTCATCGATATCGTCAACGTCATTGTGATCAAGCTGTACCTGACCTTGCCATTCTTCGCTGCCGTCTAGAAAGCACGGCGCATAAAAAATGCCCGCATCTCACGATGCGGGCATTTTTTTGGCTGCGAGGACGCTTAGATGGTCAGCGTCCAGTCGTAGTCGACGATCAACGGCGCGTGCTGCGAAAACCGTGGCTGACGCGGCAGGCGTGCGCTGCGCACCGAGCGACGCAGGCCCGGGGTCAGGATCTGATAATCGAAACGCCAGCCCAGATTGAGCATCTCGGCCTGTTCGTTATCCGGCCACCAGCTGTACTGGTCGCCTTCGCGGCTGACTTCGCGCAGCGCATCGACATAGCCCATGTTGCCGACAATCTCGTCCATCCAGGCGCGCTCCGGCGCCAGGAAGCCTGGAGATTGCTGGCTGTCGCGCCAGTTCTTGATGTCGAGTTTCTGCTGCGCAACGTACAGCGAGCCACAATAAATGTACTCGCGACGTTTGCGTCGCTGTTTGTCCAGGTACTTTCCGAAATCGTCCATGAGCTTGAACTTCTGGTTCAAGTCTTCATCGCCGTTCATCCCCGAAGGAAACAGCAAGGTGGCAATACTGACTTTGTCGAAATCTGCTTGCAGGTAGCGCCCGTAGCGGTCGGCCGTCTCGAAACCGAGACCGCTGATGACAGCCTTCGGTTGCAACCGCGAATACAAAGCCACGCCGCCTTGGGCAGGGACTTCAGCATCGCAGGCATAAAGGAAGTAGCCATCCAGTTGGAAGGCTGGGTCATCCAGTTCAAAGGCGGAGGCACGGGTGTCCTGCAGGCAGATGACGTCGGCATTCTGGGCTTGCAGCCAACTGAGCAAACCGCGCTCGACTGCCGCCTGAATACCATTGACGTTCACACTGATGATCCGCATAAATGGCCCCAAAAATCGCGTGCGTGTATGATACACGGCGTCAAGCTAATTAGCTAAATCCGTGGTATTTGGGGTTTTTTTCATGCAAGCGTATCAGCGCGATTTCATTCGTTTTGCCATCGATCGCGGCGTTTTGCGCTTCGGTGAGTTCACCCTGAAGTCCGGGCGCACCAGTCCCTACTTCTTCAACGCCGGCCTGTTCAACTCGGGTTCGGCCCTGGCGCAGCTGGGGCGTTTCTACGCCGCCGCCATCGCCGAAAGCGGCATCTCCTTCGACGTCCTGTTTGGCCCGGCTTATAAAGGCATTCCGCTGGCGGCCACGACCGCCGTTGCGCTGGCCGAGCATCACGATCGTGACCTGCCATGGTGCTTCAACCGCAAGGAAGCCAAGGCCCACGGCGAAGGCGGCAGCCTGGTCGGCGCACCGTTGACCGGCGAAGTCTTGATCATCGACGACGTGATCACCGCCGGCACCGCCATTCGTGAAGTGATGCAGATCATCGCTTCCCAGGACGGCGCCAAAGCCGCCGGTGTGCTGATCGCACTGAACCGCCAGGAGCGTGGCAACGGCGAGTTGTCGGCGATCCAGGAAGTCGAGCGCGACTTCGGCATCCCGGTGATCAGCATCGTCTCGCTGAATCAGGTGCTGGAATTCCTCGCCGATGATCCGCAGCTCAAACAGCATTTGCCAGCCGTGGAAGCGTACCGCGCGCAATTTGGCGTGTGATCCATACCTGTAGGAGCTGCCGAAGGCTGCGATCTTTTGATCTTGTTTTTCAGGATCAAGATCAAAAGATCGCAGCCTTCGGCAGCTCCTACAGTGGTCTACGCAGTTTTTGCCATTTCCTGAGCAGTCTCAGCGCGAATCCGACATTGACCAGCGCAAACACCAATAGCGCAACAACCACCATCACGTACAACGTGCGATCCACATCGAAATCCCAAAGGTCCAGCGTGCTGCTGCGCATGATCCCGACTGCTGCCGGCAAGTTAACGTAAAACAGCGCCACGAAAGCGCACGTCAATGGCAATGCTCGCCAGTAGAAAGCAGCCATCACCTTGTCTCGACTGCGCTTGCGGGCCTGCGAACCTTTTTGAAATTCATCCTCAGCCAGCGCTTCATTGAGCGCCGGCCACGCCAGATTGAACATGAACGTGGTCAGGGTCAGCAGCAAGCCACTGACCGCGACGATGTCACTGAACGGCATTCAGACCCAGCGTTGCACAGAGCAATGCATGGGAATCTTCGCTGATCTCGAACTGCCCGGCGCTGCCCTTGCGTTTGGTGATGGGTTTGAAGGTCGGCTCGTTCTGGGTGATGAGCATGTTCAATTCATCGCGGATCACGTCCGAGCTGATCACCACCAGAAACACGTTTTGCGCATGCTCGGCGGACTGGATCACTGCGCGCATGCTGTGCTGCAGGATGTCGTCGAGCTGATTGCGAAAACGCGAAACGGTGTTTTTCAGCAGGGTTTTGCTTTGACTCTGGGTCAGTTGAAAGATCGTCGAGATCTGCGATTCGGTCGGCAGGGTTTGCCCGAAGTAACTCTGAATCAGATACAGCAGGCGATCCTGCTTGGCTTCGTCGGCCCGGCTGGGCATGCCGCCCTCGACCAGCATTTTCAGGTATTCGGTCAGGCTGGCTTTGGCGATGCGCTCCAGCGCATGGGCGATTTCAGCGTCGCCGATGCGCAAGGTCTTTTTTACCGGTTCCTTTTGTTCCTGCTCGAAAGCATCGGCGTCGATCGTGAACGAGATCTGCATGGCTCAGGCGCTCCGGGATTATTTTTTGCTGGCAGCCGGCTTTTCGGATTTTTCCGGGTACGGATCTTGTGGGGCGTCACCTTGGCCGGTGAGGGTTTTCCAACCGTTCAGGACATGCGCCGTTTTCCTGAACTGCGGGCAGGGCGGCATAGAGGTTTTGGCTTGATTGGAATAACGATGTCCGCAGTCCACGCATTCGTAGGTGCCTGCTGAAACATCGCTGCCGTAGGGAACGTAATCTTTCTGCATGAGTGAATCTCCGTTGGATGAGAGGAAGATCCTAGGGAGATTTATTCTGAAGGGATGTCGGACGTTTCGCTGTGTCGAGTCAGGCTTTTCCTGCGCGCACAAAAAAGATCGCAGCCTTCGTCAGTTCCTACAAAGCGGATTCTCGCGTGTGCGAAATCCCTGTAGGAGCTGCCGAAGGCTGCGATCTTTTGCTTTCAGCGATCAGCCATCAAGGACGCTTGCGATTACTGATCAGCGTGCCCACGCCAGTATCGGTGAAGATTTCCAGCAGAATCGCGTTCGGCACACGACCGTCGATGATCAACGAACTGCCTACGCCACCCTGAACCGCTTCCAGAGCGCAGCGGATCTTCGGCAGCATGCCGCCGTAGATCGTGCCATCGGCGATCAGGTCGTCGACCTGCTGCGTGCTCAGGCCGGTCAACACGGTGCCCGACTTGTCCATCAGGCCGGCAATGTTGGTCAGCAGCATCAGCTTTTCAGCTTTCAGCGCTTCGGCAACCTTGCCCGCCACCAGGTCGGCGTTGATGTTGTACGACTCGCCGTTCTCACCGACGCCAATCGGCGCGATGACCGGGATGAAGTTGCCTTTGACCAGCAGGTTCAGCAGTTCGGTGTTGATGCCGACGACTTCGCCAACGTGGCCGATGTCGATGATTTCCGGCTGGGTCATCTCCGGGGTCTGGCGGGAAACGGTGAGCTTCTTCGCGCGAATCAGCCCGGCATCCTTACCGGTCAGGCCGATGGCGCTGCCGCCATGGCGGTTGATCAGGTTGACGATGCTTTTGTTGACCTGACCGCCAAGGACCATTTCCACCACGTCCATGGTCGCCGCGTCGGTGACGCGCATGCCGTCGACGAAATGGCTTTCGATCGACAGGCGCTTGAGCAGATCACCGATTTGCGGGCCGCCACCGTGCACGACTACCGGATTGATGCCCACGGCTTTCATCAGCACGATGTCGCGGGCGAAGCCAGTTTTCAGCTCCTCGCTTTCCATCGCGTTGCCGCCGTATTTGATCACCAGGGTCTTGCCGACATAACGTCGGATGTAAGGCAGTGCTTCGGACAGGACCTTGGCAGTGTTGGCGGCGGCTTCGCGTTCGAGGGTCATTCAGGGCTCCGGGTGGATCAGAACGGTAATTGGAGATCAGGTGCAACGCGTTTCAGTTGGGCGTGGAACACATCCTTGATGCGCTGCAGTTCAGCCTCGTCATCGGCCTCGAAGCGCAGCACCAGCACCGGTGTGGTGTTGGATGCGCGCACCAGGCCCCAGCCTTTGGCGTAATCGACCCGCACGCCGTCGATGGTGGTCAGGTCGGCGCCTTCGCCCCACTGAGCATCGTGCAGTGCATCAATGATGCTGAATTTGCTCTCTTCGGTCACATGGATATTGATTTCCGGCGTGGAAATATCGTTCGGGAAGGTCGCAAACAGCTCTTCCGCAGTGGATTTTTCCTTGCTGAGGATCTCCAGCAGACGTGCGGCGCTGTAGATGCCGTCGTCGAAACCGAACCAGCGCTCCTTGAAGAAGATGTGCCCGCTCATTTCGCCGGCCAACAGCGCGCCGGATTGTTTCATTTTCTTTTTGATCAACGAGTGACCGGTCTTCCACATTAGCGGCCGACCGCCGTATTCCTTGATCAGCGGCACCAGGCGACGGGTGCATTTGACGTCGAAGATGATTTCCGCGTCCGGGTTACGCGCCACTACGTCGCGAGCGAACAGCATCAGCAGACGGTCCGGGTAGACGATGCTGCCGGTGTTGGTCACCACGCCGACGCGGTCGCCGTCACCGTCGAAGGCCAGACCGATATCGGCGTTGGTTTCCTTGACCTTGGCGATCAGGTCGACGAGGTTTTCCGGTTTGCCCGGGTCCGGGTGATGGTTGGGGAAGTTGCCGTCGACTTCGCAGAACAGCGGGATGACTTCGCAGTTCAGCGCTTCGATCAGTTGCGGGGCGATCACGCCGGCCGCGCCGTTGCCGCAGTCGACCACGACTTTCAGGCGGCGGGCCAGTTTGATGTCCTGGACGATTTCGGTGTTGTAGCGGTCGAGGATTTCGACCTGAGTGACGCTGCCCTGGCCGCTGCTCAGGTCATTGTTCTTGATGCGCTCGTGGAGCACCTGAATCTGCTCGTTGGCGAGGGTGTCGCCGGCGATGACGATTTTGAAACCGTTGTAGTTCGACGGATTGTGGCTACCGGTGAGCATCACCCCGGACTTGCCGGCCAGCACGTTGGCGGCGTAATACAGCGCTGGCGTTGGCACCAGACCGACATCGCTGACGTGGCAACCGCTCTCGGCGATGCCGCGAATGAGTTCCGCGACCAGCTCCGGGCCGGACAGGCGACCGTCGCGACCGACCGAAACATTCGGTTCGCCCTGGGCCAGGCTCTGCGAGCCGATGGCACGGCCGATCCAGTAGGCGGTTTCACCGTTGAGGTATTCCGGCACGGTGCCGCGAATGTCGTAGGCGCGGAAAATGCTGTCAGGCAGCTTCGGGGCGATCTTGGCGGGGGTGCTCATCTGTGGACATGCTCCATCTCGAAAAGGGCGGGACAGACCGACGAAATGTTCGACGGCAGGCTCAAACTGAAGGGTATGACGGCGTTTTCCACAGAGAGTTCGTGCTATGAAAGGGCCATGATGCCTCGGCGGACCGGGCTCGCGACCAGCAAAACCTTGATTTACGGTGTTAAAACCTGCTGCCGATGTAGTGCATTTTTTGTGGTGAGGGGATAAGCCCCCTCACCACAATAATTTCTATCCGGTTATTTGGTGCCGGTATGGCCAAAACCACCGGTACCGCGCTCGGTCTCGACAAACTCTTCAACCATTTCGAAATGCGCCTGCACCACCGGCACCAGCACCAATTGCGCCAAGCGTTCGCCGACGGTCATGGTGAAGTCGCTCTGGCCGCGGTTCCAGCAGGAGACCATCAGCGGGCCCTGGTAGTCGGAGTCGATCAGGCCGACCAGATTGCCCAGCACGATGCCGTGTTTGTGGCCCATGCCCGAGCGTGGCAGGATCAGCGCGGCGAGATTCGGGTCACCGATGTACACCGACAGGCCGGTGGGGATCAGCACGGTTTCACCCGGTTTGATCACGATGTCCTGTTCCAGCATGGCGCGCAGGTCGAGGCCGGCGGAGCCCGGGGTGGCGTATTGCGGCAGCGGGAATTCGGTGCCGATGCGTGGGTCGAGGATCTTGGCTTGCAAAGCGTGCATGTAAATTAAACCTGGTTCAGACGTTCGGCGATAAAAGTGACCAGTTGGCGAGCAATCTTGCTCTTGCTGGTCTGGGCGAAAACCGTGGCGTGCAGCTCACGGTCGATGACGCTGCAGGCGTTTTCTTCGCTGTTGAAACCGATGCTCGGGTTGGCGACGTCGTTGGCGACGATCAGATCGAGATTCTTGTCCTTCAGCTTGCGTGCAGCGTAGTCGAGCAGGTGTTCGGTTTCGGCAGCGAAGCCGACACTGAACGGACGGTCGGTACGGGTCGCGATGGTGGCAAGGATGTCCGGGTTGCGCACCATTTGCAGGACGAAGCCGTCACCGCTCGTAGGATCTTTCTTGAGTTTATGCGGGGCGACGACTTCAGGGCGGTAGTCCGCCACCGCTGCCGACGAGATGAACACATCGCAAGGCATGGCAGATTCGCAGGCGGCGAGCATGTCGCGGGCGCTGACCACGTCAATCCGCGTCACGCGATCCGGCGTCGGCAGGTGCACCGGGCCGCTGATCAACGTGACACGGGCGCCGGCTTCCACGGCTGCTTCGGCGAGGGCAAAACCCATTTTGCCGGAGCTGTGGTTGGTGATGTAGCGCACCGGGTCGATGTTTTCCTGAGTCGGACCGGCGGTGATCACCACATGCTTGCCGGTCAGGGCCTGGCGCTGGAAGCAATCAGCGGCGAGCAGCGCCAGATCGGTGGCTTCCATCATGCGGCCCATGCCGACGTCGCCGCAGGCCTGGCTGCCCGAGGCCGGGCCGAAAGTCTTCAGGCCACGGCTTTCGAGCAGTTGCAGGTTGGCCTGGGTCGCCGGGTCGCGCCACATCGCCTGATTCATTGCTGGCGCGACAGCAACCACGGCGTCGGTGGCCAGCACCAATGTGGTCAGCAGATCGTTGGCAATGCCTTGGGCCAGGCGGGCGATCAGGTCGGCGGTGGCCGGGGCGATCAGCACCAGATCGGCCCATTTCGCCAGCTCGATATGGCCCATGGCGGCTTCGGCGGCAGGGTCGAGCAAGTCGAGGTGAACGGGATGGCCCGACAGGGCCTGCATGGTCAGCGGGGTGATGAATTCGGCGCCGCCATGGGTCATGACCACGCGCACTTCGGCACCTTGGTCGATCAGGCGGCGAACCAGATCGGCGCTCTTGTAGGCCGCAATGCCGCCGCCGACGCCCAGAACGATGCGTTTCCGATACAGCCGCTGCATAGGTCTGCCTTTCATTTCGTTGATGACGGCGGCGCGATGCCCCTCCCCAGGGTTGAATCGACCGCCAAAAAGATGGGCTACGATATCACAGCGACCGCTACGGAACAGCGGCGCCCACAGACAAGGAGGTGCTATGAGTATTCGCGATTGGCCGGCGGCGGAACGGCCGCGGGAAAGGCTGTTGGAACACGGCGCAGGGAGTCTTTCGGACGCTGAGCTGTTGGCGATTTTTCTGCGCACCGGATTGCCCGGAAAGAGCGCCGTGGACCTCGCCAGACATCTGCTGACGCAATTCGGTGGCCTGCGTTTGCTGCTTGAGGCCGACCAGGACGCATTCAGCAAACAAATGGGCCTCGGCCCGGCCAAGTTCGCCCAGCTGCAAGCCGCGCAGGAAATGAGCAAGCGCCATCTGGCCGAACGCTCACGACAGAAACCGGCACTGGAGAACCCTCAGGTCGTCCGCGATTACCTCAAGGCGATGCTGCGGCATGAGCCGCACGAGGTATTCGGCTGCCTGTTTCTCGATTCAAAGCACCAGGTGCTGAATTTCGAGGCGCTGTTTCGCGGCTCGATCGACAACACCAGCGTGCACCCCCGGGAGGTGGTGAAGCGCGCGCTGGCCAATAACGCGGCGGCAGTGATCCTCTGCCACAACCATCCGTCCGGCAACACCGATCCGAGTCAGGCGGACAGGCTGCTGACCAAACGGCTACAGAAGACACTGGAGTTGATCGACGTGCGAGTGCTCGATCATTTCATCGTCGGAGACGGCGAACCGCTGTCGATGGCGGAGTGTGGCTGGATGTAGTTCTCGGCGCCAATTCTGGACCCTGTGGGAGCGAGCCTGCTCGCGAAGGCGTTGTATCAGTCAGCATCATTGTTTGCTGACAGACCGCTTTCGCGAGCAGCTCGCTCCCACAGATTGTTTACATCCACCGGTTTGTGTCAGACAGGTTATTTGAGGCTGACCTTGGAATAATCCTGCCGGCCAAACGGGCTGACGGAATAACCCTGAACATCCTTGCGCGTCAAAGCGTAGGCCGTCGGGTGCGCCAGTGGCAGCCACAATGCCTGCTGCTGGATCTGCGCCTGGGCCTGTTCATACAGCTTGGTGCGCACGCCTTGTTCGCTGGTGGTCTTGCCGGCGCTGATCAGCTTGTCCAGGTCGGCGTTGCAGTACCGTGCGAAGTTGGTCCCGGACTTCACTGCTGCGCAGGAAAATTGCGGCGTGAGGAAGTTGTCCGGGTCGCCGTTGTCGCCGGCCCAGCCCATGAACAGCAGGTCATGCTCGCCGGCCTTGGCGCGTCGAATCAGCTCGCCCCATTCGATCACACGGATCTCAGCCTGAATGCCGATCTCGGCCAGATCCGATTGCAGCATCTGCGCGCCGAGGCTCGGGTTCGGGTTGAGCAGGCTGCCCGACGGCCGCGTCCAGATTGTGGTCTGGAAGCCATCCTTCAAGCCGGCCTTGGCCAGCAGCGCCTTGGCTTTGGCCACGTCGTGTGGATAGCCCGGCAGGTTCTTGGCATAGCTCCAGGTGTTCGGCGGGTACGGGCCGTTGGCCGCTTCGGCGGTGTCTTCGAACACGGCTTTGATGTAGTTGGCCTTGTCGAAAGCGAGGTTGATCGCCTGGCGCACTTCCGGCTTGTCCAGTGGCGGATGCTGGCTGTTGATGCCCACGAAAGCGGTCATGAACGCGTCAGTCTTTTCGACTTTCAGCGTCGGCTCCTTCAGCGCAGCCTGTACGTCCAGTGGTTTTGGCGACAGGGCGATCTGGCATTCATTGCGCCGCAGCTTTTGCAGGCGCACGTTGGCGTCCGGCGTGATGGCGAAGATCAATGGGTCGACCGCAGGCTTGCCACGGAAATAGTCCGGATTGGCCTTGTAGCGAATCGCCGCGTCTTTCTGAAAGCGATTGAACACGAACGGGCCGGTGCCGATCGGCTGGCTGTTGAGTTTGTCGGTCGCGCCGGCCTTCATCAGTTTGTCAGCGTATTCGGCGGAATAGATCGAGGCGAAGCCCATGCTCAGGGTCGCGAGGAAGGTCGAATCCGGATGGTCGAGGGTAAAACGCACGGTCAGCGGGTCGAGGGCGTCGATCTTCTTGATCAGGCTCGGCAGTTGCATCGACTGCGCATGGGGGAAGCCGCTCTGGGCGACTTTGTGCCACGGGTTGGCCGGGTCGAGCATGCGGTCGAAGCTGAACTTGACGTCTTCGGCACTCAGCTCGCGGCTCGGTTTGAAGTAGTCGGTTGTATGAAATTTCACCTGCGGGTGCAGCTTGAACACGTAGGTCAGGCCGTCGGTGCTGACTTCCCAGCTGTCGGCGAGGCTTGGGATGACCTTGCCACTGGCAGTGTCGAAATCCACCAGACGGTTCATCAGCACATCGGCCGAAGCATTGGTGGTGGTCAGCGAGTTGTACTGCACCACGTCGAACCCTTCGGGGCTGGCCTCGGTACACACGCTCAGCGCGGCGGCCTGGGCGAGGGGGCTCAGCAGGAGCGGGGCGAGCAACAGGGGTAGGGCAGCGAGGCGCATGGTCGGTTTCCTTTACAGATCGAAGGCCCATCTGCAAGTGCAGTCTGGAAAAGTCCTACCCTAGAGCTCTGAATTGCAAATGACTATCCCCTTTTTGCATTTTCAGGCGCACTCTTGCACGGTTTCGAGCGTGGGCAGCCAGATGAAAAGTCTGAATCGCCTGTTGGACGGGATTTCCGCGACGAGTGGTCAAAACTGGCCACAGCCTTTATCCAAGGCGTCTGCGGCGGAAAAAATCGCCCTTTTGCCGATTGATTGCACACCGATTGTTGTTGCACCCCGGTCTTTCTGGTATAAAGCAGCGCTCTTTTCTAGGGGCCCGGTTCCTTCACTGTAGGTGTAGCCGGTAAGACCTCTAAAGAAACGCGGCGCCTGGCGCCAAATGACTGAGAGATTAAGCGGCCAACCCATGCCGGGTTGGGCATGTGGTTTTAGAGGGCTGAGGCATGTCGAGAGTATGTCAAGTTACCGGTAAGGGTCCGGTGACTGGGAATAACATTTCCCACGCAAACAACAAAACCCGTCGTCGTTTCCTGCCGAACCTGCAGCATCACCGCTTCTGGGTTGAAGAAGAGAAACGTTTTGTGCGTCTGCGCGTATCTGCCAAAGGCATGCGTATCATCGACAAGCGTGGCATCACTGTCGTGCTCGCCGAACTTCGCCGCGATGGCAAGATTTAAGGGAGCTAATCATGCGTGAATTGATTCGTTTGATCTCGAGCGCCGGTACTGGTCACTTCTACACTACCGACAAGAACAAGCGTACTACCCCGGACAAAATCGAGATCAAGAAATATGATCCGGTTGTTCGCAAGCACGTGATGTACAAGGAAGGCAAAATCAAGTAATTGATTTTCCTGACTGCGAAAAAGGCCCGTATCGTGAGATACGGGCCTTTTTTGTTTGCCGTGGATTTGGTGTTGCCTGTCCTGCGCTCCCACAATGGAATGCGTTCGAATGTGGGAGCGAGCCTGCTCGCGAAGAGGCCGGTAAAATCAGCGCAAAGACTCAAGCCTTCTGTTCAAAGATCACATAAACCTTGCGACAAGCCTCCAGCACTTCCCAGGTTCCGCGAAACCCCGCCGGAATCACGAAGCGATCGCCAACGCGCAAGGTCTTGGCATTGCCATCGCTGTCACGCAACACCGAAACCCCCTGCAGAATCTCGCAGTACTCATGCTCGGTGTAATTCACCGTCCACTGACCCACCGCGCCTTCCCACACACCCACGCCCATTTGCCCACAAGGGCTGTCGTATTGATGAAACACCGCCTGCTCAGGATCGCCCTTGAGCACCTTCGCCGGGTCCGGGCGATACCGCTCGGCTTCGCTGCTGGCGAGGCTGATGTCGACGACGTTCTGGATGTTCATTGTTGTTTTCTCCGCTAATGACGGCGCGTTGGCTGGAATGGGCCAAAGTCTATGTTTATTAAAATGAACACCGCAAGGCCGTATGGCCAGCTTATGTCAAATATATTGAAACAAACCCGGTCGCTGGTTTAGGGTGGCGGGTGCCTTGGGCCGAAAGTGCAGGCTGGCCGGGCAGAATTCTTGAACAGCGCCGCAGCGCTTGCGGTGCTCGTATTCAATAAGAGGAGGACACCCGAATGACCACCCTGACTCGTGCCGACTGGGAACAACGCGCCCGCGATCTGAAAATCGAAGGCCGCGCCTTCCTGAATGGCGAATACACCGACGCCGTCTCCGGCGAAACCTTCGAATGCATCAGCCCGGTCGATGGCCGTCTGCTCGGCAAGATCGCCAGCTGTGATGCCGCTGATGCCGACCGTGCCGTGGAAAACGCCCGCGCCACTTTCAATTCCGGCGTCTGGTCGCGCCTGGCGCCGACCAAGCGCAAAGCCACCATGATCCGCTTCGCCAGCCTGCTGAAACAGCACGCCGAAGAACTGGCGCTGCTGGAAACACTCGATATGGGCAAGCCGATCAGCGATTCGCTGTACATCGACGTACCGGGTGCGGCGCAGGCTTTGAGCTGGAGCGGTGAAGCGATAGATAAGATCTACGACGAAGTCGCCGCGACTCCACATGATCAACTGGGGCTGGTAACCCGTGAGCCGGTGGGCGTGGTCGGCGCTATCGTGCCGTGGAACTTCCCGCTGATGATGGCCTGCTGGAAACTCGGCCCGGCGCTGTCGACCGGTAACTCGGTGATCCTCAAGCCGTCGGAAAAGTCGCCGCTGACCGCCATCCGCATCGCTGCGCTGGCCATTGAGGCCGGGATCCCCAAAGGCGTGCTCAACGTACTGCCGGGCTATGGCCACACCGTGGGCAAGGCGCTGGGTCTGCACAATGATGTCGACACGCTGGTGTTCACCGGCTCGACCAAGATTGCCAAGCAGTTGATGGTCTATGCCGGCGAATCGAACATGAAGCGCGTCTGGCTGGAAGCCGGTGGCAAGAGCCCGAACATCGTCTTCGCCGATGCGCCGGACCTGCAGGCCGCCGCCGAATCCGCCGCCAGTGCCATCGCCTTCAACCAGGGCGAAGTGTGCACCGCCGGTTCGCGCCTGCTGGTCGAGCGTTCGATCAAGGACAAATTCCTGCCAATGGTGATCGAGGCGCTGAAAGCCTGGAAGCCGGGCAATCCGCTGGACCCGGCGACCAACGTCGGTGCGCTGGTCGATACCCAGCAGATGAACACCGTGCTGTCGTACATCGAATCCGGCCATAGCGATGGCGCCAAACTGGTCGCCGGCGGCAAGCGCATCCTCCAGGAGACCGGTGGCACTTACGTCGAGCCAACCATTTTCGATGGTGTGAGCAACGCGATGAAGATTGCCCAGGAAGAGATTTTCGGTCCGGTGTTGTCGGTGATCGCTTTCGACAGCGCCGAAGAAGCCATCCAGATCGCCAACGACACGCCATATGGTCTGGCCGCAGCGGTGTGGACCCAGGACATCTCCAAGGCACACCTGACCGCCAAGGCTTTGCGCGCCGGTAGTGTGTGGGTCAATCAGTACGATGGCGGCGACATGACCGCGCCGTTCGGTGGCTTCAAACAGTCGGGCAACGGTCGCGACAAATCGCTGCATGCCTTCGACAAGTACACCGAGCTGAAGGCGACGTGGATCAAGCTGTAATTCATTAAGAGAGCCTGAGTTAATCAGGCTCTCGAACCTACAGAGATCCCCTGTGGGAGCGAGCCTCTGTGGTGAGGGGATTTATCCCCGTTCGGCTGCGAAGCAGTCGCTAAACCATTGCACGCGGTGTACCTGGTACATCGTGGATGCAGGTTTTGGGGCCGCTGCGCGACCCAACGGGGATAATCCCCTCGCCACAGGGGCTCGCTCCCACAGTGTTTTGGGTGAACACAAAAAGAATATCCACAGGAGCGTGGAACATGCGGTGGGCGACGTATTTCGCCGTGTTGGCGTCTGTCTTGAGTGTCGGCCTGGCCCTGGGGGTCAGCATGCCGTTGGTGTCGTTGCGTCTGGAGGGCTGGGGTTACGGCTCGTTCGCCATCGGTGTGATGGCAGCCATGCCGGCGATTGGCGTGTTGCTGGGGGCGAAGATTTCCAGCCATCTCGCCGCGTATTTCGGCACGGCGAACTTGATGCGCCTGTGCCTGTGGGCCGGAGCATTGTCGATCGGCTTGCTGGCGCTGTTGCCGAGTTATCCGATCTGGTTGCTGCTGCGCCTGCTGATCGGGGTGATCCTGACCATCGTGTTCATCCTCGGCGAGAGCTGGATCAATCAACTGGTGGTCGAGCAGTGGCGTGGGCGACTGGTCGCGCTGTATGGCAGCAGCTATGCGTTGAGCCAACTGTCTGGTCCGCTGCTGCTGGGGGCGCTCGGTACCGAGCATGATTACGGTTTCTGGGTCGGGGTCGGTCTGCTGACGCTTTCGCCCTTTCTGCTGCTGGGGCGCAGCGGTGCGCCGAGCAGTGAAGCCAACAGCGTCACGTTTGGCGATCTGTGGGGCTTCGCCCGCGAGCTGCCGGCGATTGCCTGGGCGGTGTCGTTGTTCGCCGCGTTCGAGGCGATGATTCTGACGCTGCTGCCGGTGTACTGCCTGCAACAAGGGTTCACCGCCGAAATTGCGCTGGCCATGGTTAGCACGGTGGTGGTCGGCGATGCGCTGCTGCAATTGCCGATCGGCGCGTTGGCCGATTACCTGTCGCGGCGCACGCTGTTTGCTGGTTGCGCGGTGGTGTTGATGCTGTCGAGTCTGGCCATTCCAATGTTGCTCGACACGCTGCTGATCTGGCCGTTGTGGGTGCTGTTCGGCGCCAGTGCCGGCGGCTTGTTTACCCTGTCGCTGATCCTGATTGGAGAGCGTTATCGAGACGATGCGCTGGTCCGCGCCAATGCGCATATCGCGCAGTTGTGGGGTGTCGGTTGTCTGGTCGGGCCGTTGGCAGCAGGGGCGGGGAGTCAGTGGATCAATGGGCATGCGTTGCCACTGTTGATGGCGGCGGGGGCGTTTGGCCTGGTGCTTTTGTTGTTGCGCCAAGGGGCCTTTGGCACATCGGCCGAAGCAGTCTGAGCGCATCCCTGTGGGAGCGAGCCTGCTCGCGAAAGCGGTGCACCAGTCAGCTCATTTGCTGGATGTGAAACCGTTTTCGCGAGCAGGCTCGCTCCCACAAAGGATCACAACATCCGCTCCAGGCCAACGCTGGTGCTGAACCACGAGTTGAAGCGCCGCCACCAGCTCCCCGGTTCCTTGGTCAGGGTGTGCATCTGACCGTTGTCCTCGGTGACCCAAACGACCTTGCCGTCCTCGAGTTTCGCCTGATAGCTCAGGGTCGGCGCCATGCCTTGCAGTGCCAGTGCGCGCACGTGCTCGGCCAGTTCCGGGCTGTCGACCAGGACCCCTACTTCGGTGTTCCACAGCACCGAGCGCGGGTCGAAGTTGAACGAGCCGATAAACGACTTGCGCCGGTCGAAGATCATCGCCTTGCTGTGCAGGCTGGAGTCCGAGCCGCGATACGAGCGGCTGTAGAACACTCGCGGCCCGCTGCCATAGTTATCCCCAGGCTGGCGGCGCAGTTCATAGAGTTTCACCCCGTGTTCAAGCAACGCCTTGCGATAGGGCGCGTAACCACCATGCACCGCCGGCACGTCAGTGGCCTCCAGCGAATTGGTCAGCAGGCTCACGGAGACCCCGGCATCGGCGCGCCCGGTGAGGTAGACCAGCCCTGGCTGGCCCGGCACGAAATACGCGGAAATCATGATCAGCTCTTTGCTGACACCGGTCAGCTCCGGCGCCAGTTGCGTGGTCAGCAGCAGGTGCGGATCGGGTTCGCCTTTGGACAGGACCTTGCTCGGCGCATCCCACAGGGCCTGGTTCCAGGCCCAGATCAGCTCTTTACGCCAGATGTCCATGCGCGGGTCGGTAGTGAATTTCATCAACTGTTGATACAACGCGTGGTTCTGCTTGCGGGTTTCTTCCAGCGATTCTTCCAGGCGCGTGCGCGTGTTTTGCAGGTCGGCGGCGGTCGGTTGGCTGGATAGGAATTCGTCGATCGGCTTGCTCAGCGCGCTGTTCCAGTACTGATCGAAGCTGTGTCCGAGTTGCTCGGCCACCGGGCCGATGCTGAGCATGTCGATGTCGGTGAAATTCAGGTTGGGTTCGGCGTCGAAATATTCATCGCCCAGATTGCGCCCGCCGACGATGGCCGCGCTGTTGTCCGCCAGCCACAGTTTGTTGTGCATGCGCCGGTGCTGCACGGACAGATTGAACAGTCGTCCGGCCGCGCGCGTTACGCCGGTGCTGCGCCCCAGGTGCAACGGATTGAACAAACGAATCTGGATCTGCGGATGCGCCGCCAGGGTCGCGATGATCTGGTCGAGGCCGTCGCTGGTGGTGTCGTCGAGCAGGATGCGCACGCGCACGCCACGGTCGGCCGCCTTGAGCACTTCCTCCACCAACATCCGCGTGCTGATGCCGTCGTGGACGATGTAGTACTGCAAATCGAGGCTGACCTGGGCATGACGAATCAGCTCGGCCCGGGCGGTAAACGCCTCGCCACTGTCGGAGAGCAGGCGAAACCCCGACTGCCCTTTGTAGGGCGCGGCCTGAGCCTGAATCGAACGGCCGAAGCTGGAGTCCGACGCCGGCAGGGCCTGGCTTGGTTCGCGCGGCACATCGAGGCTGGCGCAGCCGCTGAGGAACGAGGCGAGTATCAGTGAAGCGAGTAAGGGCTGTCTGAAGCTCACGTAGGATCGTTCCGGTTGGCGGCTGGGGTCGGCAATTTGGACGCCGGGCGCGCAAAAAAGGTCAGTCGGTCTCAGCGAGCAGTTTGATTGCCGCAGCGCCGACCTTGCGCACCGCTTCTTCGATCTGCGCTGTTGGTTTGGCAGCGTAGTTCATCCGCAGACAATTGCGGTACTTGCCCGAGGCGGAAAAGATGCTGCCGACAGCAATCTGTACGCCCTGATCGTGCAGCGCGCGATTCAGTTTCAGCGTGTCGAAACCGTCCGGCAGCTCCACCCAGAGCATGAAGCTGCCCTGTGGGCGACTGGCGCGGGTGCCGGCGGGAAAGTAGCGCGTCACCCAATCGATCATCGCGTCACGGTTGCGCTGGTACTGCATGCGCATGCGCCGCAAGTGCGGCTCGAAATGGCCGGCCTTGATGAATTCGGCGATGGCGATCTGCGGTTGTGGCGCGGTGGATCCGGTGCTGATGTATTTCATGTGCAGCACTCGCTCGAGATATCGGCCCGGCGCCACCCAGCCGATGCGCAGCCCCGGCGCGAGGGTCTTGGAGAACGAGCTGCAGAGCAACACGCGGCCATCTTCGTCGAAGGATTTGATCGTGCGCGGGCGCGGATAGGTGTAGGCCAGCTCGCCATACACATCGTCTTCGATGATCGCCACGTCGAAACGCTGGGCCAGGGTCAGCAAGGCGCGTTTGCGCGATTCGGGCATGACGTATCCGAGGGGGTTGTTGCAGTTGGGCGTGAGCTGAATGGCCTTGATCGGCCACTGTTCCAGCGCCAGTTCCAGGGCGTCGAGGCTGATGCCGGTGAGCGGATCGGTGGGGATTTCCAGGGCTTTCATGCCCAGGCCTTTGAGGGTCTGCATGGCGCCGTGGAAGCTCGGCGAGTCCACCGCGACGATGTCACCCGGCTCGCAGATCGCGTGGATGCTGGTGGACAGCGCTTCGTGGCAGCCAGTGGTGATGACCAGATCGCTGGCGCTCAACTGACAGCCGGAATCGAGCATCAGCCGTGCGATCTGTTCGCGCAGTTCGAGGTTGCCGTGGATGTTGTCGTAATACAGACCAGGCATGTCCTGCCGGCGACTGATACGCGCCAGTCCGCGCAGCAGCGGCTTCATGGTAGGTGAGCCAACATCGGGCATGCCACGGCCCAATTGCACGACGTCCTTGCGCGGTACGGCGCGGATCAATTCCAGCACCTGGTCCCACTGCGAAATCTCCACTGGCCGTTGCGCCGGACGGCCGACCGCGGGCAATTCCGGCAGTTCGCGACTGACCGGCACAAAATAGCCGGACTTGGGTTTTGGCGTGGCGAGGCCGCTGTCTTCAAGCACCCGATACGCCTGCTGCACCGTGCTCAGGCTGACTCCATGTTCGACGCTTAAGGCGCGCACTGACGGCAAACGATCGCCGGGGCGATAGAAGCCTTGTTCGATGCGAGTGCCGAGCAATTCGGCGAGGTTTACATACAGAGTCATGACGGCCTCGGTGCGTCTTGGTGGAAACCAGTACAGATGCGGCAAAAATCAGTCATTCAGTCAGTGAATCGGCAAATCTGTATGGAGTTAATACAGGTTCGTTGAGTCTGTAATGGTTTTTCCCGCCCGCGCATCATGGAATCTCTGGCTACCCAAGTAAACAGGAGCAACGAAAATGAACGGCTTGAGCGATGTGCGGCTGACGTTACACAGTCAGGAACTGGCGGCAGGGCAGAAGGACAGCGCGCGCAATCTGCTGCGTAACGCACCATCCGGCCTCAGTCGCTGGGATCTGTTCTGGCATCGTCTGCACACGCGCAAAGCGTTGCTGGGACTGACGCCGGAGCAGCTCAAGGATGTCGGGCTGACGCGGGAGCAGGCAAGGGAGGAGGGGTTGAAGCCGTTTTGGCGGATCTGAGATATGTATTGTTCTTGCGGGCCTCATCGCGAGCAGGCTCGCTCCCACAGTGACCGCGTTCTGCCTGAATAAACGCGTTTATTGTGGGAGCGAGCCTGCTCGCGAAAGCGGATCAAGGGCCGCCGAGATACCCTCAGACCAACTCTTTCAGCCGATGCCACAACATCCCCAACGCCAACAACGGCGAGCGCAAATGCTTGCCGCCCGGGAAGGTGATGTGCGGCACCTTGGCGAACAGATCAAAGCCGCCGCCATGCTTCCCGCTGATCGCTTCGGCCAGCAGCTTGCCGGCCAGGTGGGTGGCATTCACCCCATGCCCGGAGTAGGCCTGGGCGTAATACACGTTCGGCTGCTCGGCGAGCCGGCCAATCTGCGGCAGGCGGTTGGCACCGATGCCGATCATCCCGCCCCACTGATAATCGATTTTCACCCCGGCCAGTTGCGGGAACACTTCAAGCATCTTCGGCTGCATATAGGCGCCGATGTCTTTCGGATCGCGTCCCGAGTAATGACACGCGCCGCCGAACAGCAAACGTCGATCCGCCGAGAGCCGGTAGTAATCCAGCGCCACCCGCTGGTCGCAGACCGCCATGTTCTGCGGCAGCAAGTTGTGCGCCTGCTCTTCGCTCAGCGGTTCGGTGGCGATGATATAGCTGCCGGCGGGTAGCACCTTGCCGCTCAGTTGCGGGTTGAGGTCATTGAGATAGGCATTGCAGCCCAGCACCAGCGTCTTTGCCCGCACCGATCCCTGCGCCGTGTGCACCTTCACTTCAGGGCCGTAATCGATGCGCGTCACCGCCGAACGCTCGAACAACTGCACGCCCAGTTGCTGCGCCGCTGCCGCTTCGCCCAGCGCCAGATTCAGCGGATGCAGATGTCCGGAGCCCATGTCGATCAAGCCGCCGACATAGCGCTTGGAACCGACCACGGTGTGCATTTCACTGGCCTGCAACAGATGGGTTTCGTAGCGGTAACCGAGGCCGCGCAACTCTTCGGCATCTTCGGCAAAACCGTCGAGATCGGAAGGCTTGTTGGCGAGATCGCAATAGCCCCAGGTCAGGTCGCAGGCAATGCCGAAACGCTCGACGCGCCGGCGAACAATCTCCACCGCCTCCAGGCCCATGAGTTTCATCTCGCGCACGCCCTCGGCACCGATGACATTGGCGAACTGATCAAGGCCGTGACCGACACCGCGTATCAACTGCCCGCCGTTGCGGCCGCTGGCGCCCCAGCCGATCCGGTGCGCTTCCAGCAACACCACGCTGAAACCGCGCTCGGCCAGTTCCAATGCCGTGTTCAACCCGGAAAAGCCGCCGCCCACCACGCAGACATCAGCCACCACCTCGCCTTGCAGCACGGGGTGATCAGGCTGTGGCAGGCTGCTGGCGGCGTAATAAGAGGCAACGTGGGGTTGGCTCGCGGTGGTCTGGGCGCGGGCGGTCATGGGCATCATCCAACGGCTGAGTGTCGAGAAAATTTGACGGAGCATAAGCCGCACGCCCGAACGTGGGCAACATCGGTCGGCCTGCGGTGTCTGGATCCGGGCTTTTGCGGCACAATCGTTATCCCGCCACTTTGGTCACCGTATCGATGAGCTGCAACAGCCAGAAAATCCGCAACCTGCGTCAGCAGATCCCCACGTTCGACTGCGTGCCGGGCTGCCACGACTGCTGCGGGCCGGTGACCACTTCGCCCGAGGAAATGGCCCGGCTGCCGCGCAAGACCCGCGCCGAGCAGGATGCCGCGCTGGAAGAACTCAACTGTGTGCACCTGGGGCCGAATGGCTGCACGGTGTATGAAGAGCGACCGCTGATCTGCCGCTTGTTTGGTACCACCAAGACGCTGCCATGCCCGAACGAGCGGCGGCCGGTGGAGTTGATTCATCCACGGGTGGAGAAGCAGATTTTCGAGTACATGGCGGCGAATCGGCAGGTGTTGGTTTAGCCGTTGCGTTCAGTTCAGACCGAGTCGACTTCTTCGCGAGCAGGCTCGCTCCCACAGGAGATTGCATTTCAAATGTGGGAGCGAGCCTGCTCGCGAAGGGGACGCCGCCGATTTCAGTCCGGAATCGGCAGGCACAGGCTCTCTTTCACCTCTTCCATGACGATATAGCTCTTCGATTCACGCACATGCGGTAGCTTCAAGAGAATGTCGCCCAGCAGCTTGCGGTACGAGGCCATCTCGGAAATCCGCGCCTTCACCAGATAGTCGAAATCCCCTGACACCAAATGACACTCCAGCACATGCGGCAGCTTCAGCACCGCGCGTCGGAACTCTTCGAATGTGTCACCGGATTTGTAGTCGAGGCTGATCTCGACGAACACCAGCAGGCTACCCTTCAAATGCTGCGGATTGAGCCGGGCGTTGTAGCCCATGATGATCCCCTCGCGCTCCAGACGTCGCACGCGCTCGGTGCACGGCGTGGTCGAGAGGCCGACCTTTTCTCCGAGTTCGGTGAAGGAAATCCGCCCGTCCGCCTGCAGGATGCGCAAGATGTTGCGGTCGATCTTGTCCAGCTCACGTTTGGTCTGAGTGTTGGTACGCATAGGGGATGCGCCTCCGTGAAAAGGGTTTTTGCCGAGAATTGTCGCCAAATATAGGCGCTTATATAGTGAAAAGCACTGGCATTTCTTTTTTACACTGCGCCCATCATTGCTCTAACAAACAGTTCGGCGAAAAGCCGCGATGAGGGATTGAAAATGCGCGTCATGGTCTTGGGTAGCGGCGTCATCGGTACCGCCAGTGCTTACTATCTGGCCCGTGCCGGGTTCGAAGTGGTGGTAGTCGACCGGCAGCCTGCTGCGGCCATGGAGACCAGTTTCGCCAACGCCGGCCAGGTCTCGCCGGGTTACGCCTCGCCGTGGGCCGCGCCGGGCGTGCCGCTCAAGGCCATCAAGTGGTTGCTGCAACGCCATGCGCCATTGGCGATCAAGGCCACCGCCGATATCGACCAATACCTGTGGATGGCGCAAATGCTGCGCAACTGCACCGCCAGCCGTTACGCGGTGAACAAGGAGCGCATGGTGCGTCTGTCCGAGTACAGCCGTGACTGCCTCGATGAATTGCGCGCCGAAACCGGTATCGCCTACGAAGGCCGCAGCCTCGGCACCACGCAGTTGTTCCGCACTCAGGCGCAACTGGATAACGCCGCCAAAGACATCGCCGTGCTGAAAGAATCCGGCGTGCCCTTTGAAGTCCTCGACCGCGCCGGCATTGCCCGCGTCGAACCGGCGCTGGCAGGCGTGACTGACATTCTCGCTGGCGCGCTGCGTCTGCCCAATGACCAGACCGGCGACTGCCAGATCTTCACCACCCGTCTCGCCGAAATGGCGCGCAAGCTTGGTGTGGAATTCCGTTTCGGCCAGGACATCCAGAAGCTCGACTACGCCGGTGATCGCATCAACGGGGTATGGATTGACGGCAAGCTGGAAACCGCTGACCGCTACGTGCTGGCGCTCGGCAGCTACTCGCCGCAACTGCTCAAGCCGCTGGGCATCAAGGCCCCGGTGTATCCGCTCAAGGGCTACTCGCTGACCGTGCCGATCACCAACCCGGACATGGCGCCGACGTCGACCATTCTCGACGAGACCTACAAGGTCGCGATCACCCGTTTCGACAACCGCATCCGCGTCGGCGGCATGGCCGAGATCGCCGGTTTTGACCTGTCGCTGAACCCGCGTCGGCGCGAAACCCTGGAGATGATCGTCAACGACCTTTATCCTCAGGGCGGCAATCTGGCCGAAGCGAGTTTCTGGACCGGCCTGCGCCCGACCACGCCGGACGGTACGCCGATCGTTGGCGCCACGCCGTTCAAGAATCTGTTCCTCAACACCGGTCACGGTACGCTTGGCTGGACCATGGCCTGCGGTTCCGGCCGTTTGCTCGCCGACCTGATGGCGAAGAAAAAGCCGCAGATCAGCGCTGAAGGCCTCGATATTTCCCGTTACGGCAACCAGACCCAGGAGTCCGCAAAACATGTCAATCCAGCGCCAGCTCACCAATGAGCGCATGAGTCAGATCGTCAGCCACAACGGCACCGTGTATCTGGCCGGGCAGGTCGGCGACGACTTCGACGCCGGAATTGAACAGCAGACCCGCGACGTGCTCGCCAATATCGAACGTCTGCTCGATCTGGCCGGGACGGACAAACAGCATCTGTTGTCGGCAACGATCTATTTGAATGACATCGAAGCGCACTTCGCCGGGATGAACGCGGTGTGGGACCAGTGGCTGCCCAAAGGCGCCGCGCCGGCCCGCGCCACCGTCGAAGCGAAGATGGCCAAGCCGAGCATTCTGGTGGAGATCTCCATCGTCGCCGCGCTGCCATAACGTTCCCAAGATCCCTCTCCCGGTGCTGTTGGCGGTTCACGTCGTCAGTCAGCGCCGGTTTTTCTTCCCATGACCGCCCAGAAGTTGCCGCCATGCGTCCTGCCCGTGCCCAGATCGACCTTCAAGCCCTGCGTCACAACTACCGAATTGCCCGTGAAGTCACCGGCGCCAAGGCGCTTGCGGTGATCAAGGCGGACGCCTACGGCCATGGCGCGGTGCGTTGCGCCCAGGCGCTGGAAGCCGAGGCGGATGGTTTTGCCGTGGCTTGTATCGAAGAAGCTCTGGAGCTGCGTTCCGCCGGGATTCGCGCACCGGTATTGCTGCTGGAAGGCTTCTTCGAAGCTGACGAGCTAGCGCTGATCGTCGAGCATGATTTCTGGTGCGTGGTGCATTCGCTGTGGCAGCTCGAAGCGATCGAGCAGGCAGTCCTGAGCAAACCGATCACGGTATGGCTCAAGCTCGATTCCGGCATGCACCGCGTCGGCCTGCATCCGAAAGATTATCCAGCGGCCTATCAGCGTCTGCTGGCCAGCGGCAAAGTGGCGAAAATCGTATTGATGAGCCATTTCGCCCGCGCTGATGAACTGCACGCGCAGAGCAGTACCGAGCAGGTGGCGGTGTTCGAAGCGGCGCGTCAGGGTCTGGCGGCGGAAGTCAGCCTGCGCAACTCGCCAGCTGTGCTCGGTTGGCCTGAAATCCAAAGCGACTGGGTACGTCCGGGCATCATGCTCTATGGCGCGACCCCGTTCGAAGAAGCCAACGCCGTCGCTGAACGCCTGCAACCGGTGATGACTCTCGAGTCGAAAGTCATCAGTGTGCGTGAATTGCCGGCCGGCGAGCCGATCGGTTATGGCGCCAGGTTCATCACCGACAAGCCGATGCGCATCGGCGTGGTCGCCATGGGTTACGCCGACGGCTACCCGCGCCAGGCACCGACCGGCACACCCGTGCTGGTGGCGGGCAAACCCAGCCGCCTGCTCGGGCGCGTGTCGATGGACATGCTCTGCATCGATCTGACCGACGTAGCGGAAGCGGGGCTTGGTTCAACTGTCGAGCTGTGGGGTAAAAATGTTCTCGCCAGCGACGTGGCGAAGTGGGCCGAGACCATCCCGTATCAGATCTTCTGCAACCTGAAACGTGTGCCAAGGCTCTATTCCGAGGGTTGACGCCGCTGCGGGGGGCAAGTGTTGTAAATACTGAACGCTGTCGCCATGATAACGCTCAATATTCTTACAACATCAGGAGGCTCCCGCCTTGGACGTCGGTGAACGACTGCAATCGATCCGCAAGCTCAAAGGGCTTTCCCAGCGTGAACTCGCCAAACGCGCGGGCGTCACCAACAGCACCATTTCGATGATCGAAAAGAACAGCGTCAGCCCTTCGATCAGTTCGCTGAGAAAGGTGCTCGGCGGCATTCCCATGTCGATGGTCGAGTTCTTTTCCGAAGAGATCCTGCAGGACCAACCGACTCAGATCGTCTACAAGGCCAATGAGCTGATCGACATCTCCGACGGCGCCGTGACCATGAAACTGGTCGGCCGCGCCCACCCGAGCCGCGCCATCGCCTTCCTCAACGAAATCTACCCGCCGGGCGCCGACACCGGCGAAGAAATGCTCACCCACGAGGGCGAGGAAACCGGGATTCTGGTGGAAGGTCGCCTGGAGCTGGTGGTGGGGCTGGAAACTTTTATCCTCGAAGCCGGCGACAGCTACTATTTTGAAAGTACCAAGCCGCATCGTTTCCGTAACCCGTTCGACGTGCCGGCGCGACTAATCAGCGCAGCCACACCGGCGAATTTTTAAGCAGAAGGCGCCAGGCCATTACGGCGAAGGCACCCGAACCGTTTTACCGATGGGCAACAAGACCCCTCTAACCATGGGGTTGTTTCAGTACAGCGGCCTACCCGCTATACTTGCGCCCGCCTGCGAACCGTCGCCGCAGGCGTGAATAGCCACCATTGAGGGTGAACGCGTGAACCTAATTATGAAAATGCTGGCTGCACCAGCAACCGTAGTGGCCCTATGGGCTGTCAGCGCTCAAGCTGCGACAAATGACGACATCGCCAAACGCCTTGAGCCCGTCGGCCAGGTGTGTGTTCAAGGGCAGGAATGCAAGGGTATGGAAGTGGCTGCTACCGCTGGCGGTGGCGGCGGAGCAAAGGCCCCTAAAGACGTGATCGCCAAACACTGCAACGCTTGCCACGGCACGGGCCTGCTTGGCGCGCCGAAGATCGGCGACAAGGCAGCCTGGAAGGAGCGGGCCGATCACCAGGGTGGTCTGGACGGCATCCTCGCCAAGGCCATCACCGGCATCAACGCCATGCCACCAAAAGGCACCTGCGCCGATTGCTCCGATGAAGAGCTCAAGGGTGCGATCAAAGAGATGTCCGGTCTGTAATCAGCGGCGGCTTTGAAAAAACCGTCTTCGGACGGTTTTTTTGCGCCTGCAATCTCACTGCATGTTTTTCGTGATGTAGGCGCCGGCAGAATTGAGCACCGCTTTGTACACGGCGTAAGCATCGGTATCTTCAGGCGCTATTTGCTCGCAGCGCCCTCCTGATATCTGCCTAAGATCACATCCCGGGATCGACATGATGAGGGGAGAGTGAGTAGCGATGATGAACTGCGCGCCGCCGCGCGACAGCTCCATTATCCGGTTGATAAAAACCAATTGCCTCAACGGGGATAACGATGCTTCCGGCTCGTCGAGCACATACAGACCTTGGGCTTTGAATCGATGTTGAAACAACGCCTCCATGGCTTCACCGTGCGACAGGCAATGCATATCCACGCCGCCGTAATAGGTCTTTATTTCGGGATCAAAGCTCGCCTCTGCATCAAGCTTGCGAATTGCAGTATTCAAGTTGTAGAAGGTTTCTGCCCTGTAGAAAAAAACGTCCTTCTCCCTTCGGTAGCCTTTTGAGAGCGTCAGGCTTTCGTGCAGTTTTGAATGCGTGTTCTCCGTCGAGAAATTGAAATTCTTCCCACCGCCTTCTGGATTGCAGCCTGACTTGATGGCAATGGCTTCGAGTAATGTGGATTTCCCAGCACCATTTTCGCCAATAAAAACCGTTATCGAGTTGCTGAGCTCAAGCGGGAAGAGGTTTTGTAGCCGGTCACCCACCGTCATGTCTGGCTTCAGGCGTATTTGCTGGATAAACAGATCATTCATATCGATGCCTTCTGAAGATTCTATCGACGGATACCTTCACGCCAATCATCGTTATGCCGAGTCTTATCGAACCCGTGCTGGCCATGGTAAAAATTCCGATATAACCGAGACAGGCAATAAGACGCTCGCCAAATAATTCCGGCGTGGCAGCGGCACTGAAGAAAATGACCGATACCGTCCCCGCCGATATAGCCATTTCCGGCCAGAAGGATTGTATGGCGCTTGCTTTCAGATACTTGTAGCGTGCTCTTACCGTGTCCTCCAAATATCCATAGCTTCTGATGAGTTGCATTTTACTTTGCTTGCCATCGCTGGAAACGTTGAAAGCGCTGATAAGCGACTCTTTGTACAAATCTTCCTTCGACATTTCTGCTGCATATAACCGCTGGATTACAGGCTTGGCAAATCTTAATTGCACACACGTCAACACAATAATTAAAGCGATGGGCAGGAAGAAATAGATGTTTTCTTGGAGCAGAATATAGGCTGCGGAAACCGTCAAAATGCAAGAGCCTATGAGATGGATTGTGTCATGAATGGCGGAAGCAATTTTTTCCGCGTCTTCTTTTATCAATGTCACCCGAGAACATAATGGAGAGGGGCGTTTATCATGCACAATGAAGTTGATAAGTAGAAAACGGGATCTTGCTTCCATGAGCGTTGCCAAGGAACTGCCCAGAGCTTGGCTTGATAGCTTGGTTAGAAAAACAGCGACAAGAGTGAAATAAAATTCAGCGTTAATGGAGCCAGTAGTAAGAGCCGACAGGCTCTTTGCGACGACTGATGGTATTAACAATTGACATATACTTGCTACGGTAAGGCAAATAACCGAAAGCAGATAAACGGTCATGTTATTTCGCAAGCATATAAACATAGTTCAATGCCCCTCGTGCTGCAGTTCGTAGCTACGAATTCGGCTACGTCTATAAGATGCCTCTCTGCTCGAGTAGTAGATAGATATCAGTGACATCGTGGGGCTCAGAACGCGTTCAAGATAGATGGCTGAGGCAAAAATTGAGCCTATAGTCGCTTCGCCAACGCTTAGCAGATGGGCCGATAGCAGTAATAAGACCACTATCGCTATCGGATAACATGTACCTGACATTGATTCGAATGTTGTGGCTTTGAGGCTTGAGCGAAAAGCGAGGCGCTCGATATTTTTTATATCGACCTTGGTCCTGTTGGTGTATGGCTTTGCAGTAACTAAAAGTTCACAGAGGGCGCCTATTGTTAAGGTGTTCTCTTGAATATACTCATCAAACAGTGAGTTGCTATTTTTTCGAGTTATAAGGTATGCCGTAATAGCATAAACGACGCCGGTAAGTGGTGCGAGTGCCAGAAGTGGATGATAGTGGGCAGTCACCAGGAGCGCAGCGATAATGATGCTGCAGTTCACCGATACATCCAAATAAATTGAGTGATACAAATACATCGAGCCATCAACGTCGCCATCGATCAGTTCGATCCGCTCGCCTGGTTTTTGCGTATGCTCGAAGCTTCTGTCTAGTAGGTGATTCAGGATTGCCTTCTTCAAAATAAATCTTGTTTTGGACGCGGTTTTTTGTAGATAGATGTTGGCTGCCAGTTTTAATGGGGGCGTGGCGATGAGGAGGAACGAAGCGCCCGCGAGCGCGTATAAATATAAACTGTCACTTGCCAAGTATAGGTTGATTGAATTGCCTATTAAATAGGGTGATGCGCTTGTAAGAATCGCAATGCCTACACCAAAGCAGCAGAGTATCAGGTTGCTTTTCATTAGAGGTCCGGAGAGAGGTTCTTTTTTGCAGAGCTTTTGAATCCTGCCTCCAAGGCTACCTGTGTAGGCAATAAGTACAATTGAGACGTGTCTGGTAGTTGCGCGTGATTGAATTACAGGTGATGTAGGAAAAGAGTTGTGCGTTTGTGAGGCGGTTCGTCTTGCCGACTTAACAGTCGGTGATTCGCCCTCAGTCGAAACTTTGGCCCTTTTTTCGCACCAATCACCTTCCCCCGGAAGTAATTCCCCGGCAATCTCGGTCTACCCCTATCAACGGAACGGGCGGGAGGCTTCAGATGGTGCAGTTGTGTTCGATCGAACAGGCGGTGGACGACGTACTGGCGCGCTTGCCTGCGCACATCCACTTGGGCTTGCCGCTGGGGCTGGGCAAGCCGAATCACTTCGTCAACGCGCTGTACCGGCGCATCAAGGACCTGCCCGAGCGGCAGCTGACGATCTATACCGCGCTGTGCCTCGGTCGGCCGAATCTGGGCGATGGCTTGCAGAAGCGCTTTATCGAGCCCTTTGTAGAGCGGGTGTTTGGTGATTATCCGGAGTTCGATTTCCTCGCCGATCTGCAGCGCGACAGCCTGCCCGCCAACATCCGTATCCAGCAGTTTTTCATGCAGCCTGGCAGTCTGCTCAACAGCGCGCCGGCGCAGCAGGATTACGTCAGCAGCAATTACAGCCATGCCGCCCGCGACATCAACGCAGCGGGTCTCAATCTGGTGGCGCAATTGCTCGCCAGCAGCAGCGAACACCCTGATCGCTTGAGCCTGAGCTGCAACCCGGACATCACCCTCGACCTGTTGCCGATGATTGCCAAGCGCCGCGAGGCGGGGGAGACCATTGTGCTGGTCGGCCAGGTGCATACGGATCTGCCGTACATGCCCGGCGATGCGGAAGTCGACATCGACACGTTTGATCTGCTGATCGACGAAAAGGACAGCAGCACGCTGTTTTCAACGCCGAACATGCCGGTGGGCTTTCAGGATCATTTCATTGGCTTGCACGCCAGTACGCTGGTGCGCGATGGCGGCACATTGCAAATTGGTATCGGCTCGATGGGCGATGCGTTGACTGCTGCGCTACTCGCGCGGCAGGCCGATAACGCCGGCTATCAGGCGGTGCTCGATGACATCAACCTCAGCCAATGGGCGCAATTGATCCAGCGCGAGGGCGGCACCGCGCCATTTGCCAAAGGCCTTTACGGTTGCAGCGAGATGTTCGTCAACGGGCTGTTGGTATTGGCGGATGCCGGGATCATTCGGCGCAAGGTCTATGCGGATGTGCCGACCCAGGAGCAGGCCAATGCCGGTACCCTCGACGAAGCCGCGCAGCCCGACGGTATCTCGGTGCACGGCGGCTTCTTCCTTGGCCCGCGCAGTTTTTATGAGCGGCTGCGCGAGTTGCCGCAAAGCAAGCTGCTTGAATTCAACATGACCCGCATCAGCTACATTAACGAGCTGTACGGCCAGGAAGAGCTCAAGCGCTTGCAGCGCATCGATGCGCGCTTCATCAACACCGTGTTCACCATGACTCTGCTCGGCGCCGGCGTGGCTGATCAATTGGCAGACGGACGCGTGCTCAGCGGTGTCGGTGGGCAGTACAACTTTGTTGCTCAGGGCCACGCGCTGGAAGGCGCGCGATCGATGTTGATCCTGCGCAGCTGGCGCGAGTCCGGCGGCGAGGTCAGCTCCAATATCGTCTGGGACTACGCCCACTGCACGATCCCGCGGCACCTGCGCGACATCGTCGTCACCGAGTACGGCATCGCCGACCTGCGCGGAAAATCCGACGCAGCGGTGATCGAAGCGTTGCTCAATATCAGCGACTCGCGGTTCCAGCCAGGGCTGATCGAACAGGCGCAGAAAGTCGGCAAGCTGCCAAAGGATTTCCGTATCGATCCGCGGTTTGCCGACAACACACCGCAACGCTTGCAGGCGATTGCCGCGCGACATCCGAACCTGTTTCCGGAGTATCCGCTGGGCTGTGATTTCACTGCGATTGAACGGGATCTGCTGCGGGCGCTGAACTGGCTGAAGAGCAAGTTCAAGCTGACCGAGATTCTGGAGCTGGGCAAGGCAGCGCTGGATGCGCCGGAGGCCTCAGCGTTCCCGGAACATCTTGAGCGGATGCAGCTCACAAACCCGGAGGGCCTGAAGGAGGACCTTTTCCAACGCCTGCTGCTCACAGGCCTCAAAGCTACCGCGCAATAACTGACCACCCCCAGAACCCACTGTGGGAGCGAGCCTGCTCGCGAAAGCGGTGTGTCATTCACTCAACAGGGTGACTGACACAATGCATTCGCGAGCAGGCTCGCTCCCACAGGGGTAACTCGGTGCCGCTGGTTACTCGATGAAGGTGACGACGCCATCCTTCAGCGATTGCACGCGAGCCAGCGACTCGACGCGGTAGCCCTGCGAGTC
Source organism: Pseudomonas sp. 14A (assembly GCF_018132745.1). Classification (NCBI taxonomy): domain Bacteria; kingdom Pseudomonadati; phylum Pseudomonadota; class Gammaproteobacteria; order Pseudomonadales; family Pseudomonadaceae; genus Pseudomonas; species Pseudomonas sp. 14A. The sequence continues at coordinate 452,610 of NZ_JAGRQJ010000018.1, read as the reverse complement.
CAGTTCGGCGCGGCCGCCCTGGAACGACTTCTCGATCACGATGCCCAGGCCGGCAACGGTGGCGCCGGCCTGTTTGATGATCGAGATCAGCGCTTGCGAGGCCTTACCGTTGGCCAGGAAGTCGTCAATGATCAGCACGCGGTCGCTGCTGGTCAGGTGGCGCGGGGAGATGGCCACGGTGCTTTCGGTCTTCTTGGTGAACGAGTAGACGGTCGCCGAGAGCAGGTTTTCAGTCAGGGTCAGCGACTGTTGCTTGCGGGCGAAGATCACCGGCACGCCGAGGTTCAGACCGGTCATGATCGCCGGGGCGATGCCCGAAGCTTCGATGGTGACGATCTTGGTGATCCCCGAATCCTTGAAGAGCGCGGCGAATTCGTCACCGATCAGCTTCATCAGGGCCGGGTCGATCTGGTGGTTCAGGAAAGCGTCGACTTTCAGGACCTGATCGGAAAGCACGATGCCTTCTTCGCGGATTTTTTTGTGCAGTGCTTCCACAACAGCTTCCTCTGTTGGCGCGATGGGCGCCGAAGGTAGATTAAAAAGTAGTCGATTCTAGCGCTTTAACATCGCGCGTATGTCGGCCAATGCGCTATTGCCACGCACGGCTTTGACTTCAGTTGGGGTGTCGTCGTTGCCTTCCCAGGCCAGATCGTCCGGCGGCAGTTCATCCAGAAAGCGACTCGGCGCGCAGTCGATGATTTCACCGTACTGCTTGCGCTTGGCTGCGAAGGTGAAGGCCAGGGTCTGGCGGGCGCGGGTGATGCCCACATAGGCCAGGCGGCGTTCTTCTTCGATGGTGTCGGCTTCGATGCTGGAACGGTGCGGGAGGATTTCCTCTTCCATGCCCATGATGAACACGTAGGGAAATTCCAGCCCTTTGGACGCATGCAGCGTCATCATCTGCACACCTTCGGCACCGTCCTCTTCTTCCTGCTGGCGCTCGAGCATGTCACGCAGCACCAGTTTGCCGATGGCGTCTTCGACGGTCATTTCGCCGTCTTCGTCTTTCTCGAGGGTGTTTTTCAACGCCTCGATCAGGAACCAGACGTTGCCCATGCGGTAGTCCGCCGCCTTGTCGCTGGAGCTGTTGGTGCGCAGCCAATTCTCGTAATCGATGTCCATGACCATGCTGCGCAGCGCCGAGATCGGATCTTCGCCGGCGCACTGCTCGCGGACCTTGTCCATGAAGCGCTTGAAGCGCGCCAGGCGATCAGTGAAGCGGCTGTCGAGATGTTCGCCGAGGCCAATTTCGTCGGTGGCGGCGTACATCGAGATCTTGCGCTCGGTGGCGTAGTTGCCGAGCTTTTCCAGGGTGGTCGAGCCGATCTCGCGACGCGGCACGTTGATCACGCGCAGGAAGGCGTTGTCGTCATCCGGGTTGACGATCAGGCGGAAGTAGGCCATCAGGTCCTTCACTTCCTGCCGGCCGAAGAAGCTGTTGCCGCCGCTCAGGCGATACGGCACCTGATGGTGTTGCAGCTTCAATTCGATCAGCTTGGCCTGGTAGTTGCCGCGATAAAGAATGGCGAAATCGCTGTAAGGGCGATCGGTGCGCAAATGCAGGCTGAGGATTTCCATGGCCACGCGCTCGGCTTCGGCGTCCTCGTTGCGGCAGCGGATCACGCGGATCTCGTCGCCGTGGCCCATCTCGCTCCACAACTGTTTTTCGAATTCGTGCGGATTGTTCGAGATCAGTACGTTGGCGCAGCGCAGGATGCGGCTGGTGGAGCGGTAGTTCTGCTCGAGCATCACCACTTTCAGGGACGGATAGTCGTCCTTGAGCAGCATCAGGTTTTCCGGACGTGCGCCACGCCAAGCGTAGATCGACTGGTCATCGTCGCCCACCACGGTGAACTGGTTGCGCTTGCCGATGAGCATCTTCACCAACAGGTACTGGCTGGCGTTGGTGTCCTGGTATTCGTCGACGAGCAGGTACCGCACCTTGTTCTGCCACTTTTCGAGAATGTCGGCGTGTTCTTCGAAGAGCTTTACCGGCAGCAGGATCAGGTCATCGAAGTCCACCGCGTTGAACGCCTTGAGCGTGCGCTGGTAGTGGGTGTAGACGATGGCGGCGGTCTGCTCCTTCGGGTTGCGCGCGTTTTCCAGGGCCTGGGCGGGCAGGATCAGGTCGTTTTTCCAGGCGCCGATCATGTTCTTGATCTCGTCGACGCCGTCGTCGCCCGCGTATTCCTTCTGCATGATGTCGGTCATCAGGGCTTTGACGTCGGTCTCGTCGAAGATCGAGAAACCGGGTTTGTAGCCCAGCCGCGCATGCTCCTTGCGGATGATGTTCAGGCCCAGGTTGTGGAAGGTGCAGACGGTCAGGCCGCGCCCTTCGCCGGCACGCAACAGGGTGCCGACCCGCTCTTTCATCTCGCGCGCGGCCTTGTTGGTAAAGGTCATGGCGACGATGTACTGGGCGCGAATGCCGCAGTTCTGGATCAGGTGCGCGATCTTGCGCGTGATCACGCTGGTCTTGCCGGAGCCAGCACCGGCGAGCACCAATAGAGGGCCGCCGACGTAGTTCACGGCTTCTTGCTGCCGGGGATTGAGTCGGGACATACGAAAATTCGGGAGTCGTTGACGAAATGGGCCGGCATTTTAACAGGCTCAGCGATTTCTGCTGCTCTGTCCGACTTGTGACGCAGCGCGCGATTCAGATTTGCCGGTTTTGTTACTTTCACGCAGGATACGCGGGGATTTTGCGGCTAATGTTCTCATTCGTGACACAAAATAACGTTTCGATGCCGTTGTCATCAGACAACGCATTGGTCATTGTTCAGCACACCGGCATAATGCCCCGCCTACATCATTGCAGAGTCTAGGGAGTCAGCTTGTCTACGCCTGTCGAACCCTTGCGTTTGCTGCTACTGGCCGAAGAGCCAGCGTGGACAGCGTTGTTGCGTGAGTGTCTGGCTCCGATGGGGAGCGCGGCGGTGCTGATCAGCGCGCCGAACTGGGATTCGGTCAGCCGCCTGTTCGAAGACAACCGCCACGCGGTACTGCTGACCCTGCCAGCGTTGCAGCCGCCGCCCGGGCGTTGCAGCCTGCCGACCGTTCTGCTGCTGGAGCACGAGCCGGCCACCGCGCCGGTCGGTGTCAGCGACTGGCTGGTGTTCGACGCCCTCGACGCCGGCATGCTCCAGCGTTGCCTGCGCCATGTGCGCGAGCGCGGCGTGCTGGAAAACACTCTTCAGCGCCTCGCCGAACAGGACCCGCTGACCGGTATCGCCAACCGTCAGGGCTTCCAGACTCTGCTCACGGCGCGCCTTGCCGAAGGCGACGGTCGCGGTCTCGCCCTCGGCCATCTCGATCTCGACAATTTTCGCCATGCCAACGACGCCCTCGGGCATCAGGCCGGGGATCGTCTGATTCTGCAGGTCGTCGCGCGGCTGAAAAGTCAGCTGGAGGCCGGCGATCAACTGGCACGGCTGGGCAGTGATGAATTCGCCCTGCTGATCGATACCCGCCGTGCACCGCAACGCGCCGAGTGGATGGCCGAACGCATTACTGAGGCGTTGGCCGAACCTTATTGGGTTGACGGCGAAAGCCTGCTGATCGGCTCCAGTCTTGGCATCGCCCACGCCCGCGCCAATGGCGGTGCCGATCCTTTGATGTGGCACGCCCATATAGCCATGCAGCAGGCCAAGAGCACACAGGGCTGCACCTTTCATATCTTCAACGAACGCATCAACCGCAACGCGCGAAGCATGGCCGACCTCGAAAGCGAACTGCGCCGGGCTTTGCGCCGCGATGAGCTGGAACTGCATTACCAGCCACGCCTGAATCTTGAAGACGGCCAGATTGTCGGCCTCGAAGCGCTGGTGCGCTGGCGTCATGGCGAGCGCGGTCTGTTGCCACCGAGCGAATTCGTGCCGCTGGCCGAGCAGAGCGGTCTGATCGTGCCGCTGGGCTACTGGGTCATTTCCCGCGCCTTGCGCGATATGCAGGCCTTGCGCGAGCAGGGGCTGCCGGCGCTGCACATGGCGATCAACCTGTCGTTCCGCCAGTTTCAGGACAGCCAGTTGCTGCCGACGCTCAGCCGCCTGATTGCCGAGCGCGGCGTCGAGGCGCAGTGGCTGGAATTCGAACTGACCGAAACCGCCGTGATGCGGCGCAGCGATCTGGTCAAACAGACCATGGACGCCCTCGGTCGCCTCGGTGTGCGCTTCTCGCTGGACGATTTCGGCACCGGGTTTTCCTCGTTCGTGCACCTCAACAGCCTGCCGATCACCTTGCTGAAGATCGACAAGAGTTTTGTCGGCGGCATGGAACAGCGCGAAGAGAACCGCAAACTGGTGCACGCGATGATCAACCTCGCGCACAACCTGCACCTGGAAGTAGTCGCGGAAGGGGTCGAGACGCCGGAGCAACTGGAGTTGTTGCGCGGGTTCGGCTGCGATCAGGTGCAGGGTTACCTGATCAGCCGACCGCTGCCGTTGGATGAGTTGGTGGAGTATCTGACCTTTGGAGCCAGTCAGCAGGCTTCGGTGGAAGCCATTTAAAAGATCGCAGCCTTCGGCAGCTCCTACCCTGGAATGTGTTCCCTTGTAGGAGCCGCCGAAGGCTGCGATCTTTTGATCTTAATCCGCGCCGATGGCCTCGAACCTCTCTGAAACCGGCTCGCGCCGAATCATCCGCTGCATCTTCCATTCAAAGGCCAGCGTCAGGCTCACCGCCGCGCAGGCCAACCCCAGCGCCAGACCCCACCAGACGCCCGTCGGCCCCCAATTGAGGTGAAACGCCATCCACCACGCCGCCGGTGCGCCAATCAGCCAATAGCAAGCGAGCCCCACCAGAAACGTAGTCTTGGCATCCTTGAGCCCGCGAATACAGCCCATGGCAATCGTCTGCGTGCCGTCGAACAGTTCGAACCACGCCGCTACTGCCAACAGGCTCACCGCCAGACGGATCACTTCGGCAAACGCCGGATCATTATGGTCGAGGAACAGACCGACCAACTGGTTCGGCCACAGCCAGAACACCAGGGCAAAGCCGAGCATCACCACGGCGCCGAAGGCGATGCCGACACGGCCCGACATCCGCGCATCGACCAGTTGCCCGGCGCCATAGTGTTGGCCGACGCGCATGGTGATGGCGTAAGACATCCCGGCCGGGACCATGAAGGCCACCGACACGATCTGCAGGGCGATTTGATGCGCGCCCATCTGCGTACTGCCCATGGTGCCCATGCACAACGCGGCAAAGGCAAACAGCCCGACTTCCACCGCATAGGTGCCGCCAATCGGCAGGCCCAGACGCCACAGTTCTTTCAGGTATTGCCGGTTTGGCCGCGACAGGCCGGCGCGCAACGGATAAGCGTCATACGCCGGATGCCGACGGATATGCCAGGCCAGCGCCAGTGCCATGCAGTTGGCGACAATCGCCGTGACCAGACCAATGCCGGTCAGACCCAGTTGCGGCAGGCCGAACATGCCGGTGATCAGCGCGTAGTTGAGCAGGAAGTTGGCCCCCGTACCGGCGAGGCTTATGACCATCACTGGCGTCGCCCGGCCGATTGCACTGGTAAAACCGCGCAGGGCCATGAAGCTCAGGTAGCCGGGCAGGGCGAAGGGCAGGGCGATGAGAAATTGCCCGGCGGCGTTGACGTTGGTTTCGGTTTGGCCGAACAGCAGCAACACCGGTTTGAGGTTCCACAACAACAGCCCGGCGCCGAGGGCCATCAGCCAGGCCAGCCACAACCCGGCCTGGGTCAGGCGCGCGGCACCGATGATGTCGCCGGCACCCTGACGGATCGCCACCAGTGTGCCGACCGCTGCAATCACGCCGATGCAGAAAATCGACACGAACGAGTAGCTCGCGGCACCGAGGCCGCCACCGGCCAGCGCTTCGGGGCTGAGGCGCGCCATCATCAAGGTGTCGGTCAGCACCATCAGCATGTGCGCCAACTGCGAAGCGATCAGCGGCCCCGCCAACCGCAGAATGGCCCAGAGTTCGGTACGCACAGGATGCTGCATGGTCATCACCACCCAAATATCAGAGAACGCAGAAGAGCGTCGATTCTCGGCGCTTGGCAGGCTTTGCACAAAGGGATAAAAAGGATGGGTTGCATGATTAATACTCATCCTGAATCGTCCTGCCGAATTGGCTGTATCCCCGCTATTGGAGCTTTGTGTATGTCCCGACGCCTTCCGCCGTTGTATGCCCTGCGCGCATTCGAAGCGGCAGCGCGACACAGCTCGTTCACCCGCGCGGCGGAAGAACTGTCGATCACCCAGAGCGCGGTCAGTCGGCACATGCGCACTCTTGAAGAACACTTCGCCTGCCGGCTGTTTCATCGCAGCGGGCGCAACCTGCAACTGACCGAATCGGCGCGGCTGCTGTTACCCGGTATCCGCGAAGGCTTCGCCGCCCTTGAGCGCGCCTGCAATACCTTGCGCGCCGAGGACGACATCCTGCGCATGAAAGCGCCATCGACCCTGACCATGCGTTGGCTGCTGGCGCGGTTGAGTCGCTTCCGCCATTTGCAGCCGGGCAATGAGGTGCAACTGACCAGCGCATGGATGGATATCGATTCGGTGGACTTCAACAACGAACCATTCGATTGCGCAGTTTTGCTCAGTGACGGGCATTTCCCGCCGGACTGGGAAGCGAGCCTGCTGTTTCCCGAGGAATTGATTCCGGTCGGCGCGCCGAACCTGCTCAATGATCAACCTTGGGATGTAGCGCGTCTGGCGACGGCTGAACTGCTGCACCCGACCCCGGATCGCCGTGACTGGCGCAGTTGGCTGGAGCGCATGGGCCTGTCCGATCAGGTCTCGCTCAAGGGCGGACAAGTGTTCGATACGCTGGAACTGGGCATGATCGCCGCGGCGCGCGGCTACGGCGTTTCGATGGGTGATCTGTTGATGGTCGCCGAAGATGTCGCGCAAGGGCGCTTGAGCCTGCCATGGCCAACCGCCGTCGCCAGTGGCCTGAATTATTACCTGGTGTGGCCGAAACCGCGTCCGGGAGGTGAACGTTTGCGCCGCCTCAGCGATTTTCTCCAAGGCGAAGTCCGCGCCATGCAATTGCCGGCGGTAGAGCGCTTGAGCTGAAACGTTCGAGCCGGCACAATGCCACTACTGCGCCATACCCACGCAATCCGCTCAAGTATTCGGATTTTCCGCCGACTACGAGCATGTGGAACCGTCGTGCCGGTTCCGCGCTACCCCCATTATTAGAATATTTTCCGGGCAATTACCGCGATCAAGGAGGATTCGGTGGCTCGGCCAGGAGCTGTTCATGTCTCAACCTCGTGCTCGGATCGCCTCGCAGCTGGGCCTTGCCCTTGCTGTGATACTGGCGATAGTCATCAGCGGCAGTACGGTTTTTGCCTTGCGTTCGCTGGATTCCGCCAACCTCGCCACCCGTGAAGAGCATCTGGCCAGTGAGGCCCGGCTGCTGGCCGATCAACTGAGCACCTTTCACGGTACGCTGCGCGAAAGCACCCTGCGTTTGAGCGGGCTGTTCGAAAAACGCTTCGGCAGTGGTTTGAGTGTGCACCCGGATCAGCCAGTGACCGTGGCCGGCGTGCAGACCCCGGGCCTGCATCTGGGCAACGAGGTGCTGAACAACAACTTCAAGGAAGTTGACGAGTTCAAGCAGATGACCGCCGGCGTGGCCACGGTATTCGTGCGCAGCGGCGAAGACTTCATTCGCGTCAGCACCAACGTCAGCAAGCAGGACGGCACCCGTGCCATCGGCACTGTGCTCGACCACGCCAACCCGGCGTACGCGAAGTTGATGGCGGGGCAGAGTTATGTCGGCCGCTCGTTGCTGTTCGAGCGCTACTACATGTCGCAGTACACACCGGTGCGCGATGCGGGCGGCAAGATCATCGCCGTGCTGTACGTCGGCTTCGATTACACCGATGCGCAGAACGCGCAGTTCGCCAATCTCAAGCGCTTCCGCATTGGCAAGACAGGCTCGCTGGCCCTGCTCGACGAGCAGAACAAATGGCTGGTGCCGATTGCCGGCGTCGAAAACCTGGATCAAGCCGCCCCGACCATCAACAACCTGGTGAAGACCCCGGGCAAGGGTGAGTTCTGGAGTGACAAGGGTGAGGACTTCTACAGCATCGCCGTGCCGTTCGAAGGTGGCCCGTGGTCGGTGGTGGCGAGCATGCCGAAAGCCGAGATCCGCGCGGTGACCTGGAGCGTCGGTACGCAATTGGCGATCGGCAGCCTGCTGGCGATGTTGCTCGCGGTCGGTTCCGTGGTCTGGCTGCTGCGCAGCAAACTCGCACCGCTGGGCGATCTGGTGCGTCAGGCCGAAGCCTTGGGCGCGGGTGATCTGAGCGTACGGCTGAACGTATCGAGCCACGATGAAATCGGTCAGCTGTCCCGCGCGTTCAACCAGATGAGCCAGGCGCTGTCGACCATGGTCGAGCACATCCGCCGCGCTTCGGAAGAGGTCAACAGCCGTGCGCAGGCGCTGTCCGGTTTGTCCGGCGGTGCGTATGAAGGCATGGAGCAACAGTCGGGCGAAATCACCAGCATGGCCGGCGCCGTGGAAGAGTTCAGCGCCACCTCGCTGAACATTGCCGACAACATGGGCGCGACCCAGCGCCTGGCGCAGGAAAACGCGCAGCAAACCCAGATTGGCCGCAGCTCGATGGAAGAAGCGTCGTCGTCGCTGGAGCAGATCGCTGGCGCGCTGAACAGCACCGCCAGCGTGATCAACACGCTGGGGCAGCGCTCGCAGGAAATCGGTGGGATTGTCGGCGTGATCACTTCGATCGCCGAGCAGACCAACCTGTTGGCACTCAACGCTGCCATCGAAGCCGCGCGTGCCGGTGAACAAGGTCGCGGTTTTGCCGTGGTCGCGGACGAAGTGCGCAGCCTCGCCTCGCGTACCCGCCAGGCGACCGATGAAATCTCCAGCATGATCCACAGCATCCAACAGGAAACCGGCAACGCGATCAGCACCATGGAGCAGGGCAATGTGCTGATGCAGGAAGGCCTGTCGCGCAACGCCAACGTCGCCTCGGCGCTGGCGCGGATTGATGAGCAGAGCCGTTCGGCAGGCCAGCAGTTTGCTGCGATCACCACCGCCACTCAGGAACAAAGCAGCACTGCGACGTTGCTGAGCAGCAATTTGCAGAGCATCGCCTTGGCCAACAGCGAGCAGCGTGAGGTGGTGTCGAACCTGGCTGTCACCGCGAAAGAGCTGGAGAAGCTGGCGGCGGATCTGCGTTCCGAGGTTGATCGCTTCCGTTGATGCATCTTTGAAACAGCTATCGCGAGCAGGCTCGCTCCCACAGTAGTCGGCGTAATTCACAAATATTGTGAAGGCCCGAAATCCCTGTGGGAGCGAGCCTGCTCGCGAATGCTTTTCTGCCACCGCTTCTTTGGACTTGCTGAAACGTTTCCGCAGCGCTATAAAAATGGCACAACTCCAATAAAGGCTGCTGCCATGACCCCGCTCAAACTCCTCGTCGCCCTCGGCGCATTCTCTGCCGCTTCTCATGCCATGGCTTGGGACTATGTCCTGCTCGACGCCAACACTCCGGCAAAAAACTGGACGATCACCAGTGAGCAACTCGGCGTAAAAACTGCCAAACCGTTTTCCGTGGCCCTGCGTACCCTGCATGGCGGTCGTCAGGAGGGCGTCAGCATTGTCGATATCGATAACGGCACGATGAAACTCTCGGTAGTGCCGACCCGTGGCATGAATGTGTTGCAGGCTTCGGTGGGCGACGTGCGGATGGGCTGGGACTCGCCGGTCAAGGACGTGGTCAATCCGGCCTTTATCGAGCTCAACGGTCGCGGTGGCCTGGGTTGGCTGGAAGGCTTCAATGAACTGGTCACCCGTTGCGGCTATGAGTGGGTTGGCCATCCCGGCATGGACAACGGCGAATTGCTGACCTTGCACGGTCGCGCCGCCAACATCCCGGCCAGCACCGTCACTTTGCACATCGACGAGAAGCCGCCGTATGCCATCACGCTGCGTGGCGAGTTGAAAGAGCAGGCATTCAAGAAAGTCGATTTCTCGGTAGCGACCGAACTGGTCACCGAACCGGGCAGTGCACGCTTTGCCCTCAACGACACTCTGACCAACAACGGCGACTATCCAAAGGAATACCAGGCGCTGTATCACAGCAACTTCAGCACGCCGTTTCTTGAGCAAGGAGCGAAATTCGCTGCGCCGGTGAAGCAGGTGTCGCCGTTCAACGAGAAGGCCAAGGGTGACCTGCCCGACTGGCAGACCTATCGCGGGCCAACCAAGGACTACGACGAAACTGTCTACAACGTCGTGCCGTATGCGGACGCCAAAGGAGATACCTTGACCGTGCTGCACAACAAGGCCGGTAGCCTCGGCGTATCCGTTGGCTTCAATACTCAGCAACTGCCAGTTTTTTCGCTGTGGAAAAACACCGACACCCAAGGGCAGGGCTACGTCACCGGGCTGGAGCCGGGAACCAGTTTTTCCTACAACCGTCGCTATCAGCGGCCGTTGAATCTGGTGCCGACCATTGCGCCGAAAGAACATAAACAGTTCCAGATCAGCTACAGCCTGCTGGCCGACAAAGCTGCGGTGGATAACGCGTTGAAGCGCGTGACCGATATCCAGGCCGGGCGCGACACCGAAGTGCGCCAGGCACCGCTGGTTGATCTGACTGAGCATTAAGGTGTCGCCGGCCGGTATTGCAGTGCCTCGGCCAGATGCTCGCGGGTAATCGCATCGGCCTGTTCAAGATCCGCCAGCGTGCGCGCGACCTTGAGCAGGCGATGCGCCGAGCGCAGCGACAGGATCAGTCGCTCGCAGGCCGCTTCAAGCCATTTTTCATCGGCTGTGGATAACTTGCAGTGATGCTTCAGCCCCGGCAGATCGAGAAACGCATTGGCACAGCCCTGACGTTTCTGCTGGCGTTCCCGCGCTTCGGCGACCAACGCCGCAGCGCTGGCGCTGTCCTCGCCGGGCTTGGCTGCCGGATTCAATGCGGTCGCTTCACGCGCCACGGTCAGGTGCAGATCGATCCGGTCGAGTAGCGGCCCTGAGAGCTTGTTGCGATAGCGCTGGACCATGTCCGGTGTGCACGAGCATTTGCCACTGGGTTCGCCAAGATATCCACAGGGACACGGATTCATCGCTGCCACCAATTGAAACCGCGCGGGGAAACGTACGCGATCCTTGGCCCGGGCGATGACGATATGCCCGGACTCCAGCGGCTCGCGCAGCACCTCCAGAACCTTGCGATCAAACTCCGGCAACTCATCGAGAAACAGTACGCCATGGTGGGCGAGGGTGATTTCGCCGGGTTGCGGTTTCGAGCTGCCACCGACCAATGCCGGCCCTGAAGCCGAATGGTGCGGTTGCCTGAACGGCCGCTGCGGCCAGTGAGTCAAGGGAACCCCGCTGGCGACCGATTGAATCGCTGCTACTTCCAGCGCCTCACATTCGGAAAGCGGCGGCAGCAAACCCGGCAGACGACTGGCCAGTAATGTCTTGCCGGTTCCCGGTGGCCCGCTGAACAGCAAGTTATGCGCCCCCGCTGCGGCAATCAGCAGTGCGCGTTTGGCGGCCGTCTGACCCTGCACTTCGTTGAGGTCGGGATAGGGCTTGGCGGCGTGCATCAAACCATCGGAAACGTAAGGCTCGACCGGCGTGTGCCCATTGAAATGCGCCACCGCTTCCAGCAAATGATCGACCGCAAACACCTTGAGGCCCGAGGCCAGGCACGCCTCTTCCGCATTCGCCCGAGGCACCACCAACGCCCGCCCGGCCTTGCGCGCCGCCAATGCCGCCGGCAGCACGCCACGCACCGGCCGCACGGCACCCGACAGCGCCAACTCACCCAGACATTCCACCTCGTCCAGCGTCAGACAGGGCACCTGCACACTGGCCGACAAGATCCCCAAGGCAATTGCCAGATCGAAGCGCCCGCCATCCTTGGGCAGGTCCGCCGGCGCCAGATTCAAGGTGATCCGCCGCGCCGGAAATTGCAGCCCGGAATTGATGATCGCGCTGCGCACCCGATCCTTGCTCTCCTTCACCGCCGCTTCAGGCAGGCCGACCATGGTCAGCGACGGCAGACCGTTGGCCAGATGGACTTCGACAGTGACGGTTGGGGCTTCCACGCCAATCTGGGCGCGACTGTGGACAATGGAGAGGGACATGGTCGTTCCTTGAGCTGAATCGGGGAGCCGCTTCCTGCGGGTTTTTGAAGGGTAGTTGAGCCGGGCTTCAGTGCTGAAATAGAGGTTTACAAGACGTATCCAGACCCGATTGGCTGTCACTGTTTGCCTGAATTGAAGCGTTGACTCTCGCCCGGCATTGACGGATCCTCCCGCTCGAGGACTGCAACTGCGCATTCGTCGGGACTGGGCACCAGTAAAAGCTCCCCCGCATTTTTGGCAGCAGAGAAAGCTGGTTTCTCTGAAGTAGTGACGACGGGCCGACTCGTCGGATTCTGAACCCATGGCGGCGAAGCCAAGAGCTAAAGAATCGCTGCGACTACTCCTCCAAACACAATAAAGGCGTCCTATGGACGCCTTTTTATTTTTGACTCAGGATCTTCTACCGGCCAGCGGGCCGCTTGGCTCAAGCTCTGGCCCACACGTAACAGCAACTTCAATAAATCGCCGTTGGTTGGCTGACATGTCCCCAGCCAACCGGAGTGCTTCGAGATGTAGTTCAACAATCTGAAGAAGCTTTTCCTTTCGCTTTTTTGGGCTCATACGCACCTCGTGCGATTGGGTTGTTGATTTCGATGTTATTGACCGTTCACAGAAATGACAAGCCGGTTGGTGTGGTCGAACTCGAACCCCAGTTTCCGGTAGTAAAGAACAACATTCGGATCAGGATCCTGGATCTCGATTTCTTTGCATCCTAGCGCTCGCGCATAGTGATCTGCGACAAGCAGAGCAATCGGCGCGATCCTGCCGCGAAGCGGGTGCGCGCTATCCGGATGCCCTTCCAACAAAACAATCTTTAAGCAGATAGAGCTTGCGCGCGGGGTCGCATAGCACATGCCGCAAAGAATCTGTTTGTACCATATCGCCAAATCCAGACCTTTCGCATCTTTACTTTTCCAGTCTGCAACGTCATCCCAAGGGAAAATTGTTGGCCCCTCCCAGAGAAAGTATTGCTTTATCGCTGCTGGGGTAATTGGCTCAAACTTGACCGCTGCTGCATCAATATTTGGGATTCTCGGGGCAATGTCCTTGAGAAAGAATTTGTAGGCGATCTTTCGCGAATTTGATCTGAATGTCTGGTTACGAAGATCCGTTGCTTTGCCTTTTCTTCTCATTGTTTTCATCTGTTTGGATCTGGTCGCAGAAGATAGCCAGCAGAGAGGGGGCAGCGAAATCAGACGTGGCGGACGCGTTTTGTAGGACGTTACTTCTGTGAGTGGAGGATTTCGGAGCAGGGTGGGGAACGAAGACACAAAAAGGTCATTTCAGTGGGGATTGTTGCAGGGCTGTGCATCAAAAGATCGCAGCCTGCGCTAATTCATACACATGAAGCTGAAGGTAGTGCCGACCTTCAGTCGCTAGCAGGCTAGCTGCTCCCACAGGGGATAGCAGCGGATTATTCCGCGGGCGGTGTCAGCTTCGCTTCCATCTCGGCGACTTTGGCTTCAAGACTCTCAAGCCGTGCCCGCGTGCGAGCCAACACCACCATCTGACTATCAAACTCTTCCCGGCTGACCAGATCGAGTTTGCTGAAGGCACTTTGCAGCAGCATTTTGAACTGGCTTTCGATTTCGGCTTTCGGCAGCGGGGTATCGCCGCTGAACAGGCGGGAGGCGGTGCCGCTCAGGGCGTCGAGGAAGTCTTTGGGCGCGAGCATGGGAAATGTCCTGGAAACAATGGTCGGCAGTGTATCACGCAGTGTCTATAGCCAATCCCGTTGCACGGATGCACGCTTTTCGCGCAGGGGGACAGACGGTGGCGCACCGTTGTTGTGCGTATCGGCAAAAGCTTTTCTGCCCGAGCGCGTGCAACAGGGGCCAAGAGATTGAAATGCAGGGTTTTTGCCGAGCTGGCAAGGTTTCTGCTTAGTCACCCTCGACCCATGCACTGATGCAGTCGCTGTGACGAATGCAGTGCGGCAGACGAAGCGGGGAGTTTCGTCTGATGCGGTTAGCTGGCGTCAACGATGCGTTACAAAGCCAGGCACTGCGCTTAGACTTGAGACGGGTTTGTTTTCCTGGGGCAAGTCCACCAATTCGGGAGAGAGTTTCATGAAGCTAGTCACTGCCATCATCAAGCCGTTCAAGTTGGACGACGTGCGCGAGTCGCTGTCCGAAATCGGCGTGCAGGGCATTACCGTCACTGAAGTCAAAGGCTTCGGCCGGCAGAAGGGTCACACCGAGCTGTATCGCGGCGCGGAATATGTGGTCGATTTTCTGCCCAAGGTGAAAATCGACGTGGCCATCGACGACAAGGATCTGGATCGGGTTATCGAGGCGATAACCAAAGCGGCCAACACCGGCAAGATCGGTGACGGCAAGATCTTCGTGGTCAATCTGGAACAGGCGATCCGCATCCGTACCGGCGAAACCGATACCGACGCGATCTAAGCGCCGCCACAAACCCAACGCCCCAGGAGAAAACAATATGACTCTGCGTAAATTCGCAGGGCTAGGCGCCCTGTTGTCCATCGTAATGCCCGGCATCGCCATGGCGGCAGACGAAGTGGCAGCGCCAGTCCTCAATTCCGGCGACACCGCCTGGATGCTCACCTCGACAGCGCTCGTGCTGTTCATGACCATTCCCGGCCTGGCGCTGTTCTACGGCGGTATGGTTCGCTCGAAAAACATTCTTTCCGTGCTGATGCAGTGCTTCGCCATTACCGGTCTGATCAGCATCCTGTGGGTCATTTATGGCTACAGCATTGCCTTCGACACCACCGGCATGGAGCAGGGCGTCGTCAACTTCAATTCGTTCTTCGGTGGCATGGGCAAGGCGTTCCTCGCCGGTGTCACGCCTTCGAGCATTACCGGCCCGGCGGCGCTGTTCCCTGAGGCTGTGTTCATTACCTTTCAGATGACCTTCGCGATCATCACCCCGGCGCTGATCGTCGGTGCGTTCGCCGAGCGCATGAAGTTCTCCGCGATGCTGATCTTCATGGGCATCTGGTTCACGCTGGTTTATGCACCGATCGCGCACATGGTCTGGTCCGGTAACGGCGGCCTGATGTGGGACTGGGGCGTGCTCGACTTCGCTGGCGGCACCGTGGTGCACATCAACGCCGGTATCGCCGGTCTGGTCGCGTGCCTGGTGCTGGGCAAGCGCAAAGGCTTCCCGACCACACCAATGGCTCCGCATAACCTCGGCTACACGCTGATGGGCGCGGCGATGCTGTGGGTCGGCTGGTTCGGCTTCAACGCTGGTTCCGCTGCTGCCGCCAACGGCACTGCCGGTATGGCCATGCTGGTTACCCAGATCGCCACTGCCGCTGCGGCACTGGGCTGGATGTTTGCCGAGTGGGTCACCCACGGCAAGCCAAGCGCACTGGGCATCGCTTCGGGTGTGGTCGCCGGTCTGGTTGCGATCACTCCGGCCGCTGGCACCGTGGGCCCGATGGGGGCACTGGTGATCGGTCTGGCCGCAGGCGTGGTGTGCTTCTTCTGCGCCACCACCCTGAAACGCAAACTTGGCTATGACGATTCCCTGGACGCCTTCGGCGTGCACGGTATCGGCGGTATCCTCGGCGCGATCCTCACCGGTGTGTTTGCCGCACCGGCACTGGGCGGCTTCGGCACCGTGACTGACATTGGCGCGCAGGTCTGGATCCAGATCAAAGGCGTCGGCTTCACGGTGATCTACACCGCGATCGTCACCTTCATCATCCTCAAGGTGCTGGACGCCGTCATGGGTCTGCGCGTAACCGAGGAAGAAGAGTCGGTCGGCCTCGATCTGGCACAACACAACGAACGCGGCTACAACCTGTAAGTACGCGCGATAAAAAAATTGCCCGGTTCGCCGGGCATTTTTTTGTCCGGGATTTGTCATTCAGGGAGCGGCTGAAAGGATTTTTCTTACGGCTTTGGTCGTCTTTACGACGAGGCTTTTTCTGCGGGCAATCGCTTACATCGCTGCAGGAATATTAGGGCCTTTGTTTTTTTTCAGAGCACGCTAGAATGCGCCCCGAACGAGCGGAGAACTGTATGTGGCAACAGACTCTGATAACCCTGCGGGCAAGGCCCCGGGGCTTTCATCTGGTGACGGACGAGTTGCTCACAGGCTTGCCTGAACTCAAGACCTGTCGGGTCGGTCTGTTGCATTTGTGGCTGCAGCACACGTCGGCGTCGTTGACCATCAACGAGAACGCCGATCCGGCAGTTCGTCGCGACTTCGAACGATTTTTCAATCGTCTGATCCCACAAGGAACGGACGGCTACGAGCACAACGACGAAGGCCCGGATGATCTCCCGGCGCACTTCAAGGCCAGCGTGCTTGGTTGCCAGATCAGTCTGCCGGTTGCGGCAGGGCGGCTGGCCCTGGGTACCTGGCAAGGGATTTATCTGGGCGAGCACCGTGATCATGGCGGTGCCCGTAAAGTCCTCGCCACCTTGCACGGTGAACAGGCATGAGCCGCTGCCGGGCAGCGGCAGAAGATTTTTCAACGGCGGCTTCGACAGCCGCCAAAGCTGGTCTATAACTAATCTGCTTTTGGCAAGTCATGAGGTAGAACATGAGCGACGATGATCTGGAAAACGACGACCTCGAAGTAGGCGACGAAGACGAGGCCGAGGAAGGCCTGGAAGCGGCAGCGGAAGACGTTGCCGAAGATGATGGCGGTGACGACACGCCGGCCCCGGCTGCCAAAGGCAAAGCCAAGGCTGCGGTCTCGGTCGACGAGTTGCCGAGCATCGAAGCCAAGAACAAGGAGCGTGACGCCCTGGCCAAGGCCATGGAAGAATTCCTTGCGCGCGGCGGCAAGGTGCAGGAAGTGGAGGCCAACGTGGTCGCCGATCCGCCCAAGAAGCCGGACAACAAGTACGGCAGCCGCCCTATCTGAGGCGCGTCGCTCGCTTGCTGAAAAAGCCCGCCGTCGCTGCGGGCTTTTTCATGTCTGAAATAAATCCGTTGAAAACAAATGCAGTCCCCTGTGGGAGCGAGCCTGCTCGCGAAGAGGGCATGTCAGCCGACATACATGTTGGATGACACACCGCATTCGCGAGCAGGCTCGCTCCCACAGGGCTGTAGATCAGTTCGAGGAAGCATTCCAGCGGGAGAGGACGGCGGGCAATTCGGTCAGGCTGCGAATTTCCGCATCCGGCAAGCGCTCCGCCTCCCAGACCTTGCCCGTCGGGTTGAACCACACCGCGCGCAAGCCTGCCTGCTGTGCCCCGGCAATGTCATCGCCAGGATGATCGCCGACATGCACCGCCGCTTCAGCACCCACACCACCGCGCTGCAACGCTTCATGAAACAGCCGCGCATCAGGTTTGGCGATGCCGATGTCTTCGGCGCACAAGGCGAACTTGAAGTAATCCGCCAGCCCCAGCCGGCGCACGTCGGCATTGCCATTGGTGACCACGCCGAGGGCATAGTGATTGGCGAGCAGCTCCAGCAGCGGCTCGACTTCCGGGAACACTTCGATCTGATGCCGCGCATGCAGGAACACTTCAAAAGCCTTGTCAGCCAGCTCCGACGCTTCGCCGTGGGCATACCCGGCTTCTTCGAGCGCATGGAACAGCACACGTCGGCGCAGCGCGCTGATGCGGTGTTTGAGGCCCGGTTCGCCCGCCAGCACTCGCTCGCGAATCGACCACAAATGCTCCACCGGCACCGCGCCCAGGTTCGACGCATGCTCGCTCAGCCATTCGCGCAACACGGTCTCAGCGCTGGCGATCACCGGCGCGGTATCCCACAAAGTGTCGTCGAGGTCGAAGGTGATCAACTGAATGCTCATGAATCATCGCCTTTCATGCGTTTGGCCCGGGGATGGGCGCTGTCGTAGACCGCCGCCAGATGCTGGAAGTCGAGGTGGGTATAGATCTGTGTGGTTTTGATATCGGAGTGACCGAGCAATTCCTGCACCGCGCGCAGATCCTGTGAAGACTCGAGCAAATGGCTGGCGAACGAGTGCCGCAGCATGTGCGGATGCAGGTTCTGCCCCAGCTCGCGCTCGCCAGCCAGTTTGACCCGCACCTGAATCGCGCGCGGGCCGAGACGCCGACCTTGCTGGCTGACAAACACCGCATCGTCCGCCGGGTTGGTCATGGCTCTAAGCGGCAACCAGTGTTCCAAGGCTTCGCGGGCCTTGGTGCCAACCGGCAACAGCCGGGTCTTGCTGCCCTTGCCGAGCACCTGAACCATGCCGTCGGCGAGGTCGAGTTGATCGAGATTGAGCCCGGTCAATTCGGACAGGCGCAGGCCAGAGGAATAGAACAGCTCGAGAATCGCCTGATCGCGCCGGGCGAGAAAATCGTCCTCGACCGCACCTTCCAGCAATTGCAAGGCGCGGTCGGTATCGAGGGTTTTCGGCAGGCGCCGTTCGCCTTTTGGCGGGGCCAGGCCGGTGGCCGGGTCGTGGTCGCACAGGCCTTCGCGATTCAAGTAGTGATAGAGCCCGCGCACCGCTGACAGCAGGCGGGCGAGGCTGCGCGAGGACTGGCCTTGCGCATGCAACCGGGCGATCAGGCTGCGCAGACGCTGGATGTCCAGCGCGGCCCAACTGCCGATGTTCTGCTTGATGCACCAGCCGAGGACTTTATCGAGGTCGCGGCGATAAGCCGACAGGGTGTGCGGCGACACCTGTCGCTCACTGCGCAGATGTTCGCAGTAAGCGTCCAGTTGTCGTTCCATGGTCAGCGTACCGAGCGCAGCGAGCTGTTGACCCGTGGCAGCACGCGGCCCATGACCTCGGCGATGTAACTGAGGAACAAGGTGCCGACCGAGCTCTTGTAATGCAGCGGGTCACGGCTGGCGATGGCCAGAATGCCGTGAATGCCCTGATGGCTGACGGCAACCACGGCGGTCGAGCCGATCTGCTGGCGCTGTTCTTCGCCGAAAAGGAAATCCAGCTCATGTTCACGCAGGCTGCCGCTGACGCTTTTGCCTTCGGTGAGCAGGCCGCCAATCGCGGTTTGCGCGTCGGCGTGGGTTACCCAGCGGCCGACCGGGGCCGGGTTGTCGCCGAGCAGGATCAGGCTGACGAAGGGCACCTGGAAATCCTGACGCAGGCTGTCTTCAACGCTGATGACCACGTCTTCCAGGGTCGATGCATCCATCAGCGCGAGGATCAGGCGGCGGGTCTTTTCGAACAGGCGATCGTTGTCGCGGGCCACGTCCATCAGATGCGAAAGGCGATGGCGCATCTCGATATTGCGATCGCGCAGGATGGTCATCTGCCGCTCGACCAGCGACACGGTGTCGCCGCGTCGGTGCGGAATGCGCAACGACGGCAGCAGTTCTTCGTGCTCGACGAAGAAGTCCGGATGAGCCTCCAGGTAGGCGGCAACCGCGGCTGCCTCAAGGCTCTCGGACGCTGATTCGTCGACTGGTCGGGCGGGTACCTGTGGCTTGTCGGTCATGATTTCTGCTCGCTCAAAGACGCACTTGTCCTTCGTATACACGCACTGCCGGACCGGTCATCAACACCGGTTCGCCCGGGCCGGCCCACTCGATGGACAGACGCCCGCCGGGCAGGTCGATCAACAGCGGCGAATCCATCCACCCCTGACTGATGGCCGCCACCGCTGCCGCACAGGCGCCGGTGCCGCAGGCCTGGGTTTCCCCGGCGCCGCGTTCCCATACGCGCAGTTGCCCACGATGGCGGTCGATGACCTGAAGGAAACCGACATTGACCCGCGCCGGGAAGCGCGGATGGTGTTCTATCTTCGGCCCCAGTTCATGCACCGGTGCACTGTTGATGTCATCCACGCGTATGACCGCATGGGGATTGCCCATCGACACGGCGGCCAGCTCGACCGTGGCGCCTTCGACGTCCAGCTGATAACTGCTGGCCTGGGCTGGCGCCTGGAATGGAATATCCGCTGGCACCAGGCGCGGCGCGCCCATGTTCACGCCGATCTGGCCGTCGTTACGCACGTCCAGTTCGATGATGCCGCCCTTGGTCTCGACGCGGATCTGCCGCTTGGCAGTCAGACGTTTGTCGAGCACGAAGCGGGCGAAGCAGCGCGCACCGTTGCCGCACTGCTCCACTTCCGAACCGTCGGAGTTGAAGATCCGGTAGCGGAAATCCACATCCGGGTTGCTCGGCGCTTCGACTATCAGCAACTGGTCGAAACCGATCCCGGTGTGGCGATCGCCCCATTGCTTGGCGTGTTTGGGCTGAATGTGCGCGTGCTGGCTGACCAGGTCGAGAACCATGAAGTCGTTGCCCAGGCCGTGCATTTTGGTAAAACGCAGCAGCATGGGTTACTCCGGCAGCAGGCTTTCGCCGGCAAACAGCTCGGCCACGGTTTCGCGGCGACGCACTTCAAAAACCTGATCACCATCCACCAGCACCTCGGCGGCACGGCCGCGGGTGTTGTAGTTGGAGCTCATGACGAAACCGTAGGCTCCGGCCGAATGCACCGCCAGCAAGTCGCCTTCTTCCAGCGCCAGCTCGCGGTCCTTGGCGAGAAAGTCGCCGGTTTCGCAGATCGGGCCGACGATGTCGTACTTGCGTGCAGCGCTGTCGCGCGGCTTCACCGCCGTGACATCCATCCACGCCTGATACAGCGCCGGGCGGATCAGGTCGTTCATCGCCGCGTCGACGATGGCGAAATCCTTGTGCTCGGTGTGCTTGAGGTATTCGACCTGGGTCAGCAACACGCCGCCATTGGCGACGATGAAGCGGCCCGGCTCGAACACCAGCGCCAGATCACGCCCGTCGAGACGCTCGCGCACGGCTTTGATGTAGTCGGCAGCCAGCGGCGGCTCTTCATCGCGATAACGCACGCCCAGGCCGCCACCGAGATCAATGTGGCGCAGGTGAATGCCGCAATCGCCCAAGCGGTCGACCAGATCGAGCAAGCGATCCAGTGCATCAATGAATGGCGGCAGGGTGGTCAGTTGCGAACCGATGTGGCAGTCGACACCGACCACTTCCAGGTTCGGCAGATGCGCGGCGCGCACGTACACGTCTTCGGCGTCGGCAATGGCGATGCCGAACTTGTTCTCTTTCAGACCGGTGGAAATGTACGGATGGGTGCCGGCATCGACGTCCGGGTTCACGCGCAGCGAAACCGGGGCGCGAACACCCAGCTCGGCGGCGACCACTTGCAGGCGCTCGAGCTCGTCGGTGGATTCGACGTTGAAGCAGTGCACGCCGACTTCGAGGGCGCGACGCATGTCGTCACGGGTCTTGCCGACGCCGGAGAAAACGATCTTGTCGGCGCTGCCACCAGCGGCCAGTACACGTTCCAGCTCACCACGGGAAACGATGTCGAAACCGGCGCCGAGACGGGCCAGGACATTCAGTACACCGAGGTTGGAGTTGGCTTTGACCGCGAAGCAGACCAGATGCGGCATGCCGGCCAGCGCATCGGCGTAGGCCAGATACTGCGCTTCGATGTGGGCGCGCGAGTAGACATAGGTGGGCGTGCCGAAGCGGTCGGCGATGGCGGACAGCGCCACACCTTCCGCGAACAGCTCCCCGCCACGGTAGTTAAAAGCGTCCATGGCGATCCCTTAGTAAACGTCGTGCTTGTGAGCCTTGGATGGCTGCTTTTGCGAGGACTGGGCTTGTTCGGCCGGGTCCTGGTCGTCATCGGGCAGGTACAGCGGGCCTTTTTGACCACAGGCCGAAACCAGGCAGGCAACCGCGACGAGCGCAGCAAGGGAAGAGATCAGGCGCTTCATGGCGAAATCCTTGAAAATGCGTTAATTGCGCCGGAGTATACCGGCCACCCGGCAGCTTGCCTATGCGAGGGGGTTCCCGTCCGGCGGGGCTCCTGTGATGCGCATCATCCCTGTGGGAGCGAGCCTGCTCGCGAAGGCGTCGGCAAATTCAACAGGCTCGTTGCCTGACACACCGCTTTCGCGAGCAGGCTCGCTCCCACAGGGGCGGTGTTGAATAGGCGACAGGTGCTTGGTCGTTAATCTTTGCAATCGGCCGGCAGCGTCCGTATCTTTCGGCGCTTGAGCCTGATCAGACATTTTTGAGGTTGCCGCAATGAGTTTGTCCGAAGCCCGTTTCCACGATCTGGTCGATGAAACCCAGGAAAAACTGGAAGACATATTTGACGAAAGCGATCTGGACATCGATCTGGAAAGCTCGGCCGGCGTGCTGACGGTCAAATTCGAAAACGGCAGCCAGTTGATCTTCAGCCGCCAGGAGCCATTGCGTCAGCTGTGGCTGGCGGCCGTGTCCGGTGGTTTCCACTTCGACTACGACGAAGAAAGCGAGCGCTGGATGTGCGACAAGAGCGAAGAGCAATTGGGCGAAATGCTTCAGCGCCTCGTCAAACAGCAGGCTGGCGCCGAATTCGATTTCGAAGGTCTGTGATTCGTGGCTGATGCAGCGCCTGTTCGCCCGCCGAAACCGCTCTACAGCAACGTCAGCCCGGCGGTGCCTTCGCCGTGCACGGGCGTCTGTCGTCTGGACGAGCAGAAGGTCTGCCTCGGCTGCGCGCGCCACGTCGAAGACATTCGCGAATGGCGCTCGGCGGATGATCAGCGGCGCCGGGTGATATGCCAGCAGGCTGCCGCACGAAAATCCCAAGCCTGTTGATATCGTGGCGAGGGGATTTATCCCCGTTGGGTCGCGTAGCGGCCCCAAAATCTATACGGCTGCTGCGCAGCCGAACGGGGATAAATCCCCTCGCCACAAGGGTTTCACCCAGGCAAAAAAGGGCGTGACTTGTATATTTTTTGAGCTGTGATAGTGTCCGCGAACGCCTCAAACCACCGAGGCACGGTGAAAACCCCGTCTTTTTTGGCGGGGTTTTGCTTTTTTTGTGCAGAAGAAAGGAGTCTGCCTGGATCATGACCGCACCTTCCATCACCCTTACCCGTCTGGACGTGCAACGTCTGGAGCGCCTGATCGACAGCCTGAGCGAGAAAGACCAGGCTGCGCCGGGCGTGATTGCGCTGCAAACCGAGCTGGACCGCGCCGATACCGTGGTCGGCCACGATGAAGTGCCCGCCGATGTCGTGACCATGAATTCCCGCGTGCATTGCCGTGAAGAAGGCAGTGGCAAGGATTACCACCTGACGCTGGTCTATCCCAAGGACGCCAACGCCGACGAGGGCAAGATCTCGATCCTGGCACCGGTCGGCAGTGCGCTGCTGGGCCTGAAGGTCGGTCAGCACATCGACTGGCCGGCGCCGGGCGGCAAGTCGCTGAAACTGACCTTGCTGGAAGTGGAATCGCAACCGGTCAACGGCGGCGCCTTTCCCGAATAAATCCCCGCTTCAAACCTGTTCGAGCGCTTCATTCAACGAGCGCTCCAAGTCGGCCTTGTAGCGCAGATAGAGATTGCTTGAACTGTGCCCGTCACCGAGCAGCCCCGAGAGATCGAGGTCTGTGATGTAGCAGCGATAGCGCTCGGTCTCGCGGCGCTGCTCGACGATCTCCCGGGCGACCACGCTGAACAACTGGTCGCCATGCTCCAGCTCGCTGAATTCGCGCTGATTGCAATACAAGGTGACCTGCACTTCGCCCGGCGCGGCTTTGCCGATGATCGCCTGTACGTCATAGAACGGTTTGTTCACCGGTGTCTGCGGTGCTGGCCGGGTTTCGACCCTGCGTGAGCGCCCCGGGCCTGACAGCTGGTAATACAAAGTCTCGGGGCTGCCCGCAGGGCCACCGTCCATCGGCAATTGCGCTTCACGGCGGTACTGGATCGATTGCAGAAAACGCTGCAGCGGTACCAGCAAACTCTGCTCGTCGTGGTACGGCAGTTGCTGCTGCCACAGCGCATTGAATTCATCCAGCACGTACAGCTCGGCCTGCTGCTCGCTGATGCGGTAGAACACCTGAATGCACTCCGGCTGACCCATCGGCAGGATCAGCGCCAGGTCGTGATCTTCCAGTGCCATCGGGTCCAGGTGCAGCGGGCTGTAGCGCGGTTGTTCTTCGCCCAGATAATCAAGCAGTGCCGGCAGAGTGGCGAGGGCGACATGGTTGACCTGACCCGGAACCAGCTCCAGCACGTGATAGTGCTGCTGCACTTGAATCAGGTAGCGATGATTCAAATTGCTGAGCAACAGGGTCTGCGCGGTGTCGACGATTTCCTCGACGCGGCGGGCAATGAACTGCGCGCGGTTGTGGCAGAAGCAGCGTACTTTCAGGGATGGCTGCACAGGCCCGCGCGGCAGGTTGTTGAGGTAATCGCGCAGGCAATCGAGCAGCGCATGCGGGCCGTCGAAACGATTGACCAGCACTTCGTTCCAGCTGTTGAGCGTGACCTGATCGAGGGTCAGCACCAGGTTTTCGCGCACGCCGGCATAGCTCAGCGAGTCGGTGCGCTCGGTGGTCATCAGGATGTTCAGATCGCGATGATGCTTGAGCGGGTCGACGCCGACGTTAATCAGCATCAGCACTTCGCTGGGCACGGCGGCGCGCAGCAAGGGCTCTTCGGCGACGGTGGACAAGGGCAGGGCGATGCACTGCTGCAGGCTGCCGAGCAGGTTGAACAGCTCGAACTCGCTCAAGTCGCTGGTGCCCGGATGCAGGGCCAGACGCGTACTGCTGTCGATCACGCCGTTGCGGTGGCACCAGGTCAGCAGTTCAAGCAGCTCGCGACTGCGCTTGATTGGCGCGAAGTGTTCCCACTCCAGCGCCGTCAGGCTGCCGTTGTACAAACCCCACTGGGTCTGCCCCGGCTCTTTTTTGTTCGGCGATTGCACCAAGGTCAGGGTGTCTTCGGCCAAGTCCGGGGCGATGCCCGGATTGATGAATTCGACCTTGTCGGCCTTGCGCTCGAACGCCGCGTACAGGCGCCGGCCGAGCACATTGAGGTCGCGCTTGTTGATCAGGCTGACAGTCTGTTCGTTGCGGGCGAATTGCGTCAGGAAGCGATAGCTGTAATTGAGTTCGTTGACCAGCGCGCGACGTTCGGCGCTGACCTGGCGGACTTTCCACTGACTGCGGCTGTCGAGCAGCGCCAATTGGCGCTGATCCCAGTGCCACTCGCCGGCCAAGCGTTCAAGCAGTGTGCGTTGCCAGCCCTGGCTGCGGCTGTTGCCGGTGAGCTTGCGGTTGACCTTCAGATACAGCGCGCGGCGCACCAGCTCCAGGCGTTCCGGCTCGTTACGGGCAATCAGGTATTCCTCGATACGCCGATACACGACCATGTACGGGTCGAGCTCATCGAGATCGAGCTGATTGGCAAACACGGCTCTCTTGAAGCGCAGGCTCAGGCATTGCACGTGCGGATGTTCGCTGGCGTACACCTCGGTCAGCAGCAGTTTAAGCACTGACTTGTAGGGCGACTCGATGCCTTTGAACAACTGCCACAACCCGGCACCGATGAATTCGCCGGGCGCAATGGTTGCCATCGGCCCGAGATCGAGGGTTTCGTCGGCGCGAATAAAGCGCTTGGACAGTAGGGTGTGGGTGTACGCGTCGTAGGCTGTTTCTTCATAGACCGGCACCAACCACCAGATCGGCGTGCGCCCGGCCAGCCAGATCGCCGTGCGATAAAACTCGTCGAGCAGCAGATAGTGCTGGGTGCTGCCGCAGTTGTCCGAACTGAGCTTGGAATCGCGTTCGCCTTTGACGAAGCGCGCCGGGTCGATCAGGAAGAAATGCGCTTCGGCACCCTGGCTCGCAGCCCAGGCTTCCAGCAATTGGCACTTCTTGCTCAGCTCGGCGAGCTCGCTCTCGCTCAGATCCGGCCCATGGCAGACCCACACGTCCATATCGCTCTGATCGGCCTGGGCCAGCGTGCCGAGGCTGCCCATCAGGAACAGGCCGTGGATCGGTCGCGGCGGGTTACTGCCGTGGCGCGGTTTGTAGGAAAACGAGCGAGTCAGGCGCTGCGCCTCAGTCAGCGCACTGGCGTCCGGCTCATAATTCGAGAGACCCGCCGGCGTACTGCCCGAGACATAGCCAGGCAGCAACGGATGATTGACGTGAAAGAACAGCGGCAACAGCGTCAGCACGCTTTGCTGGCGCGTCGACAAGCCTTCGAGGGCGCGGCCGAGGCGGCCTTCATTGAGTTTGAGAAAACGTGCGCGCAGTTGGCTGAGTACCTTGCGGTCGATGCCTTCGTCCAGGTCGGGGCGGATTTCGTGGGTGCGCGTCATGTCAGCTCAAACCGGCTTGCAGGCTCGGATGTAGAGGGTCTCGGATTGGCCGCAGTTTAGCCTCTGCGCAGCAGGACGTTTAAGCTGAATTTGTTTTTTGACGGCAGATTTTTATCGACAGCGTTCAGGCTGGCCCGCGGAAATCCCGTGGCAGGAGTTTCCGTGGGCAAAGTCAGAGAAATCAGGCGGTTTCCTGTTCTTTCAAAATCGTCAGTACGGTCTGCACGTTTTGCGCGGCATCGCGACCGAGGCTGGTCAGATAACCGCCATCGGGCTGGTCGGTGAGTTCTTTTTCAAAGAGGCGCTGGGCAGCAGCGATGTGTTTCGGGGCAGCGGTCTGATGAATTTTCAGACCTTCCTGGGAACTGTCCAGGTTGAAGAGTGCAAGGACTTCCAGTTCGGCAACCAACTCAGGGGTAAGCGACATAAGGACTCCAGACTTTCTAGGAATTGGACGACAGCGCCCCTAAGGTGAACCCGCTGGTGCGGCATGTCCAGTGCTCAGATCAGGGGATTTTATCTTGAGGCGAATTCCAGTGTAGTCCGCATAAAAAAGATCGCAGCCTTCGGCAGCTCCTACGAGAGATTGGTGCAGGAGCTGCCGAAGGCTGCGATCTTTTGATTTTATTATTTTTCCGGTGGCAGCTCTGGCAGCTTGCGCAATGCCGTTTCGTACCATTCGGTGTCGAACGGGCGGTCTTCATCGAGCATCGCGTCAATCTCATAGGCAAGCACGTGAGCCATGAGGTTGAGGATCTCCTCACGGTCCATGCCGACCAAAGTCAGCTTGTTCAACGTCGCTTTGGCCGCCGGCGGGTTGTCGCTTTCGATCTGGTTCTCGATGGCTTCGATCAGGGTCGCTTCGGTGAATGCTTCTTCGTCGTCATCGTTGACGATATCTGTCGGCTCGCTCATTGCAGGCTCCTCAGGGAAAGGCGCCAGTTTACCCGCATTCAGCGGCGTGATGCTGCTGGCGGGAAACGCCGCGGCGATCTATAAACAGGCACTGCCCACCCCGCACGGCCTGGAGGCTCTGTGATGTTCAAGCTCTACGGATTCGCTGTCAGCAACTACTACAACATGGTCAAACTGGCACTGCTGGAAAAAGGCCTGGCCTTCGAAGAGGTGACCTTCTACCCGACACAAACCCCGGAATCACTGGCCATCAGCCCGCGCGGAAAGGTCCCGGTGCTGGGTGTCGACGCCGGTTACATCAACGAAACCGCGATCATCCTCGAATACCTCGAACAATCACAAAAGGGCACGCCGCTCCTGCCCAGCGATCCGTTCGAGCGCGCGCAGGTATTGGCGATTGCCAAGGAGATCGAGTTGTACATCGAGTTGCCGGGGCGTGCCTGCTATGGCGAAGCGTTTTTCGGTATGACATTGCCGGAGGCGATCAAGGAGAAGACCCGGACCGAGCTGCTGCTGGGCTTCGCCGCGCTGGGCCGTCATGGCAAGTTCGCTCCGTACGTGGCGGGTGACAGCCTGAGCATTGCCGATTTGTATTTCCTCTACAGCGTGCCGCTGGCCTGTGCGGTCGGGCAGAAGCTGTTCGGGATCGATCTGCTGGGCGAGATGCCGCAGGCGAGAGCGCTGCTGGAGCGGCTTGAGCAGAATCCGCACGTGCAGAAGATTGCGGCGGACAAGGACGCGGCGATGCCGGCGTTTTTGGCAATGATTGCTGCCAAGAAGTGAATTTTGTAGCGCTCTGAAGGAAGCCTTCGCGAGCAGGCTCGCTCCCACATTGAGCCGGTGGTGAACACAAATTTTGTGAACATCCAGAATCCCTGTGGGAGCGAGCCTGCTCGCGAAGCTTTTTTGGCTTCTAGCGGCTGGCGATCAACGCCTGACCGCGCGCCACCGCAGCCTTGACCTGCGCCGGCGCAGTCCCGCCGATATGGTCCCGGGCATTCACCGAGCCTTCGAGGGTCAGCACGGCAAACACGTCCTGCTCGATCTGATCGCTGAACTGACGCAGTTCTTCCAGGCTCATCTCGGCCAGATCCTTCCCGCTGTCGACGCCGTATTTCACTGCGTGGCCCACGATTTCGTGGCAATCACGGAACGGCAGGCCACGGCGCACCAGGTAGTCAGCCAGGTCAGTCGCAGTGGAGAAACCGCGCAGTGCCGCTTCACGCATGATCGCGTGTTTCGGCTTGATCGCCGGGATCATGTCGGCGAACGCGCGCAGCGAATCGCGCAGGGTATCGGCGGCGTCGAACAGCGGCTCCTTGTCTTCCTGGTTGTCCTTGTTGTAGGCCAGTGGCTGGCCTTTCATCAGGGTCAGCAGGCCCATCAGCGCGCCGAACACGCGGCCGGTCTTGCCGCGCACCAGCTCAGGCACGTCGGGGTTTTTCTTTTGCGGCATGATCGAGCTGCCGGTGCAGAAACGATCCGGCAGATCGATGAACTGGAACTGCGCGCTGGTCCACAGCACCAGCTCTTCGGAGAAACGTGACAGGTGCATCATCGCGATGCTCGCGGCCGAGCAGAATTCGATGGCGAAGTCGCGATCGGAAACGTTGTCCAGCGAGTTGCCGCCGACGGCGTCGAAGCCGAGCAGTTGCGCGGTGTATTCGCGGTCGATCGGGTAAGTGGTGCCGGCCAGCGCGGCGCTGCCCAACGGCATGCGGTTGGTGCGCTTGCGGCAGTCGACCAGACGCTCGTAGTCGCGGCTGAGCATTTCGAACCAGGCCAGCATGTGGTGCCCGAAGGTCACTGGCTGTGCGGTCTGCAGGTGAGTGAAGCCCGGCATGATGCTCGCGGCCTCACGCTCGGCTTGCTCCAGCAGGCCTTTTTGCAGGCGGGTGATCTCGGCGAGGATCAGGTCGATTTCATCGCGCAGCCACAGGCGGATATCGGTGGCGACCTGGTCGTTGCGGCTGCGCCCGGTGTGGAGCTTTTTACCGGTGACGCCGATGCGGTCGGTCAGGCGCGCTTCGATGTTCATGTGCACGTCTTCGAGGTCGACGCGCCAGTCGAACTGGCCGGCCTCGATTTCGCCCTGAATGGTGTTCAGGCCATCGATGATGCTGTCGCGCTCGGCATCGGTCAGCACGCCGACCTTGGCCAGCATGGTGGCGTGGGCGATCGAGCCCATGATGTCGTGGCGATACAGGCGCTGGTCGAAAGTGACGGAGGCGGTGAAGCGGGCGACGAAGGCGTCGACGGGTTCACTGAAGCGGCCGCCCCAGGACTGATTGGTCTTGTCAGTGCTCATGAATTCGCTCGTATCGGCTTGAAGAAATGGCGTGAAACGCTGGCGCGGATAATAACAGGGTTGCCAATCCTGTCGCTGACACCGGTCGATACGTTTTTTCGCGGATGTGTCAGGCATGTCCGGCGCGGTCTGCAAGGAATTTACAAAAGGATATTTTTTGATTGAGCAATATCGTTCCGACGAACGTCTACAGTGGACATAAGGGTCGGTGCGATTGCGGATCATGCAAAGGTCTGGCCACCGACTATAAGAAGAGGGGGCGGGTGAGTTGTCCAACGGCCAACCACCGTGAGAAACGCAGGAAACAGTGGGCTCTGAGCGGTACGACCCGGACGCTGGCAAATATTGCTGGCCGACGTACGGCACTTTTTGGCGCTCGGGCTAGTCTTAGCGTGGATCGCGGTGACGCAGGTCACTACACCTGTCTACGCTATCCTTGTGCGAGACTCACGCAGGAATCCAGCGCAATATGAATGTCCTGATCGTTGATGACGAACCCCTGGCTCGCGAGCGCCTAAGCCGTATGGTGAGCGAGCTCGAGGGTTACACAGTCCTGGAGCCCAGTGCCACGAATGGCGAGGAGGCGTTAGCGCTGATCGACAGCCACAAGCCGGATATCGTGCTGCTCGATATCCGCATGCCGGGCCTCGATGGCCTGCAGGTTGCTGCCCGACTGTGCGAACGAGAGACGCCGCCGGCCGTGGTGTTTTGCACCAGTCCCGATGAATTTGCCGTGGAAGCCCTGCAGGCCAGCGCCGTGGGCTATGTGGTGAAACCTGTGCGAACCGAACACTTGAATGAAGCCCTGAAGCGGGCTGAACGTCCCAACCGGGCGCAACTCTCGGCCCTGACCCGTCCCGCTGCCGAAAGTGGCAACGGCCCACGCAGCCACATCAGCGCACGGACCCGTAAAGGCATCGAGCTGATTCCGCTGGATCAGGTGGTCTACTTCATCGCCGACCACAAATACGTGACCCTGCGTCACGAAGCCGGCGAGGTGCTGCTCGACGAACCCCTCAAAGCCCTTGAAGACGAATTCGGCGAACGCTTTGTGCGTATCCACCGCAATGCGCTGGTCGCCCGCGACCGCATCGAGCGATTGCAGCGCACACCGCTGGGACATTTCCAGTTGTTCCTCAAAGGCCTCAATGGCGACGCACTGATTGTCAGCCGTCGGCATGTTGCCGGTGTGCGCAAGATGATGCAGGGGCTTTGACCCAGTCCTCACCGGCCTTTTCGTGTTCTTTTATCCGGCATGGCAGGCCAGGGAGGCCGCGCCGGTTCTGATTCAGGTCAAAGTGAAATTGACTGAGCTGTTATTATCCGCCGTATCTATTCAGTACGGATTGTTCCATGTCCCCTCGCGAAATCCGCATCGCCACCCGTAAAAGTGCGCTGGCCCTCTGGCAGGCCGAATACGTTAAAGCCCGTCTGGAAGCGGCCCACCCGGGCCTGCTGGTGACGCTGGTGCCCATGGTCAGTCGCGGCGACAAGCTGCTCGACTCGCCACTGTCGAAGATCGGCGGCAAGGGCCTGTTCGTCAAGGAACTGGAAACCGCGCTGCTGGAAAATCAAGCCGATATCGCCGTGCATTCGATGAAAGACGTGCCGATGGACTTCCCGCAAGGCCTGGGTCTGTTCTGCATCTGTGAGCGTGAAGACCCGCGCGATGCTTTCGTCTCCAACACCTACGCCAGTCTTGAAGCGCTGCCTGCCGGGGCCATCGTCGGCACTTCGAGCCTGCGTCGGCAAACGCAATTGCTGGCGCGGCGTCCCGACCTGCAGATCCGTTTCCTGCGCGGCAACGTCAACACCCGTCTGGCCAAACTCGACGCCGGCGAGTACGACGCGATCATCCTCGCCGCCGCCGGTTTGATCCGCCTCGGTTTCGAGGATCGCATCACTTCGGCGATCAGTGTCGATGACAGCTTGCCGGCCGGTGGCCAGGGCGCGGTCGGCATAGAATGCCGCAGCGCCGACCACGAAATTCACGCCTTGCTCGCGCCTTTGCATCACGCCGATACCGCTTCGCGGGTGAACGCCGAACGCGCCCTCAACAAACACTTGAACGGCGGCTGCCAAGTGCCCATCGCCTGCTACGCGGTGCTCGAAGGCGAGCAACTGTGGTTGCGCGGCCTGGTCGGTGAGCCGAGCGGCGGCAGGCTGCTCAGTGCCGAAGCCCGCGCGCCGCGCGCGGACGCTGAGACCTTGGGCGTGCAGGTCGCTGAAGACCTGCTCAAGCAAGGCGCCGACGACATTCTCAAAGCGGTGTACGGCGAGGCGGGTCACGAGTGACGGCCTGGCGCCTGCTGCTGACGCGCCCGGCAGACGACTGCGCGGCGCTGGCCGAACAGTTGGCCGGGCACGGGATTTTCAGCAGTTGTCTGCCGCTTTTGGACATCGTTCCGCTGCCGCTCTCTGAGACTATTCGCCAGGCGATTTCGCGATTGCCCGCTTGCAGCGCGGTGATTGTGGTCAGCAAACCGGCGGCACGGATTGCGGTGGATCTGCTCAAGTCCGCAGGCACGGCGCCATTGAGCATGCCGTGGTTCAGCGTCGGCGCGGCGACCGCAGGCATTCTTCGCGAGCATGGTCTCGATGTCAGCTTCCCGGCTGATGGCGATGACAGTGAAGCCCTGCTGCAATTGCCGCGTCTGCGCGAGGCGGTGAGCCAGCCCGGTGCGCAGGTGATGATCCTGCGCGGCGAGGGTGGTCGTGAACTGCTCGCCGAGCGCCTGCGCGCGCTTGGTGCTAGTGTCGAGTATCTGGAGTTGTATCGCCGCGACCTGCCAGCCTACCCGCCAAACGAGCTGCCACGGCGGATCGAAGCGGAACGCTTGAACGGGCTGGTGGTCAGCAGTGGACAGGGTTTCGAGCACCTGCGGCAGATGGCCGGCGATGCCTGGCCGAAGATCGCGCACTTGCCGTTGTTTGTTCCAAGCCCGAGGGTCGCCGAGCTGGCACGTGCCGCCGGGGCTCAAACAGTTGTGGATTGCCGCGGCGCGAGTGCCGCGGCTTTGCTGACGGCGTTACGGGAATTTCCCGTGCCGTTTTCTAATGCAAAGGATGGATACGTGAGCGAAACAGCCTTGCCAAAAGATGACGTCCAGCCTGCGCTCGATGCCCAGGTTGAAACTCCACCACCGGCCAAAGAGCCGCGCCGAGGCAATGGACTGGCGATTGTCGCCTTGCTGCTCGGTGCTGCCGGTGTCGCCATCGGTGGCTGGGGTGTCTGGCAGGTGCGCCACCTGCAGAACAACACGCAGCAACAGTCGAGTCAGGTGCAGGCGTTGAACGATCAGGCGCAGAGTCTGAAGCTCAACGAACAGCGTCTGACCGAGCGTCTGGCGCAGTTGCCCGGTGCTGACGAGCTCGCCGAGCGCCAGCGTCTGGTCACGCAATTGCAGGGCGATCAGCAGCGCCTCAATCAACGTCTGGAAACCGTCCTCGGCGCCAGCCGCAAGGACTGGCGTTTGGCCGAGGCCGAACACTTGCTGCGTCTGGCCAGCCTGCGCCTTTCAGCGTTGCAGGACATCAGCAGTGCGCAGGCACTGGTGCAGGGCGCCGATGAAATTCTCCGTGAACAGAACGATCCGGGCTCCTTCGCCGCGCGCGAGCAAGTGGCGAAAACCCTGGTCGCCTTGCGCAGCACCGAACAGCCTGATCGCACCGGGCTGTTCCTGCGTCTCGGCGCGCTGCGCGATCAAGTCATCGACCTCACCGAGCTGGCGCCGGAGTACAAGGATCGCGGCGAGTCGCTGCTGGGCCTGACCAGCGATGGCGATGGCGCCAGTCGCTGGGCGCAGTGGTGGGACAAGGTTTCGCGCTATATCCGCATCGACTTCAATGCTGACAAGAACGTCAAACCGTTGCTGGCCGGACAGAGCCTGAGCCAGGTGCGCCTGGCCCTGAGCCTGGCGCTGGAGCAGGCGCAGTGGGCCGCGCTCAACGGTCAGGCGCCGGTATACACCCAGGCGTTGGCCGAGGCGCGCGATGTGCTCAAGGGCAATTTCAATCCGGACAACCCGCAAAGCAAAGTCATGCTGGAACAGGTCGCCGAGCTGAGCAAGGAACCGGTCACCGTCAAGACTCCGGATCTGACCGGCACCTTGAGTGCGGTGCAGGGATATCTGGAGCGACGTAACGTCAATGCCGAGGAATCGGTGAAACCGTTCGCCAAGCCTGCCGCCAATGCTGCGCAGGAGGCGACCCCATGAAGCGCCTCTATGTAATCGTGTTTCTGGTCATCGCCGCGACGGCAGCACTGGGCCTGGCGATTGCCGAGCATTCCGGTTACGTGCTGGTGGCGTACAAGAGCTTCCGCTACGAATCGAGCCTGTGGGCGACACTGGCGGTGATAGCGGTGCTGTGGCTGCTGTTCTGGGGCATCAAGGTGCTGGTCGAGCTGGTGATGACCTCCACCGGCGTGGTCAATCCGTGGTCGCGACGCAATCGCAGCCGCCGCGTGCAAGTGGCGATCGAACACGGACAACTGGATCTGGCTGAAGGTCGCTGGGCCAGCGCGCAACGGCATCTGACCCGCGCAGCGGAAGCCGAGCGTCAGCCGCTGCTGTATTACCTCGGCGCCGCCCGTGCGGCGAACGAGCAAGGCCAGTACGAAGAAAGTGATCGTTTGCTTGAACGCGCGCTGGAGCGTCAGCCGCAAGCCGAATTGGCAATCGCCCTCAGTCACGCACAGTTGCAGACCGATCGTGGCGACACCGACGGTGCGCTGGTGACCTTGCAGGCGATGCATGAACGGCATCCGCGCAGCGCGCAGACATTGCGTCAATTGCAACGTCTGCATCAGCAGCGTGGCGAATGGTCGGCGGTGATTCGTCTGTTGCCGGAACTGCGCAAAGACAAGGTTCTACCGCCGGCTGAACTGGCTGAACTCGAGCGTCGCGCCTGGGGTGAGAATCTGTCCCTGGCAGCGCAACGCGAAGAAGACGGTACCGTGGGTCTACAATCGCTCAAGCGGGCGTGGGAACAGCTGACTTCGGCGCAGCGTCAGGAAGCACCTTTGGTACTGGCCTATGCCGAGCAACTGCGCCAGTTGGGCGCTCAGGTCGAAGCCGAAGAAGTGCTGCGCACAGCGCTCAAGCGCAAGTACGACAGCCATCTGGCGCGGCTTTATGGTCTGGTTCGTGGCAGTGATCCTGCGCGTCAGTTGCAGATTGCCGAAGGCTGGCTCAAGGAGCATCCGGCCGATGCGAGCCTGTTGCTGACCCTGGGCCGTTTGTGTCTGCAAACCAGTCTGTGGGGCAAGGCCCGTGACTATCTGGAAAGCAGTCTGCGTGTGCAGCGCAATCCGGAGACCTGTGCGGAACTGGCCCGCCTGCTTGCTCAGCTTGGCGATACCGAGCGCAGCAACCAGTTGTTTCAGGAAGGTCTCGGGCTGCTGGATGAACGCTTGCTGGCGGCGCCTTTGCCGGTTGTGGCGAAGGTCTGAAGGGCGGGGGAGGATGCTCCCTCGCGAACTTCGATGACCGAAAATTCCCCTTCTTTGCGCTCAAGAGACAAAGTCCTACAGAGCGCTTCACCATTTCCTATCGAGCCTGTCGGGTTTTCCCTACACCTGTGGTGAACTGTCGGCAGGTCCTTGCCTTGAAAGGCTGACACGCTTTCCTCTACCGTAACCGTCTGTCTCTACTGTTACGGAAAAGCCATGTCGTTGGCCTGCTCACGCTCCTTGTTCTTCATGGCTTTCATTGCGGGGGCCTTTGCTCTGGGAGCTTCCTATTACCTCGAATACGCAGTCGGCCTGACGCCTTGCAGTCTGTGCCTGGTGCAGCGGTTGTTCCTCACCCTGCTGTGCATTGGCTGCGGCGTGGCGGCGGTGCATGGCCCC
The DNA here is from genome assembly GCF_018132745.1 of Pseudomonas sp. 14A. Classification (NCBI taxonomy): domain Bacteria; kingdom Pseudomonadati; phylum Pseudomonadota; class Gammaproteobacteria; order Pseudomonadales; family Pseudomonadaceae; genus Pseudomonas; species Pseudomonas sp. 14A. The sequence goes on along the minus strand of NZ_JAGRQJ010000018.1, from coordinate 417,374 downwards.
CGGCGCGGCGGATTATGGTGGTACTGGCTGTTTGCGCTGGGCGCCAGTCTGGGCGGAACCACCGCTGCGTGGCGGCAGGTTCTGATCCAGAGCGACTCCATGCTGCAACTGGTCAGATGCTCGCCAACCGTGGAGTCACTCTTCAGTGGTTTGCCGTGGATCTGCGCATTACAACGGATGTTCAACGGCGGCGCCGATTGTGCGGACATCTCTTGGACGCTGTTCGATTTGAGCATCCCTGAATGGAGTCTGCTGTTTTTTGTCGGCGTGTCGATTCTTGCTGTTTGTCAGTTGTTGCGTCTGATCTGGAGCGCTCTGCAACGACCGGTCAGCGACGAAGCGTCGCACCACATGCTGGTCAGGGATTAAACACTTGTATGAACTTTATCTCCTGCGTACCTTGAAGCCATAGGCGTGCGGGCATAATCTGGCCGGCACGTGTCATTGGATTTATGTTGCTCGATGACGCTCTGCCCGATCGTCCACCAGTCAAATCAGAACAGGGCGCGGGTGTAGAGCAGCATGACCCACAAGGGAAGAGAGATCGCCATGCTCGAAAGTTGTCAGAATGCTCAGGAACGTTGGGGTGGGGTTCATCTGCTGATCGACCGCTGGTTGCAGGAGCGTGAAGAGCTGATCGGCGCCTACGACAAGCTCGGTGCGCAGCCTGAGTCGCTGTCCGAGAGCCGCAAGCCTTTGCAGGAATTCTGCGGCGTGCTGGTCGATTACGTATCGGCGGGGCACTTCGAAATCTATGAACAGCTGACTGGCGAAGCCAAGGCGTTCAACGACAAGCGCGGTCTGGAGCTCGCCGAAACGATCTACCCGCGCATTGACGTCATTACCGAGAAGCTACTCGCGTTCAACGACCTGTGCGACGAAGGCAAATGCGTTGCGGAGAAATTCAAGGAATTGGGCGGCTTGTTGCACGAGCGTTTTGAACTTGAAGATTGCCTGATCGAAGTGCTGCACACGGCACACAAGGAAGAAGATCCGGTTCAGGCCTGATCCACGTCCTTCATGAAAAAACGGTGCGCCCGAAAGCGCACCGTTTTTTTATGCCTGATCAGCTCGTCGCGCCGCGCAATTCCACTTCAAAAACCAGTGGCGTGAATGGCGCAATCAGGTCGCCGGCACCGTCGGCGCCATAGGCCTGATCCGATGGAATCACCAGTCGCCACTTCGCCCCCACCGGCATGTTCTGCAGTGCGGTGCGCCAACCGGCGATTACGCTGTCGAGGTTGAACCATTGCGGCTGGGTGTTCTGATCGAACACGGTGCCGTCCGGCAGCTTGCCGACATACAGCACCTGCACTTTGCCGTCCGGGCCGGCCTTGGCGCCAGTGCCCGGAACCAGTTCAGTCAGAAGGATGCCATCGGCCAGTTCCTTCACTCCCGGTTTGGCTTTTTCCGCACTGAGAAAGCGTTGCTCGTTTTCCATCGCCGCGTCGCTCGATTGCCGTGATGCCTGCTCGGCATTGCGCGATTCGTGGTCGGCCAGAATCTGTTCGATACGCGCTTCACTCAGCGCCAGCGGCTTGCCCTGATACGCCTGTTGCAGACCTTCGATCAGCGCCTGGATCTGCAACTGCGGCACCTCTTGGCGCAGCCGTTCGCCGAGGCTGGCACCGAGGCTGTAAGCCAGATCATGAGCATCGTTCGCCGTGTTTTTTTCATCGGCATACGCCGTCGAAAAAAACACGCAGAGGGACAAAATAAAGTAGCGCGACATGGGCACTCTCCGACCTGGGATGCGGGGGATTATGCCAGTGCAAACGTCTGCATCGGTGAACTGCTTTTTCCCGCGCGCAGAACATTTCGGCTTCGGTGCAACGCAACGGTGCAGATACTGTCAACATGCCCTAGCGGCGGTATCAGCAGAGGTCTAGTATGAGCCGCACTCACGTCAGCCAGGAGGTAAACCATGTCGGCCACCAAGAAGCCTGTAAATACTCCGTTGCACTTACTCCAACAGTTGTCGGGCAGCCTGCTCGAGCATTTGGAAAACGCTTGCTCGCAAGCCTTGGCTGATGCTGAAAAACTGCTCGCCAAGCTGGAAAAACAGCGTGGCAAGGCGCAGGAAAAACTGCACAAATCGCGCACCAAATTGCAGGACGCCGCCACCGCCGGCAAAGCCAAGGCACAGAACAAGGCCAAGGCTGCCGTGAAAGAACTCGAAGACTTGCTCGACGCTTTGAAAGATCGTCAGTCCGAGACCCGCAGCTACATTCTGCAGCTCAAGCGCGATGCCCAGGAAAGCCTGAAACTGGCCCAAGGTGTTGGTCGCGTGCAGGAAGCAGTGGGCAAGGTTCTGTCGTCGCGTTCGGCCAAACCGGCAGCAGCACCAGCGAAGAAAGTCGCTGCCAAGCCTGCTGCAAGCAAAGCCCCGGCGAAGACCGCTGCGGCGAAACCTGCTGTTGCGAAAACCGCCGCCAAACCAGCGGCCAAGGCGCCAGTGAAAGCGGCTGCCAAACCAGCGGCAAAAACTGCAGCGAAGAAGCCGGCGGCGAGCGCGGCAAAACCGGCGGCTAAAACCACCGCAGCCAAACCTGCTGCAGCCAAGCCAGCAGTGAAAGCCACCCCTGCCAAAGCCGCGGCAAAACCGGCCGCGAGCAAAGCTGCACCGGCAAAAACCGCAGCCGCCAAACCTGCTGCCAAAGCAGCAGCGAAACCAGCAGCAAAACCTGCTGCCAAGACTGCCGCTGCGAAGCCTGCTGCCAAAGCTGCGGCCAAGCCGGCCGCCGCCAAACCTGCTGCGAAAGTGGCGGTAAAACCGGCTGCCAAACCAGCCGCAACATCGGCGGCAAAACCTGCGGCAAAAACCGCTGCGAAACCGGCCGCCAAGCCAGCTGCGAAACCCGCTGCTGCAAAGCCTGCGACCGCTGCTGCAAAACCGGCCGCCAAGCCAGCCGCAAAACCAGCGGTGAAAAAGCCTGCAGCTGCCAAGCCAGCCGCGACCAAACCGGCTGCCGCTCCAGCAGCCAAGCCTGCCACTGCCGCCACCCCGGCTGCTCCAGCTACGTCGGCACCGTCGTCCGCCACTCACTCGACCCCTTCGACTGCGCCAGCGCCAGCCGCCTCGTCGAATGTCAGCAGCACCCCGACCAGCGCTTCCTAAGTGCCGGTCGCCGCGACGCGCAGCACTTGCAGCGCGTCGCGGCTCAGGCTGGCGGCATTGCCGGCCAAGCCCTCAAGCCAGGTCACCGAACCTGCATCGTTGCGCGTCCACTCCTGCGCCACACCTTCCAGCCGTGACAGCAAGGTTCGCTCAGCTTCAAGCTCCAGTGACTTGATCTGCTCGCGCATGCCTGCCACCACCGCATCATCGACGGCCCGCGCTTTCCATTGCATGCGCAGGGTTCGCAGAGGCTGCACCACCTCGACATCCCACGGCGCGGTCAAGGCCCTGAGCAAGCGCACGCGCGGTTCATCGCAGGTCACCGCACGCTGCTCCAGCCATAAACCGCAAAGCAACAGGCAGACATTGGCGCCCGCCGTTTGCAATTGCAGGCAGGCATCTTCCACGCCCGGTCGGGCGTAGACATCAAGGGCAAAGCTCCACAGGTCAGAGGACATCGTGCTACTCGCGCCAGTTGTGAGCGAAGCTGGTAGACTCCGCCGCCATTATGATCCGACTTCAGAACCTGACTTTACAGCGTGGCCCGCAACGTCTGCTAGAAGACGCCGAGCTGACCCTGCACGCCGGCCACAAAGCCGGCCTCATCGGCGCCAACGGTGCCGGCAAATCCAGCCTGTTCGCCCTGCTGCGCGGCGAGTTGCACCCGGACTCGGGCGACTGCCTGCTGCCGGCCGACTGGCGTATCGCGCATATGCGCCAGGAGGTCGACACCCTCGAACGCCTGGCGGTCGATTATGTGCTCGATGGCGACCTGCGTCTGCGTGAGGTGCAACGCGAGCTTGCCGCCGCCGAGGAGGCCCACGACGGCACCGCACTGGCGCGCCTGCATGCCGAACTCGACAGCGCCGACGGTTATACCGCCGATGCGCGGGCGCGCAAGTTGCTCGCCGGACTCGGTTTCACCAATGAGCAGATGGATCGTCAAGTAGGCGATTTCTCCGGTGGCTGGCGGATGCGTCTGAATCTGGCGCAGGCACTGATGTGCCCGTCGGATCTGCTGCTGCTCGATGAACCGACCAACCACTTGGATCTCGACGCGATCATCTGGCTCGAAGAGTGGCTGAAGAGTTATCCGGGCACCTTGCTGCTGATTTCCCACGACCGGGATTTCCTCGACGAAGTGGTCGATCACGTCGCCCATGTCGATCAGCGCAAACTGACCCTGTACCGGGGCGGCTACACCGCGTTTGAGCGCGCCCGCGCCGAGCGTCTGGCCCAGCAGCAACAGGCCTACGAGAAGCAGCAGGCGCAGCGTGCGCACATGGAAAGCTACATCGCTCGCTTCAAGGCGCAAGCGACCAAGGCCCGCCAGGCGCAGAGCCGGATCAAGGCGCTGGAGCGCATGGAAGAATTGTCGGCGGCCCACGTCGATTCGCCGTTCGACTTCGTCTTCCGCGAGTCGACCAAGATCTCCAGTCCGCTGATCGACCTGTCCGATGCGCGCTTGGGTTATGGCGACAAGACCATCCTCGAGAAGGTCAAGCTGCAACTGACCCCGGGTGCGCGGATCGGCCTGCTCGGGCCGAACGGCGCGGGTAAATCGACGCTGATCAAGAACCTCGCCGGCGAGCTCGAACCGTTGGCCGGGCGCCTGACCCGTGGCGAAAACACCGTGGTCGGCTACTTCGCTCAGCATCAGCTCGACTCGCTGGACTCCAAGGCCAGCCCGTTGCTGCATTTGCAGCGTCTGGCGCCGGGTGAGCGCGAGCAGACCTTGCGTGACTTCCTCGGCGGCTTCGACTTCCGTGGCGCACGCATCGATGAGCCGGTGCTGAATTTCTCCGGTGGCGAGAAGGCCCGTCTGGCCCTCGCGCTGATCGCCTGGGAGCGGCCGAACCTGTTGCTGCTCGACGAACCGACCAACCACCTCGACCTGGAAATGCGCCTGGCGCTGACCATGGCCCTGCAGGAATTCAGCGGTGCGGTGCTGGTGGTCTCTCACGATCGGCACTTGCTCAAGAGCACCACCGACAACTTCTATCTGGTTGCTGACGGCAAGGTCGAAGAGTTCGATGGCGATCTCGAAGACTACGCGCGCTGGCTGGTGGAATACCGCCAGCGCAATACGCCGGTCAGCAACACGCCGGTCAACCCGGACAAAACCGACAAGAAAGCTCAGCGCCAAGCGGCGGCAGCGTTGCGTCAGCAACTGGCGCCGCACAAGCGCGAGGCCGACAAACTCGAAGCTGAACTGGGCAAGCTCCACGAGAAACTGGCCAAGGTCGATGCCAGCCTCGGTGACAGCGATATCTACGAGCCGGCGCGCAAGAATGAACTGCGTGATCTGTTGGCCGAACAGGCGAAATTGAAGGTTCGTGAAGCCGAGCTGGAAGAAGCCTGGATGGAAGCGCTGGAAACCCTGGAAAGCATGCAGGCGGAGCTGGAGGCGTTGTCCTGATGGAAGCCTTCAAGCTGCCCTTTGCGGCGGTGTGGGTCGAGCCGCTCTGGTTCACCGCGCAGATTCTGCTGATCCTGCTGGCCGGTTACCTGACCCAGCGTTTCGTCGCCAAAGGCCTGACTCGTCTGGGTGAGCGCTATCCGTTTCCACCGCAGTTGCTGATGCCGCTGCGCGGCGTGTTGCGCTGGCTGATCATGGGCAGCGCGCTGCTCTTCGTGCTCGAGCGCCTCGGTGTTTCGGCCACGGTGCTGTGGACGGCGCTGTCGGGATTTGTCGCGGTGGCGGCGGTGGCGTTCTTTGCGATGTGGAGTGTGCTGTCGAATTTGCTCTGCGCGATTCTGATCTTCACCGTCGGGCCGTTCCGCCTCGGCGACGTGGTCGAGCTGGTGGACACCACCGACAAGCCTGGCGTCAAAGGCCGGGTGATCGCGATCAATCTGCTCTACACCACGCTGGTCGAGGCCGAAGAACTCGGTACCGGCAGCGCCATGGTGCAGGTGCCGAACAGCCTGTTCTTCCAGCGTTCGGTGCGGCGTTGGCGCGGGACCGATGTGTTTCCTTCCAGCGGGTTTGAGAAGTAATTTCTACGTCGTCTGTTCCGACGCCTTCGCGAGCAGGCTCGCTCCCACATTGGAATGCGTTCCTCCTGTGGGAGCGAGCCTGCTCGCGAAGGGGCCCTCAGCTTCCCGCAATATTTAGCAAAAAACTGGTAGTCATCCACACGAAGCCGCATTAGCTTAGGCATTTGTCACAAGCATCGGCCGAGGTATGCGATGGAGCTTCAAACATGGCTGGCATTCTTTGCCGCCTGCTGGGTGATCAGCCTGTCCCCGGGCGCGGGCGCCATCGCGTCGATGTCCAGCGGTCTGCAATACGGATTCTGGCGCGGCTATTGGAACGCACTGGGCCTGCAGATCGGTCTGGCGGTGCAGATCGCGCTTGTCGGCGCGGGTGTTGGCGCTGTGCTCACTGCTTCGGCCACGGCATTCCATGCGATCAAATGGTTCGGTGTCGCCTATCTGGTTTACCTAGCGATCAAGCAATGGCGCGCGCTGCCCATGGACATGAGCGATGACGCCGCAGTGCGGCCGATCGGCAAGCCACTGGCCCTGGTGTTTCGCGGCTTTCTGGTGAACATCAGCAACCCCAAGGCGTTGGTGTTCATGCTCGCGGTGTTGCCGCAGTTCATCAATCCCCATGCGCCGCTGCTGATTCAGTATCTGGTGATCGGCGTGACCATGGTGTTCGTCGACCTGATTGTCATGGCCGGCTACACCGGACTGGCGTCGAAGGTGCTGCGCCTGTTGCGCACGCCCAAGCAGCAGAAACGCATGAACCGCACCTTTGCCGGGCTGTTCATCGGCGCGGCGGCATTCATGGCGACGTTGCGCAAAGCGGCGGGGTAAACCGCTCGGGCACAAAAAAGGCGACCTCAAGAGGTCGCCTTTTTCATGTCTACCGAGACATCGGGGCAAGCGAGCTTTTGTGGCGAGGGGATTTATCCCCTTTGGACTGCGCAGCAGTCCCAATCGTCTTGCATCAATAGCGAGGGCCGCTTCGCGACCCAACGGGGATAAATCCCCTCGCCACAGAGCCCTTCGCCACAAAAGTTGTCAGATCCGGCTCAGCGTAAAATCACCGGCGCCGTGTCACGCGGCAGATTGTTGCGCTGCGGCGCTTCACGCGGCTGCTCATAACCGTCACCACCACCGAGCTGCATGCTCAGTTGCCCGGCCACGTCTTCGCCCAAGGCCTTCGACACCTCACGCACCACCCGCGGACGGTTCAGCGAGATCTTGATGTCGCGATGGTTCACCAGTTTGGTGTCCTGCGCTTCGCCCATCGCCGTGAAGGCCGAGGTGATCTCGTAGGTCTTGGTGTTGATCAGACTGAAATCCGCCACCAGCGTCAGGCCCAGTACCGCCGAGTAGCTGTCGGTCTGCGCCAGCTCGTTGATGTCCTGGGTGAAGTCGATATCGGACACGGTGCCGAACAGCACGTAGTCGGCGCCTTTGAAGTTGCCGGCCTTGATGCGCCTGATCACGTCATACACATCGCCTTTGGATGAGGCGGTATAAGGCGTGCCCTGCACCAGCTGGAACATGCCGGTACGCAGGATTTCACCCTTGATGTCGCCGGTGAATTTGCGCAACTCGCCCTGTTCGATATAGCTGGTGGTCGCTTCGATCTCGTTGTAGCTCGAAGAACCGCTGGCGCTGTAGTAACTCTCGCGGTGATTGCTCTGCGCCGAAACGATGTGGATGTATTGCTCCACGCGCTCCTGATACGCCAGATCCGTCACCGCTACCTTCGGGGCCGCCTGCGCGCTGAACGCGCAAGCCAGGGCCATCATGCCAATCCATGTGCGCATCGATTAACGCTCCGTGGTTTTGCGGATCTCTTTTTCGTCCATCCACTCGGCCAGACCGCTTTCGACGTCGATCAACTGCAGGCTGAATTTGTAGAAGACGTCCTTGTAGTCGCTGCTGCGCTTGACGATCGAGCTGATCGAGCCTTCGATGCGGTACTTGGCGGCAACCATGTTGCCGGTCTTGGCCACGGTGCTTTTCTTGTACAGGCCGCTCTGGTTTTGCAGCTTGAGCTGGTCAACCTGGCTCTGCATCGCATTGTTGTCGCTGGCGAAGCGCGCAACACCGGTCTTCATCAACTGAGTCTTGATGCTGGTGGTGATTTCGCGGGTGTCGATGTACTCGCTGGTCTTGTTCTTCACATCGTAGACCTGAACCACCGGACGGCCCTGCAGGATACCGGACTGGGCCAGCGAGCGGGTCATCGACTCGGCGATCATTTGCAGGTCGGTCGAACCGAATTCGTTGGTCACGGTTTCAACCGCTTTGGTGTCGCCGTAGCTGATGTTCTTGCTGCCCAGGGTCGGCGAGGTGTTGGCGCAACCGGAGGCGAGCAGGGCGATGACGGCGATGCAGGAAAAGCGTGCAAACATGAGAAAGCTCTCTCAATCAGAAATAGGGTGGCGGGTTTACGGCGTCTTGATTTCCAGACGGAAATCCACGGCTTTCGGGGTCGGCGCGATGGCCTGAATGAAGCTGGTCTGGGCGCCGTACATCATCTGGCTTTTCCACACTTCTTCTTCGGCAACCGGGAAACCTTCGGCGCCAAGCCAGGCGAAGCGGTAGTAGAAAATCTTGTTGCTGTTGAGGGTGTTGCTCAACTGCACGTTGACGGTCATGAAGCCGTTTTCACGAGCCACGCGCATGGCGCCGACGACGATGTGTTTCTGCGGGCCCATGGCCACGACTTTGCTCGCGGCGCTGCCCGGCTCCGGCGGTGGCGGGGTGGCGCAGCCTGCCAGCAAGGCGAGGGCGGCGACGGCGATGATCTTCAAGCGCATTGCAAAGACTCCGTTCTTAAGGTTGTTTGAGGCTGGCGACGTTGGTCGCGGCAGCGCTCGGCATTACGTGAGCAGCGATGCCGCCAGCGAATACCTGGTTGCCTACGGCACGCAGGCTGATCACTTGGTAGCGCTGGTCGACGGTGACCTTGACCACCGAGCCGCCGACGGCGCTCGGCAGGGTAACCTGATGCTCACCTTTTTTCAGGCGCAGACGCACCACTTGGGTGTTGTCCGGCAGGGTGCGCCATGTACGGGTATCGGCACCTTCAAGCACCGCTGAAGAAATACCCACGGCGAGACCGGCCAGCGGGTTGGTTTCGTTGATCTGTTTCTGCGCCACACCTTTGGTGATCGCGCGCACGGTGGTGCGCACGATGATCCCCGGCATGTCATCGCGCAGGGCGCGGCGGGACATGGCGGTGGTGCTGTTCAGCGCGGTCAGGTCGACCTGCTTGCCGTCGACACCGATCTGCGCAAACGGCGCGGTGGAGGTGTCCGGTTTGATGATCGGGAACGACAGCGGAGTGATCACCACGTTGTTGGAAATCGGCAGCGGCAGCGGCACACGAATCGAGTCGCGGGCCGGGGCCAGACCGCTCTGCACGACGATGAGAATGTCGCTGTCATCGGATTTGGAAGGCTTGTCGAGATTGACCAGCGCCTGCTCGAGCAGCGGCGTGTTCGGGCGCAGTTCGGCAGCCTTGCGATAACCCGGCGCGGCCAGATCCTTCTCGCCCAAAGCTTCGTAAACGAAACCGGCCAGGTAATGGCTGAACGCACTCTGGTAGCTGTTCTTCAGGCCGACCACTTCCGGCGCGTCGAGGCTGGCCACCGGATAACCCTGCAGATCCTTGTACTGGGTCTTGATGCCTTCTTTTTCGGCCTGTTCTTCGCTCTTGAGGTATTCCTTGTCGCGCAGGTCAGCGATCACCGCTTCGCGTTCGTGGGTCTTTTTGATCGCCGTGCGGGCACCATCGAAATCGTTGACTGCCAACAGGTTCAGGGCCATCTGCGTGGTCAGCATGACTTTTTCGTAGTCATAGCCTTCGTAGCGACGCACCTTGTCGTTGACGATGAAGCTGCCGAACTGTGCCAGGTACTTGGCCGAGTCGAGCTTGACCGCGTCTTCCCACTGACCGACTACCTGGTCGGCACTGCCCCAGGCGTTCTGGCTGCCCGACAGATCGCCCTTGGCGCGCAGCAGTTCACCTTTCTCGAAGTAATAGAGCAGGTCTTTGTCGGTGCCGGTGTTGTTCTTTTCCAGCAGGGTCAGCGCCGCGTCGACGTTGCCGGAAGCCAGTTGCTGATTGGTCTGGGCCAGTTCGGAATCGTAGTTGCGAAACGCTGCGCAGCCGGACAGCAGCGTGACGGCGCTGAGCGCGAGCAGCATGGGAGCGCGGAATGCCATGGGTACTTCTTCCCTGAGTAACAAAACTTGCAGCCGCGTGTGCTGGTCGGGCTGGTGTGACCTATCGACGGCGGCGCTGGCCTCCTGCCAATTCCTCATGGGTGAGGAGCTTTTGATGCCGGCTCGCTGGGCGAGGGCGCGGCATTATAAGCGCGGGGTGATGGCGATGTAATGTCTTTTTAGTGGCCTAACGAAGGCTCGTGCCATCATTTGGTCAAGTTGTTCACGACGCGTTCGGCCGCTGTTTTGCCGGGCGCGAACGCGCTGCCATTGGCGAAAACTCGATCGCCGAGGGCGCGCAGGGTGATGACCTGGCGGTTCTGATCGATCCGGATAGTCAGCGGCGCGGCGTTATTGACGTGGGGCAGGGTGATCGCATGTTCACCTTTCTTCAGGCGCAGGCGCATTACCTGAGTCAGATTGGGCAGGGTGCGCCAGGTACGCGTATCGGCTTGTTCGAAACCATCCCAATGGGTCACGCACGATGCTTTGCTCGGGTCGCGTCGGTTGTCGGTGGCTTGCACATCGGCGGCCAGAAAGGCTCGGTAGGTGGTGCGCTGGATGATGCCGGGCATGTCATCGCGCAGCGTACGCAAGGACATGTCGGTGATGCTGTTGACCGGTATCAGTTTCTTCTGCCGTCCATCGATGCCGATCTGATTGAACGACGGCGTTGAAGTGTCGGGCACCATCACAGGGAACGAGATGTTGGCGACAATGACCTGACCGTCTGCCAGCTTCACCGGGTACGGCACACGCAGCGAACTGCGTGCGGGAGCGAGGCCGCTTTGCACGATGATCAGCACGTCGCTTTCGTCACTCTTGAGGCCGGGACTGTCGAGGTCACGCAATGCCTGCTGGAAGAACGGCAGATCCGGGCGTAATTCGATGGCTTGGCGATAGCCTGGCGCGGCGAGATTCTTTTCCCCGAGCGCTTCATATGTATAGCCCGCGAGGTAGTGACTGAACGCGCTTTGGTAGCCGTTCTTCAAGGCGATCACCGCCGGCGCGTCCAGCATGACTACCGGATAACCCTGCAAATCCTTGTAATGCACGCGCACACCCTGCTTTTTCGCTACCTCTTCGACGCGCTCATATTCGAGCTCGCGCTGCCGAGCGATCAGCGCTTCGCGCTCATGGGTTTTCTTGATGTCGGCGCGGGCGCCGTCGAAGTCGTTCACGGCCAGCTGGTTGAGGGCCATCTGCGTGGTCAGCATGACTTTTTCATAGTCATAGCCGTCGTAGCGGCGCAGCTTGTCATTGATGATGCTGCCCCAGTGATTACCCATGGCGGCCAAGAGTTTGTCGCCGGTGGTTTCAATGGTGTCCTGGCGTTCGACCACCATTTGCTCGGCACTGCGCCATGCCGCCTGACTCTGGGGCAGTTCGCCGCCCGCACTCAACACCGCACCTTTCTCGAAGTAATAGAGCAGATCCTTTTGCTCGTCCGGGTTATGTGTTTCAAGCAAAGCCAGTGAGCCGGCGACATTGCCTTGCTTCAATTGCTCGGTGGTCTGTTCCAGCTCCAGATCGTAATTGCGATAAGCCGCGCAACCCGCCAGTTGTGTAATGGTGGTCAGCAGCAGGGGAAGCAGCAGGCAGTGGCGCATTGAAAGGGGGCTTCCTTGAGCAAATGGGGAGTATTCACGTTATTGGAGTCGATGGTGGCACATCGCTTCAACGATATGAATCACTCCCTGCCGACACCGACAAAGCTTGAGAGAAACGTCTGCGAAGTGAACAATATGTAACTTCGCATTTCCATTTGAGATTCGTTCATGACTGCCTCGTCCCGATTGCTGGCCTGGCTGCTGTTCCCGTTATTGTCCCTGAGCAGCCTGCCGCTGCTGGCCGATACCGTGGAAGGCGCGCCGCAAGCGTTGCACCTGCTCGATTACATCAGTGCCGACTACCCGCCGACGGTCGCGGCAGGCAAAGTCATCGACGACGGCGAATACCGCGAGCAGCTGGAATTCACCCAGGTCCTGCAAGGCTTGATCACGGCATTGCCAGCCAAACCGGAAAAAGTCGCGCTGGAACAGGGCGTGGAGTCTTTGCACGCAGCCATCAGTGCGAAGCAGGACGGTGCTGATGTCGCCCGTCAGGCCCGACAGCTGGGGGCGAAACTGGCGGTGGCTTATGAAGTCAGTCAGGCACCGATCATCACTCCAGACCCGACACGCGGCGCGCCGTTGTATGCGCAGAACTGCTCGGTGTGCCATGGCGACACTGGCGCTGGCGACGGCCCGGCCGGTGTCGGTCTGACCCCCGCGCCTGCCAACCTTCGTGATGCGGCGCGCATGGATCACCTGAGCCTGTACGCGATCTACAGCACCCTCGGCCAGGGCGTCGAAGGCACCGACATGCCGGCGTTCGCCGATCAGCTCGATGATCGCCAGCGCTGGGATCTGGCCACCTACATCGCCGGCTTCAGTGCCGATGCGGCGGCCGCCAAGTCCGACAAGGTCTACAACATCGCCGACCTGGCCCGCCAGACCCCGGCCGAAGTGCAGGCTGCCGAGGGCGCAGAGGTCGCGGCAACGTTCCGGGCTCAGCGCGCGCAACCGCCGCAGGTCAAGCGCGGTCCAGCGCAGTTGCTCGATTACACCGCCGCCACGTTGGACAAGAGCCTCGCGGCCTACCGCGCCGGTGAACATGATCAGGCCTATGACCTGTCGGTAGCGGCGTATCTGGAAGGCTTCGAACTGGTCGAAAGCTCGCTGGATAACGTCGATGCCAAGGTGCGCAAGGACACCGAAAAATCACTGATGGCGTACCGGCAGTCGCTGCAGGACGGTCTGCCCGTCGAGCAGGCCGAGCAGCGTCTGGACGCGGCCAAGGCCAAACTCAAGGAATCCGCAGGCCTGCTGGGCAGCGATGGTCTGAGCTGGTCGCTGAGTTACATCTCCGGTCTGTTGATTCTGCTACGCGAAGGTCTGGAAGCGATTCTGGTGCTGGCGGCGATCCTCGCCTTCCTGCGTAACACTGGCCAGCAATCGGCGGTGCGCAGCGTCAACGTCGGTTGGGGCCTGGCCTTGCTGGCAGGCTTGGGCACCTGGGCGCTGGCGGCGTATGTCATCGATGTCAGCGGTTCGCAGCGTGAGTTGCTCGAAGGCGCCACCGCGCTGTTTGCCAGCGTCATGGTGTTGTGGCTCGGCGTGTGGATGCATGACCGCCGTCACGCGGCGGCCTGGCAGGATTACATCAAGAGCAGCCTGGTCGGCGGCGGTGGTCGTTTCGGTTTTGCGATCCTGGCGTTCTTCTCGGTCTATCGCGAGTTGTTTGAAGTGATCCTGTTCTACGAAACCCTGTGGCTGCAGGCCGGGCCTGCCGGGCACAACGCCGTGCTGGCTGGCGGTGCCACGGCGCTGGTGCTGCTGGTCGGCCTGGCCTGGGTGATTCTGCGCGGCTCGGCAAAATTGCCGCTGACGCTGTTCTTCAGCATCAACGCCGCGCTGCTGTGCGCGTTGTCAGTGGTGTTTGCCGGGCATGGTGTGAAGGCCTTGCAGGAAGCCGGGATCTTCGGCACACGGCCGGTGGCGTTCTTTGAATTCGACTGGCTGGGGATCCATGCCGATGCCTATTCGCTGACCGCGCAGGTGGTGGCGATTGTGGCGATTGCTGTGCTGTATGGGCGCAGTTGGGTGGCGGAGAAGCGCCGGGTTTCGGCTGCATAAAGGCATTCGCTGCGCTCATATTCGCGAGCAGGCTCGCTCCCACAGGTTCGGTATGTATCCTGTGGGAGCGAGCCTGCTCGCGAATTTTTTGGAGGCAAGAACATGCGTGTATGGATCGATGCCGACGCCTGTCCGCGGGCGGCGAAGGATCTGGTGGTGAAGTTCGCGTTAAAGCGCCAGTTCGAAGTGGTGCTGGTGGCCGGGCAGCCGCAGATCAAGCCGGGGCTGGCGATCGTCAAACTGATTGTGGTGCCGAGCGGGCCGGATGCGGCGGATGATTATCTGGTCGAGCATGCGGTGCCGGGCGAGCTGGTGATCTGTAGCGATATTCCGCTGGCCGATCGGCTGGTGAAGAAGGGCGTGGCGGCGCTGGATCCGCGCGGCAAGGAGTTCGATGCGCAGAACATGGGCGAACGCCTGGCGGTGCGTAACCTGTTTACCGATCTGAGGGAGCAGGGCCAGATGAGCGGCGGCCCGGCGCCGTTTGGCGAGCGTGAAAAGCAGGCGTTTGCCAATGCGCTGGATCGGATTCTGACCCGACTCACTCGCAAGCCCTGAGTCTTGCACAATCGCTGTGGGAGCGAGCCTGCTCGCGAAATCTGTGTGTCATACAACCTGATGTTGGCTGATACAACGCATTCGCGAGCAGGCTCGCTCCCACATTTGTTTCACGTACGGCGAGGGATCAAGCGTCGTTTTCGTGAGTCAGTTCGAGCACGCGGTCGACCAGTTTGTTGATCCCCGAAGCTGCTTCACTGATGGTCTGCGCCAGCATGTACGCCGGGGTGGTGACCAGTTTGCGCGCCTTGTCTTCGACGATTTCGGTCACGGCGCACTCTTCGTGGGTGGCGCCCATCTTGTTCATGGCCGCAGCGGTGTCGGCGTCGTTACCGATGGTGCAGGTCACACCCGGGCCATAGATTTTCGCCGCCAGCGCCGGGGAGATGCAGATCAGTCCGACCGGTTTGCCCGCTTCGGCAAATGCTTCGGCCAGGGCCAGCACTTCGGGTTGCACGGTGCAGCCGGCGCCTTCGATGGCGAAGTTCGACAGGTTCTTCGCTGCGCCGAAACCGCCGGGCACGATCAGTGCGTCGAAGTCCTCGACGTCGGCATCGCGGATATCCTTGACGTTGCCCCGGGCAATGCGCGCTGACTCCACCAGCACGTTGCGCGATTCCGGCATTTCTTCGCCGGTCAGGTGATTGATCACATGCAATTGCGCGATGTTCGGCGCGAAGCACTGCACCTGTGCGCCGCGCTGGTCGAGGCGCAGCAGGGTGATGACACTTTCCTGGATTTCGGCGCCGTCGTACACGCCACTGCCGGACAGGATCACTGCAACTTTTTTGCTCATGGGCTTCTCTCCAGATTCATGGCGCTCAATGTCCCTTAAATTGTCGCGCGTGGCCATAGGGGCATGGCTGACGCGCGCGGGAACAGAGCGCTCTCTCAATGGATCGCAACGGCGGCGGGGTGTTCATTATTTGCCTGGACTGCGCATGGCAGCCGCCAGCGAATGGCTTATTCGGCTGGCGTTTTCGGGCCGGCAGGAGGGGGCGCTTCGGCCTGGCGCATCTGCTCTGCCTCGGCGGCCTTGGCGAGTTGCTCGTCCTGATAGATTTTCTTCGCCAGTTGCGCATTCTTGAAGCGGCGCCGCAGCCACAGGCCCAGGCCGAGGATCAGCAATGCGCCGAGCACCCACAGCTCGTACTTCTTGATGCTGCCGAGCATGCCTTCCAGCACTGCGCCGAAGTGGTAAGCCGCCGCAGCCAGGGCGGTGGCCCAGATCGCCGCGCCGATGCCGTTGAGCAGCAAGTAACGTCCCGGTGGATAACCGGACAGGCCGATCGCCACCGGCATCACGGTGCGCAGGCCATAAACGAAGCGGAAGCTCAGGACCCAGATGTCCGGATGTTTGCGGATGTGCTCCAGTGCGCGGTCGCCCATCATCTGCCAGCGCGGTTTGCGCGCAAGCAATTTGCGCCCGTGCTTGCGCCCCAGGAAGTACCACAGCTGATCACCGGCATAACTGCCGAAGAACGCCACGACCACCACCAGGTTGATGTCCATGTATCCACGGAACGCAAGGAAGCCTGCGAGCACCAGAATGGTTTCGCCTTCGAAGAACGTGCCGAGAAACAGGGCAAAGTAGCCAAAGTCGTGCAGAAATTGTTGGAGCATTGTCTGGGTGCTGGCGAAATGAACGCGCAGCCTAACCCTTCGGGCACATTCATGAAAGTGTCCAAATGTGTCTCGACGTGAACATTTCCTACATCGACAATGGATTGCGGCTACCTGTCACAGAGCACACATAACTGTCATCTGTTAGTCATAATGGCCGTCTATAACTGTCACGCTCGCCCGTTTGCCCGGGCTCAGGAGTCTGCCGTGAGCTTTACCCCCGCCAATCGTCTGTTCCCTGCCACTCGTCTGCGCCGCAATCGTCGTGATGATTTTTCGCGGCGCCTGGTGCGTGAAAACGTATTGACGGTCGATGACCTGATCTTGCCGGTGTTCGTGCTCGACGGTGAAAACCGCCGCGAAGCCGTGGCCTCGATGCCGGGCGTCGAGCGACTGAGCATTGATCTGCTGCTTGAAGAAGCGGCGAAATGGGTCGAGCTGGGCATCCCGGCGCTGGCGCTGTTCCCGGTCACCCCGCCTGAGCTGAAATCCCTCGATGCCGCCGAAGCCTGGAATCCCGAAGGCATCGCCCAGCGCGCCACGCGCGCGTTGCGTGAGCGCTTCCCGGAGCTGGGCGTGATCACTGACGTCGCGCTGGACCCGTTCACCACCCACGGTCAGGACGGCATTCTCGACGAAGACGGCTACGTGCAGAACGACATCACTGTCGATGCGCTGGTGCGTCAGGCGCTGTCCCACGCCGAAGCCGGCGCGCAGGTGGTGGCGCCATCGGACATGATGGACGGTCGCATCCAGGCGATTCGTGAGGCGCTGGAAATCGCCGGCCACGTCAACGTGCGCATCATGGCCTACTCGGCCAAGTACGCCAGCGCCTATTACGGGCCTTTTCGCGATGCGGTGGGTTCGGCGTCGAACCTGGGCAAGGCCAACAAGGCTTCTTATCAGATGGACCCGGCCAACAGTGACGAAGCGCTGCATGAAGTCGGTGCCGACTTGTCTGAAGGCGCGGACATGGTCATGGTGAAGCCGGGCATGCCCTACCTGGACATTCTTTTTCGGGTCAAAGATGCCTTCAAGGTGCCGACCTTCGTCTATCAGGTCAGTGGCGAATACGCCATGCACATGGCCGCTATCCAGAATGGCTGGTTGAGCGAAGCGGTGATCCTCGAGTCACTGACCGCCTTTAAACGTGCCGGTGCAGATGGCATCCTGACTTACTTTGCCGTTCGTGCCGCTCAATTGTTACGAGAGCAGAAATAGCCCTCCCAGGAACATTCCATGAATACCGAAGGACTCACTGAAGTTGCCGTAAAAGAAGCTCAGCCGGTGGTCGAGCAAATCACCGAAACCCCGCCGGAACTGGAGCCTGCGCCACCCGCGCCGGTTGCCGAAACCGCTGTGGCGGTACCGGCGATCGCCATTCCCGGCCTGGATGACAGCAGCCTGTACATCCACCGCGAGCTTTCGCAATTGCAGTTCAACATCCGCGTGCTGGAACAGGCGCTGGACGAGTCCTACCCGTTGCTGGAGCGGCTGAAGTTCCTGCTGATCTTCTCCAGCAACCTCGACGAATTCTTCGAGATCCGCGTCGCCGGGCTGAAAAAGCAGATCACCTTCGCCCGCGAACAGGCCGGCGCTGACGGCTTGCAGCCGCATCAGGCGCTGGCGCGGATCAGCGAGCTGGTCCACGGTCACGTCGACCGCCAGTACGCGATCCTCAACGACATCCTCCTGCCGGAGCTGGAAAAGCATCAGGTGCGCTTCATCCGTCGGCGCAACTGGACGACCAAGCTCAAGACCTGGGTCCGGCGCTATTTCCGCGACGAGATCGCGCCGATCATCACCCCGATCGGCCTCGACCCGACGCACCCGTTCCCGTTGCTGGTGAACAAGAGCCTGAACTTCATCGTCGAGCTCGAAGGCATCGACGCCTTCGGTCGCGACTCCGGTCTGGCGATCATCCCGGCGCCGCGCCTGCTGCCACGGATCATCAAGGTCCCGGAAGAAGTCGGCGGTGCCGGCGACAACTATGTATTCCTGTCGTCGATGATCCACGCCCACGCCGATGACCTGTTCCAAGGCATGAAGGTAAAAGGCTGCTACCAGTTCCGCCTGACCCGCAACGCCGACCTGGCGCTCGATTCCGAGGACGTAGAAGACTTGGCCCGCGCTCTGCGTGGCGAGTTGTTCTCGCGGCGCTACGGTGACGCGGTGCGTCTGGAAGTTGCCGACACCTGCCCGAAACACCTCTCGGACTACCTGCTCAAGCAGTTCAACCTGAGCGAGACCGAACTGTATCAGGTCAATGGCCCGGTCAACCTGACGCGCCTGTTCAGCATCACCGGTCTGGACAGCCATCCGGAGCTGCAATACACGCCGTTCACCCCGCAGATCCCGAAACTGCTGCAGAACAGCGAAAACATCTTCAGTGTGGTCAGCAAGCAGGACATCCTCCTGCTGCACCCGTTCGAGTCGTTCACGCCGGTGGTCGACCTGCTGCGTCAGGCCGCGAAAGACCCGCACGTACTCGCCGTACGGCAAACGCTGTACCGCTCCGGGGCCAACTCCGAGATCGTCGATGCACTGGTGGACGCCGCGCGTAACGGCAAGGAAGTCACCGCGGTGATCGAGCTGCGTGCGCGCTTCGACGAAGAATCCAACCTGCAACTGGCCAGCCGTCTGCAAGCGGCCGGTGCGGTGGTGATCTACGGAGTGGTCGGCTTCAAGACCCACGCCAAGATGATGCTGATCCTGCGCCGTGAGGCTGGCGAAATCGTCCGCTACGCGCACCTTGGCACCGGCAACTACCACGCCGGTAACGCCAAGCTCTACACCGACTACAGCCTGCTGACCTCCGACGACGCCTTGTGCGAAGACGTCGGCAAACTGTTCAGCCAGTTGATCGGCATGGGCAAGACACTGCGCATGAAAAAGCTGCTGCATGCGCCGTTCACCCTGAAGAAGGGCATGCTCGACATGATTGCCCGCGAAACCCAGTTCGCCCTCGAAGGCAAACCGGCGCACATCATCGCCAAGTTCAACTCGCTGACCGATCCGAAGATCATCCGCGCGCTGTACAAGGCCAGCCAGTCCGGCGTGCGCATCGATCTGGTGGTGCGCGGCATGTGCTGCCTGCGTCCGGGCATCGCCGGGGTCTCGCACAACATTCATGTGCGCTCGATCATCGGCCGCTTCCTCGAGCACACGCGGGTGTTCTACTTCCTCAACGGCGGCGACGAGCAGATGTTCCTCTCCAGCGCCGACTGGATGGAGCGCAACCTCGACAAGCGTGTCGAGACCTGCTTCCCGGTGGAAGGCAAGAAGCTGCTGACCCGAGTGAAGAAAGAGCTGGAGCTGTACCTGACCGACAACACCCACAGCTGGAGTCTGCAGTCGGACGGCCGCTACATCCGCAACACACCCACCGGCAACCAGAACCCGCGCAGTGCGCAGGCGACGTTGCTGGAGCGGCTGGGTAGCCCGATACTGCCTGTCAGCAGCTAAAGCAAAGCCAAGAGCAAAAGCCCCTCACCCTAGCCCTCTCCCGGAGGGAGAGGGGACTGACCGAGGTGGATGTCAGGGTTACGCCGACTCGCAATACCGAGTCGATTTCAGGATTCGAAAAGCCCACAAATCGGCTCCCTCTCCCTCTCCCTCTCCCTCGGGAGAGGGCTGGGGTGAGGGGCAAGGCTCACGCAGTTCCTCAAACCAAACCCAATAAAAAGGCGATCCTAACGGATCGCCTTTTTTGTGCCAGCCAGTTACTCAGTGCACCGTGAGGACAATCCCCACCCGCGTCAGCCAATCGGCCTCAAGGCCAAAGTCCGCCTGGGTCAGTTGGTTCTCATCCAGCCAGTTCTCCGGAAATTCCACATCGAGATGATCGCCACTGGCATGCAGCACTACCTGCGGCATCGCCTGGGTTCCGCGAATGTGATGGAACAGAATGGCGAACCGCAGCAGCACGCACAGGCGAATCAGTTTGATGCCGTCATCGCCGAATTCGGCGAACTTGTCCTTGGGAATATTGCGCCGGTGCCCGCGCACCAATAGCGCGAGCATCTGCTGATCCTCGCGGGAGAAGCCGGCCAGATCGGAGTGCTCGATCAGGTAGGCACCGTGCTTGTGATAGTGATAGTGAGCGATGTCGAGACCGACTTCGTGGACTTTCGCCGCCCAGCCGAGCAGTTCGCGCCAGATGCCGTCGTCCAGCTCCCAGTCCACGGCAACCTGATCGAACGCGTGCAGGGCCTTGCGTTCGACCCGCGCCGCTTGTTCCAGATCGACGTGATAGCGCTCCATCAGCGAGGTCAGGGTGCGTTCGCGCACGTCTTCGTGATGATGACGTCCGAGCAGGTCATACAGCACGCCTTCACGCAGCGCGCCTTCGCAGTGATCCATGCGTTGCAGTTCGAGGGCGTCGAAGATCGCTTCGAGGATCGCCAGGCCCGCCGGGAAGATCGCGCGGCGATCAGGCTTGATGCCTTCGAAATCGATCTTGTCGGCGTCGCCCAGCTTGAACAGCTTGCGCTTGAGCCATGCCAGGCCTTCGGCGTTGACCTCGCCGCTGCCGTGGCCGCCAGCCTTCAGGGCCAGGCCGATGGCGCGAATCGTACCGGAGGAGCCGATGGCTTCATCCCAGGTCAGGCGATGCAGGGCGTGCTCGATGCTCATGATTTCCAGGCGCGCCGCCGTGTAAGCCTGGGCGTAGCGCGCCGGGGTGATCTTGCCGTCCTTGAAGTAGCGCTGGGTGAAACTCACGCAGCCCATTTGCAGGCTTTCGCGCAGCAACGGCTCGAAGCGCTGGCCGATGATGAATTCGGTACTGCCGCCGCCGATGTCGGCGACCAAACGTTTGCCCGGGGTATCGGCGAGCGTGTGCGAAACACCGAGATAGATCAGGCGCGCTTCTTCACGGCCGGAGATGACTTCTACCGTGTGGCCGAGGATTTCTTCGGCGCGGCGGATGAACTCGCCACGGTTGCGCGCTTCACGCAGGGCGTTGGTGCCGACGATGCGCACGGCACCGAGCGGCATACCGTTGATCAGTTGCGCAAAGCGCTTGAGGCAATCGAGGCCGCGCTGCATCGATTCTTCGTTGAGCTGGCGCGCATCGTCGATGCCAGCGGCCAGTTGCACCTTCTCGCCGAGGCGCTCGAGAATGCGGATTTCGCCGTTCTGGGCCTTGGCCACGACCATGTGAAAGCTGTTGGAGCCCAGGTCGATTGCGGCGATCAGGGACAGATTCTTGGCTTGGGATTGCGGCATGGTCAGGGGGTCTCGGTCGATAACCCCGACATCGTGCCACGATCAAACGCTGGCGCCAACGCGCATGGTTCAAACCGTTGATTCAGCGCAGAAAGTCTGGGGATCGCGGCGCGGCCATTCGCGAGCAGGCTCGCTCCCACAGATGAGCGCATTCCCCTGTGGGAGCGAGCCTGCTCGCGAAGAGGGCATCACTGCTTCAGAAAATCTTCAGGCTGTCGCTTCCACCGTGCCAATAAAGTTCGCCAGCTCGGCCGTCTGCGGATTGGCAAACAACACCTTCGGATCGCCCACTTCATGCACTTTGCCATGGTGCATGAACACCAGTTTGTCCCCCACCTCCCTGGCAAAGCGCATCTCGTGGGTGACCATGATCAGCGTCATGCCTTCCTTGGCCAGTTGCCGAACCACGCTGAGCACTTCATTGACCAGCTCAGGGTCGAGCGCCGAGGTGATTTCATCGCACAGCAGCACCTTCGGCGACATCGCCAAAGCCCGGGCGATCGCCACCCGCTGTTGCTGCCCGCCGGACAGGCGATCCGGAAAGGCATCGAATTTCCCCCCGAGCCCGACTCGCTCGAGCATTTCCCGCGCCAGTTCGGCTGCCTTGGCCTTGGGTACTTTTTGCACCACTTGCGGCGCGAGCATGACGTTCTCCCCGACGGTCAGGTGCGGGAACAGGTTGAACTGCTGAAAGACCATGCCGACCTTCTGTCGCAGGCTGCGCAGATCGGCGCGGGCGGCGTCGAGGTATTCGCCGTCGACTTCGATCACACCGTCGTTGATCGACTCCAGGCCATTGAGCGTGCGCAACAGGGTCGATTTGCCCGAGCCGCTGCGGCCGATGATCGCCACGACCTGACCTTCCTCGACGCTGAGGTCGATGCCTTTGAGTACGTGGTGATCGCCGTAGTATTTATGCAGGGCGGAAATTCTAAGCAGAGGCATGCAGTCTCCTTTCCAGGTAGCGCGCACTGAGGGACAAGGGGTAGCAGAGCAGGAAGTAGCCGAGGGCGACGAGGCCGTAGACCATGAACGGTTCGAACGTGGCGTTGGCGAGCATGCCGCCGGTCTTGGTCAGTTCGGTGAAGCCGATGATCGAGGTCACCGCTGTGCCCTTGACCACTTGCACCGAGAAGCCCACGGTCGGCGCCACGGCGATGCGCAGCGCTTGCGGCAGAATTACGTAGCGCAACTGCTCCAGCGGATTGAGCGCCAGGCTCGACGAGGCTTCCCACTGACCGTGGGGAATGGCCTCAACGCAACCGCGCCAGATCTCCGCCAGATAAGCGCTGGTGAACAAGGTCAAAGCGATCGCGGCGGCCATCCACGGCGAAATCTCGATCCCGGCCAGCGCCACACCGAAGAACACCAGAAACAGTTGCATCAATAGTGGCGTGCCCTGAAACAGCTCGATCCAGGTGCGGGCGATGCTGCTTGGCAGGGTGTTCTTCGAAATGCGCATCACCAGAATCAGCAGGCCGACGAGGCCGCCGCCGATGAATGCCACCAGCGACAGCGCCAGCGTCCATTGCAGGCCGGTGAGCAGGTTGCGCAGGATGTCCCAGAAAGTGAAATCGCTCATTGGCTGCTCCTCGCAATGAACCGCCGGCCGAACCAGTTGAGCAACTGGCGGATCAGCAGCGCCATGCACAGGTAGATCAGGGTGGTCAGCGCATAGGTTTCAAAGGCGCGGAAGTTGCGTGACTGAATGAAGTTGGCGGCGAAGCTCAATTCTTCCGTGGCGATCTGCGAACACACCGCCGAACCGAGCATGACGATGATGATCTGGCTGCTCAGCGCCGGCCAGACCTTGCCCAGCGCCGGCAGCAGGACGACGTGGCGAAACGCTTCGAAGCGCGTCATCGCCAGTGCCGCAGCCGCTTCCAGTTGCCCGCGCGGAATCGCCTGGATGCCGGCGCGGATGATCTCGGTCGAATAGGCGCCAAGGTTGATCACCATCGCCAGTACCGCTGCCTGCCACTCGGAAATCTGCACGCCGAGCGACGGCAGGCCGAAGAAGATGAAGAACAGTTGCACCAGAAACGGCGTGTTGCGGATCAACTCGACGTAGACGCCGAAGATCGCCGAGAACGGGCGAATCTGCCACGCCCGCACCAGCGCGCCGATAATCCCGACGCCGACCCCGAGCAGCGCGCCGATGGCGGTCAGCTCCAGCGTGAACAGTGCGCCGCGCAGCAGCAGGTCGGTGTTTTCCACCACCGGCAAAAAATCGAACTGATAAGCCATGAAGGTCTCCCGCGCAGTCGATCAGAGATCGGCCGGCAGCGGCTCTTTCAGCCAGGTCTGCGAATTCTTTTCCAGTGCGCCGTCAGCCTTGGCGGTGTTGAGGATGTCGTTGACCTTGGCCAGCAACGCCGCTTCGTTCTTGTTCACGCCCACATAGACCGGGGAATCCTTGAGCTTCACTTTCAGTGCCGGTACGCGCTTGGGGTTTTTCTCGCTGATGGCCACCATCACCACGTTGCCGCTGGCGATCAGATCGACCTGGCCTGCCAGGTAAGCGGCGATGGTCGAGTTGTTGTCTTCGAAACGTTTGATGGTCACGCCTTCGGGGGCGACTTTGCTCAGCTCGATGTCTTCGATGGCGCCGCGGGTGACGCTGATGGTCTTGCCCTTGAGGTCGTCGAGGCTGGTGATCGCGGCGTCTGGCGGACCGAACACGGCGAGGTAGAACGGCGCATAGGCGCGGGAAAAGTCGATGACCTTCTCGCGCTCGGCGTTTTTGCCGAGGCTGGAGATCACCAGATCGACCTTGCCGGTGGTGAGGAACGGGATGCGGTTGGTGCTGTTGACCGGGGTCAGTTCGAGTTTGACCTTGAGTTGGTCAGCGAGCAGTTTCGCCGTGTCGATATCCAGGCCGCGCGGCTTCATGTCCGGGCCGACCGAGCCGAATGGCGGGAAGTCTTGGGGCACGGCGACTTTCAGCGTGCCGCGTTTGACCACGTCGTCCAGACCGTCGGCGTGAGCGGGGGCCTGGCACAGCAGCAGGCCGGCAAACAGGGAAGCGAGGAGGGCGCTGTAACGCTGGGTCATG
The DNA here is from genome assembly GCF_018132745.1 of Pseudomonas sp. 14A. Lineage (NCBI taxonomy): Bacteria > Pseudomonadati > Pseudomonadota > Gammaproteobacteria > Pseudomonadales > Pseudomonadaceae > Pseudomonas > Pseudomonas sp. 14A. Next base: position 392,914 of record NZ_JAGRQJ010000018.1, on the reverse strand, counting down.
GACAATCTCCGGATCGGCGGGAAGTGGTTGCTGCGATCGAACAGAGCATGGGCCGTGCCAACAGGCGGATTTCGCCCCGGCAGGCCGCAGTAGCAGCGGCTTCGTTCGGTCTTACTGGTCTGAACAGTCAACTCGGTTTTCGCACTGCGATGGCGCATCGGCTGCACGCGCCGAACCCCGCTGGGGCACGACTTGCCGGACTCGACGAATAGCTTTACAACTAGCCGCACCTTGGCCCTGACGCGTCCGCACATCATGAATTCGATCTCCCGCGCCGTACCCGAAGTGGCGCTGCAAGCGATCCGCAAACTGATCACCGAACAGGGCTTCGGCGCCGGCGATGCGTTGCCTTCGCAACGGGATCTGGCGCTGCAATTGGGCGTCAGCCGGGCATCGTTGCGTGAAGCGCTGTCGTCGCTCAGTGCACTGGGCGTGGTCAGCATCCAGCCGGGCAAAGGCGTGTTCGTGCAGTCGCCGGTCGAATTGTCGCGCGGCGACAACGCGCCAGGCTGGTCGTTTGCGGCGCAGGCATCGCCGCTGGATATCTTTCAATTGCGCTATGCGCTCGAAGGGTTTGCAGCAGGGTTGGCGGCGGTGACGTTGAGCACGTTCGATCTGGATGCGCTGGAAGACAACGTTGCGGCCATGCGCGAGCAATTGAAGCTCGGCGACTTCGAAGCGGCGGCGAAACTCGACTTCGAATTTCATCGACGGATCCTGCTGGCCAGCGGCAATCAGGCGATGCTGAGCATCCTCACCGCCAGCGCCGAGATCTTCCTCGAGAGCCAGAAACTGCCGTTCATCCGCGCCGAACGCGCCATGGAAACCTGGCAGGAACACCGCAAGATCCTCCGTGCCCTGGCCCGCCGTGCGTCGGGAGCAGCGCAAAAAGCCATGCAGGAACATGTGCGCAACGCCGCCCTGCGTACCGGAATCGCCTTCATCGCTCCCGCCACGGCGTGAGTTGAGCTATACCCAAACTCATCAAGGGCCATAGCAACACTCAATCATCTGCGGCTTCCTGAACAAGGGAAGGGCGGCTATGATGGGCCACGTTTTTTTGCTTACAACCTGGAGAATTCCATGAGCAGCGATCTGATCAAACACGTTAGCGACGCTAGCTTCGAAGCCGACGTACTCAAGGCCGAAGGCGCTGTCCTGGTCGACTACTGGGCTGAATGGTGCGGCCCTTGCAAAATGATCGCACCGGTTCTGGACGAGATTGCCGAGACTTACAAAGGCAAGCTGACCGTCGCCAAACTGAACATCGACGAAAACCAGGAAACCCCGGCCAAGCATGGCGTGCGTGGTATCCCGACGCTGATGCTGTTCAAGAACGGCAACGTTGAAGCGACCAAGGTCGGCGCACTGTCGAAGTCGCAGCTGGCGGCTTTCCTCGACGCCAACATCTGAGCGTCGCAGTAAAGCGCTGAAAAAAAGCCCCGCAAATCGCGGGGCTTTTTGCGTATTCAGGGCTAGACGCTCCGAAACTCAGGTGGTACATTCGGCCCCGCACTGGTTTCTCCAATGCCCCCTGCTAGCCGTCGCCGACGCACTCCTTTTCGAATTAGTTCGCGATCCTGTCGCCTTCTCCGCGGCGCGGCCTCATTAAGCCAAAAGCTTAATTTCCCCCCCTCCATAAATGATTACGTCATTCCTATATGAATCTGACTGAACTCAAGCAAAAGCCGATTACCGAACTGCTCGAATTGGCCGAACAGATGGGCATAGAAAATATGGCCCGTTCGCGCAAGCAGGACGTGATTTTCTCCCTGCTGAAAAAGCACGCGAAAAGCGGCGAGGAAATCTCCGGTGATGGCGTGCTGGAGATTCTCCAGGACGGCTTCGGCTTCCTGCGCTCCGCAGACGCTTCCTACCTCGCCGGCCCTGACGACATCTACGTCTCGCCGAGCCAGATCCGCCGCTTCAACTTGCGCACCGGTGACACCATCGTTGGCAAGATCCGCCCTCCGAAGGAAGGCGAGCGGTATTTCGCCCTGCTCAAGGTCGACACGATCAACTTCGATCGTCCGGAGAACGCGAAAAACAAGATTCTCTTCGAGAACCTGACGCCGCTGTTCCCGACCGTGCGCATGAAGATGGAAGCCGGCAACGGTTCCACCGAAGACTTGACCGGTCGCGTGATCGACCTGTGCGCGCCGATCGGCAAAGGCCAGCGTGGCCTGATCGTCGCACCGCCGAAAGCCGGTAAAACGATCATGCTGCAGAACATCGCAGCGAACATCGCCCGTAACAATCCTGAAGTTCACCTGATCGTGCTGTTGATCGACGAGCGTCCGGAAGAAGTGACCGAAATGCAGCGCACCGTGCGCGGCGAAGTGGTTGCCTCGACCTTCGACGAGCCGCCGACCCGTCACGTGCAGGTTGCTGAAATGGTGATCGAGAAGGCCAAGCGCCTGGTCGAACACAAGAAAGACGTGGTGATCCTGCTCGACTCCATCACTCGTCTGGCCCGTGCCTACAACACCGTGATCCCGAGCTCCGGCAAGGTATTGACCGGTGGTGTCGATGCCCATGCCCTCGAGAAGCCGAAACGTTTCTTCGGTGCCGCGCGTAACATCGAAGAAGGCGGCTCGCTGACCATTATCGCCACCGCGCTGGTTGAAACCGGCTCGAAGATGGACGAAGTGATCTACGAAGAGTTCAAGGGTACCGGCAACATGGAGCTGCCTCTGGATCGCAAGATCGCCGAGAAGCGTGTGTTCCCGGCTATCAACATCAACCGCTCCGGCACCCGCCGCGAAGAGTTGCTGACCGCCGACGACGAACTGCAGCGCATGTGGATTCTGCGCAAGCTGCTGCACCCGATGGACGAAGTTGCCGCCATCGAGTTCCTGGTCGACAAGCTGAAAACGACCAAGACCAACGACGAGTTCTTCTTGTCGATGAAGCGCAAGTAATACGCTGGCGTTTCAACAAAGGACGCTCCCGCAAGGGGGCGTTTTTTTTGCCCCGAAAAATCTCGCGGCCATCACGGATATCTGTTGATGGGCCGATTCTGCGGCGTCGGCGGCGCACTGCTGAGTCCCGGGCTTGCCCCTTCACCGCAGCGCGGGGGCCACAATCGAGCGATGACGGGCTGCTGTTTGCCCGTCAGAGCAGGTAGGATGTACGCCTATTTTGAGGGTGCCATCGTCAATGAAATTCAAGGATCTTCGGGATTTCGTGCAGCAGCTTGAGCAGCGCGGAGAGTTGAAACGCATCCAGATTCCCGTCTCGCCGGTGCTGGAGATGACTGAGGTGTGCGACCGCACGCTGCGGGCCAAAGGCCCGGCACTGTTGTTCGAGAAGCCCACCGGTTACGACATTCCGGTGCTCGGCAATCTGTTCGGCACCCCCGAGCGCGTGGCCATGGGCATGGGCGCCGAGTCGGTCAGCGAGCTGCGTGAAATCGGCAAGCTGCTGGCCTTTCTCAAGGAGCCGGAGCCGCCGAAGGGCTTGAAGGACGCGTGGTCGAAACTGCCGATCTTCCGCAAGATCATTTCGATGGCGCCAAAAGTCGTCAAAGACGCGGTGTGCCAGGAAGTGGTCATCGAAGGCGACGATGTCGATCTGGCGATGTTGCCGGTGCAGACCTGCTGGCCCGGCGACGTCGGCCCGCTGATCACCTGGGGCCTGACCGTTACCAAAGGTCCGAACAAGGAACGCCAGAACCTCGGTATCTACCGCCAGCAAGTGATCGGCCGCAACAAGGTGATCATGCGCTGGCTCAGCCACCGTGGTGGTGCCCTCGATTTCCGCGAGTGGTGCGAGAAGCACCCGGGCCAGCCGTTCCCGGTGTCCGTGGCCCTGGGCGCCGATCCGGCGACGATTCTCGGTGCCGTGACGCCGGTGCCGGACAGCCTTTCGGAATATGCTTTCGCCGGTCTGCTGCGGGGTAACCGCACCGAACTGGTCAAGTGCCGTGGCAACGATCTGCAAGTGCCGGCCACCGCCGAAATCATTCTTGAAGGCGTGATTCATCCGGGCGAGATGGCCGACGAAGGCCCGTATGGCGACCACACCGGTTACTACAACGAAGTCGACAGCTTCCCGGTGTTCACCGTCGAGCGCATTACTCACCGGATCAAACCGATCTATCACAGCACTTACACCGGCCGTCCGCCGGATGAGCCGGCGATTCTCGGCGTGGCGCTGAACGAAGTGTTCGTGCCGATCCTGCAGAAGCAGTTCCCGGAGATCACCGACTTCTACCTGCCGCCGGAAGGTTGCTCGTACCGCATGGCTGTGGTGACGATGAAGAAGTCGTATCCGGGGCATGCCAAGCGCGTGATGCTCGGCGTCTGGTCGTTTTTGCGACAGTTCATGTACACCAAGTTCGTTATCGTCACTGACGACGATATCAACGCCCGCGACTGGAACGACGTGATCTGGGCCATCACCACGCGCATGGACCCCAAGCGCGACACGGTGATGATCGACAACACGCCGATCGACTACCTCGACTTCGCCTCGCCGATTTCCGGCCTGGGCTCGAAAATGGGTCTGGATGCCACCCACAAGTGGCCGGGCGAAACCACCCGCGAGTGGGGCCGCGTGATCGTCAAGGACGCCGCCGTCACCCAACGGATCGATGCCATCTGGAACCAGTTAGGAATAGATTGATGCGTGTAACCCTGCAGCCTTCCGGAGCAGTGCTCGAGATACAGCCCGGTGAGCGGATTCTCGACGGTGCGCGGCGCCTGGGCTATGACTGCCCGCAAAGCTGCCGCAACGGCAATTGCCACGTGTGTGCAGCGCTGCTGGTGGAGGGCCGCGTTGAGCAGGCCGGCAAAATCCACGATCATGGCGAGTTCTACACCTGCATCGCCGCACCGCTGGAAGACTGCGTGCTGCTGTGGGATGGCGTGCTCGCATTGGGTGAGCTGCCGGTGCGCAGCCTGTCGTGTCAGGTCATCGAGTGTCGCGAGGTCGGTGGCGACACCTGGCGCGTGCGTCTGCGTGCACCGGCCGGCAAGCCGCCGCGTTACCACGCCGGGCAGTATTTGATGATCGAGCGCGAGAGCGGCGAGAAATCCGCCTTCTCGATGGCTTCGGCACCCCACGGCGGGCGTGATCTGGAAATTCACGTGCTGGCGCGCGAAGCCAGTGCGTTGAGCCTGATCGAACAGCTGCAACGCAACCCGCTGGTGCGTGTCGAGCTGCCCTTTGGCGATACCCACTTGGCCGAATTGCCTGACGGTCCGCTGGTGCTGATCGCCGCTGGCACCGGCATGGGCCAGATTCATGCCTTGATCGAGCATTGCCGCGCTGAAGGTTTCAAGCATCCGGTGCATCTGTACTGGGGCGTGCGCCGCCCGGAAGATTTTTATCAGATCGAACACTGGGACGAATGGCTGAAGCTGCCCAATCTGTTCCTGCACAAAGTGGTCAGTGACCAGTGCGGCTGGGAAGGGCGCTGCGGCATGCTGCACGAGGCGGTTTGCGAGGATTTCCCCGATCTGAAGCCGCTACATGTCTATGCCAGCGGTTCGCCAGCGATGGTTTACGGCACCCTGGATGCGCTGGTCGAGGCGGGCATGGATGCGCATCAGATGCGCGCCGATGTGTTCGCCTATGCGCCGCGCTCTTGAAAATGTGGGAGCGAGCTTGCTCGCGAATGCCGTTTTTCAGTCACCATTGACGTCGCCTGACAGATTGCTTTCGCGAGCAAGCTCGCTCCCACATTGGTTTTATGCGTTATAACTCCGCTTATAGCCGATCGGTATTTATGTAATTGAATAAATACCGCTAGGTTATATATCAATCAGGCAATTAATCACCGCCGGTGTGATGGCACTTAATTTGCCTTAAAACATATGTGCCTTATTGTTACAGCGGTGCGTTCTATTAAGTAATTCTTCACCCGCGGGGAGCTGAACGCTATTCGCCATGAGCGCCATTGAAAACGCAATTCTGAACCTGGCTTACCCTCCGCGGCTCGATCTTGGGCCGCAGCTGACGCACGAACAACTTCTCGCTTCCATGCAATCGACCATGGCGCGCCACAAGGGCGGGCCGGTGTGGCTGTTCGCGTATGGTTCGCTGATCTGGCGGCCTGAGTGCACGGCAGTCGAGCGCATGCGCGGTCGCGTGCACGGCTACCATCGCGGCTTGTACCTGTGGTCCCACGAGCACCGCGGTACGCCGGAGATGCCCGGTTTGGTATTCGGTCTGGATCGCGGCGGTTCGTGCAGTGGCTTTGCCTACCGCTTGCCGGAAGACAATCTCGATACCGCGCTGTATGCGCTATGGAAACGTGAGATGCCGTTTCCGTCGTACCGTCCGCACTGGCTCAATTGCCGGCTCGAAGATGGCACTCAGGTGCAGGCCTTGGGATTCGTGCTGGAGCGTCACCTGCCGAGCTATGCCGGCAACTTGCCGGATCATGTGCTCAGCCAGGTGTTCGCCAGCGCCAGCGGGCGGTACGGCACCACTCGCGATTATGTCGAGCAGACCGTGCACGCCCTGCGCAGCCACGCCATGCCGGATCGAAATCTGGAGGCGCGGCTCAAGCGCTGTAAATCACACAGCGATCAGGCGACCGCTTCACGGCTCTGACTGGCGACTTGCTTGTGCCACAGCGTTGGCGCCAGGAAGGCCATCGCCAGCAGGCAAGCGCCGACCAGCAGCACGAAACCGCCATCCCAGCCGAAGTGGTCAACGGTGTAGCCCATCGCCGCACTGGCCGCGACCGAACCCCCCAGATAACCGAACAGACCGGTGAAGCCCGCTGCAGTACCGGCGGCTTTCTTCGGCGCCAGTTCCAGCGCTTGCAGGCCGATCAGCATCACCGGGCCGTAGATCAGGAAGCCGATCGACAGCAGGGCGATCATGTCGACCATCGGATTGCCGGCCGGATTCAGCCAGTAAACCAGGGTCGCGACAGTCACCAAGGCCATGAACACCATGCCGGTCAGACCACGGTTGCCACGGAAGATCTTGTCCGACATCCAGCCGCACAGCAGCGTGCCCGGAATGCCCGCCCACTCGTAGAAGAAATAGGCCCACGAGGTTTTATCCACGGTGAAGCCCTTGGCTTCCTTCAGGTACGTCGGCGCCCAGTCCAGCACGCCGTAGCGCAGCAAGTAGACGAAAACGTTGGCCAGAGCGATGTACCAGAGCATTTTGTTGCGCAGCACGTATTTGACGAAGATTTCCTTGGCGCTGAATTCGTCTTCGTGGCTGGCGTCGTAGCCTTCCGGGTAGTCGTTCTTGTACTGCTCGATCGGCGGCAGGCCGACCGATTGCGGGGTGTCACGCATGGTGATGAAGGCGAATACCGCCACGCCCAGCGCGACCGCTGCCGGGACGTAGAACGCCGCGTGCCAGTCGTTGAACAGGCCCATGCCGATCAGGAACAGCGGGCCGATCAGACCGCCGCCGACGTTATGCGCCACGTTCCACACCGACACCACGCCGCCGCGTTCCTTCTGCGACCACCAGTGCACCATGGTCCGCCCGCTCGGCGGCCAGCCCATGCCCTGCGCCCAGCCGTTGATGAACAACAGAATGAACATCATCGTCACGCTGGACGTTGCCCACGGCGCGAAACCGAAAATGAACATCACCCCGGCCGAGACCAGCAGACCGAACGGCAGGAAGAAGCGCGGGTTGGAACGGTCGGACACCAGGCCCATGAGGAACTTCGACAGACCGTAAGCAATGGCGATCGCCGACATCGCCAGACCGAGGTCGCCACGGCTGTAGCCTTCGTCGATCAGGTACGGCATGGCCAGGGAGAAGTTCTTGCGCAGCAGGTAGTAACCGGCGTAGCCGATAAAGATACCGGCGAAGATCTGCCAGCGCAGGCGGCGGTAGGTGCTGTCTATTTTTTCTTCAGGCAATGGAGCCTGATGTGCGGCAGGACGAAAGAAAGCAAACATTCAAGAGCTCCAGTTTTCTTGTTTTGACTGCGGATGCGAATGTTACAGTTTCGTTACCGAAAATAGCATCGCTTCACGTCGGCAAAACAGCGGAAATTTGGGCAGATGAGCGTTCCTTTATGAACATGTCGCTCTGAGATAAGAAGGCGGCGCTGAGGGGATGGTGGCTCGGGTGGGTTTCTGCGGTTTGACGTATGGAAGAGGCAGACCTCAACGGTAAAGCGATCCGGATGGTTGCTCCGGATCGCTCCATGTTGTTAACGAACCTGAACGACAACCTTGCCCACAGCCTTGCGCTGGCCAAGATCATCGATCGCCTGCGCGGCATTGCTCAGCGGATACACCTGCGACACCAGCGGTTTGAGTTTGCCCTCGGCAAACCAGGCAAACAGCTGCTGGAAGTTTGCTGCGTTGTCCTGGGGTTGGCGCTGGGCAAAGGAGCCCCAGAACACGCCGAGCACCGCCGCGCCTTTGAGCAGGGCGAGGTTGACCGGCAGTTCCGGGATGCGTCCGCTGGCGAAGCCGACCACCAGCAGGCGGCCGTTCCAGGCGATGGCGCGAATGGCCTGGTCGAACAGGTCGCCGCCGACCGGGTCGTAGATCACGTCGGCGCCCTGGCCATCGGTGAGGCGTTTGATCTCGTCCTTCAGACTGGCTTCGCTGTAGTTGATCAGCTCATCGGCGCCGGCAGCCTTGGCCACCGCGAGTTTTTCGGCGCTGCTGGCGGCAGCGATCACGCGGGCACCCATGGCTTTGCCGATCTCCACTGCGGCGAGGCCGACGCCGCCCGATGCGCCAAGCACCAGCAGGGTTTCGCCCGCTTGCAGGTTGGCGCGTTGTTTGAGCGCGTGCATCGACGTGCCATAGGTCATGCTGAATGCAGCGGCGACGTTGAAATCCATCGACGGCGGAATCGGCAGGACGTTGTAGCCCGGCACCGCCACCTGCTCGGCAAAACTGCCCCAACCGGTCAGCGCCATGACCCGGTCGCCGACTTTCAGATGGCTGACCTTTTCCCCGACTTCGCGCACCACGCCCGCCGCTTCACCGCCTGGCGAAAACGGGAAGGGCGGTTTGAACTGGTATTTGCCCTCGATGATCAGCGTGTCCGGGAAATTGACTCCGGCAGCGTGCACGTCCAGCAGGATTTCATTCTTCTTGGCGACAGGACTGGCGACGTCTTCCAGCACCAGCGATTCGGCAGGGCCGAAGGCTTTGCACAGCACGGCTTTCATCAGGGCTATTCCTTTGGGAGTGATGGCCGATAAGTGTAGGTGTGTGAATCAACGGGTCAACGAGCATGCCCGGCCCTGATAGTCAGCCATAAGCTTGTGCTTGCGCGGCGGGTCGTTATGCTAGGCCGCAAACCGGATAAGGAGCGAATTGTGAAAGCGTGGATCATGTTGTTGCTGGCCCTGTCTCTGCCTGTGGCAGCACTGGCCGAAGAAGCCAAAGAAGGCGAGGCGCCGAAGGTCAATTACATCACCCTGAGCCCGCCGTTCGTCGGCAACTATGGCCTCGACGGCACCGCCAAGCTCAAGGTCTACAAGGCCGATGTGGCCCTGCGCGTAACCGGTGAAGAGGCGACCAAACTGGTCAAGGCCAACGAGCCGCTGATCCGCAATCAGCTGGTGGCGTTGTTCACTCAACAGTCGACCGAGGCGATGGGCAGCATCGAGGGCAAGGAAAAGCTGCGTCAGGAAGCGTTGAAGCAGACCCAGCAGGTCATGAATGACGAGACCGGCAAGCCTGTTGTTGAGGATCTGTTGTTCAACAACCTGATCATTCAGTAAGTCATTCGCTGTCCGGGCAGGCCTCTTCGCGAGCAGGCTCGCTCCCACAGTGGATTGGTGGTGATGCACATTTTTGCATTCACCGAATAACCCTGTGGGAGCGAGCCTGCTCGCGAAAGCTATTTATCAGGCAAAAATGAATCAGGTTTGAGCCCGATAACCGCCGCCCACTGTTCTGGTGTGACCGGCATCACCGACAACCGCGAGCCCTTCTGCACCAGTGGCAGCTCCGCGAGCGCCGTCTGCTGCTTCAGATAATCCAGCTTCAACACCCGTTTGAACGTCTCGACATGCTCGACATCGATCGCGCTCCAGGCATTTTTTTCTGCTGTAGCCTTCGGATCGAAGTAATGGCTGTCCGGCTCCAGCGCCGTCGGATCGGGATAGGCCGCTTCAATAATCTTGCCGATCCCGGCAATCCCCGGCTCGGGGCAGCTGGAATGGTAGAAAAAGAACTCGTCACCCACCGCCATCGCCCGTAGGAAATTGCGTGCCTGATAGTTGCGAACCCCGTCCCAGCGCGCCTTGCCGAGCTTTTCCAGGCCCTTGATCGAGAGTTCGTCGGGCTCTGATTTCATCAGCCAATAGGCCATGTGTTGTGCTCCTGAAGCTGTCATTGGGCAGGTTGTCGGGCAATTTTATGACAAACCGACAGTCGGTTGACGTCAGCGTTTGCGCACAGGTTCACGTTGCCGCAAAATGCCGGCCTTTAAAGCTTGACGCTGCTGCACGGCCTACGAACGGAAACCGCTGCTGTCATCGTGATGATGTGCCTTGAGGGGGGCAATCGATGAAACGCAAACCGGATTTGCTATGGACTTTGGTAATTTTGTTTGGCCTGGGCGTGGTAACCACCGGTTACGCGCAGAGCCTGTGGGCCAACAAGACCGATGCGCCGATTGAAGTGGCGCAACAGGTGCAACAGTCGACCGCTTTCAAACGCTGAACCTGTCTTTTCGACGCCGCTATTCCCTGCGGCGTCTACTCTGCGAAATACCACGCCTTGTCGGTGACCGTTCCTTGTAACGGCACATCCCAGCTCGCCTGCGCCAGACGTTCGACTTTCTGACATTCATGGGCCAGGCCCAGCAGCGTCGGCTTGCGCCAGTTCTTGCGCCGGGCCAGATAGGCGAGGCTGCGGTCATAAAATCCGCCGCCCATGCCCAGGCGCCCGCCGACATCGTCAAACCCCACCAGCGGCAACAGCACCAGATCCAGCGCCCAGACCTTGCGTTGCCGAGCCAGATTGGCCCGAGGCTCGAGGATGCGGAAACGATTGGGCGTGAGCGTTTCGCCGGGGCGGATGCGCTGGAAGACCATTTTCGTTCGTGGCCACGCGCTGAGTACCGGCAGATAAGTCGCCTTACCGCGACGCTGGGCTTCGCGCAGCAGCAGGCGCGGATCGATTTCACCGTCGGTGGGCAAGTACAGGGAAATATGTTTCGCCCGGCGAAAGTGCGGGTCTTGCGCCAATTGCCGGAACAGGCCTTTGGCAGCCTGGCGTTGTTCGCCCGGCGTCAGTGCGCGGCGCGCCTTGCGCAGCAGGCGGCGGAGTTGCGGGCGGGGCAGCAGCGCGGGTTCGGTCATGGTTCGGCTTCGGCAGGTGGATGCAAAAACGTACGCATAAAAAATCCGATGTCGGCATACACCGACATCGGATTCGAATCAGGCTCCCCGGATGAACCGCTGTCAACTCAGCCCTTGAACCCGAAAGTTCAAGGTGGAAGAAGCAGTAGACTTTAAGGCTTTCCGTCTAGCGGACATGCACACCAGCCCAACGTGCAACTTCCAGGGTAGTGCGAATCGGCTCCGGGACATCGTCAACTGGCAAGCACCCCAGGGAGTGCCGCGAGTATACCTCAAGCTGCCAGTCGAATCAGCCCTTGGCGGTGCTCTGATCGTCGGCCAGGACCAGATCGACACGATCAAGCAAGTCGCGCACCTGTTCGCGGGTCGAACCGCTGGCCTGGATGTCCGGGCGCTCTTCTTTGTGCAACAGGTCGTGGGTGATGTTCAGCGCGGCCATCACGGCAATGCGGTCGGCGCCGATGACTTTGCCGCTGCTGCGGATCTCGCGCATCTTGCCGTCCAGGTAGCGGGCGGCGCTGACCAGATTGCTGCGTTCTTCCGGCGGGCAGATGATCGAATACTCTTTGTCGAGGATCTGCACGGTAACGCTATTGCTTGAACTCATGAGTCTTGCTCCAGGGCCTTGAGGCGCGAAATCATCGATTCGACCTTACGCCGGGCGATTTCGTTTTTTTCAATGAGGTGAGCGCGTTCCTCGCGCCAGGTTTTTTCCTGAGCTAGTAAGAGTGCGTTTTGACTCTTAAGTTGCTCGACTCGGCCAATCAGCAGTTCGAGTCTGGCCATCAGCGCTTGCAGGTCGGTGTCTTCCATTGGGTCCACGTGTTCGTCTGATGGGTGGTGACTGGCGGACAGCCTTTAATGGTCTTGGCGGGGCTGTCGATGTAGGATACAAGGCCTTCATTCTAGACATAGCGCCGTCTGGCGCCTAGCTGCCCATGACCATTGCGAATTCCCCGTACCAAGCCTTTGCCACCCTGCTGACTGCCAGCGGCCACAACGTCTCGCCTGCCGAACTGCACGGCGTGCTGCTCGGGCGCAGTTGCGCCGGGGCCGGCTTCGATCACGAAGGCTGGTTGATCGACGCCGCCGAACTGCTCGAAGGCGATATCCAGGACAACGTCCGCAACGCCCTGATCGGCCTGCAGGAGATGGTCAAAGGCGAGCTGACCGGCGACGACGTCACTGTCGTTCTGCTGCTGCCGACCGACGATGCACCGCTGGCCGACCGCGCTGCTGCACTGGGCGAGTGGTGCCAGGGCTTCCTCAGCGGTTTCGGCCTGAACTGCCGCGACAGCAGCATGCTCAGCACCGAAGCCACCGAAGTGCTGCAGGATCTGGCAGCCATTTCCCAGGTGCAGGACGCGCTGGAAGAATCCGAAGACGGCGAATCCGACTACATGGAAGTCATGGAATACCTGCGCGTCGCGCCGTTGCTGCTGTTCTCGGAAACCAAAAAAGCCGATGTGCCGCCAGCCGCCAAGCCGTCGTTGCATTAATCGCGTGCCAGGGAAAGCCATCTGCCCATGACCCATATCCCCAAAGCGGAATACAGCCGTCGCCGCAAGGCCCTGATGGCGCAGATGGAACCCAACAGCATCGCGATCCTGCCCGCCGCCGCGGTGGCCATCCGCAACCGCGACGTCGAGCATGTCTACCGTCAGGACAGCGACTTCCAGTACCTCAGCGGTTTTCCCGAGCCACAAGCCGTCATCGTCCTGATGCCCGGCCGCGAGCACGGCGAGTACATCCTGTTCTGCCGTGAACGCAACGCCGAACGCGAATTGTGGGATGGCCTGCGCGCAGGGCAGGAAGGCGCGATCCGCGAGTACGGCGCCGACGATGCTTTTCCGATTACCGACATCGACGACATTCTCCCGGGCCTGATCGAAGGCCGCGACCGCGTGTATTCGGCGATGGGCAGCAATCCCGAATTCGATCGGCACCTGATGGACTGGATCAACGTGATCCGCTCCAAGGCGCACCTCGGCGCGCAGCCGCCGAATGAATTCGTTGCCCTGGATCATCTGCTGCACGACATGCGCCTGTATAAATCGGCGGCAGAAGTGAAGGTGATGCGCGAAGCCGCGCGGATCTCGGCGCAAGCGCATATCCGCGCGATGCAGGCCAGTCGTCCGGGGCTGCATGAATACAGCCTCGAAGCCGAACTGGATTACGAATTCCGCAAGGGCGGGGCGAAGATGCCGGCCTACGGTTCGATCGTCGCCGCCGGGCGCAACAGCTGCATCCTGCATTACCAGCAGAATGACGCGCTGCTCAAGGATGGCGATCTGGTGCTGATTGACGCCGGTTGCGAGATCGACTGCTACGCCAGCGACATCACCCGTACGTGGCCGGTCAACGGCAAGTTTTCGCCGGAGCAGAAGGCGATCTACGAGTTGGTGCTGGCTTCGCAGGAAGCGGCGTTTGCCGACATCGCCCCCAACAAGCACTGGAATCAGGCGCACGAAGCCACGGTGCGGGTGATCACAGCAGGTCTGGTCAAGCTTGGCTTGTTGCAGGGTGAGGTTGACGAGTTGATCGCCAGCGAAGCCTACAAGGCTTTTTATATGCACCGTGCCGGCCACTGGCTGGGCATGGATGTGCATGACGTCGGCGAGTACAAGGTCGGCGGCGAATGGCGCGTGCTGGAGGTCGGCATGGCGCTGACCGTGGAGCCGGGCATCTACATCGCGGCGGACAATCAGAACGTGGCGAAGAAATGGCGTGGCATTGGCGTGCGCATCGAGGATGACGTGGTCGTGACCCGGTCCGGCTGTGAGATCCTCACCAGTGGCGTGCCGAAAACCGTCGCCGAGATCGAAGCGCTGATGGCACAAGCAAGGACACACGCAGCATGAGTCGAGTCAATCTGGCAATCATCGGTGGCGGTCTGGTCGGCGCCAGTCTGGCGTTGGCGTTGCAGGCCGGGGCCAAGGCGCAGGGCTGGAAGATCGTCCTGATCGAACCGTTCGCCCCCGGCGACAGCTGGCAACCGAGCTACGACGCCCGCTCCTCGGCACTGTCGTTCGGCTCGCGGCAGATTTATCAGCGTCTGGGCGTGTGGCAGGAAATTTCCCGCCGCGCCGAGCCGATCAAACAGATTCACGTCTCCGACCGTGGCCGTTTCTCCACCGCGCGTTTGTCGGCGATGGAAGAGGGTGTGCCAGCGCTCGGTTACGTGGTGGAAAACGCTTGGCTCGGCCAGTGCCTGTGGCAACACCTCGACAAAGACGTGATCACGTGGCGCTGCCCGGCGGAAGTCACGCGCATGGAACCGTTGGCCGATGGCTACCGCCTGACCCTCAACGACGAAACCACACTGGAATGCGACCTCGCGGTACTCGCCGATGGCGGCCGCTCCGGGTTGCGCGAACAGTTGGGCATTAACGTGCGCACGCGCCCGTACAACCAGAGCGCGCTGATTGCCAACATCACCCCGAGTGAAGCGCACAACGGCATGGCCTTCGAGCGCTTTACCGACGAAGGCCCGATGGCCCTGCTGCCGTTGCCGGACAATCGCTGCGCACTGGTGTGGACGCGGCTGGGCATGGACGCGCAGCGTCTGACTGAATTAAGCGAGCGTGATTTTCTCAGCGAGCTGCAAGGCGTGTTCGGTTACCGCCTCGGCACTTTGAAACAGGTCGGCGCACGGCATCTTTATCCCCTGTCACTGATCGAAGCTGAAGAACAGGTGCGCTCGCATCTGGCCGTGCTCGGCAACGCCGCACACAGCCTGCACCCGATCGCCGGCCAGGGCTTCAACCTGTCGCTGCGTGACGCCGATGCCTTGGCTGCCGCGCTGCTTGCGAGTGATAAGCCGCTGGGCGACTTCGCCACGTTGCAGGCCTATCGCGAACGGCAGCGCCTCGATCAGGACCTGACCGTCGGCTTCTCCGACCAAGTCACGCGCCTGTTCGGCAGCAGCCAACCGCTTGTGTCGCTGGGGCGCAACCTCGGCCTGCTCGGCCTCGACCTGCTGCCACCGGCCAAGCGCTGGTTCGCGCGGCAGGCGATGGGTCTGGGAACCCGTCCGGATGCTTGAGTGGCTGGCCGGCATTTTCATTTTCAGGATCGCGCCACCAACAGGCGCGCTCGGTAAAACCCTTTACATGCGGCGCAAGCCGCAAGCGAGACAGGCCTAAAGCATGGAAATGCGCGCAGATCTGCTGATTGTCGGAGCCGGAATGGTCGGCAGCGCCCTGGCGCTGGCGCTACAGGACAGTGGGCTGGAAGTGCTGCTGCTCGACGGTAGCCCGTTGAGCGTGAAACCGTTCGATGCCGAAGCGGCGTTCGAACCGCGCGTCAGTGCATTGTCGGCGGCGAGCCAGCGCATCCTCGAACGCCTCGGCGTCTGGGACGGCATCGCCCAACGGCGCAGCAGCCCGTACACCGACATGCACGTCTGGGACGGCAGCGGCACCGGGCAGATTCATTTCTCGGCGAGCAGCGTACATGCCGAGGTGCTCGGCCACATCGTCGAAAACCGCGTGGTCCAGGATGCGCTGCTCGAGCGTTTGCATGACTGCGACCTCGGCATGCTGGCCAATGCGCGGCTGGAGCAGATGCGTCGCTCCGGCGACGACTGGCTGCTGACCCTGGCCGATGGCCGCACCTTGCGCGCGCCGCTGGTGATCGCGGCGGACGGCGCCAATTCAGCGGTGCGCCGTCTCACTGGGGTGGCGACCCGCGAGTGGGATTATCTGCATCACGCCATCGTCACCAGCGTGCGCTGCAGCCAGCCGCACCGCAAAACCGCCTGGCAGCGCTTTACCGATCACGGGCCATTGGCGTTTTTGCCGCTGGAGCGTGATGGTCAGCAGGACTGGTGCTCGATCGTCTGGTCGACCACACCGGCTGAAGCCGAGCGCTTGATGGCGCTGGAAGAGACTGCGTTTTGCGCTGAGCTGCAGCGAGCCTTCGAGGGACGCCTCGGTGAGGTCATCAGCTCTGATCCGCGGTTGTGCGTACCGCTGCGTCAGCGTCACGCCAAGCGTTATGTCGCAGAGGGCCTGGCGTTGATCGGTGATGCAGCGCACACCATTCACCCGTTGGCGGGGCAGGGTGTGAACCTTGGCTTCCTCGATGCCGCCGTGCTGGCGGAAGTGCTGCTGCAAGCGCATGAGCGTGGTGAGCGACTGGCGGATGTCAAAGTGTTGAGCCGTTATGAGCGCCGGCGCATGCCGCACAATCTGGCGCTGATGGCGGCAATGGAAGGCTTCGAGCGGTTGTTCCAGGCCGACCCGCTGCCACTGCGCTGGTTGCGCAATGCCGGGTTGAAACTGGTCGAGCAGATGCCCGAGGCGAAGGCGTTGTTTGTGCGTGAAGCCCTCGGTTTGACCGGTGATCTTCCAGCTCTGGCAAAGCCCTGACCGCCTCATTGAGGCTGATGGCCCCTTCGCGAGCAGGCTCGCTCCCACTGTTGAGATGCATTCCAATGTGGGAGCGAGCCTGCTCGCGAAAGCGTCCGCCCACTTACCCCAGTTTTGAGCCGTGCAACATCTGGTAACGCCTTCCCCCAGTGTTCGATTGTGGTGGTAAATGTGAGTCCTTATCATTTGGCCCACCTTTCCCGACCGTGAGACCACTCCCATGTTGGCACCCAAGCGTCTTCTGACCGCACTGGCCTTGACCCTGATCGGCAGCACCACTGCCCAGGCCGCCGATGAGGTGGTGGTTTACTCGTCGCGTATCGATGAGCTGATCAAACCGGTATTCGATGCCTACACCGCCAAGACCGGGGTGAAGATCAAGTTCATTACCGACAAGGAAGCGCCGCTGATGCAGCGCATCAAGGCCGAAGGTGAAAACGCCACCGCCGACCTGCTGCTCACCGTCGATGCCGGCAACCTGTGGCAGGCCGAGCAGATGGGCATCCTCCAGCCATTCACCTCGAAAACCATCGACACCAACATTCCCGCGCAGTATCGCTCGTCCACCCACGCCTGGACCGGCCTGAGCCTGCGCGCGCGGACCATCGCCTATTCCACCGAGCGGGTGAAACCGGGCGAACTGACCACTTACGAAGCGCTGGCCGACAAGAATTGGGAAGGCCGCCTGTGCCTGCGCACGGCGAAGAAGGTCTACAACCAGTCGCTGACTGCGACCATGATCGAAGTTCACGGCGCCGAGAAGACCGAGAAAATCCTCAAGGGCTGGGTCAACAACCTGTCCACCGACGTGTTCTCCGATGACGTTGCAGTACTGGAAGCGATCAACGCCGGGCAGTGCGACGTCGGCATCGTCAACACTTACTATTACGGTCGCCTGCATAAGCAGAAGCCTGAACTGCCGGTGAAGCTGTTCTGGCCAAATCAGGCCGATCGTGGTGTGCATGTGAACCTGTCGGGCATCGGCCTGACCAAACACGCGCCGCACCCGGAAGCCGCGAAGGCTTTGGTTGAATGGATGACCACGCCTGAGGCACAGAAGATTTTTGCCGATGTGAACCAGGAATTCCCGGCCAACCCGGCGGTGGCGCCTTCGGAAGAAGTGGCGGCGTGGGGCAAGTTCATTGCTGATACCTTGCCGGTAGAAGTGGCGGGCAAACGTCAGGCTGAGGCGATCCGGATGATGGATCGGGCGGGGTGGAACTGAGGCGTTTCGTGTAACTGTTGATCTTTCAAGATCGCTCCCTCACCCCAGCCCTCTCCCGGAGGGAGAGGGAGCCAACTTGTGTTTCTTTCGAAACTTGAGTTCGACTCAATATCTCAGGTCGATGTAGTTTGCATGAGCACCTCACCCTAGCCCTCTCCCTCCGGGAGAGGGCTAGGGTGAGGGCAGCAATCCCAACCTGAAATACGCAATCCAAGAACACCCCAATCCCTCCAGAGACCCAAAAGTGGCCCACCCCGCCCAACGCCGCTGGTACCCCATCGTCTTCGCCATCGCCGCGCTGGTGCTGTTGCCGCTGAGCGTGCTGCTGCTGTCGTGGCAGACCATCGATCAGCAGATCTGGTCGCACCTGTGGCAAACCCAGATGCCGCGTCTGCTCGGCAATACCCTGACGCTGATCCTCGGCGTCGGTGTCGGTGTAACCCTGCTTGGCGTCAGCCTCGCGTGGCTGACCAGTCTCTGCGAATTCCCCGGTCGGCGCTGGCTCGACTGGGCGCTGATGCTGCCCTTCGCCATCCCTGCCTATGTACTGGCGTTCGTTTTCGTCGGCCTGCTGGATTTCGCCGGCCCCGTGCAAACGCTGCTGCGCGAATGGTTCGGCAGCGGCCTGCGCCTGCCGCGAGTGCGGTCCACCGGTGGGGTGATCGTGGTACTGGTGCTGGTGTTTTATCCCTACGTTTATCTGCTGGCGCGTACCGCGTTCCTGGCCCAGGGCAAAGGTTTGATGGAAGCGGCGCGGGTGCTTGGGCAGTCGCCGTGGCAGGCGTTCTGGCGGGTCGCGTTGCCGATGGCGCGTCCGGCGATCGGCGCGGGCGTGGCGCTGGCGCTGATGGAAACCCTGGCCGATTTCGGCGCGGTGTCGGTGTTCAACTTCGACACCTTCACCACGGCAATCTATAAAACCTGGTACGGCTTCTTCAGCCTGCCCAGCGCTGCGCAACTGGCCAGTCTGTTGCTGCTGGTGGTGATGCTGGTGCTCTACGGCGAGCGCCGCGCGCGCGGGGCGAATCGGGCCGGCAACGAGCGGCCACGGGTGAAAGCGCTGTATCACCTGCGCGGGCTCAAAGCGTTCGCGGCGACAGGCTGGTGTGGATTGGTGTTTGCCTGCGCCTTCGTCATCCCGGTGCTGCAATTGATCGTGTGGTTCTGGCAGCGTGGGCGTTTCGATCTGGATGAGCGCTACGCCGGGCTGATCCTGCACACGCTGTATCTGGGCGCGATGGCGGCGCTGATCACCGTCAGCGTTGCGCTGTTGCTGGCGTTCGCCCGGCGTCTGGCGCCGACCCCAGCCATCAACTCCGGCGTCGGTCTGGCCAATCTCGGCTACGCCTTGCCCGGTTCGGTGCTGGCGGTGTCGATCATGCTCGCCTTCAGTTATCTGGATCGTGAGCTGGTGGTTCCGCTTTCGTCATGGCTCGGCGGTGCGGGCAAACCGTTGTTGCTTGGCAGTCTCGCGGCGTTGCTGATGGCGTATCTGGTGCGCTTCATTGCCGTGGCGTATGGGCCGCTGGAAAGCAGTCTGGCGCGTATACGGCCATCTTTGCCCGAAGCGGCACGTAGCCTGGGTGTCAGTGGGCCGCGACTGTTTTTCAAAGTGTATCTGCCGCTGCTGCTGCCCGGCACCTTGAGCGCCGCGTTGCTGGTGTTCGTCGATGTGCTCAAGGAAATGCCTGCGACCCTGCTGATGCGCCCGTTTGGCTGGGACACGCTGGCGGTGCGCATTTTTGAAATGACCAGTGAAGGCGAATGGGCGAGGGCGTCCTTGCCGGCATTGACGCTGGTGCTGGTCGGGTTGTTGCCGGTGATCGGATTGATTCGACGTTCGGCGCACCGAAACACTTAGTAGTGAGTCCTACATCATGCGGCTACAATGCGCGGCATTCGGTGCGGTTCGTCTGACAGACCCGTGCGCTGGAATCGGCTGCAAGCCTTGTCCATCAAGGCTTGCAGCCGTATAGCGGCGGTCCGCACCCTCGCCACGCCCGGAAGGAGAAACCCATGGGACAGCGTACGCCTCTGTATGACCTGCACCTCGCGCTCGGCGCGAAGATGGTCGATTTTGGCGGTTGGGACATGCCATTGCATTACGGCTCGCAGGTCGAGGAGCACCACGAAGTGCGCCGCGATTGCGGGGTGTTCGATGTTTCCCATATGACCGTGATCGATGTCACCGGCGCCCAGGCCAAAGCCTGGCTCCAGCATTTGCTGGCCAACGACGTCGAACGTCTGCACCGCCCCGGCCGGGCGTTGTACAGCACCATGCTCAATGAGCGTGGCGGCATCGTCGACGACATGATCGTCTATCGCCTCGACGACGCGTACCGGCTGGTGTTCAACGCCTCGACCCGCGATCAGGATCTGGCCTGGATGAACGCCCAGCTCGGCAATTACGAGGTGCAACTGCACGAGCGCTCCGAGTTGGCGATGCTCGCCATCCAAGGCCCGCAGGCCCGGCACAAGATCGCCGAACTGGTCACCCAGTCGCGCGCCACGCTGATCCAGCAACTCAAACCTTTCGAAGGCGCCATCGACGGCGACTGGTTCATCGCGCGTACCGGTTACACCGGCGAGGATGGCCTGGAAATCTGCCTGCCAGCGAGTCAGGCGCCGGGTTTCTTCAACGACTTGGTCGGTGCGGGTATTTCGCCAATCGGCCTCGGTGCTCGCGACACCTTGCGCGTCGAGGCCGGAATGAACCTGTACGGTCAGGATATTCACCAGGACGTTTCGCCGCTGGCTTCGAACATGGCCTGGAGCATCGCTTGGGAGCCGGCCTCGCGCCAGTTCATCGGCCGCGCGGCGCTGGAGGCGGAAAAAGCCGCCGGCGTGGCGCACAAACTGGTCGGTCTGGTGCTGGAAGAGCGCGGCGTTTTGCGCGCTCACCAAGTGGTTCGCATCGCCGATGTTGGCGAAGGGGAGATCACCAGTGGTAGTTTCTCTCCTACGCTGAGCAAATCGATTGCCCTGGCGCGTGTACCGATGGCAACCGCCGACCGCGCCGAAGTGGAAATCCGTGGCAAGTGGTACCCGGTACGGGTGGTCAAACCGACCTTCGTGCGCCATGGCAAAACCTTGATCTAACCTTTTCTGGCGGGCATGACCGCTGACCAATTTCCGAGGAACCGAAGATGAGCGATATCCCTGCCGAACTGCGTTTTGCCGAAAGTCATGAATGGGCGCGTCTGGAAGCCGACGGCACCGTCACCGTGGGCATCAGCGATCACGCGCAGGAAGCGCTGGGCGACGTGGTGTTCGTCGAGCTGACCGAAGTCGGCAAAGTGTTCGCTGCCGGTGATCAATCCGGCGTAGTCGAGTCGGTGAAAGCCGCTTCCGACATCTACGCCCCGGTCAGCGGTGAGGTCATCGCGATCAACGAAGACCTGAGCGGCTCGCCCGAACTGCTGAACTCCGACCCGTACGGCGCGTGGATCTTCAAGCTCAAGCCAAGCGACAAGGCCGAGCTGGACAAGCTGCTGGATGCTGCGGCTTACAAGGCTGCCATCGGCGAGTAACTTGCCGGCCAGACCCAAAGCCCCGATTCGTCGGGGTTTTTTTTCAGAGTCAAAAGATCGCAGCCTTCGGCAGCTCCTACAGGGGAACGTATTCCAAAGGTAGGAGCTGCCGAAGGCTGCGATTTTTTGATCTTCGAGGGCACTGCTATGCTGGTTTGACCGTGTCGATTGACGCCAAGCGCCAGCCAGGAGAGCCCGTCATGTCCCAGTCGCCGTCCCTGAGCCAGTTACGCGATCCCGAAGCCTTTCTGCGCCGCCACCTCGGCCCGGATGCCGCCGAGCAGCAGGCGATGCTCGACAGCCTTGGCCTTGGCAGTCGCGCCGAGCTGATCGAGCAGACCGTGCCGCCGGGCATTCGCTTCAATCGCGCACTGGATCTGCCGCCGGCCCTCGACGAACAGACTGCGCTGGCGAAACTGCGCGGTTATGCCGAGCAGAATCAGCTGTTCACCAGCCTGATCGGCATGGGCTATCACGGCACTGTCACGCCGACCGTCATCTTGCGCAACGTGCTGGAAAATCCCGGTTGGTACACCGCGTACACCCCATATCAACCAGAGATCGCCCAGGGCCGGCTCGAAGCGTTGCTCAATTTTCAGCAACTGACCATCGACCTCACCGGCCTGGAACTGGCCAACGCCTCGCTGCTCGATGAGGCTACCGCAGCGGCCGAAGCCATGGCTTTGGCCAAGCGCGTGGCGAAGTCGAAGAGCAATCTGTTCTTTGTGGATGAAAACTGCCATCCGCAAACCCTCTCCGTGGTACAGACCCGCGCCGAAGGTTTTGGCTTCGAGTTGATCGTCGACGCGGTGGATAACCTGGCGCAGCACGAGGTATTCGGCGCGCTGCTGCAATACCCCGACACCCACGGCGAAATCCGCGATCTCAAACCCTTGATCAACCACCTGCACGCGCAACAGGCGCTGGCCTGTGTCGCCACCGATTTGCTCAGCCTGCTGGTGCTGACGCCGCCGGGTGAGTTGGGTGCCGATGTGGTGCTCGGTTCGTCCCAGCGTTTCGGTGTGCCGATGGGTTATGGCGGCCCGCACGCGGCGTTCTTCGCCAGCCGCGAGGAATACAAACGAGCGATTCCGGGGCGGATCATCGGTGTGTCGAAAGATGCTCGCGGCAACGTGGCGCTGCGCATGGCCCTGCAAACCCGCGAGCAACATATTCGCCGCGAGAAAGCCAATTCGAACATCTGCACCGCGCAGGTGCTGCTGGCCAATATCGCCAGTTGTTATGCGGTGTATCACGGCCCCGAGGGCTTGAAACGTATCGCCCAGCGCGTGCATCGCCTGACCTGCCTCCTCGCCGCGGGCCTCGAGCGCAACGGCATCAAACGGCTCAACGAGCAGTTCTTCGACACGCTGACGCTGGAGGTCGGCGGTGCGCAAACGGCGATCATCGAAAGCGCTCAGGCAGCGCAGATCAACCTGCGCATTCTTGGTCGCGGCCGCGTCGGTCTGAGTCTGGACGAGACCTGTGATGAGCACACCGTGGCGAAGCTGTTCGACGTGCTGCTCGGGGCTGATCACGGCTTGAACGTCGATGCGCTGGATGGCGAAGACATGGCTTGTGGAATCCCAGAGCATCTTCAGCGCAGCACACCGTACCTGCGCCATCCGGTGTTCAACGCTCACCACAGCGAAACCGAGATGCTGCGTTACCTCAAACAGCTGGAAAACAAGGATCTGGCGCTCAACCAATCGATGATCCCGCTGGGCTCGTGCACGATGAAGCTCAACGCCACCAGCGAGATGATCCCGATCACCTGGCCGCAGTTCGCCAATCTGCATCCCTTCGTGCCGAGGGAGCAGGCTGTCGGTTACACACTGATGATCGAAGAACTTGAGCGTTGGCTCTGCGCGATCACTGGTTTCGATGCGATCTGCATGCAGCCCAATTCCGGCGCCCAGGGCGAATACGCCGGGCTCCTGGCGATCCGTAAATATCACGAGAGCCGGGGGGAGGGCGCGCGGGATATCTGCCTGATTCCGTCGTCGGCCCACGGCACCAACCCGGCCTCGGCGCAGATGGCCGGGATGCGTGTGGTCATTGTCGAATGCGATGAGGCGGGCAACGTTGATCTGGATGATTTGCAGCTGAAAGCCGCCGAGGCCGGGAACAAGTTGTCGTGCCTGATGGCAACCTATCCGTCGACCCACGGCGTTTACGAGGAAGGCATCAGCGAAATCTGCGCAGTGATCCATCAGCATGGCGGCCAGGTGTATATGGATGGCGCCAATCTCAATGCCCAGGTCGGCCTGGCCAGGCCGGCGGACATTGGCGCCGACGTGTCGCACATGAATCTGCACAAGACCTTTTGCATTCCCCATGGCGGCGGCGGGCCGGGCATGGGCCCGATCGGCGTTCGCGCGCATCTGGCGCCGTTCGTCGCCAACCATCCGGTGGTGCCGATTGACGGACCGCTGGCACAGAACGGCGCAGTCAGCGCAGCACCGTGGGGCAGTGCGAGCATTCTGCCGATCAGCTGGATGTACATTGCCATGATGGGCCCGCAACTGGCGGACGCCAGCGAGGTGGCGATTCTGGCGGCGAATTATCTGGCGCAGCATTTATCCGGCGCGTTCCCGGTGCTCTACACCGGGCGCAATGGCCGCGTGGCCCATGAGTGCATTCTTGATCTGCGCCCACTGAAGGCGCAGACCGGCATCAGCGAGGAAGACGTTGCCAAGCGGCTGATGGATTACGGCTTCCACGCGCCGACCATGTCCTTCCCGGTACCGGGTACGTTGATGGTCGAGCCGACCGAGAGCGAATCCAAGGCAGAACTCGACCGTTTCATCGCGGCGATGCTGAGCATTCGCGCCGAGATCAATGAAGTGCAGAAGGGCAACTGGCCGGGCGAAGACAACCCGCTCAAACGCGCGCCGCATACCCTGGCCGATGTCACTGGAATCTGGGAACGGCCCTACAGCATCGAACAGGGCATCACCCCGGATGCGCACACTCGATTGCACAAATATTGGCCGGCGGTGAATCGGGTGGATAACGTTTATGGCGATCGCAATCTGTATTGCGCCTGTGTCCCGGTGGAGGATTACCGCTGATCTCTAAATCCACCACCGTCCGTGTGGGAGCGAGCCTGCTCGCGAAAGCAATCGTCCAGCCAGCATTTTCGGTGACTGGCTCACCGCTTTCGCGAGCAGGCTCGCTCCCACAAGGGATGGTGGTGAGGCGGTAATCCGGGCAAAAAAATGCCGCTCGATCGAGCGGCATTTTTCATGGCGCGAGCCTTACTCGGAAGCCACGGCGTTCTTCGCCAGGATTGCGTTCGCCAGTTCCATGTCCGAAGCCTGCAGGCCCGGGTTGTCGGCGCGGACTTTCTGCATGGCTGCTTCCAGGTACGGGCCACGGATGCCGCCGTCGCTGGCGACGAAGCTGCCGGCGTCGTCCTGGGCGGCGACGATCAGCTTGTGATCCTTGAACGTCAGGTAGGTCGAACCGGTGGTGGCACCGGAGGAGATGACGTTACGCCAAAAGCTGTCCGCCATGGCCGAACCAACGGGAAGCGACAGCAGGGCCAAGGTGGCGACAGCGAGTTTGAGACGCATGATGAGGTGACTCCTGGGATTGACTACGGCGTTGGATAGCCGATCCCCAATCCAGTTCCGTGCCGACTCATTTCAACTCACTTTGCGGTGTCACCCGCAGCACTTCCTCCACCGTGGTCAGCCCCGCCGCAACTTTCTGCGCGCCG
Organism: Pseudomonas sp. 14A; assembly: GCF_018132745.1. Taxonomy (NCBI): domain Bacteria; kingdom Pseudomonadati; phylum Pseudomonadota; class Gammaproteobacteria; order Pseudomonadales; family Pseudomonadaceae; genus Pseudomonas; species Pseudomonas sp. 14A. The sequence continues at coordinate 367,797 of NZ_JAGRQJ010000018.1, read as the reverse complement.
GACAGGCGCAGGCTGCGCATGCCTTCCTTGAAGGCCTGGCGGCGGATCGCGGTGAGGTCGGTATCCGGGGTGATCAGCGCCTTGAGGCTGTCACTCAGTTGCATGATTTCGTAGACCCCGGCGCGGCCGCGATAACCGGTATCGCGGCATTCCAGGCACCCGATCGCCCGTTGCGCATTGCTCGGCAGTGGCGCTTGCCAGGGCCGGGTCAGGGTTTGCCAGTCTTCATCCTCGAGCGTCAGCGGCGCCTTGCAATGCGGGCACAAGGTGCGCACCAGACGCTGAGCCATGACGCCGAGCACGGTGGCTTTGATCAGGTAATGCGGCACGCCCAGTTCGAGCAAACGGCTGATGGCGCTTGGCGCGTCGTTGGTGTGCAGCGTCGACAGAACCAAGTGCCCGGTGAGCGCGGCCTGAATCGCCATTTCGGCCGTTTCCAGATCGCGGATCTCGCCGATCATGATGATGTCCGGGTCCTGCCGCATCAGCGCGCGCACCCCGGCGGCGAAAGTCAGCTCAATGTTGTGCTGCACCTGCATCTGGTTGAAGGCCGGCTCGACCATTTCGATCGGATCTTCGATGGTGCAGAGGTTGACCTCCGGCGTCGCCAGTTTTTTCAGCGTGGTGTACAGGGTCGTGGTCTTGCCCGAACCGGTCGGCCCGGTGACCAGAATGATGCCGTTGGGCTGGCGGGTCATGTCCTGCCAGCGGCGCAGGTCGTCGGCGCTGAAACCCAACTGGTCGAAATTCTTCAGCAGCACTTCCGGGTCGAAAATCCGCATGACCATTTTTTCGCCGAACGCTGTCGGCAAGGTCGATAGCCGCAGCTCCACTTCGCCGCCGTCCGGGGTCTTGGTCTTGACCCGGCCATCCTGGGGTTTGCGCTTTTCCGCGACGTTCATGCGGCCAAGGCTTTTCAGGCGGCTGACGATCGCCATGGTCACCTGCGGCGGGAATTGATAGACGTTGTGCAGCACGCCGTCGATGCGAAAGCGCACGGTGCCGTGCTCACGGCGCGGTTCGATGTGGATATCGCTGGCGCGCTGCTGGAAGGCGTACTGGAACAGCCAGTCGACGATGTTGACGATGTGCGCGTCGTTGGCGTCCGGCTCCTGATCGCTGGCACCGAGATTGAGCAGTTGTTCGAAATTGCCGAGATTGCCGCCCTGGGCGTCGGCATTGCTGGCGCCGCTGACCGATTTGGCCAGCCGGAAAAACTCGACGCTGAAGCGCTGGATGTCGACCGGGTTGGCCACGACCCGTTTGATCGGCAGCTTCAATACGTGGGTCAGGTCAGCTTCCCAACCGCTGACGTAGGGCTGAGCGCTGGCCACGGTGACCGAGTCGCGGTCCACGGCGACGGCGAGAATCTTGTGGCGCTGGGCGAAGGCATAGGACATCAGCGGCGTGATCGCCGCGACATTGATTTTCAGCGGATCAATGCGCAAATACGGCTGACCGGCCTGTTGCGCCAGCCACAGGGTCAGGCTTTCCAGATCCAGATGTTTGCCCGGACGGCTGAGGTCGTCGAGTTGCTGGCTGGCGATGAATTCCAGCGGATGCATCTGCCCGTGAGCAGCATGGCGACGGCGGGCATTGAGCGCCTGTTCCGCCGCGTCCTGGCAGATGAAGCCTTGGGCGACCAGTTCCCGTAACACATCATTGAGGTCCAGCCAGCGGTCCTGAGTGACAAATTGAACGGACATGCGGCTTTCCTTTTTAAGCGTCATGCGCAAAAGGATAGTCGTGGCCCCGCTGACCGTTGGGCCACTACCCGACGAAGCCGTTGCCGGATTTGTCAGCCGGCAGCCTGTGCGGGCGCTTGCCACGCCGCGTCGGCGTTGTGCAGGTCCACCGCGCAGACGCTGATCAGGTTGCGCAGTTTTTCCGCGATCACTTGCGCACGATGCCAGCTCAGGCCGGTCATGAGCAGATCGATCGACAGCAGATCGTCCTGGCGCTGGACGCTCACTTGCTCCGGCGTCAGAAACTGCAAGGCGAACAGATTCAGCACCCGCACCAGCAGATCCGGCTCCGCCTCGGCGAGGATCTGGTACTGCGCCCGGCAGTGGGCGTTATTGACGTTCCAGACATCAGCGCGGGCGGCGGGGCTGTTCACGGCTTCAAGGTGCGGCATGGCGAGTCTCCAAAGTCACTGGAGAAATTTTTACATTCGGCGTGGGGTATTTCTTGGCTATGATCGGCGTCCAAAGCGAAATATCGAAAGATATGATTCGCTGAAGTCGATCTTTGAGGATTTTTTATGCACAGCGAGCTGGACGCCTACGACCGCAAGATTCTCGCCTTGCTCCAGGAAGACGCTTCGCTGTCGAGCGCGCAGATCGCCGAGCAGGTGGGCCTGTCGCAATCGCCGTGCTGGCGGCGGATTCAGCGGATGAAGGAGGAGGGCATCATTCGCGGTCAGGTGACCTTGCTGGATCGCAAGAAGATCGGCCTGAACACGCAGATCTTCGCCGAGATCAAACTCAACGCTCACGGGCGTTCGAATTTCACTGAGTTCACCGAGGCGATCCGCGGCTTTCCGGAAGTGCTGGAGTGTTATGTGCTGATGGGCGCGGTGGATTTCATGCTGCGCATTGTCGCGGCGGACATCGAGGCGTACGAGCGATTCTTCTTCGAGAAGCTGTCGCTGGTCCCGGGGATACAGGAAGTGAATTCGATCGTGGCGCTGTCGGAGATCAAGTCCACCACCAGCCTGCCGGTCTAGTGCGGATGGCCTTTGTGGCGAGGGAATTTTACTGTGGCGGGGGTATTTACTGTGGCGAGGGGATTTATCCCCGATGGACTGCGCAGCAGTCCCCGCTTTTTCAAGAGCGGGGCCGCTTTGCGACCCAGCGGGGATGAATCCCCTCGCCACAGGGGCATCACATGCGCAGAAGGATTTTCCAGGCGCGGTTCTGGTACACCGCAATCGCCTGATGCTTGCGCGCATCGAGCAGTTCGTCGGTGATGGTCGGCTCGTTGGCCAGTTGCGCCAGTTTGTTCAGCTCACCGTACAGGCGATCCATTTCCGGGATGTCCAGCACGTTGCGCGCGTGGTGCAACCAGACCTGAATGCGTTCGATACGCGGCAGTTGCTCGGCGAGGTCTTCCGGTTGCTGCTGATAGCGTTGCAGCTGCAGAGCGGTGGCTTCTTCGCCCAACAGACGCGGCAGCCAGCTGTGCAGTTGCGCGTCACCCTGACGGTTGCCACGGGTGTTGCGGTCGGCGGTCCAGGTGCGGGCCAACAGCCAGCGTGAAGCGTTCAGCGAGAACTGGCCCCAGCGCGGGTCTTCCAGCTCTTCGAGGAACTGCTCCGGCGCGGCCTTGCGCACGTCTTCGTCTTCGATGCCGACCTGTACCAGCGGACGCCAGTCTTCCAGCAAGGCATCAAGGGCCACGCGCAGGTCGTGAGTCGATTGACGCGGCGCGGCCTGGCCGAGGCTGCTGAGCAGGGCGCGCATTTCCGCAAGGTTCTCGACCCAGTCCTGCAACAGGCGCCAGTGGCCGTTGAAACGATATTGTTCGGCCAGACGCTGGCTGCTGCCGAGCAAATGCCAGCTCAATGCGGCGAAGGCGTCGTCGAGGCGGGTTTCGGTAGTCAGTTGCGGCGCCGGCAGGCTCAGCGAGTAGCTGTTGGCGTCGTGCAGACGATAACCGCGCTCAGCCTTGCTGATATCGCACGGCATCAGCGCCAGGGTTTCGGCCAGTTCGGCAGCCAGTTCCAGCAGCGCGGCAGGCTCGCCTTCGCGCAGTTCCAGTTCCAGCTCGCAGATTTCTTCCTTCTGCTTGCCGACCACGACGTGACCGAGGTCCAGCGCGGCTTCGATGACCACTTTGGTCTTGCCACGCCCCCAAGCGATTTCGGCGCGCTCGCGAACGAAATCGGTGGTGAAGATCGGCTTGAGGGTTTTCTTGTCCAGCTCGGCCAGTGCCTCGGGCCAGCATTCGCCGTCGAGTTTCTTTACGTCGAGCTTGGCTTTCGGGAGTTTCCAGTCGTACTCGTTACGCTCGGACAGACCGGCGACGCTTTGGCCACGGGTCTTGAGGGTCTGAATCACTTCGTCACCGTCCTTGCGCAGGCGCAGGGCGACTTTGGCCTGGGCGAGGTCGCGCTCGGGGGTGTCGAAGTACTGGTTCATCAACTCACGGCGTTCCCAGCCACTTTTGTTGCGTTTCTTCAGCAGCGGGTGCTCGCGCAGGGCTGCGAGGGTTTCGCGGCTGACGCGGAGTTTGATTTCAGTTTCTTTTTGCATGGCCGGAACATCCAGAATCGGGAGCGCAGCCGGGGGAATGGGTGGCTGCCAAGGCCGTGCAGTGTACAGGAGTCAAACTTCCTACGCCCTGCGGCGGTTTATTCCGCGCGCCGGATGGTTCTATAGTGGGCCTCAATCCGGGACCTGGAGTCAGTGATGCCATTGCCGTCCATGCAAGACCAGTTCGCCGCGCTGATTGCCGCGCCATCGGTCAGCTGTACCCAACCGAACCTGGACCAGTCCAACCGCGCCGTCATTGATCTGCTCGCTGGCTGGCTCGGTGACCTGGGTTTCAGCTGCGATATCCAGCAGGTCAGCCCCGGCAAATTCAATCTGCTCGCCAGTATCGGCAGCGGCCCCGGCGGCCTGGTGCTGGCCGGGCACAGCGACACCGTGCCTTATGACGACGCGTTGTGGCAGACCGACCCGCTGAAGCTCACTGAAGTCGATGGCCGCTGGGTCGGGCTGGGCAGCTGCGACATGAAGGGCTTCTTCGCGCTGATCATCGAAGCCGTACGGCCGCTGCTCGATCAGCCGTTCAAGCAACCGCTGCTGATCCTCGCCACCTGCGACGAAGAAAGCTCGATGTCCGGCGCCCGCGCGCTGGCCGAGGCCGGGCAACCGTTGGGCCGCGCGGCGGTGATCGGTGAGCCTACCGGGCTCAAGCCGATCCGCATGCACAAAGGCATCATGATGGAGCGCATCGACATCCTCGGGCAGAGCGGCCACTCGTCTGATCCGCGTCTGGGCCACAGCGCCCTTGAAGCGATGCACGATGCCATCGGCGAACTGCGCGGCCTGCGCCTGTTGTGGCAGCGCGAATTCAGCAATCCACAATTCAGCGTGCCGCAACCGACGATGAACTTCGGCTGCATCCATGGTGGCGACAACCCCAATCGCATCTGCGGCCAGTGTTCGCTGGAGTTCGACCTGCGGCCGCTGCCGGGCATGGACCCGAATCTGCTGCGCACGGAAATCCTGCGCAAGCTCAACCCGGTGGCCGAGCGGCATAAGGTGAAGATCGACTACAAGCCGCTGTTCCCGGAAGTGCCGCCGTTCGAACAGTCCGAGGATGCCGAACTGGTGCGCATCGCTGAAAAGCTCACCGGCCATCGCGCCGAAGCAGTAGCGTTCGGCACCGAAGCGCCTTATCTTCAGCGCCTCGGCTGCGAAACCATCGTCCTCGGCCCCGGCGACATTGCCTGCGCGCATCAACCCGGCGAGTACCTTGAAATGTCACGTTTGCAGCCTACCGTGCATCTGATTCGGCAGTTGATTGAACATTACTGCCTGAAGGATTGAACGCATGCCCTGTAGGTGCTGCCGAAGGCTCGGGCCGCGTTCGGACGATCTTTTGATCTTGATCTTCAAAGCAACATCAAAAGATCGCAGCCTTCGGCAGCTCCTACAGGGCACAGTTAAATTAGCGGGTATCCAACCCGTATTCATGAGGAGAGCGCGCGTGTCGCCAAGCCTGTTCCGACGATAACCATCAGCCCGCTGTGCGTTTTTCGTTTCGCCCCTTTTTTCGGCTGCTCTTTATTACAGGCCCAGGTTCATGCCCGAATACGTCAATTGGCTTCGCCACGCGTCCCCTTACATCAATGCCCACCGCGATTGCACCTTCGTCGTCATGCTGCCCGGCGACGGCGTCGAGCATCCGAATTTCGGCAACATCGTCCACGACCTGGTCTTGCTGCACAGTCTGGGCGTGCGTCTGGTGCTGGTGCACGGCTCGCGCCCGCAAATCGAAACCCGCCTCGCCGCCCGTGGCCTGACCCCGCATTACCATCACGGCATGCGCATCACCGATGCCGCGACCCTGGAATGTGTGATCGATGCGGTCGGCCAGTTACGCATCGCCATCGAAGCGCGCCTGTCGATGGACATGGCTTCGTCGCCGATGCAGGGCTCGCGCCTGCGCGTGGCCAGCGGCAACCTCGTCACCGCGCGGCCGATCGGTGTGCTGGAAGGTGTCGACTATCACCACACCGGTGAAGTGCGGCGGGTTGACCGCAAGGGCATCAATCGCCTGCTCGATGAACGCTCGATCGTATTGCTGTCGCCGCTGGGCTATTCGCCGACCGGCGAAATCTTCAACCTCGCCTGCGAAGATGTCGCCACCCGCGCCGCGATTGATCTGGGCGCGGACAAGCTGCTGTTGTTCGGCGCCGAGCTCGGCCTGATCGACGAGAACGGCAAACTGGTGCGCGAACTGCGCCCGCAGCAAGTGCCGGCACATTTGCAGCGTCTGGGCATGAGCAACTATCAAGCGGAGTTGCTCGATGCCGCCGCCGAAGCCTGCCGTGGCGGCGTGGCGCGCAGTCATATTGTCAGTTACGCCGAAGACGGCGCACTGCTGACCGAACTGTTCACCCGTGACGGTGGCGGTACGCTGGTGGCGCAGGAGCAGTTCGAACTGGTGCGCGAGGCGGCGATTGAAGACGTCGGTGGCCTGCTCGACCTGATCAGTCCGCTGGAAGAGCAGGGCATTCTGGTGCGCCGTTCGCGGGAAGTGCTGGAGCGCGAGATCGAGCAGTTCAGCGTGGTCGAGCGTGAAGGGATGATCATCGCCTGTGCGGCGCTGTATCAGATTGCCGATTCCGATGCCGGCGAGCTGGCGTGTCTGGCGGTGAACCCGGAATACCGCCACGGCGGTCGGGGCGACGAATTGCTCGAACGCATCGAGACCCGGGCGCGGGCGCAGGGTCTGAAAACCCTGTTCGTACTCACTACGCGCACTGCGCACTGGTTCCGCGAGCGCGGGTTCGAGCCAAGCAGCGTCGAACGCCTGCCAGCGGCTCGGGCGTCGTTGTACAACTATCAGCGTAATTCGAAGATCTTCGAAAAGACCCTCTGAACAACAGCGAGGTGTCCTGTGGCGAGGGGATTTATCCCCGCTGGGTCGCATAGCGGCCCCCTATGTTTTCACTTGGAAACGCAAGGGGACTGCTGCGCAGTCCAGCGGGGATAAATCCCCTCGCCACGGGGTTGCATTCAGTCAGTGATGAATTTGGCGCTGACGTACGGCGAATAATCCGCCAGCACCGTCTCGACCTTGCCCTGTTCCTTCAGGAATTTCGCCGTTTCGGCAATGGCCTTGGCGGTGCCGCCGTCCAGCAGCGCCGTGCTTTGCTGCGCCTTGGCATCCGGGAACGCCGAACCGGCCAGCAGTTCCGGCACATCTGCCGCGTTGGCACCGGTCAGTTTGGCGATTTTCTGCACAGGCACCGAGTCGGCCGTCCAGCTGTCTTTGTGTGCGGCGTAATGAGCGAACGACTCCAGGGTGACCCTGGCAAACCTGGCCACGACCTCGGGATGCTTCTCGGCAAAATCCTTGCGCGCTACCCATACCTCAAAGGTCGGCGCACCCCACTGGCCGACCTGGGCGGCGTCGGTCAGGGTCTTGCCGGTCTTGCGGATCTCGCCTAGCGCCGGCGACCAGACAAACGCCCCGTCGATGTCGCCACGCTTCCACGCGGCGGCGATTTCCGCCGGTTGCAGGTTGACCACTTTGACTTGCGAAGTATTCAGGCCCCAGTGCTTCAGCGCCCCAAGCAGACTGTAGTGCGAGGTCGACACGAACGGCGTGGCGATGGTCTTGCCGATCAGGTCCTGCGGCGTGTCGATGCCGCTGCCGTTGCGCACCACCAGGGCTTCGGCGGCATTGATCTGCGCCGAAACAATGAACGCCACGATGGGCAGATTACGTGAGGCCGCCGCAGCCAGAGGGCTGGAGCCGAGGTTGCCGATCTGCACGTCGCCGGAGGCAATGGCTGTGACGACTTCCGGGCCGCTGTTGAAGCGGCGCCAGTCGATCTTCTCGCCAATGGTTTTTTCGTAGACGCCATCGGCCTGCGGCACCTTGCTCGGGTCGATGCCGGTTTGATAGCCCACAGTCAGACCGGCGGCCTGTGCGGAAAAACAAAACAGTGCCGACACACAAACTGTAACAAATTGACTTGATAGTGCGCGTTTCGCCATGATGCGTCGCCTTTTCGATGGGATTTGCCGTGTTGGGAGTACGGCAAAGCTAATCGATCTAAAAAAAGGTCAACAAATACCATTTAGGAATGAGCTTAGGCGCCGATACGCTGTTTCCCGGCGCGTATGGCCATTAATGGGCCATATACCCGAATGGTATGAAAAAGAATGAATAAATTCTTTTTGGGATTATCAGGAAGTCTTTACGCTGCAGGGACCAAATCACTAGCGATTAGACGATGGTCGTAGACATACAAGGTTACGATTGACTTGGCAGTCACGGTCTGGCGCTAATCGCGAATCTTAGGATTCAGGGCAAATCGACCCCGAACCAGGAACACAAGAATTAGAACGAGAGGAGCGATACATGAACAAGTCCACCTTGGCCCTGGCTGTGGCCGTTGGGGTTATGGCGCAGCAGGCAGGCGCCGCCGGTTTCATCGAAGACAGCAAGGCTACTCTGGGTCTGCGTAACTTCTATATCAACACTGATAACCGTAACGGCAACGCCGAACCAAGTCGCAACGAAGAATGGGGCCAAGGCTTCGATCTGCGTTTCATTTCCGGCTACACCCAAGGCACTGTCGGCTTCGGTATCGATGCCATCGGCCTGTTGGGCGTACGTCTGGATTCGGGCGGCGGCACCAACGGTAACGTTGCCTCCGGCGGTGGCCCAGGCACTGCTTACGGCGGCACTGTTTTCCCAAGCGAATCCAATGGCGAAGCTGTTGATAACTTCTCCAGCCTGGGTCTGACGGCCAAGGCCAAGATCTCCCAGACCGAACTGAAGCTGGGTACTCTGCAGCCGAAGAACCCGGTCATCGTCACCAACGATGGTCGTCTGTTGCCGCAAACCTGGCAGGGTGGCCAGATCACCTCCGGCGAGATCAAGGACCTGACTCTGGTCGGTGGCCAGATCGAGCACGTGAAAGGTCGTAACTCCAGCAACAATGAACAGCTGTCCATCGGTGGTGCAAACGCGCGCACCGCGAACAGCAACAAGTTCATCTATGCCGGTGGCGATTACAAGATCACCAAAGACCTGACGGCCCAGTACTACTACGGCAACCTGGAAAACTTCTACAAGCAGCATTTCCTGGGTCTGGTGCATAACTGGTCGATCGGCCCTGGCGTGCTGAAGTCCGACTTCCGTTACTTCAATAGCTCCGACGACGGTCGTAATGGCGATGAATCTGCCTATTTCAGCAACGGTGCCTACGGCAACAGTTCGCTGGGTAACGGCAAAGGCAAGGTCGACAACAATCTGTACAGCGGCTTGTTCCTGTACACCGTTGCTGGTCATACCTTCGGTGGCGGTTACCAGGTTTCCAACGGTAGCAGCGACTTCCCTTGGCTGAACCAGGGCGATGGTTCGTCGAACTACACCATCACCGACATGCAGATCCAGAAGTTCAACCGTGCCGGCGAGCGCACCTGGCAAGCACGTTACTCCTATGACTTCGCCAAGGTTGGCGTGCCTGGCCTGACCGCAGGCATGGTTTACCTGCGTGGCGACAACGTCGATACCTACGCGAGCCGTGTGCAAACCTCCAATGGCGCTTCCGAGTGGGAACGCGATCTGACCGTGGCGTACGTTGTTCCGGAAGGCCCGTTGAAGAACGTCGGCGTGATGTGGAAAAACGCTACCTGGCGCACCGACATCGCTGGTCAACGCGACCAGGACGAAAACCGCCTGATCCTCAGCTACTCGATCCCGCTGTTGTAATAGCGCTTGAGCAACTGAAGCAAAAAAAAGCCCCGTCCGGCATCGCGCCGGGCGGGGCTTTTGCGTTTCGAGTCAGGCTCACCCCCGTAAGCCTTTCTCGATTTCCCTCTTTGCTGCAACTCAAGGCCTTCTCGAACCTTGTGTTGGATGTTCGTCGCGATGCCGTCTGGTGTCCAATGAACAGATGTTTAATATTCACTAATGATCTAGATATCTAGTTATTTATTCTTTTTCACACTGATTGATCCCGAGCTACAGTTGTTGTCTCCCATCCCTCATCAGGAGCAGCACCATGAGCCTCAGACTCGGCGACATCGCCCCCGATTTCGAACAGGACTCCAGCGCCGGCAAGATTCGTTTCCACGAATGGCTGGGCGATAGCTGGGGCGTGCTGTTTTCCCATCCGGCGGACTTCACACCGGTGTGCACCACCGAGCTGGGCTTCACCGCCAAGCTCAAGGATGAATTCAGCCAGCGTGGCGTCAAGGCCATCGCGCTGTCGGTCGACCCGGTGGACTCGCACCACAAGTGGATCGAGGACATCAACGAAACCCAGAACACTATCGTCAATTTCCCGATCCTGGCCGATGCCGATCGCAAGGTCTCCGATCTCTACGACCTGATCCACCCGAATGCCAATGACACCCTGACCGTACGTTCACTGTTCGTCATCGATCCGAACAAGAAGATCCGCCTGACCATTACCTACCCGGCGAGCACCGGGCGCAATTTCCACGAGATCCTGCGGGTGATCGACTCGCTGCAGCTCACCGACAATTACAAGGTGGCCACCCCGGCCAACTGGCAGGACGGTGAAGAGGTGGTGATCGTGCCGTCGCTCAAGGATGAGGACGAGATCAAGCAGCGCTTCCCGAAAGGCTATCGCGCGGTGAAGCCGTACCTGCGCCTGACGCCGCAGCCGAACAAATAAGATTTGCGGTGTCGTCACTGCCGCTTTCGCGAGCAGGCTCGCTCCCACATTTGCAATGCATTCCCCTGTGGGAGCGAGCCTGCTCGCGAAGGCGTCAGCCCAGGCACTTGAGAATCCAAAATCACAACGCAGGGGAATTTCGGCCGTTTCGACGGCCTTTTTTTCGCCTGGCTTCTGCTCAGCGGTATATCTCTTAAACGCATAACCAAATGAATAAATATGATTTATGGATATATAAATCAGCTGGTAAGGTCACTGCCATTGAAGCGAGATCGCAGCCTGCGAATCGCCTGTAACGCTTAAAGGAATCTGCAATGCTGGTCGTCTCACTCGGTGGCAGCCCCAGCCTGCGCTCCCGTTCCGGGGTGCTGCTGGAGCGCTCGCAACGCTGGTTGCAACAGCAAGGGGTGGAAGTGGTGAGTTATCAGGTGCGGGACTTCCCGGCCGAGGATCTGCTCCACGCGCGCTTCGACAGCCCGAAGGTCCTCGACCTGCTGCAACAGATCGCAAACGCCGATGGCCTGCTGATCGCCACGCCGGTGTACAAGGCCTCGTTTTCCGGAGCGCTGAAGACCCTGCTGGATCTGCTCCCCGAGCGTGCCTTGAATCACAAGATTGTCTTGCCGATGGCTACCGGCGGCAGCATTGCCCACATGCTGGTGGTCGATTACGCGCTCAAGCCTGTGCTGTCGGCACTCAAAGCGCAGGAAATGCTTCAGGGCATTTTCGCCGAGGACAGCCAGATCGCTTACGGCGAAGGCAGTGCCGCCGCGCAACTGGCGTCGGCCCTCGAGCAACGGTTACACGAGGCCCTGGACCAGTTCATCGGCGCCATGGCGCGCCGGCCGAAACCGCTGGAGCCGGGCCTGTTGAACGAACGTTTGTTGAGTGCTCGCTGGAGCATTTAAGTCCCATCGAAATTTGAAGTACTGGCCTTACTCGCCCGCCAACGGGCAAGCAGGTGCAGCCAAAACCCAACAGCAAAAAGGAGAGCGCAATGCGCACTGTATTTTTGCGTCGTGGTCTGGTCGCTCTGTTTGCTGCGGCTGTCACCTTCGGCGCCATCACCCAAGCTCAAGCCGAGACATTGCGGATCGGTTATCAGAAGTACGGCACGCTGGTGCTGCTCAAAGCCAAAGGCACGCTGGAAAAACGCCTCGCCGCGCAAGGCGTCGACGTGCAATGGACGGAATTCCCTGGTGGCCCGCAGCTGCTCGAAGGCCTCAACGTCGGCTCGATCGATTTCGGCGTGACCGGCGAAACCCCACCGGTTTTCGCCCAGGCCGCCGGCGCTGATCTGCTCTACGTTGCCTACGAACCGCCAGCACCGAACAGCGAAGCGATCCTCGTACCGAAAGACTCGCCGATCAAATCGGTGGCCGACCTCAAGGGCAAGAAAGTCGCTCTGAACAAAGGTTCCAACGTTCACTACCTGCTGGTGCGCGCACTGGAAGACGCCGGCCTCAAGTACAGCGACATCCAGACTGTATTCCTGCCCCCAGCCGATGCCCGCGCTGCGTTCGAGCGTGGCAGTGTCGACGCCTGGGTCATCTGGGATCCGTACCAGGCCGCCGCCGAGAAACAACTGCAAGCGCACACCCTGCGTGACGGCAAAGGCATCGTCGACAACCACCAGTTCTATCTGGCGACCAAACCTTACGCGCAGAAAAATCCCGAGGTGATCAAGACCCTCGTCGAAGAAGTGCGCGCGGTTGGCGAGTGGTCTAAAGCCAATCCGCAAGACGTGACGCAACAGGTCGCGCCACTGCTTGGCCTGCCGGCGGACATCACCCTGACCTCGGTGAAACGCCAGGGCTACGGCGCGCTGTTCCTGACCCCGGAAGTGGTCGCCGCGCAACAGAAAATCGCCGACACGTTCTTCCAGCTCAAGCTGATTCCCAAGCCGTTGAGCATCAAGGATGTGATCTGGACCCCGCCGGCCGCTGTGGCCCAAAGCTCCCAAGCCCAGTAATTCGAATCCACAAGGAGACCACTCCATGAGCCTCAATATCTTCTGGTTCCTGCCAACCCACGGCGACGGCCATTACCTTGGCACCGCCGAAGGCGCCCGCGCGGTTGATCACGGCTATCTACAACAGGTCGCGCAAGCGGCGGATCGCCTGGGTTTTGGCGGTGTGCTGATTCCGACCGGGCGTTCCTGCGAAGACTCATGGCTGGTGGCAGCCTCGCTGATTCCGGTGACCCAGCGCCTGAAGTTTCTGGTCGCCCTGCGCCCCGGGATCATCTCCCCGACGGTCGCCGCGCGGCAGGCAGCGACGCTGGATCGTTTGTCCGGCGGGCGTGCGCTGTTCAATCTGGTCACCGGTGGCGATCCGGAAGAACTGGCCGGCGACGGTCTGTTCCTCAACCATGAGGAACGCTATCAAGCCTCGGTGGAATTCACCCGCATCTGGCGCCGTGTGCTGGAAGGCGAAACCGTCGATTACGAGGGCGAGCACATCAGCGTGAAGGGCGCGAAGCTGCTGTATCCGCCGATCCAGCAACCGCGTCCGCCGCTGTATTTCGGTGGCTCTTCGGAAGCGGCGCAGGATCTGGCCGCCGAGCAGGTCGAGATGGTGCTGACCTGGGGCGAACCACCGGCAGCGGTTGCCGAGAAGATCGCACAAGTCCGGGCCAAAGCCGCCAAACTCGGCCGTACCGTGCGCTTCGGCATTCGTCTGCATGTGATCGTGCGTGAAACCAACGCCGAAGCCTGGCAGGCTGCGGACCGGCTGATCTCGCATCTGGACGACGACACCATCCAGCGTGCCCAGGCGTCGCTGGCGCGTTTCGACTCGGTCGGCCAGCAACGCATGGCCGCGCTGCACGGCGGCAGCCGCGACAACCTCGAAGTCAGCCCGAACCTCTGGGCTGGCGTGGGTCTGGTACGTGGCGGTGCCGGTACCGCGCTGGTCGGCGATGGCCCGACTGTGGCAGCACGGGTCAAGGAATATGCCGATCTGGGCATCGACACCTTCATCTTCTCCGGTTATCCACACCTTGAAGAGTCGTATCGGGTGGCCGAGCTGCTGTTCCCGCACCTCGACGTTGAACGCCCGGAACTGCCGAAGAGCGCCGGTTATGTCAGCCCGTTCGGCGAGATGGTCGCCAACGACATCCTGCCCAAAGCCGCGTCGCAGAGCTGAGGCGCGGCCATGAAGAAAATTATCCACAGCCTCGCGCCCTGGGCGTTGCCTGTATTGCTGCTGGCGGTGTGGCAGTTGTCGGTGTCGGCCGGCTGGTTGTCGACGCGGATTCTGCCGGCACCGGTGGCAGTGATCGAGGCCGGCGTCAGTCTGGTGCGCAGCGGCGAGATCTGGACGCACCTGGCGATCAGCGGCTGGCGCGCGGCACTCGGTTTTACCATCGGCGGCAGCATCGGCCTGGTGCTGGGCTTCATCACCGGCCTGTCGAAATGGGGCGAGCGCCTGCTCGACAGCTCGGTGCAGATGATCCGCAACGTGCCGCATCTGGCGCTGATTCCGCTGGTGATCCTGTGGTTCGGCATTGACGAATCAGCCAAGATTTTTCTGGTGGCGCTGGGCACCTTGTTCCCGATCTACCTCAACACTTACCACGGCATCCGCAACGTCGACCCGGCGCTGGTGGAGATGGCGCGCAGTTATGGTCTGAGCGGTTTCAGCCTGTTCTGGCAGGTGATTCTGCCGGGTGCGCTGCCGTCGATTCTGGTCGGCGTGCGCTTCGCCCTGGGCTTCATGTGGCTGACGCTGATCGTCGCTGAAACCATCTCGGCCAGCTCCGGTATCGGCTATCTGGCGATGAACGCCCGCGAGTTCTTGCAGACCGACGTGGTGGTGCTGGCGATCCTGCTTTACGCGGTGCTCGGCAAACTTGCCGACCTTGCCGCCCGTGGACTTGAGCGTGTGTGGCTGCGCTGGCATCCGGCCTATCAGGTTGCCAAAGGAGGTGCGGCATGACCGCTCAACAACCTCCACGCCTGCTGCGCGGAATTCCGCTGGCGGTGCGCAACCTGCAGAAAACCTTCGGCGCGCGGCAGGTGCTGCGCGACATCGATCTGCACATTCCGGCGGGGCAGTTTGTCGCCGTGGTCGGGCGCAGCGGTTGTGGCAAGAGCACGTTCTTGCGCTTGCTCGCCGGCCTCGATCAACCGACTGGCGGCGAGCTGCTGGCCGGCTCCGCGCCGCTCAGCCAGGCGCGCGACGATACGCGGCTGATGTTCCAGGAAGCGCGGCTGCTGCCGTGGAAAAGGATCATCGACAACGTCGGTCTCGGCCTCAAGGGCAACTGGCGCCAGCAAGCGCTGGATGCACTGGAAGCAGTGGGTCTGGCTGATCGCGCCAATGAGTGGCCGGCGGCATTGTCCGGTGGCCAGAAGCAGCGCGTGGCGCTGGCCCGGGCGCTGATTCACCAGCCGCGTCTGCTGCTGCTCGACGAACCGCTCGGCGCACTGGATGCCCTGACCCGCATCGAGATGCAGCAACTGATCGAACGGCTGTGGCAGCAACACGGTTTTACCGTGCTGCTGGTGACCCATGACGTCAGTGAAGCGGTGGCGATCGCCGATCGGGTGATTCTGATCGAGGACGGCGAAGTTGGCCTCGACCTGCACGTCGATCTGCCGCGCCCCAGGGTGCGTGGCTCGCATCGCCT
Source organism: Pseudomonas sp. 14A (assembly GCF_018132745.1). Classification (NCBI taxonomy): domain Bacteria; kingdom Pseudomonadati; phylum Pseudomonadota; class Gammaproteobacteria; order Pseudomonadales; family Pseudomonadaceae; genus Pseudomonas; species Pseudomonas sp. 14A. Next base: position 352,268 of record NZ_JAGRQJ010000018.1, on the reverse strand, counting down.
CGCCGCACTGGAAACCGAAGTGCTCAACCGTGTTCTGTCCCTGCCCGGCGAACCGCCGGCGCCGGAACCCGTTTCACCCCTGCCTGCGCAATTGCGTTGGGCGCAATGAAGCAGCTGCAAGCTTCAAGCTACAAGCCGCAAGAACAAGCCTGGTGCTTTTACTTGCAGCTTATAGCTTGCCGCTTGCAGCTCATTTCGATCCTAGGAGAAATGCCATGACTATCAAAGCCATCAACGTGCGCAACCAGTTCAAAGGCTCGATCAAGGAAATCGTCCTCGGCGACGTGCTGTCGGAAATCGACGTGCAGACCGCTTCGGGCATCGTCACTTCGGTGATCACCACCCGCTCTGTGAAAGAGCTGGAGCTGGTGGTCGGCAGCGAAGTGATCGCCTTTGTGAAATCCACCGAGGTATCGATCGCCAAGTTGTAAGTCGGTGAGCAAAAACAACCCCGGAGGGTGTGAGCCCTGCGGGGTTTTTTGTGCCTGTCGCGGATTCGGCGGCGCGGCTTTCGCGAGCAGGCTCGCTCCCACAGGGGAACGCATTTCAAATGTGGGAGCGAGCCTGCTCGCGAAAGGGCCGGTGCATGCGCTAGAGATTTCTTTTGGGTAAATATGGCGGAAGGTACAACCCGATATAGGCATCAAATACGCGCATCCCTTCCTCGGCCATGCGCGGGGTGATCTGCCCGTGCTGCTGCACCGAACGAGCATAAACCCGGTCGCCCAGCTCCATCGCCAGGGCAAACACATCGACATCGTCCGGCAGCCTCGGCAATTCGAAATGCTGGTCGAACAACTTGTGCATCAGGTCGCCCAGTTCCAGATCGTGCTGGCGGTCAGCCTGGGTCACTTCGGTCAGGCCGTGTTGCGCCAGAATCAATTGCCGCGCGGCCGCATCCTGGTCGTAGATCTCGAGCATGCGCTGTTCGACCAGTCGCGACAGATCACGCCAGTCGCGTAACGCGTCGTGATCGATCGGCGCTTGCAGGCAGGCGCGGAAGGCTGCGTGGACATCGGCGGTCAGCGCTTCGAGCAGCGCCGGTACGCTGGCGAAGAAGTGATACACGGAGGAGGGCGGAATCTGCGCGCGCTCGGCGACGCTGTAGATCGACAGACTGGCCACGCCCTCGGCCGCCAGCAGCGTGCGCGCGGCATCGAGTATCGAATCGATCCGCGCCTGGCTGCGGGCACGGGGTTTGCGAACGGTGGCGGGACGCGTCATGGAAGTCTCCTGCGGGGCAGCGGGCATTGTACGAGGCGGTTCAGGTGTTGTCTGCCAGTACCCCGTGGCGAGGGGCTTTAGCGAAACGTCGCACCGCCCCGTTCGGCTGCGCAGCAGTCGTAAACCCTGAGAGCCGGGTATTCCTGACACACCGAGTGGGATGGATTTGGGGCTGCTTCGCAACCGAACGGGGCGGTGCGACGTTTCGCTAAATCCCCTCGCCACAGGTTTTGTGTTCGGCCATAAAAAAACGCCGCTGGCTGAATCAGCCAACGGCGTTTTTCCTGAAGCTGCAATCCGCTTAAACGGTATGCAGATACCAGTTGTACTCAAGGTCGGAGATGGAGTGTTCGAACTCCTCCAGCTCGCTTTCCTTGCAGGCGACGAAGATATCGATGTACTTCGGATCGATGTACTTGGCCATCACCTCGCTGTCGTCCAGCTCGCGCAGGGCATCGCGCAAGTTGTTCGGCAGGCTCTGCTCGTTTTGTTCGTAGCTGTTGCCTTCGACAGGCGCGCCCGGTTCGATCTGGTTGACCAGACCGTGGTGCACGCCGGCCAGTACCGAAGCCATCAGCAGGTACGGGTTGGCGTCCGCGCCGGCCACGCGGTGCTCGATACGTACGGCATCGGCAGAGCCGGTCGGTACGCGGATCGCCACGGTGCGGTTGTCCAGGCCCCAGCACGGCGAGTTCGGTACGTAGAACTGCGCGCCGAAGCGACGGTAGGAGTTGACGTTCGGGCAGAGGAAAGCCATCTGCGCCGGCAGGGTCTCGAGCACACCGCCGATCGCGTGACGCAGCGCGGCGTTCTGCTCGGGATCCTCGCTGGCAAAAATGTTTTTGCCGGCTTTGTCCAGAATCGAAATGTGTACGTGCAGACCATTGCCCGCCTGGCCCGGATACGGCTTGGCCATGAAGGTGGTGTCCATTTCATGGTCGTAGGCGATGTTCTTGATCAGACGCTTGAGCAGGACGGCGTAGTCGCAGGCCTTGATCGGGTCGGCGACGTGGTGCAGGTTCACTTCGAACTGCGCCGGGGCACTTTCCTTGACAATCGCATCGGCCGGGATGCCTTGCTCTTTGGCACCTTCCAGAATGTCCTGGAGGCAGTCGACGTATTCGTCGAGGTCGTCGATCAGGTAGACCTGCGTCGAGTGCGGGCGTTTGCCGGAGATCGGCGAGCGTGGCGGCTGCGGACGGCCGTTCACGTTTTCCTGGTCGATCAGGTAGAACTCGAGTTCGAAGGCGGCGCAGATGGTCAGGCCGAGCTCGTCGAACTTGGTCACCACCTGGCGCAGCACTTCACGGGGATCGGCGAAGAACGGATCGCCTTCGAGTTCGTGCATGGTCATCAACAGCTGCGCGGTCGGGCGCTTCTGCCATGGCTCGTTGCACAGGGTATCGGGGATCGGATAGCAGATGCGATCGGCGTCGCCGATGTCCAGGCCCAGGCCGGTGCTTTCCACCGTGGAGCCGTTGATATCCAGAGCAAATAGAGAGGCCGGCAGGTTGATGCCTTTCTCGTAAACCTTGTGGAGGCTGGTGCGTTCGATGCGCTTGCCGCGCACCACACCATTCATATCCGCAATCAGAAGGTCAACGTACAGAACCTCAGGATGTTCCTTAAGGAACGCGTTCGCTTCGTTAAGCTGAACGGCACGCGGGGGTACCGACATGATGCAACACCTTTGTTGTTAAAAATATCAATCATTGATCTTTTCTGGTTTCAGTCAACCCGAACGGCCTGCCGAAGTCAAGCGAGGCCTTTTTTGCCCCGAAAAAGCGCTTTGAGGGCATTTATGGGGCACTTTGGGGCGTTTTTTCAAACCTTGAACGTTGCTCAGCTGCGGGCTTGAGCAGGCCGTGTTGTATTTTTTACGGGGGTGTTGTGTAAAAAAATGAACAAGGCTAAGCTCCGGTCAAACCCATAACAGCAATAATACCGGGGTGCTTCATGTCTCGCCTGCCGTTAATCGGCATCACCGACTGCTCGCAACAGTCCGGTCTGCATGCTCATCACATCAGTGGCGATCAATCCGTCCGTAGCGCAGCCAGCAAGGCGCGCAGCCTGTCGACGACACGCTCGTCAACATCCGGCAAAACGGCAGCGTCCGATATTCTGGACGTCGGGCACAGCATCCGCTTTATGGCGTCTCCTTCCACTATAGAACTCTTTCCCTCCCAAAGCCCGTGCCGCACTCAGCGTCATGCTTGTGATTCTGCACGTTTGCAAAGTGCACGGGAAATGCAACGCCAGCGTCAAGGGCAGGTAAGCTCCTCTTTCATTGTCTATGCGCGGTGCCAGGCGTAAGCCGGCACTGCGCGAGCAAGCCCCCTTCAACGCGACGCCGCAAGCGTCAAAATTGCCTGACATCGCGTCAGGAGACTCAGCCCAGAGGCATTTATGAGTAACAACCTCGACCAGCTCACCGATTGGTTGAAAGACCGCAAGATCACAGAAGTCGAATGCATGATCGGCGACTTGACCGGTATTACCCGGGGCAAGATTTCGCCGACCAACAAGTTCATCGCCGAGAAAGGCATGCGTCTGCCGGAGAGCGTGCTGCTGCAGACCGTGACCGGCGACTACGTCGAAGACGACATCTATTACGAACTGCTCGACCCGGCCGACATCGACATGATCTGCCGCCCCGACCAGAACGCCGTGTACCTGGTGCCTTGGGCCATCGAGCCGACTGCGCAGGTGATCCACGACACCTACGACAAGCAAGGCAACCCGATCGAGCTGTCGCCGCGCAACGTCCTCAAGAAAGTCTTGAAGCTGTATGCCGACAAGGGCTGGCAGCCAATCGTGGCGCCGGAGATGGAGTTCTACCTGACCAAGCGCAGCGACGACCCTGACTATCCGTTGCAGCCGCCGATTGGTCGCTCGGGCCGTCCGGAAATCGGTCGGCAGTCGTTCTCCATTGAAGCGGCCAACGAATTCGATCCGCTGTTCGAGGACGTCTACGACTGGTGCGAATTGCAGGAGCTGGATCTCGATACGCTGATCCACGAAGACGGCACGGCGCAGATGGAAATCAACTTCCGTCACGGTGACGCTCTGTCGCTGGCCGATCAGATTCTGGTGTTCAAGCGCACCATGCGCGAAGCCGCGCTCAAGCACGACGTAGCGGCGACGTTCATGGCCAAGCCAATGACCGGTGAGCCGGGCAGCGCCATGCACCTGCACCAGAGCATCATCGACATTCAGACCGGCAAGAACGTCTTCTCCAACGAAGACGGGACGATGAGCCAACTATTCCTGCACCACATCGGTGGTCTGCAAAAACTGATCCCCGAGCTGTTGCCGCTGTTCGCGCCGAACGTCAACTCGTTCCGCCGCTTCCTCCCGGACACTTCGGCACCGGTAAACGTCGAGTGGGGCGAAGAGAACCGTACCGTCGGCCTGCGCGTACCGGATGCCGGCCCGCAGAACCGCCGCGTGGAAAACCGTCTGCCGGGCGCCGACGCCAACCCGTACCTGGCGATTGCCGCGAGCCTGCTCTGCGGTTACATCGGCATGGTCGAGGGCCTGAACCCGAGCGCGCCTGTGGTCGGCCGTGGTTACGAGCGCCGCAACCTGCGCCTGCCGCTGACCATCGAGGACGCGCTGGAGCGTATGGAAAACAGCGCGACCATCGAGAAGTACCTCGGCAAGACCTTCATCACCGGCTACGTCGCGGTCAAGCGGGCCGAGCATGAAAACTTCAAGCGCGTGATCAGTTCCTGGGAGCGTGAGTACCTGCTCTTCGCCGTCTGATGCGCCGGGCGCGGCGGCCAGCCGTCGCGCCTTCACCGATAACAAGGAGAATTGGCATGACCAGCAACAACCCGCAAACCCGTGAGTGGCAAGCGCTGAGCAGCGATCACCACCTGGCACCGTTCAGCGACTTCAAGCAACTGAAAGAGAAAGGCCCGCGGATCATCACCAACGCCAAGGGCGTTTATCTGTGGGACAGCGAAGGCAACAAGATCCTCGACGGCATGGCCGGCCTCTGGTGCGTGGCGATCGGTTACGGTCGCGATGAGCTGGCCGATGCCGCCGCGAAACAGATGCGCGAACTGCCTTACTACAACCTGTTCTTCCAGACCGCACACCCGCCGGCACTGGAACTGGCCAAGTCGATTGCCGACGTGGCGCCAGAAGGCATGAACCACGTGTTCTTCACCGGCTCCGGCTCCGAAGGCAACGACACCATGCTGCGCATGGTTCGCCACTACTGGGCGATCAAAGGCCAGCCGAACAAGAAAGTCATCATCAGCCGCAAGAACGGTTATCACGGTTCTACCGTGGCCGGCGCAAGCCTCGGCGGCATGACCTACATGCACGAACAGGGCGATTTGCCGATCCCGGGCATCGTCCACATCGCGCAGCCGTACTGGTTTGCCGAAGGCGGCGACATGTCGCCGGAAGAGTTCGGCATCTGGGCGGCCAATCAGCTCGAAGAAAAGATTCTCGAAGTCGGCGTCGACAACGTCGGTGCCTTTATTGCCGAGCCGATCCAGGGCGCCGGCGGCGTGATCATCCCGCCCGATACCTACTGGCCGCGCATCAAGGAAATCCTCGCCAAGTACGACATCCTCTTCGTCGCCGACGAAGTGATCTGCGGCTTCGGCCGTACCGGTGAGTGGTTCGGTAGCGATTTCTACGACCTCAAGCCGCACATGATGACCATCGCCAAGGGCCTGACCTCCGGCTACATCCCGATGGGCGGGTTGATCGTGCGTGATTCGGTGGTGGCCGTGCTCAATGAAGGCGGCGATTTCAACCATGGCTTCACTTACTCCGGCCACCCGGTGGCAGCCGCGGTGGGCCTGGAAAACATCCGCATCCTGCGCGATGAAAAAATTATCGAGAACGCCCACAACGAAACGGCACCGTATTTGCAGAAACGTCTGCGCGAGCTGAACGATCACCCGTTGGTGGGTGAAGTTCGTGGCGTCGGCCTGCTGGGGGCGATCGAACTGGTGCAGGACAAGGCCACGCGCAAGCGTTACGAAGGCAAGGGCGTGGGCATGATCTGCCGGCAGTTCTGCTTCGACAACGGCCTGATCATGCGCGCGGTGGGCGATACCATGATCATCGCGCCGCCGCTGGTGATCAGCAAAGCGGAGATCGATGAGCTGGTTACAAAGGCACGCAAGTGTCTGGACCTGACCCTCGGTGCGCTGCAGGCCTAGGTGCTAGGCTTTGAGCGGGGGAGCTGCGGCGCACTCGCTCAAAGCTGTCAGAAAGGCTGGTCTTTTGTTGAAAGACCGCCTCGGATCTTGCCAGACTAGCCGCGGTTCCAGTTGTCCGGGTTCGGCCGCTGAACAAAGTGGTTCAAAAAAGAAAAATTTGGAGCATGACGCATGAAGGCATTAGGTAAAAAGCTAGCTGGCAAGACTCTGCTCGCGCTGTCCATGGCGGGCATGATGGCGGGTGCGGTGCACGCGGACGACAAGGTGCTGCACGTCTACAACTGGTCCGACTACATCGCGCCGGACACCGTGGCCAACTTCGAAAAAGCCACCGGGATCAAAGTCGTCTACGACGTCTTCGACAGTAACGAAACCCTGGAAGCCAAGCTGCTGGCCGGCAAGTCCGGTTATGACATCGTGGTGCCTTCCAACAATTTCCTCGCCAAGCAGATCAAGGCCGGCGTTTACCAGGAGCTGGACAAGTCCAAGCTGCCTAACTGGAAAAACCTCGACGAAGACCTGCTGAAGGCCGTTGGCGATGCCAGCGACCAGGGCAACAAGCACGCCTTCCCGTACATGTGGGGCTCGATCGGCATCGGTTACAACCCGGCCAAGGTCAAGGCTGCACTGGGCATCGACAAGATCGATTCGTGGGACGTGGTGTTCAAGCCGGAAAACATCGAGAAACTCAAAAGCTGCGGCGTGAGCTTCCTCGATGCGCCGACCGAAATGATTCCGGCGGCATTGCACTATCTGGGCAAGCCGACCAACAGCAAGGACAAGGCTGATCTGAAAGCCGCCGAAGACCTGTTCCTGAAGATCCGTCCTTCGGTCGCCTACTTCCACTCGTCCAAGTACATCTCCGACCTTGCCAACGGCAACATCTGCGTCGCCGTCGGTTACTCGGGTGACCTGGAGCAATCCAAGACCCGCGCTCAGGAAGCCGGTGACAAGGTCAAACTGGCCTACACCATTCCAAAAGAAGGCGCCGGTACTTTCTACGACATGGTCGCCATTCCCAAGGATGCCGAAAACGTCGAAGCCGCCTACAAGTTCATGAACTACCTGCTGGAGCCGCAAGTGATGGCCGGCATCACCAACGCCGTGCGTTTCCCGAACGGCAACAAGGCGGCGACGCCTCTGGTGGACAAGGACATCACCAGCGACCCGAGCATCTACCCGTCGGCTGAAGTGAAGAAGCAGCTCTATGCGATCAGCGATCTGGACGCCGCCACGCTGCGCCTGATCACCCGCAGCTGGACCAAGATCAAATCGGGCAAATAAGCCGGTTTGTCGCCACAACCACTGGCCGTCGTCGCCGCGACGGCGGCCAGTGGATAATTAAATGACAGAAAGTTTTGCTGGATCGGTTTTTCGAGGGTAAGTTGCGCGCCGGTTTTGTTGTCGGGCAGCCATGGCTGTCATGCAGCGCGGGGCAACTTGGGCCCAATCAATTTAGAGGACCTCCACTTGCCTGTATTTTCTTCTTTGCGCAAAGCCCTGCTGGCCGCTGCCGGCCTGACAATCGCTGTCGGAGCCCAGGCCGCCGGTACGGTGCATATTTATAACTGGTCCGATTACATCGGCGAGTCGACCCTGGCCGACTTCGAGAAAGAGACCGGGATCAAACCGGTCTACGACGTCTTCGACTCCAACGAAACCCTGGAAGGCAAGCTGCTCGCCGGGCGCACCGGTTACGACGTGGTCGTGCCGTCGAACCACTTCCTTGGCAAGCAGATCAAGGCGGGCGCGTTCCAGAAGCTCGACAAGGCGCAGCTGCCCAATTATTCCAACCTCGACCCGGTGCTGCTCAAGCGCCTGGAGCAGAACGATCCCGGCAACCTCTACGCCGTGCCGTATCTGTGGGGCACCAACGGCATTGGCTACAACGTCGACAAGGTCAAGGCTGTGCTGGGCATCGACAAGATCGATTCCTGGGCCGTGCTGTTCGAACCGGAAAACATCAAGAAGCTGCACAGCTGCGGTGTCGCGTTCCTCGATTCGGCTGATGAAATGATGCCGACCATGCTCAATTACCTGGGCTTGAACGCCAACAGCACCAACACCAAGGACTACGAAAAAGCCACCGCCAAGCTGCTCGCGGTGCGTCCATACGTGACCTATTTCCACTCCTCGAAATACATCGGCGATCTGGCCAACGGCGACATCTGCGTGGCCATCGGTTTCTCCGGCGACATCTTCCAGGCGAAGAACCGTGCCGAGGAAGCGAAGAAGGGCGTCAACATCGCCTACTCGATTCCGAAAGAGGGCGGCGCGCTGTGGTTCGACATGCTGGCGATCCCCAAGGACTCGTCCAACGTCAAGGAAGCCCACGCCTTCATCAATTATTTGCTGAAACCTGAGGTGATCGCCCAGGTCAGTGATTACGTCGGTTACGCCAACCCCAACCCGGGTTCGGACAAGCTGATGGAACAATCCATTCGCACCGATGAAGCGGTTTACCCACCGCAAGCAGTCCTCGACAAGACCTACGTGTCGACCGAGTTGCCAGCCAATATTCAGCGTTTGATGACCCGCAACTGGACCAAGGTCAAGTCGGGCAAATAACGCACAAACTATCCAGGGTTCGTCTTGCGTGGCGAACTGCTGCTTCTGTTGGGAGTTTCGTAAATGGCAGTTGCCTCCGGCGCCTACAAGAAAGCCCTCGAGGGCGACCAGACACCAAAACAGGTGCTGGTCAAAATCGACCGGGTCACGAAGAAGTTCGACGAGACGATTGCCGTGGACGACGTGTCCCTGGAAATCAAGAAGGGCGAGATTTTCGCCCTGCTCGGCGGTTCGGGATCGGGCAAATCCACCTTGCTACGGATGCTGGCAGGCTTCGAACGGCCCACGGAAGGGCGGATTTTCCTCGACGGCGTCGACATCACCGACATGCCGCCGTACGACCGTCCGATCAATATGATGTTTCAGTCCTACGCCCTGTTCCCGCACATGACCGTGGCGCAGAACATCGCCTTCGGCCTGCAGCAGGACAAGATTCCCAAGGCCGAGATCGACGCCCGTGTGGCCGAGATGCTCAAACTTGTGCAGATGAGCCAGTACGCCAAGCGCAAGCCGCATCAACTGTCCGGCGGCCAGCGTCAGCGCGTGGCCCTGGCCCGTTCGCTGGCCAAGCGGCCGAAGCTGTTGCTGCTCGACGAACCGATGGGCGCACTGGACAAGAAACTGCGTTCGCAGATGCAGCTGGAACTGGTGGAAATCATCGAGCGCGTCGGCGTGACCTGCGTGATGGTGACCCACGACCAGGAAGAGGCCATGACCATGGCCGAGCGCATCGCGATCATGCACCTGGGCTGGATCGCCCAGATCGGCAGCCCGATCGACATCTACGAAACCCCGACCAGCCGTCTGGTCTGTGAATTCATCGGCAACGTCAACATTTTCGAAGGCGAAGTGATCGACGACGCCGAAGGCCACGCGACCATCACCTGCAAGGACCTCGACCGGCAGATCTACGTCGGCCACGGCATCAGCACCTCGGTGCAGGACAAGTCCGTAACCTACGCGATTCGTCCCGAGAAGCTGCTGGTCACTGCCGACATGCCGACCTGCGAATACAACTGGTCGAGCGGCAAGGTCCACGACATCGCCTATCTGGGCGGGCACTCGGTGTTCTACGTCGAATTGCCGAGCGGCAAACTGGTGCAGTCGTTCGTCGCCAACGCCGAACGTCGCGGCGCGCGTCCGACCTGGGGCGATCAGGTCTACGTGTGGTGGGAAGACGACAGCGGCGTGGTACTTCGCTCATGAACATGCGCAAATTCAAACGCCGCATGAACCGAATCATCCCCAATGGCCGGCAAATGGTCATCGGGGTGCCGTTCATCTGGCTGTTCCTGTTCTTCATGCTGCCGTTCTTCATCGTTCTGAAGATCAGTTTCGCCGAAGCCGACGTGGCGATCCCGCCATACACCGAGATCTACACCTACGCCGAGCAGAAGCTGCAACTGCTGCTGAACCTGGGCAACTACGCGATGCTCGGCGACGACGAGCTGTACATCGCCGCCTATCTCGGCTCGCTGAAAATGGCTTTTATCAGCACTGTGCTCTGCCTGCTGATCGGTTACCCGATGGCCTATGCCATCGCCAGTGCGCGCAAAGAGCTGCAAACGGTGCTGGTGCTACTGATCATGATGCCGACCTGGACGGCGATCCTGATCCGCGTCTACGCGTGGATGGGCATTCTCAGCAACAACGGCCTGCTCAACGGATTCCTGATGAGCATGGGCCTGATCGACGAGCCGCTGCAGATCCTCAATACCAACCTCGCCGTGTACATCGGCGTGGTCTATTCGTATCTGCCGTTCATGATCCTGCCGCTGTACGCCAACCTGGTCAAACATGACCAGAGCCTGTTGGAAGCCGCGTCGGACCTGGGTTCGAGCACCTTCAACAGCTTCTGGAAAATCACCATTCCGCTGTCCAAGAACGGCATCATTGCCGGCTGCATGCTGGTGTTCATTCCGGTGGTCGGCGAGTTCGTGATTCCGGAGCTGCTTGGCGGTCCGGAAACCCTGATGATCGGTAAGGTGCTCTGGCAAGAATTCTTCAACAACCGTGACTGGCCGGTGGCGTCCGCGCTGGCGGTGGTGATGCTGGCGATCCTGATTGTGCCGATCATTCTGTTCAACCGCAGTCAGGCCAAGGAAATGGAGGGTAAAGAATGAAGCGCTTCCGTTTCTCCAGCCTGATGCTGGTACTGGGTCTGATCTTCATCTATCTGCCGATGCTGATCCTGGTGATCTACTCGTTCAACGCCTCGAAACTGGTGACGGTGTGGGGCGGCTGGTCGATCAAGTGGTACGTCGGCCTGCTCGACAACTCGCAACTGATGGGTTCGGTGCTGCGCTCGCTGGAAATCGCCTGCTACACCGCGGTTGCTGCAGTGGCACTGGGTACGCTGGCGGCGTTCGTGCTGACGCGCATCACCCACTTCAAGGGCCGCACGCTGTTTGGCGGCCTGGTGACTGCGCCGTTGGTGATGCCGGAAGTGATCACCGGTCTGTCGCTGTTGCTGCTGTTCGTGGCCATGGCGCAGATGATCGGCTGGCCGCAGGAGCGCGGCATCGTCACCATCTGGATCGCCCACACCACGTTCTGTGCGGCGTATGTGGCGGTGGTGGTGTCGGCGCGCTTGCGTGAGCTGGACCTGTCGATCGAAGAGGCGGCGATGGACTTGGGCGCGCGGCCGTGGAAGGTGTTCTTCCTGATCACCATCCCGATGATCGCGCCGTCGCTGGCGGCGGGCGGGATGATGTCGTTCGCGCTGTCGCTGGATGACCTGGTGCTGGCGAGCTTCGTTTCCGGCCCGGGTTCGACGACCCTGCCGATGGAAGTGTTCTCGGCGGTGCGCCTTGGTGTGAAACCCGAGATCAACGCCGTGGCCAGCCTGATTCTGCTGGCGGTGTCGCTGGTGACCTTCCTCGTCTGGTTCTTCAGCCGCCGCGCCGAAGAAGCCCGCAAGAAAGCCATCCAGCAGGCCATCGAAGAAAGCGCTGCCGATTCATGGAAGCAACCGGACGCGCGACGCGCGCCTGCGCCGCAGACTGTGTGAGCCGACCGGTTGGTCTCATTTGCGAGGCCAACCCAAATCAAAATGTGGGAGCGGGCTTTTGTGGTGAGGGGATTTATCCCCGATGGACTGCGCAGCATGCCTGTTTTTTTGGGGTCGCTTCGCAACCCAACGGGGATAAATCCCCTCGCCACAGGGCCCAGTTCCAAATCTGGTTTTAAGCAGTCCAGGGAGACTTGCGGATGACCTCAACAAAGTTCATCGGCCGAAACCCCGGCTCCTGATCCACCAGCACATCAGTCTTCACATTGCCAAACGTCGTCTGCGGGCGATGGCGCAAGCCGTCGGCGAACGCGCAGATGATGCACTCCTTGAAACCCTCCCCACGCGGATGCGCATGCACCACGGCTTCGCGCTGCACGCTGCTGAACGCCGCGTAATCGATGCCCAGCACATCCATCTCCACCCCGGCGGTCACCAGTGCTACGGTCGGGCGCAGATGCCTGGGCACGCCCGGCGTGGTGTGCAACGCGATCGACAGCCAGACTTGCTCGATGTCGTCGTCGCTCAGCCCGTACGGCTTGAGAAAGGCTGCGGCGGCATTTGCGCCGTCCACTTCGAAGCGCTCGTCATCGCTGCGATGGCCTGCGACCAGACCAAGGTCGTGGAACATTGCGCCGACGTACAGCAGCTCCCGGTTATAGGCCAGTTGCTGGCGCTCGCCGCTCAAGGCGCCGAACAGAAACACCCGGCGCGAGTGGTGATAAAGCAGGTCGGATTCGATGTCGCGAATGTACTCGGTGGTGGCCCGGGCGAGGGCGCTGTCAGGGATCTTGATGCCGGCGATGGTGCTGGTCATAACGGTTTCCTCGTCGAAAACGCCGTCGTGGCGCTGCTGGGAAAAGTCTGTTCCCCGCGCGCCAAGCGAACAATCGAGTCATGGCTGCGATCCTTGCCAATCCGCCTGCAAATCGTGCCAAGCTCACTTGTCGGGTGTGGGACCGGCAAGGGTGGCTCGATCAACAAGCCCGGCACGGCCCATGTGGGAGCGAGCCTGCTCGCGAAGGCAGTGTGTCATTCGACAGCTATGTTGCGGGTGATGGCCTCTTCGCGAGCAGGCTCGCTCCCACAGGTTTGTGTGTTTGTCACAGGTATTGAGGACGTTTGAGCCATGAACAAATCCGTCGCCATTGTGGTGTTCCCCGGCGTGCAGTCACTGGACGTCAGCGGCCCCATGGACGTGTTCGCCGAAGCCAACCGCTTTCTTGCGCCGCAGGATCACTATCGCTTGCAAGTGATCGGCGTCGAGCACGGGCCGATGGCCTGTTCCAACGGAATGAGCCTGAACGCCCACTGCCACTTCGGCGAAGCAACGGATAGCCCCGACCTGTTGCTGGTCGCCGGCGGCCCGCAATTGCCATTCATGGATTTCGGCCCCACGTTCGACGCCTGGCTGCGCGATGCCTGTGGCCGCGCCCGGCGTTTCGGCTCGATCTGCAACGGCGCGTTCATGCTCGCCCGCGCCGGTTTGCTGGAAGGGCGCACTGTCACCACGCACTGGAACGATGCCGGGGCGTTGGCGCATTTGTGCCCGACCACGCGGGTCGAGGCGGACCGCCTGTACGTCGAGGATGGCGCGCTCTACACCTCGGCCGGGGTCACGGCGGGGATCGATCTGTCGCTGTACCTGCTGGCGCGCGACCACGGTGCCGAGGTCGCGCTGAGTGTGGCGAAACGGCTGGTGGTGTTCACCCAGCGCTCGGGCGGGCAATCGCAGTTCAGCCCGTTCCTCACGCCGCATGCCGAGCCGACGTCAGCGGTGGCGCTGGTGCAGTTGTATGTGCTGGCCAATCTCACCGGCGACCTGACGATTGCCGATCTGGCCAATGCGGCGAACATGAGTGCGCGCAATTTCTCGCGGGTGTTCGCGCGGGAAGCCAAAGTGACCCCGGCGGAGTTTGTCGAACGGGCGCGGGTGGATGCGGCGCGGGTGATGCTGGAAAGCACCACGGCGCCCCTGAAAACCGTGGCGTATCAGTGCGGGTTTTGTGATGCGCAGCATATGCGCAGTGTGTTCAACCGGCGGCTTGGGGTGACGCCGCAGCAGTTTCGGATGAATTTTGCGCTGAATGTTTGATCCGGGCTTGAGCTCGAAAGCCCTCACCCCAGCCCTCTCCCAGAGGGAGAGGGAGGCGATTGCAGTGTCTGGCGTGTTACATCGACCTGAAAGACCTTATCGATTATGGATTCGGCGCCAATCTTTCACGTCGGCGTTTCTCATGAATATCCCCCAATCGGTCCCCTCTCCCTCTGGGAGAGGGCTAGGGTGAGGGGCTCTTCAGGGCTTGCGCGCAGGCAACAGCTTCAACGTCCTGCGCGTATTCGCCTGCACCTCTTCCTCGCTGAAATGCGCCTGCACATAAATCCCCTCCACATACGCCTCGGCCTGATCGTCATAGTGCCTGTCCAGTGGCACGCCACTCTGGCCGACCGGATTGATCGTCAGGCCATGTACCGGATCGGCGAAGTCCACCAGGCGTCGCGTCGACGGTCCATAGGTCACCGGCCATGGCGCCGGGCCGATCTTCGCCGAGAGGTTGTTCGGCACTTCGTGGCTGCCCGGCGCTGCGAACGGGCCGACGTTGAACAGGCGATCCAGCGGCTTCTGCTGCCCCAGCGGATGGCCGTGGGTCAGGGTGTGCGCCGCGCCCCACTGCCAACCGGCCACGTTATCGCCGAGGGTCAGTTTCAGATGCGCCATGCTTGCCGCCCACGCCGTGCGCACGACATCGGCGCGGGTTTCTTTGGCCGGCGTGCTGCGATTGTCCCACCACGGTGAATCCGCCTTGGCCGCCAAGCGTGGCAACGCCGAATCGATTACCCGCGTCGACAGCAGTGTCTCGAAGAAGTCATTGCCCAACTCATCGCGCATCGCCGCATCGGCAAGGTCGTAGAGGAACTGGTTGAACACCGTCGCGCTGATCGAATTCAGCGGATAGTCGCCGGGCCACTGCGCCAGTTGCTCGACCAGTTTCAGCTGCGCCGGATCACTGACCACCTCACGCAACACCGGCAACAGCGGCGCCAACAGACGCGGGCCGTAACCGGTCGCCGTGCCCAGTTGCAGTTGCTGGTTGGCCTCGTTGCTCCACTTCATCCGGTTGTCGCTGAGCTGACGATCAAGCTGCTGACCGCGATCGGCAAGATTGTAATAACCGGGAATCTCCATGCCGGTCGGCGACACGGGCTGGAAGTTGGCCGAGACGATATAGCCGCGCGCCGGGTTCTCTTCCTGCGGGTTGGCGCTGAACGGGTAATAGCCGTCCTTGTCCGCCTCAGGCGTGCTGCCGTCGAGAATGAAGCCCGGTTTCACCCCGGCCGGACGTTTGGGCAGCAGGGCCGAGGCCCACCAGGCGATATCGCCTTTGGCGTTGGCGTACACCAGATTCAGACCCGGCGCCTGTACCTTGGCCGCCGCCGCGCGAGCCTTGGCCAAGGTGTCGGCGCGGTTGAGCTGGTAGAAACCTTCGAGGATCGGGTTCGGCGTTTCGAGGAACGCCCACCACATCGCAATCGGGGTTTTGCCGGCAGCGCTGCCGAGCGCATCGTTGACGATCGGCCCATGGGGCGACTGGCGCAAGGTGATCGTCACCGGCGCCTGGCCTTTCACATTGATCTGCTGCTCGCTGACGAGCATGTCGGTCCACTGGCCGCGATACCAGACTTGATTGGGATTGTCCGGGTTGACCTTCTCGGCGATCAGATCGAGGTCGTCGTTCTGGAACATGGTCAGGCTCCAGCCGAAGTCGAGGTTGTGTCCCAGAAACGCGAACGGCACCAGCGCCTGATGGTGGCCGTACAACTCGAAACCCGGCGCCGAGAGCTGCGCCTCGTACCACACCGACGGCACCGAGAAGCGAATGTGCGGATCGCCGGCCAGCAACGGCTTGCCACTCTGGCTGCGGCTGCCGGCAATCACCCAGGCGTTGCTGCCTTCAAACTGCGGCAGGCCGTTGTCGAGCAGCGCCTGTTCGCTGAGGCGGGCGAGGGCGGTGAGGTCCTGCCAGTCGCCGGCGGCGAGGGCCGGTGCGTGCCGGGTGTGATCGGTGGCCAGAACGCCTTTGGCCTGCCAGTCGAGATCGAACACATCGAGGTAATCGGCGCCGAGCTGATCGCGTACGTAGGTCAGCAGCGGCTCGGTGCGAAACGCGGCGGCAAAGCTGTAGGCCATGTAACCGGCGACGCTGATGCTGTCCTCGGCCGTGAACGGCCGCTTGGGGATGCCCAGCACGTCGAACTCGATCGGCGCGGCGTGGCTGCTCTGATATTGGTTGATGCCGTCCAGATAGGCTTGCAGGCCCTTCCACGCCGGCGACTGCTTGTCGAGGCTGGCGACGTAACTGGCCGCACGCTCGCGAATGCGCAGGCTGCGAAACAGCTTGTCGGTGTCGAGCAGTTTCGGCCCGAGCACTTCGGCCAGCTCGCCCCGGGCGAGGCGGCGCATGGCTTCCATCTGGAACAGGCGGTCCTGCGCGTGCACATAACCGAGGGCGCGATAGAGGTCGGTTTCGTTCTCGGCGCGGATATGCGGCACACCGCGCTCGTCGTAGCGCACGGTCACTGAGCCTTGCAGGTTGCGCAACTCGACCTGGCCCTGGCGCGTCGGCTGCTTGCTGTAGATATAGCCGCCGGCGGCGCCGAGCAGGACAACGATGAGCAACGCAACGACGATCAACGCACGCTTCATGGTGACTCCTTGTGCAGGCGGGAAGGCCGCCCGTCGGGCTGCAAACATTTAGCACAGAGCATCTGTGTGGTGCAGCGCTGTCCTTGAAAAGTCCGGAATGCCTTACTTCGCGTCCGCCGGCCACGGGCAATAACACCCCACCGCCAGCGTATGCGTGGCATTGACCGGGCGATCTTCCGTCAGGGCATGCAGGATCGGTTCGATAAAGCTGTTGCTGGAGTTGCAGGTCAGGCCTTCGCTGTACGGGCCGAAGTAGGCCAATTTGCCGCTACGATCCCAGATCGCCACGGCGGGGCTGGCGGGGATCTGTTCGGCGCCGGACAGGACGATGATGGTTTTCAGGCTGGCGAGGGTGGCGGGCAACTGGCCGTGGCTGCCGGGCTTTTGCACGGCGAAGAACTCCACGCCGCGAGGGCCGAACTGTTCGACCATCTCGCTCAGGTGCTGTTGATTGCCGACGTTGCACGGGCAGGCCGGGTCCCAGAAGTGCACGAGGCGGATATTGCCCGGCCCGGCGAGGTTGTCCGGCAGGCGCAGCGGGTCACCGGAAAATACCGCCGTATGTTCGCTGAACGCGCGCAGATAGCGGCCCTGAAACCAGTCATATGCCGCCCACAGCACCCCGGCGCAGATCAGCGCGAGCAGGCTGGCGAACAGTGCGGTGCGGTAGGGCGAACGCATGGTTTTCGATCCTCGAAAGGCCGGCTAGCTTGCCATGTCTGCCTCTACAGATGAATATCGCAGGCCGATAAAGTCCGTTTCCCGCTCTGGAATACCCGCATGCCTGATACTTTCGACCCCGATCATTTACGCGCGAGCCTCAAGCCATTGGCCGAGTGGCAGCCGTTATCGGATGAGGCGAAGGCTTACCAGCGATTCTACAAAACCGACTTTGCCGAGCGCGATGTCTGGCGCGGCATGGGTCGTTTCGAGGTCGATGGCTACGAGCTGGTCAGCCATTGCTGGTGGCCGGAGAAGGTCAAGGCGACGCTGTTTCTGCTGCACGGTTACTACGATCACATCGGCCTGTACCGGCATGTGATCGAGTGGGCGCTGGATCAGGATTTTGCCGTGATCGCCTGCGACCTGCCGGGGCACGGATTGTCGAGCGGGCCACGGGCGAGCATTCGTGATTTCGCTGAATACCAGGATATGTTGCAGGCGCTGTTTGCTGAAGCGAACTCGATCGCGCTGCCGCAGCCTTGGCATTTGTGCGGGCAGAGCACCGGCGGCGCGATTGTCGTCGATCATCTGCTCAATCATGGCGAGAACAGCCCGGCGCAGGGGCAAGTGATTTTGCTGGCGCCGTTGGTGCGGCCGAGGGCGTGGGGCTGGTCGCAGTTGAGTTATTACCTGCTGCGGCCGTTTGTACGCGGGGTCGCGCGACGCTTCAGCGAGAACTCCAACGATCCGGATTTTCTGCCGTTTCTGCAGGCCGATCCGTTACAGCCAAGGCGCCTGCCGACGAAATGGGTGGGCGCGCTTTCACGCTGGATCATCCGCGTCGAGCACGCGAAAAAAAGCCCGCGGCGGCCGCTGATCGTTCAGGGGCAGGCGGACATGACTGTCGACTGGCAGCACAATCTGCAAGTATTGAAATGGAAATTCGACCGGCCGCAGATTCTGCTGTTGGCCGAGGCACGGCATCACCTGGCCAATGAGACGGCGGAGATGCGTGAGGAGTATTTCGAATTCTTGAGCAAGCGGATCAGGGGCAGGAATCTGTAGTGCCTGGGAGGGCCTCTTCGCGAGCAGGCTCGTTCCCACAGGGGAATGCGTTACAACTGTGGGAGCGAGCCTGCTCGCGAATGCGATCTTTCAGGTAACGAACATCAATGGCCGACCGCCAACCCCGCCCGAATCGCCGCCAGTGCCGCCTGGTAGTAAGCCTTGCCTTCAGTCGACTCGGCAAACGTCGCAAATTCTTCGAGCTCTTCATCCGACAAGTCGCGGTAGACGTAGAGCAACGTGTTGTTCAGATCGGCGCCGATCTGATCCATCAGGCGCTGACGCTGACCGTTCAACATGCCCTGCGCCTGACCGCCACCGAGCAGTCCCGGGATCATCGAACTCAAACTGTCCGCCGCCACGCCGGCGATCGCCAGACTCACCTCGGCACCAGCCTCACGGGCCGGCAGGGCCTGGGCGAGATGGCCGATGATCAGCAAACGACTGTCGCTGGCCTGCATCTTTGGCAGGCCCTGGGCATTTTTCGCCAGTTGATCGCGACGGGTTGCGAGCAATTCGGCGGCGACGATTTTCTTGCCCAGCGGTGACTGGAAGAAGGTCAGCGCCGGTTTCGGGTCGGCGAGTTTCTGCCGCAGTTGCGCTTCGGCACGCTGATCCATGGCCTGCGCGGCGAAGCGTTGATTGCTGTTGTTGACCAGCGCCTGAAACACCGCAGGCGGCAGGCTGTTCTGATAGCGCTGCTGGGCGGCGCTCAGGGCATCGTTGAAATGCGCGCGTTGTTCTGGCCAGCCGGCGACCTTGTACAACTGATCAAAGCCGTCCGCCCAGGCGGGCAATACGCAGAACATCAACAGTGAAAAAAGCAAACGGCGCATAGGGACTCCTGTCAGCAGCGGACTATTGTCCGTGCGGTGCCGGTACTTGTCGAGAATTCGTAGCAAGCCGCTGCGTGGCTCTGTCGGATTTATCGCCGTCGGCATACTATGCGCGCCATGCCGATATCCTCTGAACACCCGCTGCTGTTACGCATAGTCGACGACCTGGCCGAACACGGCTGGTCGCAGCAGAACATCTTCCTGCCCGCCGATCTGACCCGGGCGCTGGCGGCCGAGTGCCGTAAACGTGAAGCCGAAGGTGAGCTGGCGCCGGCAGCGGTCGGTCGCGGGCCGTTTTCGGAGATTCGCGAAGGTATTCGCGGCGATCACATTCAGTGGATCGACCCGGGTCAGGCCGACGCCACTGACCGTTACCTGAGCCTGATGGACAGTCTGCGCGAGGCACTCAATCGCGGCTTGTTTCTGGGGCTTGAGGATTTCGAATGCCATTTCGCCCTGTACCCGCCCGGCGCGTTTTACCTCAAGCACGTCGACCGCTTTCGCGATGATGACCGGCGCATGGTTTCTGCAGTGATCTACCTCAACGATGCGTGGCTGCCGGAGGACGGTGGCCAGTTGCGCATGTACCTGGGCGATGAGCGCGTGCACGACGTGCAGCCTACCGGCGGCTGTCTGGTGGTGTTTCTTTCCGGCGAAGTGCCCCACGAAGTGTTGCCGGCCCATCGCGAGCGCCTGTCGCTGACCGGCTGGTTTCGTCGCCGTGGCAACGAGCCGTTCTGAGCATGGAAAAGATCCTGGTCAGCCGCTGCCTGCTGGGCCATCGCGTGCGTTACGACGGTGGCGCGAGCGGGCCGTTTGATTTGCTTGAGCAGTGGATCGAAGAAGGGCGGGTAGTGCCTTTGTGTCCGGAGGTGGCCGGTGGATTGCCGACGCCGCGGGCGGCGGCGGAGATTCCTGGCGGGCAGGGCGGTGAGGTGCTGGATGGCATTGCCGCAGTGATCACCACTGATGGCGAGGATGTCAGCGCGCAGTTTCTCGAGGGCGCGCGGCAAGCGCTGGAGCTGGTGCAAAAGCACGGCATTCGGGTGGCGGTGCTCAAGGCCAACAGTCCTTCGTGCGGGAATCTGTTGACGTATGACGGCACGTTCAGTGGGGTCAAAGTCAGTGGCGAAGGGGTGACGGCGGCGTTGCTCAAGCGTCATGGGGTTCGGGTTTTCAGTGAGCTTGAGCTGGCTGAGGCGGCGGTGACTCTGGCGGCTTTGGACTGATTCGCCATCGTTGCCCTCACCCCAGCCCTCTCCCGGGGGGAGAGGGGGCCGACCGAGGTGTCTGGCGCTGTCGATCGACCTGAAAGACCTTGGCGACCAGGGATTCGACAAAGCCATGATCAGTCGATTTCGGATTCGGTATAGCAATCCCAAGTCGGCGTACCTCTAAAGCATCCCCGGATCAGTTCCCTCTCCCTCCGGGAGAGGGTTAGGGTGAGGGGCTCTTACGGTTTCAACCACTTCTCGGACAGCGCCGCCAACCGCCCATCCGCCTTGATCCGTTCCAGCGCGCTCTTGAGGCTGGCCTGAAACGCCGGGTTGCCCTTCTGAAACGGGATCGCCAACTCGACCGGCGCCGCCGCTTTCGGTTTCTCTTCGGTCAACGCCTGCACCAGCACCATCGGCCGCGGCGTCTCGTCCTTCTTCGCCAGCAATTGCCCGTCGACCTGGCCGTACGGCTCGCTGAAGTCGAAACGATCCTTGAGTTCGGGTGTCAGTGCTATGTGGTTGAGCGCGACGTCGTACTTGCCGCTTTCAACGCCCTGGAGCAGGTCACCCTCATCGGTGACGATGAAATCGGCGCGTACATCCAGCTCTTTGGCCAGAAGTTGCCCAAGCTCGACCTCGAACCCTGTAAGGGTGTCGCCTTCCTTGTAATTGAAGGGCGGTGTATTAGCCTCAAGGGCTATACGAAGCTCGCCACGGTCGTTGACGTCATCAATCAGTTCGGCGTGAGCCAGCGGGCTCAGAAGGGGTAGCAGGCAGATCAGGCCAGGCAGCAGGCGCATGGTCACTCCTTTGAAATCATTATCGCGACGCTCTGATTCAGGCTCGCTTTGCTATGGTTGTCGAGTGCCTTCGACAACGAATGGTCATGAAGTTGTCATGACCGTGCGGATTTTACGGAAAAACTGGAGAAGAAAATGAAAAGCTTTATGTCACGTGCAGCGTTGGCCGGTGTGCTGATGGGTGTTTCGGTGCTGGCCAGTGCGGCGACACCGGCGCCGAAGGATGCTGAAGTGTTCATCGTTTCTCCCGAGGACGGCGCCACCGTCTCGCAGGAATTCAAGGTCAAGTTCGGCGTCAAGAACATCGCGCTGGCCCCGGCGGGTGACACCACCAAGAACACCGGCCACCATCACCTGCTGATCGACGTCGACGACCTGCCGGCCGAAGGCGCGCCGATCCCGACTGACGCCCATCACATGCATTTCGGCAAGGCGCAGACCGAAGCCACGATCAAACTGGCCCCCGGCAAGCACACCTTGCAACTGATCCTCGGCGACAGCGGCCACATGCCGTTCGACCCATCGATCGTTTCGGAAAAAATCACCGTCAACGTGAAATAAAAAAAGGGAGCCCTGCGGGGCTCCCTTTTTTTATTCAGCTTCAAGTGGCTAGCTGCAAGCGGCAAGTAAAGGCAAAAGCGCTTTTCACTCGCCGCTTGTAGCTTGAAGCTCGCAGCTGCTGTTAGAACAGCACCCGACTACGGATAGTACCGTTGACGTGTTGCAGCTTCTCTTGCGCCAGCTCCGAGTATTCGGCGTCGACGTCGATTACCACGTAGCCAACCTTCTCGTTGGTCTGCAGGAACTGACCGGAGATGTTGATGCCGTTTTCGGCGAAGACCTTGTTGATCTCGCTCATCACACCCGGGATGTTCTCGTGGATGTGCAGCAGGCGGTGCTTGCCAGGGTGAGCCGGCAGTGCCACTTCCGGGAAGTTGACCGACGACACCGAAGTACCGTTGTCGCTGTACTTGACCAGTTTCTCTGCCACTTCCAGACCGATGTTGGCTTGCGCTTCGGCGGTCGAGCCACCGATATGCGGGGTCAGGATCACGTTGTCGAGGCCACGCAGCGGGCTTTCGAACTCTTCGTCGTTGGAGCGTGGTTCCACCGGGAACACGTCGATGGCCGCGCCGATCAGGTGCTTGTCCTTGATCGCGTCCGCCAGGGCGTCGAGCTCGACCACGGTGCCACGTGCAGCGTTGATCAGGATGCCGCCCTTTTTGATGGCGCGGATTTCCTTCTCGCCGATCATCCACTGAGTGGCGGCGGTTTCCGGCACGTGCAGGGTGACGATGTCGGACATGCCCAGCAGCTCGTGCAGGTTGTTGACCTGCGTGGCGTTGCCCAGTGGCAACTTGGTCACGGTGTCATAGAAGAACACCTGCATGCCCAGACCTTCAGCCAGCACCGACAGCTGAGTGCCGATCGAGCCGTAGCCGACAATGCCCAGCTTCTTGCCGCGGATCTCGAACGAGTTGGCGGCGGACTTGATCCAGCCGCCACGGTGGCAGGATGCGTTCTTCTCAGGGATGCCGCGCAGCAGCAGGATCGCTTCGGCCAGTACCAGCTCCGCTACGGAACGGGTGTTGGAGTACGGCGCGTTGAACACGGCGATACCGCGCTCGCGGGCCGCACTGAGGTCAACCTGGTTGGTGCCGATGCAGAAACAGCCGACCGCGACCAGTTTCTTCGCGTGATCGAAGATCTCTTCGGTCAGTTGCGTGCGCGAACGAATGCCGATGAAGTGAGCGTCAGCGATCTTTTCCTTGAGCTGGGCTTCCGGCAAGGAACCAGTCAGGTATTCGATGCTGGTGTAGCCCGCCGCCTTGAGGACGTCGACAGCCGATTGGTGGACGCCTTCGAGAAGAAGGAACTTGATCTTGCTCTTATCGAGAGAAGTCTTGCTCATCTGCGTAAACCTGTATCCCGGAGAAAAATGGCAGGGAGGGAGCAGCCTGGAGCTGACCCGCACGGCAACAAAGCCGTCACCGCGGATCTGGCCTTGGGCACTGTCCTGCGGGGTCGGTATGCTAGCATAGCCACCCCGCTAAACACTCATTCCTGCGACGTGAAGCGTTCTCAGGATGACCATGAATTGTTCGAGAGTTCTGTCGATGACCAATCCTGCGCTGATTGATGAACTGAAGACCCTGGTTGAGCCTGGCAAAGTCCTTACCGACGCCGACTCCCTGAACACTTACGGCAAGGATTGGACCAAACACTTCGCCCCGGCACCGAGCGCCATCGTGTTTCCCAAGACCATCGAGCAAGTGCAGGCCGTGGTGCGTTGGGCCAACACCCACAAGGTCGCGCTGGTGCCGTCCGGCGGGCGCACCGGGTTGTCCGCCGCTGCGGTGGCGGCCAATGGCGAAGTGGTGGTTTCGTTCGATTACATGAACCAGATTCTCGACGTCAACCTCACCGACCGCACCGCCGTGTGCCAGCCGGGCGTGGTCACTGAGCATCTACAGAACGTCGCTGAAGAAAACGGCCTTTATTATCCGGTCGACTTCGCCTCGGCGGGTTCCAGCCAGATTGGCGGCAATATCGGCACCAATGCCGGCGGGATCAAAGTGATTCGCTACGGCATGACCCGCAACTGGGTGGCCGGCATGAAGGTCGTCACCGGCAAGGGCGACGTGCTGGAGCTGAACAAGGACCTGATCAAGAACGCCACCGGTTACGACCTGCGTCAGCTGTTCATCGGCGCCGAAGGCACCCTCGGTTTCGTCGTCGAAGCGACCATGCGCCTTGATCGCGCGCCGAAAAACCTCACGGCAATGGTCCTCGGCACCGCCGATTTCGATTCGATCATGCCGGTGCTGCACGCTTTCCAGGGCAAGCTCGACCTGACCGCGTTCGAGTTCTTCTCCGACAAGGCCCTGGCCAAGGTTATGGGCCGCGGCGATGTGCCGGCGCCGTTCGAAACCGATTGCCCGTTCTATGCATTGCTGGAGTTTGAAGCGACCACTGAAGAAGTGGCCAACAGCGCCCTGGAAACCTTCGAGCACTGCGTCGAGCAGGGCTGGGTGCTCGACGGCGTGATGAGCCAGAGCGAAACCCAGCTGCAGAATCTGTGGAAGCTGCGCGAGTACATCTCCGAAACCATTTCCCACTGGACGCCGTACAAGAACGACATCTCGGTTACCGTCTCGAAAGTGCCGGCGTTCCTGCGCGAAATCGACGCGATCGTTGGCGAGCACTACCCGGATTTCGAAATTGTCTGGTTCGGCCACATCGGCGACGGCAATCTGCACTTGAACATTCTCAAACCGGAAAACCTGAGCAAGGACGAGTTCTTTGCCAAGTGCGCCACCGTCAACAAGTGGGTGTTCGAAACCGTCGAAAAGTACAACGGCTCGATCTCGGCCGAGCACGGCGTCGGTATGACCAAGCGTGATTACCTGACCTACAGCCGCTCGCCGGCCGAGATCGAGTACATGAAAGCGGTCAAGGCAGTGTTCGACCCGAACGGCATCATGAACCCGGGCAAGATTTTCCCGGTTTGATCGGTAATCTCTGTTGAATCAATAAAGGCAGGAGTCGGTAAATGAGCTATCAGCACCAGTACGTCGACGGCACGCGCATTCACTTCCCGATCGGGAAAGTCGTGTGCATTGGCCGCAATTACGCCGAGCACGCCAAGGAACTGGACAACCCGGTGCCGACCGAGCCGCTGCTGTTCATCAAGCCGGGCAGTTGCGTGGTGCCGCTGGAAGGCGGGTTCAGCATTCCGACCGAGCGTGGTTCAGTGCACTACGAAGCGGAAATCGCCGTGTTGATCGGCAAACCGCTGTCGACCAAGCCGAGCCGCGAAGAAGTCCTCGATGCGATCTCCGGCTTCGCGCCGGCGCTGGACCTGACCCTGCGCGACAAGCAGGCCGAGCTGAAAGCCAAGGGCCTGCCGTGGGAAATCGCCAAGTCGTTCGACGGCGCGGCGGTGATCGCGCCGTTCGTGGTCGGCAGCACCTTCGCTGACCTGACCGACATCGGCATCCGCCTGATCATCAACGGCGAAGTGCGCCAGGACGGCAACAGCAGCGCGATGCTCAACCCTATCGTGCCGATGATCCAGCACATGGCCGGCTGCTTCTCGCTGCAGGCCGGTGACGTGATCCTCACCGGCACGCCAGTGGGCGTAGGCCCGCTGAATGTCGGCGATGAAATCGTCCTCGAACTGCCGGGGGCGAGCAGCTTCAGCAGCAGCGTGCGCTAACCGCAGAACCCCTTGTAGGGGTGAGCTTTGTGGTGAGGGGGATTTAGCGAAACGTCGCACCGCCCCGTTGGACTGCGCAGCAGGCCCCTCTTCAAGATCAAGAGGGGCGCGCTTCGCGCGCCAACGGGGATAAGTCCCCTCGCCACAAGTGTGTTTCTGGCAAACGAACACGCCAATCCCGCCATTTGCCGTTTTTTTCACATCCTCTCTGGATAATTCCCGCGATTCTGGCGTCTCAGCCGGCCTCTTTGTGCTATTACCCTTGGCCTGAATTAACGGAACGCATCCTTTGATGGCATCTCCAACTCAGCAAAAAACCACCCTCCGATCCCGCTTCGTCCTGCGCTGGTATGTCTGGCTGTTGCTGGTCATCGCCGCAGCCTATGGGCTGGCGTTCGCCATGCATTGGGATGATCGCGGCGTGCTGTGGGTGCTGGAGCGCTTCGAGAGCAAGGCCGAGCAGAAGGAGAGCGTCTGGCTGCCGGATTATCAGGTGGTGATCGATGCCAAGCCGCTGCCGGGCATGGAAAAGGACGAAGCTTCGGATCTGGCCTACAGCCCAGAAACCAAAACCCTGTTCGCGGTGATGGGCAAGAATGCCTTCCTCGTCGAGCTGACGCTGCAGGGCGACGTGTTGCGCAAAATGCCGCTGGTGGGCTGGAGCAATCCTGAAGGCCTGACGGTCATGGAAAACGGCTTGCTGGCCATTGTCGATGAGCGTGAGCATACCTTGTCGATCATCAAGATCGACGCCGCGACTCGTGAGCTGAACATTGCCGACTTCCCGAAATACGATCTCGGGCCGTCGAAAGACCAGAACAAGGCTTTTGAAGCCATCACGTGGGATCCGCGCAACCAGCGACTTATTCTGGGGGAGGAACGCCCCCCGGCGCTGTTCACCTGGAAAAGCGATGGCAGCCAGACCCTGCAGGGCGACAAGCAGAAACTGGCCAGCGATCAGTTGGATCTGCGCAACCTGTCGGCGCTGGCTGTCGATCCGCGCACTGGCCATCTGCTGGTGCTGTCCGCCGATTCGCACCTGTTGCTGGAACTGGACGAAGCCGGCAAGCAAGTCAGCTTCATGACGTTGCTCGGCAATTTCAACGGTCTGAAAGACACCATCCCCCGCGCCGAAGGCATGACCATGGATGAGGAAGGCACGCTGTACATGGTCAGCGAACCGAACCTGTTCTACCGATTCGAAAAACACCGGTAATGCCTTCGCTGTAGGAGCTGCCGCAGGCTGCGATCTTTTGATCTTGCTTGTGAAAGTCAAAATCAAAAGGTCGTCCGATCGCAGCCCGAGCCTTCGGCAGCTCCTGCGGGGCTTGGCTTGCGATCTGAGGCAAGTGGCCATTAAGCTTCAGTTCAGACAGGCGTGATATTTCATCGGCCTGTCATGAATCCGAGCCTGCCTGAATGCGTCGACTTGCCCGCCCCAAACCGCTGATTCTCGTCCTGTTGATGATTTCCCTGATCGCGTTGATCGCGATCGGCCAATACCTGCGTCTGTTCGAGCGCGCCTGGTTCAACCTGCACACGCTGTGGCAACCGGTGAGCAGCGAGGCGATCGGCCTCGACCAGTATCGGGTGACCATCGAGGCGCGGCCGATCGAGGGGCTCAACGATGACGTCTCGGCGCTGACCTACGATCCGGTGCGCAAAAGCCTGTTCACCGTGACCAACAAGAATTCCGAACTGATCGAGCTGTCGCTCGAAGGCAAGATCCTGCGCCGCATCGCCCTGGTCGGTTTTGGCGATCCGGAAGCCGTCGAGTACATCAGCGCCGACACCTACGTAATCACCGACGAGCGCCAGCAACGCCTGATCAAGATTCACCTCGACGCCGACACCACGTTTCTTGATGCCGAAGACGCCGAGCAAATGACCCTCGGCGTGCATATGTCCAGCAACAAGGGTTTCGAGGGCCTGGCTTACGACTCGGTGGGCAAGCGGTTGTTCGTGGCCAAAGAGCGCGACCCGATGCTGATCTACGAGGTCCACGGCTTTCCGCATTTCAAACCGGACAAGACCTACGCGGTGCACGTGATCAACAACCCCAAGCGCGATGCCGGAATGTTTGTGCGTGATCTGTCGAGTCTGCAGTACGACGAACGCAGCGGGCACTTGCTGGCACTGTCGGACGAGTCGCGGTTGATTATCGAGCTGGATGTCGACGGGCGCCCCTTGAGCACCATGTCGATCAGCGGCGGGCGTCAGGGTTTGCAGAAAACCGTGCCGCAGGCGGAGGGAATTGCGATGGATGATGACGGCACGTTGTACCTGGTGAGCGAGCCGAATCTGTTTTACGTATTCAAGAAGCCCACACAAAACTGACCAACACCACAAAACACTGTGGGAGCGAGCCTGCTCGTGAAGGCGGTTGATCAGTCTCTGAATATGTTGACTGAACCGACGCTTTCGCGAGCAGGCTCGCTCCCACAGGTTTATTTATCAGCCCAAGGCAAGTGGGCAGTCTGTTACTCAGCCTTCAGGGTTTTCACGCCTTCACTGGTACCCAGCAACAACAAATCCGCCGGGCGCGCGGCGAACAGTCCGTTGGTGACCACGCCGACGATGGCATTGATCTGCGCTTCCAGCTCCACCGGGTTGGTGATTTGCAGGTTGAACACGTCGAGGATGATGTTGCCGTTGTCGGTCAATACGCCTTCGCGGTAGACCGGGTCGCCACCGAGTTTCACCAGTTGGCGGGCAACGTGGCTGCGGGCCATCGGGATCACTTCCACCGGCAGCGGGAACTCACCGAGCACCGGCACCAGTTTGCTGGCATCGGCGATGCAGATGAAGGTCTTGGCCACGGCGGCGACAATCTTTTCGCGGGTCAGGGCCGCGCCGCCGCCCTTGATCAGGTTCAGGTGCGCATCGCTTTCATCGGCGCCGTCGACGTAGAACTCCAGATCGCTGACGGTGTTCAGCTCGTACACCGGAATCCCGTGGCCCTTGAGGCGCGCGGCAGTGGCTTCGGAGCTGGCGACCGCGCCATCGAACGCGCCCTTGTGCTGGGCCAGTGCATCGATGAAGCAGTTGGCGGTGGAGCCGGTGCCGACGCCGACGATGCTCTTGTCGTCGAGTTTCGGCAGGATGAAGTCGACGGCGGCCTGGGCCACGGCCTGTTTGAGTTGATCCTGGGTCATGCGGGCTCCGGAAGCGGGCAAGGGTTGGGCAGAAAGGCCGGCATTATAGGCCTCGCGGTGGTGAAGGTCATTGTCCTGTTGGCAGATCAAAAGATCGCAGCCTTCGGCAGCTCCTACACTTTGGAATGCATTCCCACTGTAGGAGCTGCCGAAGGCTGCGATCTTTTCGGCGCGATAAAACCTCTGGATCCGTGTGGTCGCCCGGGCAAAAGCCGGGTTAGACTCCTTGGCCCTGCCCAACTCGCCCAGTGATGCTTTCCGATGCTCGAACAGTACGTCAAAAAGATCCTCACCTCGCGCGTTTATGACGTTGCCGTAGAAACCCCGCTGCAGAACGCCCGCCAGCTCTCCGAGCGGCTGGGCAATGACATCTGGCTCAAGCGCGAAGACTTGCAGCCGGTGTTCTCGTTCAAGATTCGCGGCGCCTACAACAAGCTGACCCAGCTCAGCGACGAGGAGCGCGCCCGTGGCGTGGTCACCGCGTCGGCGGGCAATCATGCGCAGGGCCTGGCTCTGGCGGCGAAAGTGTTGGGCGTCAAAGCCACCATCGTCATGCCCAAGACCACCCCGGAAATCAAAGTCGAAGGCGTGCGCTCGCGCGGCGGCAAAGTGGTGCTGCACGGTGACTCGTTCCCGGAAGCGCTGGCCTACTCGCTGAAACTGGTCGATGAAAAAGGCTACGTCTACATCCACCCGTACGACGATCCGCACACCATTGCCGGGCAGGGCACCGTGGCCATGGAAATCCTTCGTCAGCACCCGCAGCCGCTGGACGCAATTTTCGTCCCGGTCGGCGGCGGTGGGTTGATCGCCGGTATCGCGGCGTACGTGAAATACCTGCGTCCGGACATCAAGGTAATTGGCGTCGAACCGGACGATTCCAACTGCCTGCAAGCCGCGATGGCAGCGGGCGAGCGCGTGGTTCTGCCGACCGTAGGTATCTTCGCCGACGGCGTGGCGGTGGCGCAGATCGGCCAGTACACCTTTGAGATCTGCAAGGATTACGTCGATGAAGTGATAACGGTCAGCACTGACGAGATCTGCGCGGCAATCAAGGATATCTACGACGATACCCGCTCGATCACCGAGCCTGCCGGCGCGCTGGGCGTGGCCGGGATCAAGAAGTACGTTGAGCAACGCGGTGTCAGCGGCCAGACCTTTGTCGCCATCGATTCCGGTGCCAACGTCAACTTCGACCGCCTGCGCCACGTCGCCGAGCGCGCCGAGCTGGGCGAGGGTCGCGAAGCGATCATCGCCGTGACCATCCCGGAAAAGGCCGGCAGCTTCAAGGCGTTCTGCGAAGCCATCGGCAAGCGCCAGATCACTGAATTCAATTACCGCTACAACACCGGCAGCGAAGCGCACATCTTCGTCGGCGTGCAGACCCACCCGGACAACGACCCGCGCAGCGCCTTGCTGGCAAGCCTGACCGAGCAGGGTTTCCCGGTCATCGACCTGACCGACAACGAACTGGCCAAGCTGCACATCCGCCACATGGTCGGCGGCCGCGCGGCGCAGGTGGTCGATGAAGTGGTGCTGCGCTTCGAATTCCCGGAGCGCCCGGGCGCGCTGTTCAACTTCCTCAACAAGCTCGGCGGGCGCTGGAATATCTCGATGTTCCACTACCGCAACCACGGCGCAGCGGACGGCCGCGTGGTCGCCGGCCTGCAAGTGCCCCATGACGAGCGTCATCTGGTGCCGGCGGCACTGGCGGAAATCGGCTACCCGTATTGGGATGAAAGCGACAACCCGGCCTATCAGCTGTTTCTTGGCTGAGCGGCTACGCTGATGGGCATGGATCTACGAAAGAGAACGACATGGAAACCCTGACCACCCTGAAAGTCCTCCACGTTGCGGCGACCGTGGTCATCCTCGTGAGCGGGCTGGGGCTCGCCGCCCTGACCTGGCGTAATCGCAGCGAAGGCCCGGCCAGTACGATGCGCCGTCCGTGGCTGTTCATCTGGTGTCTGATGCTGATCGGCATGCTCAGCATGCCTTTCACCGGCTGGTGGCTGGTGCATCTGGTTGGCTGGCCATTGGGGCAATTGTGGATTCTGGGGTCCAGCGTGATCTATGCCGTGGCCACGTTCAGTGCGGTCTGGCTGCTGGTCCGGCTGGATCGGCTGTGGACCAGCGGGGTGGGCAATCGCAAGTTCAATCTGGCCCTGGCGATTGTCAGCGGCGTCGGGTTTGTCGCCATAGCGGCGTTGATGGGGGCCAAGCCGGTCTAAGGCTGGAGACCGAGTCGATCCCATTCGCGAGCAAGCTCGCTCCCACAGGAGATTTGTCAATGACACAGATCCAATGTGGGAGCGAGCCTGCTCGCGAAGGCGATATCAGTCGCGCAACGAAATCACCGGCCAGCCACGCTTCTCGGCTTCGGCCCGCAGATTCGGATCAGGATCCACCGCCACCGGATTCGCCACCTGCTCCAGCAACGGTAGATCATTCATCGAATCACTATAGAAATAGCTGTCCTCAAGCGAATGCCCGGTCTCTTCCAGCCAACGATTGAGGCGCGTGACCTTGCCTTCACGGAAACACGGAATGTCGGTGCTGCGCCCGCTGTAGCGGCCGTCGACCATTTCGCATTCGGTGGCAATCAGGGTTTCCACGCCCAGGCGCACAGCGATCGGCGCCGTGACGAAGCGGTTGGTGGCGGTGATGATCACCAGTTTGTCGCCGGCATCGCGGTGCTTTTTCAGCAGCTCCAGTGCCTTGGGCAGCACGATCGGCTCAATGCAGTCGCGCATGTAATCGCTGTGCCAGGCGTCGAGCACGGCCATTTCGGTGCGGCCGAGAATTTCCAGGCAGAAGTTCAGGTAGGCGGCGTTGTCGAGCTTGCCGGCCAGGTAATCCTGATAGAACTCGTCGTTGCGCGCCTTGTAGGCGATCGGGTCGAGGAAGCCGCGCTCGCACAGATAATCGCCCCAGGCGTGATCGCTGTCGCCGCCCAGAAGGGTGTTGTCCAAATCGAATAAAGCCAGGCGCATTGCAGTTACCCGCTGAAAAGTCAGTAAAAAGGCGACAAGAATACGGTCTTTTCACAAGAGTGCACATAAGGTAGGAACCTTCGTTGCCGCCTCATCAAGCTTTGTGGAACAATGCGGCGACATGCGTTTGCGAGGTTGTTGCCGTGATCGACCCCGATGGTTTCCGCCCCAATGTCGGGATCATTCTGACGAATGACGCCGGCCAGGTGCTATGGGCTCGCCGTATCAATCAGGACGCCTGGCAGTTTCCGCAAGGGGGGATCAACCCCGAGGAGACGCCGGAAGACGCCTTGTACCGCGAGCTGAACGAAGAAGTTGGCCTGGAACGTGAAGATGTTGAAATACTGGCCTGTACCCGGGGCTGGTTGCGCTATCGTTTGCCGCAACGCCTGGTGCGGACCCACAGCCAACCGCTGTGCATCGGCCAGAAGCAGAAATGGTTTCTCCTGCGCCTGATCTCCAACGAGCAGCGGGTGCGGATGGATCTGACCGGTAAACCGGAGTTCGATGGCTGGCGCTGGGTCAGCTATTGGTATCCGTTGGGCCAGGTGGTGACATTCAAGCGCGAGGTGTATCGACGCGCTCTCAAAGAGCTTGCCCCGCGCCTTTTAGCGCGCGACTGACGACGGAGTTCGACCCCGAGCCATGCTCAATACGCTGCGCAAGATCGTCCAGGAAGTTAACTCCGCCAAGGATCTCAAGGCGGCGTTGGGGATTATTGTGTTGCGCGTCAAAGAGGCCATGGGCAGCCAGGTCTGCTCGGTCTACCTGCTTGATCCGGAAACCAACCGCTTCGTCCTGATGGCCACCGAGGGCTTGAACAAGCGCTCGATCGGCAAGGTCAGCATGGCCCCCAACGAGGGTCTGGTCGGTCTGGTCGGCACGCGTGAAGAACCCCTGAACCTCGAGAACGCTTCGGTTCACCCGCGCTATCGGTACTTCGCCGAAACCGGTGAAGAGCGTTACGCCTCGTTCCTCGGTGCACCGATCATCCACCACCGCCGCGTCGTCGGCGTGTTGGTCATCCAGCAGAAAGAACGCCGCCAGTTCGACGAAGGTGAAGAAGCCTTCCTCGTGACCATGAGCGCGCAGCTTGCCGGCGTGATCGCCCACGCCGAGGCCACCGGTTCGATCCGTGGTCTGGGCCGGCAGGGCAAGGGCATTCAGGAAGCCAAGTTCGTCGGCGTGCCGGGTTCACCCGGTGCGGCGGTCGGTACCGCCGTGGTCATGCTGCCGCCGGCGGATCTGGACGTGGTGCCGGACAAGACCATCACTGATATCAACGCTGAGCTGGCGCTGTTCAAGACCGCCATCGAAGGCGTGCGCGCCGACATGCGCGCGTTGTCCGCCAAACTCGCGACCCAGCTGCGCCCGGAAGAGCGCGCGTTATTCGACGTCTACCTGATGATGCTCGACGATGCCTCGCTGGGCAGCGAAATCACCACCGTGATCAAGACGGGGCAGTGGGCTCAGGGCGCGCTGCGTCAGGTGGTCACTGAGCACGTCAACCGTTTCGAACTGATGGACGACGCCTACCTGCGCGAGCGCGCCTCGGACGTCAAAGACCTTGGCCGCCGCTTGCTCGCCTATCTGCAGGAAGAGCGCCAGCAGAATCTGGTCTACCCGGAAAAAACCATCCTGGTCAGCGAAGAGCTGACGCCGGCGATGCTCGGCGAGGTGCCGGAAGGCACGCTGGTCGGTCTGGTCTCGGTACTCGGTTCGGGTAACTCCCACGTCGCGATTCTGGCCCGGGCCATGGGCATTCCGACGGTGATGGGCCTGGTCGACCTGCCGTACGCCAAGGTCGACGGCATCGAAATGATCGTCGACGGCACCCGTGGCGAGGTCTACACCAACCCCAGCGAAGTGCTGCGCAAGCAGTTCGCCGAGGTCGTTGAAGAAGAGAAACAACTGGCGCTGGGCCTCGACACCCTGCGCGACCTGCCGTGCGTGACCCTCGATGGTCACCGCATGCCGCTGTGGGTCAACACCGGCCTGCTCGCCGATGTGGCGCGGGCGCAGAAGCGTGGCGCCGAAGGGGTTGGTCTGTACCGCACCGAAGTGCCGTTCATGATCAACCAGCGCTTCCCGAGCGAGAAGGAACAGCTGGCGATTTACCGCGAACAGCTCGCCGCGTTCCACCCGCAACCGGTGACCATGCGCAGCCTCGACATCGGCGGTGACAAATCGCTGTCGTACTTCCCGATCAAGGAAGACAACCCGTTCCTCGGCTGGCGCGGTATCCGCGTCACCCTCGACCACCCGGAAATCTTCCTCGTGCAGACGCGTGCGATGCTCAAGGCCAGCGAAGGCTTGAACAACCTGCGGATTCTGCTGCCGATGATCTCCGGCACCCACGAACTCGAAGAAGCCCTGCACCTGATCCACCGGGCCTGGGGCGAAGTGCGCGACGAAGGCACCGATGTGCCGATGCCGCCGATCGGCGTGATGATCGAAATCCCGGCAGCGGTGTACCAGACCAAGGAACTGGCGCGGATGGTCGACTTCCTCTCCGTTGGCTCCAACGACCTGACCCAGTACCTGCTGGCGGTAGACCGCAACAACCCGCGCGTCGCCGACCTCTACGACTATCTGCACCCTGCGGTGCTGCAAGCCCTGCAAACCGTCGTCACTGACGCCCACGCCGAAGGCAAACCGGTGAGCATCTGCGGTGAAATGGCCGGTGATCCGGCGGCGGCGGTGCTGTTGATGGCGATGGGCTTCGACAGCCTGTCGATGAACGCCACCAACCTGCCGAAGGTGAAGTGGATGTTGCGCCAAGTGAACCTGAGCAAGGCGCAGGAGATGCTGGCGGAACTGATGAAGATTGATAACCCGCAGGTTATCCACAGCTCGCTGCAACTGGCGCTGAAGAATCTCGGGTTGGCGAAGATGAATTCGCCGGTGGTGCCCAAGGCTCTCTAAAGATCAAAAGCCCCTCACCCTAGCCCTCTCCCAGAGGGAGAGGGGACTGATTGGGGGATGCTGCAGAACTCCGTCGACCTGTAAGTGCTTTGCTGAATCCATAATCGACTCGATCTTTCAGGTCGATGTATACCGCAAGACACTTCGGTCGGCCCCTTCTCCCAGAGGGAGAGGGGACTGATTGGGGGATGCTGCAGAACTCCGTCGACCTGTAAGTGCTTTGCTGAATCCATAATCGACTCGATCTTTCAGGTCGATGTATACCGCAAGACACCTCGGTCGGCCCCCTCTCCCTCCGGGAGAGGGCTGGGGTGAGGGGCTGCTGTTAGACACAAACCTCAACTTCCCCTAGATGCCCCCCATAAGGCCCAAAACTGCGCTCCACCATCCGCCGCGTCCCGTCCGCTTGCACTATCAACGCCGTACTCGCCCGCGTGCCATAACTCTGGCTGGCAATAAACACACTCGACAACAACGCTTCCGTCGCCATGCCTACCCCGGTATCCGGCAACTCCGCCTCGGGTGCGGTCTGCGCATCGCTCAGCAAGGCCAGCAATCGCTCAGGCTGCGGATCGTCCAGCACCGCGCTCAATGCCGCCCTGGCCTTGAGCAGTTTTGGCCACGGTGTATCCAGCCCCGCGTTGGATAACCCATAAACTCCAGGCTGCAACATCACCGGCTCTGACGCCCGCGCATTGAAGCGCCACAACTCATGGGCATTGCCCAGCAGCAGATTGAACCCGGCAAACTCGGC
Source organism: Pseudomonas sp. 14A (assembly GCF_018132745.1). Lineage (NCBI taxonomy): Bacteria > Pseudomonadati > Pseudomonadota > Gammaproteobacteria > Pseudomonadales > Pseudomonadaceae > Pseudomonas > Pseudomonas sp. 14A. Next base: position 316,948 of record NZ_JAGRQJ010000018.1, on the reverse strand, counting down.
CGCACGATCAACGACATCGCTCAAATAATCATCAATCGACAGATCTGCCGTGAGAAAGCGCGCCACCAGCTCGCCCCGGGATTTGGTCGCCGGTGGCTGCTGTGGATCGCGAATATTGGTCAGCGCGGCGAAGCGTCCGTTGGTGCCGATCCCCAGCCACGTGCCGCCAGCTTCAAGATCACGCCCGGCATGCACATGCGGCGCCTCGGGCCACGGCGCCAATGGCAGGCTGGGGCGGGCGTAGAACTCGTCGCGGTTGGCCGCGACGATCAGCGGCTGGGCATGGCCCGGGCGCCAGGCGAAAACGATCAGGCACATAAGGTGGTCCTTGTGTGTTTTTTGCCCACTCTACGCATCCGGCGTCCGTGCATCCATCGCCAGTGGAGCAGAAGGCTGCGCATCCGTTAACATGCCGCTCCTGTTTTGCCGATGCGTGCTGGAGACGGTCATGGAATTTCTGCTCTACCTGGCGCTCGGCGCCTGTGCGGGCGTGCTCGCCGGGCTGTTTGGCGTCGGCGGCGGGATCATCATCGTCCCGGTGCTGGTGTTCAGCTTCACCCTGCAGGGCTTCGATCAGTCGATCCTCACGCACCTGGCGGTGGGCACGTCGCTGGCGACGATCATATTCACCTCGGTCAACGCCGTGCGTGAGCATCACCGCCGGGGCGCGGTGCGCTGGGCGATTTTTCGCTGGATGACCGTGGGTATCCTGCTCGGTGCCGGTTTCGGGGCGCTGACCGCAGAAGCCATCTCCGGGCCGAACCTGCAAAAGATCATCGGCGTGTTCGCTCTGGTGATCGCCGTGCAGTTGGCGCTGGATGTCAAACCCAAGGCCAGCCGCACGGTGCCGGGCAAACTCGGTCTGACCGCTGCCGGTACGGTGATTGGCTGGGCCTCGGCGATTTTCGGCATTGGTGGCGGCTCGCTGACCGTACCGTTTCTGACCTGGCGCAGCGTGCCGATGCAGCAAGCCGTGGCGACCTCGTCGGCCTGTGGCTTGCCGATCGCTCTGGCCAGTGCAGCAAGTTTCATGATTCTGGGGTGGCACGATCCGTTGTTGCCGGCCCATAGTCTCGGTTTTGTGTATTTGCCGGCATTGTTGGGCATCGCCCTGACCAGCATGGTCTTCGCCCGGCTCGGCGCGCGTCTGGCGCACAGATTGTCGCCGCGCTTGCTGAAAAGGCTGTTCGCCGCTTTGCTGTTCTGCGTGGGTCTGAGCTTTTTGCTCTGACCGCGTGGCAATCCTGGCTTAATCCTGAGGTGGCAGCGTCGCCCGGGAATTTCGCTTTCAACTCTAACAAGGAGTCGCAATGCTGCCTTACCCGCAGATCGACCCGGTGGCCCTGGCCATCGGTCCGCTGAAAATCCACTGGTACGGTCTGATGTACCTGATCGGCATCGGCGGCGCGTGGCTGTTGGCGTCGCGCCGGCTCAACCGCTTCGACCCGACCTGGACCAAGGAGAAACTCTCCGATCTGGTGTTCTGGCTATCGATGGGCGTGATCGTCGGCGGCCGTCTGGGCTATGTGCTGTTCTATGATCTGAGCGCATACCTGGCCAACCCGACACTGATTTTCGAAGTGTGGAAGGGCGGCATGTCGTTCCATGGCGGATTCATCGGCGTGATGCTCGCGGCCTTGTGGTTCGGCAAGCGCAATGGCAAGTCGTTCTTCCAGCTGATGGACTTCGTCGCACCGATGGTGCCGATCGGCCTGGGCGCCGGGCGCATCGGCAATTTCATCAACGCCGAGCTGTGGGGCAAGGCCACCGACGTGCCATGGGCCATGGTGTTCCCGCCTTTCAGCGATCCGGCGCAGTTGCCGCGTCACCCGTCGCAGCTGTACCAGTTCGCCCTCGAAGGCGTGGCACTGTTCCTGATCCTGTGGATCTTCTCGCGCAAACCGCGCCCGACCATGGCGGTCTCCGGCATGTTCGCGCTGTTCTACGGCATCTTCCGTTTCATCGTCGAGTTCGTCCGTGTGCCTGACGCGCAGTTGGGCTATCTGGCGTGGAACTGGCTGACCATGGGTCAGGTGCTCTGCGTGCCGATGATTGTCGGCGGGCTGTTGCTGATCTGGCTGGCCTATCGTCGCGCCCCGGCAGCGCCGCTCGCGCCGACGGCTTAAACTACGAACCCCGGCGCGAGACGCCGGGGCTCCAAGGACACAGGTAACTCATGAAGCAATATCTCGAACTGGTCTCGCACGTCATTCAGAACGGCACCAAGCAGGCCAACCGCACCGGTATCAACACCATCAGTTTTCCGGGAGCGATGCTGCGTTTCGATCTGCAGGAAGGTTTCCCGGCGATCACTACGCGCAAGATGGCTTTCAAATCGGCCATCGGCGAGATGTGCGGCTTTCTGCGTGGCGTCAACAACGCCGCTGAATTCCGCGCGCTGGGCTGCAAGGTCTGGGACCAGAACGCCAACGAAAACGCGCAATGGCTGGCCAACCCGTTCCGTCAGGGCGACGACGACCTCGGTGAAATCTACGGCGTGCAATGGCGCAAGTGGCCGGCGTACAAGCAGATCCCGCTGAGCAACACTGCTGCCATCGAACAGACCCTGAGCAACGGCTACAAGCAGATCGCTCAGGGCGAAGAAGACGGCCAGGCCTACGTCGTGCTGTACAAAGCGATCGATCAGGTACGCCAGTGCGTCGACACGATCATCAAGGATCCGGGCAGCCGGCGCATTCTGTTCCACGGCTGGAACGTCGCCCAGCTCGATGAAATGGCCCTGCCGCCATGCCATCTGCTGTACCAGTTCCACCCGAACGTCGAGACCAAGGAAATCTCCCTGACTCTCTACATCCGCTCCAATGATCTGGGGCTGGGCACGCCGTTCAACCTCACCGAGGGCGCCGCGCTGCTGAGCCTGATCGGGCGCCTGACCGGCTACACGCCGCGCTGGTTCACCTATTTCATCGGTGATGCCCACGTCTACGAAAACCACCTGGACATGCTCAACGAACAGCTCAAGCGCGAGCCGTTTGCCATGCCGAAACTGAAGATTTCCGATCGCGTGCCGGAGTTTGCCAAAACTGGTGTGTACCAGCCGGAGTGGCTGGAATTGGTCGAGCCGAGCGACTTCTCGCTGGAAGGCTATGAGCACCATCCACCGATGACCGCGCCGATGGCGGTCTAAACCACACCGCAATATCCCTGTGGGAGCGAGCCTGCTCGCGAAGAGGGCGTGTCAGTCGCAGATGTGTCGACTGATACACCGCTTTCGCGAGCAGGCTCGCTCCCACATTTGGTTGTGTGTTGGGCTCAATGGCCGTGGCTACGGCCTACATGGGAGTGTTCGACTTCGGTCGCCACAACCCCGCCACTCACCTCCAGCCGCTGCAAGATCCCGCATTGATCCGCCTCCGGGCCTTCGCCACAGCGTTGGCGCAGGTCGAGCAGTTGTGTCTGCAACGCCAATAACCCATCAATTCGCGCCTTCACGTGCTGAATATGTTCGTCGATCAGCGCATTGACGCTCTCGCACTGATCCTGCGGGCTGTCGCGCAGGGCGAGGAGGCTGCGGATTTCTTCGAGGGTCATGTCGAGGGTGCGGCAGTTGCGGATGAAGGTCAGGCGTTCGGCGTGGGCTTGAGTGTAGACGCGGTAGTTGCCATCGCTGCGCGCCGGTTCCGGCAGGAGGTTTTCGCGCTCGTAGTAGCGGATGGTTTCAACCGCACAGTCGGTGAGTTTCGCCAGTTCGCCGATCTTCATGACGGCCATCTCCAAAAGGGTGCTTGACCCTATAGTGGCTACAGGGTCTTTACTTGGCAACAGGCACCTTCATGGACGCGACCAATGAGCGATTCCCTGCACACCCACAAGCCCGGCGACGGCCACGATCACAGCCATGAATTGCAGCCGGTGCATAAACATGCGCATGGCGGCGATTCCTGCTGCGCTTCGAAAGCTGCGCCGGCCCCGGTTCATGCGCACGAAGATTCCTGCTGCTCGTCGAAAGCCGCAGCGCCTGCCTTGGTGCAATTGAGCGAAAAGACCAGCGCAGACGCGCGCCTGAGCAGCTTCCGCATCGAGGCGATGGACTGCCCGACCGAGCAGACGCTGATCCAGAACAAGCTCGGCAAGCTGGCCGGCGTGCAGCAGCTGGAATTCAATCTGATCAATCGCGTGCTTGGCGTGACCCATAATCTGCCGGGCACCGAGCCGATCACCGAGGCGATCAAATCCCTCGGCATGCACGCCGAGCCGCTAGAGGCGGGTGTCGATGCTCCGGCCCCGGCTGCGGTGAAAAAACACTGGTGGCCACTGGCGCTGTCCGGTGTGACCGCGCTGGGCGCCGAAGTCATCCACTTCACCAGCGCTGCCCCCGACTGGGTGGTGGCGATTGTTGCGCTGGTGTCGATCCTCAGCGGCGGCCTCGGCACCTATAAAAAGGGCTGGATTGCCCTGAAGAACCTTAACCTCAACATCAATGCGCTGATGAGCATCGCCGTAACCGGCGCGATCCTCATCGGTCAGTGGCCGGAAGCGGCGATGGTGATGTTCCTCTTCACCGTCGCCGAGCTGATCGAAGCACGCTCGCTGGACCGCGCGCGCAATGCGATCAGTGGCTTGATGCAAATGACCCCGGAGCAGGCCACGGTATTGCAGGCCGACGGTAATTGGCGCGAACAAGAGGTTAAAAGCGTCGATCTTGGCGCCCGCGTGCGGGTGAAACCCGGCGAGCGCATCGCGCTGGATGGCGCGGTGGTCAGCGGCAGCTCGACCATCGACCAGGCGCCGATAACCGGTGAAAGCCTGCCGGTGGAAAAAACTGTCGGCGATAAAGTCTTCGCTGGCACCATCAATCAGGCCGGCTCGCTGGAATACACGGTGACCGCTGCGGCGAACAACTCGACGCTGGCGCGGATCATTCACGCCGTCGAACAGGCCCAGGGCGCACGGGCACCGACCCAGCGTTTCGTTGACCAATTCTCGAAAATCTACACCCCGGCGGTATTCGTCTTCGCCTTGGCCGTGGCGATCATCCCGCCGTTGTTCATGGGCGCGGCGTGGTTCGACTGGATCTACCGCGCGCTGGTGCTGCTGGTGGTGGCCTGTCCGTGCGCACTGGTGATTTCCACCCCGGTGACCATCGTCAGCGGCCTCGCGGCGGCAGCGCGCAAGGGCATTCTGGTCAAGGGCGGCGTGTATCTGGAAGGCGGCTTCAAGCTCGATTATCTGGCGCTGGACAAGACCGGCACGATCACCCACGGCAAACCGGTGCAGACCGATTACCTGTCGCTCGAGCCGACCGCAGACGCCACGGCACCGGCCATCGCCGCCGCGCTGGCCGGGCGCTCCGATCACCCGGTGTCGCTGGCGATTGCCAGTGCCGCTGTGGATAAAAACTTCGCCGCGCTGACTGTGGATAACTTCGCCGCGCTAGGCGGGAGGGGCGTCAAAGGTGATATCAACGGCAAGACTTATCACTTGGGCAACCATCGTCTGGTCGAAGATTTGGGCCTGTGCTCGCCGCAGCTGGAAGAAAAGCTGTTCGCGCTGGAAAAACAGGGCAAATCCGTTGTGCTGCTGCTCGACAGCGCAGGCCCGCTGGCGCTGTTCGCCGTGGCCGACACGGTCAAGGAAACCAGCCGCGAAGCGATTCGTCAGTTGCATGAACTTGGGGTGAAAACCCTGATGCTGACCGGCGACAACGTCCACACCGCGCAAGCGATTGCCGCCCAGGTCGGCATCGACGAGGCGCGCGGCGACTTGCTGCCGTCCGACAAGCTGCAAGCCATTGAAGATCTGTACAAGCAGGGCCACCGGGTCGGTATGGTCGGCGATGGCATCAACGATGCCCCGGCATTGGCCCGTGCCGAGATCGGTTTCGCCATGGCCGCCGCCGGCACCGACACCGCGATCGAAACCGCCGATGTCGCCCTGATGGACGACGATCTGCGCAAGATCCCTGCGTTCATCAGCTTGTCGCGCACCACCGCCAGCATTCTGAAACAGAACATCGCGCTGGCGCTGGTGATCAAGGCGATCTTTCTTGCGGTAACCTTTGCCGGGTTTGCCACCATGTGGATGGCGGTGTTTGCCGATATGGGCGTGAGCCTGCTGGTGGTGTTCAACGGTTTGCGCTTGCTGCGCAAATAGATGAGGAAAGAGTGTGCTGAGTGCCGAGCTGAAAGCGTTTTACATGGTCGCCCGCCTGGGCAGCATCACGCTGGCGGCGAAAAAACTCGGCCTCAGCCAACCGACCGTGACCACGCAGATTCGTAACCTGGAAAGCCAGTATTCGGTGGAGTTGTTCTACCGTGGCGGGCGCCGACTGAGCGTCAGCGACGAAGGCGCGCGCCTGCTGCCGATGGTCAAGACCCTGTTGCAGCAAGAGGCGGACATCGAGTTTTTCCTGCGCAACAGTGGGCAGGTCCAGGGCACGCTGCGCATTGCCGCGACGGCGCCGTATTACATCCTCGACCTGGTGAAGACCTTCCGCGAGCGTTTGCCGCAGGTGGAAGTGTCGGTGGAAATCGGCAACTCGCAGCAGGTGCTGGAAGCGCTGGAGGATTACCGCGTGGATGTCGCGGCGTCGTCGCAGCTGCTCGACGATACGCGGTTGATTCGCCGGGTGCTCGGCACTGATCCGCTGGTGCTGGCGGTGCATCGCAATCATCCGTTGGCCTCGCTTGAGCATGTGACGTTGAATGCGCTGGCCGGGCATACGTTGTTGATGCGCGAGCCGGGTTCGACCACGCGGCGGTTGACCGAAGAGTTGCTGGCCGGCGCCGGAGTAAGCTTCGGGCCGTTGCTGGAGATCGGCAGCCGAGAGTCGATTCGCGAGGCGGTGCTGCGCAATATCGGCATCAGCATCATCGCGCGGCAGGAAGTGCCGCATGATCCACAACTGCGCGTGCTGACCATCGAGAATGCACCGCAGATTCCGGAGTATCTGTATTGCCTCAAAGAGAGGAAGGGCGCGCGTCTGCCGGCGGCGTTTCTCGGCTTGGCACAAGAGATGTCTCCGGCATGAGACCTTCAATGTCTGAAAAGGCCTCTTCGCGAGCAGGCTCGCTCCCACATTGGATTTGGGTTGTGAACACGATCCCCTGTGGGAGCGAGCCTGCTCGCGAAGGCGTCAGCCCAGGCAAAACACAATCTGAACCAAAATCCCCGAATACCACTATCAGCCGTTTTTGCCTCGCTGCCACATGACGGACGCATTACAACTCTAGGATTGGCCTCATCCGTTTGCTGAGGTCCGTCCATGAATCCTGCCATCGCAACTGCCCTGACCAACCCCGGCGCGCCGATGAAAGTGCGCGGCGTGCACAAGCGTTTCGGTGCGTTCACTGCGCTGGACAACGTCTCCCTCGATGTCGCCGCCGGCGAACTGGTGTGCCTGCTCGGCCCGTCGGGCTGTGGCAAGACCACGCTGCTGCGCTGCATTGCCGGTCTGGAGCGGCAGGACAGCGGCGAGTTGTACCTGGGCGATCGCGATGTCTCGCACCTTGCCCCGCAAGCGCGGGATTACGGAATTCTGTTCCAGTCCTACGCGCTGTTTCCCAATCTGACGGTCGAGGCGAACATTGCCTACGGCCTCGCCGGCAGCGGGCGCGATGAAGTGCGCCGGCGTGTCGGTCAGATGCTGGAACTGGTGGGCCTCACCGGCAGTGAGAAAAAGTACCCAGGCCAATTGTCCGGCGGTCAGCAACAGCGTGTAGCGCTCGCTCGCGCATTGGCGCCGTCGCCGTCGCTGCTGTTGCTCGACGAACCGATGTCGGCCCTCGACGCGCGGGTGCGCGAGCACTTGTGCACCGAGCTGCGTCAGCTGCAACGCAACCTCGGCATCACCACGCTGATGGTCACGCACAATCAGGACGAGGCGATGTTGAGGGCCGATCGCATCGCGGTGATGAACAACGGCCGCGTCGAGCAGTACGCCACGCCGCAGGAAATCTACAACCGCCCGGCCACGCCGTTCGTGGCCGAGTTTGTCGGCCAGGGCAACTGGCTGCCGTTCCAGCGCAGCAGCGACAGTCACGCCCAGGTCGGCGGGATGAATCTGCGGCTGGCCGATGGCAGCGTGCACGGCGCTTCGGGTCGACTGTTCTGCCGCCCGGAGGCGATCAACGTCAATCCGCTGGTGCACGAAGAGAACCTGTTCCCGGCCAAGGTTCGCGAAATCACTTTCCTCGGCAACCGCTGCCGCATGAGCTTCGAACTCGATCAACTGCCGGGCCATGCGCTGCTCGCCGAACTCGCACCAGAAGCCATGCCGCGCCTCGGCGCCCAGCAAATCATGGTCGCCTTGCCGCCGCGCAGTTTGCAGGTGTTCGCCTGATGAACAGCAACCTCGCGCTGCCGCTACCGCACAAGCAGGTGCGACAGCCCTCGAAAGCCGAGATCGGCGATCGCCTGTTCGTGCTCGGCGGCAAAATCCTCCTGCTGGTGTTGCTCGGCCTCGCGGTGCTGCTGCCGTTGCTGGCGATCTTCTGGCGCGGTTTCAGCAATGACGCCGGGCAGGGCGGTGGCTGGCTCGCGGCGAAGGAGTTGGTGACCAGTGCCAATTTCCATTGGCTGCTCGGCAACAGCCTGAAAGTGTCCCTCAGCGTTGCGGCCATTGTTGTACCGCTGGCCTACCTGTTTGCCTACGCGCTGCAACGCACGCTGATTCCTGGCAAAGGCATCTGGCGCGGGATCTCCCTGCTGCCGCTGATGGCGCCGTCGATGCTGCCGGGAATTGCGCTGGTCTATCTGTTCGGCAACCAAGGCATGCTGCGTGGGCTGCTCTCGGACAATATCTATGGGTTCTGGGGCATTGTGCTGGGCGAGGTGATCTACACCTTTCCTCATGCCCTGATGATTTTGCTCTCGGCATTGTCGCTGGCCGATGCGCGGCTTTTCGATGCCGCATCGAGCATGGGTGCCAGTCCGGCCAAGGCGTTCCGCAGCATCACCTGGCCGGCGACCCGTCAGGCGGTATTCGCTGCGTTCTGTCTGGTGTTCACCCTGACCATCACCGATTTCGGTGTGCCAGTGGTGGTCGGTGGCGACTATCAGGTGTTGGCGCTGGAAGCCTATAAAGCCGTGGTCGGTCAGCAGCAATTCGGTCGCGGCGCGTTGATCGGCATGGTGCTGTTACTGCCGGCGCTGTTCAGTTTCGGTGTCGATGCGTGGTTGCGTCGCCGCCATGGTGACTCGATGAGCGGACGCGCGCAGGTGTTCAAGCCGCTGCCGTCCAGGCTGCGTGACGGCTGCTATCTGGCGATCGTTTTGCTGATTTGCGCCGCGCTGCTGCTGGTGTTCGGCATGGCGGTGTTTTCGTCGCTGGTGAAGTTCTGGCCGTACAACCTGTCGCTGTCGCTCAACCACTATCAGTTCAACGAAACCGCCGGCGGTGGCTGGCTCGCCTACAGCAACAGTCTGAAGATGGCGCTGGGCACCGCGCTGATTGGCAGCGTACTGATTTTCACTGGTGCCTATCTGATGGAGAAAACCCGCACCCAGCGCGGCTTGAACCTGACCTTGCGCATGCTCAGCTTCGTGCCGATGGCAGTGCCGGGGCTGGTGCTGGGTCTCGGCTATGTCTTCTTCTTCAACCTCAGCGGCAATCCGCTGCATGTGCTCTACGGGACGATGACGCTGCTGATCGTCTGCACCATCGCGCACTATCTGACCACCGCACAAATGACCGCGACCACCGCGCTGCGCCAGCTCGACGCCGAGTTCGAAGCCGCCGCGCTGTCGCTGAAGGCGCCGCTGTACCGGCATTACCTGCGCGTGACCGTGCCGATCTGCCTGCCGGCGTTGCTGGACATCGTGCGCTACCTGTTCGTCTCGGCGATGACCACGGTTTCCGCCGCGATCTTCCTCTACAGCCCCGACACCATTCTCGCGGCGGTGGCGGTGCTGAACATGGACGATGCCGGCAACGTTGGCGGTGCGGCGGCAATGTCGACCCTGATTCTGTTCACTTCGGCCGGCGTGTCGCTGCTGCTGGCGTGGGCTTCGCGCGGCTTGCTGCGCCGTTCTCAAGCCTGGCGGCAAAACGCGCCCGGTCACTGATTCAACTCACCTACAGGAAAACGCTCATGTTCAAGCCTATGGCCCTGGCCGCTGCTGTGCTCGCGACTTTCAGCCTGAATGCCTTCGCGGCAAAAACCGAGTTGACGGTGTACACCGCCCTCGAAGCCGAACAACTGAAGTCCTACAAGGAGGCTTTTGAAAAGGCCAACCCGGACGTCGAGATCAAATGGGTGCGCGATTCCACCGGGATCATCACCGCCAAACTGCTCGCCGAAAAGGCGCGCCCGCAGGCTGACGCGGTGTGGGGCCTGGCTGCTTCGAGCCTGGCAATTCTCGACCAGCAAGGCATGCTCCAAAGTTATGCACCGAAGGATCTCGGCAAGATTGGCGCGAATTACCGCGACGCCGCCAACCCGCCAGCCTGGGTCGGCATGGACGTGTGGGCCGCGACCATTTGCTTCAACACCGTTGAGGCTGAGAAGCAGGGTCTGAGCAAACCGATCAGTTGGCAGGACCTGACCAAGCCTGAGTACAAGGGCAAGATCGTCATGCCCAACCCGGCGTCGTCCGGCACCGGTTTCCTTGACGTCAGCGCCTGGCTGCAAACCTTCGGCGAGAAGCAGGGCTGGGCGTATATGGACGGCCTGCACCAGAACATCGGCCAGTACGTCCACTCTGGTTCCAAGCCGTGCAAATTGGCGGCGGCGGGGGAGTTTCCGATCGGGATTTCCTTTGAATATCCAGCCGTACAGCTGAAACGCCAGGGCGCGCCGCTGGACATCATCCTGCCGAAGGAAGGTCTGGGCTGGGAGATCGAAGCGACAGCGGTGATCAAAGGCACACCGCATGAAGAAGCGGCGAAGAAACTCGCTGATTTCTCCGCCAGCGCCGAGGCGATGGATCTGTACAAGGAGAACTTCGCCGTGCTCGCGCAGCCGGGGATTGCCAAGCCGCAAACCGAATTGCCAGCCGACTATGAGCAGCGCCTGATCAAGAACGACTTTGCCTGGGCCTCGAAGAATCGCGACGAGATCCTGGCTGAATGGCGCAAGCGGTATGACGGCAAGTCCGAGAAAGTTGTCGCCAAGTAAGATCTTTATCGACAGACAAGGCCCCTTCGCGAGCAGGCTCGCTCCCACAGTTGCAATGCTGTCCCCTGTGGGAGCGAGCCTGCTCGCGAAAGCGGTTTCTCATTCAGAGCACCTCTACATGACACAACCCAAAGACCTGCTCATCATCGGCGCCGGCATCCTCGGTCTGTCCCACGCCTATGCCGCCGCCAAACGCGGCCTGAAAGTCGCGGTATTCGAACGCACCGCCACGCCCCTCGGCGCTTCGGTGCGCAACTTCGGCCAGGCGCTGGTGACCGGTCAGCCGCCCGGCATCATGCTCGAACTGGCCAAGGCCAGCCGCGAGATATGGGGCGACTGGGCGCAACTTGCCGGCCTGCAGGTCAAGCGCAACGGCTCCTACCTGTTCGCCCGCAGCGAGGCCGAAGAACACCTGCTCGAAGCCTTCTGCGCCGGCCGCGCGGTCGAGCATGGCTACAACGTCGAGCTGCTGCGCGGCGCAGCGTTGCGTGATCTGTATGGCGGCCAGTTCAGCCATCACCGCGCCGCGCTGCACGGTGTCGATGATCAGCAGTTGTACTCGCGCGAAGCGATTCCGGCGCTGATCGACTACTTGCGCCGTGACCTCGGCGTCGAGTTTCACTTTTCCACGCTGGTGCGCGACGTCGAGCCGGGGCGTCTGCACAGCACCGCTGGCAGTTTTACCGGCAAGCAGATCATCGTCTGCTCCGGCCACGATTATCAGACCCTGCTGGCCGAGCCGATTGCTGCGCTCAATCCGCAGATCTGTCGTCTGCAAATGCTCCGCGCCAGACCAAGCATCGAGTTGAACCTGCAACACGCCGTGCTCACCGGCCTGAGCTGCGTGCACTACGGCGCCTTCGCCGATTTGCCGCAAGCCGCAGCGGTGCAGGCGCAGATTCTCCGTGAACAACCGCACCTGCACGCCAACGGCATTCACCTGCTGATCAGCCCGACGCCGTATGGTGAGTTGATCATCGGCGATTCGCATCATTACGGCAGCGATGCGTCACCGTTCAATGCCGAACAGGTCGACAACTGGATGCTCGAACTCGCCGAGCAGACCCTGGGCTGCCAGGTGCAAGTGGTCGAACGCTGGCAGGGCGTCTATGGTTCTCGCGGGCCGGCGCCGTTTTCATTCCTGCGTCCGGCACCGGGCCTGAGCGTGGCGCTGATGCACACCGGCGTCGGCATGAGCGTCGGCCCGGCGCTGGCGGAACGCAACATCGCGCAGTTACTGGAGGAGGCATGAATCACGAACAGGTGATCGCCCGGGTGTTCGGCCTGTATGAACGCTTCGGCGCCAGCGATTACATCGGCGAACCGGTGTCGCAGCTCGAGCACATGTCCCAGGCCGCAGAACTGGCCATGGCTGAAGGCTGTGACGATGAAGTGGTGCTGGCGACGTTCTTTCATGACATCGGCCATTTGTGTGCCGAGGGCGCGGAAAACATGGGCGGTTATGGCGTGGTCAGCCATGAACGGCTCGGTGCGGATTATCTGCGTGAGGCAGGTTTCAGCGAACGGCTGGCGCGACTTGTGGAATATCACGTTCAGGCCAAACGCTATCTGACCTTGCGCGAGCCGGGCTATTACGCGCGGTTGAGTGAGGCGAGTCGGCGCACGCTGGAATATCAGGGCGGGGTAATGAGCGCGGCTGAGGCGGATGCGTTCGAGGCTGATCCGTTGTGTGCGCTGAGTTTGCGCATGCGGCGCTGGGATGAGTTGGCCAAAAAGGAGGCAGTGCCGGTGATGGATCTTGCGGTGCTGAAGCGCAAGGCCTGCGCCGTTTTGTCTTGAGAGACAGGCAAGGTCGGTGCGGATGAATTGTCCTACGGTATAAAAAGAACAATCGTGCAGATAATCCGGCACGGACGGGCTAGGTTGATTGTCCGCTCATCTCACGAGACTGACCTGTATGCGTTATTTGAAAGTAACCGCCCAAGATCGGAGTACCAACAACAGAGCTGATACCGTGCTCCTGCATTTTTTCGAGGAAAGCAGCGGCGCTGAAGACGCGCTCGTGCACCGCGCCTATGCACTGGATATCACCGCCGATGGAAAAGTCGATTTCCAGGCCGGCGATGCAAACTCCGACGGCAAGGAAGATATCAAGGACGAGCGCCTGCTCAAGTCATTTGCCAACACCTACCTGCAACTCAACTGGTTCAATCGTGGTAATACCTGGGACCGGTATCTGAAGATTTTCACAGAGGATTTCGCCAAGGACGGTTCACCGGACACGGTGCGCCTGCATTTCCACGAGGGCACCGGCAAACCTCAGGACAACACCATCGTCTACACCGCCTCCCACTACGACACCGACAATGATGGAACGCTGGACTGGATCATCAGTTTCGATGTGGATAACGATGGTGATCAGGATGCCGTGGATCGCAAGCTTGTTTCGCAGCTGAGTACCAGTTACGTAAAATTCAAATGGCGCTGATGATCCGCCGCATCAGATCTGTTCCGCCAGCGCCACAATCTGCTCCTGCCTTTGCGCCTGGTTCAACTTCGCCTGCGGATTGAGCGACGACCACTGCGGATGCGCCCGGGCCTTGCCCAAGGCCTCGGGCAACTTGCCTTCGCGCCAGGTTTTATCCACAGGCGTGGCCACCTGAATGCTGTCCATCGCCGCATGCCCACGCTGATCGAGTGCCAGCAACAACTGGCGCTGGCGCAACGCCAACAGGCGCAGCACGGCGTCATCCACGGTCAATTCCCGCTGGCCTTTGATCTTGCCGAGCAGGCGACTGCCATAACTGCGCGCCGTTTGCAGCGCGCCACCGGCAATCGCGCCGGCCAGTGCCGCTGCGCCGAGAGTAATCCCGCCGACCAGTAAATCCACGCCAGCCCCGGCCGCCGCACCGGCAGCAACGCCGCCGCCGACGCGCACGCCGAGTTGTTTCAGGGTTTCCGGATTGAACAGGTCATCGCCCCAGCGCCCGTCGAGCAACGGCAAGTCACTGGCCGCCGCGTCCTGCGGGCGAAACGCGTAGAGCTTGAGCAGCGCCTCAACGCACTTCTGCTCACGCTGGCGTACAGCTTTGCGCAGTTCGCTGATCGCCTGCTGTTCCTGCTCGGCTTCGCTGACCACACTGCGCCGGCACGCGGCGCAATCGATCAGCAATTCGGCAATCAGGCGCGCGGCACTTTGCTGGCGCGCGAGGCGCTGCGCCTGCTGGTCGGCGATCAACCGCTCCAGCTGCGGCCGGGCGTTTTCCAATAGCAGGGCGAGGCTTTCGTACAAGCGCCGCTCGCCATCCTCGGGCGGTGCGACGCTGTCGAAACGTACCAGCGCATGTAGCCCCAGCCGCGCCAGCGCCTCGCGCCAATCGGGTTCGCGATGGTTGGCGCTGCTGACGAAATTCAGCACCGGCAGCAGCGGCTTGCCGCAACTGGCGAGCACTTCCAGTTCGTCGCGGTACTTGGCCAGCACCGGTTCACGGGCGTCGATCACATACAGACCGGCGTCGGAGGCGAGCAACTGCCGCAGTACCTTGGCTTCCTGTTCGAAACGCTGGCGCGCCTCGCTGCCGTCGAGAAACCGCGCCAGCCGCGCCGGGCCGTCGAGACGTTCGCCGGGGCGTTCCAGACGCTCGAGAAAATCCAGCAGGGCGATCGCATCTTCCAGCCCCGGCGTGTCGTACAGATCGAGCAACGGCTCGCCATCCACCGACAACCGCGCGCCTTCGACATGCCGGGTGGTACTCGGCCGATGCGAGACTTCGCCGAAGCCGACATCGCGGGTCAGCGTGCGCAGCAGCGAGGTCTTGCCGACGTTGGTGTGGCCTACCACCGCAAGTTTCAGCGGGGCTTTGCGTGCATCAGTCATGTCCGCTCTCCAGCCAGTTCATCGGCGCGCAATCGGCAAACGGCAAGTCCAACTGTTGCAGCGCCGCGTGCCAGTCACCCAGACGTTGCCCGTCCAGCGCTTGGCCAGGCGGCGCTTGCAGCAGCCAGATCCGAGTGGCGCCGGCGTTGCGCGCGAGTTCGGCGATCAATGCGAGGCTGCCGCGATCCGGCGAACGTCGTGGATCGCAAGCGATGGCCAGCCGCGCCGGCGGGAAGCGACTGAGTTGTTCGAGCAGTTTGTGCCGCGATTCGCGACTGTCGAGGATGCCTGCGTTGCTGACGTTTTTCGGCAGCGCGGGTGGCCATGGGCGCTGTTCGTCCAACTCGATCGCCACCAGCAGCGCGCCTTCACTGGCGAGTTCGCCGACGTTGCTTTCGACGCGATGCAGTTGCGCCGGCTCCGGGTCGTTGACGCCGAGGCGTTCGCTGGTTGGCATCAACCGTTCGCGCAGTTGCGCGTAGCCGGGCAGATTCAGATCCAGGCGCAGCGCGGCTTTGCCGCTGTTCCAGCGCCACAGGCACAACAGCGCGAGCAGCAGGCGCGGCAGCACGCCGTAGACCACCAGCACACCGACCAGCCAGGTCGCCCAGGCCTGTCGTGCGCTTTCGATGTCGAGGGCACCGTCGCCGCTGGCGCGGATCATTTCCTCGGTCGGCACGTTGAAGCCGAGCAGCGACGGCAGATAGCCAAGGGCCTGGGTGACGTGGATGAAAGTGTCGGCGCCGAGGATCGTGGTTTCCCAGACAAAGCCGTAGCGCCGCGTGGCCATCAGCGTCAGCAGCAGGATCAGCGCGCTGAGCATTGCCAGCAGCCACAAGCCATTGACCAACGCGCCGAGTGCCCAGCGGTTGAGTTTCTTGCGTTGCAGCAACAACAGCAGGGCCGGCGCCAGTTGCGCGGCTTTGGCGTCGCGGGCGAATTTTTCGCTGAGCCACAGCCACAAGCGCCCAAGGCTGGCGCCGTGCTCGCCAGCGAAGACCAAGCCCAGCGCCCAGCTCAGTAGCAAAATCAAATTGATCCCGAGCAGACTGCCCAAGGCCCAGAACACATTCACCGGCGTCTGCCCGAGCGCGGCGAAGGCCAGGCCGGCGCCGCTGAGCACGGCGAAAATCATCAACAGCACCAGCGCCAGGCGCGCGCCTTGCAGCCAGTGCCTGAGCGCGGCGGTCAGTCCGTCGCGCTCGGCCAGCCATAGCGCCCGGCGCGCAATGCGGCTCGGCAGATCGCCGCCAGCGGTGCGGGCCAGACGATTGGCTTCCAGATCATCCAGCGGCCCCGCGTGTTCTTCGCGCAGGCGGATGGTTTCGGTGAGCCAGAGGTTTTGCAGTGGAGTCAGTTCAGTCACGCGGCGTCCCGTCGCTAAATCGAGCGCTGAGCATAACCGCTGTGGCGCTTATCGGGGTAAGCGCGGCTCTGGTATCCTCGCCGGCATGACTAAATCACTGCCCCTCAGCCTGATCGCAGCCCTCGGTGAAAACCGCGTGATCGGCGTCGACAACAGCATGCCCTGGCACCTGCCGGGGGACTTCAAATACTTCAAGGCGACCACGCTCGGCAAGCCGATCATCATGGGCCGCAAGACCTGGGATTCGCTCGGCCGGCCGCTGCCGGGGCGCTTGAACATCGTGGTCAGCCGCCAGCCTGATCTGCAACTCGAAGGCGCCGAGGTCTATCCGTCGCTGGAAGCCGCCGTGGCCCGCGCCGAGGAGTGGGCGGAAGCCCAGGACGTTGATGAACTGATGCTGATTGGCGGCGCGCAGTTGTATGCGCAAGGGCTGGCGCAGGCCGATCGGCTGTACCTGACCCGCGTGGCGCTGAGCCCGCAAGGGGATGCGTGGTTTCCGGAGTTTGATGTGCACCAGTGGAAACTGGTGTCGAATGTTGAAAATCCGGCGGTTGAAGATAAACCCGCGTACAACTTCGAAGTCTGGGAGAAAAAGCAGCTTTAAGCCTCAAGCTGCAAGCTGCAAGTAAAAGCTGATTGGCTCTTGGCTCTTGGCTTGCAGCTTGCAGCTTGCAGCTTGCAGCTTGCAGCTTGCAGCTTGCAGCTTCAGCTGACTAGCTGCGCGTGTTCATCGGCATCCAGCAGCGCTTTATCCGTCTGCTGCATGACCTGACTGGTTATCGCCCCAGCGGTAATCGAGCCACTCACGTTCAACGCGGTGCGACCCATATCGATCAGCGGCTCGACCGAAATCAGCAGTGCCACCAGTGACACCGGCAAGCCCATCGCCGGCAGCACGATCAGGGCGGCGAACGTTGCGCCGCCGCCAACTCCGGCGACACCGGCCGAGCTCAACGTGACAATCGCTACCAGTGTCGCGATCCACAGCGGATCCAGCGGGTTGATGCCGACCGTTGGTGCCACCATCACTGCCAACATTGCCGGATAGAGACCGGCGCAACCGTTCTGGCCAATCGTTGCGCCGAACGAGGCAGCGAAACTGGCGACCGACGACGGAATGCCCAGACGACGGGTCTGCGCTTCGATGCTCAACGGAATGGTCGCTGCGCTGGAGCGGCTGGTGAAAGCAAACGTCAGCACCGGCCAGATCTTGCGGAAGAAACGCAGCGGGTTGATCCCGGCGGCCGAAACCAGCACGCCGTGCACCACGAACATCAGCCCCAGGCCGATATACGACACCACGACGAAACTGCCGAGCTTGATGATGTCTTGCAGGTTGGAGCCGGCGACCACTTTGGTCATCAGCGCCAGCACACCGTACGGGGTCAGCTTCATCACCAGACGCACCAGACGCATCACCCAGGCTTGCAGGGTGTCGATGGCGTTGATCACTTTCTGACCTTTCTCGACGTCGTCCTTGAGCAGTTGCAGTGCGGCGACCCCGAGGAACGCGGCGAAGATCACCACACTGATGATCGAGGTCGGCTTGGCCCGGGCCAGGTCGGCGAACGGGTTCTGCGGAATGAACGACAGCAGCAGTTGCGGCACATTGAGGTCTGCGACCTTGCCGGCGTAGTCGTTCTGAATGGTTTGCAGGCGCGCCATTTCCTGAGTGCCGGCGACCAGACCTTCAGCGCTGAGGCCGAACAGGTTGGTCAGGCCGATGCCGATCAACGCCGCGATGGCGGTGGTGAACAGCAGCGTGCCGATGGTCAGGAAACTGATTTTGCCCAGCGACGAAGCGTTGTGCAGGCGTGCCACGGCGCTGAGGATCGAAGCAAACACCAGCGGGATCACGATCATTTGCAGCAACTGCACGTAACCGTTGCCGACCAGATCGAACCAGCCGATCGAGGCTTTCAGCACCGGGTTGCCGGCGCCGTAAATCGTGTGCAGCGCTACGCCGAACGCCACGCCGAGGATCAGTGCAAGCAGGACTTTTTTCGCCAGGCTCCAGGTCGTGTGGCGGGTTTGCGCCAGGCCGAAGAGCAGGGCGAGGAACACCAGCAGGTTGAGAATCAGCGGTAGATTCATGAGGACTCCAGAAAAGACTGTGCCAACAGCCATCCGGGGCTGCTGCGAACAGGCAAGCCTAACAGCTTGATTTGCAATGATTTAATAACGAAATGGCAGGGCGTCCGTCGTTTTTGGAATAAGAGCGTGTCGTTGTCGGCAATGCAACTGGCGCGCAGGGGACGCAGGCGGTCGCTGACAGGTGAGGGTTGTCACACTGATTTGTTAGCGTCGAACTCTTTGCATCGGGGAGTAGCGCTATGAGAATTGCACGCACGTTGTTGGCTGTTGCACTGGCGGCTGGCCTCGCCGGCCAGGCATTTGCCACGGACCTCAAGCATTGGCCGGCAGATCAGGCCAAGGCGCTGGACGCAATGATTGCCGCCAACGCCAACAAGGGTAATTACGCGGTGTTCGACATGGACAACACCAGTTACCGCTACGACCTCGAAGAATCCTTGCTGCCGTTCATGGAAAACAAGGGCCTGATCACCCGTGACAAGCTCGATCCGTCGCTGAAACTGATGCCCTTCAAGGATACCGCCGAGCACAAGGAAAGCCTGTTCAGTTATTACTACCGGCTCTGCGAAGTCGACGACATGGTTTGCTACCCATGGGTGGCGCAGGTGTTCTCCGGCTTCACCCTCAAGGAGCTCAAGGGCTACGTCGACGAGTTGATGGCTTCGGGCAAACCGGTGCCGGCGACGTATTACGAAGGCGATGTGGTGAAGAAACTCGACGTCAATCCGCCGAAGATCTTCACCGGCCAGCAGGAGCTGTATAACAAGCTGATGGAGAACGGCATCGAGGTCTACGTAATGACCGCCGCCTCAGAGGAACTGGTGCGCATGGTCGCGGCGGATCCCAAGTACGGCTACAACGTCAAACCGCAGAACGTCATCGGCGTTTCACTGCTGCTCAAGGATCAGAAGACCGGCGAGCTGACCACCGCGCGCAAACAGATCACTGCCGGCAAATATGACGAGAAGGCCAACCTCGGCCTGGAGCTGACGCCTTACCTGTGGACCCCGGCAACGTGGATGGCCGGCAAGCACGCGGCGATCCTGACCTATATCGATGAATGGAAAAAACCGGTACTGGTCGGTGGCGATACCCCGACCAGCGACGGCTACATGCTGTTCCACGATGTCGACGTGGCCAAGGGCGGCATTCACTTGTGGATCAACCGCAAGGTCAAGTACCTGACGCAAATCAACGGCATGATGGCCAAGCACGCGGCGGCGCAGGCCAAGGAAGGCTTGCCGGTGACGGCGGACAAGAACTGGGTGATCGTCAAGCCTGAGGAAATCCAGTAAGCCACCCCGATTCAAGGTGGGAGCGAGCCTGCTCGCGAAAGCGTAATGTCAGCCACCCTCTCCGTTTCTGACATACCGCATTCGCGAGCAGGCTCGCTCCCACAGTTTGATTTTCGGTGAGTTTCGGATTTTGGCCAGACAAAAGAATGCCCCGCACATGGCGGGGCATTTTTTTGTACGACGGTTAAGCCTTACAGCCCGTCGAGCATCGCCTTGTTGCGCACAGCACCCTTGTCGGCACTGGTCGCCAGCAGGGCGTAGGCCTTGAGGGCGGTGGTCACTTTGCGTGGGCGCACCTCGACCGGTTTCCAGCCTTTCTTGTCCTGCTCGGCGCGGCGTGCCGCCAGTTCTTCGTCGCTGACCAACAGGTTGATCGAGCGGTTCGGAATGTCGATCAGCACCTTGTCGCCATCCTGCACCAGACCGATCGCGCCACCGGCCGCAGCCTCTGGCGAAGCGTGGCCGATCGACAGGCCGGAAGTACCGCCGGAGAAACGCCCGTCGGTGAGCAGCGCACAGGCTTTGCCCAGACCTTTGGATTTCAGGTAGGACGTCGGGTAGAGCATTTCCTGCATGCCCGGGCCGCCTTTCGGGCCTTCGTAGCGAATGATGACGATGTCGCCTTCCTTCACTTCGTCGGCGAGGATGCCGCGCACGGCGCTGTCCTGGCTTTCGAAGATTTTCGCGTTGCCTTCGAAGACGTGGATCGACTCATCAACCCCGGCGGTTTTCACCACGCAACCGTCCAACGCGATGTTGCCGTACAGCACGGCGAGGCCGCCTTCTTGCGAATAGGCGTGCTCGAAGCTGCGGATGCAGCCGTTTTCACGGTCGTCGTCGAGGGTTTCCCAACGGGTCGACTGGCTGAATGCGGTCTGGGTCGGAATGCCCGCAGGACCTGCCTTGAAGAAGTGATGCACCGCTTCATCGCTGGTCTGGGTGATGTCCCACTTGGCGATGGCTTCTTCCATGCTGCGGCTGTGCACGGTCGGCAAGTCGGTGTGCAGCAGGCCGCCGCGGGCCAGCGAACCGAGGATGCTGAAAATGCCGCCGGCGCGGTGCACGTCTTCCATGTGGTACTTCTGGATGTTCGGTGCGACTTTGCACAGCTGCGGCACGCTGCGCGAGAGACGGTCGATGTCGCGCAGGTCGAAATCGATCTCGGCTTCCTGGGCGGCTGCGAGCAAGTGCAGGATGGTGTTGGTCGAACCGCCCATGGCGATGTCGAGCATCATCGCGTTCTCGAACGCCTTGAAGTTGGCGATGTTGCGCGGCAGAACGGAGTCATCGTCCTCGCCGTAGTAACGCTTGCACAGCTCGACGATGGTGCGCCCGGCCTGGAGGAACAGCTGTTCGCGGTCGCTGTGGGTGGCCAGAGTCGAACCGTTGCCCGGCAAGGCCAGACCCAGTGCTTCGGTCAGGCAGTTCATCGAGTTGGCGGTGAACATGCCGGAGCACGAACCGCAGGTCGGACAGGCGCTACGCTCGTACTCGGCGACTTTCTCGTCAGAAGCGCTGGAGTCGGCGGCGATGACCATGGCGTCGACGAGGTCGAGACCGTGGGAAGCGAGTTTGGTCTTGCCGGCTTCCATCGGGCCACCGGAAACGAAGATCACCGGGATGTTCAGGCGCAGCGCGGCCATCAGCATGCCCGGGGTGATCTTGTCGCAGTTGGAAATGCACACGATGGCGTCGGCGCAGTGGGCATTGACCATGTATTCGACGGAGTCGGCGATGATCTCGCGGCTCGGCAGCGAATACAGCATGCCGTCGTGGCCCATGGCGATGCCGTCATCGACGGCGATGGTGTTGAATTCCTTGGCCACGCCACCGGCGCGTTCGATTTCGCGGGCGACCAGTTGACCCAGGTCCTTCAGGTGCACATGCCCCGGGACGAACTGGGTGAACGAGTTGGCGATGGCGATGATCGGCTTCTTGAAGTCGTCATCTTTCATGCCGGTGGCACGCCACAGTGCGCGGGCGCCGGCCATGTTGCGGCCGTGGGTGGATGTTTTCGAGCGGTAATCTGGCATGGAGCACTCCGGGCGGCTAATCACGTACTAAAGGGGAGTGAGCTTCTGTTGACCTCTGAAACACCCGAAAAATGGCCGTGTGTCCGGAAGCTGCCGATGACGTTGCGGGATCGCCGCTGGTCTCAGCCTGAGCTCATAAACCCGCCGGGGATGAATGGCGATGAATGAGGCGATTCTACACCGCTGACGCCGCGAGGGAATGGCGCAAAGCGTTGTTCCCCCGCTGAAGAGGCACGCGGGATGACGACTGGCAGGATCAGTGGTCGCCTCCCGGCATCACCGGATTGCTGCGCAGGTTGCTGACGCGACGGCCTATCACGCTGTTGAGCAACAGCGATACGCCGCTCAACACCACGAAGCCGTAACCCAATGTCGCCTGCAGGTTGGCCGGGCCGAGGCTGATCAAGGCGCTGACCAGCCCGCCACAGATAAAGATGATGGTGCTGCCGGCGGACGCCGATGCGCCGGCATTTTCGGCGAACAGGCTCATGGCGCGGGAGGTGGCCGGTGGTCTTGAAATGGTCGTGCCTACCGTGCAGATCAGCATTGGAATCAGCACCGTCGCCGCTGACAGATCATGATTGGCCGCCAGATAGAGCATCACCAGCCCCGAGAGCAGGATCAGACTCAGCCCGGTGAGAATCTGCTGTTGCGCATTGATATGCCGATTCAGCACGCTGGCGAACAGGCCGCCAAACACATAGGCGGCGCCGTAGATCAGCAGGATCAAGGCGAAATCGTAAGGTGCCATCTGCAGCTGCTCCATGAAGATCAGCGGCGAAATGACAATGAAGGAAAAGTGGCAGGCGAAAGCGAAGGCGGAAATCAGCCAACAGCCGACAAATTCGAAATTGCTCAGGACGCGCTGATAGGACTGGAGGAAGCCAAGGCGGCTAGGATCATGAGGAGGACGGCTGTTATCGAGCAATCGCCAGGTCTTGATCAGAACTGCTGCGGCCAGGGCGATGAAGACCCAGAAGCTGCCGCGCCAGCCGAGCGTGGCTTGCAGAAACGTACCCGCCAGTGGCGATACCGAAATGAAGATGCCTGTTGCGGTGACCATCAGGATTCGCAGGCGATCGCGCTCGTTGCCTTCGAACAGATCCTGCACCAGAGCCTGGGACAGCACGAAGCAACCGCATCCCAGTGCCTGCATCACCCGGAAAATCAGGAACAGCGTGTAGTCATTGCTCAGCGCGCAGCCAAGCGCGCCGAGCAGCGACACGCTCATGCCGGCAAGCAGCAGACCTTTGCGCCCGATCACATCGGACAACGGGCCGATCAATAGCTGGGCAAATGCGATGCCCACGGCAAACAGACTGATCGACAGGGCGATGTCGTTTGGCGATCGGCCAAAATGTGCTGCCAATGCCGGAAAGGAAGGCAGCAGCACATCCAGTGGAAACACGCCAAGCAGGGTCATCGCCAGCAGCAGGCTGACGGCTGCGCGCTGTTGTCGACGGGTAACTACAGGGTTGTGTTTATCCATCGATCAATCCTGCCTTGGCGAAAAGTGTCCGGTTATGAGGCAGTGCAAAAAAACCTGCTTTGTGCAGGGCTTCAAGCGTGGGCCTGGAGCCAGCACGGGCGCGGGCGCGCCTGGCCTGCATCGTGGTCATGCCGGCGACAATCTCGAGCGCGTCGCTATCGGCAATACCGGCCGAGCGCAGGCTTTGTTGCAGCCAGCTTTCATCGGCTTCAAAGAAAATCGAAATGATCTCCACCAGCGTCTTGCTGGCGAACAACCGCTGGCGACTGTTCATCGCGATCCAGAAATAATGGAAAGCTTCGGCGAAATAGCGGCTGTGCCTGGCTTCGTCGGCCAGGTGATCGCGCAACATGTCGTTCACGCTGCTGACCAAAGTATCGCGGCAGGCCTCCAGCAACTCACGGGCAATGATCGTTTCCGAAACGAACCCAAGCAGGAACCAGGCCAGTGCGCGGTTCTTCTCCGGCGTGCGCGCGATCAAGGCGTTCATGCGGGTGATCCGCCTCGGAATGACGGGGCGCCGGGTGATGCTGTAGAACGCGGCGATCTGCTCGGCAATCTGGTTGGAAAACAACGCGTGATAGCCCTCGTCGGTATACAGCTGCAGCGCTGCATGTTTCATCGGCAGCGGAATGTAGATGGGCAGTTCGCGATGCACGATGACTTCCACTGCGCGGTTGACGATGCGGTGTTCAAGCAGGGTGGTGTAGTCGAGGAAGTACACCAGATGATTGGCCGTCAGGCGATGCAGGGTGTCCCGACCCTTGGCCTGAATGGCCGGGTGCGTCAGATAGGGCAGAAACGCCGGGGGGAACCAGTAGCGTGTCTGCAGTTGCTGCTCGACATCGCCTGGTAGTCGATAGTCATGGGTACTGCAGCGCACCGATGCACGGTTGTCCCAGTCTGGAAGGGTAAATTTGAGCGACCATGAAACCGGCGCTTCGCTCTCATCCATCGTCGGGGAAATCATGACGCTACCCCGCTGAGCAGATCACGCATTTCCTGGCACATGGCCTGGCCATCGCTTTCTCCGCAGCCGACGAAGAACAACGGTTGCTCGGCGCTGCCCGCGATGCCGAGCAGGGTTTCAACCTGCGCGTCGGCGAACGCGCCGGTCAGCCAGGTATTGAGCCCCAGCGTTGTTGCGACCAGTTGAAATGTCTGCGAGAGATGGCCGGCCTCGATGAATGCCATGCGGTAGGCGCGTGAGTGCTCGTACTTCCACCAGAGACGATCAAACCTTGCAGTAATGAAGACGCCCAGCGGCAGGTTATTGACGAAATGCTGGCCACCGAGCAATTGACCCAGTTGCGGATCGGGCAGCGCATTGATCCGACTCAGAGCGTGTTCGGCAGGGTGGTAAGCGTAGACGCCGGGTTCCAGCCCGCTGACATTCTGCGCCAGAAGAAAGCCCTCACAGGCATTCAGTCCGCCACCGGACGGGCAGCTTCGGCGGGCCTCGAGTCCTGGCGCGACAGGATCATCGTGGGCATTTTCGCGCGGTGGCAGATAGCCGAGGGTGAAATACAGCAGCTTGCCCACCTCGTCCAGTGTCACCGCCGCACCGGTGTAGGAACGGCAGGTTTTGCGCTTGAGCAATGCCCCAGTCAGGCTGTCATCGTTGACGGCGCCCGGCGCAGGCAGGGAGATGAGCGCCTCCACAGGCTGCGGCGACCTGGAGTGTGCAGGTTCCGGCTTTGCCAGCACTTCGCTGCAATGCGCCAGATATTGCCTCGACCACTCGTGAATGTTCTGTGGAATATACTCACAAGGAATATTTTGTGTGCCGATGTGATAGATCCTGGATAGTTCATCCCAACCCCATTCCGGGCTGTCTATTTTTGCAATGGTTAGAATGTCTGCGTCCAGAAGTTGTTTGTCTATTATGTTGCCTGGGTCAAAAAGGTCAGGGTTGTCTATAAGTTTCGCGAGGCGATTGGAGTATTCAAGGCCAAGCTCGTGTTGAGTGTGGTTTTTGTAATTCCACACAACTTGGCCAGGTGGGCGCGGCAATATAAATAGAAAAGGATTGATATACATTTGTTCAGGTCACTCAGGAGTAGTCTGAAGGACGCCGCAGTGCCGGCATTCTGCGGCGTCCAGACTTACTTAACGTACGTTGGCTGCAACCAGAAAGGCGAGGTTGGCGATTTTATTTGTTTCCAGATAAATGGTTTTCATGATGTGAACTCCTTGTTCATAGAAAGTTGAAGTCGCTTCATGGCGACAACTTCATAATAGTTTGTAATCGAATATTGGCAAGAGGATATTAAGTAGGAATATTCCAGTAATTTTGTCGGAGTGATCTTGTGCTAATGACTTATTGTGTAGGTTAATTTTCCATAAATAGCGGACACAAAGAAACGTCCTGCAAAGCCGACGGAAATTATTGTAGGAAAAGTTTCTAGCACTCATGGTGAGTGTGAATAAGCGAGGGAAGGGCGTCGCAAATGAAACGGGGAGCCTGTGGCTCCCCGTGTTCAACCGCAATCAGCTATTGGGCAGCAGACGGCAGGTGATGCTTTTGATATAGCGGGTTTCAGCAATGGCCGGATGCACCGGATGATCCGGACCCTGGCCGCCACGTTCGAGCATCTGGATGTTGCGGTCCAGATGACGGGCGCTGGTCAGCAGGATGTTCTGCAGATCGTCTTCAGGCAGGTGCATGGAGCACGAAGCGCTGACCAGAATGCCGTCCTTGGTCAGCAGGCGCATGGCTTGCTCGTTCAGACGACGGTAGGCGCCTTCGCCGTTCTTCATGTCTTTCTTGCGTTTGATGAAGGCCGGCGGATCGGCAACGATTACGTCGAAACGTTCTTCGCTGGCTTTGAGTTCCTTCAAGGCTTCGAAGACATCGCCTTCGATGCAGGTCATCTTGTCCGCGAAGCCGTTCAGTGCAGCGTTGCGCTCGACACCGTCAAGGGCGAACGCAGAGGCGTCGACGCAGAACACTTCGCTGGCGCCGAACGCAGCGGCCTGCACGCCCCAGCCACCGATGTAGCTATAGAGGTCGAGCACGCGTTTGCCTTTGGCGTAAGGTGCCAGGCGCGCGCGGTTCATGCGGTGGTCGTAGAACCAGCCGGTTTTCTGGCCTTGAATGACCGGCGCTTCGAACTTGACGCCGTTCTCTTCCAGCGCGACCCATTCCGGCACCAGACCGAACACGGTTTCGACGTAACGGTTGAGGCCTTCGGCGTCGCGGGCGGCGGAGTCGTTCTTGAACAGAATGCCGCTTGGCTTGAGCACCTGGGTCAACGCGGCGATCACGTCGTCTTTATGCGCTTCCATGGTCGCCGAGGCGATCTGCACCACGATGATGTCGCCGAAACGATCGACCACCAGACCCGGCAGCAGGTCGGAGTCGCCGTAGACCAGACGATAGAACGGCTTGTCGAACAGACGCTCGCGCAACGAAAGTGCGACATTCAGGCGATGCACCAGCAGCGACTTGTCCAGTGCCAGTTTGATGTCGCGCGACAGCAGGCGCGCGCAGATCAGGTTGTTCGGGCTCATGGCGACGATGCCCAACGGCTTGCCGCCAGCGGCTTCGAGCACCGCCTGATCGCCGGCCTTGAAGCCGTGCAGAGGCGTGGCGGCCACGTCGATTTCGTTGCTGTAGACCCACAAGTGGCCGTTGCGCAGGCGACGGTCGGCGTTGGCTTTGAGGCGCAGGCTAGGCAGGGACATGACGTCGCTCCGGAAAAAAGAGCGGGAGTATAGCGTGTTGAGGCGTGCTCCGGTCTGGCCTGCGATGAAAAGCGGATGGCCCCTTCGCGAGCAGGCTCGCTCCCACACTTGGAATGCATTCACCTGTGGGAGCGAGCCTGCTCGCGAAAGGATTTCGGCGGTTACGCAGCCAGTGCGTCAATCAGGGCCTGACTGAACGCCGGCACATCATCCGGCTGGCGGCTGCTGATCAGGTTACCGTCCTTGACCACTTCCTGGTCGACCCAGTTGACCCCGGCATTGACCAGATCGTCTTTGACCGTCTTGTAGCTGGTCATGGTCTTGCCGTTGACCAGTCCCGCCGAGATCAGCAACCAGCTGCCGTGGCAGATCACGGCAATCGGCTTGCCCGCCGAAGCGGCAGTCTTGACCAGATGCTGAGCATCCTGATCGATACGGATGGTGTCGGAATTCTGCACACCGCCGGGCAGCAGCACGGCATCGTATTGATCGACGCTCACAGCCTGGAAGGTGTTGGTGACGGGGAAGTCGTCGGCCGGTTTGTCATGGTTCCAGCCTTTGACGGTGCCGGCCTCGGCCGAGAGGATATCGACCTGCACGCCGGCCTGCTCGAGGGCATCCTTGGGGCCGGTCATTTCGACCTGTTCGAAACCATCGGTAACCAAAATAGCGACGCGTTTGCCATTGAGGGAAGTTGCCATCGGTAAGCTCCTGAGTCTGTGGAGATTTTGCCTTCGCAGCGAACCGTTGAGGTCCGATGCGCCCTACAGAGTCCGAAGCCTGTGCACAGATGAAAGTTCCGGCGATGTGCCCATCGGTGTGTCGCCCTGCCGTTTCAGCGGTTAGAATCGCCGCCTGTCCCAGAGTGTGTACTTATGTCCCAAGAGCTGACCACCGAACAGATTCAACAATCGCTGCAAGGCATCAGTGTGCCGGCGCAACCGCAGATCATGGTGGATCTGCAAATGGAGCAGTACATGCCCGACCCGGACCTGGAGGTGATCGCCAAACTGATCTCCCAGGATCCCGGTCTGTCCGGCGCGCTTTTGAAGATCGTCAACTCGCCGTATTACGGCCTGAGCAACAAGATCACCTCGATCCAGCGTGCGGTGAACCTGTTGGGCAGCCGTTCGATCATCAACCTGATCAACGCGCAGTCGATCAAGGGCGAGATGAACGATGACACCATCGTCACCCTCAACCGTTTCTGGGACACCGCGCAGGATGTGGCGATGACCTGCCTGACCCTGGCCAAGCGCATCGGCACCCAGGCCGGTGACGAAGCCTATGCGTTGGGCCTGTTCCACGATTGCGGCGTGCCATTGATGCTGCAGCGTTTCCCCAATTACATGACCGTGCTGGAAGAGGCCTACGCCAGCGCCAGCCCGGAATGCCGCGTGGTCGATACGGAAAACCGTGTGTTCAACACCAACCACGCCGTGGTCGGTTACTACACCGCCAAGTCCTGGCGCCTGCCGGAGCATGTCAGCGCCGCCATCGCCAATCACCACAACGCGCTGGCGATTTTCAGCGACGAATCGTCGAAAAACAGCCAGCTGAAAAACTTGCTGGCGATTCTGAAAATGGCCGAGCACATCTGCGCCTCCTACCGGGTGCTGGGCAACCAGAGCGAGGATTTCGAGTGGAATGCGGTTGGCCCGCTGGTGCTCGATTACGTCGGTCTGTCGGACTACGACTTCGAAACACTCAAACAAACGATTCGCGACCTCGGCGCGCATTGATCCGAGGACACCATGCCTGAACTGCCGGAAGTCGAAACCACCCGTCGCGGAATTGCCCCGCACCTGGAAGGCCAGCGGGTCAGCCGGGTCATCGTCCGCGACCGGCGCCTGCGCTGGCCGATCCCCGAAGACCTCGATGTGCGTTTGTCCGGGCAGCGCATCGTGCTGGTCGAGCGCCGCGCCAAGTACCTTTTGATCAACGCCGAGATCGGCACGCTGATCAGCCATCTGGGCATGTCCGGCAATCTGCGCCTGGTCGAGGCCGGGTTGCCGGCGTTGAAGCACGAACACGTCGACATTGAACTGGAATCGGGACTGGCCCTGCGCTACACCGACCCGCGACGCTTCGGTGCGATGCTGTGGAGCAACGACCCGCTCAATCACGAACTGTTGATTCGCCTCGGGCCGGAGCCGCTGACCGATCTGTTCGATGGCGAGCGCCTGTTCCAGCTGTCACGTGGGCGCTCGATGGCGGTCAAGCCGTTCATCATGGACAACGCGGTGGTGGTCGGGGTCGGCAATATCTACGCGACCGAAGCGCTGTTCGCCGCCGGCATCGATCCGCGCCGCGAAGCCGGGGGCATCTCCCGCGGGCGTTACTTGAAACTGGCGATCGAGATCAAACGCATCCTTGCTGCCGCCATCGAGCGTGGCGGCACGACGTTGCGCGATTTCATTGGCGGAGATGGACAGCCGGGCTATTTCCAGCAGGAACTGTTTGTCTACGGCCGCGGTGGTCAGCATTGCAAGGTCTGCGGCACCGGCCTGCGCGAAGTGAAGCTCGGTCAGCGCGCCAGCGTGTTTTGCCCGCGCTGCCAGACCTGAAGAAATCCTTCGGTCTATAGTGAGAAGTCTCACTGCTCAGCCCGAAGGATCGTGCCATGAAAGTCCTGCAAGTCTTCTTCGTCACGCTGCTGTTGTGTTCCAGCCTGGCCGTTCAGGCCTCGGAAACCGGCAGCGGTGATCCGCGTTACACCATCCAGAATCCCCCGGCCTACGCCATGCTTGGCGACCTGCTGATTGCCCGGCCCTTGCTGGTGGTGGCCACGGTGATCGGTGCGGGGGCGTTCGTGGTGTCGTTGCCGTTTACCGCACTGGGCGGCGGTGTTGGCGATGCCGGTCAGGCGCTGGTGGTCGACCCGGCGAAAGCGGCGTTTGTGCGGTGTCTGGGGTGTACAGGGGAGGGGTTTGAGCAGCGCGAGTGAGCTGATCGGGTTTCAGTGGTGTGGCTGATGGCCCATTCGCGAGCAGGCTCGCTCCCACAGGGGAATGCATTGCAAATGTGGGAGCGAGCTTGCTCGCGAAGAGGGCGGTACAGGGCTGAAGAGATCAGGCCTTGCCGGTGATCTTGCGGTACTTCTCCATCAACTGTTCTTCAGTCTCCGGATGGGCTTCGTCCAGTGGAATGCAATCCACCGGGCAGACCTGCTGGCACTGCGGCTCGTCGTAGTGGCCGACGCACTGGGTGCACAGGTTCGGGTCGATCACGTAGATCTCTTCGCCTTGGGAAATGGCGGCGTTCGGGCACTCGGGTTCGCAGACGTCGCAGTTGATGCAATCGTCGGTGATGATCAGGGACATGCTAACTCCAGCCGGGGCGGCAGGCCCGGGCGCTATAAATCAATGCGCGCAATTGTGCCGCATTGGCGAGCGCAGTGCACGCGGGGGCGATCAAGGGCTGCAAAACAGAGATCGCAGCCTTCGGCAGCTCCTACAAACAGAGATCGCAGCCTGCGGCAGCTCCTACTTCTTGAAGCGCAGGGTCAGCGCGTCGGCCACGGCCGGGTGGACGAACTTGCTGATGTCGCCGCCCAGCGCGGCAATCTCCCGCACCAGCGTCGAGGAAATGAACGAATAACGCTCCGACGGCGTGAGAAACAGGCTCTCCACATCCGGCGCCAGTTGGCGGTTCATGTTGGCCAGCTGGAATTCGTATTCGAAGTCCGACACCGCGCGCAGACCACGCAGGAACACGTTGGCGTTCTGCTCTTTGGCGAAATGCGCAAGCAATGTGGAGAAACCGACCACTTCCACGTTCGGCAGGTGTTTGGTGACCTCGCGAGCCAGTTCCACCCGTTGTTCCAGCGGGAACAGCGGGTTCTTTTTCGGGCTGGCGGCGACGGCAATGATCACGTGATCGAACAGGCGCGAGGCGCGTTCGACCAGATCGCCATGGCCCTTGGTAATAGGGTCGAAGGTACCTGGGTACAACACTCGGTTCATCGCGTCGTCCTGGCGGGAGTCCGTTGGGGAGTCGGATGGTATCGCAGCCTTCCCGGTCGGCCAAGTCGCCTGTTGGATAAGAAAGCACTATAGACGATAGGAATATTCTGCTTTTTCATGGGTTTTTCAGCCGATCAGCCAAGGCTGTCGCCAGTTGCGCGGTCAGGCCATACACCGACAACTGCGGGTTGGCGCCGATGCTGGTGGGGAACAGCGAGCCGTCGTGAATCGACAGATTGCGCAGTTGATGATGGCGACCGAGACTGTCGGCAACCGCGCTTTGCGGATCTTCACCCATCGCACAACCACCCATCACGTGAGCGCTGCCCAGTCGCGTGCGGTACAGCTCCAGGCTCAGTCCATCGATCATTGAGCGCGCCTCGGCCAGTGTCTTCACATAGCGGCCGTCGGCGTGCATCGGCATCACCGATTGCGCGCCGCCGGCGAACTGAATTTCGGCCATGACGTGAAAGGCCCGGCGCAAACCGTCCCAGGCGTACTGCGAAACCTGATAGTCGAGCACGGGCGAGCCATCACCGCGCAGCTCCACCGAGCCACCGCTGCTGTCCGGGTGAAAGCCATCGCGCAGCAGCGCCAGCATCGCGTGGGTGTGCGGCAGGTCGGCCATATGCTGGGCGTTTTCCTTGCCGAAACCACCGAGCAGTGTGGCAGCCAGCGCCGGGTGCAGCGGTGGCACTTCGAGCTTGAACGCCATCGGCCCGGTGGTGCCGTCCTTCCATTGAAAATGGTCGGAATAAATCGACTGCGGCGCGCCGTAAAACGGATTGACCACCTCGGCGAAACGCGCGGCGGACATGTTCACCGGGTGCAGAAAGGTGCGCTTGCCCACGCGCTCATGCGGATCCGGCGCGTCGGAGCGCAGCAACAGCGCCGGGCTGTTGATGCCGCCGCCGGCCAGCACGTAATGCCGCGCCTTGACGGTGATGCTGCGCCCGGTCGGCTCGACGCAGCGTTGGTCCATCGCCACGCAATGCAGGCCGGTCACCTTGTCGCCACTGATCAGCAGTTTCTCCACCCGCGCCAGATACAGCAGCTCGCCGCCCTTTTCCAGCGTCGCCGGGATGGTCGTGACCATCATCGATTGCTTGGCATTGCTCGGGCAGCCCATGCCGCAATAGCCGAGATTCCAGCAACCGCGAACGTTGCGCGGGATCACGTGCCAGCTGTAGCCGAGTTGCTCGCAGCCTTTGCGGATCACATCGTTGTTGGCATTGGGCGGCACCATCCACGGCGCGACCCCGAGGCGCTGCTCCATTTTTTCGAACCACGGCGCCATCTCTGCCGGACTATGGCCTGTGACGTTGTGCTCGCTGGCCCAGTGTTCGAGGGTCGGCTCGGGTGTGCGGAAGCTCGAGGTCCAGTTGATCAGTGTCGTGCCGCCGACCGCACGGCCCTGCAGGATCGTGATCGCGCCGTCCTTGCTCATGCGCCCGATGCCTTCCTGATAGAGGCTGCTGTAGGCCTCGTCTTCGAGCAGTTTGAAATCCGAGCTGGTCTTCAACGGGCCTTCTTCGATCAGCAGGACTTTATAGCCGGCCGCGCTGAGGATCTCCGCCGTGGTGCCGCCGCCGGCGCCACTGCCGATGATCGCCACGTCGGCTTCGAGGGTGAGGTCGTCGCTCAGTTGCGCGCCGTTGTAGGTTTTCCAGCCTCGGGCGAGGCCTTCGCGGAAGGGATCGGGTACGGGCATCGGTCAGGTTCTCTTTATTATTCTGGATGCTGAGGTGATGCAGCAGGCCCCTTCGCGAGCAGGCTCGCTCCCACAGGGACATGCATTTCAAATGTGCGAGCGAGCCTTCTCGCGAAGGCCGCGCCCCGGTTTCAGACCTTCGGCGGCCCGGGATAACCGCAATGCGCCCAGGATTCGGCGCGGGTGTACCAGGCCATCATCACCATCTGCTGCAATGAGCTATGGCCCATGCGCAGCAAGCTCAATGAACTGTTCTCCCAGCGTTCAAGGAAATGCCGCATCGCTTCAGGGCTGGCGTTTTCCCAACTGCCCCAGATGCCGGTGAGCGGGCCACGGGTCACGGCCATGCCCAGCACGTCGAACAGTTGCCGAGTGAGCTTGAGCATTTCCGGCGACACGTGATCAAGGCTGTAGTCCAGCGACTTCAGCGTGCCGTCGACCGCCGCGGGCATTTCCCCGGCGGCAACGGCGCCGTCGAGCATCACCGGGATCAGCGCGCGCAGGAACAGCAGATCGCCGTCGCGCAAAACGACAAAGCCGTTGGCGCTGACGCCCGACGAGCAGCCAGTGAGGCTGGCGCCAAGGCCGGCGGTGGCGAGAAACGCGCTGGCGCCGAGGCTGAATTTCAGCAGGCCACGGCGCGACAGGGCAGGTGTTTCGGTCAGGCTTGGGTGCATTGTTTTTATAACCCGGCGTCGACGAACGTTTAGCGAATGAACAGCTTCTGAATCAGTTTCTGAATCGATCTGCCGTAGGGCGGGTAGATCAGCCGGGCCGCGTTGAAGCGCTGTTTGATCAGCACGCCCTTGGCCTTGCTGAACGTCAGGAAACCTTCGTGGCCGTGGTAATGGCCCATGCCCGAGGGACCGATGCCACCGAAGGGCATGTCGTCCTGAGCGACATGCAACAAAGTGTCGTTCAGGCATACGCCGCCGGAATGGGTCTCGTGCAGTACGCGATGCTGTTCGCGTTTGTCGTAGCCAAAGTAGTAAAGAGCCAGAGGACGAGGCCGCTGATTGATGTAAGCGAATGCCTGCTCCAGATCGCGGTAAGGCACGATTGGCAGCAACGGGCCGAAGATTTCGTCCTGCATCACGGTCATCTCATCGCTGACATTGAGCAGCACGCTGTGTGGCATGCGTCGGCCCTGGCCTTGCTCGAACAGCGGGATCAGCAGCGCGCCCTTGCTGGTCGCGTCGCTGACATAACTGTTGAGCCGGGCCAGTTGGCGCTCATTGATAATCGCGGTGTAGTCGGCGTTGTCGGTCAGGGTCGGGTAGAAGCCTTTCACAGCCTGACGATAGGCCTCGACGAAAGCGCCGACGCGGTCTTCCGGCACCAGCACATAGTCGGGCGCGACGCAGGTCTGCCCGGCGTTGAGGGTTTTGCCGAAGGCGATGCGTTCGGCGGCGTCCTTGAGCGGCACGTCGCTGGAGACAATGGCTGGGGACTTGCCGCCCAGCTCCAGCGTTACTGGCGTCAGGTTTTCCGCGGCAGCGCGCATGACGTGTTTGCCGACGCTGGTGGAGCCGGTGAACAGCAGATGATCGAAAGGCAGGCGCGAGAAGGCCACGCCGACATCCGCCTCACCCAGCACCACACAGACCAGGTCTTCGGGAAAGATCCGCGCCAGCAGTTCTTTGAGCAGCAGCCCGGTGGCCGGGGTCGATTCGCTGAGCTTGAGCATCACCCGATTGCCGGCAGCCAGGGCGCCGACCATCGGCCCTACGGCCAGATACAACGGGTAGTTCCACGGCACGATCACACCGACCACGCCCAATGGCTGATAAACCACCTTCGCCGAAGCCGGCTGGAACGCCACGCCGACCTTGCGCCGCGAGGGCTTCATCCAGTTTTTCAGGTGACGGCTGGCGTAATGAATGCCGTGCAGGCTCGGCATCAGCTCGGCGAGCAGGGTTTCGTCGGCGCTGCGGTGACTGAAATCGGCGCCGATCGCGTCGATCAATGCCTGCCGCTCAGCGCTGAGCAGATCGCGCAGCGCCTTGAGCCACTGCTGACGTTGCGCGGCCGGTGGCATCGGGTTGGCGGCGTACGCGGCCCGTTGTGCCTGGAACTGCCGATCAAGGGTTTCAAGAGGCTGTTGCAGCGTTTGCAGGTAGGCAATGTCGGCAGTCATCGCAGGCTCCGGATTTTATTGTAGTGGGCACTTTTTAGAGTCTATGCTCTAGAAAGTCAAACGACTTCCGCGCACGTCAGTGTTTTATCCACTTCCGGTTAGGTCGTAAGATGCGCCGTCAACGCACTCTGAATTAAAGCTCAAGCCATGGCCCCACGAATAAAAACCAGCGAGCGCATCGTTCAGAACAGCCTGGAGCTGTTCAATCAGCAGGGCGAGCGCAGCGTCAGCACCAATCACATCGCCGCGCACATGGAGATTTCTCCGGGCAACCTGTACTACCACTTCCCCAACAAGCAGGCGATCATCGCCGTGTTGTTCAGTGAGTACGAAGCCCTGGTGGACAGCTTTCTGCGTCCGCCTCAGGGCCGCCCGGCGACCGTCGAGGACAAGCGTTTCTATCTCAAGGAACTGCTTTCGGCCATGTGGCGCTACCGCTTTCTGCATCGCGACCTCGAGCATCTGCTCGACAGCGATGCGGAACTGGCCGCGCGTTATCGGCGTTTTTCCCAGCGCTGCGTGATCCAGGGGGCCGCAATCTACGAAGGTTTTGTCGCCGCCGGCATTCTGAAAATGGATCGCGTGCAGATCGAATCGCTGACCCTCAATGCGTGGATCATCCTGACCTCGTGGGTGCGTTTTCTGTGCACCACGCGGGAAAACTCCAACCACCTCAGCGAACAGGCCGTGAAGCGTGGCGTGTATCAGGTGCTGGTGCTGGAAGCAGGGTTTGTTACCGATCAGGCGCGGGATGAAGTCAACGCATTGTTCGACGAGTTCTACGTGCCGCTGGCGCAGGCCCTTGAAGACGTGAAATAAACCGTTCAGCCGAATTCCACAGGAGCCCGTTATGTCGATTGCGCAGTTGATCAGCCCACAAACTTTGGACGCTCGCAAAGAGCAGCCGGGGCTGGTGATTCTCGATTGTCGTTTCGCCCTAGAAGATCCGGATTACGGCCAGCGCAGCTATGCCGAAGGGCACATTGCCGGGGCGAGTTTCGCCGATCTGGAACGGGATCTGAGCGGTAAAGTCGAGAAGGGCGTGACCGGGCGTCATCCGTTGCCCGAGCCGGCGGCGCTGATCGAACGCCTGCAAGCCTGGGGCATCAGCAACGACAGCGATGTGGTTTTGTATGACGACGGCCCGGGTGCATATGCGGCGCGGGCTTGGTGGTTGCTGGCATGGCTGGGCAAGCGCGACGGCGTGTTCATTCTCGACGGCGGGCTCAAGGCCTGGCACGCGGCTGGCCTGCCGCTGAGTCTGGATCCGCCTAGCGTGACGCCGGGTAACTTCAGTGGTCAGCCGGACATGAACCTGTTGCTCAGCGCCGAGCAATTGCAGCAGCGCCTCGGCCAGCCAACCCTGACCCTGCTCGACGCCCGCGCCTTGCCGCGCTTCAAGGGCGAAGTGGAACCGATCGATCCGGTGGCCGGGCATATTCCCGGCGCGCAGTGTGCGGCGTTCACCGACAACCTCGGCAGTGATGGACGGTTTTTGCCGGCAGAGCAGCTCAACCAGCGCTTTGCGGCGAAACTGGGCGATCGCTCACCGTCGGAACTGGTCGCCTACTGCGGCTCCGGAGTGACGGCGTGTCATAACCTGTTCGCACTGTGCCTGGCCGGTTATCCGCTGGGGGCGCTGTATGCCGGATCGTGGAGCGAGTGGATCAACGAACCGTCGCGCGGCATTGCCACCGGCGAATAACATCGCTGATCCCATGTGGGAGCGAGCCCGCTCGCGATAGCGGTATGTCAGTTAAACAGTTCATTAGCTGACAGGACGCATTCGCGAGCAGGCTCGCTCCCACAAAGTCTTTTGTCGCAGCGCAAAATTTGATCAAAGCGCAGATTCCTTGTGGGAGCGAGCCTGCTCGCGAAAGCGGTGTGTCAGTTAACAATTGATTAGCTGACAGGACGCATTCGCGAGCAGGCTCACTCCTACATGGGATATGCGCTGTTCACACACTGGTGGCGGCCAGCCATTGCGGGATACGCCGCTCCAGGTAATACCCGGGCCTGCGCACCGAGCCGTCGACGAAACCGACATGACCACCACGCGTTTGCAATTCGAATTGGGTGCAGGCTGACAACTCATCGGCCTGCGGCAAGCTGTGGGGAAATACGAAAGGATCGTCCGCCGCCTGAATGATCAGCGTCGGCGTGCGGATTTCGCCGAGGTAGTAGCGGCTCGAGGCGCGGCGGTAGTAATCCTCGGCATCATTGAAGCCATGCAGCGGCGCGGTGACCCGGCCATCGAAATCCCAGAATGTGCGCATGTTCTCCAGCGAACCCAGCGCGGCCAGTTTCGCCAGGCCGTCTTCGCGCCCGTCATGCTGGAACTGGCGCTGCTTGTTCTTGATGTAGGCAACCATCTCACGCATGAAATGCGCCTGATAAACCCGCGAAAATCCCTGGCCGATGCGATCGGCGCATTGATCGAGGCGAAACGGCACCGAGACTGCCACCGCGCCGAGCAAGCCGCTATTGCTACCAGTTTCACCCAGATGTTTGAGCAGCACGTTGCCGCCCAGTGAATAGCCGACCGCAAACAAAGGTGCCAACGGGCGTTTCGCGCGCAGGTGCTGGATGGCTTCGGCAAGGTCTTCGCTGGCGCCGGAGTGGTAGCTGCGCGGCAACAGATTCGGCTCGCCGGAACAACCGCGCCAGTTCAGCGCGACGCTGGCCCAGCCCTGCTCGGCCAACGTCTTCTGAATGCCCGCCACATAGGGCGAATTGGATGAGCCGGTCAAACCGTGCAGTACCAGCACCAACGGCGCCTCGGCACTGTGCGGGCCATGCCAGTCGAGGTCGAGGAAGTCGCCGTCCTCGAGCCACAGGCGTTCGCGCTCGCGCTCGATGTGCAGGGTCTTGCGCCACAGTGGCCCCCACAAGGTCTGCAGGTGCGGATTGCCGAGGCCGAAAGCCGGAACGAAGCGGGAGGCAGGAAGCGCGGACGGTGGTTGCACGGCAAATCTCGACAGGTCTTGCGTAAAGCGGCAGGCGCCCGGTGCGCCAGCCGCTTCTCAATGAAGCGCCTAACTTGCCACAAAGCCGGTGTCGGCGCGACACATGCTCTCATCAGCCTCGCTGACCGGTGCAGCCTCTGGCTCAGGTAATGGCTGCTGTTCGACAGTGGCACCTGCGGTGACCGACACCCAGCGATCTGCCGAAAGATGCCGGTCCATCGCGTTTTTAACATCGGCCACTGTCAGTCTGAGCACCTGCTGCACTGTGTAATCGAGATCGAGCGGCAGGTCGTAGCGGTTGATTTCCACTAGTCTGGCGAGAATCTGCCGATTACTGGCGCTGTCCAGCACGTTCCTGTTGGCCAGCCTGCGCTTGAGATGCTCCAGCTCCAGCGTGGTCGGCCCATCCCGGAGAAACTCATTGAGCATGTCGCGCACCAGCGCAGCGGTGCCAGCGCTGACTGAATTGCCGGTCTGCAAGGTGAAGGTCACTAATCCAGCGCCGCCGGCCCAATTGATGTTGGCGCCGTAGACGTCATAGACCCTTCCGCGCTTGTGCCGCAATTCGTTCATCAGACGGTTGTTGCTGCCACCACCGAGAATCTGACCGGCGGCGTACAGGGCGGCATGATCGGCATGGCGACGCGGTACGCTGGTCTGGGCGAAAACGATGTGTGTCTGCTGCTGCTGCGCCAATTCGAGGTGGCCGGTCTGTAAGGCGCTCGGGCTGGCAGTCGCTGAAGCCAAAAACGCGTCGGGTGGCGTGGGCAGGGCATCGCTGATTTGCAGGCTGATCGCCTGCGCCTGCGCCACAGTGAGATCGCCGACCAGAGTGATTTGCGCATGGCGGGCAGCGTAATAGCGGCGGTGGAAATCCTCCACGTGAGCACGCGTCACGGCACTGAGCCCCGACTCGGTGCCGTAGACCGGGAGACTGTAAGGGCTGTCCGGCGCCAGCAATGTCTTGACTCGTTGCAAAGCCTGATAACCGGCTTCGGCTTGCTCCGCGGAGAGCGCGGCGCGCAGTTCGTGCTTGACCGGCGCCAGGCGCTCCTCGCTCAACAGTGGCTCGCTGAGAATTTGTGTCAGCAGGCTGATGGCCGGCAGGCGTTTTGCCGGATCACTGAGGCTGCGCAAGGAGAACATGGCGCGGTCATGATCGATTTCCATATCCCATTGCGCGCCCAGCCCGTCGAAGGTTGCCATGACGGCGGACAGGTCCTTGCCCGGTACCCCCTCGTTGAGCAGGGAAAATGTCGTGGCTGCCAGGCCCGACCGATCACCGTCCCGAGCACTGCCCGCCGCGAAGCTGACGTGAATATCGAACATCGGCAGGTCGGTCGTGCGTACGAACAGCATCTTGGTATCGTTGCGGGTTTTCCAGCCTCTGATCTTCAATGCACGCGGTTTGATTTCCAGCGCTTTGACTTCACCGAGCGATTGCAGGCGTGAGGTCCGCTTCTGCGCAGGCTGGCCATCAGCGCAAGCCGCTGCGGTCAGGCAGATCAGCACGAATCCTGTGAGCAGTGAAAGACTATTCATTGGCGGCCGCCTTGTGCACGTGGGCAACACCCAGACGCTCGCGGGTCAGCCAGAGGGCGGCCGCGTCGCGAATCTGCTCCGGCGTCACTTTCGCCAACGTTTCGGCATCATCATCCAGCAGGCGCCAGGGCAAGCCGATGGTCGGGTACGAGGCGAGCTGACGGGCCTGTTGCTGTATCGAATCGCTGGCATACACCTGCTGCGCGATCAGTTGCGTACGTGCCCGCTCCAGCTCCTCCAGCGACGGCGGCGTGGTGCGCAATGCATCGATCTGCGCCCACACCCGCGCTTGCGCACCTGCCAGATCGGTCAGCGGTGGATCGGCCAATTCGGCGGTCAACAGCAACAGGCTGTCGCCGCGCGTCATTTGGTTGTAAACGGTGTCGATGCGATTGAACACGCGATCGGTAAACATCAGCTTCTGTTGCAGCCGCGCGCCGTTGGCGCCGCCCAGTATCGCGTTGATCAGACGCAAGGCGTGCACGGTGCGCGG
Source organism: Pseudomonas sp. 14A (assembly GCF_018132745.1). Classification (NCBI taxonomy): domain Bacteria; kingdom Pseudomonadati; phylum Pseudomonadota; class Gammaproteobacteria; order Pseudomonadales; family Pseudomonadaceae; genus Pseudomonas; species Pseudomonas sp. 14A. The sequence goes on along the minus strand of NZ_JAGRQJ010000018.1, from coordinate 277,254 downwards.
ATCTTTCGCAGTGGCCAGTCCGGGAACATTGAACGCCATCAGCAACTGCGCGGCGGGGACTTCGCGGTGCAAGGTCAATTGGCGCTCGCCCGGCACTTTCAGTTCCACGGGACTTGGCAGGCGAGGCACGGAGCGTTTTGCAAGGACGCCAAAATAGCGCTCGGCCAGCGGCTGCACCTGTGCGAGGGTGACGTCGCCGACGATCACCAGTACGGCATTGCCTGGTGCATAACGGCTTTCATACCAGTGACGAAGTTCGCCGGCGTCTACCTGCTGCAAGTCATGCATCCAGCCAATAACTGGAGTGCGGTAGCTGTTGGCGAAGTGGGCCAGGGCAGAGAAGTGCTCAAGAACGGCAGCATTGACATTGTCGTCAGTACGCAGATGGCGCTCTTCGCGGATCACCGCCATTTCGGTGTTCAGGTCATCGGCATGCAGATGAGCGGTCGACATCAGGTCGGCCATCAGTTCGAAGACGACGCCCAGATAGCGCGGCGCCAGGGTCTGTTGGTAGCTCGTGGCATCCGCGTAGGTAAAAGCACTTTCTTCGGCACCAATGGATTCCAGAATCCGCGATGCTTCATCGGCGCAGGTCTTGCTGCTGCCTTTGAACAGCATATGTTCCAGAACGTGGGAGAGCCCGGTCTGCCCTGGCGCTTCGTCAGCCGGGCCAACCTTGAACCACAGCTGCGAAGTAACCAGCGGCGCGCGGTGGTCCTCACGGACCAACACCTGCAAACCGTTTTCCAGGGTGAATTGATGAGTCGGCGGGGGCGTGGCGGCCAGCGTCATGAACGGCGCCAGGCCAAGAAAAAGCAGCATCCGGCTGCAGAGCGTATCCATACGCGAAATGTCCTCAGTGGTTAACGCAGATTGCGGCAACCACTGTGGCGATTTGCGAGGGGCAGGGTGCGGTAACTATTTACCGCACTCTCAACCCAGTGCAGGCAGGGTCAGGCGCTGCGTTGCCACAACGCGTAATACACGCGACCGGATTTCTGTTCGCGGTGCAGGCGCCAGTTGCCCGGCAGGCCCAGCGTCGATGGCGCTGTTTCGCTTTCCGTGTAGATCCACGAATCGGCCGCCAGCCATTGGCGCTCTTCCAGCAAAGTACAAACCGCTGGCAACAGGTTCTGGTTGAACGGTGGGTCGAGAAACACCAGATCGAACGGCGTCGCGGTCTGGGTTTCCAGGTAGCGCAGCGCATCGGCGGTTTGCACCTGGCCGTTGCTGCAACGCAGGGTGCCGAGGTGTTCTTTCAGGCTGGAAACCGCAACGTTGCTGGCGTCCAGCGCCTGGGCCGTGGCCGCGCCACGGGACAGCGCTTCGAGAAACAGCGCGCCGCTGCCGGCGAACGGGTCGAGCACTTTCGCCCCTTCGACATACGGCGCGAGCCAGTTGAACAGGGTTTCGCGCACGCGATCCGGGGTCGGGCGCAGGCCCGGTGCGTCGGGAAAGCTCAGCTTGCGGCTGCGCCACTGGCCGCCAATGATGCGCAGCTGATTGACGCCGTTGTGCACGTTTTGCACAGGTTTTTTCGGTGCTCGAGTCGCCATTAATGCTCCGGAACCCCGAGCGGTTGCTCGGCAGGTTTATCAGATGGGGCCGGTAACGGCTTTTGCGGCACGGTCGGGCCAGCGGTGACGATGACCATTTTCTCCGTGCTCAGGTGTTTGTTCAGCGCATCGCGCACTTGCTCTACGGTCAGGCTCTGTGACTGACGCATGAAATCGTCGAGATAGCTCAGCGGCAGATTATAGAAGCCCATCGCGCCGAGCTGGCCAACGATGTCGGCGTTGCTCGCGGTGGACAGCGGGAAGCTGCCGGCCAGTTCGCGCTTGGCATCGTCGAGTTCTTTCTGTGTCGGCCCGCTTTTCAAGAAGTCGGCGAGCACGTCCTGCACCAGTTTCAGCGTGCCTTCGCTCATCTCGGCGCGGGTCTGCAGATTGATCATGAACGGCCCACGGGCCTGCATCGGGCTGAACGCCGAATACACGCCGTAGGTCAGGCCGCGCTTCTCGCGCACTTCGCTCATCAGGCGCGTACCGAAACCACCGCCGCCGAGGATCTGGTTGCCCAGCGACAGCGCGGCGTAATCCGGATCGTCGCGATCAATGCCCAGCTGCGCGAGCATCAGGTTGGTCTGTTTCGACGGAAACTCGATGTGGTTGACGCTGGCCTTCGGTTCCTGAGGTGCGGCGATTTTCGCCAGTGCCGGACCTTTCGGCAGGGCAGAGGAAACCTGATTGGCGATCGCCTCGGCTTCGGCTCGCGACAGATCACCGACCAGTGCAATCACCGCATTGCCGGCGGCGTAGGCCTTAGCGTGGAACTCGCGCAATTGCGCGACGGTAATCTTCGGCACGCTTTGCGGATTGCCGTCGCTGGAATGCGCGTACGGATGATCACCATACAGGCGCTTCATCAGCTCCAGACTGGCGAGTTTGCCGGGGTTCTGTTTCTGGTATTCGAAACCGGCGAGCAGCTGGTTCTTGATGCGCGCGAAGGAATCGGCGGGGAAGGTCGGTTTGCCGACCACATCGGCGAACAGCTTCAACGCCGGTTCACGCTGCTCAGGTGCGCTGAGGCTGCGCAGCGAAGCCAGCGCCATGTCCTTGAACGCACCGTTGCCGAAGTCGGCGCCGAGGCCTTCAAACCCCTGCGCGATCGCACCGACGTCTTTACCGGCGATGCCTTCGTTGAGCATGGCGTTGGTCAGCACCGCGAGGCCGGGCGCGTTGCCATCCTGGCTGCTGCCAGCGGCGAAGATCAGGCGCATGTCGAACATCGGCAGTTCATGGGCTTCGACGAACAGCACTTTCGCGCCTTCAGCGGTGTTCCAGGTCTGCACATCGAGCTTGCGGCTGGCCGGGGCCTTGCCGTCGAGTTCTGCCAGCGATTGCAACTTTTGGCTGGTTTTGGCGTTATCCAGGGCTTCGCTGGCATGGCTGTCAGCGCTTGGAGACAGATAAACCGCTGCCGAGCCGATCACCGCGACAGCAATCAGGCCAAGCAGCATCAGGCGTGGGGTTTTGCGCTCACTCATGAGTCGTCTCCATTGGCAGGACGTGGGCGACGCTGAGACGTTCGCGGGTGAAATACTTTTTCGCGGCGTTCTGGATGTCTTGCGGAGTCACGCTTTCCAGATCGGCCAGTTCGGTGTCCATCAGCTTCCACGACAGGCCGACCGTTTCCAGTTGACCGATCGCGGTGGCCTGGCTGGTGATCGAGTCGCGCTCGTAGACCAGGCCGGCGATGACTTGAGCGCGGACGCGTTCCAGCTCTTCGGCAGACGGCGCGGTGGTTTTCAGCTGCTCGAGCAGTTTCCACAAACCGGCTTCGGCCTGGGCGATGGTCTTTTTCTTCTGTGTGTTCGGCGTCGCCGACAGGGTGAACAGGCTGTCGCCACGGGTATAGGCGTCGTAGTCCGACGAGCCGCCGGAGACCAGCTCTTCGCCGCGCTCCAGTTGCGTCGGGATGCGTCCGCTATAGCCGCCGTCGAGCAGCGCCGAGATCAAGCGCAAGGCGTTGACCGAGCGTTTGTCTTCAGCGGTAGCAATGCTCGGCACGTTGAAGCCAAGCATCAGGCTCGGCAGTTGGGTCTGCACGCGCAGGGTGATCTGGCGTTCGCCGGGCTCGGCCAGTTCCAGCGGTTTTTTCGCCGGTGGCACGTCGCGTTTGGCGACCGGGCCGAAATAGCGCTGGGCGAGGGTTTTCACTTCGTCTGGAGTGACGTCACCGACCACCACCAGCGTGGCGTTGTTCGGCGCGTACCAGGATTGGTACCAGTGGCGCAGTTCCTCGACTTTCATGCGGTCGAGGTCAGCCATCCAGCCGATGGTCGGCGTGTGATAACCGCTGGCCGGGTAGGCCATGGCCTTGTAGCGCTCATAGGCCTTGGACATCGGCTTGTCATCGGTGCGCAGGCGGCGCTCTTCCTTGATGACTTCGATTTCCTTGGCGAACTCGTCGGCCGGCAGGCGCAGGTTGGCCATGCGGTCGGCTTCCAGCTCGAAGGCCACGCCGAGACGATCACGGGCCAGCACCTGGTAATAAGCCGTGAAGTCGTCGCTGGTAAAGGCGTTTTCTTCGGCGCCGAGGTCGCGCAGGATCAGCGAAGCTTCGCCGGGGCCGACCTTTTCGCTGCCCTTGAACATCATGTGTTCGAGCGCGTGGGACAGACCGGTCTGGCCCGGAGTCTCGTAGCTGGAGCCGACCTTGTACCAGATCTGCGAAACGACCACCGGCGCACGATGGTCTTCGCGCACGACGACCTTGAGGCCGTTGTCGAGGGTGAATTCATGGGTCGGTTGCGGGTCGGCCGCCAAGGCCGAAAGGGGCAGGCAGACTGCGCTGAGCAGCAGGCCAGCAGCGCGGCGGGCTAGAGCATTCATTCGTTTTTCAACCTGTTGGGCTGCCCGCTTGGTCTTAGCGTCGGCGGGCGAGAGGGTGCTAGGATACTGATCCGTTTTACTGGCGGCCACGCCTATCAGGTTTCGATACCCGGTCAGGCTGTATGGGTTTGTCGCGGATAGCAGCAGTTTTCCATCTGAACTGCGCGTTTTCGCCGACGATGCCGCTCCAGTCCTTCGTGTTAATTGAAGTTTGAGGTGCCTTCGGTGCCTCGACAAAATGTTGCGCGTGAACAAGCTGGGTGAAACACAGTCTGTTCTGCATCGAATATTTATTTGCCGAGGCGCCCTGTTGGCGCGTCGCTACCGTGAGATAGCCGTCCTCCATGTTTGGTTCCAACGACGACAAGAAGAGCCCAGCTGCGGCTGGCGAGAAGAAAAGCCTGTTCGGATGGCTGCGGAAGAAACCGCAGGAACCCGTCGTCGAACAGCCGCCCGCGATTCCTGAGCCGGCCCCCGCGCCAGCACCTGTAATAGAAGAAGAGCCGGCGCCGATTGTGCTGCCGATCGCCGAGCCGGTGCTGCAACCGGAGGCTGAGGCCGAGCCGGAAGCGCCCGCCGCTCCCGAGTTGCCGCTGACGCCCGCCGCCGAGCCGTGGCTGACCTTGCCGGTGGCAGAAGAGCCGGTCGCGCTGGTTGAAGAAGCGGCGCCGCATGTGACGCCAGTGATTCCTGCGCCGGTTGCCGAAGTGGCTGCGCAGCCTGTGCCTGAGCCGGTTGTCGAGCCAGCGCCGATCATTTCTGAACCCGCCGCTCCGGTTGTTCCACCGTCCGAGCCTGAGCCCGCACCGCTTGCCGCTGCGCCGGTTATCGCTCCGATCGTGCCGGTCGAAGCGCCTGTAGAAACGCCCGTCGAAACCCCGCGCACTGAGGAAGCCAAAGCCGGTTTCTTCGCCCGCCTCAAGCAAGGCCTGTCGAAGACCAGCGCCAGCATCGGCGAAGGCATGGCCAGCCTGTTCCTCGGGCGCAAGACCATCGACGATGAGTTGCTCGACGACCTCGAAACCCGTCTGCTGACCGCCGACGTCGGCGTTGAAGCCACCACGCAGATCATCCAGCGCCTGACCCAAAAGGTCGCGCGCAAAGAGCTGGCTGACGCCGATGCGCTGTACAAGTCGCTGCAGGCCGAATTGGCTGCGATGCTCAAGCCGGTTGAGCAGCCACTGAAAATAGCCTCGCAGAACAAGCCGTTCGTGATTCTGGTGGTCGGCGTCAACGGCGCCGGCAAAACCACCACCATCGGCAAACTGGCGAAGAAACTGCAACTGGAAGGCAAGAAAGTCATGCTCGCCGCCGGCGATACCTTCCGTGCTGCGGCGGTAGAACAATTGCAGGTCTGGGGCGAGCGCAACAAGATTCCGGTGATCGCTCAGCACACCGGCGCTGATTCGGCTTCGGTGATCTTCGACGCGGTGCAAGCGGCCAAGGCCCGTGGCATCGACGTGCTGATCGCTGACACCGCCGGTCGCCTGCACACCAAAGACAACCTGATGGAAGAGCTGAAAAAGGTTCGCCGGGTGATCGGCAAGCTCGACGCTGACGCGCCGCACGAAGTGCTGCTGGTGCTCGACGCCGGTACTGGCCAGAACGCCATCAACCAGGCCAAACAGTTCAACCAGACCGTCGAACTGACCGGCCTGGCCCTGACCAAGCTCGACGGCACCGCCAAGGGCGGGGTGATTTTCGCCCTGGCCAAGCAGTTCGGCTTGCCGATCCGCTACATCGGCGTCGGTGAAGGCATCGACGATTTGCGTACCTTTGAAGCCGAACCCTTTGTCCAGGCACTGTTTGCCGAGCGGGAGCGTTCATGATTCGTTTCGAACAGGTCGGTAAACGCTACCCGAACGGTCACGTCGGCTTGCATGAGCTGAGCTTTCGAGTCCGTCGTGGCGAGTTCTTGTTTGTCACCGGACACTCCGGTGCCGGTAAATCCACGCTGTTGCGCCTGTTGCTGGCGATGGAACGGCCGACCAGCGGCAAACTGCTGCTTGCCGGGCAAGACCTGAGCACCATCAGCAATGCGCAGATTCCGTTCCTGCGCCGACAGATCGGCGTGGTGTTCCAGAATCACCAGTTGCTGTTCGATCGCACGGTGTTCAACAACGTCGCCTTGCCGCTGCAGATCCTCGGCCTGTCCAAGGTCGAGATCGCCAAGCGCGTCGATTCGGCGCTGGAACGCGTGGCACTGTCGGACAAATCCGATCTGTACCCGGGCGACCTGTCCACCGGTCAGCAACAGCGCGTCGGCATTGCCCGCGCCATCGTCCATCGCCCGGCCTTGCTGCTGGCGGACGAGCCGACCGGTAACCTCGACCCGCGTCTGGCCGCTGAAATCATGGGTGTGTTTGAAGACATCAACCGTTTGGGCACCAGTGTGCTGATTGCCAGTCACGACCTGGCGCTGATCGCGCGCATGCGTCACCGCATGCTGACCCTGCAACGCGGCCGCTTGATCGGCGACGGGGAGGCCGGGGTATGAGTGCGACACGCAGTCCGAAGGTATCCGAGCGCGTGGCCCCGAAGGCCGCCGATCCGCAACCGCAGAAAAAGAAAAAGCACGACGATGACGACGGCCCGGACTTCGCCACGCTGTTTCGCGCCTGGATCGAAAGCCATCGCGCCAGTCTGCTCGACAGCCTGCGCCGTCTCGGCAAACAGCCGATCGGCAGCTTCTTCACCTGCATGGTCATGGCCGTTGCGCTGAGTCTGCCGATGGGGCTGTCGCTGTTGCTCAACAACGTCGAGCGTCTTGGCGGTTCCTGGCAGCGCGCGGCGCAGATTTCCCTGTACCTGCAACTCGATGCCAGCCCGGAACAGGGCGAGTCGCTGCGCGAGCAGATCAAAGGCATGCCCGGCGTCGCTGATGCCGAATATGTCGGCCGCGATCAGGCGCTGGAGGAGTTCCAGCAGCAGTCCGGCCTGGGCGAAGCCCTGCGTGAGCTGCCCGAGAACCCGTTGCCGGGTGTGGTGCTGGTCACACCGAACGAAGTCGACAAGCCGACACTCGAAGCATTAAGACAAAAACTTTCCGAGCTGCCCAAGGTACAACAGGCGCAACTTGATCTAGTCTGGGTCGAGCGTCTGGCCGCCATCCTCAAGCTTGGCGATCGCTTTGTCTTCGGTCTGACGGTGTTGTTGGTGTCTGCATTACTTTTGGTGATAGGCAATACCATTCGTCTTCATATTGAAAACCGCCGCACCGAGATAGAAGTGATTAAACTCGTCGGCGGCACTGACAGTTATGTGCGTCGTCCTTTCCTTTATATGGGCGCGTTGTATGGCTTCGGTGCAGGGCTGTTGTCGTGGGGTGTATTGGCGTTCGGCCTGAACTGGCTGAACGATGCGGTGGTTGGATTGGCCGGCTTGTACGGCAGTGATTTCGCCCTGGCCGGTGTGCCAGTGGCCGACGGTCTGTCGCTCTTGCTTGGCGCGGTGCTGTTGGGTTATATCGGTGCATGGATTGCAGTCGCACGTCATCTCAGGGAGCTGGCGCCGAAGTAGAATCTTTTTTTGCGCGTGATTGACCTTGCGGTTTTTATGGGAACTTGTACCTGAGTTCCCGGTCAATTTTTCGCAGTGCCGAGAGGCACGAGTATGTAAGTGGGAGGTTTTTTCGTATGACCAATTCTTTGCAACCTGCGTATGCGCTGGTTCCGGGTGCGAACCTGGAAGCCTATGTGCACACCGTCAACAGCATTCCATTGCTGACGCCGGAGCAGGAGCGTGAACTGGCCGAGAGTCTCTACTATGAGCAGGATTTGGGGGCGGCTCGGCAGATGGTGCTCGCCCACCTGCGTTTTGTCGTACACATTGCCCGTAGCTATTCCGGCTACGGTCTGGCCCAGGCTGACCTGATCCAGGAAGGCAACGTCGGCCTGATGAAGGCCGTCAAGCGCTTCAACCCGGAAATGGGTGTGCGTCTGGTGTCGTTCGCTGTGCACTGGATCAAGGCGGAAATTCACGAGTTCATCCTGCGCAACTGGCGCATTGTGAAAGTCGCGACCACCAAGGCCCAGCGCAAGCTGTTCTTCAACCTGCGCAGTCAGAAGAAGCGCCTGGCGTGGCTGAACAACGAGGAAGTCCACCGTGTGGCGGAAAGCCTTGGCGTCGAACCACGTGAAGTGCGCGAGATGGAAAGTCGCCTGACCGGCCATGACATGGCCTTCGACCCGGCTGCCGAAGCCGACGACGACAGTGCTTTCCAGTCGCCGGCCAACTACCTGGAAGACCACCGGTACGACCCGGCGCGTCAACTGGAAGATGCCGACTGGAGCGACAACTCCAACACCAACCTGCACGAAGCACTGGAAGTGCTGGACGAACGCAGCCGTGACATCCTCTACCAGCGCTGGCTGGCGGAAGAAAAAGCCACGCTGCACGACCTGGCGCAGAAGTACAACGTGTCGGCCGAGCGAATCCGTCAGCTCGAAAAGAGCGCGATGAACAAGCTCAAGTTGTCGATCGCCGCGTAACCGGCGCATCAGCAATAAAAAAAGCCCCGATCAGCGATGATCGGGGCGTTTTCATTTCTGTTTCAACACAAATCCCTGTGGGAGCGAGCCTGCTCGCGAATGCGGTTTATCAGTGACATCAACACAGGCTGACACACCGCTTTCGCGAGCAGGCTCGCTCCCACATTGGTATTTCGGTGTTATTCAGCCCAAGGCGCCCGCCGCGAATCATTCAGCCCGAGCAAGTAACTGTCCCCGCCCAACTGACTCATCTGCTGCCGAATCCACCCAGCCCGGCGCGATACATAACCGGTCGGATGACTCGCGCTCCACACCCGTGGATTGGGCAGTACCGCCGCCAGATAACTCGCCTGCTGACGCGACAATGACTTCGCACTCACGCCAAAGTGGTGGCGGGCCGCGGCTTCAGCGCCAAACACGCCGTCATCCCACTCGACGCTGTTCAGGTACACCTCAAGAATCCGCTGCTTGGGCCAGAACACCTCGATCAGTGCGGTAAACCACGCTTCCAGACCTTTGCGCAGATAACTGCGGCCCGACCAGAGAAAGAGGTTTTTCGACACCTGCTGGCTCAAGGTGCTGGCGCCGCGAATCGAACCGCCCAGTTCGTTGTGGGCCAGAGCGGCCTGAATCGCGCGCAGATCGAAGCCCCAGTGCTCGGGGAATTTCTGGTCTTCGCCAGCAATTACCGCCACTTTCAGGTCATCGGAGATCTGGTCCCACGGTTTCCAGGTGCGCTGCAGATCAATCGGCTCGCCGTCGACCCAGGATTCGACCTTGCGCTCGACCATCAACGCCGTACCCGGCGGTGGCACGAAGCGGAACACCAGCACCAGCAAGACGCTGCCGCCGGCGAACCAGAGCAGAGCCTTCGTGAGACGACGGAAAATTGAACGCAGCATAGAGATGGCTTGGCCGAACCCGTGGAGCGGGCCATTATACAGACCCTGCCGATGGCGTCTGACTGGAGTTCCCCATGCTGCGTGGCTTTTTGATGCTGGCCGCTTTTTTCGGATTCACCGGTGTTGCGCTCGGTGCGTTTGCCGCCCACGGCCTGAAAAACCGTCTGACGCCGGAATACCTGACGATTTTCCACACCGGCGTCACCTACCAACTGGTGCACACACTCGCGCTGTTCGGCGTTGCGCTGCTGGCCACGCAGATTCAGGGGCGCCTGATTACTTGCGCCGGCCTGTCCTTCACCGTCGGCATTGTGTTGTTCTCCGGCAGCCTGTATCTGCTGACCATGACCGACATCAGCAAGCTCGGCATCATTACCCCGTTTGGTGGCCTCGCGTTTCTCATCGGTTGGGTTTGCCTCGGCCTCGCTGCCTGGCGCTTGCAGCTAACCGCTTGACGCTTGGTACTGACCTTTAGGTCATGATCGGGCTAGAATGCCAGCCCCTAAAAATGATGGCGGCGTTGTGCATGCGCATTCAGTTGAACGGTGAGTCCTTTGAATTGCCCGACGGTGAAACCGTTGCGGGCCTGATCACTCGTCTGGAGCTGACCGGGCGCCGTGTGGCGGTAGAGCTCAATCTGGACATCGTCCCGCGCAGCCAGCATGCCGATACCACATTAAACGACGGCGACAACGTCGAAGTGGTGCACGCCATCGGTGGCGGCTGATCGCCCGGCCCGCGAGGGCACAGAATTCTGCAAGACCCTCACCCCTAAAGAGGATATCCCATGAGCATCGTTCGTAGCGACAAGCCTTTTGTGCTGGCCGGTCGTACTTACCAGTCGCGTTTGCTGGTCGGTACCGGCAAGTACCGTGACATGGAAGAAACCCGCCAGGCCATCGAAGCCTCGGGTGCCGAGATCGTCACCTTCGCCGTTCGCCGCACCAACCTGGGCCAGATCGAAGGCGAGCCGAACCTGCTCGAAGTGCTGTCGCCGGATCGCTACACTTTCCTGCCGAACACTGCCGGTTGCTACGATGCCATCGAAGCCGTGCGCACCTGCCGCCTGGCGCGTGAGCTGCTCGACGGCCACAACTTGGTGAAGCTGGAAGTGCTGGCCGACCAGAAAACCCTGTTCCCCAACGTGATCGAAACCCTCAAGGCCGCCGAAACGCTGGTCAAGGAAGGCTTCGACGTGATGGTTTACACCAGCGATGACCCGATCATTGCTCGCCAGTTGGCCGAAATCGGCTGCATCGCCGTCATGCCGCTGGCCGGTCTGATCGGCTCCGGTCTGGGCATCTGCAATCCGTACAACCTGCAGATCATCCTCGAAGAAGCCAAGATCCCGGTGCTGGTGGATGCCGGTGTCGGTACCGCTTCCGACGCGACCATCGCGATGGAGCTGGGTTGCGACGCCGTACTGATGAACTCGGCCATCGCCCACGCCCAGCAACCGGTCATGATGGCGCAAGCCATGCAGCACGCCATCGTCGCCGGTCGCCTGGCGTACCTCGCCGGCCGCATGCCGAAAAAACTCTATGCCAGCGCCTCTTCGCCGCTGGATGGTCTGATCAAGTAAGAGCCATTGATGACTGAATCGAACGACACGCCTGTCCAGCCGGACGAAGGCGACGAGCGCCAACACCGCCGCATCAAGAGTTTCGTGATGCGCGCCGGGCGCATGACCGAAGGCCAGCAACGCGGACTGGACCAGGGCGCGCCGCTGTACGTGCTGCCGCTGGCCGATGCGCCGGTCGATTACGACCAGGTGTTCGGCCGCTCGGCACCGCGCTCGCTGGAAATCGGTTTCGGCATGGGCCACTCGCTGCTGGAAATGGCCGCTGCTGCTCCAGAGCAGGATTTCATCGGTGTTGAAGTGCACCGTCCGGGTGTCGGCGCGCTGCTCAATGGCGTGCTGACCCAAGGGCTGACCAACCTGCGGGTCTACGATTGCGACGCGATCGAAGTGCTCAACCGCTGCATCGCCGACAACAGCCTCGATCGCCTGATGCTGTTCTTCCCGGATCCGTGGCACAAGAGCCGCCACCACAAGCGCCGCATCGTCCAGGCCTCGTTCGCTGAACTGGTGCGCAGCAAGTTGAAGGTCGGCGGCATTCTGCACATGGCCACCGACTGGGAACCGTACGCCGAGTACATGCTGGAAGTGATGAACGTCGCCCCGGGCTACCGCAACCTCGCCGAAGACGGCAAATGCGTCCCGCGCCCGGCCGAACGCCCGATCACCAAGTTCGAACGCCGCGGCGAACGCCTTGGCCATGGCGTGTGGGATCTGAAGTTCGAAAAGATCGCTTAAGTAACACGCAACAAAAACTGTGGGAGCGAGCCTACTCGCGAAAGCGGTCTGACTATCAACGATGATGTTGGATGTTAAGACGCCTTCGCGAGCAGGCTCGCTCCCACAATTGTTTTGTGTATGAGGAGATTACAGGGGGGCAAGAAATCGAGCGGGCACCTGCTCTGTCAACCAGACGCCATTTTCGGCCTGATAGAACTTGAAGCCCTGTTCTTCCATCTGCTTCGCGGCAACCTTCAGAACGACTGGCGTTCCGTAGCGTTGACCCACGGCCGACGCGGTGGCGATCTCATCGGACAGATGCACCTGATGGCGTTGTCCTGGAATCAAGCCTTGTTCGTGGATCGAGTCGAGAAAACGCGTCGCTGTTCCGTGGTAGAGCGTTTGCGGTGGCTGTTTCTGCTCGAATTGCAGATCAACGCTTTTCGCCGAGTGGCCTTGAACAGCGCGTATACAGTGGCCATCAGCGGAAATCGTAAAACGCTTCTTGTCACTGCTGGTCACGACGTTTTCAATCAGCTCACGACTTAAATGTCTGCCATCACGCGCCGCGCCGCTGATCAGTGCATCGATATTTGCCCAGCCTTCCGAATTCAGATTCAGTCCGATCGCTTGAGGCTCGTGACGCAACACGAAGCTGAGAAATTTGCTCGTCTCATCCAGTAGTTTTTTACTCATGAACTTCCCTTTCATTGCGATCAACTGTGGGAGCGAGCCTGCTCGCGAAAGCGGTCTGACAATCAACGATGATGTTGGATGTCATGACGCCTTCGCGAGCAGGCTCGCTCCCACATTTCGTTTCGGGGTGTTTGCGGTGTCAGCGGCGGTCGGCGACGACGCCGATCAGCACCAGTACCACCAGCAGCACCGGCGCCAGGCTGTAGTTGTTGAACTGGCTCAGGCCTTTGATCACCCATGGCGTGGCGTAGATCAGCGCGGCGCCGCTGCCTATCAGGCAGAGCAGGGCCATCAAAGGCACGCGCAGGGCGCCGGCGATGCTGCCCAGCCGTTGTTCGACCCAGCCTTTGAAGTCAGCGCCGAACAGCACCAGCAGGCAACCGACCAGCGCCAGGGCGATTTCCGAGAGATTGCTGCGGCTCCAGCGGGAGACGGTGGCCAGCAGGTCGAGTATCAAATCCATGCGTTTTCCCTTTGAGCTGAAGTCAGTTCAGAAATTGTTGCAGCAAGTCGTTGAGGAACAGCTGGCCGCGTTCGGTCGCCGCCAGGCGTGACGGTTCGACCTGCAACAGGCCGCTTTGTTCGGCCTCGCGGCGGCCTTCGGCGAGGGTCTCCAGCGACAGGCCGGTGCGTTCCGGATATAGGCGCGATTCGACCCCGGCAGTCAGGCGCAGGGCGTTCATCAGGAACTCGAAGGGCATCTCGTCATTGCTCAGCGATTTCTCGCCAGCCTGAAAGCTCTTCGCCGGGTTCAAATAGTCCTTCGGCAGGCGGGTTTTCCATGTGCGCACGATGCGCCCGTCCGGGTGACTCAGCTTGCCATGGGCGCCGGCGCCGATGCCGATGAAGTCGCCAAAACTCCAGTAATTGAGGTTGTGCCGCGCTGGTCGCCCGGCCTGGGCGTACGCCGACACTTCGTATTGCGCGTAACCGTGCTCGGCCAGCAGCGCCTGGCCGGCTTCCTGAATGTCCCACAGCGTGTCGTCTTCCGGCAGCACTGGCGGCTGATTCCAGAACACCGTGTTCGGCTCCAGCGTCAGTTGATACCAGGAAATGTGCGTCGGCTTCAACGCGATGGCCTGGCGCAGATCGCTCAGGGCATCGTCCAGCGATTGATCGGGCAAACCGTGCATCAAGTCGAGGTTGAAGTTATCGAACCCGGCCTGCCGCGCCATGCCTGCGGCACGCACGGCTTCGTCACCGTTGTGAATGCGGCCGAGGGCTTCGAGTTTTTCCTGCTGGAAACTCTGGATACCGATCGACAGGCGATTGATCCCCAGCTTGCGATAAGCAACAAACTTCTCTTGCTCGAAAGTGCCAGGATTGGCCTCAAGGGTGATTTCGATGTCGGCGGCGAACGGGATGCGTTGTTCGACGCCCTGCAACAAACGGCCGAGGGCTTCGGCGCTGAACAGGCTCGGCGTCCCGCCACCGAAGAAAATCGAAGTCAGCTCACGGCCATACACCGCATGCAGATCCTGATCGAGATCGGCCAGCAGCGCGTCGACGTATTCCTGCTCCGGCAGCACCGGGCTGGCGGTGTGCGAGTTGAAATCGCAATAGGGGCATTTGCGCACACACCACGGGATGTGGATGTACAGCGCCAGGGGCGGCAGGGTTGGCAGCGGTGCCCGAGGCGAGGACGCGGCGCCGCCGATGATCAGCGACGACGCGGAAGAATCAGTGGTCATTTCAAGCCCAGACGCTGGCGCAGCAGATCCATTGCACGGGCGCGGTGGCTGATCTGGTTCTTGTCGGCCGGGCTCAGCTCGGCGCTGGAGCAGTCGCGCTCCGGCACCCAGAACAGTGGGTCATAACCGAAGCCGTGCTCGCCGCTGGCAGCGGTGAGGATGCGCCCGTGCCACAGGCCTTCGCAGAGGATCGGCAGCGGATCATCGGCGTGGCGCACCAGTGCCAGCACGCAGACGAACTGCGCGCCGCGCTCTGCTTGCGGCACGTCCTTCAGCGCATCGAGCAGTTTGGCGTTGTTCGCCGCATCGCCCTGGCCGTCGGCGTAACGCGCCGAATAGATGCCCGGTGCGCCGCCGAGGAAGTCCACTGCCAGCCCGGAATCGTCGGCCAGTGCCGGCAGCCCGGAAATGCGCGCGGCATTGCGGGCCTTGAGGATCGCGTTCTCGACGAACGACAGGCCGGTTTCTTCCGGCTCGACCTTGCTCCATTCGCCAATCGAGCGCAGTTGCACCGAGTCGCCGAGCATGGCCTGGAGTTCTTTGAGTTTGCCGGCGTTATGGCTGGCCAGTACGAGCTGCTTGATGTTCATCATTCGCCGGGAAAGAGTTCTTGGTTGAAATTGATGGTGTTGATCTTGTCGCCGTTCTGCACCTTGATTTCAAAGGTGCGGGTTTCCTGCTGCGGCACCGGGTACTGGGCGATGTAGTAGATCGCGCCCTGTTCGGTGACCTGGCGGAATTTCAGCGCCACGCTGTTGCTGGTCAGGTCCTTGATCGTGCCGGTGACGCTGGCGATCACCGGTTTGCCGTCCTTGACCACCGAGACGTTGATCACGCCCTGGTTCTTGCTGCGGATCAGCTCGGCAGCCTTGGCGATGTCCGGTTGCAGGAACGTCGAGTTGAAAGTGTTGTAGTGCACCGTGATGTCGCCGAAGGTTTCCTTGCGTTCACCTTTGATGACGTCCGCCGCCATGGCGCTGGCGCTCAGGCAGGCGGTGAGTAACAGCAACGCTAGACGACTCATGTTCGTGCTCCTTCGAATGCCCAGGCTCAGACCGCGACTCGGTGGTCCGCCAACTGCGGACTGCTGACGCGGTAGATACCGATTTCACCTAACAGATT
Organism: Pseudomonas sp. 14A; assembly: GCF_018132745.1. Classification (NCBI taxonomy): domain Bacteria; kingdom Pseudomonadati; phylum Pseudomonadota; class Gammaproteobacteria; order Pseudomonadales; family Pseudomonadaceae; genus Pseudomonas; species Pseudomonas sp. 14A. Next base: position 261,660 of record NZ_JAGRQJ010000018.1, on the reverse strand, counting down.
AGGCCATAGCTTACTGGCCCACCCGTGCCGGTGCTGTTGATCCACGGCAAGCCGATCAATGACCTTCGCATAACGTTCGCGGCACAGTTCTTCGAAATCCTCGAAGGTGCAGAAGTGGATGTTCGGCGTGTTGTACCAGGTGTAGGGCAGGAATTCCGAGACCGGCATGCGGCCCTTGCTCGCCAGATACCAGCGGCAGCGCCAGTGGCCGAAGTTGGGGAAGGTGATGATGCACTGCCGGCCGACCCGGAGCATTTCGTCGAGGATCTTGTCCGGGTAATGCACCGCTTGCAGGGCCTGGGTCATGACGACGATGTCGAAACTGTTGCTGGCAAAATTGCCCAGGCCTTTGTCCAGATCCTGCTCGATGACGTTGATGCCCTTGGCCACGCACTCGGCGATGTTGTCGGCGTCGTTTTCCAGGCCATAACCGGTGACATTCTTGTTGTCGCGCAGCCAGGTCAGCAGCTCGCCGTCACCGCAACCGAGGTCGAGGACGCGGCTGCCGGCGGGGATCCATTCCTGGATGATTTCCAGATCAGCTCTCATGGCTTTCTCACAACGAAATGCGGTTCATGTAATTGCCGAACGCCTGCAAGTAACGCGGGATCGGAATCAGAAAGGCGTCGTGGCCCTGCGGTGCGTCAATTTCCAGATAACTGACGTCCTTGCGCGCGGCCATCAGCGCATCCACCAGTTCTCGCGAACGCGCAGGAGAAAAGCGCCAGTCGGTGGTGAACGACATCACGCAGAACTTGGCCGTGGCGTTTTCGAAGGTTTTCGCCAGATCATCGTCGAAGTTCGCCGCCGGATCGAAGTAGTCCAGCGCTTTGGTCATCAACAGATAAGTGTTGGCATCGAAGCGCCCGGAGAACTCTTCGCCCTGATAACGCAGGTAGCTTTCGACCTGGAACTCGACACTGTGGAAGTCGTAGTTGAGCTTTTCGCTCTTCAGGCCACGGCCGAATTTCTCACCCATTGAATCATCGGACAGATAGGTGATGTGCCCGACCATGCGCGCGAGCATCAGCCCGCGCTTGGGGATCACGCCCGCTTCCTGGAACGAACCACCGTGGAATTCCGGATCGGTGAGGATCGCCTGGCGCGCGACTTCGTTGAAGGCGATGTTCTGCGCCGACAATTTAGGCGCCGAGGCGATCGCCAGGCAGTGACGTACGCGATCCGGGTAGGTGATGGTCCATTGCAGGGCCTGCATGCCGCCGAGGCTGCCGCCGATCACCGCTGCCCACTGGCGGATGCCGAGCAGGTCAGCCAGACGCGCCTGGCTGTGCACCCAGTCTTCCACGGTGAGCACCGGGAAGTCGGCGCCGAACGGCTTGCCGGTCTCCGGGTTGATACTGCTCGGGCCGGTGGAGCCGTTGCAGCCGCCGAGGTTGTTCAGGCTGACCACGAAGAACTTGTTGGTGTCGATCGGCTTGCCGGGACCGATGCAGCTGTCCCACCAACCGGGCTTGCGGTCGTCGACGCTGTGATAGCCGGCAGCATGGTGGTGGCCGGACAAGGCGTGGCAGATCAGCACGGCGTTGCTCGCCTGGGCGTTCAGCGTGCCGTAGGTTTCGTAGATGAGGTCATAGGCGGCCAGCGAACGCCCACAGGCCAGCGCCAGCGGTTCGCTGAAATGCGCGGTTTGCGGCGTTACCAGACCAACAGAATCGGCGGGAAAGGCAGTTGGCATCGACCCTGCTCTCGTTGAAATGAGGCGTAAGTCTAAAGACCGGGGGGGTTAGCGGCAAGCAACGATCAGGTCCGGCGTTTTCGCTTCGAATCGAGGTGCAGCCATTCGCGAGCAGGCTCGCTCCCACAGTTGAAATGCATTCCAATGTGGGAGCGAGCCTGCTCGCGAAAAAGGCGACTCGGTCAGTCAGACCGAACGCACTCGGTTACATCAGCAAACGCAGAATCTCCGGCATCATCGTCATCGCCGCCAGATTGTTGATCACCAGCATGTCGATCAATTTCAGTGCAAGGAAGGCGAAGATCGGCGACAGGTCCAAGCCGCCGAGGTTCGGCAGGAAACGACGGAACGGTGCCAGCGCCGGCTCACAGATCTGGTTGACCAATTCGGCGCCCGGATTGTGGCTACCCGGTGCAACCCACGACAGGATCACGCTGATGATCAGGGCGAAGAAGAAGATCTTCAGGAACAGCGCGGTGACGCCGATCAGCGACCAGATCACCAGTTGCAGCGGGTTTCCGGTGGTGCCGTAGGTCAGCAGCAGGGTCAGCGCCATCAGCAGCAGTTGCACCAGAATCGCCAGCACCAGCGACGACATGTCGAGGCCGAACAGGCTCGGGATGATCCGGCGCAAAGGCTTGAGCAGCGGCTGGGTGGCCTTGACTACGAACTGGCACAGCGGGTTGTAGAAGTTCGCCCGCACCAGTTGCAGGACGAAGCGCAGCAGCACGATCAGCAGGTACAGGCTGCCGAGGGTTTGCAGCACGTAAACCGCTGCGGTGTTCAATCCGATCATGTAAGGCTCCTTATTTGCCCAGTTGTTCGGCCATTTCGGCCGAGCGGTGCGCGGCGGCGCCGAGTGCGGTTTCAACCAGCGCTTCGAAGCCGCCAGCCTGGAATGATTTGATCGCCGCTTCCGTGGTGCCATTTGGCGAGGTCACGCGGCGACGCAGTTCGGCGGCGTCGACATCGCTAGACACTGCCATGTGCGCGGCGCCCAAGGCGGTCTGCACGGTCAGTTGCTCCGCGATTGCTTTCGGCAGGCCCAGTTTGACGCCGGCGGCGGTCATCGCTTCGATCAGCAGGAAAAAATACGCCGGGCCGGAGCCGGACACTGCGGTGACTGCGTCCAGTTGCTGTTCTTCTTCCAGCCACAGGGCGATGCCGACGGCGGACAGCAGCTCTTCGGCTTGCTGGCGCTGCTCGGCGCTCACTTCGCTGGTCGCGTACAGACCGCTGACACCCTGACGCAGCAGCGCTGGAGTATTGGGCATGCAGCGCACGATCGGCTGTTCGCCGAGCCACGCGGTCATGCTCGCGCAGGTGATGCCAGCGGCGATCGACACCACCAGTTGATTAGGCTTGAGGCTCGGGCGGATTGCCTCGCACACGGCTTTCATCGCCTGTGGCTTGACCGCCAGGACGATGACATCGACGCCGTCGATGGCCTGGGCGTTGTCAGCGAATGTTTCGATGCCGTGTTCGGCGCTGACCTTGGCACGGGTGTCTTCGCCCGGATCGCTGGCGCGGATCTGCGCCGCTTCCAGACCTTTGGCGCGCAAGCCGCCAATCAGACTGGCCGCCATGTTGCCCGCACCGATAAACGCAATACGTGTGTTGCTCATGTGTGGTCCTTATCTGGAAACGTTCAAGACTGGGAATAATCTCTGGCGCCAAACAGCGCGGTACCGATCCGCACCCAGGTGGCACCTTGGGCGATGGCCGACTCGAGGTCGTGGCTCATGCCCATGGACAGTGTGTCGAGCGGCAGAGCGAGGCTCGCCTGCAGTGCCTGTACGGCGGCGAAGGCAGCGTCCTGTTCGGCGCGCTCCTCGGTCGGCTCGGGAATCGCCATCAGGCCACGCAATTTCAGCCGGGGCAAAGCGCTGATAGCCTTGGCCAGCGCTGGCAGATCGGTTGGCGTGCAACCGGATTTGCTCGCTTCGCCGCTGACATTGACCTGGATGCAGATGTTCAGTGGTGGCAGTTCGGCCGGGCGCTGCTCGGACAGGCGTTGGGCAATTTTCAGGCGATCCACGGAGTGCACCCAGTCGAAATGCTCGGCAATCGCGCGAGTCTTGTTCGATTGAATGGGGCCGATGAAGTGCCAGATCAAGGGCAGGTCGGCCAGCTCCAGCTGTTTGCCCAAGGCTTCCTGCAAGTAGTTTTCGCCGAAGTCGCGCAGGCCCGCCGCATAGGCTTCCCGCAGGGCCTGGGCGGGTTTGGTTTTGCTCACGGCGAGTAGCTGGACGCTGTTTTCAGTTCGTCCGGCAGCGGCTGTCGCGGCCTGAATGCGTGAACTAACGAGGGCGATGTTGTCTGCTATCGTGGACATCAAGAGGCGCCGGCGGTCTGTAGGTTCGCGGCATTCTACTGGAATTGAGGGACGCTATGGATATCACTGAACTGCTGGCCTTCAGCGCCAAACAGGGCGCTTCCGACCTGCACCTGTCGGCCGGCCTGCCGCCGATGATTCGCGTCGATGGCGACGTGCGACGGATCAATCTGCCGGCGCTGGATCACAAGCAAGTGCACGATCTGATCTACGACATCATGAACGACACCCAGCGCATCGAATTCGAGAAAAATCTGGAAACGGATTTTTCCTTCGATGTACCCGGCGTGGCGCGCTTTCGGGTCAACGCCTTTAACCAGAATCGTGGTGCCGGCGCGGTGTTCCGCACCATTCCGTCGAAAGTGCTGAGCATGGAAGACCTCGCCATGGGCGATGTTTTCCGCAAGATCACCGATGCGCCGCGCGGGCTGGTCCTGGTCACCGGGCCGACCGGCTCCGGCAAGTCGACCACGCTGGCGGCGATGATCGATTACCTCAACACCCATCGCCATCACCACATTCTCACCATCGAAGACCCCATCGAGTTCGTCCATGAATCGCGCAAATGCCTGATCAATCAGCGCGAAGTTCATCGCGATACCCGCAGCTTCGCCACCGCACTGCGCTCGGCCCTGCGTGAAGACCCGGACGTGATTCTGGTTGGCGAGATGCGTGATCTGGAAACCATTCGCCTGGCGCTGACCGCCGCCGAGACCGGGCATCTGGTATTCGGCACCCTGCACACGACCTCGGCGGCGAAGACCATCGACCGCGTGGTCGACGTGTTTCCCGGCGACGAGAAGTCGATGGTCCGTTCGATGCTGTCGGAGTCGTTGCTGGCGGTGGTGTCGCAGACGTTGATCAAGAAGATCGGCGGCGGGCGGGTGGCGGCGCATGAAATCATGCTCGGGACGTCGGCGATTCGTAACCTCATTCGCGAGGACAAGGTGGCGCAGATGTATTCAGCGATTCAGACCGGTGGGTCGTTGGGGATGCAGACACTCGATATGTGCCTGAAGGATCTGGTGACCAAGGGCTTGATCAGCCGGGAGCATGCTCGCGAGAAAGCGCGTACGCCGGATAATTTTTAACCACCAAAAGCAAAAGATCGCAGCCTTCGGCAGCTCCTACAGGGAAACGCTGATCCCAATGTAGGAGCTGCCGAAGGCTGCGATCTTTTGATATTTAACGCTGCACTACACGCAGCTGCTGTTGCTCTTTCGGCAATACGCGCTTGGCCACGACGTAATGCTTTTCCCAGTACGGCTTGTTCAGCGTGTCGATGCTCACCGCTTTGCCACGGCGCGGGGCGTGGATGAAGCGGTCGTTGCCCAGGTAGATGGCAACGTGGTTGACCCGACGGCTCTTGATGTTGAAGAAAATCAGATCGCCCGGCTTCAGATCCTTGCGCTCGACTTTCTCGCCGTGACCGCTGGCCATGGCGTTGGAGGTGCGTGGCAGGTCGAACGTAGCGTCGTTGAACGCATATTTCACCAGACCGCTGCAATCGAAGCCTTTACTTGGGCTGCTGCCGCCCCAACGATAAGGTGTACCGAGGACGTTTACCGCACGGCTCAGCACATTGCTGCTTTCCTTGCTCGCCATCGGTGGCACCAGCTTGCTGCGGCTCTTGCTGCTCAGCGTGGTGGTCTTGCTCTTGCTGCTTTTGCTCGATGGAGCCGAAGCATGGGATTTAGGGGTGAAGCCGTTGACGTTGGGAAGACGTTGCTCACGATTGGTGGCGTGGGCGGCCAGTGGCATTAATAGGCAAATAGTCAGCCATGTCTTGAAAAATGGTCGCATTAGGCGTGGCTCATAAGTGATAGCGCGCAACTTTATAACAGCTTTTTTTACCGTTCCGAGGCCGTTCATCGATTCATTCGGCTGGCTATGGAACCAAAAACGCTCAAAAAGTACGCAATTGTCCGACAGAAGTCAGGTTTTACAAGGGTTTCGCGCTAGCAACGGTAACATTTGCCATACGTCGGCCACCTGTAAAAAAGTCACAAAGAAATGAAGAATATTTATCTATCGAGTGCAATGAGGTCTTAATGAACAGCTATCAGCTCCCCCGCGTGAAAGAAAAAGACACTCACAGTAAAGTCATCGGCTACCTGCTGTGGATTTTCGGATTCACCGGCGCGCACCGCTTTTATTACGGCAAGCCGGTGACCGGGACGATCTGGTTCTTCACCTTCGGTTTGCTGGGGATTGGCTGGCTGATCGACCTGTTTCTGATCCCGGCGATGGATCGCGAGGCCGACCTGCGCTTTGCCGCCGGGCCGATCGAGTACAACGTCGCGTGGATTCTGCTGACTTTCCTCGGTGTGTTCGGCGTGCACCGGATGTATCAGGGCAAATGGATCAGCGGCCTGCTGTATCTGCTGACCGGCGGGTTGTTCTTTATTGGCGTGCTGTATGACTTCTGGACCCTGAACGATCAGGTGTCGGTGCGCAACGCGCAGAATCGCGGCGCCTTCCAGTAAGTAGTGGCGAGGGGATTTATCCCCGTTGGGCCGCGAAGCGGTCCTGAATCCGAGAACGCGGTGGATTTGTTCCACCGCGTGCAATGGCTTCGCGACTGCTACGCAGCCGAACGGGGATAAATCCCCTCGCCACAATCTCCCTCAGCAGCAAGTCATGCCTGGTGGGTGATCCGCCCATCCACCAGCGTGTAGCGCACCACACCCGGCAGACTGTGCCCGATGAACGGGCAGTTCTCGCCCTTCGACAGCCAGTGTTCACCGGCCACCGTCGAAGACTTCGGATCGAACAGCACGATATCCGCCGCACCGCCCACCGCCAGTTTGCCCGCCGGCAGGCGCAGCGCTCCAGCCGGGCCTGCGCTCAGACGTGCCAGCAGCGTCGGCAAGTCGAGCAAACCATCCTCGACCAGCGTCATCGCCAGTGGCAGCAGCAGTTCAACACTGCTGATGCCCGGCTCGGTCGCGCCGAACGGTGCCAGTTTGGCGTCGCGCTCGTGGGGCTGGTGATGGCTGGAAATGGCCGAAACCACCCCGGACTTCACCGCTTCACGCAGGCCATCGCGGTCGGCACGGGTGCGCAGCGGTGGTTGCACGTGATAAAGGCTGTTGAAGTCGATCAGCGCTTCGTCAGTCAGGATCAGCTGATACAACGCAACATCCGCCGTTACCTTCAAGCCACGGGCCTGCGCCTGAGCAATCAGCGCCACACCCCGTGCACTGGTCAGCTGGCTGAAATGCGCACGCACGCCGGTCTGCTCGACCAGCAGCAGATCGCGAGCCAGCGCCACGGTTTCGGCGGTTTCCGGGATGCCCGGCAGGCCGAGGAAACTGGCGACCGCGCCTTCGTGGGCGAGACCGCCCTCGGCCAGATCGTGATCCTGCGAGTTGAAGATCACCGTCAGGTCGAAAGTCGCCGCGTATTCCAGCGCCCGGCACAGGGTGCGGCTGTTGCGGAAGCTCTCCAGACCGTTGCCGAACGCCACGCAACCGGCGTCGCGCAGCGCGACCAGTTCGGCCAGTTGTTCGCCGTCGAGGCCTTTGCTCAGCGCGCCAATCGGGAACACTTTGGTGTTGCCCGCCTCGCGGGCGCGGTCGAGGATCAGTTCGGCCACGGCGGATGTGTCGAGCACCGGTTTGGTCTTCGGCGGGCAGCACAGGCTGGTCACGCCACCGGCAGCGGCGGCGCGGGTTTCGCTGACGATCGAGCCTTTGCGGCTGTAGCCCGGCTCGCGCAGGGCAACGTTGAGGTCGACCAGGCCAGGCGCGGCGACCAGACCTTGGGCATCGATGGTTTCTACTGCGCTGAAACCGGCCGGTGCGGCGCCGAGGGCGACGATCTTGCAGGCTTCAACGTGGATGTCGGTGATTTGATCCAGACCGCTGCTGGGATCGATGACGCGTGCGCCGAGAATGCTGAGCTTCACTGGGCGTTCTCCTGCTCGAATTGACGTTGCGCAGTCTGCCCGCTCATGGCCATGGACAGCACAGCCATACGAATCGCGATGCCGTAGGTCACTTGATTGAGGATCACCGAGTGCGGGCCGTCGGCCACCGCCGATTCGATCTCCACGCCACGGTTGATCGGCCCCGGGTGCATGACGATGCAATCGGGTTTGGCTCCGGCCAGACGTGCGGTGGTCAGGCCGAACAGGCGATAGAACTCGCCTTCGCTGGGCAGCAGGCCGCCGGTCATGCGCTCACGTTGCAGACGCAGCATGATCACCACGTCGACGTCTTTCAGGCCTTCGGCCATGTCGGTGTAGACCTTGACGCCGTATTGCTCGATGCCGATCGGCAGCAGGGTTTTCGGCGCGATCACGCGGATGTCCGGGCAGCCGAGGGTTTTCAGCGCGAGCATGTTCGAGCGCGCCACCCGCGAATGCAGGATGTCGCCGACGATGGCGACCGAAAGGTTTTCGAAACCGCCCTTGTGCCGACGGATGGTGAGCATGTCGAGCATGCCCTGGGTCGGGTGCGCATGCCGGCCGTCGCCGCCGTTGATGATCGCCACCTGCGGGCAGACATGCTCGGCGATGAAGTGCGCCGCGCCCGAGTCGCCGTGGCGCACGACGAACATGTCGGCGGCCATCGCTTCAAGGTTGCGCAGGGTATCGAGCAGCGTTTCGCCCTTGCTCGCCGACGATGTCGACACGTTCAGGGTGATCACGTCTGCCGACAACCGTTGGGCCGCCAGTTCAAACGTGGTGCGGGTGCGCGTGGAGTTCTCGAAGAACACATTGCACACGGTCTTGCCGCGCAGCAACGGGACTTTCTTCACCGCCCGGGCGCCGACTTCAAGGAACGAGTCGGCAGTGTCGAGAATTTCCGTAAGCAACTCGCGGCGCAAACCGTCGAGCGAGAGGAAGTGGCGCAGCTGGCCCTGATCATTGAGCTGCAGCGGGCGCTTGGTATCTAGAGGCGTCATCGCGAGGGGGACTCTCAATAGGGCGGATTAAAGGGTGACGTCTTGCAGTTCGAGCGTCAGCGGCTCGGGGCCGGACAACTTGACCCGCTGGTTGCCGGCCAGGGTCAGGGTGGCGCCGACCACGTTCGGGCGGATCGGCAACTCGCCGGCGTCCAGGTCCAGCAGGCAGACCAGGGTGACGCTGGCCGGGCGGCCGTAATCGAACAGTTCATTCATGGCGGCGCGGATGGTCCGACCGCTCATCAGCACGTCGTCGATCAGCACCAGATGCTGGCCTTCGATCTCGAAGGGCAGGGCGGACGGGCGCACTTGCGGGTGCAGGCCGTTCTGGCTGAAGTCGTCGCGGTAGAAGGACACATCCAGCGTACCCAGTGGCGCATCGCTGGCCAGCTCCTTGAGCAGCGCCTGCGCGACCCAGATGCCGCCGGTGCGGATACCGATGTAACGCGGTTCGCTGATGTCACGCTGGGCAAGGTGCGCCTTGAGGCGGGTCGCCATCTGGCTGATCAGATCGGCGGGATTGGGCAGGCTCATGGTTGCTCCTTCGTGATTCCGCGCTGCGTCCTGCCGGACGAAGCTCGGTTTATAACCAAAAGAAAAGCGCCGAAGCGCTTGTCAGGATTCAAACAATGCAGTGTTTTCATCGAGCCAGCCCTGCAGCAGCAGGGCAGCGGCGATGGCGTCCACCGGGTTGTCGCGGTAACTGCCTTTCTGCCCGCCACGCACCAGTCGCTCGCCCTTGGCTTCGAAAGTGGTCAGGCGTTCGTCATGGGTATAGAAGGGCAGGTTGTAGCGGCCGTTGAGGCGGCGGGCGAATTTCTCCGCGCGTACGCACATCTCACTGGGCGTGCCGTCCATGTTCAGCGGCAGGCCGACCACCACGGCGTCGGGTTTCCATTCTTTTATCAGCGCTTCGACCTGATCCCAGTTCGGCACGCCGTTCTGCGCTTTGAGGGTGCACAGCTCGCGGGCCTGGCCGGTGATGACCTGGCCGACCGCGACGCCGATCTGTTTGGTGCCGTAGTCGAAGCCGAGAATCAGGCGCAGGGCCATCAGGCGTGACCCGCCTGGCTGGTGAGCAGATTCAGGTCGATGCCCAAGTGCCGCGCTGCCGCTTCCAGACGCAATTCGCTGCGAGTGTTGAAGAGGATGTCGGCATTGAACGGGCAGGTCAGCCACGCGTTGTCGGCCAGTTCGGCTTCCAGTTGCCCGGCTTCCCAACCGGCGTAACCGAGGGTGATCAGGCTCTGCGCGGGGCCGACGCCGTCAGCGATGGCGAACAGCACGTCCTGCGAAGTCGACAGGGCCAGGTCGCCGTCCAGCTGCGCCGTGGCCTGGAACGTCTGGCCCGCCGGGTGCAGGACGAAACCGCGATCGGTCTGCACCGGCCCGCCGATGAAGATCGGCACATCCTGGCAACGCGCCGGCGGCTCGATGTCCGGGCGCAGCTGTTCGAGGATGTCGGCCAGGTTCAAATCTTGCGGCCTGTTGACCACCAGCCCCATCGCGCCATTGGCCGTGTGCTCGACGATGTAGGTCAAGGTGTGGGCAAAGTTCGGGTCGGCCATGTGTGGCATGGCGATCAGGAAGTGATGCTTGAGGTAGCTGGGGCTGACGTTTTTCATGAGCGCTAGTGTGGCGTTCGAGGGGCGAACTGACAAGCTGGAGATGTAAGCAACACACCGATCCAAGGTGGGAGCGAGCCTGCTCGCGAATGCGATGGACCAGTCACATTAATATTGAATGACACACCGCATTCGCGAGCAGGCTCGCTCCCACAGGGTTTGCAGGGTCTTTAATTGCTGGAGAGCTTGTCGCCCCGGGCAAATTTCCAAGTGCGGATGATTTCCAGGCGGTCGATGTCCGACAGATCGCCGGTAAACGGTGCAAACGGCGCGGCCAGGCGGACGATGCGCTGCGCCGCCTGATCGAGCAGCGGCTGGCCGGAGGATTCGAGCACCAGCACTTCATACAGCGAGCCGTCGCGGTTGATCGAGACCATCAGGCGCAAATTGCCGTAGATCTGCTTGCGCCGTGCTTCTTCGGGGTAGTTGAGGTTGCCGATGCGTTCGACCTTCTTGCGCCAGTCGTCCTTGTACCAGGCGCCCTTGTCGCGCATGGTCGAGGCCGCGCTCAAGCGGTGGATGCGCGGGCGCTTGGCGTACAGCTGTTGTTCCTTGGCCAGCTCTGCTTCGAGGCTGGCGATGTCGCTGGACAACTGCGAGCTGTCGAACACCGGCGCGTCGACGGTCGGTTTGACTTCGGTTTTGCTTTCTTCTTTCTTGGTCGGCGCCTTTTTCGGCTTCGGCGCGACAGTGGTCACCGCTGCCTTCGGTGCGGCTTCCTGCACCTCTGGCTTGGCTGCGGGCGGCGGGGTGACCTTTTTGACCTGATTGTCCTGGAACGGCGCGACTTCGGTGGTCTTGGGCAGGGCCTTCTTGTCCAGCGTGCCGCTGCCTTCCTGGTTTTCCTGGGCGAGAAAATCCGCCTTTTCCGGCTTCTTCTCGGCCTTGAAGGTGGCCAGGGTTATTTCCAGGGTTTTACTGATCTGCTGCGGCTCGACCATGGTGAAGCCGACGCCCAGCAGCAGCGCCAAATGAATCAGCGCCGCCAGAAACAGGGTAAAACCGAGGCGATCGGCCGGGCGCACGCCACGATGGGCGAGTTCAGCGGGCAGATCGGACGGCAGAGTCATCGTAGAAAAACCAACATCGCATTTTTTGGGCTCGGCATGATAACGCAATGTTGGTTTTTAGCTGCAAGCGACGAGCTTCAAGCGACAAGCTGCATAGGGGCAGCTTCAAGCTTCAAGCTGACGCGGGCGGCTTCAAGCTTGAGGCTTGCGGCTCGAAGCTTGCAGCTGCTTTTCGATCGCATCCATGAGCATCCCGCCGATGTCGGTGCCGAACGCATTGTCGATTTCACGGATGCAGGTCGGGCTGGTGACATTGATTTCGGTCAGGTGCTCGCCGATCACGTCGAGGCCGACGAACAACAGGCCTTTCTCGCGCAGGGTCGGGCCGACCTGGGCGGCGATCCAGCGATCCTTCTCGGTCAGCGGACGCGCTTCGCCACGGCCACCGGCGGCGAGGTTGCCACGGGTTTCGCCCATGGCCGGGATCCGCGCCAGGCAGTAATCCACCGGCTCGCCATCGATCATCAGGATGCGCTTGTCGCCGTCGACGATCGCCGGCAGGTAGCCCTGAATCATGATCTGCTGCTTGCCGTGCAGGGTCAGGGTCTCGAGGATCACCGAGAGGTTCGGGTGGCCGGCGGTATGGCGGAAGATCGACGAACCGCCCATGCCGTCCAGCGGCTTGAGGATCACGTCACCGTGATGGTCGGCGAACTGACGCAATACGTCCGGGCGGCGGCTGACGATGGTCGGCGGCGTGCACTGCGGAAACAGCGTAGCGAACAGCTTTTCATTGCAGTCGCGCAGGCTCTGCGGCTTGTTCACCACCAGCACGCCAGCGGCTTCGGCCTGTTCCAGCAGATAAGTGGAATAGACGAATTCCATGTCGAACGGCGGATCCTTGCGCATCAGGATCACGTCCAGGTCGCTCAGCAGCTTGTCCTGCTCGGCGTCCAGTTCGAACCATTTGTCCGGGTTGGCGAAGACTTTCAGCGGGCTCATCCGCGCCCGCGCCTGGCCTTCGGCCTGATACAGGTCTTTCTGTTCCATGTAGAACAGTTCCCAGCCACGCTTCTGCGCGGCCAGCAGCATGGCCAGCGAGCTATCCTTTTTATAGGAGATGCTGGCGATAGGGTCCATGACAATCCCGACGCGAACGCTCATTGGGTTTTCCTCGAAATTTGGCTACCGGATCGGTATTGAAAAAGTGCCGCCAGAGTGGCGCCGGGCGGGTTTCGGGTCAAGGAAAAACCCGTCGATAGATTGCATCTGGAGACTGTGCTAAAAAGGCTGGCAGATCGCGCCGCCCCATGGGTTTCAAGGGTTTCAGGCCATTATTCACAGCAAAACGGACAATTTGATTCGCAAAGGCGACGGTAGAACCCTCTTATGGAACAGCAGTCCAGCGCCTTGAAGGTCATGGTGATCGACGACTCGAAAACGATTCGCCGCACCGCCGAAACATTGTTGAAGAATGTCGGTTGCGAAGTGATCACCGCCATCGACGGTTTCGATGCGCTGGCCAAGATTGCCGACCACCATCCCGGGATCATCTTTGTCGACATCATGATGCCGCGTCTGGACGGTTATCAGACCTGCGCCCTGATCAAGAACAACAGCGCCTTCAAGGCGACGCCGGTGATCATGCTGTCGTCCAGGGACGGTCTGTTCGACAAGGCCAAGGGGCGGATTGTCGGTTCTGATCAATTTCTGACCAAACCGTTCAGCAAAGAAGAACTGCTCAACGCGATCCAGGCCCATGTTCCGGGCTTCGCCGCCGTTTTGCCGCAGTAAGACACGCACAGTGACGCTCGGCCAGCGGGCCGGCAGTCGACCAGAAAAATGGGGAAGACCATGGCACGTATCCTGATCGTCGATGATTCGCCGACTGAAATGTACAAACTCACCGGCATGCTCGAAAAGCACGGCCATGAAGTGCTCAAGGCCGAGAACGGCGCCGACGGCGTGGCCCTGGCCCGTCAGGAAAAACCCGACGCGGTGCTGATGGACATCGTCATGCCCGGCCTCAACGGTTTTCAGGCGACCCGCCAGTTGACCAAGGATGCCGATACCGCGCACATCCCGGTGATCATCATCACCACCAAGGATCAGGAGACCGACAAAGTCTGGGGCACCCGCCAGGGCGCCAAGGATTACCTGACCAAACCGGTCGACGAAGACACCCTGATCAAGACCCTGAACAACGTCCTCAAAGGCTGATCGCGCGATCATGAACGAATCGCTGACCGCGTTCGAACTGCTCTGGCAGATCGACCAGCGCTGCCGCCTGCTGGCAGCGGACCTGCCGTCGCAAGCGGCGCGCCCGGATCGCTGGAGCGGCATCGGCTTTCGCCTCGGCGAGCATTGGTATGTGGCGCCGATGGGCGAAGTCAGCGAAGTTTTGCATGAACCGCGCTTCACCCAGTTGCCCGGGGTCAAGCCGTGGGTCAAGGGTGTGGCCAATCTGCGCGGGCGGCTGCTGCCGATCATGGATCTGTGCGGGTTCTTCGGCCATGAGCTGTCGCCGTTGCGCAAACAGCGGCGGGTATTGGTGGTGGAACATGAAGACGTGTTCGCCGGGGTGATGGTCGATGAAGTCATCGGCTTGCAGCATTTCGAACAGGGCAGTTTCGAGCCGCTGTCGATCAGCAAGCGCCAGGGCTCCAAGGCCGAATTCGTCAAAGGCTATTTCCGCCGCGAACAGAACTGGCGGGTGTTCAGCCTGTTCGCACTGGCCAAATCTCCGATGTTCATGGGTGTGGCGATATAACAGATTCAACACCGTCCCCTGTGGGAGCGAGCCTGCTCGCGAATGCGGTCTGCCCTTTACATTGATGCTGGCTGACCCACCGCCTTCGCGAGCAGGCTCGCTCCCACAAGAGGCCATGGCAGGTTTCATAGGCGAGGACCGATGACAAAAGCAAAAACAGGCAAGTCGGCGGAAGCATCGCGCAGTCGCGCACAGATCATCGTGCTGTTTATCGCACTGATCGTGTTCATCATGCTGCTGTTCGCCAACTTCGCGTACCTCAACACCCAGGCGAACTACGACAAGCAGTACATCGGCCACGCCGGTGAACTGCGGGTGCTTTCGCAACGCATTGCCAAGAACGCCACCGAAGCGGCGGCGGGCAAGGCGGCCGCGTTCAAACTGCTCAGTGATGCGCGCAACGATTTTGCCCAGCGCTGGGGTTACCTGAAAAAGGGTGACCCGAACACCGGCCTGCCACCGGCACCCGTCGCCGTGCGCCCGGAAATGCGCGCGGTGCAGATGGACTGGGAACGCCTGCTGAAAAACACCGACGCGATCCTCACCAGTGAACAGACCGTGCTGTCGCTGCATCAGGTCGCCGCGACGCTGGCCGAAACCGTGCCGCAGTTGCAGATCGAATACGAAAAAGTCGTGGAAATCCTCCTCCAGCGCGGCGCCCCAGCGGCGCAGGTAGCGATGGCGCAACGGCAATCGCTACTGGCTGAACGCATTCTTGGCGCAGTCAACACCGTGCTCGCCGGTGACGAAAACTCGCAGCAGGCCGCCGACGCGTTTGGGCGTGATGCCGCGCGTTTCGGTCTGGTGCTCAACGGCATGTTGCAGGGCAACCCGGCGCTGAAAATCAGCCAGGTCGAAGACCGCGACGCCCGTGCGCGTTTGAGCGAAATCTCCGAGCTGTTCCAGTTCGTTTCCGGCTCGGTGGACGAAATCCTCGAAACCTCGCCAGAGCTGTTCAAGGTCCGCGAATCGGCGAGCAACATCTTCACCCTGTCGCAAACCCTGCTCGACGAAGCTTCGCACCTTGCTACAGGTTTCGAGCATCTGGCCGGCGGGCGCAACACCGACACCATCGGCGGCTATGTGCTGGGCTTGCTGGCGCTGGCCTCGATCATCCTCATCGGTCTGGTCATGGTCCGCGAAACCAATCGCCAATTGCGCGAGACCGCCGAGAAGAACGAGCGCAACCAGAACGCGATCATGCGCCTGCTCGACGAAATCGAAGACCTCGCCGATGGCGACCTCACCGTGACCGCCTCGGTGACCGAAGACTTCACCGGCACCATCGCCGACTCGATCAACTATTCCGTCGACCAATTGCGCGATCTGGTCGCCACCATCAACCTCACCGCCGGCCAGGTTGCCGCTGCGGTGCAGGAAACCCAGGCCACCGCCATGCACCTGGCCCAGGCCTCGGAGCAACAGGCGCAGCAGATTTCCGAAGCCTCGACAGCCATCAGCGACATGGCCGAGTCCATCGATCAGGTCTCGGCCAACGCTGCCGAATCGTCGGCGGTGGCCGAGCGTTCCGTGGAAATCGCCAACAAGGGCAACGAGGTGGTGCACAACACCATCCACGGCATGGACAACATCCGCGAACAGATTCAGGACACCGCCAAGCGCATCAAGCGCCTCGGCGAGTCGTCCCAGGAAATCGGCGACATCGTCAGCCTGATCGACGACATCGCCGACCAGACCAACATTCTCGCCCTCAACGCAGCGATCCAGGCATCGATGGCCGGGGATGCCGGGCGCGGTTTTGCCGTGGTCGCCGACGAAGTGCAGCGGCTGGCCGAACGTTCATCCGCCGCGACCCGGCAGATCGAAACCCTGGTGCGGGCGATTCAGGCCGACACCAACGAAGCGGTGATTTCCATGGAGCAGACCACCACCGAAGTGGTGCGCGGCGCGCGACTGGCGCAGGATGCCGGTGTGGCCCTGGAAGAAATCGAAGGCGTTTCCAAGACCCTTGCGGCGCTGATCCAGAGCATTTCCAACGCGGCGCAGCAGCAGACCTCTTCGGCCGGGCAAATCTCGCTGACGATGAATGTGATCCAGCAGATCACCTCGCAGACCTCGTCGGGGTCCACGGCCACCGCCGAGAGCATCGGCAACCTGGCGAAAATGGCCAGTCAGTTGCGTCGTTCGGTGTCCGGTTTCACCTTGCCGGCGGCGACAGATAAAGCGTGAGTGGAGTGGTTATGGGTGATCGGCACGACTACGTGGCCCTGGAATGGGTCAAGGGCGAAATTGCCGAAACGCTGAAGCTGGCGCATCAGGCGATCGAAGCCGTGCTCGACGATCCGCAGGCCTTCCCCGGGCTGGACGAATGCCTCGCCTACATTCATCAGGTCCACGGCAGTCTGCAAATGGTCGAGTTCTACGGCGCAGCGTTACTGGCCGAAGAAATGGAGCACTTGGTCGAAGCCCTGCAACATGATCGTGTACCGCACCGCGACGAAGCCCTGCACCTGATGCTGCAAGCCCTGGGGCAACTGCCGCTTTACCTCGATCGCGTGCAGAGCGCCCGCCGTGACTTGCCGTTGGTGGTGTTGCCACTGATCAACGACCTGCGCAGCGCCCGTGGTGAAAGCCTGCTGGCGGAAACCAGCCTGTTCAGCCCGCCACTGCCCGAGCTGGCGCCGCTCGGCGACGCGGCACTCGCCGCCCTGGAACCGCCCGATCTGCCGAACGTGCTGCGCAAACTGCGGCAGATGCTGCAAATGGCTCTGGTCGGGCTGCTGCGCGAACAGGACGACCAGACGCACCTTGGCTATCTGGCCAAAGTCTTCAGCCGTCTCGAAGCGCTGAGCGGCGATGCGCCGTTGAGCCCTTTGTGGCAAATCGCCTCAGCATTGGTCGAGGGCATGCGCGAGGGCGTCATCGCCAACAGTCCGGCGCTGCGCAGCCTGTTCAAGGACGCCGACCAAGAGCTCAAGCGCCTGCTCGAGCAGGGCATCGTCGGGCTCAACCAGCCGGCGCCGGCCGAGCTGCTGAAAAGTCTGTTGTTCTATATTGCCAAAGCCGAACATCCCACCGGGCAGATGCTGACCATGAAAGATCGCTACTCCCTGGACGACGCGTTGCCCGACAGCGCGATGGTCGATGAAGAACGCGCGCGCCTCGCCGGCCCCGACCGCGATGCCATGCGCTCGGTGCTGGCAGCGCTGTGCGAAGAGCTGGTGCGGGTCAAGGAGCGCCTCGATCTGTTCGTGCGCAGCGACCGCCAGCACGCCTCGGATCTGGACAGCCTGCTCGCGCCGCTGCGACAGATTGCCGACACCCTCGCGGTGCTGGGTTTCGGCCAGCCGCGCAAGGTCATCATCGACCAACTGGCGGTGGTGCTCAGCCTCGCTCAGGGCCAGCGCGAACCGAACGACGCCATTCTCATGGACGTCGCCGGGGCCTTGCTCTACGTCGAAGCGACGCTGGCCGGCATGGTCGGCACGGTGGAGACGCAAAGCGCCGACGACACGCGCCTGCCGACCACCGACCTGACGCAGATCCATCAGATCGTGATCAAGGAAGCGCGCATCTGCCTGCAACAGGCCAAGGACATGATCGTCGATTACATCGACGCCGATTGGGACCGCCAGCATCTGCAATCGCTGCCCGAGCTGCTGACACAGGTGCGCGGCGCGCTGGCGATGATTCCGCTGGCCCGCGCAGCGAGTCTGGTCGAGGCCTGCAACGGTTTCATTCGCGAGCATTTGATGCTCGATGCCCACGAACCGGGATGGGAGCAACTCGATCATCTGGCCGACGTGATCAGCAGCCTGGAGTATTACCTCGAACGCCTGGGCGATGATCCGCAGGCACCGGCCGAGCATTTGCTGGATGTAGCGCAGAACAGCCTCGCCAGCCTCGGCTTCTTCCCCAACGAGCAGCCCGGTGAACCGCAGGTGCCGGTGCTCGATGAGGTGCTCAGCCCCAGCGAAGCGCAGGTGATGCAGGATCTGCAAGCGCTCGACGACCCTGACGTCGTGCAGTCGCTGGCCGAAGTGCTCGCCAGCCCGGTGTCGGCGCTCAACCCGCCGGCGCGCAACAGCCCCGACAGCCTGATGCCGCCGCCGGCCGATGAAGAACCGGTAGACGATGAGCTGCGCGAAGTGTTCCTCGAAGAGACCGACGAAGTCCTCGCGGTCCTCCACGAATACCTGCCGCGCTGGACCGCCAATCCCCAGGACCGCGCCGCGCTGACCGAACTGCGCCGGGCCTTTCACACCTTGAAGGGCAGCGGGCGCATGGTCCGCGCGTTGGTTCTCGGCGAACTGGCCTGGGCGGTGGAAAACCTGCTCAACCGCGTGCTCGAACAAAGCGTCGAACCCGGCGCAGTGCTGCGCCAATTGCTCGGCGACACCGTGTTGCTGCTGCCCGAGCTGATCAACGAATTCGCCACCCAGCGTCAGCGCCAGCGCAACGATGTCGACCAACTCGCCGCACGCGCCCACGCGTTGGCCAAAGGCGATGAGCCGCTGGCTGCCGAAGACACCGACGACGTCGCCGCGCTCGATCCGCTGCTGCTGGAAATCTTCCGCAAAGAAGCCGAGACCCACCTCGCCAGCCTCAACCGTTTCCTCGATCAGGCCGCCGAACAGGTGCCGTTGCCGGCCAGCGACGAACTGCAACGGGCGCTGCACACGCTCAAGGGCAGTGCATCCATGGCCGGTGTCTTGCCGATGGCCGAACTGGCGGCTTCACTGGATCAACTGGCTCGCGAGTTCAAGGCGCACCAGTTGCCGCTGGATCTGGACGAGGTCGAACTGCTGCTCGAAGCCGAGGGCCTGTTCCGCGTCGGCCTGCGCCAGCTCAAACACGATCCGCTGGCGCCGATTGTAGGTGCGCAGTCGCTGATCAAACGCACCGAGGCGCTGCTCGCCGAGCGCCTGCAAGCCAGCTCCGATGGGGCTGACAGCGGCCTGCGCCTCAAGCGCGATCCGCAACTGATCAACAACTTCCTCGCCCAGGGCATGGACATCCTCCTCGACGCCGAAAACCTTTTGCAGCGCTGGCAGCAGCACCCCGGCGAGCGCCAGGAACTCAGCGCCTTGCTCGATGAGCTGACCACTCTGGGCGAAGGCGCGCATCTGGCCGATCTGCAGGCGGTCGATGGCCTCTGCGAAGCCTTGCTCGACCTGTATGGCGCGGTGGAAGAAAGCAGCCTGGCGGTCAGCGAGCGGTTTTTCCACGAAGCGCAACTGGCCCACGAAGCGCTGATCAACATGCTCGACGAACTCGCTGCCGGCCAGGAAATCACCGCGCAACCGGAGCGGATTCGGGCCTTGCAGGAACTGCTCGACGAAGGCCTCGACCCGGCGGCGATGGGCCTGATCCGCAGCGATGGCAGCCGCACCCTGGACATTCGCGAGCTGGGCAGCGCCACCGCGCAATTGCAGCAATCGGTTGCCGCCCTTGAGCCGGACGACGAAATTGTCGAAATCTTCCTCGAAGAGGCGGTGGACATTCTCGACAGCGCCGGGCAAGCCTTGCAGCGCTGGCTCAAGGACCCGGACAACGCTGCGCCACTGTCGTCATTGCAGCGCGACTTGCACACGCTGAAGGGCGGCGCGCGCATGGCCGAGGTCGAGGCCGTCGGCGACCTTGCCCAGGAACTGGAAAACCTCTACGAAGGACTGGTCGATCGGCGCTACAACCACAGCGCCGCGCTCGAAGGTTTGTTGCAGCGCAGTCATGAGCGGTTGGCGCTGATGCTGGAGCAACTGCAAGCGCATCAAGCGCTGACCCCGGCGCAAGATCTGATCGACGCGATCCGTCAGTTGCGTCAGGGCCAGGCCGCCAGCGAATCTGCCCCCGCAGCGCTCGAACACGACAACGCCGGGCATGATCCGGAGTTGCTGGAGATCTTCCTCGAAGAAGGTTTCGACATCATCGAAAGCTCCGGCGCCGCGTTGTTGCGCTGGCAGGCCGAGCCGGGCAACCGTCAGGAAATTGAAACCCTGCTGCGCGATCTGCACACCCTCAAGGGTGGCGCGCGGATGGTCGAAATCGGCCCGATCGGCGACCTCGCCCATGAGCTGGAATTTCTCTACGAAAGCCTTTCCACCGGTGCGCTGCAACCGTCCGCCGAACTGTTCGCGCTGGTGCAACGCGGGCATGACCGACTGGCGCAAATGCTCGATGGCGTGCGCGCCGGGCAACCGTGCCCGCCGGCCGATCGGCTGATCAGCGCGATCCAGAACTTCAGTCACCCGGTGCAGGTTGAAGCGCCGCTGGCGCCAGCTCCGGTGATCAAGCCTGAGGCCGCGCCGCCGAGCGCCGATGCTGGCGCGGACATGGTCAAGGTCTCGTCCGAGCTGCTTGATGAACTGGTCAACCTGGCCGGGGAAACCTCGATCTTTCGCGGGCGGATCGAGCAGCAGGTCAACGATGCGCAGATTGCTCTCAACGAGATGGAAACCACCATCGAGCGTATGCGCGATCAGTTGCGCCGCCTCGACACGGAAACCCAGGGGCGCATTCTCAGCCGTCAGCAAGTCGATGGCGAACGCCTCGGTTACGAAGATTTCGATCCGCTGGAAATGGATCGCCATTCACAGCTCCAGCAACTGTCGCGGGCGCTGTTCGAATCCGCCTCGGACCTGCTCGACCTCAAGGAAACCCTCGACCGCCGCAACCACGACGCGGAAAACCTGTTGCAGCAACAGGGGCGGATCAACACCGAATTGCAGGAAGGCCTGATGCGCACGCGCATGGTGCCGTTCGAACGCATGGTGCCGCGTCTCAAACGCATCGTGCGTCAGGTCGCCGAGGAGCTGGGCAAGGATGTCGCGTTCGTCGTCGGCAATGCCGATGGCGAGATGGATCGCAACGTGCTGGAGCGCATGGCCGCGCCGCTGGAACACATGCTGCGCAACGCCGTCGACCATGGCCTCGAATCCGCCGAGGTGCGGTTGGCGGCGGGCAAACCGGCGCAAGGGCAGATCACCCTCGATCTGTCGCGCGAGGGCGGCGACATGGTTTTCGACATCCGCGATGACGGCGCCGGGGTGCCGCTGGAAGCCGTGCGGCGCAAAGCGATCAAGCGCGGCTTGCTCGCCCCCGACGCCGAGATCAGCGACCGCGACGTGTTGCAGTTCATCCTTCAGCCGGGTTTCTCCACGGCGGAAAAGATCACCCAGATTTCCGGGCGCGGCGTCGGCATGGACGTGGTCCACGAAGAAGTGCGCCAACTCGGCGGCAGCATGAGCATCGATTCGGTGCCGGGGCAGGGCGTGCATTTCCGCATTCGCCTGCCGTTCACCGTGTCGGTCAACCGCGCGCTGATGGTGCAGTGCGCTGAGGATCAGTACGCGATCCCGCTGAACACCATCGAAGGCATCGTGCGCGTGTTACCGAATGATCTGGAAGGGCACTTCCGTCAGGATCCGCCGAGTTATCAATACGCCGGCCAGCGTTATGAACTGTGCTACCTGGGCGAGCTGTTGAAGACTGCGCCACGGCCAAAACTGCTCGGGCAGAACCTGCCGTTGCCGGTGCTGCTGGTGCATTGCAACGACCGCCATGTTGCGGTGCTGGTCGACGCCATGGCCGGCACTCGCGAGATCGTGGTCAAGAGCCTCGGCCCGCAATTCGCGGCGGTGCAGGGCGTGTCGGGGGCGACGATTCTCGGCGATGGCCGGGTGGTGCTCATTCTGGATCTGCTCGCACCGATCCGGGCGATGCAGGCGCGCCTGGCGCAGGAACCGAAGGCCACGGAGATCGACAGCGAACCGCACAAGCCGTTGCTGATTATGGTCGTCGATGACTCGGTGACGGTGCGTAAGGTCACCAGCCGTTTGCTCGAACGTCACGGCATGAACGTGCTGACCGCCAAGGACGGTGTCGATGCGATGCTGCTCCTCGAAGAACACATGCCCGACCTGATGCTGCTCGACATCGAAATGCCGCGCATGGACGGCTTCGAAGTCGCCACCCAGGTGCGCGCCGACGAACGCCTGCGCCACTTGCCGATCATCATGATCACCTCGCGCACCGGGCAGAAACACCGCGACCGCGCCATGGCCATCGGTGTCAACGACTACCTCGGCAAGCCGTATCAGGAATCGGTGTTGCTGGAGAGCATCGCCCAGTGGAGCAAGAAACATGCATGAGCACCGGCACAACCCGCGCACCAGCCAGCTCACCGGGCTGCTGCTGCCGCTGGCCGATCGCAACCTGATCCTGCCCAATGTCGCCATCGCCGAGCTGATCGACTACCAGGCCAGCGCCTTCGATCTCGACACGCCGCCGTGGTACCTGGGCCGGGTAACGTGGCGTGAGCGGCAGATTCCGCTGATCAGTTTCGAATCGGCCTGCGGGCAGAAAATCGTCATCGGCGAACGGGCGCGGATCGTCATTCTGAATGCGCTGGGCGGCTTGCCCGAGCTGAGATTTATCGCCCTGTTGGTGCAGGGGATTCCTCGGTCGTACAAGCTCGACAGTCAGTTGAGTTACGTGGATGTGCCGTTGTGCGCGCTGGAGCAGGCGGCGGTGCAGGTGGGCGAGCAGGTGGCGAAGGTGCCGGATCTTTTGGGGTTGGAGAGGTTGTTGGTGGAGGCTGGCCTGGCCCGCTGATCCAAGGCTTTCGCTGTTTTGGATGGCCTCTTCGCGAGCAGGCTCGCTCCCACAGTTGATCTTCAGTGAACACAAATTTTGAACACGACACAGATCCCCTGTGGGAGCGAGCCTGCTCGCGAAAGCGCCAGTCGCCACACCTTAATCCGACAGACAAATCATCAATCTCTGTGCGCAATAAATGACTTCTAGTCGCGTTGTTTAAAGACACCCGGTGTTACGGCTTCCTAGCCTACAAATCCTTGCGCCCCTGCCTACGCATGCACCAGAATCCGCCGGCTTGTGCGCCCAGGGCATGCTGCGTAACTTGGATCGGGTCACTGATTTCCAGTGATCGGGTTTAGTAGCCCGTGGTAATTCAGCTGGTCGTGCATTCATCACAGGTGTTCCGCATCTGAGCTTGATGGTGGCTGTACGTAGGGCGCTTCGGCGCGCCGGCTTAAGCTGAGTTCCCCGGTCTACTAACCTGCGTACAGTCGCCTCCCTTTCGTTTAGTAGCCAAGGGGTTGGCGCTCAACAACGGGAACACAGCTCATGTTCAAAGTAACGCCCAATCCGCCGACCAAAGACCCGGCATCCCCCTACGAATCCCCCGACTCCAGGAAATTCCACGAAGCCGCCGAGCGTGCCCTCGACCATTACCTCGGCCCGCCCGCCGCCGACTTCATGGCCCCGCCGTACACCCCCAACACGCTATACATGGCCAACCCCGAAGCCGACACCGAGTCCTTGCTGGCCGACGCCTGTGAAACCCTGGGTTCGGCGACGGTGATGCTGCACAACCACGCCGCTTCCGTGGAAGGTTCGCAGCGCAAGACCCTGCAGGGCATCGCGCAGATTGTCATGGTGGCGGAGATGGCGGTGAACCGCGTGCTGGACAAAATGGTGCCAACCGACTGAAAGCCCCTCACCCCAGCCCTCTCCCAGAGGGAGAGGGAGCCGACCGAGGTGTCTCGCGTCCTACATCGACCTGAATGACCGAGTCGATTATGGATTCACTACAACGGGTTCAGGTCAGAGTCATTCCCAAGCATCCCCCAATCAGTCCCCTCTCCCTCCGGGAGAGGGCTAGGGTGAGGGTAGCTTTTGAACGTTACGCTCAGCGTAATGATTCACCACCCAGCTTGATTGATGCCCTCATCACACAAGCCTAACTTGGCTCCACGACAGCGAACCCGTGGAGTGAGCATGACAACAACAATTTCCCCCGACTCGCGCTGGACGCGGCGGCGTGACGAGAAGCAGCGCCGGCTCGACAAGGTGCGCGGGCTGGCCGATGGCGTGGTGTTGCCCAGCGACAAAATCGTCGCCGCGCTCGAAGCGCTGATCCATCCCGGCGACCGTGTGGTGCTGGAGGGCAACAACCAGAAGCAGGCGGATTTCCTCTCGCGTTCACTGGCCAAGGCTGACCCGGGCAAGCTCCACGATCTGCACATGATCATGCCCAGCGTCGGCCGCTCCGAGCACCTTGATCTGTTCGAACGCGGCATCGCCCGCAAGCTCGATTTCTCCTTCGCCGGCACCCAGAGCCTGCGCATCAGCCAGTTGCTCGAAGATGGCTTGCTCGAAGTCGGCGCCATTCATACCTACATCGAACTCTACGCCCGCCTCGTCGTGGACCTGATCCCCAACGTTGTGCTCTCGGCCGGTTTCATGGCCGACCGCGCCGGCAATATCTACACCGGCCCGAGCACCGAAGACACTCCCGCACTGATCGAACCGGCGGCGTTCAGCGATGGCATCGTTATCGTTCAGGTCAACCAATTGGTCGATGACGTCAGCGAACTGCCCCGCGTGGACATTCCCGCTTCATGGGTCGATTTCGTCGTGGTCGCCGACAAGCCGTTCTACATCGAACCGCTGTTCACCCGCGACCCACGCCACATCAAGCCTGTGCACGTGTTGATGGCGATGATGGCGATTCGCGGCATCTACGAAAAACACAACGTGCAGTCGCTCAACCACGGCATTGGTTTCAACACTGCCGCCATCGAACTGATCCTGCCGACCTACGGCGAATCCCTTGGCCTGAAAGGCAAGATCTGCCGCAACTGGACGCTCAACCCGCACCCGACGCTGATCCCGGCGATTGAAAGCGGCTGGGTCGAGAGCGTGCATTGCTTCGGTACCGAACTGGGCATGGAAAACTACATCGCCGCTCGGCCGGATGTGTTCTTCACTGGCCGCGACGGCTCGCTGCGCTCCAACCGCATGGTCTGCCAACTCGCCGGGCAATACGCGGTGGACCTGTTCATCGGCGCGACGCTGCAAGTTGATGGCGACGGCCATTCCTCGACCGTCACCCGAGGCCGTCTGGCCGGTTTCGGTGGTGCGCCAAACATGGGTCACGATCCGCGCGGCCGGCGTCACGGCACCCCGGCGTGGCTGGACATGCGCCACGCCGATGGGCCGCAACCGATGCTCGAACGCGGCAAGAAACTCGTGGTGCAAATGGTCGAGACCTTCCAGGAGGGCGGCAAACCGACCTTCGTCGAAACCCTCGACGCGGTGGAGGTGGCGAAGAAAAGCGGCATGCCGCTGGCGCCGATCATGATCTACGGCGACGACGTTACCCACCTGCTCACCGAAGAAGGCATCGCCTACCTGTACAAGGCGCGCTCGCTGGAAGAGCGCCAGGCGATGATCGCCGCAGTCGCCGGGGTTACCGCCATCGGCCTGCGGCACAACCCGAAAGACACCGAACGCATGCGCCGCGAAGGCCTGATCGCCTTGCCCGAAGACCTCGGCATCCGCCGCACCGACGCCACGCGCGAATTGCTCGCGGCGAAAAGCGTCGCCGATCTGGTCGAGTGGTCCGGCGGCCTGTACAACCCGCCCGCCAAATTCAGGAGCTGGTAATGCACGCATTCAACCTGCAAGCGAAACCGCTGTCCCTGGCTGACCGCTTGGCCGATCTGGCAGTGGACGCGTTGATCGACGAAGCCGATCTGTCGCCGAAACCGGCGCTGGTCGACCGTCGTGGCAATGGCGCGCACACCGATCTGCACCTGGGCCTGATGCACGCGTCGGCGCTGGCATTGTGGCCGGCATTCAAGGAAATGGCCGAGGCCGCACTGGAGATCGGTGAAGTCGGTGTGCCGTTGCGCGAAGCGATCGGCCGCATCGGCCGCGAGGGCGAGCAAGCGATGCTCGTGACCACCAACGGCGTCAACACCCATCGCGGCGCGATCTGGGCGTTGGGACTGTTGGTGACAGCCGCCGCGCTGCAACCGAAATCCATCGCCCTGTGCGCAGCCCGCCTGGCACTGCTCGACGACCGCTACGCACCGACGCCGCTCAGCCATGGCGCACAGGTCGCCCAGCGTTACGGCGCACGTGGCGCTCGGGAAGAAGCGCAACTCGGCTTCCCGTCCGTGCTGCAACGCGGCTTGCCGCAACTGCACAAAAGTCGCGCCAACGGCCACGGCGAACAGAACGCCCGGCTCGATGCGTTGCTGGCGATCATGACCGAGCTGGCCGACACCTGCGTGCTTTACCGCGCCGGCGAGCCCGGTCTGCAGGCCATGCAGGCTGGCGCACAAGCGGTGCTCGATGCCGGTGGCAGCGCCAGCCTCAGCGGTCGTCGCCGCCTGCACGAACTGGATCAACAACTCATCGCATTGAATGCCTCGCCCGGTGGCGCCGCCGACCTGCTCGCCGCCACATTGCTGCTCGATCGTATCGAGCGCGACGGCATCTCTCAGGGAGCGTTTTGATGGAAAACCTATCGTTTGAATTCCCCGCCGGGCAGCCGCCACGCGGGCGTGCGCTGGTCGGTTGTGTCGGTTCGGGTGATCTGGAAGTGCTGATCGAACCGGGTCTGGCCGGCAAACTGACGATCAACGTGCAGACCTCGGTCAACGGCGCGCAGCAGCGCTGGCAGCACCTGTTCGCGCGGATGTTCGACGGCACCACGCCACCGGCGATGGCCATCGATATCCACGATTTCGGCGCGACGCCGGGGGTGGTGCGCTTGCGTCTGGAACAGGGTTTCGAGGAGATCGGCCATGACTGACAGCGCAGCGTTGCTCAACAAACACAGCTTCGTCGAACTTGGCGCACGGCAGCGGGCGAAAGCCTTGCTCGACGCCGGGACCTTCCGCGAACTGCTCGATCCGTTTCAACGGGTCATGTCGCCATGGCTTGAGCGCCAGGGCGTAGTGCCGCAAGCCGACGACGGCGTGATCATCGCCAAGGGCCGCCTCGACGGTTTGCCGGTGGTCATCGCGGCGATTGAAGGCGCGTTTCAGGGCGGCAGCCTCGGTGAAGTCGGCGGGGCGAAGATTGCCGGTGCGCTGGAACTGGCCGCCGAAGACAACCGCAACGGCATCCCCACCCGCGCCGTGTTGCTGCTGGAAACCGGTGGCGTGCGCTTGCAGGAAGCCAATCTCGGTCTGGCGGCGATTGCCGATATTCACGCGGCGATTGTCGATTTGCAGCAATACCAACCGGTGGTCGGCGTGGTCGCCGGCAGCGTCGGTTGCTTCGGCGGCATGTCGATCGCCGCTGCGCTGTGCAGTTATTTGCTGGTGACCCAGGAAGCACGTCTTGGTCTGAACGGCCCGCAGGTAATCGAGCAGGAAGCCGGGATTGAGGAATACGACTCCCGCGACCGGCCCTTCATCTGGAGCCTGACCGGCGGCGAACAGCGTTTCCACAGTGGTCTGGTGGATCGTTATGTCGCCGATGATGTAGCGCAGATTCGTCAGCAGGTTGGTGAATTGCTCCAGCAAGGCCTGCCGGCTCAGCCGCGCAGCCAAAGCGCCGAATGGTTCCTGCAGCGTCTGGGCAGTCTGAACAATGACCAGCAAATCGAACCCTCAGTGGTTCGCGGTCTGTATCAAGGAGAGCGCTCATGAGTGGCTATTCTCTGCGCGGTTTGCACTGGTTCAACGCCTTGAGTGCTGGCGCTAAAAGCGTCGAAGGCCTGCCGCCGTCGTTGAAAGTTGCTGACGGTGAACTGGGGCGATTCATTGCTGTGGTCGCCGACCCGGACAATCGTTTCCCTCGCGCCAGAAACGGCGAAGTCGGTCTGCTCGAAGGCTGGGGGCTGGCCAAGGCTGTGGATGACGCGATCAGTGCCGACCGCGACAGCGCCCAGAAGCGCCCGATCATCGCCATCGTCGATGTGCCGAGCCAGGCGTATGGCCGCCGCGAAGAAGCCCTCGGCATTCATCAGGCCCTGGCCGGCGCGGCGGACAGTTATGCCCGTGCGCGTCTGGCCGGGCATCCGGTGATTGCGCTGCTGGTGGGCAAGGCCATGTCGGGTGCATTTCTCGCCCACGGTTATCAGGCCAATCGCCTGATCGCGCTGCGCGATCCCGGCGTGATGGTACACGCAATGGGCAAAGCCTCGGCGGCGCGGGTCACCCTGCGCAGTGTCGAGGAGCTGGAGGCGCTGGCGTCGAGCGTGCCGCCGATGGCCTACGACATCGACAGCTACGCCAGCCTCGGCCTGCTCTGGGAAACCCTCTCGGTGCAGCAGATTGAGCAGCCGACACAGGAAGATCTGGCGCGGGTGAGCGAGTGCCTGAAGCAGGCGATCAACGATGTGAGCAGCACTGATTTGAAAGGGCGCCTTGGTGCGAGCAATCGTGCCGCCTCCAGCAAAGTACGCGAATTGCTGAGGGCGCAGTGGTGAACCTGCCCATGGCCCACGATCTGCTCTGGGGCATGACCCCAGCGCAGTTGCCGGCGTATGCGCCGGCGTGGGCGATCGCCGCGCTGGCGGCCGGGCAACCGGTGGTGGTGCGCCGGGCCTTGAGCGAGGAAGGTCTGGTCGCGGTCGGCGTTCGTGGTGTGTTGCGCGAGCAGCGGCTGGCGGCGTTTATGCCGCTCGATTCGATTGCTTGTCGGGTCAGTCCGGAGGCCCTCTGTCATGTTGAGTGTGAGCGAGATCTGCCGGTGATGCAGGGGCTCCAACAACTGCGGCCGATGCTCGATGACTGCGGTTGGGTCTGGGGTGTCAGCGGCAGTGTCGGGTTTGAATTGGCCAGTGGTTTTGCAGCGATGCACGCGGGCAGTGATCTCGATCTGATTCTGCGTGCGCCGCAGATGATCACGCGCAATCAGGCCTGCAAACTCGTGGAGCTTTTCGATCAGGCTGTGTGCCGGGTCGACATGCAATTGCAGACCCCATTCGGCGCTGTGGCCTTGCGGGAATGGGCCAGCGGTTCGGCCCGAGTGCTGCTGAAAAATGCGCATCAGGCTGCACTGGTGACGAATCCGTGGCACCCGCAGGAGCAGGCAGCGTGAGCAGCCTGTTGGTGTTTCCCGGCCAGGGCGCGCAGCAAGCGGGCATGCTCCAGCGTTTGCCAAGGGAAACGCTGGCCGAGGCCAGTGATGTACTCGGCGAGGATGTTTTGCAGCTTGATTCAGCCGAGGCATTGCGCACGACACGAGCGGTGCAGCTGTGCCTGCTGATCGCCGGTGTCGCTGCTTCGCGGCAGTTATTGCAGGATGAACTGAGCGCGGATTACGTCGCCGGCCTGTCCATCGGCGCATACCCGGCAGCAGTGGTGGCGGGAGCCTTGAGTTTCAGCGATGCGCTGCATCTGGTCAGCCTGCGCGGTGAGCTGATGCAGCAGGCTTATCCACAGGGCTACGGCATGACCGCGATCATCGGCTTGCAGTTGTCCACCGTCGAAACCCTGCTGGCGCAAGTGCACAGCGAAGATGCGCCGGTGTACCTGGCCAATATCAACGCGGATAACCAAGTGGTCATCGCCGGCAGCGACAAGGCCATGCACGCGGTGGCCGAACTGGCGCGCAGTCGCGGCGCCGGAGTGGCGAAGCGGCTGGCGGTGAGCGTGCCGTCGCATTGCCCATTGCTGGAAAAACCGGCGCAGGCGCTTGCCGAGGCCTTCGCCAAGGTTGAACTGAAGAACCCGAAAATCGCTTATCTGAGCGGCAGTCGCGCGCGGCCTGTGAGCAAAGTCGAAGCGCTGCGCGATGACCTCGCTTTCAACATGTGCCGCGTGGTGGATTGGCGCGGCACCGTGCAAAGCGCCTACGAGCGCGGCGTGCGTCTACAGATCGAACTGCCGCCCGGTGCGGTGCTGACCGGGCTGGCGCGCCGGGTGTTCGAGCAGGGCACCGTCACTGCCTTCGACAGTGCCCGCCTCGATACCCTGCAAGCGCTGTTGCGCGAGGAGGGTGGCCGCCAACTCTAAAACCGCCGCGACTCAAGCTTCGAACAACAAAAACAACATTCGACGATGCACTTTGAGGACTACAACAATGATTATTTACGGTGTGGCGTTTCTCGCCTTTTGCACGCTGGTCGGTATCTGGGTCGGTGAACTGCTCGGCAAGCTGATCGGCGTGCCGGCCAACGTCGGCGGTGTCGGCATTGCGATGCTGCTGTTGATCGGCCTGGGCAGCTATCTCTACAAGAGCGGCTGGCTCAAGGGCAAGACCGAGCAGGGCGTGGAGTTCTGGAGCGCGATCTACATTCCCATCGTGGTCGCCATGGCCGCGCAGCAGAATGTCTACGGTGCGCTGAAAGGCGGGCCGATGGCGATTCTTGCCGGCACCCTCGCCGTAGTGATCGCTTTTGCCTTGGTGCCGGTGCTGACACGCATGGGCAACAAGCAAGAGACACCGATCGCTCCTGCCAAGACTGCGGGGTAATCGCCATGTACGAATCGATGATGAAAGTGATCACCGGCTACGGTCTGATCAGCGGCTTTTTGATTGTCGGCCTGACCATGTGGGTGTCCTACTGGATGTCCAACACCTTCACCAAGGGCCGTCTGCACGGTTCGGCGATTGCGATTCTGCTCGGGCTGGTGCTGTCGTATATCGGCGGCGCACTCACCGGTGGGCAAAAAGGCGTGGTGGATATTCCCCTGCTGTCCGGCATCGGCCTGCTCGGCGGTGCGATGCTGCGGGATTTCGCGATTGTGGCGACGGCGTTTGGCGTGAGTGTCGATGAGCTCAAACGCGCCGGATTCGTCGGTGTGTTGGCGCTGTTTGTCGGCGTTGGCACCTCGTTCGTCGCCGGAGTCGGCGTGGCGATGGCGTTCGGCTACACCGATGCGGTGAGCCTGACCACCATTGGCGCCGGTGCCGTGACTTACATTGTCGGCCCGGTGACCGGCGCGGCGATTGGTGCCAGTTCCGAGGTGATGGCGCTGTCGATTGCGGCGGGGCTGATCAAGGCGATTCTGGTGATGGTGATGACACCGTTCGTGGCACCGATGATCGGCCTGAACAACCCGCGCAGCGCGGTGATTTTCGGTGGTTTGATGGGCACCTCCAGCGGCGTTGCCGGAGGCCTGGCGGCCACCGATCCGAAGCTGGTGCCATATGGTTGCCTGACGGCGGCGTTCTACACCGCGCTTGGGTGTCTGCTGGGGCCTTCGCTGTTGTTTCTGGCGATGCGCGGGTTGATGGGCTAGCTAGTCACCCCCAAAAGCCCCTCACCCTAGCCCTCTCCCGGAGGGAGAGGGGACTGACCGCGTTGGATGTTCGAGATACGCCGACCTGAGATATCGAGTCGAACTCAAGTTTTGAACATTCCCCGATCTGCTCCCTTCCCCCTCGCCCCCTTGGGGGAGAGGGCAGGGGTGAGGGGGTAGCTCTTGATTTTTGATCTTGATCTAAACCCCAGCCTGCCGATTGGCATACATCCGACACTCCGCCAGCAACGCCAGCAGATTCGGATCGCGCTCCTTGGCCTTGAGAAACACCACGCCAATGTGCTGCTGCAAGCGGTACTTCTCCTGCAACGGGATGAGCTTCACCCGGTTCTCGTACACCGCCGCAATCCGCCCCGGCAACAAGGCGTAGCCCACCCCTGAGCTGACCATGCTCAGCAAAGTGAAGATGTCATTGACCTGCATCGCCACCTTCGGCTCGAATCCCGCTTGCTTGAATACCCGCACACCGTCCTGATGCGTGGCGAAGCCCTGGGTCAGGGTGATGAAGGTTTCATCACGCACTTCCGCCAGATCGACTTCACTGCGCTGAGCGAATTTTGAATCCGCCGGGGTGGCGAGGAAGATGTCGTCGGAAAACAGCGCAATCTGTTCGCAGTCCGGATCGTTGATGCTGTCGTCCAGCGACACCAGAATCGCGTCGACTTCCATGTTTTTCAGCTTGTAGAGCAGGTCGATGTTCGAGCCGAGGATCAGGTCGATGTTGAGTTCGCTGCGGCGGATCTTCAGGCCCATGATCAGCTGCGGCACGGTCTTCACCGTCAGCGAATACAACGAGCCGAGCTTGAAACGCTCGGCGGAGAACCCGGCGGCTTCGCGGGTCAGGCGCACGCTGTCGACGACGTCGTTGATCAGCTTCTGCGCACGTTCTTCCAGCACATAGGCGCTTTCCAGTGGCGTCAGATTGCGCCCTTCGTGTTTGAACAGCGGGCAGCGCAGGGCGTTTTCCAAAGAGTGAATGGCGCGGTGCACGCTGACGTTGCTGGTCTGCAATTCGGCGGCGGCGCGGGCGAGGTTGCCGGTGCGCATGAAGGCGAGGAACACCTCGAGTTTTTTCAGGGTCAATTCTTCGTCGATCAGCATGGCGCGGACTCTTTTTGGTATCGGCCGATTGTGCCCAATTCCCGCGTGCCGCGCAGGCGAGGTTGAACAGAAACATTGCGCTTTTACGCTCAAGGCCCGAGCCTTGCGCGCTTGCGGTTGTGACTACGAGGTATGCGACACATGTATCACGGGGAAAAACTCAACGCCTGGACCCATCTGGTCGGAGCCATCGCCGCGTTTATCGGCGGCGTGTGGATGCTGGTGATTGCCAGCCTCGACGGCAGTCCATGGAAGATTGTCAGCGTGGCGATCTACGCCTTCACCTTGCTGGTGCTCTACAGCGCTTCGACCGTGTACCACAGCGTGCGCGGGCGCAAGAAAGCGATCATGAAGAAGGTCGATCACTTTTCGATCTACCTGCTGATCGCCGGCAGCTACACGCCGTTCTGCCTGGTGACGTTACGCGGGCCGTGGGGCTGGACGCTGTTCGGGATTGTCTGGGGGCTGGCGCTGATCGGCATCCTGCAAGAGATCAAACCGCGCTCCGAGGCACGGATTCTGTCGATCGTGATTTATGCGGTGATGGGCTGGATCGTGCTGGTCGCGGTCAAGCCGCTGATTGCCGCGCTGGGCACGGCGGGGTTTGCCTGGCTGGCGTCGGGCGGCGTGCTATATACGGTGGGGATTATCTTTTTCGCCCTCGATCACCGCCTGCGGCATGCCCATGGCATCTGGCATCTGTTCGTGATTGCCGGGAGTTTGCTGCATTTTGTCGCGATTCTGTTTTACGTCCTGTAAATGCAATCCCTGTGGGAGCGAGCCTGCTCGCGAAGGCGTCAGGTCAATCAACATTTCTGCTGAATGACACACCGCATTCGCGAGCAAGCTCGCTCCCACAATAAATCTTCAGTGAACTCTGGTGTTGTGAACACCCTAGATCCAATGTGGGAGCGAGCCTGCTCGCGAAGGGGCCTTAGAAGTCCCCCCACAGTTGCTGGGCCACCGCCAACGCCACCACCGGCGCGGTCTCGGTGCGCAGCACCCGTGGGCCGAGGCGGGCGGCGTGGAAGCCATTGCCTTTGGCCTGCTCGACTTCGCCGTCCGTCAGGCCACCTTCCGGCCCGATCAGGAACGCCAGCGTCTCCGGTTTGGCATGACTCACCAGCGGTTCTGCGACCGGGTGCAGCACCAGTTTCAATTCGGCTTCGGTCTGCTTGAGCCAGTCTGCCAGCAACACCGGCGGATGAATCACCGGCACCCGTGAACGCCCGCACTGTTCGCAGGCGCTGATCGCCACTTGGCGCCAATGTAGCAAGCGCTTGTCGGCGCGTTCATCCTTGAGGCGCACTTCGCAGCGTTCGCTGAAGATCGGCGTGATTTGCGTCACGCCCAGTTCAGTGGCTTTCTGAATCGCCCAGTCCATGCGCTCGCCTCGGGACAGGCCTTGGCCAAGGTGGATCCGCAGCGGCGATTCGACTTGCCCGGCGAATTGCTCGTCGAGCTGCACGACCACGCGTTTCTTGCCGACGTCCAGCAAGGACCCGCGAAATTCATGGCCGGAACCGTCGAACAACTGCACCGCATCGCCTTCGGCCATGCGCAGTACGCGGCTGATGTAATGCGCCTGGGCTTCTGGCAGTTCGTGTTCGCCAGTGCTCAGCGGGGCGTCGATAAAGAAGCGGGACAGTCTCATTTCGGGTCTCTGGAAAGATATGAATCAGTTGGATCGGTGTCGACTTCATTCGCGAGCAGGCTCGCTCCCACACTTGAAATGCATTCCCCTGTGGGAGCGAGCCTGCTCGCGAAAGCGGTAGTCCAGCCACCGCAAATCTCAAGCAAGGCGAATCAGCCCGGGTCGCGGAATCCCGGATGGAAGTCTTTCGGCACCGCCACGCTGACGCTGTCACGCGTAGCAATATCAATACCTTCACTGGCCACTTCGGCCAAGAAGTCGATCTGCTCCGGGGTGATTACATACGGCGGCAGGAAATACACCACGCTGCCCAGCGGCCGCAACAACGCACCACGTTCCAGCGCATGCTGGAACACCTTCAAGCCACGACGCTCCTGCCAAGGGTAGGCCTCTTTCGTGGCTTTATCCTTGACCATCTCGATGGCCAGGACCATGCCGGTCTGGCGCACTTCGGAGACGTTCGGGTGATCGACCAGATGCGCGGTCGCCGAGGCCATGCGCTGAGCCAGCGCCTGGTTGTTCTCGATGACGTTGTCCTGCTCGAAGATATCCAGGGTCGCCAGTGCCGCAGCGCAGGCCAGCGGGTTGCCGGTGTAGCTGTGCGAATGCAGGAAGGCGCGCAGGGTCGGGTAGTCGTCGTAGAAGGCGCTGTAGACCTCGTCGGTGGTCAGGCACGCGGCCAGCGGCAGGTAGCCGCCGGTCAGGGCTTTCGACAGGCAAAGGAAGTCCGGGCGGATGCCGGCCTGTTCGCAGGCGAACATCGTCCCGGTGCGGCCGAAGCCGACGGCAATTTCGTCGTGGATCAGGTGCACGCCGTAGCGGTCGCAGGCCTCGCGCAACAGCTTGAGGTACACCGGGTGATACATGCGCATACCGCCGGCGCCTTGAATCAGCGGCTCGACGATGACTGCCGCGACGCTGTCATGATTCTCTGCCAGGGTCTGTTCCATGGCGGCAAACATGTTGCGTGAATGTTCTTCCC
The DNA here is from genome assembly GCF_018132745.1 of Pseudomonas sp. 14A. Lineage (NCBI taxonomy): Bacteria > Pseudomonadati > Pseudomonadota > Gammaproteobacteria > Pseudomonadales > Pseudomonadaceae > Pseudomonas > Pseudomonas sp. 14A. Next base: position 226,579 of record NZ_JAGRQJ010000018.1, on the reverse strand, counting down.
AGCTCATGCCGTCGGGGCGCCCGTAGCAATCCGGGCTCGGCACCTTGATGGTGTCCATCAGCAGGGCTTTGTAGGTCTCGGTGAACAGCGGCACGTCGCCGACTGCCATCGCCGCCATGGTTTCGCCGTGGTAGCTGTTGGTCAGGGTGACGAAGCGCTTCTTGTTCGGTTGGCCGCGATTGAGCCAGTAGTGAAAGCTCATCTTCAGCGCGACTTCGATGCACGACGAACCGTTATCGGCGTAGAACACCCGATTCAGACCTTGCGGCGTCATCTTCACCAGACGCTCGGACAGCTCGATCACCGGCTGATGGCTGAAACCGGCAAGGATCACGTGCTCGAGTTGATCGACCTGATCCTTGATGCGCTGGTTGATGCGCGGGTTGGCGTGGCCGAACACGTTGACCCACCAGGAACTGACCGCGTCGAGGTAGCGCTTGCCTTCGAAGTCTTCGAGCCAGACGCCTTCGCCGCGCTTGATCGGGATCAGCGGCAGCTGTTCGTGGTCTTTCATCTGGGTGCAGGGATGCCACAACACCGCGAGATCGCGTTGCATCCACTGGTTATTCAGGCCCATTTACAGTCTCCTCGAGGCGGCTCGCGTCAGGCGCGGGCGAACAATCGCGCAAGCCTATGCAATGCATCGCGCGGGAACAACCCATTGTGTCGATTGAGCTACTTTGTCTGAGCCGATAGACGTCGCTGGCGGCGTTTTGATGGCTAACGTATTCTTCGCGGTTCTTTGAGTCATCTGACTCGCAAAACTGCTTTTTCCCACATGTTATTCCGGAGTTCGCTGAATGTCTGTCGGTTGGCTGCGCGCCTGTGCGCTGGTGATGTTGGGGCTGTTCAGCGTTACGGCGCTGGCCAAGGATAAAACCGCAATCGTGATTGGCGGTGGCCTGTCGGGTCTGACCGCCGCTTACGAACTGCAGAACAAAGGCTGGCAGGTCACCCTGCTGGAAGCCAAACCGAGTCTGGGCGGCCGCTCGGGCATGGCCACCAGCGAGTGGATCGGCAACGACAAGACCCAGCCGGTACTGAACAAGTACGTGTCGACGTTCAAGCTCGGTACCACGCCGGCGCCGGAATTCGTGCGTACGCCAGGTTATCTGATCGACGGTGATTATTTCTCCGCCGCTGATCTGGCCACCAAGCAGCCAGCCACCGCCGATGCGCTCAAGCGCTACCAGAAAACCCTCGACGATCTGGCGCGCTCGATCGACGACCCGCAGAACCCGGCGGCGACCGCCACCCTGCATGCACTGGACCAGATCACCGTATCGAGCTGGCTCGACAAGCAGAACCTGCCGGCCACTGCACGTCAGCTGATCAACCAGGACATCCGCACCCACTACGACGAACCTTCGCGTCTGTCGCTGCTGTATTTCGCTCAGCAGAACCGCGTCTATCGCGGCGTCTCCGACCGCGACCTGCGCGCCTCGCGTCTGGTCGGTGGCAGCCAGGTGCTGGCCCAGGCCTTCGTCAAACAGATCAAGACCATCAAGACCAGCTCGCCGGTCTCGGCCATCATCCAGGACAAGGACGGCGTGACCGTCAAAGTCGGCAGCGTCGGCTATCAGGCTGACTATGTGGTGCTGGCGGTGCCTTTGCGCGCGCTGAACAAGATCTCGCTGACCCCGGCGCTGGATGCTCAGCATCTGGCAGCGATCAAAGGCACCAACTACGGCTGGCGCGACCAGATCATGCTGAAGTTCAAGACGCCAGTGTGGGAAAGCAAATCGCGCATGTCCGGCGAGATCTACAGCAATACCGGTCTGGGCATGCTCTGGATCGAACCGGCGCTGAAGGGTGGCGCCAACGTGGTGATCAACTTGTCCGGCGACAACGCTCGGGTGATGCAGGCGTTCGGCGACAAGCAGATGGTCGATCAGGTGCTGATCCGTCTGCACGCGTTTTATCCACAGGCCCGTGGCTCGTTCACCGGTTATGAGATCCGCCGATACAGCACTGACCCGTCGATGGGCGGCGCCTACCTGGCTTACGGCCCGGGGCAGATCAGCAAGTTCTGGCGCCTGTGGGAACGTCCGCTGCAACGCGTAGCGTTCGCCGGCGAACACACCGACACCTTGTACCCGGGCACCCTGGAAGGCGCACTGCGCACCGGCCAGCGCGCGGCCAGCCAGGTTGAAGATCTGGCGGCAGGCAAGTCCTTTGAACCGGCCAAAGTGGTTCCGGCTGCAGCAGCGGCAGGCGCGGCGGGCGCCTTGGCGGCGAAGAAGGGCAACTTCTTCACTAACCTGTTCGGCGGCTCGGATGACGAGAAGAAGCCTGAGCCTGTGAAGGCACCCGAGCCTGCGCCAGCACCTGTTGCTCCAGCGCCTGCACCGACCCCGACACCTGTGCCAGCGCCGGTGGAAGCACCGAAACCAGCGGCCCCGGTGAAAGCCGAGCCGGCGAAGAAAGCAGCGGCCAAGCCTGCGGCGAAGAAGCCCGCGGCCAAAACCGAAACCAAAAAGCCTGCGGCCAAACCGGCAGCGAAGAAGGCTGAGCCGGCGAAGAAGCCAGCGGCCAAGCCTGCTGCAACTACCGAGACCAAGGCGCAGTAAACCTTGGTTCATGTGAAAAACGCGGCCCTCGGGTCGCGTTTTTTTTGCCCTGCGTTTGTGTCCTTCGCGGACCGGTTCCATGGCTGACCTGCGTACCGGAGGCTTCCCACAAGACGCTCGGAATCAGGTGATAGCGGCTGCCCGTCGACCAATTTTATGCTGGGAAAAATTGGAGCTCTCTGATGAAAACACTCACGCTGATACTGTTGCTGATTGCACTTCCCGGTTGTAGCAACGGGCAATTCTTTCCCGGCGGTTATGGTTCGGAACTAGCGCATAAATGCCAGATAGATCCTTACAATGCCGAGTGCCTGCAACCGCCCGCAGTACTTCACAACTAGCCAGTCACACCGTCTGAATCGGTCAGAACTCCCACTTGAAGAACTCTGTCCCGTTCGGCAGTTTCCTCAGCCACTTTTGCTTGGGTTTGCGCAGGCGCCCGGGAATGAAACCGAAACGCGCCCAGCGCAGATTGCCCGTGCGCTGGTCGTAAATCACCAGGTTTCCATCGTCCTGCACAGTCATGTATGTGTTGTACCAAAGCGCCTTGTCGGCGCTGTGCGTGCTTTCCGCGATCCATAACCGTCGCCTGGAAGGGTCATACAGAAAGCCGCTGTTGCTGATCACGAACTGCAGCGGCTCGCGCATCTTCTTCGGGTGCAAAGTTGCGCTGTAAGGTTGATTGGCGTCGGCGATCCAGATGATCGCCTCACCGTCCTTGAGCACGAGGTTTCCGTCGCTTTGCAGCATCAGACGAAATCGACCGTTCTCGGATTGCAGGAATTGGCCGGGAGACATCGTTTGATTGGGCGGCAGTACAGAAGAACCGCTTGCTTGAAAGGGCGTATATCGCAGAGCCATGTTTTTGCACCTGTCTGTAATGAGAATGGAGACATCATTCGAACAGGTTCAAAAGCCGCATCAGCGGTACAGGGTTATCGGCTTCGCAGTCCTGTGCCTTTGTCGTTGAAACGCGGCATCAGTCATTTGTACAAGCACCTCACAGCGAATTCGCCTTTAATCCTTCCTTAACACCCCGCTCGCAGACTCTTGATCGTATTTCTCGATATTTCAAAGCAAAATTTTCCGCTTTAATTCGATAGATAACTCGCTAGTCTTGGTTCGCAGTTCTCACAGGATTTGGGCAATGCAGCTACGTAACTCTTCTTCGCGCTATGGTTGGGTCAGCATCTTCATGCATTGGGTCGTGGCGTTGGCGGTCTTCGGGCTGTTTGCGCTGGGTCTGTGGATGGTCGGGCTGGATTACTACAGCACCTGGCGCAAAGACGCGCCGGACCTGCACAAGAGCATCGGTCTGGTGCTGCTCGCGGTGATGCTGTTGCGAGTGCTGTGGCGCTTCATCAGCCCGCCGCCGCCAACGCTGCAAAGCTACAGTCGCATGACCCGTATCGGCGCTAAATTCGGCCACGGGTTTCTGTATGTGGCGCTGTTCGCTGTGATGATTGCCGGTTACCTGATTTCCACCGCAGACGGTGTCGGGATCCCGGTGTTTGGCCTGTTTGAAGTTCCTGCTCTGCTCTCCGGACTACCGGATCAGGCAGATACCGCTGGGGTGATTCATCTCTGGCTGGCGTGGGCACTGGTAATTTTTTCCGGTCTCCATGCGTTGGCAGCATTGAAGCACCACTTTATCGATCGTGATGCGACCCTCACTCGAATGCTCGGTCGCAAAGCCTGAAATTCAACCTCGACTCAAAGGAAAAGAAAGCATGTTGAAAAAGACTCTGGCCGCTCTGGCAATCGGTTCGGCCGTACTGTCCGCCAACGTAATGGCTGCTGACTATGTGGTAGACAAGGAAGGCCAGCACGCCTTCGTCGACTTCAAGATCAGCCACTTGGGCTACAGCTACATCACCGGTACCTTCAAGGACATCGACGGCAAGTTCAGCTTCGATGCTGCCAAGCCTGAAGACAGCAAGATTGAGTTCAACGTCAACACTGCCAGCGTGTTCACCAACCACGCCGAACGCGACAAGCACATCGCCAGCGCTGACTTCCTCAACGCCAGCAAATTCGGCAAGGCCACCTTCGTGTCCACCAGCGTCAAGTCCACTGGTGCCAATACCGCTGACGTGACCGGCGACCTGACCCTGCTGGGCGTGACCAAGCCAGTTGTCGTCAAGGCAACTTTCCTGGGCGAAGGCAAGGATCCATGGGGCGGCTACCGTGCCGGCTTCGAAGGCACCACCACCATCAAGCGTTCCGATTTCGGCAAGCAGAAAGACCTCGGTCCGAAGTCCGACGCGGTCGAGCTGTATGTTTCGTTCGAAGGTGTGAAAGCGAAATAAATTTCGCCGCCACATGAAAACGCCCCCGGTCGCAAGGCCGGGGGCGTTTTTTATTGCCACAACACAGATCCCCTGTAGGAGCTGCCGAAGGCTGCGATCTTTTGATCTTGATTTTTGAAGATCAAGATCGGGATCAAAAGATCGCAGCCTTCGGCAGCTCCTACACAAAGCGATTTGCAGCGCTCAAAAAAATGCCCCGGCTCTTTCGAGTCGGGGCATTTTTCATTGCGGCTTGAAACTCAGCGATTGCGGGTCAGCAAGGCTGGTTTCTCGCCACGCGGGCGGCTTGGCAGTTGATCGAGCTGCTCAGGCGTCGGGAAGCGGTCGGCTTTCGATTCCTTGTGCATGATCTTCGGACCATTGCTGCGCGGATTCTGCACGGCCGGTTCGCTGCGTGGCTGATCGTCACGGGCCGGACGGCGGTTGCGCGGCGCGGATTCGTCACGACGACCCTGACCGTCACGCGGTGCGCCATTGCGCGGGCCGCTGCGTTTGGCCGGTGGCGTGCCGGTGCTCGAACCGTTGCTGTTGCGCGGACCGTTCTGGCGACCCTGAGGCTGACCGCCGCGTGGTGCGCCAGTGCCGGCGCCTTGCGCCGGAGCGCCAGGACGACGGCCACGGCCGCCGGCCGGAGCAGCCTTCGGCACGTAGTCAACGCGGTTACCGAAGTTATCCACATCGTCGTCGAGGAATTCGTCCGGGGCACGGTCAGCCGCTGCACGCGGTGGCTGGCTTGGGCGCTGGTCGCGGCTCGGGGTGCCTTCGCGCGGTTTTTGCTGACGGGCAGGGCGCTCGCCACGTTCACCGGCCGGCTTTTCCTTGCCCTTGTCTTTGCCCTTGTCCTTGCGACCGCCGCCACCGCCGCCGCCATTCGGGCCGTCGCCACGTGGGCCACGGGAATTGCGCGGGTTGCGGATGTCCGGACGCTCGCGGGCTTCCGGCTTCTCGGCTTCGATGGTGCTGGAGTCGAAGCCCATCAGATCGCCGTCGGCAATCTTCTGCTTGGTCATGCGCTCGATGCTTTTGAGCAGCTTCTCTTCGTCCGGCGCGACCAGCGAGATCGCCTCGCCGGAGCGACCGGCGCGGCCAGTACGGCCGATACGGTGCACGTAATCTTCGTCAACGTTCGGCAGTTCGAAGTTGACCACATGCGGCAACTGATCGATGTCCAGACCACGGGCGGCGATGTCGGTGGCAACCAGAATGCGCACATCACCGGCCTTGAAGTCGGCCAGGGCTTTGGTGCGGGCGTTCTGGCTCTTGTTACCGTGGATCGCCACCGCCGGCAGGCCGTGTTTGTCCAGGTATTCCGCGAGACGGTTGGCGCCGTGCTTGGTGCGGGTGAACACCAGCACCTGTTCCCACGCGCCGGCGGTGATCAGGTGCGCCAGCAGTGCGCGCTTGTGGCTGGCCGGCAGGCGGAACACGCGTTGTTCGATGCGCTCGACCGTGGTGTTCGGCGGCGTCACTTCGATGCGTTCCGGATTGTGCAGCAGCTTGCCGGCGAGGTCGGTGATGTCTTTGGAGAAAGTCGCCGAGAACAGCAGGTTCTGACGCTTGGCCGGCAGACGTGCGAGGACTTTCTTCACGTCGTGGACAAAACCCATGTCGAGCATGCGGTCGGCTTCGTCGAGGACGAGAATTTCCACGTGGGACAGATCGACGCTGCCCTGGCCGGCGAGGTCAAGCAAGCGACCCGGGCAGGCGACGAGGACGTCGACGCCACGGGACATGGCCTGGACCTGCGGGTTCATGCCGACGCCGCCGAAGATGCAGGCGCTGACGAATTTCAGGTCACGGGCGTAGATCTTGAAGCTCTCGTGCACCTGGGCCGCGAGTTCGCGGGTTGGGGTCAGGACCAGCACGCGCGGTTGGCGCGGGCCGTGACGCTGGGATTTGTCCGGGTGACCGTTAGGGAACAACCGCTCCAGAATCGGGAGGGCGAAGCCGCCGGTTTTACCGGTACCTGTCTGAGCCGCCACCATCAGGTCGCGACCTTGCAACACGGCGGGAATGGCCCGCTGTTGCACCGGAGTAGGCTCGGTATAGCCCGCATCTTCGATGGCACGGACTAAAGCCTCGGAGAGACCGAGGGAAGCAAAGGACATGAGTAATCCTGTTTTAGTTAGGGCTTGGCCCAATGGGAGTCTTGCCTGGCGCGAATCACGTTTAAGAGGACGCAATCCCGTCCGGTCCAGCGGCGGTTCCGAAGGCACGTCAGGAGCGCTCGCGCGGGCTGGAAGCTGCGCTGTAGCGGGTCGAGAGGCCTGTTACGGTTCCGGGCGTCCGGGCGTGAGCCTGGCGGGAACGCCGGAGTATAACAGAGCAATCACTGCGCGCTGCTTTCCTGCTGCTCAACGGTTTTGCCGCCAACCGTGGCGTCACGCAGTGACGCGCTATCAACCGGCGCAGCACCGTAACGTGCGCTGAGCTCGGCGTAGGCCGGTTCGCGCTTGAAACGCTTGAGCTCGGCACCAAAGCGCTGCACCAGCAAGTCCATGCCGGCATTGCGCCGAACCGCAAGAAACTGGCTCTGGCGGCTGATAACCGTCGGGTTTTCGGTGATCAGATCGCGGATGTTCAATTCATCGAGCAAATGCTGGCCGACGCGGCGATCGGTAATCAGCAGATCGATACGCCCGCGCACCAGTTTGCCGAAGTTGGCTTCATGGGTCGGCGCAGGCTCACGGGTAAACAGCTGCGACTGGCTGAAGTCAGGGCTGTACAGATAGCCCGGCGAGGTACCGATGGTCAGGCCTTTGAGTTGTTCGAGGGTGGTGAAAGGGTGCGGCCGGTCATTGGCGTAGAACATTACGAATTCGACGTCGGACAGCGGCTCGCTGGGGTAAAGCAGGGTGGCGTCGCGCTCGGCGCTGTGAAAGATGTCCAGCGCACCGTCGGCCTGACCGGTCTCGAGCATCGACAGGCAGCGCTTCCACGGCAGGAATTGCCATTGCACTTCAATGCCCAGACGCTTGAACACGATGGCCGTGGTTTCGTAGTCCAGCCCGAGATTCTGCCCGCCCTGTTCGTACACGTACGGTGCCCACGGCTCGGTGACAATACGTAACTTCTCCCCCCGGGCGCCGACGCTCAGGCAAGTCAGAAGAATAACGCTCAGCAGTTGGGCAATAAGGGGCATGGCCTGAGGTTAGTACGCGAAACGCCTGATGAGAAGCTCTGGCATGCATGTTTCGCGCAGACCCCAGGCGCAATGGCCGCCATGGTCTTATTTGCTCGAGGTTTTCAGCAGGTGTTTATGAACCTTGGCGTGGCGCGCACCGAGAATCCGCTTGACCAGACCACGACTGAACCAGTCCCTGAGCAAGTGCTTGCAGACCGGCTTGCCGATGCGTTGCTGCTGGTTTTCCAGCGCCTTGTCCCACCAGACCGGTGCACACGCCTGATCGAACTCGTTGGGGTGGTCATAGCAACCGTAAAGGATTTCGCGAATGAACTGACGCAGATGTGCCGGCAGCAGCAGCGTGATGAGCTTGTAGAACATTCGCTGCAGTCGCGGCGGTCGAGGCAGTTGTGGTGACACACGCCGGGTGTCGTCCAGCGCAGCTTCGCCCGTCGGGTTGCCGCCATGTTTGGCGACCCAGGCCTGAACCTTGGCCCTGAACAGATGTTTGCGGCTCCAGTAATGGTGAATCAGATCCGGGCACTTGTTGACGTTTACCGTGCGATAGGCGGCCACCGACAGGCAGAACTCTTCAAGGGTGTAGGCGCCCTGTGCCGACGGAAACAGCTCATCGATCAAGGCGATGGAGCGGTCGAGCACGTGTGCGTCCTGCCGGTGCAAGCCAATGACGCCGGAGTTGAGCAGGCGCATGTGATCGTCAGTCAGGCCTTTGTCCAGCAGGGTTGCCGACAGCGTGCGGTAGAGCAGGCTCATCTTGTTGTCGCCATAGCGGGCGTAATAGTCGTTGCACAGCAGCGTGCCGGGCTGAACCCGCTCGAACAGTTTCAGCGGCGAGCAGTGGAAAAACGTATCGGTGTCGATCAGCAGCGCCGTTTCATGCTCTTCAAGTACCGAGCGCAACGCGACATGTTTGATGCGGAAATGATAACCGTGGGGCTCGCTCCATTTCTGGCGCGTTTCGGCGCCCAGCGGGCGAATGCGTACGGGGAGATGCTCGTAGGGTTGCGGATTGTCGCTGAAGACCTGGATATCGATCGCGGCATCCGGAGTCTCGCGCAACCACGCCAGAGCACTGGCGATGCTGAAAACAGCTTCCTGATGGTAGGTCTCGGCACCGAAAACCAGATAGACCAGTTGAGGGCGTGTTTTTGTTTGCGCGCAGATCATTGACGACAACATTCCATTTGGTGCTTTTCATTGAAAAGGCCCGGTAAGGGCCTTTTTTTATACCGCATGAAAAACCTTCAGCGCGGCAGCTTGAGGTTGTTCCAGATCGCCAGGCTAGGTTCGGCCTGGTTCATCGAGTAGAAGTGCAGCCCCGGTGCGCCGCCCTGCAGCAGGCGTTCGCACATTTCGCTGACGACTTGTTCGCCAAAGCTTTGAATGCTTCGCGTGTCATCGCCGTAGGCTTCCAATTGCTTGCGGATCCAGCGCGGAATTTCCGCACCGCAGGCATCGGAGAAGCGCGCGAGTTTGCTGTAGTTGGTGATTGGCATGATCCCCGGCACGATCGGCAGATCCACGCCCAGCGCCTGCAAACGGTCGACGAAGTAGAAGTAGCTGTCGGCGTTGAAGAAGTACTGGGTGATCGCGCTGTCGGCACCGGCCTTGGCCTTGCGCACGAAGTTGGCGAGATCGTCTTCGTAGTTGCGCGCTTGCGGATGCATCTCCGGGTAAGCGGCGACTTCGATGTGGAAATGATCGGCGGTTTCTTCACGAATGAACTCCACCAGTTCATTGGCGTGACGCAGCTCACCGCTGGTCATGCCCATGCCGGACGGCAGGTCGCCACGCAGGGCAACGATGCGCTTGATGCCGGCAGCCTTGTATTCGTTCAGCAGGCCGCGCAGGTCGTCCTTGCTGTCACCAACGCACGACAGGTGCGGAGCGGCGGGAACTTTGACTTCGCTTTCCAGCTGCAGCACGGTGTTGAGCGTGCGATCACGGGTCGAACCGCCAGCGCCGTAGGTGCAGGAAAAGAAATCCGGGTTGTAGGTGGCCAACTGACGGGCAGTGGCAAGCAGCTTTTCTTGCCCGGCATCGGTCTTGGTCGGGAAAAACTCGAAGCTGTAGCGACGGTCTTGGGACATGGTCATACCCTTGGAAACAAGTACCTTCGAGACGCTGCAATCCCGTGTGGGAGCGAGCCTGCTCGCGAAAGCGCTGGGTCAGACAACACGGATGTTGAATGATAGGCCGCCTTCGCGAGCAAGCTCGCTCCTACAGGGAGAGCGAGCTTTCAGCGCCTGTTAGTAGCGGTAGGCGTGCGGCTTGAACGGGCCTTCGACGGTGACGCCGATGTAGTCAGCCTGTTGCTTGGTCAGTTGAGTGACCACGCCGCCGAAGCCGCGGACCATTTCCAGGGCCACTTCTTCGTCGAGTTTCTTCGGCAGTACTTCAACGGTCAGACGCTCGGCTTTCTGTGCTGGCGACAGGTCGGCGTATTTCTGGCCGAACAGGAAGATCTGTGCCAGAACCTGGTTGGCGAACGAACCGTCCATGATGCGGCTCGGGTGACCGGTGGCGTTGCCCAGGTTCACCAGACGGCCTTCGGCCAGCAGGATCAGGTAGTCGTCGTTCTGTGGATCGAAGCTGCCAGCGCCGGTGCGGTGAACCTTGTGCACCTGTGGCTTCACTTCTTCCCATGCCCAGTTCTTGCGCATGAAAGCGGTGTCGATTTCGTTGTCGAAGTGGCCGATGTTGCAGACAACGGCGCGCTTCTTCAGGGCTTTGAGCATGTTCGCGTCGCAAACATTGACGTTACCGGTGGTGGTCACGATCAGGTCGATCTTGCCCAGCAGCGCTTTGTCGATGCTCGCTTCGGAACCGTCGTTGATACCGTCGATGAACGGCGAAACCAGTTCGAAACCGTCCATGCAGGCTTGCATGGCGCAGATCGGGTCAACTTCCGACACTTTGACGATCATGCCTTCCTGACGCAGCGACTGGGCCGAGCCCTTGCCGACGTCACCGTAACCGATGACCAGCGCTTGCTTGCCGGACAGCAGGTGGTCAGTGCCGCGCTTGATCGCATCGTTCAGGCTGTGACGGCAGCCGTACTTGTTGTCGTTCTTGGACTTGGTTACCGAGTCGTTGACGTTGATCGCCGGGATCTTCAGCTCGCCCTTGGCCAGCATGTCCAGCAGACGGTGTACGCCAGTGGTGGTTTCTTCGGTCACGCCGTGAACGCGATCCAGCACTTGCGGGTATTTCTTGTGCAGCAGCTCGGTCAAGTCGCCGCCGTCGTCGAGGATCATGTTGGCGTCCCATGGCTGGCCATCCTTGAGGATGGTCTGCTCCAGGCACCACTCGTACTCTTCTTCAGTCTCGCCTTTCCAGGCGAACACCGGGATACCGGCAGCAGCGATAGCGGCAGCGGCCTGATCCTGAGTGGAGAAAATGTTGCAGGACGACCAGCGTACTTCGGCACCCAGGGCAACCAGGGTTTCGATCAGCACGGCGGTCTGAATGGTCATGTGGATGCAGCCGAGGATTTTTGCGCCCTTGAGCGGCTGCTCGGAAGCGTATTTGCGGCGCAGACCCATCAGGGCAGGCATTTCCGATTCGGCGATGATGGTTTCGCGACGGCCCCAGGCAGCCAGGGACATGTCGGCAACTTTGTAATCGGTAAAATCGGCAGGCGTGTTGACAGCGCTCATGAAGAGCCTCCATTCGTAATGTATGCGAATGGGCGCCGTTGTGCGTTTAGTGTCCGGCGCAGGCCGGTCAACGCCCCATCCGAGCCTGACAGGTCGAACCTGCTGCAGCGCCCCTCGGACAGGTGGCGGGAAAACGGTAGCAAGCGAACGTTACCGTTTTTTGAAGCGGGGGCGATTATAGCCGCCCGGGCTGATCTTCCAAAGGGTTTCTGTCGGCTGGATGAAGATCGCCAATGGCGACCATAGTCGCAGCTGCCTGGAGCCCGACTGATCAGTCTGCCAAGATGGGCGCATCTTTCGGCAAGCGCTCAGGAGTGAACATGAATTTCCACACCCGCAAATGGGTTAAACCCGAAGACCTCAACCCCAACGGCACTCTGTTTGGCGGCAGCCTGCTGCGCTGGATCGATGAAGAAGCGGCGATCTATGCCATCGTGCAACTGGGCAACCAGCGTGTGGTGACCAAGTACATCTCGGAAATCAACTTCGTCAGCGCCTCGCGCCAGGGCGACATCATCGAACTGGGCATCACTGCCACCGAATTCGGTCGCACCTCGATCACTCTGACCTGCGAAGTGCGCAACAAGATCACCCGCAAGAGCATCCTGACCGTCGAGAAAATGGTGTTCGTCAACCTCGGCGAAGACGGCCTGCCGGCGCCGCACGGGCGGACCGAGATCAAATATGTGAAAGACCAGTTCAAGGATGACGAGGCCGTTCAATAAGATCGGCGGCGCATTCTTCGCGAGCAGGCTCGTTCCCACAGGAATCACCTGTGCCTGTAGGAGCTGCCGAAGGCTGCGATCTTTTGATCTTGCTTCTGAAAATCAAGATCAAAAGATCGCAGCCTTCGGCAGCTCCTACCCTGGATTCGTGTGCATCCAGAGATTTGCGCCGCGCCTACAGAACGTATTCCCAAGCGCAACGGTCGTAGCTACATCGCCCCCCACCGGTTGCCACGCCATGACCACCCCCACCAGCGACAAGACCCCCGACCTCTCGGCCAAGGAGCAGCACGAAGTCGAGAAGAGCCAGCCGCCGCGCGCGGCCGTTCTGCATGAAATCATCCGCACTCAGGGCGATCAGGAACTGGAGCGCAGCATTGCCGCGCTGTGGTGGTCGGCGCTGGCGGCAGGGTTGACCATGGGCCTGTCGCTGATGGGCATGGGATTGCTCAATTCGCGCCTGCCCGACGGCGACGAATTCAAGGTGATCGCCAGTTTCGGCTACTGCGCCGGTTTCCTCGCGGTCATCCTCGCGCGCCAGCAATTGTTCACCGAAAACACCCTGACCGCCGTGCTGCCGGTGATGACCAGGCCGACGCTGAAGAATTTCCTGCGCCTGATTCGTCTGTGGACAGTGGTATTGGTCGGCAACCTCTGCGGGACGATTCTGGTGGCGTACGTGATGCTGGAGCTGCCGATTTTCGACAGCAAGACCGACGTCGCCTTCCTCGAAATCGGCCGCAAGGTCATGGAGCACAGCGCCAGTCAGATGTTCGCCAAGGGCATTGTTTCCGGCTGGATGATCGCCACCATGGTCTGGATGATCCCGTCCATGGAGAGCGCGAAGATGTGGATCATCATCCTCATCACCTACTTCATGGCACTGGGCGATTTCACCCACATCGTCGTCGGATCGGCGGAAGTGTCCTATCTGGTGTTTGCCGGCGAGTTGCCGTGGAGTGATTTCTGGGCGGTGTTCGCTGCGCCGACGCTGGCAGGAAATATCATCGGCGGCAGCTTTATCTTCGCGCTGATCAGCCATGCGCAGATTCGCAGTGAAAGCGGTGCGCCGAAGGAATCTGCGGATCAGGCTGTTGAGCCCGATCCGCAGTCGATCAAGAAATGATCAGTGGTGGGCTGGCTCAGGCACGCTGGCCGGCTCATTACGCGTCGCGTGCTTGACCAGTTTGCCGATGGTCAGGCCCTGCAGCAGGATCGACGACAGCACCACGATGTAGGTGATGCTCAGCAGCAGATCGCGTTCCGGGCCCAGCGGCAGGGCCAGCGCCAGTGCCACCGACACACCACCGCGCAAACCGCCCCAGGTGAGGATGCGGATGGTGCCAGCCGGCACTGAGCGCCAGCGACGCAGCAAGAGGATCGCCGGGGCCACGGTAAGCAGGCGCGACAGCAGAATCGCCACCGCCAGCAGACCTGCAGCGGCCATGTGCAGCCAGTTGAACGGCAGCAGCAACAGCTCCATGCCGATCAGCGCAAACAGCAGCGCGTTGAGCATGTCATCGAGCAACTCCCAGAAACCGTCCAGATAGCGACGGGTCATGTCGTTCATCGCCAGATTGCGCCCGAGGTTACCGATGATCAGACCGGCCACCACCATCGCAATCGGCGCCGAGACGTGCAGTTCGGTGGACATCGCCGAACCGCCGATCACCAGGGCCAGGGTCAGCATCACGGTGATCTGGTGCTGCTCGACGCTTTTGATCATGCGATAGACCAGATAACCGATCAGCCCGCCGAACAACACACCACCAATCGCTTCGTGGACGAAGAGCATGGCCGTGGCGCTGACGGTCGGGGTTTCGCCCAGTTGCGCGATGCCCAGCAGCACAGTGAAGACCACCACCGCCGTGCCGTCGTTGAACAGTGATTCGCCGACGATGGTGGTTTTCAGTGGTTTCGAAGCGTTGGCGGTACGCAACACGCCGAGCACGGCAATCGGGTCGGTCGGAGAGATCAGCGCACCGAACAACAGGCAGTAGAGGAAACTGACGTGCCAGCCGAACAGGGCAAAAATGTAGAAGGCGAGGCTGCCGATCACCACGGTGGCGATCAACACGCCGAAGGTCGCCAACAGGCCGATCGGCCAACGGTAGCTGCGCAAGTCATTCAAGTTGACGTGCAGGGCGCCGGCGAACAGCAGGAACGAGAGCATCCAGTTCATCAGCAGATCGCCGAAGTCGATCTGGCCGATCAGTTGTTGCACGCGGTCTTCCAGACCGGGGAAGCCGAGGACGCTGAGGCCTTGCAGGAGCAGTGAGAACAGCAGGGCGGTAACCATCACGCCGATGGTCGGCGGCAGGCCGATAAAGCGGAAATTGACGAAGGTCAGGAGGGTGGTGAGGCAGATGAAAGCGGCGACGAGTTCAAGCATCCGGGGTCCTTTGGATGGAGAGTGAATGGAGCGCGACCGGAGTCTGGACGCAGGGGTTTGATGGGGCGGGGTTGACTGAGGGCACATTCGAATTGCGCGTCACGCCCAGCAGCCCCTCACCCCAGCCCTCTCCCAGAGGGAGAGGGAGCCGACCGAGGTGTCTGGCGAGGTGCATCGACCTGGACGATCGGGTCGATTATGGATTCAGCAATGCACGTTCAAGTCGGCGTGGGTATCGAGCATCCCCCGATCAGTCCCCTCTCCCTCTGGGAGAGGGCTAGGGTGAGGGCTCTATCCGACACACCACGATCAGCCAGACACATTGACCGCACTCGCCCGCCGACGTTGCAGGTAAATGAACAACAGCGCCGTCAGCACCGTCAGCACGCCAACCAGCGCCCCGGTCCACGGCAGGTCCGCCAAATCCGCACCGCTGGCAACCACCAGCCCGCCAATCCAGGCACCTGCTGCGTTGCCCAGATTGAACGCGCTTTGGTTCAGCGTCGAACCCAGATTCGGCGCTTCGTGCGCCTGATCGATGATCAACAGCTGCAGAATCGGGCACAGCGCAAAGGCGAAAATTCCCCACAGCACCAGGGTGATCGCCGCCGGAATCACCGCGCGGCTGGTCTGGCTGAACGCCGCGAGAATCACCACGACTGCCAGCGCAACGCCGACCAGCGATGGCAGCAAGTGGCTGTCGGCCAGACGCCCGCCGAGCATGCTGCCCGCTGTCAGGCCGACGCCGAACAACAGCAGCATCACTGTCACGCCGTGGGGGCTGACGCCAGTGATGTCTTGCAGAATCGGCGCGATATAGGTGAACACGCTGAACAGGCTGGTCGAGGCCAGCACGCTCATGCCCAGCGCCAACAAGACGTTGGCCTTGCCCAGCACCTTGAATTCGCTGGCGAGATTGGCCTTGTCCATCGCGATGTGTTTCGGCAGCCACAACCACTGCGCCAGCGCGGCGACAATGCCGATCACCGACACCGCCCAGAAGGTCGAGCGCCAGCCAGCGTATTGGCCCAGCGCTGTGCCCAATGGCACGCCGAGGACGTTGGCCAGGGTCAGGCCGGTGAACATCATTGCAATGGCTTGCGCGCGTTTGTTCGGCGCAACCAGGCCGGCGGCAACCACCGAGCCAATGCCGAAAAACGCCCCGTGACACAGCGCTGTAACCACCCGCGCCGCCATCAGCGTCGCGTAGTTCGGCGCGAGCGCGCAGAGCACGTTGCCGAGGATGAACATCAGCGTCATGCCCAGCAATGTCGCTTTGCGCGGCATATTGGCGGTGCCGATCGCCAGGATCGGTGCGCCGAACACCACGCCCAGGGCGTAACCGGTGATCAGCAGCCCGGCGTGAGGAATGCTCACCGCCAGATCGCGGGCGACGTCGGGCAGCAGGCCCATGATGACGAATTCGGTGGTGCCGATGCCGAACGCGGCAACGGCGAGTGCAAGCAAAGCGAGGGGCATGCGCAAGGTCTCTGTCGGTAGTCTTGACGCTTTGATCAGGCATACGCGTGCCAGCGACCGTTTTCGAAGAAAGCGGAGCAGGCAGCTTTTATTGGATTTTTTTGGTGTGCAGCTGAGTACGGCGTGGTGGGTTGCAGTATAAACAGCTGCTGACACATGGCGAATCAATAATCTGACTAATCGACGGCGCGCTGGAAGTGCCGTGTTATATCCAGCTGAAAGAACCTTTCTGCCGGGCGCGGCTCTTAGCCTGTGGGCAGGTGCTGATCGGCATGCTGGTGATGAATTTCTGATCGCTCGCCAATTTCTCCAATCGAAAAAAGGACGACGTTATGACAGTGGCTCTGTGGTGTGTGTTGATCGCGATTTTCCTGCCGTACGTGTGCACGATCGTGGCGAAGGCCACCGGCGGTTTCCGCCTCAAGGACAATTACGATCCACGGGACTTTCTCGACAGCGTCGATGGCGTCGCCCGTCGCGCCCACGCCGCGCAACTGAACAGCTTTGAAGTAACGCCTGCGTTTGCCGCTGCGGTGATCGTTGCCCACCTGGTCGGCACTGCGCAGCTGGTGACGGTCAATGTGCTGGCCGTGCTGTTTATCACCAGTCGCCTGCTGTACATCATCTGCTACCTGGCTGACTGGGCAGCACTGCGTTCGGTGGTGTGGTTTATCGGGATGGGGCTGATTGCTTCGTTTTTCTTTGTGTCCATTTAAAAGCAAGGTCAAAAGATCGCAGCCTGCGGCAGCTCCTACAGAGGAATGCATACTCCTGTAGGAGCTGCCGAAGGCTGCGATCTTTTGCCTTTAGGGTTTGTCAGCCACCTGCGGCACTTGCGGCAACTCTTGTCCTTTAGGCCAGAGCATCCAGATCTGCCCCTGCTGCTTCATGTCCCCGGCCAGTTGCCCGGCCGCATCACCCGTGCCCCAGAACAGATCCGCGCGCACCTCACCGGCAATAGCGCCGCCGGTATCCTGCGCCGCGACCGGGCGCACCAGTGGGGTGCCATCCGGTTTGGTGGTCGACAGCCATAACAGACTGCCCAACGGAATCACCTTGCGATCCACCGCCGCGCTGTAGCCGGCTGTCAGCGGTACGTTCAGCGAGCCTCGCGGGCCTTCGTTGCTGTCCGGGTTGCGGGTGAAGAACACGTAGCTCGGGTTGCTGGCCAGCAGTTCCGGGATGCGCGTCGGGTTGGCCTTGGCCCAGTCGCTGATTGCGGTCATGGTCACGTCTTCTTTCTTCAGCTCGCCTTGCTCGACGAGCCAGCGACCGATCGGGCGATACGGGTGGCCGTTCTGATCGGCGTAGGCGATGCGCAATTGTTTGCCGTCCTCGGTCTGAATCCGGCCCGAGCCCTGAATCTGCAGGAATTGCAGATTCATCGGATCAGTCAGATAGGCGACCACTGGCGCTTTCACGCCTTTGGATTCAATGGTCGCCGCGTCGTCGTAAGGCTTGAGCACGCGACCTTCGAGACGGCCGCGCAGGCGCTTGCCTTTCAATTCCGGGTAGATGCTGTCGAGCGAGACGATGATCATGTCTTCCGGCACGCCATACACTGGCACGTTCGCCGTTGCGGTGGGCGTCAGGCTGCCGGGGTACACCGGTTCGTAGTAGCCGGTGATCAGACCATTGGGGTTGTCATTCTCGGCGCGCAGGCCGTAGACATCGAGATTCTGCTTGAGAAATGCACGAATCTCGGCGGCGCTTTGCGGCACATTCACCGCCGCAGCGCAGGTCGGCCCCCAGACTGTGTCGGCTTTGAGTCGTGTGCAGGCGCTGCGCCAGGAGCCGAAACCGGCGACCAGATCGCTATCGGAAACCGCTGGCAACGCTTCCCAGGTCGCGCTGGAATAGGTGGCCAGCGCATGGGTTTTTGGTTTGGCGCTGTCGCCGCCTGTGCAACCGGCGAGGATGGCGAGCAGTGGAAGGGTGACGATAAGCGGGTGACGCCAGGCCGTGAAGCGGCTGTTCATGGAGTGATTCCTGTGCCGGTTGGCCGAGAGCTCTATGCGCTCGACCAACCCGTATTTTTAATAGGGCTATTGGTGTTTGGCGGTGAGCCGAGGATACTGGCCGCCGATTTCCGCGACCTGAAGCCACCATGACTCTGAAACCCATTGCTGTTGTATTGCTGGCCTGCCTGGCTTTGTCCGCCTGTGGCGGTGTCGACCCGAATTCGCCGCTGGGTCAACGCAAGGCGATCTTCAAGCAGATGCTCAAGACCAGCGAAGACCTCGGCGGCATGTTGCGCGGGCGCATTGCCTTCGACGGGCCGAAATTTGCCGAGGGCGCGGTCAGACTTGATGCGTTGGCCCATGAGCCGTGGAAGCATTTTCCGCAGGTGCGCGAGGAAGATCACACCAGCGCCAAAGATGATGTCTGGCAGAAACAGGCGCGTTTTCAGGAACTGGCCCGCGCCCTCGAGGCGGCTACCGGTGAGCTGGTGGTCGCCAGTCAGGTTCAGCCGTACAAGGCCAGCAATCTTGGGCCGGCAGTGCAGAAAGTTGAAGATGCCTGCAGTGCTTGCCATAAAGAGTTTCGCGATCATTGATTTGTGTCGCTTGAGCTGAACCTTCGCGAGCAGGCTCGCTCCCACAGGGGATATGCATTCCAATGTGGGAGCGAGCCTGCTCGCGAAAGCGGTCTGCCATTCCCCTCCAGACTAATCTCTTACTTATCGATTTCGTCCAGCGCTTCCTGCAGTTCCTTGCGCGATTCGGCGAGCTTCTCCTTGCGCTTGTTGATCTTCTCCGGATCGCCTTTCTTCATGGCCTTGTCGAGGTCCGCCTGACGCTGGCTCACCTCATGCTTGGCCTCAAGCACTTTGTTCTCACGTTCTTTCTTCAGCCCGGCGTCGGTGCAATGTTCGTTCACTTCACGCAGTGCGGTTTCCAGGCCTGCCTGCTGCTCCATGTTGCCGCGCGACTTGGCCTGTTCGATCTGATTGATGATGCCCTGCTTCTTGGCAGCGCAACCGGTCAGGCCCGGGCCGTCTTCTTCGGCCATGACCGGGGCGGCCATGACGCCACAAAGAGTAAGCAGGGCGAGCGGTGCGAGAAATTTCATAAAAGCTCCATGTGCAAAGGCAATCGGGGTGGGAGGGCACTGCGCTGTTGGAGCGTCTGGCCGGCCGTTGGGTTCCCGCCGGGCGGGGATTGCAGGTTCAGAAGCCGTCGATTCCGGCGGCTTTCAAGGTTTCACTCAAAGCCAGTACCTGCGGGTCGCGAAAGAATGCGCTCAGTTGCGCCGCGCGTCCCGGGCCGATGCCGGCTTCTGCCTGCCATTGTTCAGTGTCGCGTTGTGCCAAGGCCTGCCACGAATCGTCCAGTTGTGCCTGTCCGGTCGGCGGCATGCCCAGCGCTTTCAACCATCGAGCAAGCGGCTGTTGCCGCGCGCCGTGAAAACCCTGGATCAGGCGTGCGCTGCTGCGCTCGCCGAGGCCGGCAATGTTAGCAAGCTCTGACGCATCGAGGGTCAGCCAATCCAGCAGGTGTTTCAGACGGCCTGTTTCCAAAAGTTTCTCCCAGGTGCCGCGACCGACATGCTGCATGGCCAGGCCCTGCTTGCCACTGAGCCAGGTCAGACGCGCGAGAAATTGGCTTTCACACCCCGGCGTCGGTTGCCAGCAGCTCAGGGCGTGGTAGTCGCCAGCATCGGGGATGTTGATGTCCGCCCGTTCGTTGGTGCGCAGCACGACACTGTCGAGGCGCGGAATGGTCAGCCCGGCCAGACTGATTGCCACCTGATCGCCGGGACGGATGTCGAGGGTTTGCCAGCGCTTGAGTGAGCTGACGCTGACCCGTTTGATTTCGCGGTCATCGAGTCTGACCGGCAGCAGTTCCAGCACCGGCGTGATCCGCCCGGTGCGGCCGATCTTGAAATTGACCTTGCGCACTTCGGCCAATGCCTGGGCGAAAGGGTATTTCCAGGCGATCGCCCAATACGGCGCGCGAGCCTGCCAGCGTTCGGCAGGTGGCCGTTGGCTCTGACGCAGCACCACGCCGTCGCTGGCAAAGGGCAGTGGCGAGCGATACCAGTGCTCGCGCCATTTTTGCGCGTCTTCGAATCGGCTGACGGGCTGGGTATAGGGCTCGGTTGTGGCGAACCCCAATGTCTGAAGTTCGGACAATCTTTCCGGCAGCCGCACAGGACCTTGCGGCCAGTCCCAGACAAACAGGCCGATCCCGGCGGCCTGTTCAACATCGAGTGTTTTACGTCCCATCAGCCCGGCGACGGTGGCGCGGGCATTGACGCTGCCGGACTGTGATTGAACATGCGCGCTCAGGCGCCAATAGAGTTCGCCCTGTACCAGCAGATCCCGTGGCTGCCTCAAACGTTGCGGAATGGCTGCAATCCTGCGCGCGGAGGCTGTCCAGTCCTGGCCGTTGACCCCATCACCGCGACTGATGGCCTGCTGCAATATTCCCTGGCGGTAGATCAGCGTGACAGCCACGCCGTCGACCTTGGGCTGCACCCAGACGTTCTGGCGATCGCGCAACCAGTGGGCGACGTCTTCGGCTTTGTGCAGCTTGTCCAGGCCGGTGTGGGCGATGGGGTGGGTGACCGGGCCGGACGCGGTGCGCAACGGCTGCGGGGATGAGGGTTGGTTGAAACAGGCTTGCCATTCTTTCAGCCGTAGCTGGGACTGGTCATAGAGTTCGTCGCTGATCAATGAGCGGCCTTCGCGATGATAGGCTTCGTCCCATTGGTCGATCCGGTTTTGCAGCAGCGTGATTTCGCGTTGGGCTTGGGATAAGGGCCAGTCGGGGCAATTTGCTTGGCTGACGAGGGTAATGAGTGCCAGCAGGAAGGCCAGCAACAGGCGCAGTGTGAAGAGCATCGTTGAGCGTCCTTGCTCGGGGGTGATGCTTGAAGGGTAGGTGAGGATTCGAAATGCGTTACCGAGGGTGTTTTTCGAGGTGTTTCCGGATTCTGAATTGACGTTGCACGGGCGGGCGCCTTCGTGAGCAGGCTCGCTCCCACAGGGATCTCAAAAATGTTTCAGGCATGAAAAAGCCCCGCACGGCGGGAACCGTGCGGGGCTTTCATGCAGCCAGGGGGTTACAGGCCAGCGGCAGAACGCAGGGCGTCGGCGCGGTCGGTTTTTTCCCAGGTGAACGTGGTGAAGCTGTCTTCGCCAACGGTCTTGGTCTGCGGCGCACGGCCGAAGTGGCCGTAGGCTGCGGTTTCCTGATACATCGGGTGCAGCAGGTCGAGCATGGTGGTGATCGCGTATGGACGCAGGTCGAACACTTCACGCACCAGTTTGATGATCTTGTCATCGCTGATCTTGCCAGTGCCGAAGGTGTTCAGCGAGATCGACGTAGGCTGGGCCACACCGATCGCGTAGGAAACCTGGATCTCGCAACGCTCGGCCAGGCCGGCCGCAACGATGTTCTTCGCCACGTAACGGCCAGCGTAGGCAGCCGAACGGTCAACCTTCGATGGATCCTTGCCGGAGAACGCGCCGCCGCCGTGACGGGCCATGCCGCCGTAGCTGTCGACGATGATCTTGCGACCGGTCAGACCGCAGTCACCTACCGGGCCGCCAATGATGAACTGGCCGGTCGGGTTGATGTGAAACTGGGTGTCCTTGCTCAGCAGTTCGGCAGGCAGTACGTGCTTGACGATCAGCTCCATCACGCCTTCGCGCAGGTCTTTGTACGACACTTCCGGGTTGTGCTGGGTCGACAGAACAACAGCGTCGATGCCGACAACCTTGCCGCCTTCGTAACGGCAGGTCACTTGCGACTTGGCATCCGGACGCAGCCAAGGCAGCAGGCCCGACTTGCGTGCTTCAGCCTGACGCTGCACCAGCTGGTGCGAGAAGGTGATCGGCGCTGGCATCAAAACGTCGGTTTCGTTGCTGGCGTAGCCGAACATCAGGCCCTGGTCGCCGGCGCCCTGATCTTCAGGCTTGGCGCGGTCAACACCCTGGTTGATGTCAGGGGACTGCTTGCCGATGATGTTCATCACGCCGCAGGTCGCGCCGTCGAAGCCGACTTCGGAGCTGGTGTAGCCGATGTCGCAGATCACGTCACGAACGATCTGCTCCAGGTCGACCCAGGCGCTGGTGGTCACTTCACCGGCAACGATGGCCACGCCGGTCTTGACCAGGGTTTCCACGGCCACGCGAGCGTGTTTGTCCTGGGCAATAATGGCGTCCAGCACCGCATCGGAAATCTGGTCGGCGATTTTGTCCGGATGTCCTTCAGACACGGACTCGGAGGTGAAGAGGGAGTATTCGCTCATCTCGATGTTTTCCTGAATTTACCGATGGTGAGTGTCGCCAGCCGGTCGCTGAAAGTGGCGAACCTGGATCTGGAAACCATTACGTAAGCCTACATAGAGGCTTTCCCCGGGAACGAGTCCCGCAGCGGTGGCCCAACGGGCCAGATCGTCCTGTTCAAACCCCAACCAGAGATCACCGCAGGCCTCCCTGGCCCAACTCTGGTTGTGGCTACATAACTCTGTCACGAGCAGGCTACCGCCCGGTTGCAGCAAGTCGGCCATGTGCCTGAGCGCATCGGCCGGGGCGGCGAAATGGTGCAGGACCATGTTCAACACCACGCAATCGGCTTGAAGGCTTGTGCCGTTCAATGCATCGGCCAATTGCAGGCTGACGTTAGCCAGCTGTTCACGTTCACACACCTGACGCGCCAGTTCGAGCATCGCCGGGCTGTTGTCCAGCGCGGTTACGGTGCCGAAGCGACGGGCCAGTTCCGGCAGAAAAGCACCATCGCCGGGGCCGACTTCAATGGCCGTGGCTGCACCATCGAAGTTCAGTTTGTCGAGCAGGGCCAGCACGCTGTCACGGTACTGCGGCAGGCCTGCGATCAAATCCTGCTGGGCACGGAATTTTTCCGCGACCCGGGCGAAAAAGTCCCGGCTGGCGGCGGCACGCTGACCATGAACCTGCTCGATGCGTGCTTGCACATCATCAGGCAGATGCAGATTGTCGACTTCTTCCAGCAATGCCGCGTGCAGCTTGCCGCCGAGCAATTCGCTGTGGGGCAGGGCGCGACGATAGAAAATCGCGTTGCCCTCACGGCGTGTCGCCACCAGATCGGCTTGCGCCAGCACCTTGAGGTGGTGGCTCATGCCCGACTGGCCGATGCCGAAAATCTGCGCCAGCTCCAGCACGCCAAACGAATCGTTGGCCAGCGCGCGCAATACATTCAGCCGCAGCGGATCGCCGCCGGCCTTGCACAGGGCCGCCAGCTCGTCGCAATCGTCATGGCGAATGGAAGGCACGCGTAAGTTCATAGGGCTGGCAGTCTAGAGACGGGGGCAAAGCACTGCAAGGTCAATATCAAAAAGTTTTGATATTGCTCGATAAATGGCACTTCTCAGCGCACGGCAGTCTCTACAAACGAATAGCGGAAAGGTTTCACCAAGCGAAACCTGTGCTATCGATTGGAAAAACGCCTGCCGATGACTATCTGTCATTGCCCCGAGGCGCATGGGTGAGGGAAAATGCCCTCCTTTTTTCCGTTTCAGTCTATTCACACCCAGGAGATCAGCGATGCCTAGCCGTCGTGAGCGTGCCAACGCCATTCGTGCCCTCAGCATGGATGCCGTGCAAAAAGCCAACAGCGGCCATCCCGGTGCCCCTATGGGTATGGCAGATATTGCCGAAGTGCTGTGGCGCGACTACCTCAAGCACAACCCGAGCAACCCGTCGTTCGCCGACCGTGACCGCTTCGTGCTGTCCAACGGCCACGGCTCGATGTTGATCTACTCGCTGCTGCACCTGACCGGCTACGACCTGTCGATCGACGACCTCAAGCAGTTCCGTCAACTGCACAGCCGCACTCCAGGCCACCCGGAATTCGGTTACACCCCGGGCGTTGAAACCACCACTGGTCCGCTGGGTCAGGGCCTGGCCAACGCCGTCGGTTTCGCCTTGGCGGAAAAAGTCATGGCGGCGCAGTTCAACCGTCCCGGCCACAACATCGTTGACCACCACACCTATGTGTTCCTCGGTGATGGCTGCATGATGGAAGGCATTTCCCACGAAGTCGCCTCTCTGGCCGGCACGCTGGGCCTGGGCAAGCTGATCGCCTTCTACGATGACAACGGCATTTCCATCGACGGCGAAGTCGAAGGCTGGTTCACCGATGACACGCCGAAGCGTTTCGAAGCCTACAACTGGCAGGTGATCCGCAACGTCGACGGCCACGATCCGGAAGAGATCAAGACCGCCATCGAAACCGCGCGCAAGAGCGCCCAGCCGACCCTGATCTGCTGCAAGACCACCATCGGTTTCGGTTCGCCGAACAAGCAGGGCAAGGAAGACTGCCACGGCGCCCCACTGGGTGACGCGGAAATCGCCCTGACCCGTCAGGCGCTGAACTGGAACCACGGCCCGTTCGAAATCCCGGCCGAGATCTATGCCGAGTGGGACGCCAAGGAAGCTGGCCGCGCGGTCGAAGCCGAGTGGGATCAGCGTTTCGCCGCTTACTCCGCTGCATTCCCGACTGAAGCCAACGAGCTGATCCGCCGTCTGAGCGGCGAGCTGCCGGCCGACTTCTCGGAAAAAGCCTCGGCCTACATCGCCGAAGTCGCGGCCAAGGGCGAAACCATCGCCAGCCGCAAAGCCAGCCAGAACACCCTCAACGCCTTCGGCCCACTGCTGCCGGAAATGCTCGGCGGTTCGGCTGACCTCGCCGGCTCCAACCTGACCCTGTGGAAAGGCTGCAAAGGCGTCAGCGCTGAAGATGCCAGCGGCAACTACATGTACTACGGCGTGCGCGAGTTCGGCATGACCGCGATCATGAACGGCGTCGCCCTGCACGGCGGTCTGGTGCCTTACGGCGCGACGTTCCTGATGTTCATGGAATACGCACGCAACGCCGTACGTATGTCGGCTTTGATGAAGAAGCGCGTGATCCACGTCTACACCCACGACTCCATCGGTCTGGGCGAAGACGGCCCGACGCACCAGCCGATCGAGCAACTGACCAGCCTGCGCAGCACGCCGAACCTCGACACCTGGCGTCCAGCCGATGCCGTGGAATCGGCAGTGGCCTGGAAAAACGCTCTGGAGCGCAAGGACGGCCCGTCGGCGCTGATCTTCTCGCGGCAGAACCTGCAACATCAGGAACGCGACGCTGGGCAGATTGCCAACATCAGCCGTGGCGGTTATGTGCTCAAGGATTGCGCAGGCGAGCCTGAGCTGATCCTGATCGCCACCGGTTCGGAAGTCGGTCTGGCGGTTCAAGCCTTCGACAAACTGACCGAGCAGGGCCGCAAGGTTCGCGTGGTGTCCATGCCGTGCACCAGCGCGTTCGATGCTCAGGATGCGGAGTACAAGCAGTCGGTTCTGCCGTTGCAGGTCAGCGCACGTATCGCCATCGAAGCCGCCCATGCCGACTTCTGGTTCAAGTACGTGGGTCTGGAAGGTCGCGTGATCGGCATGACCACCTACGGTGAGTCGGCGCCGGCTTCGGCATTGTTCGAAGAGTTCGGTTTTACCCTGGAAAACATCCTCGGTCAGGCTGAAGAGCTGCTGGAAGATTAAATCTGACAGTTATGTTGTCCGGGCTGACGCCTTCGCGAGCAGGCTCGCTCCCACAGGGAAATGCATTCCAATGTGGGAGCGAGCCTGCTCGCGAAAGCGCTGGTTCAGGCAATATCGCACTGCATGATTCACCACGGTAATCGAGAACCCCATGCCTCAACCGCGTCCCTACAAAGTTGCACTCAACGGCTACGGCCGCATTGGTCGTTGCGTCTTGCGGGCGTTGTTCGAGCGCGGCGCGCAGGCCGGGTTTGAAATTGTCGCGATCAACGATCTGGCCGACATGGCCAGCATCGAATACCTGACACGCTTCGACTCCACCCACGGCCGCTTTCCCGGCGAAGTGCGGGTTGAGGGCGATTGTCTGCATATCAATGGCGACTGCGTGAAGGTCTTGCGCAGTGCCACCCCTGAAGGCATCGATTGGGCGTCGCTGGGCGTCGATCTGGTGCTTGAGTGCTCTGGCGCTTACCACACCCGTGCCGATGGCCAGCGGTTTCTCGACGCCGGCGCACCGCGCGTGCTGTTCTCGCAGCCGATGGCCAGCGAAGCGGATGTCGACGCCACCATCGTCTACGGCGTCAATCAGGACTGCCTGACCGGCGATGAACTGCTGGTGTCCAACGCCTCCTGCACCACCAACTGCGGCGTGCCGCTGCTGCGTCTGCTCGATCAGGCGATCGGTCTGGATTACGTGTCGATCACCACGATTCACTCGGCAATGAACGATCAGCCAGTGATCGACGCTTATCACCACGAAGACCTGCGCCGCACGCGTTCGGCGTTCCAGTCGGTGATCCCGGTGTCCACTGGTCTGGCACGCGGTATCGAGCGCCTGCTGCCGGAACTTGCCGGGCGAATTCAGGCCAAAGCCGTGCGCGTGCCGACAGTCAACGTGTCCTGCCTCGACATCACGATGCAGACCGCCACCGCGACTGACGCCAATGAGGTCAACCGGATCCTGCGCGAAGCCGCCACCAGCGGCCCGCTCAAAGGCCTTTTGGCCTACACCGAGTTGCCGCACGCCAGCTGTGATTTCAACCATGACCCACATTCGGCCATCGTCGATGCCAGTCAGACCCGTGTCTCCGGCCCCAAACTGGTGAACATCCTGGCCTGGTTCGACAACGAATGGGGTTTTGCCAACCGAATGCTGGACGTTGCAGACCACTATCTGCAAACAGCAACTTCAAAAAAACCGTAGGAAGTGCGACCCATGACCGTGTTGAAGATGTCCGACCTCGATCTGCAAGGTAAGCGCGTATTGATCCGCGAAGACCTCAACGTCCCCGTCAAGGACGGTGTTGTCACCAGCGACGCGCGCATCCTGGCTTCGCTGCCGACCATCAAGCTGGCCCTGGAAAAAGGCGCGGCAGTGATGGTCTGCTCGCACTTGGGCCGTCCTACCGAAGGCGAATTCTCCGCCGAGAACAGCCTGAAACCTGTTGCCGACTACCTGAGCAAGGCGCTCGGCCGCGAAGTGCCGCTGGTGGCTGACTACCTCGGCGGTGTCGAGGTCAAGGCTGGCGACATCGTGCTGTTCGAAAACGTGCGCTTCAACAAGGGCGAGAAAAAGAACGCCGACGACCTGGCCCAGCAATACGCGGCCCTGTGCGACGTGTTCGTGATGGACGCTTTCGGCACTGCTCACCGCGCCGAAGGTTCGACCCATGGTGTAGCCAAGTTCGCCAAAGTCGCTGCCGCTGGCCCGTTGCTGGCCGCTGAACTGGACGCACTGGGCAAAGCCCTGGGCGCACCGGCCAAGCCAATGGCGGCCATTGTTGCCGGCTCCAAGGTCTCGACCAAGCTCGACGTACTCAACAGCCTGAGCCAGATCTGCGATCAACTGATCGTCGGCGGCGGCATCGCCAACACCTTCCTCGCTGCCGCCGGCCACCCGGTTGGCAAATCGCTGTACGAACCGGACCTGCTCGACACCGCCCGTGAAATCGCGGCGAAAGTCAGCGTGCCGTTGCCGGTTGACGTCGTGGTCGCCAAGGAATTTGCCGAAAGCGCTGAAGCGACTGTGAAGCTGATCGCTGATGTTGCGGCTGACGACATGATTCTCGACATCGGCCCACAAACCGCAGCCAACTTCGCCGAGCTGCTGAAGTCGTCGAAAACCATTCTGTGGAACGGCCCGGTTGGCGTGTTCGAGTTCGATCAGTTCGGTAACGGCACCAAAGTGCTGGCCCAGGCTATCGCTGAAAGCTCGGCATTCTCCATTGCCGGCGGTGGCGACACCCTGGCGGCGATCGATAAATATGGCGTGGCTGAGCAGATCTCCTACATTTCCACCGGTGGTGGCGCGTTCCTCGAATTCGTCGAAGGCAAGGTGCTGCCTGCCGTTGAAGTCCTGGAAAGCCGGGCCAAGGCCTGAGGCCGCCCGTTTGGCCAGGCAAAGGAGTGTTCACATGGTCAAGTCGTTAGCGCTGTTGTTGCTGACCGGTACGCTGGCGGCCTGCGGGAGCACCCCGAAGGCTGACGCGACGCCAGCACCGAGCGAGCCGCAGAAGGGCTGTTATCAGGCCGACTGGCAGGCCGAAACCAACCCGGTGCTGAACAAGCGCTCGGGCCCGGACGGCCTGGACAAATACGAGACGCAAACCCCGGTCAAGGAACATGGTTGTCCTTGACGGGTCTGACTCTTTAACTCAGGGCTGGCGGCGTGCGTCGTCAGTCGAGGAACACGGATGAAAGGCTTGATCGCCGTTGCGGCGTTGGCATTGTTGGGTGGTTGCGCGCAGTTGAACCTGTTTCAGTCGTCGGCCCCGGCAGACAACTGGACGACCTGGACCTGCGACAGCCAGGCCAAGGTGTTGTGGCGTTACGCCGATGCCGGCCAGAAGGAAGTCGACGTTCGCCTCGGCGGCGGTGATCAGGTCTATCGCCTGAAAGAAGAGCCGGGCGCCTCGGGCACGCTGTACAGCGATGGCATGCTGGCGTTTCACGTCAAGGGTGACGAAGGCCTGGTGTACTGGGTCGCCACCAATGACCTGATTGGCCGTGGTTGCAAGGCCGAGTAACACGATTGAATTGATGTACAAAGATCCAAATGTGGGAGCGAGCCTGCTCGCGAAAGCAATCTTGCCGTCGATGATGCAGTGTCTGTCAGACCGCTTTCGCGAGCAGGCTCGCTCCCACAGGGGTTCTCTGTTGTTCACACAGTTTTGGTAACACCGAATCACCAGACCGGGCCTCAACCCCCGATCTGCATTAACTTGAATAGCCGCCGCCGCTCCGGCAGGCTGGCACGATCAACGACCCTCAACCGGGAGAGACACACACAATGGCACTTATCAGCATGCGCCAGATGCTGGACCACGCAGCCGAGTTCGGCTACGGCGTTCCAGCCTTCAACGTCAACAACCTTGAGCAGATGCGCGCCATCATGGAAGCCGCTGACAAGACTGACTCCCCGGTGATCGTCCAGGCTTCGGCCGGCGCCCGCAAATACGCCGGCGCGC
This sequence comes from Pseudomonas sp. 14A, assembly GCF_018132745.1. Classification (NCBI taxonomy): domain Bacteria; kingdom Pseudomonadati; phylum Pseudomonadota; class Gammaproteobacteria; order Pseudomonadales; family Pseudomonadaceae; genus Pseudomonas; species Pseudomonas sp. 14A. The sequence goes on along the minus strand of NZ_JAGRQJ010000018.1, from coordinate 197,304 downwards.
CATTCCTGCGTCACCTGATCCTGGCCGCGATCGAAGAATTCCCGCACATCCCGGTGTGCATGCACCAGGACCACGGCACCAGCCCTGACGTCTGCCAGCGTTCGATTCAACTGGGCTTCAGCTCGGTGATGATGGACGGCTCGCTGGGCGAAGACGGCAAGACCCCGACCGACTACGACTACAACGTCCGCGTTACCCAACAAACCGTGGCCATGGCCCACGCCTGCGGCGTTTCGGTAGAGGGCGAGCTGGGCTGCTTGGGTTCGCTGGAAACCGGTATGGCCGGTGAAGAAGACGGCATCGGCGCCGAAGGCGTTCTGGATCACAGCCAGATGCTGACCGACCCGGAAGAAGCCGCTGACTTCGTCAAGCGCACCCAGGTCGACGCCCTGGCCATCGCCATCGGCACCAGCCACGGCGCCTACAAGTTCACCAAGCCACCCACCGGCGACGTGCTGGCGATCGACCGCATCAAGGAAATCCACAAGCGCATCCCGAACACTCACCTGGTGATGCACGGTTCGTCCTCCGTGCCACAAGAGTGGCTGGCGATCATCAACCAGTACGGCGGCGACATCAAAGAAACCTACGGCGTACCGGTTGAAGAAATCGTCGAAGGCATCAAGCACGGCGTGCGCAAGGTCAACATCGACACCGACCTGCGCCTGGCCTCCACCGGCGCCATGCGCCGCCTGATGGCCACCAACCCGAGCGAATTCGACCCACGTAAATTCTTCGGCGCCACTGTGACCGCAATGCGCGATGTGTGTATCGCTCGTTATGAGGCGTTCGGTACTGCCGGTAATGCTTCGAAGATCAAACCGATCTCCCTGGAAGCGATGTACCAGCGTTATCTGAAGGGTGAGTTGAACGCGAAGGTCAACTAAGCCTGAGTGTTGAGCTGATTAAAAGAAACCCGCCGATAGGCGGGTTTTTTGTCGGCAAATATTACGCCTGACGAAGTGATTTAAAGTAAGAGCAATTTATAATGCTTCGAAGACTCAGCAGATCTCGCTGGAGGCGATCTATCCGCGTCATCGGAAGGATGAGATAAACGTTGAGGTTAACTGATTTATCCATTTTTGTCGGTAATAAAAAAGTCAGCTTCTTGTGAATTTGATTCCGTAGGTCTGGCCGACATTCGGCCCACCTGATTCAACTTTAACCGTACCTTCCAAGTAGCTGTCGGTCCCGTCAGACGATTTCATCTTGATCGAGAGAGAGCTTGGGCCATGGTTAAGCTCATCTCTTTTCGTGGCATCTGATTTCGCTTGAAGATTAAAAGACCTGGTGGGTTTTGTATAGGTGCCAGTGACGATAAAATCGAGTCCGCAATAGTCCATGTAGCCTTTACTTATATTGCCGTTTTGCTGGCCTAGATCGTCAAATTTGAGTGTGGCGGCATGTTGCTCACTAGCGTTGAATACGAAGCCATTGTAAGTGTTCATAATGTTCACCTTCTGCATTCGAGTATTAAAGTCAAATAGGTTGTCTCCTGTTGCGTTCATGAGGTTAGGCAAGAAAGGCTCGCAGGTAACCTGATATAAATGACAGTTGTTTATAATCTTTAGCTATGGATGATGCATGCGGACTTAATTTTTTGATCTGTGAGATGAGCCAGTGAAATAATCTGCGGGGTTACTGGAGGAGTTCGATGTATCGGCGTGTCCCCTTTATCGGTCCCTTTGTCGATGAAGGTCATAGATGCTATTTAACATTATTCAATAGGTCTGGTGCATGCTGAGCCGTTGGACACCATAGAAAACGTAAAAGCAAAAATTCAAGATAAAGAGGGTATTTCACCCGATCAGCAACGCCTGATTTTTGCTGGCAAACAGCTCGACGATGGTCGAGCATTGTCTGACTACAAGAAAAAAAGGAGCAGTTCTTGACTTGGTCCTTAGATGGTAGAACGGTAATCACGGCTTCCGCTGTATTATTTTTTTTGTGATCGCCGAGCTGTAGATCCGGTTATTGAACGTCCGGTGATGCAGAAAGGATTTTGAAGGTCAATCCGATCTCGCTGAGGTGCGATCTTTCGATTTGTCTTTTCAGCATCCAAAACAATCAAAAGATCGTAGCCCGCAGTGGCTCTTACAGGAGGACGTAAGCTATTTGTCGTGATCAATATCCAGTTTGGTAAACGTCACCTGCCCACCTTCACTGGTGTAGCCAGTGTTGTCCTGCACATAAACCCCAGCCTTGAAGTACAACGGCTTGTCGCGCCAGGTCGCGCTGATTTGGGAGTCCCACTGATACCCCGCCGCACTCACGCCCAGGGCACCGCCGGGGCTCAAGTGGATGAGGTAGTTGAATTCGCGATCGAGCTTGACGCCGGTGGCGAGGGTGATGACGCGGCTTTCGGCGTCGTCCGGGCGCATACGCACCTTGATCACCAGATTGCCGGTCTGGGTTTTTTCCTTGTACTGGTATTCGAGCTTGACCATCGGCCGCTGGCTCTCATACGCGTGGATCTGGCCGATGACGATCTTGCCCGAGCTCGGCACTTTGTTCACCGCGAGGGTGGCGCGCAGCAGGTTGTCGGCGTCCGGGTAGTACCAGTTGCGCAGGGTGCCGTTGCTGTAGGTTTCGCGCAATTCGGTACGAGGGTAGATGGCGTTTTCGGTTTTCGAGCCGGTCACCGGGGACCAGAAGAACAGGGTTCCGGTGTCGGAATGGAAGTACTGATCCTTGAAGCCATCCACCAGTTTTGAGGTTTCGACGGTGTACGGCGGGCTGCCAACAGGAACGCTGAGGTTCCAGGTTGCGAGGTCGATCATGACGGTTCTTCCAATCAATTCATCCGGAACGCCGGTGCCAGAAGCTCTAGCCCGCGCGTTTTCGGGCGTCTTTATAAGCGTAGCGGCATTTTTTGTTAATGCCCGTCCGGCGATTAGTTGACGTCAAAGTCCTGTCGAAATGCCATCCCGCCCGGTTTTCGGGGGCTGTGGCGGTGACCGTTAGTCGGCTCGACGGAACATTGGCCAAATGATGGCGTGACGACAGCTTCTGCTTTGCGGCATCCGCGACTAGAGTGAAGGCTCAGTACGTCTATGGTTTTGCCGGCAACCGGTCCCGATAAGAGAAGCAGCATGGAATGCGCGCAACCCCAGCCAGGTGAAGGCAGCTCGGTCCTTTTGATCGTCGATGATTACCCCGAAAACCTGATCAGCATGCGCGCGTTGCTGCAGCGTCAGGATTGGCACGTGATGACCGCTGCCTCCGGTTTCGAGGCGCTGAACCTTTTGCTCGAACACGACATCGACCTGGTCCTGCTCGATGTGCAGATGCCCGGCATGGACGGTTTCGAGGTCGCGCGCTTGATGCGCGGCAGCCAGCGCACGCGGCTGACGCCGATCATTTTCCTCACCGCCAACGAGCAATCCCAGGACGCCGTGATCAAGGGCTATGCCAGCGGCGCGGTGGATTACCTGTTCAAGCCATTCGATCCGCAAATCCTCAAGCCCAAGGTCCAGGCGCTGCTCGAGCACCAGCGCAATCGCCGTGCCTTGCAACGCCTGAGTCATGACCTGGAAGTGGCGCGCGCCTTCAATGCCTCGGTGCTGGACAACGCCGCCGAAGGCATTCTGGTATTGAGCGAGGACGGCGTGATCCGCTTTGCCAACCCGGCGATTTCGCGACTGCTCAATGCGCCGGTGAAGGATCTGGAAGGCAAGGAGTTTCTCGATTTCCTGCAGAAGCCACACATTCCCCTGTGGGCCGATTCCGAGTTCTACGCCGGTTACCTGCGCGGTGAAACCCTGCGCCTGCATGATGCGTTGTTGCGTACTGCGCCGGGGCAGCAAGTGCCGGTGGCATTGTCCTGCGCGCCGCTGCCCTCGGAGCAGCACGCGATGGTGGTGACGGTGCTGGACATGTCGGTGGTGCGTCATTTGCACCAGCAATTGGAATTTCAGGCGGTGACCGATCCGCTGACCGGCCTGCTCAACCGGCGCGGGTTCTACCAGACCGTGGAAAACCTGTTGTTGCGCGGCGAACGCAGCGACAGCAGCTGGGTGCTGCTCTACCTCGATCTCGATGGCTTCAAACGGGTCAATGATTCCCTCGGCCATGACGCCGGCGACCGCGTGTTGCGTTGGGTCTCCGAACAATTGAAGGCGTGCCTGCGGCCGTTCGATATTCTCGCGCGCATGGGCGGCGATGAATTTACCGCGCTGCTGGATCTGGAGTTCCCCGAGCAAGCGGCGAAGATTGCCGAAAAACTCATCGAACGGGTATCGGTCTGTCAGCAGATCGAAGGCCTGGATATCGTCCTTGGCGCCAGTATCGGCATCGCTACTTATCCCGACTGTGGCCGTAACCTCGACGGCTTGCTGCGCGCTTCGGACATTGCCATGTACGAAGCCAAGCGTGCCGGGCGTCAGCAATATCGCTTCTACGATCATGAAATGAACGGCCGCGCACGTTCGCGTCTGATGCTTGAAGACAGCGTACGCGAGGCTATCGAGAATCGTGATTTCAATCTGGTCTATCAGCCGCAGGTGGCGATCGGCAGCGGGCAGATTCGCGGGTTCGAAGCGCTGCTGCGCTGGCAGCACCCGAGCGTCGGCGATGTGCCGCCGGGGTTGTTTCTGCCGTTGCTGGAAGAGGCGCGCCTGATCAGTCGCCTCGGCAGCTGGATCTACCACCGTGGCGCCGGCCAGCGCAAAGCCTGGGAAGCGCTGTTTGCCGATGATCTGGTGCTCGGCGTGAGCCTGAGCAACACCCAGTTCGGCCTGCCGAATCTGGTCACCGAATTGCGTCAGGTCATGGAACGCCATGCGCTGCAACCGCAGCAACTGGAAGTCGAGGTCACCGAAGAAGCGTTGATGCAAAACCCCGACGAAACCCGCAAGCAACTACGCTTGCTGCGTCATCTCGGGGTGCGTGTGGCACTGGATGATTTCGGTTCCGGGCCTTGCTCGCTGACGCATCTGCGCGATCTGGAACTGGACACGCTGAAGCTCGACCGCCACCTGATCGCGCGCCTGCCGGACTCGCCACGCGATGCGGCGCTGGTGAGCATGGTGCTCGACCTGTGCAAGCAATACGGGTTGCTGGTGATTGCCGAAGGAGTGGAAACCCTCGAGCAATATCAGTGGCTGCAAGCCCATGGCTGCGAATACGTGCAGGGCTTCCTCGTCGCGCGGCCGTTGATCGCCGAAGACGCCGTGCGCTTCGCCGAGCCGTTCGACTGGAGCGCGCTGCCTGGCTGAATTCGCTACACTGGCGCACCTTTTTTCGAACCGTGCTGCCCGTCCATGACTGTGTTGAAGTACCTCCAGGCCTACCCCGAGCGTTTGCAGGATCAGGTGCGCCAACTGATTGCCGAAGGGCGACTGGGTGATTACCTCGATCAACGCTATTCGGGGCGGCATGACGTGCAAAGCGACAAGGCCTTGTACAGCTACGCGCTGGAGCTCAAGCAGCAGTACATGCGCAATGCGCCGGCCATCGACAAAGTGCTGTTCGACAACCGCCTCGACCTGACCCACCGCGCGCTCGGCCTGCACAGCACAGTCTCGCGGGTGCAGGGCGGCAAGCTCAAGGCCAACAAGGAAATCCGCATCGCCGCGCTGTTCAAGGACGCCGCGCCGGATTTTCTGAAGATGATCGTGGTGCACGAGCTGGCGCACTTCAAGGAATCGGATCACAACAAGGCGTTCTATAAACTGTGCGAGCACATGCTGCCGGGGTATCACCAGATCGAGTTCGATCTGCGCGTGTACCTGACGTGGCGGGATATGCAGGCTTGACCAATCAGGAAGGTGTGGATGGACGTCAGCAAGACCAAAAGCAGTTTCTATCGCCGTTTGTACGTGGCTTATCTGATCGATAGCGGCCTGGCGCCGAGTGTGCCGACGCTGACCGAAGTCACCGGCATGCCCCGACGCACGGCGCAGGACACGATTGCTGCGCTGGCCGATCTGGATATCGTTTGTGAATTCGAGCAGGAGGAGGGCGCGCGCAATCATGCCGGGCGCTATCGGATTCGCGATTGGGGAGCGATTGATCGCGGGTGGATCGAACGCAATTTGCGGCAGATCAAGGCTGTTCTTGAGTATCCCTGAAAAAGCCCCTCACCCCAGCCCTCTCCCAGAGGGAGAGGGAGCCGATCGGGGGAAATTGTAAAATTTCACCGACGTGAGCGAATGCTGTTGAATCCATAATCGACACTGTTTTTCAGGTCGCCGCATGGCCCAAGACACCAAGGTTAGTCCCCTCTCCCTCTGGGAGAGGGTTAGGGTGAGGGGCTGTTCAGGCGCGACGCATCCCGATGTGAGGAATGCCATCCTCCAGATATTCTTCACCCGCCACGACAAACCCGTAGCGACCGTAATACCCCTGCAGATGCGCCTGCGCCGACAGATAGATCGGAACCTGCGGCCAGTGCTTCTCGGCCTGTTTCAGTGCCTGTTCCATCATCTCGTGCCCCAGCCCCTTGCCACGCCCGGCAGGGGCGGTGATCACCCGGCCAATCACCACGTCGCCGCCTTGGGATTCCGGGTCCAGCAGGCGCAGGTATGCCATCAACTGATCATCTTCCCAACCCATCAGATGATGGGTATCGCCCTCCAGATCCTGGCCGTCGAGGTCCGGATAGGCGCATTTCTGTTCGACCACGAACACATCCGAGCGCAGCTTCAATAATGCGTACAACTGCTCTTTGCCCAGATCGCTGTGATGTTTGCAGATCCACTCGATTGTCATTTTGCGATTCCTTGACGATGTCGCCCGATACTAAGCGCAGCAGCGCCGTATGTCTGTATGGCGCAACAGTCTGTGATAAAGGTCAAAATGCCACTATTCCTTTCTCGCGCTGGCTGCGACTTTGTGTAATCTGCTCCAGAGCACTGTCCACTGGCTCCCATGAGCTAATGTTCAATGCTTGGGTTTTGCCGGTAAGGGGCCTTGGGTTTTGACGTGAAACCACGTCGGGCGGTTGCCCGCTGAGGATGTTCAAGCATGCTGCGATTGCTTCAAGCCGTTGCTTTGATCGGACTGCTGGTGCTCGGCCAGGATGCTGCGGCGCAGAAGCTGCGGCTGGCGTTCGATAATTGGCCGCCATTTACCGACGATGCACTGGTCAACGGTGGCCTGGCCACTGACATTGTCAGCACCGCACTGGCTCGCGCCGGTTATGCCAGCGGTTACGAGCAAGTGCCATGGGCGCGCGCATTGCTGGGAATTGGCGAGGGGCGTTACGACGTTCTGGTCAACGCCTGGTACAACGACGAGCGCACGCAGATCGGCCAGTTTTCCGGTGAGTACCTGATCAACCGCATCCGCTTCCTCAAGCGTAAAGACGCACCTATTGAATACAACAGCCTCGAGCAACTGCACACCTATCCGATTGCAGTGGTGCGCGGGTACGCCTATTCCGCACCGTTCGATGCCGACACGGCGATGCAGAAAGTCCCTGTGCACAACTTCGCCATGGGCGTGCGCATGCTCGCGGCGGATCGGGTCAAGCTGACGCTTGAGGATGAGTACGTAGCGAAGTATTACCTGGCGCGGGAATCGGCCAAGGTGCGCAATTCGGTGGAGTTCCTACCCAAGCCGTTGAGTGAGAACAGCCTGCATATTCTGGTCAGCCTGAAGAACCCGCAGCATGAGCAGATCGTCGCCGGGTTTGACCGGGCGATTGCAGCGATGAAGGCTGACGGGACTTATGAGAAGTTATTGCGGCGGCATGGAATGTGAAGGGTGATCCGGCATTTTCTTTGTGGCTAATGACCTCTTCGCGAGCAGGCTCGCTCCCACAATTTGAAATGCATACCCTGTGGGAGCGAGCCTGCTCGCGAACGCGTCGTCTCAGGCGCCGCTGATTTCGGCAGTGTCCTTGATCAAATGCGCCGCCAATGTCCGAAGCGGCCCTAACTGCCGGCAAATCAGCGCCAGCTGCGTCTGCACCAACCGCTGCCCTTCATCGATTTCATCCGGCATTTGTTCCAGCTCATTGGCCAGCGCTTCTTCTTCATCACTCTGAATCGCGATTGGCTGCTTGCTCGCAAGGCCTTGAGCGATTTCGTCGATGCTGGTCGCCAGTTTCACCCCGGCGCCTTCGATCAGATGCTCGCGCACCTCCGCTGGCAACTGTGTTTCACGGTGCGCGCCGAGCCCCGACAAATAGCTGAGAAGGGTGTGCGACAGCACCAGGAAGCGGAAGCCGACATCCGCCTCCTTACGGAAATGCCCCGGCTCCATAAGCATGTTCGCCAGTGTCGTCGACAGTGCGGCATCGGCGTTATGGGCGTTGCGTCGGGCGAGTCGATAGGCGAGGTCGTCGCTCTTGCCGGCGGCGTATTGCTGCATGATCTGGCGCAGGTAGATGCTGTTGCAGGTCAGGGTGTTGGCCAGCACTTTGTTCAGGCGCCGACCCTGCCAGTCCGGCAGGAACAGGAACACCGCCAGCCCGGCAATCAGGCTGCCCAACAGCGTATCGAACAGCCGTGGCAGAAACAGCCCGTAGCCATCGCCGACCTGATTGAAGCAGAACAGCACCATGATGGTGATCGCCGCCGTCGCCAGGGTGTAGCGGGTGGTGCGATTGGTAAAGAACACCACACCGGCAGCGATGGCGAAGCACGATTGCACCACAGGGTTGGGGAACAGATCGAACAGCGCCCAGGCCACCGTCAGGCCAATGGCCGTGCCGATGATCCGCTGGCCGAGTTTGCGCCGGGTGGCGCCGTAATTCGGCTGGCAGACGAACAGCGTGGTGAGAATGATCCAGTAGCCTTGCGACGGGTGAATCAGGTGCACCATGCCGTAGCCGATGCTCAGTGCCAGCGGCAGGCGCAGGGCATGACGGAACAGCAGCGAAGTCGGCGTCAGTTGCGTGCGCAGGCGAATCCACACGTCCTTGAGATTGCGCGGTGAACGGTCGAGCAGGCTGCTGTCGGTAGCATCAGCCAAGGCGTCAGGATTGCTGGCATCGCTGAGCAACCGGTCGAGGGTGCCGAGGTTGGCCGCCAGTGCGCGTAGCGAGCGCAGCAGGCCGCGCCATGCCGGGTTGCTCTGGATGCGCAAGTGTTCGAGGGAGGCGTGGAGGTCGTTCAGGGCTTCGGCGAAACTGGCGTCGTAGATGAATGGCTGGCGCATCTGGATTGACTCGGCCAAGGCCCGGCAGGCCTTGCCTTGCTGGCGCAGCAGGCGCTGGCAGCGGAACAGCACGTCGCTGTGGAAGAACGCCTCGGCCAGCGCGTTGTAAGGGTAGTGCGAAGAGCTGGCGCGTTCGTGGATGTCTTGAGCGAGGAAATACAGCTTCAGATAACGGCTGACTTTCGAGCCGGGCCGGCCGTTACCGACACGGTGCAGGATGATTTCCTTGGCCGTGTTCAGGGCGGCGACCACGCGGCCATTCTGCTGCGCCAGTTCGAGGCGGCGGGCTTCGACGTCCATCTGCCGGATCGGCTCGAACAGCGAGGATTTCAGCTTCAGGTAAAGACCCAGTTCACGGAACAGCCGCGCCAGACTTTGCTGCACCGGTTGATTGGAAAACAGCGCCTGCCATAGGACCGAGAGCAGGCCGTACCACGCCGCGCCGGCGACCAGCAGCATCGGTTCATGCCAGAAATCGGTAACCGCGCCGCCGCGCTGATCGACGCCGATCATCGTGTACACGGAGAGAATCAGCGTCGCCGAGGCGATCGCGCCGTAACGCTCGCCCAGTGCGCCGAGCATGGTCAGGCCGAAACTGGCCAGCGCCAGGGCTACGGCAAAAATGATCGGGTAGGGAAAAAGCAATTCCACCGACAGCGCGGCGATGCTGAAACACACCAGCGTCACGGCGAGGGCGTTGAGGCGGCCCTGCCAACTGTCGTCGGTCTCGGCCAGGGCGCTGGCGATGATGCCGAGGAACAACGGGATCAGCAGGCCCATTTCATCCTGATACCAACACAGCGCCATGCTGCCGGTCAGGGCGATGAACACCCGCACGCTGTAGCTGAATTTATCCAGCGCCCACAGGCGCCGCAAAGACTGACGAAACGAGGTCGAGGACATGAAGTGCGAAGGCCTTCCGAGGCGATGCCGCTAAATTGAGCCAGTAATGACGCCGACGCAATGGCGCCGAGCACATCTGACAGCAAAAAGTGTTCCTTTTACTTACACCACAAACCATTGTGGGAGCGAGCCTGCTCGCGAAAGCGGAGTGTCATTCAACATTGATGTCGACTGGTACACCGCATTCGCGAGCAGGCTCGCTCCCACAGGGTTTTGTATTTAGCCTTGAGTTAAGCGTACTGCGCCGCAGCGTAACCCGAGGCCCAGGCCCATTGGAAATTGAAGCCGCCCAGGTGCCCGGTGACGTCGAGCACTTCACCAATGAAGTACAGGCCGGGGCTTTTCAGCGATTCCATGGTCTTGGACGACACCTCGCGGGTATCGACGCCACCCAGAGTCACCTCAGCCGTGCGATAGCCCTCAGTCCCCGCCGGCACGACTTTCCAGCTGCCGAGCTTCTCGGCAATCTCCCCGAGTTCGGCGTGGGTGTACTGCTTCATTGGTTTGGAAACGAACCAGTTGTCCGCCAGCAGATTGGCCATTTTCTTGGTGAAGATCTCGCCAAGCAAAGTCTTCAGCTCGCTGTTCGGACGCTCGGCGACTTGCTCTTGCAGCCAGCTCGCCGCGTCGTGATCCGGCAGCAGGTTGATTTCCACCGTGTCGCCGGGCTCCCAGAACGAAGAAATCTGCAGAATCGCCGGGCCGCTGAGGCCACGGTGAGTGAACAGGATGTTCTCGCGAAAGCTCTGGTCATTGCAGCTGACCAGACAATCCACCGAGGTGCCGGACAGCTCTGTGCACAACTCCTTGAGCTGGTCGGTAATGGTGAACGGCACCAGCCCGGCGCGGGTCGGCAGCAGCTCATGGCCGAACTGTTTGGCGACTTGATAACCGAATCCGGTAGCGCCCAGGGTCGGAATCGACAGCCCGCCGGTGGCGATCACCAGAGACTGGCACTGAACCTGACCAAGTGTGGTGTCGAGCAGATAACCGCTGTCGGTTTTTTCGATGGTCTGGATCGAAGTGTCCAGGTGCAGCTCGACGCCGGCCTGATCGCATTCATCAAGGAGCATGCCGAGGATGTCGCTGGATTTGTTATCGCAGAACAGCTGGCCGAGTTTCTTCTCGTGGTACGGCACGCCATGTTTGCCGACCAGACCGATGAAATCCCACTGGGTGTAACGCGCCAGCGCCGATTTGCAGAAATGCGGGTTCTGCGAAAGGAAATTGCTCGGTTCGGTATACATGTTGGTGAAATTGCAGCGACCGCCGCCGGACATGAGAATTTTCTTGCCGGCCTTGTTCGCGTGGTCGAGCAGCAACACCTGACGCCCGCGCCCGGCGGCGGTCAGGGCACACATCAAGCCGGCGGCGCCAGCGCCAATGATCACGACTTCGGTAGAGCGCAAAACGGTGTCCTCTTGGTGGGTCGCTACAAAACAAACTGTGGGAGCGAGCCTGCTCGCGAAAGCGTTGTGTCATTCAACAATGATGTCGACTGACAGATTGCATTCGCGAGCAGGCTCGCTCCCACAGGGGATCTCCTCTGGATGGAAGATCGCTTACAGAATACGTACGCGCAACGAGCGGCCCTTGATCTTGCCGTCGTTCAGGCGCTGCAAGGCCTGCATGGCCACGGTGCGCTCGACAGCGACGTAGGCCTGGAAATCGAAGATCGCGATCTTGCCGACCTGCGCACCGGGAATGCCCGCTTCGCCGGTCAGTGCGCCAAGAATGTCGCCAGGGCGCACTTTGTCTTTGCGGCCAGCGCCGATGCACAGGGTAGTCATCGGCGGTTGCAGCGGCGCCAGGCCCTGGGACTTGAGGTTGTCGATCTGATCCCAGTTCAGCGGCGCTTTCTGCAGTTGTTCGATGGCTTGCGCACGATGAGCTTCGGACGGCGCGACCAGGCTGATGGCGATGCCTTTCTCGCCCGCGCGACCGGTACGGCCGACGCGGTGGATGTGGATTTCCGAATCGCGCGCCAGCTCGACATTGATCACCATGTCCAGCGCATCGATGTCCAGACCACGGGCGGCGACGTCGGTGGCGACCAGCACCGAGGTGCTGCGGTTAGCGAACATCGCCAGGACCTGATCGCGGTCACGCTGTTCCAGATCGCCGTGCAGTCCAACGGCGGAAATACCTTTGGCGGTCAGGTGATCGACGGTTTCCTGAACCTGCTGCTTGGTGAAGCAGAACGCCACGCAGGACGCCGGACGGAAGTGGTGCAGGACTTTGGTCACCGCGCTCATGCGCTCTTCCGGGGAAATCTCGTAGAAGCGCTGCTCGATCTGCGTGTCGTCGTGGAAGGCTTCAGCCTTGACGGTCTGCGGATCGCGCATGAATTTCGAGGCCAGTTGCTTGATGCCCACCGGGTAGGTCGCGGAGAACAGCAGAGTCTGGCGGCGCTCCGGGGTCTTGATGATGATGTCTTCGATGGCGTCGTAGAAACCCATGTCGAGCATGCGGTCGGCTTCGTCGAGGATCAGCGTGTTCAGGCCATCGAGCACCAGCGAACCCTTGCGCAAGTGCTGCTGAATGCGCCCCGGGGTGCCGACGATGATGTGTGCGCCGTGTTCCAGCGAAGCGATCTGCGGGCCGAACGACACGCCGCCGCACAGGGTCAGGACCTTGATGTTGTCTTCGGCGCGGGCCAGACGGCGGACTTCCTTGGCCACCTGGTCGGCCAGCTCGCGGGTCGGGCAGATCACCAGCGCCTGGCAACCGAAGTAGCGCGGGTTGATCGGGTTGAGCAGGCCGATGCCGAATGCGGCGGTCTTGCCGCTGCCGGTCTTGGCCTGGGCGATAAGGTCCATCCCCTTGAGGATCACCGGCAAGCTCTGCGCCTGGATCGGCGTCATCTGGGCATAACCGAGTGATTCGAGGTTAGCCAGCATGGCGGCGGACAGCGGCAGAGTATTAAAAGCGGTGGCGATGGTGGTCACGGGACTGGCCTGCAAAACAAAATGTCGCGCAGTGTAGCAGCCCCTTGCCAGTTTCCTCGACAGTTCTGGACGAACAGCGACTCAATCGATGTCCGCGAGCGGTTCCTGTCCAAAGATGACCCGTGGCGGGCGGATGTATCTGTGGCGAGGGGATTTATCCCCGCTGGGGTGCGCAGCACCCCCCAATACCTGCCACCTCAATTCATCAGGCTGACCGCATCCAACCTTTTTGGGGCTGCTGCGCAACCCAGCGGGGATAAATCCCCTCGCCACGGAAGTTTTTCAGCAGCCACAGATGTCCTTCAGCACAATCAGTGTTCGATGTGCTCCTGCGGCCGTTTCGCCCGGCGGCCGTCTTCCTTGGACAGCTGCGAGAAGATCGTCGCCGCCAGCATCGCCATCACTCCGACCGTGACGAAGGTCAGCTGAAACGCGCCGAGTACGGTTTCCACGCCATCGTTGCCGACCTTCGCAGTGAAGCCACCAAGCAGCGCACCGGCGCAGGCCACGCCGAGGCTCAGCGACAACTGCGCGACCACCGACAGCAGACTGTTGCCGCTGCTGGCGCTGGCATCGTCGAGGTCGATCAGCGTCACCGTATTCATCGCGGTGAATTGCAGCGAGTTGATAGCACCCAGCACGGCTAGCAGGCACAGCAGCAGCCAGTACGGCGTCTGCTCGCTGACCAGACCCATGCTCGCCAGCATGATCCCCAGCGCCAGCGTGTTGCCGGTGAGCACGATGCGATAGCCGAGGCGTTCGATCAGCGGCCGCGCGACCCACTTGGCGATCATCGCCGCAGCGGCCAGCGGCAACATGCTCATCCCGGCTTGCGACGGCGAGTAACCCAAGGCCACTTGCAGCAGTAGCGGTACCAGAAACGGCAGGGCGCCGCTGCCCAGTCGCGCGAACAGGTTACCGAGGATGCCGACGGCGAAAGTGCGGGTCTTGAACAATGACGGCGCGAACAACGGATTGTCGATGTGCCCGGCGCGCAGCCAGTACGCCGCCAGACAGGCCATGCCGGCGAACAACAGCAACATCACCCGCAGGTGCGGCAGGTGCAGTTCGCCAAGACCTTCCATGGCGATGGTGATGAGGATCATCGCCGCGCCGAACAGCAGAAAACCGAGGCTATCGAAGCGCGTGCGCTCCGTGCCGCGCAGGTCGGGAATGAACTTCCACACCGCATAACAGCCGATCACCCCGACCGGCAGATTGATCAGGAAGATCCAGTGCCACGTCACGTATTCCACCATCCAGCCGCCCATGGTCGGGCCGATCAGCGGGCCGAGCAGGCCGGGAATGGTGATGAAACCCATGATCCGCACCAGTTCCGAGCGCGGGTAGGCACGCAGCACCACCAGTCGCCCGACCGGCAACATCAGCGCACCGCCGAGGCCCTGAATCACCCGCGCACCGATAAGCATGCTCAGGCTGCTGGACAAGGCGCAGAGCAGCGAGCCGAAACTGAACAGCAGAATCGCGCCGAAGAAGATTTTCTTGGTGCCGAAGCGGTCGGCGATCCATCCGGAGGCCGGGATCAGCAGGGCCACGGTGAGCATGTAGGCGATGATCACACCCTGCATGCGCAACGGGTCTTCGGCCAGATCGCTGGCCATGGCCGGCAGCGCGGTGTTGAGGATGGTCCCGTCGAGGGACTGCATGAAGAATGCGATGGCGACGACCCACGGCAACCAGCGGGCGGTGATGGCGTCGAGAGGCGGGCGGTTGGGCATGGAACCTCTTGTGGGTGGTTGATCCAGATTTTTGTTCAAACATGAAACCCTGTGGCGAGGGGATTTATCCCCGCTGGGTCGCGCAGCGGCCCCAAAAAAGCGGGACTGCTGCGCAGTCCATCGGGGATAAATCCCCTCGCCACAGTTTCTATTCCAACAGGTGATCCCCTGTGTGCCGGGGATCTTTGTTTTACAGCGTTAGGGTCAACCGGCTGACCAGCGCCCCCGGCAACAGCGATGACGAGGTATTGCGCTGGCTGTAGGTACTCGCCGACAGCAGCAATTCACGCTCGGTGGTCAACGCTTCCAGCTGCGAACCGAGCAGGTTGTAGGCGCTGTCGTCGAAACGCATGGTGCTGACCGGCGCCTGGATTTCGCCGTTCTCCACCCAGAAAGTCGCGAAGCGGGTCATGCCGGTCATGCGCGCCGCCGGTTGATCCGAGTAGTTCAGGTACCACAGATTGCTGATGTACAGCCCGGTGCCCAACTGCTTGAGGATCTCTTGCTGCGACAGATCACCGGCGGCCATGTTCAATGCACTGGGCATCTCGCCACCGCCCGCGCCGTTGGCTGCCAGACCGTATTCCGCCGCGCTGCGCGAACCGACCAGTTGATCACCGGCCCGGCCTTCGATGATCAGACGCAGATCGCTGCGCGGATATCCCTCGGCGGAAAACGCCGGGCTCAGGGATTCGCTGACTTTCTCATCCAGCGACACCAGCGGACTGAAGGCCTGATCGCCGACGTAGAGTTTCTGCAACGGACTGCTCTTGCTGGCGATCGACTGGGCCGAGAACCCGCCCCAACTGAGCATGCCCATGATTTCTTCCAGCGCCGCTGGTGCCAGATAGGCGCGGTACTGTCCCGGTGCCAAAGTGCGTAACGGTCGGCCGAGAAACTCCAGCTGTTCGCGGGCCTGGGCGAAACGCCGGGCAAACCCTTCGTCGCTCCAGTCGTGCCCGGCGTAGCTGGCCTTCACCGCTTCGCCGTTTTCATGGAACAGGCTGAAGTCGAAGTTGAAACTGTTGGCTTCATGCCAGCCGAACGCGCCGGCGGAGCTGGCGAAACCGCGGCTGATCGGGCCGGCAGCATAGAAGCCGACCAGATCCAGACCTTCAGCGGCGGCGCAGATTTGCCCGACGACATCTTCGGTATCCGGCAGCGGATGCGCTTGTACGTGCGTGCTCTGCCAGCTGTTGTGATTGAGCAGCAGGTACGGATCCTGCGGCAGCAGCGGCAGGGTTTCGCGCAGTTGTTGCAGGCCCTCGGCGAGGCGTTGCAGATCGGCTTCCTGATCCCCGGACAAGGTGATCTGCAGGTCGGCGTGGCGACCGTCGTCGATCAGTTTCAGGCCGACGTTGGCCTGTTGCACTTGCCCGGCCTGGCGCACCTTGGCGTGATTGAAGCGCACGAACGCCGAGGCTTCGGCGGCGTAGCTGAGCGTGAACTGTTCCGGCTCGCGCACGCTGTCGCGCAGCCAGTTGACCATGACCTTGAAGGCGTCGGACTGACGCTTCGAAATGCTCATCAGGCGTCTCCCCCAAACACATCAATGTTGCTGAATACGCAGGCCGGCGAAGCGTGGCCGACGCGAATCACCTGGTTCGGTTCGCCCTTGCCGCAGTTCGGCGTGCCCAGCACCTTGACGGTGTTGGCATCGCCGACGGCGCGCAGGCTCTTCCAGAAGTGCGCGGAAATGGCCCGGTAGTTGGGATTTTTCACCACGCCTTTAAGTTCACCATGCTCGATCAACTGGCCCCATTCGCAGCCGAACTGGAATTTGTTGCGCGCATCGTCGATCGACCACGAGCGATTGGTGCTCATCAGGATGCCGTGCTCGATACCACCGATCATCTGCTCCAGCGTCTGATCGCCCGGCTCGATATTCAGGTTGGCCATGCGGTCGATCGGCGGCCGGTTCCAGCCGCAGGCGCGGCTGTTGGCAACACCGTCGAGGCCGGCGCGATATTGCGACAATGCTCCGCCCAGCGGCCGCAACAGCAGGCCGTCGCGAATCAGGAATTGTTTGCTCGCCGCAGTGCCGTCGTCGTCATGGCCGTAGCTGGCGAGTTCTTCGGGAATGCCCGGATCGAAGGTCACGTTGAGCAGGTTGGAGCCGTATTGCAGGCTGCCGAAATCGCTGGTCTTGACGAAACTGGTGCCGGCGTAATTGCGCTCATCGCCAAGGATCCGGTCAAGCTCCAGCGGGTGACCGATGGATTCGTGGATCTGCAGCATCATCTGATCTGGCATCAGCAGCAGGTCGCGCGGGCCTTGCGGGGTGTTCGGCGCGAGCAGCAGTTGCAGGGCCTGATCGGCGACTTGCGGACCGGCACCGACCAGGCCGCAACGGCTGATGACATCGGCGCCACCCTGCTGGCCGAAGTTCTCGCGGCCGAGGCTGCGGGTCTGGCTGTCGTTGCCGTCGTAGGCGGTGACGTCGAGGCTCGGATAAACGAAGCGCTGGGCCTGGCGTAATTCGGCGCCGGCGCTGCTCAGGTAGATCTGCTCGACATGGGTGATGCCGATGCTCACCTGCCAATTGACCAGGCGCTCATCCTTGGGCACCGAGGCGGACTCCGCACCGAGCAGATCGAAGCATTCGCTCAGGGACGGGAAGGGCTGTTCGAGGTTGGGTGAAAAATAATCAGCGCGGTCACTGGAAAGCGTCTGCTCGCGCAGGTCGAGCAAGGCGTGCGGCTTGAGCCGGCGGGCTTGCAGTTCGGCGCGTTCAAGCGCGGCTTGCAGGCCTTGTTGCGACAAGTCGTTGGTCGCCGCGTAGGCTTCGACGCCATTGACGCGCACGGTGAGCATCGCCCCTTCATCGCGGCTCAGGCTCGGCGGTTCGGCGACGTTCTTGCGCACCGACAGAAACTGCCCGGACTCGCGCACATACCGCAGGGAAAAAAATTCAGCGCCCGTGCGCAAGGCAGCAAAGCGCTGCTTGAGCTGGGGGTGGAAATCGAACATTCGAGAACCTCCTTGTAATGGAGTAGCGGCATGGCGACAGCGGGGAGGGGTGAAACGGTTGTGCGAGGTCTAGAGTAGGCCTGCGTGGGGGTAGGATCAAGTGAAGAGGGGGTGTAGGGGGATTTACTGTGCAGCGGGGGAATTTGTGCTGAATTTGAGGGCCCATTCGCGAGCAGGCTCGCTCCCACAGTTGAAATGCATTCCAATGTGGGAGCGAGCCTGCTCGCGAAGGTCGCGCCTCGGTCTTACGACTTACTGCGTAACCGGTGTGATATCCCGCATCGGCTTGCCCTTCACCGGCGCGCCGTTCGCGACGTAATACGCAGCGGTGCTGCGTGGCAGCGGCTTGCGGCCACGGATCCTGTCGGCGATTTTCTCGGCCATCATGATCGTCGGCGCGTTGAGGTTGCCGGTGGTGATGATCGGCATGATCGAGGCATCGACCACGCGCAGGCTCTGCATGCCGTGCACACGACCTTCGCCATCGACCACGGCCATCTCGTCGGTGCCCATCTTGCACGAGCAGGACGGGTGGAACGCGGTTTCGGCGTGCTCGCGGATGAACTTGTCGAGCTGCTCATCGGTTTGCACGTCGATGCCCGGGCTGATTTCGCGACCACGGAACGCGTCGAGGGCCGGCTGCTGCATGATTTCGCGGGTCAGGCGGATGCCGTCGCGGAATTCCTGCCAGTCCTGCTCGGTGGCCATGTAGTTGAAGAGGATGCTCGGGTGCTGGCGCGGGTCCTTGGATTTGACCTGGATGCGACCACGGCTCGGCGAGCGCATGGAACCCATGTGCGCCTGGAAACCGTGCTCTTTCACACCGTTGCTGCCGTTGTAGTTAATCGCCACCGGCAGGAAGTGGTATTGGATGTTCGGCCATTCGAATTCCGGACGCGAACGAATGAAACCGCCGGCCTCGAACTGGTTGCTGGCGCCGATGCCGGTGCCGTTGAACAGCCACTCGGCACCGATCGCCGGCTGGTTGTACCAGAGCAGCGATGGATACAGCGAAACCGGTTGGGTGCAGGCGTATTGCAGGTACAGCTCAAGGTGATCCTGCAGGTTTTCACCGACGCCCGGCAGATCGTGGACCACCGGGATGTCGAGGCTTTCCAGCAGTTTCGCCGGGCCGACACCGGAGCGCTGCAGAATCTGCGGCGAAGCGATGGCGCCGGAGCACAGCAGGACTTCCTTGCGCGCCTTGGCTTCAACACGTTCTTCAGCGTCGCCGATCAGGTAACGCACGCCGACCGCACGCTTGCCTTCAAAGAGAATCTTGTCGGTCAGGGCGTGGGTGACGATGGTCAGGGTCGAACGCTTCTTGGCGATGTCGAGGTAGCCACGGGCAGTGGAAGCACGGCGGCCGTTCGGCGTCACGGTGCGGTCCATCGGGCCGAAGCCTTCCTGCTGGTAACCGTTGAGGTCTTCGGTGCGCGGGTAACCGGCCTGCACGCCGGCTTCAACCATGGCGTGGAACAGCGGGTTGTTGCCGGCTTTCGGCGTGGTCACGCTGACCGGGCCGTCGCCACCGTGGTAATCGTTCGGGCCGATGTCACGGGTTTCGGCTTTGCGGAAGTACGGCAGGCAATCGAGGTACGACCAGTCTTCCAGGCCCGGCAGTTTCGCCCAGCCGTCGTAGTCCATCGCATTGCCACGGATGTAGCACATGCCGTTGATCAGCGAAGAGCCGCCGAGGCCCTTGCCGCGACCGCATTCCATCCGGCGGCCGTCCATGTGCGGCTCTGGATCGGTTTCATAGGCCCAGTTGTAGCGACGCCCCTGCAGCGGGAAGGCCAGCGCGGCGGGCATCTGGGTACGGAAGTCGAGGCGGTAGTCCGGGCCGCCGGCTTCGAGCAGCAGAACGGTGACGCCTTCGTCTTCAGTCAGACGGGTCGCCAGAGTGTTACCGGCCGAGCCGGCACCGATGATGATGTAATCGAATTCTTGGGACATTGAATGCACCCTCTTTGAAGTTGGTCAGGTCAACTGTGACCGCGCACCTGTGGCGAGGGGATTTATCCCCGTTCGGCTGCGCAGCAGTCGCAGAGTCAGCGACTGGGTTCTGTCTGGAGAATGGCAGTGTCTGGAGGGGGGCTGCTTTGCAGCCCATCGGGGATAAATCCCCTCGCCACAAAGGCCCCATCCAGACTCTGAGCCAGATCAGAACACCGAGACGTAATCGCCCAGCTCGACCTGTACCGATTTGATGCGGGTGAAGTTGTTCAGCGAGCTGATCCCGTTCTCACGGCCCACGCCCGACTGCTTGTAGCCGCCGACCGGCATTTTTGCGTCGGACTCGCCCCAGGCGTTGATCCAGCAGATACCGGCTTCCAGCTGATGAATCACGCGGTGCGCGCGGTTCAGGTCGCGGGTGACGATGCCGGCGGCCAGGCCGAAGTCGGTGTCGTTGGCGCGGCGGATCACTTCTTCTTCGGTTTCGTAGGAGAGGATCGCCATCACCGGGCCGAAGATTTCTTCGCGCACGATGGTCATGTCGTCGGTGCAGTCGGTGAACACGGTTGGCGCAACGAACGCGCCTTTGGCGAATTCGCCGTCGGTCAGACGACCGCCGCCACACAGGACGCGCGCGCCTTCTTCTTTACCCTTGGCGATGTAACCCAAAACGCTTTCCATGTGCGGGAAGCTGACCAGCGGGCCGAAGTTGGTGTTTTCGTCTTCCGGGTTGCCAACGCGGATGCGGGCAACGCGCTCAACGATCTTGGCCTCGAACGCCGCTTTCAGGTGCGCCGGTACGAACACGCGGGTGCCGTTGGTGCAGACCTGACCGGAGCTGTAGAAGTTGGCCATCATCGCGGTGTCGGCGGCGCGATCGAGATCGGCGTCGTCACAGATGATCAGCGGCGACTTGCCGCCCAGTTCCATGGTCACGTCTTTGAGCGACGAAGCCGAAGCGCTGGCCATGACTTTCTTGCCGGTGTCGGTGCCGCCGGTGAAGGAGATTTTCTCGATGCGCGGGTGCTCGGTCAGCCAGGTGCCGACTTCGCGGCCGCTGCCGGTCAGGACGTTGAACACGCCGTTCGGTACGCCGGCTTCGGTGTAGATCTCAGCCAGTTTCAGGGTGGTCAGCGAGGTGACTTCGCTTGGCTTGAAGATCATCGCGTTACCGGCCGCCAGGGCTGGAGCGGATTTCCACAGGGCGATCTGGATCGGGTAGTTCCACGCGCCGATACCGGCGACCACGCCCAGCGGCTCGCGACGGGTGTAAACGAACGAGGTGTCACGCAGCGGGATCTGCTCGCCTTCGATGGCGGGCACCAGGCCTGCGTAGTATTCCAGCACGTCGGCGCCGGTGACGATGTCGACGTACTTGGTTTCGGAGAAGGATTTGCCGGTGTCCAGGGTTTCCAGTGCGGCCAGCTCATCGTTGCGCTCGCGCAGGATGTCGACGGCGCGGCGCAGGATGCGCGAACGCTCCATGGCGGTCATCGCGGCCCAGACTTTCTGGCCTTTTTCGGCGCTGACCACGGCGCGCTCGACATCTTCCTTGGTCGCACGTTGCACCAGTGCGAGGACTTCACCGTTCGCCGGGTTGATGGCTTCGAAGGTGGCGTCGCTGCCGGCGTCAGTATACGCGCCATCGATGTAGAGTTTTTGCAGTTCGAAACGGGCCATAGTGTCCTCGCAAGTGCATTGGTGGTTGGCGTTGCCCACCGCGATCACGCTGCGGTGGAGTTCAGGGGCCGAGCATTTTCTCTGTGCTCTAGCTCACCTTCTTGGCCAATTGGAAATCCATGTATTCGTAAGCGATCTGTTGCGCCTGAGCGGTGTCGAAAGCGTCTCCGGACAGCGCGCCGCGCAACCACAAGCCGTCAATCAACGCTGCCAGACCCCGGGCGGCGCTGCGCGCATCTTCGAGCGGCAGCACGCGGCGGAACTGGCAGCACAGGTTGGAATACAGACGGTGATCGTTGATCCGCTGCAACCTGTGCAAAGACGGCTGGTGCATGCTGGTGGCCCAGAAGGCCAGCCAGGTTTTCATTGCCGGGCCATTGACCTGGCTGGCGTCGAAGTTGCCTTCGATGATCACCTGCAGATGCGCCCGTGGGCTGTCATCTGCCAGCGCCTGACGGCGCGCGGTGACGCTCTCGCTGAGGGCGGTCATCAGGTACCGCATCGTGGCGGCGATCAGGCCGTTCTTGTCCTGAAAGTAATGACTGATGATGCCATTCGAGACACCGGCCAAACGGGCGATCAGCGCAATGCTGGCGTCCCCCATTCCGACCTGATCGACCGCTTGCAAAGTGGCTTCGATCAATTGTTGGCGGCGGATGGGTTGCATACCGACCTTGGGCATCTTGCACATCTCCTTAGGCCTTCCGAGGGGCGAATGACGCCGATCGGATTGAGGGCCAGTCTATTTTGTTTTGATTGAACGTTCAATCAACAAAGAATAAGATCTGCGACAATTCGTCGCTGCCTACAGAAAATTCCTACGTGTGATGACGATAAAAACCGACACCTGAAACGGCTCGAAACCTGCGTGGGGCATGGCGCGGTTCGCGATTCGATGGACGTGTTGAAAGGGCAAGACGCTCGGGGCCAGGTTTCGGATGAACGTCCGTCGCCTCTGGCCACGAAAGCGAATACGCAACGCCATTTCGGCAGGTTCGGGCTTTTTTCGGAGTGTCTTTATATCACCCGCCGGTCGGCTGCCAACTAACCGATTGGTCGGGTTCCGTGATGCCTTGTGTTCTTCTCTCGCACTGCCTGGAGCATTTGTGCCATGAGTTCTGCCTCGCTAATAAAGACCCCGCCCGAGAAGGTGACGGTCAACGGTTGGGTGTTCTACACCTCGACCGCGCTGATTCTGTTGTTGACCGCCATTCTGATCATCGCCCCGCAAGAGGCCGGCAGAATGTTAGGGATGGCCCAGGCCTGGTTGTCGCGCAGCTTCGGCTGGTACTACATGGTGGTGATCGCCGCTTATCTGGTGTTCGTGGTCGGTCTGGCGTTTTCCTCGTACGGCAAACTCAAACTGGGCAGCAAGGACGACACCCCGGACTTCAGTTACGGCGCCTGGGCGGGGATGCTGTTCTCGTCGGGCATCGGCATTTCGCTGCTGTACTTCGGCGCGTCCGAGCCACTGGATCACTACTTCAATCCGCCGGAAGGCACCTCGGCCACAAACATGGCCGCGCGCCAGGCGGTGCAACTGACTTTCCTGCACTGGGGCCTGCACGGCTGGGCGATCTACGCACTGGTCGGTCTGGCCGTGGCGTATTTCGCCTATCGGCATAACCAGCCGCTGGCGCTGCGTTCGGCGCTGTATCCGCTGGTCGGCGAGCGTTGGGTCAAAGGCGCGGCCGGGCACGCGGTGGACGGCTTCGGCATGTTCGTGACCCTGCTGGGTCTGGTGACCAACCTGGGGATTGGCTCGCTGCAAGTGTCGTCCGGGCTGGAAAACCTGTTCGGCATGGAGCACAGCAACACCAACCTGCTGATCGTTATCATCGTCATGAGCACCGTGGCGACCATCGCCGCAGTGTCCGGTGTGGAAAACGGCATCCGTCGTCTGTCCAACCTGAACATCGTGCTGTTCAGCGGCCTGCTGATTTTCGTCCTGCTGTTCGGCCCGACCCTGCACCTGCTCAACGGCTTCGTGCAGAACATCGGTGACTACCTCAACGGCGTGGTGCTGAAGACCTTCGACCTGTACGTCTATGAAGGCGACAGCGCCAAGTCCGATCGCTGGCTGGGCCTGTGGACCCTGTTCTACTGGGCCTGGTGGATTTCCTGGGCGCCATTCGTGGGCATGTTCATCGCACGGATTTCCCGTGGCCGCAGCGTGCGTGAACTGGTCGCTGGCGTGCTGCTGATTCCGCTGGGCTTCACTTTGGCGTGGCTGTCGATCTTCGGCAACTCGGCGCTGGATCTGGTGATGAATCAGGGCGCGGTGGAGCTGGGCAAGACGGCGCTGGAACAGCCGTCGATGGCGATCTATCAGTTGCTTGAGCATTACCCGGCGTCGAAAGTCGTCATCGGGGTGTCGATCTTTGTCGGCTTCGTGCTGTTCCTGACCCCGGCCGACTCCGGCGCGGTGATGATGGCGAATCTTTCCTGCAAGGGCGGCAACGTCGACGAAGACGCGCCGCACTGGCTGCGGATCTTCTGGTCGGTGGTGATCACGCTGGTGACCATCGGCCTGCTGTTCGCCGGCAACTTCGAAGCCATGCAGACCATGGTGGTGTTGGCCGGCCTGCCGTTCTCGGTGGTGCTGATCTGCTTCATGTTCGGCCTGCACAAGGCGATGCGCCAGGACGTGCAGATCGAACAGGAGCAAGCGCAACTGGCCGAGCGCGGGCGCCGTGGTTTCAGCGAGCGCCTGACGCAACTGGATCTGCAGCCGAGCCAATCGGTGGTGCAGCGCTTCATGGACAAACACGTCACCCCGGCGCTGGAAGATGCAGCGGCGCAATTGCGCAATCAGGGCATTGAAGTGCAGACGCTGCTGGGCAAGGCCAAGCGCTGCATGGGTGTGCGGGTCGAGATGGAAGAGGGCAACCCTTTCGTTTACGAAGTGAGCCTGGATGGTTATCTGGCGACCCCGACCGAATCGGCGCAATCGGATGAAG
The DNA here is from genome assembly GCF_018132745.1 of Pseudomonas sp. 14A. Taxonomy (NCBI): domain Bacteria; kingdom Pseudomonadati; phylum Pseudomonadota; class Gammaproteobacteria; order Pseudomonadales; family Pseudomonadaceae; genus Pseudomonas; species Pseudomonas sp. 14A. The sequence continues at coordinate 173,043 of NZ_JAGRQJ010000018.1, read as the reverse complement.
CGCGTCAGCGTTACTACCGTGCTGAGGTGTATTTGCACAATGGCAGTCAGGATTACGACTTGATGGGCTTCACTCCTGAGCAGATCACCCGGGATGTGTTGGACCAGTTTGAAAGCCATCGGCAGTTGTTGGGGCGGGTTTATAGCTAAAGTCAAAAGCCTGCCCTCACCCCAGCCCTCTCCCGGAGGGAGAGGGAGCTGACCGAGGTGTCTTGCGCTATACGCCGACCTGGAAGACCGAGTCGATTATGGGTTTGGAACCCGACCGGAAGCTTCTCCAAGCCTGAGTTCGACTCGATTTCTCAGGTCGATGTAGCTCGAAAGTTCAACTGGGTCAGTCCCCTCTCCCTCTGGGAGAGGGCTAGGGTGAGGGGCTATTCCTGACCCAACAAAAAGGGATCGCTCACCGCGATCCCTTTTTTTATCCCACCTGGCGCATTACCCCAGATTCTTGCCCAACAACGCGTGATACAACTCGCTGTCGCCGAGAATCCCCACCACATGATTGTTATCGTGCAGCACCAGCTTGTTGCCGGTCTGATAACGGATCTGCAGCGCGTCACGCATGCCGATGTTCGAGTCCACCAGCGTTGGCTTGCGCTCCAGGCCTTCCACCGCTTGCCCCGGTGCCCAGTTCTGCAGATTCAGCACTGAACCGTTCTGCCGTGCGCCTTTGATGGTGTTGCCTTCGGCCAGGTCCAGCCACGAGTCGCCGCCCGGATCGAGGCACACCGAACCGTTGATGCGTTTGCACTTGTCCAGCGTGCGCATCAGGCTGCGGCCGCAGAGTACGTTGAGTGGATTGGTGTGGGCGACGAAGGTGCGCACATAGTCGTCCGCCGGGTTGAGAACGATTTCTTCCGGCACGCTGTACTGGATGATCCGGCCGTCTTTCATGATCGCGATGCGGCTACCCAGTTTGAGCGCTTCATCGAGGTCGTGGCTCACGAACACGATGGTCTTGCTCAGCTTGCGTTGCAGCTCCAGCAGTTCATCCTGCAGGCCTTGGCGGATCAGCGGGTCGAGAGCCGAGAACGGTTCGTCCATCAGCAGAATATCGGCGTCCATGGCCAGCGCACGGGCGAGGCCGACGCGCTGTTGCATGCCGCCGGAAAGTTCGTCCGGCTTCTTGTTGCGCCATTGGGTCAGGCCGACCAGTTCGAGTTTCTCATCGACGAGTTTCTTGCGTTCCTTCTCCGGTCGACCCTGCATTTCCAGACCGAAACTGATGTTCTCGCGCACTGTCAGCCAGGGCATCAGGGCAAACTTCTGGAACACCATGGCAATGCGCTTGGTGCGCATCATTTTCAGCTCGGCGGGCGTGCAGGACGCGATGTCGATCTGACGGTTTTCATGCTCGACGAACAGCTTGCCGCGGCTCACGGTGTTGAGGCCGTTGATGCAGCGCAGCAGGCTCGACTTGCCCGAGCCGGACAGGCCCATCAGCACGCAGATCTCGCCTTTGTTGATGTCCAGCGTGGCTTTTTCCACGCCGACGATCTGACCGGTCTTCTTCAGGATCTCGTTGCGGGTCATGCCCTGATCGAGCAGCTTGAGTGCCTCGCGCGGGTCCTTGGAGAAGATTACGTCGACGTCTTCGAAGCGAATTATGCTCATGCGTCACCCCCTACTTTAGCGTCGGGTTGTTTGCAGATACGGTCGAGCATGATCGCCAGCAGTACGATTGCCAGGCCTGCTTCGAAGCCCAGCGCAATATCAGCAGTGTTCAGTGCGTTGACCACCGGTTTGCCGAGTCCGTCGGCGCCGACCAGTGCCGCGATCACCACCATCGACAGCGACAGCATGATGCACTGGGTGATGCCGGCCGCGATGCTCGGCATGGCGTGCGGCAGTTCGATCCTTGAGAGCAGTTGGCGACGCGAGCAGCCGAAGGCCTTGCCGGCGTCCATCAGTTCTTGCGGGACATCACGGATGCCCAGGTAGGTCAGGCGGATCGGCGCCGCGATGGCGAACACCACTGTGGAGATCAGGCCCGGAACCACACCCAGCCCGAAGAGGGTCAGGGTAGGAATGAGGTAAACGAAGGTCGGTACGGTCTGCATCAGATCGAGCACCGGCCGCATCATGGTGTAGAACATCGGTTTGTGCGCGGCGACGATGCCCAGCGGCACGCCGATCAACACGCAGACCAGGGTGGCGAACAGCACCTGGGCGAGGGTTTCCATGGTTTCCTGCCAGTAACCCAGGTTGAGGATCAGCAGGAACGAGGCGACCACGAACGCGGTCAGGCCCCACTTGCGTTGAATCAGATGGGCAATGATGGCGATCAGGCCAATCAGCACCAACGGGTTGAACCAGGTCAGCGCAAACGTCACGCCGTGGATCATCGTTTCCAGTGTCACGGCGATTGCGTCGAAGGTGTTGGCGCCGTGTTGCGTCAACCATTCGACGAAGCCCGCGATGTACTGGCCTAAAGGTATTTTCTGATCAATCAGCATGGTAGTGAACGTCCGCATGCAAGGAAATTAACAGCCCGGGCAGGCACGCCTGCCCGGCATAAGCGGTGCCCCTCAAATCAAGGCGCGAGCTTGGCTTTCACGGCCTCCAGGCCTGGTTTACCGTCAATGGTGGTCACGCCAGCGAGCCAGGTATCGAGCACCTGTGGATTCTTTTTCAGCCAGGCCTTGGCGGCCGCGTCAGGCTTCATCTTGTCGTCGAGGATGTTGCCCATCAGTTCACTTTCCATGTCGACGGTGAACTCCAGGTTTTTCAACAGCTGACCGACGTTGCTGCATTCTTCGGCGTAACCCTTGCGGGTGTTGGTCGCCACGGTGGCTGCGCCGAAATCGGGGCCGAAGAAATCGTCGCCGCCGGTCAGGTATTGAATCTTGAAGCGCTTGTTCATCGGGTGCGGTGCCCAGCCGAGGAAGACCACGGCGGTGTCGCGCTTCTGCGCCCGGTCGACTTGCGAGAGCATGCCGGCCTCGGAAGATTCGACAATCTTGAAGCCAGCGGTTTTCAGGCCGAAGGCATCCTTGTCGATCATGCTCTGGATCAGCCGGTTGCCGTCGTTGCCCGGCTCGATGCCGTAGATCTTGCCGTCGAGTTCTTTCTTGAATTTGGCGATGTCGGCGAAGTCATGCAGGCCTTTGTCGTACAGGGCTTGCGGCACGGCGAGGGTGTATTTGGCACCCTTGAGGTTGGTGCGCACGGTGTCGACGGTGCCGGCATCGCGATACGGCTTGATGTCGTTCTCCATGGTCGGCATCCAGTTGCCGAGAAACACGTCCATGTTCTTGCCGTCGGCCAGCGACTTGTAGGTCACGGGCACGGAGATCATGGTGGTCTTGGTCTTGTAACCGAGGGCGTTGAGAACAACGGAAGTGGTGGCGGTGGTAGCGGTGATGTCGGTCCAGCCGACATCAGAGAAGTTAACGAGGCTGCACTGTGCCGGTTCTGCGGCTTGCGCCAGTAACGGCAGACTCAGCAGGGCGGCCAACAACAACGACGGGGAACCTTTCATGGATGGACTCCTTGGTGTTTTTTTTGGCAGTGTTCCGACTGTGGACCACCGCACTTATGGGTTGCGGTTGGTGGCGTTCTGACGACAGCTCTACCGCAGCGCCTTGCAATCGAGTCATCCCGATCATGTACCAGTGAAAATCTGACGCCTACAGGGAGGGTCGTATCCAGTACAGGGATGGTCGCTTCCAGTGTCGGTGACGTCGCTTACAGCTTTTTTCCGCCCCCGATGACCTGCTCAACGGCATAAAAACGGCGTATTTGCGGGGCGAAAACGTGACGACGCTGCTGGACATGACTGCGTCGGTGTCAGACGCCGTGCGCGCCGACAAAAGCCCGATGATGCCGGCATTCGGCGGATCGCAGCTTGAGCGTAGCAGCTCCGCCAGCGGGCGCTTTTGCCGCCCGGACCGGTATTCTCAGGAGCTTCGCAGCAATGGCTATCAGCGTTTTCGACCTGTTCAAAATCGGCATCGGCCCTTCCAGTTCCCACACCGTTGGTCCGATGCGCGCCGCCGCATTGTTCGTCGAGTCGCTGCGCGGCAAGCATCAGCTGGAACAGGTGCGGCGCATCGAGGTGCAGTTGTTCGGATCGCTTTCCGCCACCGGCATCGGCCACGGCAGCGACAACGCGGTGATCATGGGCCTGATGGGCGAGTGGCCGGACGCAATCGACCCGGCGCAGATCGGCCCGCGCATTCAGGCGCTGCGCGAAACCCATACGTTGTTATTGGATGGTCGCCTGTCGGTGCCGTTTGTGTGGGCGCGGGACATGCGCCTGATCGATGAAAACCTGCCATTCCATCCCAACGCCATGACGCTGGTGGCCGAAGGCGAGTTCGCTGAGCTGCACCGTGACACCTACTATTCGGTCGGCGGCGGCTTTGTCGTTGATGAGGCGCAAGCGTCCAGTGGTGTGGTCGATCTGGATCGCACCGAATTGCCCTACGACTTCTCCAGCGCGGTCGAGCTGCTGCAGTTGTGCAAAACGCACAACCTGCGCGTCGCTGAACTGATGATGGCCAACGAAAAGGTCTGGCGCAGCGAAGAAGAGATCCGTGCCGGGCTGATGAAATTGTGGCGGGCGATGCAGGATTGCGTCGAGCAAGGCCTCAAGCACGAAGGCATTCTGCCCGGCGGCCTGAACGTGCGGCGGCGTGCGGCGAAGTTGCACCGCAGCCTGCAAGAGCTGAATAAGCCCAATGTCATCGGCTCGACCCTGAGCGCGATGGAGTGGGTCAATCTGTTCGCCCTGGCCGTCAATGAAGAGAATGCTGCCGGCGGGCGCATGGTCACTGCACCGACCAACGGCGCGGCGGGGATCATCCCGGCGGTGCTGCACTATTTCATGAAGTTCAGCGAAGCGGTCACCGACGCCAACGTCGTCGACTATTTCCTCGGCGCGGCGGCGGTCGGCATTCTGTGCAAGAAGAACGCTTCGATCTCTGGCGCCGAGGTCGGTTGTCAGGGCGAGGTCGGTTCGGCCTGCGCCATGGCAGCGGCGGGGCTGTCGGAGATTCTCGGCGCCACGCCCGAGCAATTGTGCAACGCGGCGGAAATCGGCCTGGAGCACAACCTTGGTCTGACCTGCGACCCGGTCGGTGGGCTGGTGCAAGTGCCGTGCATCGAGCGCAATGCAATCGCGGCAGTGAAAGCCATCAACGCGGCGCAAATGGCTCTGCGCGGCGACGGTCAGCACTTTATCTCGCTGGACCGAGTGATCCGCACCATGCGCGATACCGGCGCGGATATGCATGACAAATATAAAGAAACTTCGCGCGGTGGCTTGGCGGTCAGTGCGGTTGAGTGCTGAGCCAGCCACACCGAGGTGGATTCTTCGCGAGCAGGCTCGCTCCCACAATAGATCTCCAGTGAACACAATATTTGTGAACCCCAGATTCCAGTGTGGGAGCGAGCCTGCTCGCGAAGGCGCCAGACCAGTCAAAACTGCTCAACAAAAGAACACCCCGATCCAGCCACGCCACCTTTTGGCGCGTCGCAATCAGACAAGCGTCACTGTCAGTCGTGACTTGTCAGTCGCTACTCGACCGTCCGTCGTCCGTGCTTGCGGTGACACTCTGTGCAAATCCGCTGCAGGCCAGTTCCCACAAGTGCTACCGATCTGCTCACAGGCTGCGCGGCAGGGCTCTCGTGGCGCTTGATGGCACTTCGAAATGGCATGTTCCGAGGTCTCGTATAGACGCGTCGCGAGGTCGTTTTCAGGAGTTATTGAATGGCCGTCCAATTTCAGGCACGGCAATTGCTCTGTCATAACAAAGCCTGCTTTCTCTGTGAGACGCGGGCAATAACAAGAGCCTCCGCCTGAGGCCGCCACCCGCTTTGTGTGAGGAGATACCGCGATGACGTCGTTCAACTCCGGGGCCCAACCCCAGAACCGTGCGCCTCAATCCATCGGCTTTCTGCTGCTGGACAATTTCACGCTGATTTCCCTGGCGTCCGCCGTTGAGCCGCTGCGCATGGCCAACCAGTTGTCCGGTCGCGAGCTGTATCGCTGGAGCACCCTCACCGTCGATGGCGGCCAGGTCTGGGCCAGTGACGGTCTGCAGATCACTCCCGACGCCTCCATGCACAAAGCCCCGCCCCTGGACACGGTGATCGTCTGCGGCGGCATCGGCATTCAACGTACCGTGACCCGTGAACACGTCTCGTGGCTGCAAAGCCAGGCGCGCCAGTCCAAGCGCCTGGGCGCGGTGTGCACCGGCAGTTGGGCGCTGGCCTGCGCCGGTCTGCTCGACGGCTTCGATTGCAGCGTGCACTGGGAATGTCTGGCGGCGATGCAGGAAGCTTTCCCGCGCGTGGCCATGAGCACACGCCTGTTCACCCTCGACCGTAACCGCTTCACCAGCTCCGGCGGCACCGCGCCGCTGGACATGATGCTGCACCTGATCAGCCGCGATCACGGTCGCGAACTGTCGGCAGCGATCTCGGAGATGTTCGTCTACGAGCGCATCCGCAACGAACAGGATCACCAACGTGTGCCGCTCAAGCACATGCTCGGCACCAACCAGCCGAAGTTGCAGGAAATCGTCGCGCTGATGGAAGCCAACCTGGAAGAGCCGATCGATCTGGATGAACTGGCGGTGTATGTCGCGGTGTCGCGTCGACAGCTGGAGCGGTTGTTCCAGAAATACCTGCACTGCTCGCCGTCGCGCTACTACCTGAAGCTGCGCCTGATCCGCGCCCGGCAACTGCTCAAGCAGACGCCGATGTCGATCATCGAAGTGGCGTCGGTGTGTGGGTTCGTCTCCACGCCGCACTTCTCCAAGTGCTATCGCGAATACTTCGGCATCCCGCCGCGTGACGAGCGCGTCGGCTCCAACACCACCCAGCAGGTGGCGATGCTGCCACTGCCGCAGGCCATCGTGATGTCGCCGCTGTCGGGGCCGATGTCAGCGCTGAGTCAGGCGCGCAATGAGTCGACGTTTGCCAGCGTAAGGCTGTAAAGCAAACGATCGCAGCCTTCGGCAGCTCCTAAATTTGGAATACGTTCCCCTGTAGGCGCTGCCGAAGGCTGCGATCTTTTGATCTTTTCTCAGGCGCTGTGGGACTGCTGATAATCCGAGAGGGCCGGCAACAACTGCTTGTCGATCGCCTGACGCACCGCCGGCTGAATGCTGGCGCCGCTGGTGTACATGTCCTTGACCATCTTGCGCAGTTCGAATGCGCGAACATTATCCAGGCCGCGCACCGCACACTCGCAGGCCTGCTCGGCGGTGGTACCGCTCGGCACCTGTATACCCAAGGCCTTGAGCTGGCCCAACAGATCTTCCTGGTCAATCAAATCGGCGTACATCATTACGCAAATCCTTCTGTGGCAACGGAGGTCTTGGCTCGATTCTGGTGGCCCCGACCGGACGCGGCAAGGGCGTTTTGTCGCGGTGGCCGGGACGACTATGAACAGGTCGTTTTCGGCTAACCGACTGGATGGGCGACTAGGCACACTGGCTCCAGCTCGCTTCACGAAGGTTTGGTCACCCTCGCCTGGCAGCTCCTCAACAGTACCCTCCTCAGCTCCGATCCTGTCACGGCTTGATCGGAGTTTTTTTTGCTTTGAATCAGCCAGAGATTTGTTGTTCCCGCTGACGCTTTCGCGAGCAGGCTCGCTCCCACTTTGCAATGCGTACCCCTGTGGGAGCGAGCCTGCTCGCGAAGAACGATGACGCGGTTCAACGTTGCAACACCAGAATCCGCGACAACAACTCATCCCGATCGACATAGCAGCCCTGAAAATGCCGCGCCCCGGTCGCTGGATCAAAGGCATTGCGTGCATGCAGCGTGCGGCGGTTGTCAAAGCACCACAACTCGCCCGGCTTGAGCCGCTGCATCAGCCGAAACCGCGGCTCGCGGGTCATCGCAATAAAGCGCCGATAGGCTCGATACAGCAGCGGCATCTGCGCCACCGACGTATCGAACGCCCCGCGCAGAAAGTTGGCCATGCGAATCTCCGCCACCCGGCCCAGCGCATCCACAGCGATGATCGGCGCCAGGCAGCGATAGTCGCTGTGCCGGTCCTTGTTGCGAAATTCCACGGGGATTTCACACAGGGCCTCAAACAGCTGCGGCTCCTCCTGACGCAAGGCCTCGGCGATCGCAAAACCATCGACGAAAATACTCTCGCCACCCTCGGCATCATTCACCAGACAATGCAGAAATTGCAGCCCCGGTTGCAGCTCGCGAGTCGGCAGATCCGTGTGCAATGGCAGGTTGAAGGCGGTGTAGGCGTTGCTGTCGGCGTCGGCTTTGGATTGCACATTGAACAGCACGCCGAAGTTGCTTTCGCGGATGAAGGAAATCCGCTGCGCGATGAGCTTTAGCGAGCCCGGCTCGGCGGGCACGCCGCGCACTTGGGTCAGGCCGATGTCGCGCACGGCGAGCAACCATTGCAGCAGCGCGGCGTTGTCGTTCATCAGCGCGGTGTAGTCGAACACCGGCAACTGCAGATCGCTGTGCCACAAATGGGGCTGCGGTTTGCCGGCCAGACGTTCGGCGCGGGATTCATCGTCATAGGCATGTGCGCGCAACCAGCCCGGGTCAAAGCGGCTGAGGTGACCGTCCTGCCAGTCGATACGCAGGCAACCATCGCTGTCGATGCGCGTGGCCAGCGGTCGCAAATCCTCGGCGGCATCGACGCTCTCGAAAACCTGCTCGCGAGTGACGATGTAGACACATTGATCACACGGGCAATTGTCGCGCAACCATACGTGGTGAAACGGGCTGACACGTCCGTCAGCCCATTCGATGACAACGCGATCCGCCAGACCCTGCACGCCACCGAGCGCGCTGATCAACGGATAAGTACGAAAATCGGCAACAGCGACGGCGGTGTTCATGGCGGCTCCTTGGCGATGGGGGGGATTTACCGAGCGGGTGGCAGCGCGATCACGCGGCCGATGTAAGCGGGAGCGGGCAGGTCGGTCTGATCGGCGACGATGGCTTGCAGGCGATGCAACGTATCCGGGCTGAACGGTGCCGAGCGCGGGCCGGCGAGGTCGACGTGCAAAAGCATCTGTTCATTGCCGGCCAGCGCTTGCTCATCGCCGACCTTGTGCAGGCTGTGGTAGAGGTGCAGGCGCTTGCTGTCATGGCCGATGATTTGCGTGCGCACTTCGACCTCGGTGTCGAGTTTCACTTCGTGCAGATAATTGAGGTGCAGTTCGAGGGTGAACAGCGAATGGCCGCTGGCCTCGCGGTTGCTGCTGTCCATGCCGAGGCGGTCCATCAGCGCATCGGTGGCGTAGCTGAAGATCAGCAGGTAGAAGGCGTCGCGCAGGTGGCCGTTGTAGTCGACCCAGTCGGGGATGATGGTGGTTTGGTAGGTGGTGAGGTGGGGCATGGTTTCGGTTCCAACATTGATGATGACTGGACTGCCGTCTTCGCGAGCAGGCTCGCTCCCACATTGAAATGCGTTTACCTGTGGGAGCGAGCCTGCTCGCGAAGAGGCCGGAAGCGCTCTGCAAGGTCTATTCGCTGAAACTCATTCCATGCTTTTCCTTGGTGGTCTTCACCGCCTCGAGCACCGCCAGCAAACAATCATCACGATAGCGCTCCAGCGCGGAAATGCTGTGCCGACCGAGCTGATCAGTGGTGCCATCGACCACATCATCGATCAACTTGTCGGTCAGCTCCGGCGCTGGCAGATACGTCCACGGCAACTGCAATGCGGGGCCGAACTGCGACATGAAGTGGCGCATGCCGGCATCGCCGCCGGCCAGGGTGTAGGTCAGGAACGTGCCCATGAACGACCAGCGCAGGCCGGCACCAAAGCGAATCGCATCGTCGATTTCGCCTGTAGTCGCCACACCGTCATTGACCAGGTGCAACGCCTCGCGCCACAGCGCTTCGAGCAGGCGATCGGCGATGAACCCCGGCACTTCCTTGCGCACATGCAACGGGCGCATGCCGAGGGATTGGTAGACTTGCATCGCCGCTTGCACCGCCTCCGGCGCGGTGTTTCTGCCGCCGACGACTTCGACCAGCGGCAACAGATAAACCGGGTTGAACGGATGCCCGACCACGCAGCGTTCAGGGTGTGTCGAACTCTCGTAGAACTCGCTGGGCAAAAGGCCTGAAGTGCTGGAGCCGATCAGCGCATCGGGCTTGGCGGCGGCGCTGATCTTGCTGTGCAGATCGAGCTTCAGTTCCAGCCGTTCCGGGGCGCTTTCCTGGATGAAATCGGCGTCACGCACGCATTCCTCGATGGTTGCGACAAAACGCAGACGGTCCTGCGAAGCGCCGGGCGCCAGGCCGTTCTTCTCCAGCGCGCCCCAGGCATTGGCTACGCGTTGGCGCAATGCCGCTTCGGCGCCGGGCGCCGGGTCCCAGGCCACCACGTCGAGGCCGTGGGCGAGGGCGCGGGCGACCCAGCCACTGCCGATGACACCACTGCCCAGAGCGGCGAAGGTTTTGATTTCGGTGATAAAGCGCATGGTGATTTCCTGAAGAGTTCGAAGAGCCCTGTAGGAGCTGCCGAAGGCTGCGATCTTTTGATCTTGCTTCTAAAAAATCAAAGTCAAAAGATCGCAGCCTTCGGCAGCTCCTACAGGTGAAATGGGTGATGGATCAGCCGCGCTGGGTCAGGCCCATTTTCTTCCGGCCTTCTGCCGGTGTGAGCACGCGGGCACCGAGGCGGCTGAGGATTCCCGTGGCGCGTTCAACCAATTGGCCATTGGTCGCCAGCACGCCTTTGTCCAGCCACAGGTTGTCTTCCAGCCCGACCCGCACGTTGCCGCCCAGCAGCACCGCTTGTGCGGCCATCGGCATCTGCATGCGGCCGATGCCGAAGCCGGCCCACACCGCGTCGGCGGGCAGGTTGTCGACCATGGCTTTCATCGTGGTGGTGTCGGCCGGCGCGCCCCACGGGATGCCCAGACACAGCTGGAACAACGGGTTGTCGAGCAAGCCCTCCTTGATCATCTGCTTGGCGAACCACAGATGCCCGGTGTCGAAAATCTCCAGTTCGGCCTTCACGCCCAGTTCGGTGATGCGCTTGGCGCCGGCGCGCAGTTGCGCCGGGGTAGAGACGTAAATGGTGTCGCCGTCGCCGAAGTTCAGCGTGCCGCAATCGAGGGTGCAGATTTCCGGCAGCAGTTCTTCAACGTGGGCAAGACGCGTCAGCGGGCCGACCAGATCGGTGTTCGGGCCGAACTCCATCGGGTTCTCGCCCGCGCCGATTTCCAGGTCGCCACCCATCCCGGCGGTGAGGTTGACGATGATGTCGACGTCCGCCTCGCGGATGCGCTCCATCACTTCGCGGTACAGCGCCACGTCACGGCTGAACTTGCCGGTCTGCGGGTCGCGCACATGGCAGTGCACGACGGTGGCGCCGGCCTTGGCCGCTTCCACCGCGGCAGCGGCAATCTGTTTCGGGGTGACCGGCACGTGTGGGCTCTTGGCGGTCGTGTCGCCAGCACCGGTAAGTGCGCAGGTGATGATGACGTCGTGGTTCATGGTGCGTTTCCTTCAGGCGTGATGGGTCTGTCCGCAGCCCGTGGCGGGGCTGCGAAGCGTCGTTAAATCCCCTCTCCCTTGGGAGAGGGCTAGGGTGAGGGGGCTTTTGATCGCAAGGTTATTTGCTGGTCAGTTGCAGATTTTCAGCAGCCGGTTTGCCATCGAAAGTCGTCACACCTTCAAGCCAGCGCTGTTTGTCTTCGGGGTGATCCTTGAGCCACTGCTTCGCCGACTCGAAGGCATCCTTGTGATCGAGCAGCGGCTGCATCATCCGGCTCTCGGATTCGGCGGTGAACGTCAGGTTGGTCAGCAGGCGGCCGATGTTCGGGCATTGCTCGGCGTATTTCGGCGCGGTGACCGTCCACACCGTGGCCATGCCTTCGTTCGGGCCGAGGGCGTCTTCGCTACCAGTCAGATAGGTCATCTGGATATTGACGTTCATCGGGTGCGGCGCCCAGCCGAAGAACACCACGGCTTCCTTGCGGCGCACGGCGCGGTCGACGGCGGCGAGCATGCCGGCCTCGCTCGATTCGACGAGTTGGAATTTGCCCAGGCCAAACTGGTTCTTGGCGATCATCGCTTTGATCTGCGTGTTGGCGCCCGAGCCTGGTTCGATGCCGTAGATCTTGCCGCCCAATTCCTTCTCGAATTTGGCGATGTCGGCGAAGGTTTTCAGGCCCTTGTCAGCCAGATAGGTCGGCACGGCGAGGGTGGCGCGGGCGTCTTTCAGGCTCGGTGCTTCGAGCACTTTCACCTGATTGGCCTCGACGAATGGCGTGATGGTCTGGGTCATCAGCGGGTTCCAGTAGCCGAGGAACAGGTCCAGGCGCTGATCGCGGATCCCGGCAAAGATGATTTGCTGCGAGGCGCTGGTCTGTTTGGTGCTGTAGCCGAGGCCGTCGAGCAGGACCTGGGTCATGGCACTGGTGGCGATCACGTCAGTCCAGTTGACCACGCCCATGCGTACGTTCTTGCAGGAGGCCGGTTCGGCCGCCATCACGCCGGTGCTGAAGAAAGCGGTACCGCTGAGTGCAAGAACGCAGCTGCTGATCAGTCGTTTCATGTCGGGTTCCTCGGCAGTTCGATTATTGTGGTTCCCGGCATCTGCGCGCCGGTGAGGCCAAGTTACGCAGCTATGCACCCGTGAAAGCGCACTGCGGCGACTGGCATTTGCACTGTAGCGACCTGCACGCTTGAACGCCGCCGATAATCGGCGTATCAACGAGCCACGCGACCCGCCAACCGAGTGCGCCCATGTCCCAGGATTTCTACTTTTTGCTGATGCCGGGGTTCTCCGCCATCGGCTTTATTTCCGCGATCGAACCGTTGCGCGTGGCCAACCGCTTTCGCGGCGAGTTGTACCGCTGGCATGTGCTCAGCGCCGATGGCGGCGCGGTACTGGCGAGCAACGGCATGTCGGTCAACGCCGATGCGGCACTGGAGCCGCTGAAGAAAGGCGCGACCTTGCTGGTGGTGGCCGGCTTCGAACCGCTGAAGTTCATCACGCCGACGCTGGAACACTGGTTGCGCAGGCTGGACAACGACGGCGTAACCCTCGGTGCGATCGACACCGGCAGCTTCGTCCTCGCCGAAGCGGGTCTGCTCGATGGCCATCGCCTGACCCTGCACTGGGAGGCGATCGATGCGTTCAAGGAATCTTATCCACAGCTCAGCGTGACGCAGGAACTGTTCGAGATCGATCGGCGGCGGATCACTTCGGCGGGTGGCACGGCCTCGATTGATCTGATGCTCGACCTGATCGCCCAGGCCCACGGCCCGCAACTGGCGATTCAGGTCAGCGAACAGTTTGTGCTCGGGCGCATCCGCCCGCGCAAAGACCACCAGCGCATGGAAGTCGCCACGCGCTACGGCATCAGCAACAAGAAACTGGTGCAGGTGATTGGCGAAATGGAACAACACAGCGAACCGCCGCTGACTACGCTGCAACTGGCCGAGTCGATCAAGGTTACGCGGCGGCAACTGGAGCGCTTGTTTCGGCTGCATCTGAACGATACGCCGAGCAACTTCTATCTGCGCTTAAGGCTGGAGAAAGCCCGGCAATTGCTGCGCCAGACCGATATGAGCGTGCTCGAAGTCAGCATTGCCTGCGGTTTTGAATCGCCGTCGTATTTCACCCGCAGTTATCGCGCGCGTTTCGCCCGCTGCCCCCGGGAAGACCGGCGTACCGCGCAGGCGTGAATGGGCCTGCATGAAAACAATGTGGGAGCGAGCCTGCTCGCGAAAGCGGTCTGTCATCCAACACTGATGTTGCCTGACACATTGCATTCGCGAGCAGGCTCGCTCCCACATTTAATTTTCGGCGTCTGAGAGAGGGCTATTTCTTCACCAACGCCGAGCACGCCGCTTTGTACGCCTCATGCTGATATTTGTTCAGCGTCCCCGGCAGCTCGAAATTATGCTTCTTGGCCTGCGCATTGATCGTCTGCGGCGACAGCAGCGTCACCTCACAACCATCAAGCAGTTGAAACACGCCCTCAATCTTGAACGTCGTCGGCCCACCGGCAAACTCGCCCTTTTTGCTGCGCTTCTTGATCGCAATCCGGTCCACCGAATTCTCCCGCACAAACGACGCCACCTGCGCCGCGAACCGCCGCACATTTGCCGCCTCGTCATCGTCATCCAGGGCAATCTTTTTCGTGGCGAGAGGGACGTGGCTCAACGTCGAACCGTCGAGCGCCGCCACGGCGATGATCGCTTCGCTGCCTTTGATTTCAATGCCGCAGATGTTCATGGGAATTCCTTGGAATAAAGAGGGCAGCTTACAGCTCAAGCTGACTGGCTGTGATGCCGAACGCGGCGGCGATTTTCTCGCGGGTGGCCTTGCGGGGTTTGGCGACTGTTTCCTGCTGGGCAAACGCCGGTTGCGAGATGCCCATGCGATTCGCCACTTCTTCCTGAGTCAGGTTGAGATGTTCGCGCCAGGCGCGGATCGGTGTTGCGCCATCAACGATTCGACTTACTACCTCATGGGGAATCAGATCGGGCTGTATTTTCTGTGCGACATATTGAGCGTAGGGGATAACCACGAATGCAGGATTACCCTCGGCGTCATTGATTATTTGAATGTCAGTAGGTGCGTTCATCACGTTTTTTGACCTCTTGTATACTGACCACTTTGATTGCGCCATCCCAGTCGAACATGACTCGATAATTGCCGACACGCAGTCGGTAAGCGTAGTCACGACCAACCAATGCTTTTACGTTGTCAACATCGGGCATGTCGGCAAGCGCCGTGACGGCGTCGCGAACCTTCCCTTGGTGCACGGAATGCAATTTCAAAAGCTGCTTAACAGCTTTGCGAGTCCAGTGGATGCTGTTCATAGAAGAATATAAGTCTTTTATAAGATTCGCGAATCTTTGCTTATATTTTTCCAGTGACCAATAAACAAGGCGTGTCGGCATGTTGCGCGTGTGCGTCGCTACTGGCCATCAAGGCACAGCCTGTCGGCTCGATCGCAATATGATGGTTGAGGACGAGGTTACGCCGATGAAGCCGCAACAGCCGTCCAGACCTTCTATCACTCCTGCCCGATCGACTCCAAAAACTCCGACCGTTCATCACTCATCCGCGCGACACAATCATTTTGCGCAATGGTGAACGCCTTGCTCCCCGCCGTTGCCGGGAACGCTTCCACCGCGCAATCCGCATCCCGCGTCTTCAACCATTGTTGCTGGGCGGTTTTCAGTTTGGCGGTGATGTCGGCCAGTTGCGTCGGGTTCTTGCCGTAGGCGGTCTGCATGCGTTCGTTGAGGCTGGCGTAGTTGTCTTTGAGCAGGTCTTCGGCGGTGCTGCGGCTGTAGGCGGAGCATTCCGGGGTCTGGATGTCGTTTTCCACCGCGTCGCACGGGTTGTTCTCGGATTCTTCGGCGGCGTGGGCGCCGGTCGCAATCAGTGCCAGGGCGAGGAAGATCGATTTCATTGGGGTCGCTCTAATCCGTTGGTAGGTGCAGGCTGCGGCAGATTCTGGCGCAAGCGCGCGGGCTTGAACAGCCAGCGGAGGACGGCGGCCGACGACCCTTTGTCGCGGATTGACGCTTTCGGCAATTCCCCTGTCGTTTTTGCACCCGGTCGCCCCGGCACCGAGGCATATGCTGGCCCCAAAGCGCCGGCAGACGATTCGGCGCATGAATCGCCAATAAGGGGACGCCTGATGAGCCCAGCCGAATTACACGCCGACAGCATCGTTATCGACGGTCTGATCATTGCCAAATGGAACCGCGAGCTGTTCGAAGACATGCGCAAGGGCGGTCTGACGGCGGCCAACTGCACTGTGTCGGTGTGGGAAGGCTTTCAGGCGACCGTGAACAACATTGCTGCCAGCCAGAAACTGATCCGCGAAAACAGCGACCTGGTGATGCCGGTGCGCACTACCGCCGACATCCGTCGGGCCAAGGAGCAGGGCAAGACCGGTATCCTCTTCGGCTTCCAGAATGCCCACGCTTTCGAAGACCAGATTGGCTATGTCGAGGTGTTCAAGCAGCTCGGCGTTGGCATCGTGCAGATGTGCTACAACACCCAGAATCTGGTCGGCACCGGTTGCTACGAACGCGACGGCGGCCTGTCGGGTTTCGGTCGCGAAATTGTCGCCGAGATGAACCGCGTCGGCGTCATGTGCGACCTGTCCCACGTCGGTTCCAAGACCTCGGAAGAAGTCATTCTCGAATCGAAAAAACCGGTCTGCTACTCGCACTGCCTGCCGTCGGGTCTCAAAGAGCACCCGCGCAACAAATCCGATGCAGAGCTGAAGTTCATTGCCGACCACGGCGGTTTTGTCGGCGTGACCATGTTCGCGCCGTTCCTCGCCAAGGGCATCGATTCGACCATTGACGATTACGCCGAAGCGATCGAATACACCATGAACATTGTTGGCGAAGACGCCATCGGCATCGGCACCGATTTCACTCAGGGTCACGGCCAGGACTTTTTCGAATACCTGACCCACGACAAGGGCTACGCCCGCCGTCTGACCAGTTTCGGCAAGATCATCAACCCGCTGGGCATCCGTACCGTCGGCGAATTCCCCAACCTCACCGAAACCCTGCTCAAGCGCGGCCATTCCGAGCGCGTGGTGCGCAAGATCATGGGCGAGAACTGGGTAAGCGTTCTTAAGAACGTCTGGGGCGAATAACGCTTTCTCAAGACCGCCGCCGATCTGCCCCCTCTCCTGCGGGAGAGGGCTGGGGTGAGGGCCGCGGCCAACACTGAACCATCATTTTTCTGGAGTTAAGTTTCCATGGCCAAGATCGCCCCGCAATTGCCAATCGAAGTCGACAGCGAGACCGGTGTCTGGACCTCCGACGCCCTGCCAATGCTCTATGTGCCGCGTCACTTTTTCGTCAACAACCACATGGGCATCGAGGAAGTGCTCGGCGCTGAAGCCTATGCCGAGATCCTCTACAAGGCCGGCTACAAATCCGCCTGGCACTGGTGTGAAAAGGAAGCCGAATGCCACGGTCTGGAAGGCGTCGCGGTGTTCGAGCACTACATGAAGCGCCTGTCGCAGCGCGGCTGGGGCCTGTTCAAGATTCAGGACATCGACCTCGACAAGGGCACCGCCAGCGTCAAGCTCGAGCACTCGGCATTCGTCTATGTCTACGGCAAGGTCGGGCGCAAGGTTGATTACATGTTCACCGGCTGGTTCGCCGGCGCCATGGACCAGATTCTCGAAGCCCGTGGCAGCAAGATCCGTACTGTCGCCGAACAAGTCTACGGAGGCTCCGAAGAGGGCCACGATGACGGCTTGTTCATCGTCAAGCCGTTGTAAGCCGAGGACCGTGCCATGGCTTTCGAAGCAATGTTCCAGCCGATCCAGATCGGCAAACTGACCATCCGCAACCGCGTGCTCAGCACCGCGCACGCCGAGGTCTACGCGACTGACGGTGGCATGACCACCGACCGCTACGTCAAATACTACGAAGAGAAAGCCAAGGGCGGTATCGGCCTGGCCATCTGCGGCGGTTCGTCCGTCGTGGCGATCGACAGCCCGCAGGAATGGTGGAGTTCGGTCAATCTGTCCACCGACCGGATCATTCCGCACTTCCAGAATCTGGCCGACGCCATGCACAAGCATGGCGCCAAGATCATGATCCAGATTACCCACATGGGTCGTCGCTCGCGCTGGGACGGTTTCAACTGGCCGACCTTGATGTCGCCCTCGGGCATCCGTGAACCGGTGCACCGCGCCACCTGCAAGACCATCGAGCCGGAAGAGATCTGGCGGGTGATCGGCAACTACGCCCAGGCTGCGCGCCGGGCCAAGGCTGGTGGCCTCGATGGCGTCGAACTGTCGGCAGTGCATCAGCACATGATCGACCAGTTCTGGAGCCCGCGCGTCAACAAGCGCACCGACGAATGGGGCGGCAGCTTCGAAGGGCGGATGAAGTTCGGTCTCGAAGTCCTGAAAGCTGTGCGCGCCGAGGTCGGTGACGACTTCTGCGTGGGCATGCGCCTGTGCGGTGACGAGTTCCACCCGGACGGCTTGTCCCACGAGGACATGAAGCAGATCGCCAAGTATTACGACGACACCGGCATGCTCGATTTCATCGGCGTGGTCGGCTCGGGTTGCGATACCCACAACACCCTGGCCAACGTTATTCCGAACATGAGTTATCCACCGGAGCCGTTCCTGCACCTGGCTGCCGGGATCAAGGAAGTGGTCAAGGTGCCGGTGTTACACGCGCAGAACATCAAGGACCCGAACCAGGCCACGCGCATCCTTGAAGGCGGTTACGTCGACATGGTCGGCATGACCCGCGCGCACATCGCCGACCCGCACCTGATCGCCAAGATCAAGATGGGCCAGATCGACCAGATCAAGCAGTGCGTCGGCGCCAACTATTGCATCGACCGCCAGTATCAGGGTCTGGACGTGCTGTGCATCCAGAACGCCGCGACCTCCCGTGAATACATGGGCGTGCCGCACATCATCGAGAAATCCACCGGGCCGAAACGCAAAGTGGTGATCGTCGGTGCCGGCCCGGCCGGGATGGAAGCCGCGCGCGTGGCTGCCGAGCGTGGCCACGACGTCACGCTGTTCGAGAAAAAAGACTTCATCGGCGGGCAGATCACCACCGCATCGAAAGCACCGCAGCGTGACCAGATCGCCGGTATCACGCGCTGGTTCCAGCTGGAACTGGCGCGGCTGAAAGTCGATCTGCGCCTGGGCACAGCGGCGGATGCCGACACCATCATGGACCTGCGTCCGGATGTCGTGGTGCTGGCGGTCGGCGGTCATCCTTACCTTGAGCAGAACGAGCACTGGGGCGCGGCCGAAGGGCTGGTGGTCAGCAGCTGGGACGTGCTCGACGGCAAGGTTGCGCCGGGCAAGAACGTGCTGGTCTACGACACCATTTGCGAGTTCACCGGCATGTCGGTCGCCGACTTCCTCGCCGACAAGGGCAGCCAGGTCGAGATCGTCACCGACGACATCAAACCGGGCGTGGCCATCGGCGGCACGTCGTTCCCGACCTACTACCGCAGCATGTACCCGAAAGAAGTGATCATGACCGGCGACATGATGCTGGAGAAGGTCTACCGCGAGGGCGACAAGCTCATCGCAGTGCTGGAGAACGAATACACCGGCGCGAAAGAGGAACGGGTGGTCGATCAGGTGGTCGTCGAAAACGGCGTGCGCCCGGACGAGGAAATCTACTACGCCCTCAAGGACGGCTCGCGCAACAAGGGCCAGATCGACGTCGAAGCGCTGTTCGCGATCCAGCCGCAACCTTCGCTGAGCGAAGCGGGCGACGGCTACTTGCTGTTCCGCATCGGCGACTGCGTGGCGCAGCGTAATACCCATGCCGCCATTTACGACGCACTTCGGCTCTGTAAGGATTTTTGACGGCTCAGCGGCAAGCCACAAGCTGCAAGCTGCAAGTAAAAGCACAGCCGATCCATGCTGCTCTTTCTTGCCGCTTGTAGCTTGCAGCTTGCCGCTCGCCAGAGGTGACTCTGATGTTGAACACCCTTCTTCCAATCCTGTTGTTCGCAGCCCTGGGCCTTGCGGTCCTCGGCGCGTTGCGGCGGATGAACATGTGGCGCCGGGGGCGGGCGGCGAAGGTCGATCTGCTCGGCGGTCTGCTGGCCATGCCCAAGCGCTACATGGTCGACCTGCACCACGTCGTCGCGCGGGACAAATACATTGCCAACACCCACGTCGCCACGGCGGGCGGTGCGGTCGCATCGATCGTGCTGGCGATTCTCGTGCACGGTTTTGGCCTGCATAACCGCATCCTTGGCTACGCCTTGCTGCTGATGTCGGCGGTGATGTTCGTCGGCGCGATCTTCATGTACCTGCGCCGGGTCAATCCGCCTGCGCGTCTGTCGAAAGGCCCGTGGATGCGCCTGCCGAAAAGCCTGCTGGCCTTCTCCGCGTCGTTTTTCCTGGTGACCCTGCCGGTGGCCGGGATCCTGCCGGCGAACTTCGGCGGTTGGGTGCTCGCCGCCATCCTCGGTGTTGGCGTGCTGTGGGGCGTGTCGGAACTGTTTTTCGGCATGACTTGGGGCGGGCCGATGAAGCACGCCTTTGCCGGTGCTCTGCACCTGGCCTGGCACCGTCGCCCGGAACGTTTCGGCGGCGGGCGCTCGACCGGTTTGAAACCGCTGGACCTGAACAATCCCGATGCGCCGCTGGGCGTGGAAAAACCCAAGGATTTCACCTGGAACCAGTTGCTCGGTTTCGACGCCTGCGTGCAGTGCGGCAAGTGCGAAGCAGCGTGCCCGGCCTTCGCCGCCGGCCAGCCGCTGAACCCGAAAAAACTGATTCAAGACATGGTCGTCGGCCTCGCTGGCGGCACTGACGCCAAGTTCGCCGGCAGCCCGTATCCGGGCAAACCGATCGGCGAGCACGGCGGCAATCCGCACCAACCGATCGTCAACGGTCTGGTCGATGCCGAGACCTTGTGGTCGTGCACCACCTGCCGTGCCTGCGTCGAGGAATGCCCGATGATGATCGAGCACGTCGACGCCATCGTCGACATGCGCCGGCATCTGACCCTGGAAAAAGGCGCGACGCCGAACAAGGGTGCCGAAGTCCTCGAAAACCTGATCGCCACCGATAACCCCGGCGGTTTCGCCCCAGGCGGGCGGATGAACTGGGCGGCGGATCTGAACCTCAATCTGCTCAGCGAAAAGAAGTCCACCGACGTGCTGTTCTGGGTCGGCGACGGTGCTTTCGACATGCGCAACCAGCGCACCCTGCGCGCGTTCGTCAAAGTGCTGAAAGCGGCAAAAGTCGACTTCGCCGTGTTGGGCCTCGAAGAACGTGACAGCGGCGATGTGGCCCGGCGTCTCGGCGACGAAGCGACGTTCCAGTTGCTGGCCAAGCGCAACATCCAGACGTTGGCCAAATACAGCTTCAACCGCATCGTCACCTGCGATCCGCACAGTTTCCATGTGCTGAAAAACGAGTACGGCGCCTTCGACGGCAACTATCTGGTGCAGCACCACAGCACTTACATGGCCGAGATCATTCAGGCCGGCGCGCTCAACCTCGGTCAGCACAAAGGCAACAGCGTGACTTATCACGATCCGTGCTACCTGGGCCGTTACAACGGCGAGTACGAAGCGCCGCGCGAAGTGCTGCGTGCCCTCGGCATTGAAGTCAAAGAGATGCAGCGTTCTGGCTTCCGCTCGCGCTGCTGCGGCGGTGGCGGCGGCGCGCCGATCACTGACATTCCGGGCAAGCAGCGCATCCCCGACATGCGCATGGAAGACATCCGCGAAACCGGCGCCGAACTGGTGGCGGTGGGTTGTCCACAGTGCACGGCGATGCTCGAAGGCGTGGTCGAACCGCGTCCGCTGATCAAGGACATCGCCGAACTGGTCGCCGACGCGTTGCTCGAGGACGCCGCGCCAAGCAAGCCTGCTACGCCGGCCAAACGTGAACCTGCGGAGGTGCACTGATGAGCGACATTATCCGCCGCGACCCGCGCGCCGAATGGATTGCCCGTAACCGTTTGCATCCGCTGCACGCGGCGATGCAACCGGCGCAACACAGCTGGATGGGGCCCAACGGCGTCATCCGCAAGAATCTGCACGGCATGGGTTTTATCGGCCCTAACGGCATCAAACGCATTGACCGCAGCGGCGCGCAGCAGGGTGGGACGGTCAAACGCTCGGCTGCTGTTGAAGTGCAGTTGCCGCTGCATCAGGTACCGGCTCCGGCGTTCTACATCAGCGTGGTGCCGGATATGGTCGGCGGTCGCCTGAGCAGCCACGACCGCGATCTGCTCGGCCTCGCTCACCAACTGGCCGGCAGCGATGGTGCAGTGCTCGCCGTGGTGTTCGGCGAGCACAAGGAAAGCGCTTTCGAAACTGCTGGCGTCGATCGCCTGCTGGTGCTGGAAGGCGAGGAATTCAGCGGTTATGCACCGGAACAACGGGTGCAGGGTTTGCGCGCTGTGGATAACCAATTCAATCCGCATCACTGGTTGCTGCCGGACAGCCGCAGCGGTGGCGGCGAACTCGGCCGGCGCTTTGCTGCAGCCTTGGGCGAGCGCCCGGCCACGCGGGTCTGGCAGGTCAAGGATCAGGAATGCATCGGCCGCGCCGGGGCCGGATTACAAGACCTGGCGCGTCCAGTGGCGCGGTTGATTCTCGCCGCTGCCGAATGCGCAGAACCGGTCAGCGAAACCCGTCACGAAGCGTTGCCAGTGGAGTTATCCACAAGCGTTGCGCGCAGCTTGTCGCGAATCGAAGATCTTGGTGCCGTGGCGGTGGATCCGGCAGCGATTCCGATGGCCGAAGCCGAGTTCATCTTCTCCGGCGGCAACGGCGTCAAGGACTGGCAGTTGTTCCACGAAACGGCAGCAGCCCTCGGCGCCACCGAAGGCGCTTCGCGGGTTGCGGTGGACGACGGCTTCATGGCCCGGGATCGCCAGGTTGGCGCGTCCGGCACCTGGGTCACTGCGCGGGTCTATGTGGCTGTGGGTATCTCTGGCGCGATTCAGCACCTGCAAGGCATTGGCGCTTGCGACAAGGTTGTAGCGATCAACCTCGATCCGGGGTGCGACATGATCAAGCGTGCCGACCTCTCGGTGATCGGCGAAAGCGCAGAGATTCTGCAAGCGTTGATCGAAGCGGTCGCGGCTTACCGCAACGAAGCCAAGCGCGATGCGGCTTAAGGAAACCCTATGAACACGAACGTTATCAGTCTGGTCTCGATTGGCGCTCACCCGACCTCAGGTCGGCCACGGCGCGCCGATCAGGATGCGCGCGCGGTGGAACTGGGCCTGCAACTGGCTGGGGATAACCTGCAAGTGCTGCACGCCGGTGATGTTGCCGAACCGGCCCTGCGTGCCTATCTGGGCATGGGCCTGGAACAGCTGCATGTGCTGGAACAACCCGCTGGCGCCGATGCCTTGCCGGCGCTGACCGCATACCTGCGCGATGCCGGGGCGCAAGTAGTGCTGACCGGCAGTCAGGCGGAAACCGGCGAAGGTTCGGGGATGTTGCCGTTCCTGCTGGCGGAAGGTCTGGGCTGGCCGCTGGTAGTGGGTCTGGCGCAGGTCGAATCGATCAATGACGGGTCGGCGCTGGTCCTGCAAGCGTTGCCGCGCGGCCAGCGACGCCGCTTGAAGGTGAAGCTGCCGTTTCTGGCCACTGTGGATAACGCCGCACCGAAGCCTCGGCAGAGCGCGTATGGCCCGGCACGACGGGGCGAATTGGCCGCTGATGACGTTGAAGTGGTGGAGGACCAATTGTTGGCCGTCGCCACGCTGCAACCGGCCAAGCCAAGGCCCAAGCGCTTGAAGGTGATCAAGGCCAAGAGCGGCGCCGACCGGATGAAGGCCGCGACGGCCAAGGCCAGTGGCGGCGGGGGGCAGGTTTTGAAAGGTGTAACCGCGCAGGCGGGTGCCGAAGCCATCCTCAAGTTGCTGATCGAAGAAGGCGTCGTGCGCTAAAAGCCCCTCACCCTAGCCCTCTCCCGGAGGGAGAGGGGACCTACGGTGGCGCTCTCAGGTTTGACGTCGACCTGAACGATCAGCGTGAGCTCAGGTTTGGCCAAGCCAAGGTCACCGCACAGGTCGCAGGTCTGTACATTTCTCCATTCCACCTCGGTCGGCTCCCTCTCCCTTCGGGAGAGGGCTGGGGTGAGGGTAGCGCTTTACCCACAATCCCTGTTGGTGGATCTGTGGATAACGTGTTCGCCCCTCCCTACATCCCTCGCCAATCAAGCCATGCAGCCACCCGGTCAAAAAACAACCAGCCTAAGTCACGGGTTTTTCGGGCTTTTTTCCGCTAATAACTCGACAAGTTGCCCCCAATCTCTGTTGGCGCTTCTGTGGATAAGATGTTCGCTATCCGCTGTAGGCCATATGGATCAGGGTCTACACGGGTTTGATCAATTATTGATCAAATGCGCCTTCCTAGCGCCAAGAGCCGTCAACGCGAGGGGTTTTCCCCAGTCATTGGGGTTTTTCCACAGGTGAATCAAAGTTGTCCCCGATCTCTGTTGGCGCTTCTGTGGATAACGTGTTCGCTACCCGCTACAGGCCTTTAAATACTTGGCCTGCACGAGGCTGATCAAAAAACGATCGATCGTTTTCAGAAACTGTGATTCAGAATAAGTCACGGTTTTTCTTTGCAAATCAGCAAGATATTTTTTGACTCATCCACAGTTACCCCCATTTGCTGTGGGCGGGTATGTGGATAACTTGTTTGCGGAAGGCTGGAGGGCTTGATGGGTATGGGGGCGGGGGTGATTGGTCGGAAATTGATCAACTGAAAGATGTAGCGTGGGTAAGGACGCCTTCGCGAGCAGGCTCGCTCCCACAGGGGAATGCGTTCCACCTGTAGGAGCTGCCGCAGGCTGCGATCTTTTGCTCTTGATCAGCCCTGGACCGGTACGCCTTTTAGGTAAGGCGCAGGCTCGGCCCCGAGGTTGTTCAACATCCGCTCGCTGTACCAGTCGACGAAGTTGACCACGCCGAATTCATAGGTCTTGGAGTAAGGCCCCGGCTGGTAAGCGGTGGAGTTGATCCCGCGCTGGTTTTCCTCAGCCAGACGCCGGTCCTGATCGTTGGTCGCGTCCCAAACCTGGCGCATGCGCTCGACGTCGTAATCAACGCCTTCCACCGCGTCCTTGTGCACCAGCCACTTGGTGGTGACCATGGTTTCCTGGGCGCTGATCGGCCACACGGTGAAGACGATGATGTGATCGCCCATGCAGTGATTCCACGAATGCGGCAGGTGCAGGATGCGCATCGAACCAAGATCCGGGTTCTTGATGCGGCCCATCAGTTTCGCGCAGCCCTGTTTGCCGTCGAGGGTCATCGACACGGTGCCCTTGAGCAGCGGCATGCGCACGATACGGTTGCGCAAGCCGAAACTGGCGTGGGCGTAAGGGATCTTTTCCGCTTCCCAGGCAGCGGCGGAGGCGGCGACGTGATCCTTGAAGGCCTGATCGGCGCGCGGGTCGGTGACGTCGTCCCACTCCAGCAGGGTTTTCAACAGTTCCGGGTGCGACGCGTTGCAGTGGTAGCACTCGCGGTTGTTTTCCAGCACCAGTTTCCAGTTGGCCTTTTCCATCAAGGTGGTGGTGATCGCCACCTTGGTGTTCTCCATGTCGTACGGTTCCATGTAATGGTTGAGCGTCGACAGGAAGTCATCGATGGCCGGCGGGTTTTCCGCCAGGCTGATGAAGATGTAACCGCCTGCGGTTTTCACGTTCACCGGTTTGAGGCCGTACTGCTTCATGTCGAAGTCGGCGCCCATCTCGGTGCCGGCGAACAACAGGCGACCGTCCAGTTCGTAGGTCCACTGGTGGTAATGGCAGACCAGTTTGGCGACCTTGCCTTTTTCACTGGTGCACAGGCGCGAACCACGGTGGCGGCAGACGTTGTGGAACGCGTGCACCACGCCCTCGGCGCCGCGAATGACGATGATCGGGTTCTTGCCGACCTGCAGGGTCAGGTAGTTGCCCTTGGCCGGGATCTCGCAGGTCATGCCGGCGATCAACCATTCCTTCTGGAAGATCTCCTGCATATCAATATCGAACAGGCGCTCGTCGCTGTAGAACGGTTGCGGCAGGGAAAAGGTGCGCTCGCGCTCCTGCAGCATTTGTGCGGTGGCCTTGCGTGCGGGTTCCAGCGGATCGCCCAGGCTGATTTTTGCGGTGACGTCCATCGATGTAATCCTCATGGCCCTCTGCGTGGCCGGCGAAAGTGGCTGATCAGGTGTGCTGCAAAACGGTTGCTACGCAAGGTGTAAAGAAGTCGTCTTGTGTTGGGGCGAGTGTGGGGCCGGCGCTGGGGGGAACCTTATCCATGCGCGACATGGCGCAATCTGTTCCCGACGCGCAAGCCCCGGTGTTCAAGGGCTGGTCGCGATAAGTATGTCAATGTCGCGGATAGGTAAACGCACGGTCTGCGCTATACGCAGAATCGCCGACAAGAGGCCGACAGTCGGCCGTGGAGAACAGCATGTCCAACAGCTTCCTGAATCCGGTCACCACCCAGACCTGGGCCAATGGCCGACACATTGTCCGTTGCGTCAAAGTCATCCAGGAAACCTGGGATGTGCGCACCTTCTGCTTTATGGCCGACCAGCCGATCCTGTTCTTCTTCAAGCCGGGGCAGTTCGTCACCCTGGAGTTGGAAATCGAAGGCCAGCCGATCATGCGTTCGTACACGATTTCCAGCTCGCCGTCGGTGCCGTACAGCTTTTCGGTGACGATCAAACGCGTGCCGGGTGGCAAGGTCTCGAACTGGTTGCACGACACTTTGCATGAGGGGCAAGAACTGGCGGTGCACGGCCCGGTCGGGCTGTTCAACGCGATCGACTTCCCGAGCCCGAAGGTTCTGTATTTGAGCGGCGGCGTCGGCATTACCCCGTGCATGTCGATGGCGCGCTGGTTCTACGACACCAACGCCAATGTCGACATGACCTTCGTGCACAGCGCGCGGTCGCCGAAAGACATCATTTACCACCGCGAGCTTGAGCACATGGCGTCGCGGATCGACAACTTCAGCCTGCACCTGATCTGCGAAAAACACGGTCTCGGTGAGCCATGGGCCGGTTATCGCGGTTACCTGAACCACAAGATGCTCGAACTTATGGTTCCGGACTTCCTCGAACGCGAAGTGTTCTGCTGCGGCCCGACGCCTTACATGACTGCGGTCAAACGCTTGCTGGAAGCGGCCGGCTACGACATGTCGCGCTACCACGAAGAATCCTTCGGCGCCACGCCACCCGAGGCCCGCGCCGACGCGGTGGAACAGGCCGAACAAGCCGCCGACGCGCCGGAAATCGATGCCGCGGATCTGCATCAGGTGGAATTCACCGCCTCCGGCAAAAGCATTCGCGTGGCCCCGGGCGAAACCGTCCACGCAGCAGCCGCCAAACTCGGCCTGATGATCCCGAAAGCCTGCGGCATGGGTATCTGCGGAACGTGCAAAGTGATGAAACTGGGCGGCGAAGTGGAGATGGAGCACAACGGCGGGATTACCGAGGATGACGAGGCGGAAGGATTTATCCTGTCGTGCTGCAGCGTGCCGAAGGGGGATGTGCGGATTGAGTTTTAATGAAGAAAAGTAAAGGCTTCCTAATTGCCATGACGGACAAGTCATGGCAGTTGTTTATCGATGTTGTATCTGTGTGAAGTTCTACCGCTTTTACGCGCCAGAGCTACCGGACGGGGTGTCCAAAAAACGACGCGCTGAAATAAAGCAGTGGAGTTGTGACGAAGCTGAAAATCAAGACGCGATCAAATGGCTTTGTATTGAAATGTTTGCCTTGGTCTCCAATGATGATTGAAAAAGTCATCATCAAAACCGCGAGCATAAACATTGCTGACAAGGGGGCTGCTATTTCCAATCCGTTAAATTCGTACCACTGGGTTTTTCTCTGAATTCTGTAAGGTAATTGAATGCTCTGTTTGTAAATTGCGCGAGCAGCAACGATAAACAAGCATAGGGTCGTCAGGTCGCATATCAGAAGTCCACGCCTTCTCGGTGTAAGGGCAAACCATTTTCTTGGCTGCGGCAGGCGTTTTTCAAACCTGCTGCCACAAACATGACATTTGGAAAATGTCTTTTTATTTTTGGCGCTGCATGTTTTGCATATTTTTGTTCGTGGTTTCATAAAGAAAAACGCTATTTAGTTCTGCTTGGAGTGTTCGCTCGTTTTGTCCTGGGCAATGTTTGGTCAGGCGACTCATCGAGTATCTTGGTAAATTATCTCAGCAGCATCTTCGCCCAATGTTTCACCTATTATTACCGCTGCAAGAGATCCGACGCCCACCGCTACTGCACCGCAGACCAAGGTGCCAACTCCTCCTGTCGGAACGCCTATTCCCAGACAAATTTTCGCTGCTACTGGCGCGGTCAAGATGCGACTGCTGATTGCTCCTCCAACCATGCCACCCATAAAGCTTCCGGTTTCCGTGAATTTCACCTTTTCACACGCCTCGGTATTCCCATGCAGGCACACATCCTGCACCTTCAAGGCCGAGGCGCCACCGCCTACTGCTGTGCCGATCCAGCCACCATATTTGACGTACTGTGACGCTTGGCTGATAGCCCGAATATGCGTGGCATACCCCGGGTTTTGGCCGACGCCGCCAGCCTTTCTCCAACGATGCACTAGGTGAGGATGATCGATGCCGAGAGCGGTCTTGAGGCTCGG
Organism: Pseudomonas sp. 14A; assembly: GCF_018132745.1. Classification (NCBI taxonomy): domain Bacteria; kingdom Pseudomonadati; phylum Pseudomonadota; class Gammaproteobacteria; order Pseudomonadales; family Pseudomonadaceae; genus Pseudomonas; species Pseudomonas sp. 14A. The sequence goes on along the minus strand of NZ_JAGRQJ010000018.1, from coordinate 144,945 downwards.
GTGATCCGGGAGACCAATGCTTTGCCGCGTGAACTGGTTGAGATTGACGTCCAGTTTTTTCAGCAACTGCGCACGTTGTTTTTTGAATTGCTTCGAGTTCAGGCTGCCTTTTACGTCCAGCGTATGAACATGCAACTTCTCAAGATCTGCGAGAACATTTTTTATGCCATCCAGATGATTGGCTGCCATGGCCGTGACGACCCCGATCACTTTTGATTCATAGGCGAGTGCGGTCTGGATCACGCCATAGTGCTGCGCCATGAAATCCGCTTCTTCCACGGTCAGCGGCTCCAGCGTCGCACTGACGAAACGCGCGGTCTGCATCAGCAATGCTTCTTCGTATGTGCATTGCTGATTGTCAGGGTCGCTCAGCACGATCATCGAACCGGCTTTAATCATGTCCGGGGTCGGATTCAAACTTCTGAATCTGGCGATGACATTCGGGTTGGCGGAGGGGAGCAGTTGTGCCTCAAGCTTCTCGGCGACAATGCTTTTCGGCACGATGTAAAAACCCGGCTCCGATGGGGCCGGACGATCTTGCGGCCAGTGCTCGCTGGGGAAGAACTTCAAGTCGTTGACGGGGTGAGGGCTGCGCGCGGTGCTGCTGTTATTAACGCGCGCCACCCTGAGGTTCTGCTGATGAATCGCGCGCAGCAACCTGTCTGGATCGGAGCGCGAGGCAGGCTGCCTGAGCATCGATAACGGGCGTTTTTTCACCCCTTCAGGAACGGCGCCTTTGGTGCCGCGTACCAGAACTCTGGATTGGTTCAGAAGGTGGCGCTGTTCCTGTGCGAGGGCGTCAAGGCCAATGTCCGCTGGAAGGCGGCCGCTGGCGACATCATCGACAATGCCCTTGGCGAAGCGCGCGACCTCCTGATTGAACTGCACGCGCGCACTGCCAAATGCCAGATGACGTGAGCCGACTGTCTGTGCCTGTGCGAGCAGCTTGCCGGCAGCGTGTCGAACGTCGCTGAGGTCGTGGCGCTGATCGGTCAACCTTCTTCGCCCCATGAGGCATGGCCGCTGGTCCCGGCGAGGTGATGCACCCAGCTGATGCCACGATAGCGAATGGCGACCTGCTCCTGAGGTTCCGCGTCGTTGTGCAGAATGACGTGGGCCATATCCAGGTTCAGTTCGGTGAGCACCGCGCCGTCGATCGAGACAGAAAAGTATTTTTCCTGCTGACCCTGAGGGGAGGTTCGGTAGAAGTTGATCTTGCAGTCGATCTCTTCACGGTTGGCCAGTGCCTGGGCCAGCAGCGGTGAAGATTTGTCGACGACTTTGGTGACAATGACCGGCGCGTGGGTGGCTCGGTGAGAGTTGTCGAGGTTGGCGAGGTTGTGGCTGTACGACAGCACCATGATTTGATCGGTGTGTGCCGCCTGATATCTGTTGCCGACCGAATCAGGCGTTGAGCAGCCTGCCGAAATCAGCCCTTGGGTCTTGCCCGTGATCGTCATGTAGCCGGGAATTGCCATCGCGTGCGCTCCTTGAATCGGGAGCGGGCAGTCTATGGCGGGATTTTCGTGCTTTCTGTAGGCCTTGGTGTAGTCCGATTCTGAAAATGCAGGTCTGCGACGCGCAGCCTCTGGGTTGCATTCCCGTGCTGAGCATGGGAATGCAACTAGGGAGCGGAATCAGGCCGACATCACTTCGCGAATATCGCGCGCCAGTTCGCGCACGCGCTCTTCTTCGGTGTCCCAGGAGCACATGAAACGTGCGCCGCCCTTGCCGATGAAGGTGTAGAAACGCCAGTTCTTTGCAGTCAACGCAGCGATGGCCGGCTCGGACAGTTGCAGGAACACGCCGTTGGCCTGCACCGGGAACATCAGTTCGACGCCGGGAATGTCGCTGACTAGTTCTGCCAGCAGTTGCGCGCAGTGGTTGGCGTGGCGGGCGTATTTGAGCCAGGCGTCGTTTTCCAGAATGCCGACCCACGGTGCCGACAAAAAGCGCATCTTCGACGCCAGTTGCCCGGCCTGCTTGCAGCGATAATCAAAGTCTTCGGCCAGTTTGTGGTTGAAGAACAGGATCGCTTCACCCACCGCCATGCCGTTCTTGGTGCCGCCGAAGCACAGCACGTCGACGCCGGCTTTCCAGGTCAGGTCGGCGGGCGAGCAGCCGAGGAATGCGCAGGCGTTGGAGAACCGCGCGCCGTCCATATGCAGGTGCAGGCCCAGTTCCTTGCAGGTTGCGCTGATGGCGCGGACTTCTTCCGGGGTGTAGACGCTGCCGACTTCAGTGGCTTGAGTCAGGGTCACCACACGCGGTTTCGGGTAGTGGATGTCCTGACGCTTTAGCGCGACCTCACGGATCGATTGCGGGGTGATCTTGCCGTTTTCAGTGCCGGCGATCAGCAGCTTCGAGCCGTTGGAAAAGAATTCCGGAGCGCCGCATTCGTCGGTTTCGACGTGGGCGGTTTCCGAGCAGATCACGCTGTGGTAACTCTGGCACAGCGACGACAGCGCCAGCGAGTTGGCGGCGGTGCCGTTGAAGGCGAAGAACACTTCGCAGTCGGTTTCGAACAGTTTGCGGAAATGATCCGCCGCGCGGGCGGTCCATTCATCGTCGCCGTAAGCGCGCTGGTGGCCGTGGTTGGCCTGTTCCATGGCAGCCCAGGCTTCCGGGCAGATCCCGGAATAGTTGTCGCTGGCGAATTGTTGGCTCTTGTCGGTCATGGCCGGCTTCCGTAATCGAGACTCTTGTGAAGGCTCGTGGTCAATGAGGATGCGCACTTTACCGAAGATCTTCCGGGGAGCACATGCGATGTCGGGTGGGGAAAACTACCAGTTTATGGGCCGATTATGCACCTGAGCCAACGCGACGGTGCCCTGGATCTGCTCAAGTGGCTGGCGTTGCTGAGCATGTTGCTCGATCACCTGCGATATGTCGGCTTCTCCGCCGACTGGCTGTATGTGCCGGGGCGCCTGGCGTTTCCATGGTTTTGCCTGGCGATGGCGGCGAATCTGGCACGAGACGGTTCGCGCAAAATGGAATGGCGCTATCTGGGCTGGCTGTTGCTGTTCAGTGCAATCAGCGAAATCCCTTATCGCTTTTATATCCCCGACCCTGACACGTTCAACGTGATGCCGACGCTGGCGCTGGGCTTGCTGGTGGCGCGCGGCTGGCAGGACTCAGCGTCGGTGCCACGGTTGCTCGCGCTGGCCGCGCTGGTGGTTGCGGCGGTTTTTTCAGAACGACTGATGTTCGGTTTCTTCGGCGTATTGTTGCCATTGGCGATGCTGCTGGTGTTCCGCCGACCCTGGTATTTCAGCCTGTTGCCGGGGCTGGTGTGTCTGGCGGCGAACCAATGGCAGGTGCTGCTTGAATCGGCGCGCTTCGGCAACAGCGTGGCGATGCTTGGTCTGGCGACGTGTGTGTTTGCGCCGATGCTCGGAATGTTCTTGTTGCGACATGGGCGACATGTCCGGCCTCCACCGATGCGGCGCTGGGCGTATGCGCTGTATCCCGCGCATTTCCTCTTGCTGCTCGCCGTCCGCCAAATCATTGCCTGACCCCTGTAGGAGCTGCCGAAGGCTGCGATCCTTTGATCTTCAAAGTCAAAGTCAAAAGATCGCAGCCTTCGGCAGCTCCTACAGGGGGAGTGCATTCTTCGGGTCATTTCCAGCCATGTCGTAAACGCACCTTTGCGTGGCGTCCGCAGGCATTTGAGCTGTCTGCACCGGCCATACCATCGCATCAAAGGGCACTGCCATCGTTGCCAGTGCCTTACCGAGACGAATGGCGCACAGATGCCGCTGGGAGAGACGCGATGTTCAGCAAGCAAGACCAGATCCAGGGTTACGACGATGCACTGCTGGCGGCGATGAATGCCGAGGAGCAACGTCAGGAAGATCACATCGAGCTGATCGCGTCGGAGAACTACACCAGCAAACGCGTCATGCAGGCGCAAGGCAGCGGCCTGACCAACAAATACGCCGAGGGCTATCCGGGCAAGCGCTACTACGGCGGCTGCGAGCATGTGGACAAAGTCGAAGCACTGGCCATCGAACGCGCCAAGCAACTGTTCGGCGCCGACTATGCCAACGTCCAGCCGCACTCCGGCTCCTCGGCCAACAGCGCCGTGTACCTTGCGTTGATCCAGCCGGGTGACACCATCCTCGGCATGAGTCTGGCCCACGGCGGTCACCTGACCCACGGCGCGAAAGTGTCGTCCTCGGGCAAGCTCTACAACGCCGTGCAGTACGGCATCAACACCGACACCGGGCTGATCGACTACGACGAAGTCGAGCGTCTGGCGGTCGAGTGCAAACCGAAAATGATCGTTGCCGGTTTCTCCGCTTACTCGAAGACTCTGGACTTCCCGCGCTTCCGTCAGATCGCCGACAAGGTCGGGGCGCTGCTGTTCGTCGACATGGCCCACGTCGCCGGTCTGGTCGCTGCGGGCCTGTACCCGAATCCGCTGCCGTACGCCGACGTGGTCACCACCACCACGCACAAGACCCTGCGCGGTCCGCGTGGTGGGTTGATCCTGGCCAAGTCCAACGAAGAGATCGAGAAGAAGCTCAACGCCGCCGTTTTCCCCGGCGCCCAGGGCGGACCGCTGATGCACGTCATCGCCGGTAAGGCGGTGTGCTTCAAGGAAGCGCTGGAGCCTGGCTTCAAGGCTTATCAGCAACAAGTGATCGACAACGCCCAGGCGATGGCCAGCGTGTTCATCAAGCGTGGCTACGATGTGGTCTCCGGCGGCACCGACAACCATCTGTTCCTGGTCAGCCTGATCCGTCAGGGCCTGACCGGCAAGGACGCCGACGCCGCGCTGGGCCGCGCGCACATCACGGTGAACAAGAACGCCGTGCCGAACGACCCGCAGTCGCCGTTCGTGACCTCGGGCCTGCGCATCGGCACCCCGGCGGTGACCACGCGCGGCTTCAAGGTCAGCCAGTGCGAAACCCTCGCCGGCTGGATCTGCGACATCCTCGACAACCTCGGCGACGCCGATGTCGAGGCCAATGTCGCCCAGCAGGTCTCGGCCCTGTGCGCAGACTTCCCGGTTTATCGCTGAGTCGGTTTTGGAGTAATGACTATGCAACGCTATTCCGGCTTCGGCCTGTTCAAACACTCGCTCAGCCACCACGAGAACTGGCAGCGCATGTGGCGCACGCCCACCCCGAAAAAAGTCTACGACGTGGTCATCGTCGGCGGCGGCGGGCACGGCCTGGCGACGGCCTACTATCTGGCCAAGGAGCACGGCATCACCAATGTCGCCGTGGTCGAGAAAGGCTGGCTGGGCGGCGGTAACACCGCGCGCAACACCACCATCGTGCGTTCCAACTACCTGTGGGACGAGTCGGCGCACCTCTACGAACACGCGATGAAATTGTGGGAAGGCCTGTCGCAGGATCTCAACTACAACGTGATGTTCTCCCAGCGTGGCGTCTACAACCTGTGCCACACCCTGCAGGACATCCGTGATTCCGAGCGTCGGGTCAGTGCCAACCGCCTCAACGGCGTCGACGGCGAATTGCTCGACGCCAAGCAGGTTGCGGACGAGATTCCGTACCTGGACTGCTCGAAAAACACCCGCTACCCGATCATGGGCGCGACCGTGCAGCGTCGCGGCGGCGTCGCCCGTCACGATGCCGTGGCGTGGGGCTTCGCCCGTGCCGCCGATGCCTTGGGCGTGGACCTGATCCAGCAGACCGAAGTGATCGGTTTCCGCAAGGAAAATGGCGTGTGCATCGGCGTTGAAACCAACAAGGGTTTCATTGGCGCCAAGCGCGTCGGCGTGGTGACGGCCGGTAACTCCGGGCACATGGCCAAGCTTGCCGGTTTCCGCCTGCCGATCGAATCCCACCCGCTGCAAGCGCTGGTGTCCGAGCCGATCAAACCGATTATCGACAGTGTGATCATGTCCAACGCCGTCCACGGTTACATCAGCCAGTCCGACAAGGGCGACCTGGTGATCGGCGCCGGTATCGACGGCTACAACGGCTACGGCCAGCGTGGTTCGTACCCGGTAATCGAACACACCATTCAGGCCATCGTCGAGATGTTCCCGGTGCTCTCGCGGGTACGCATGAACCGCCAGTGGGGCGGCATCGTCGACACCACCCCGGACGCTTGCCCGATCATCTCGAAAACGCCAGTACCGAACATGTTCTTCAACTGCGGTTGGGGCACCGGTGGCTTCAAGGCTACACCCGGCTCGGGCAACGTGTTTGCCGCGAGTCTGGCCAAGGGTGAAATGCACCCATTGGCTGCACCTTTCTCCATCGACCGTTTCCACAACGGTGCGTTGATCGATGAACACGGCGCTGCTGCGGTTGCCCACTAACAGGAGAAATCCCCATGTTGCATATCTTCTGTCCTCACTGCGGCGAACTGCGCTCTGAAGAGGAATTCCACGCATCCGGTCAGGCGCACATCCCGCGTCCGCTGGATCCGAACGCCTGCACCGATGAAGAGTGGGGCGACTACATGTTCTTCCGCGATAACCCGCGCGGTCTGCATCACGAGCTGTGGGACCACGTTGCCGGTTGCCGCCAGTACTTCAACGTCACTCGCGATACCGTGACCTACGAGATTCTCGAGAGCTACAAGATCGGCGAGAAGCCGCAATTCACCGACAAGGCTGGCACTGCGAAAACAGCCACGACGGCGCTGGGAGAGAAGGTATGAGCCAGACCAATCGCCTGTCCAACGGTGGACGGATCGACCGCAACAAAGTGCTGAGCTTCACCTTCAACGGCCAGACCTACAAAGGCTACGAAGGCGACTCGCTGGCCGCCGCCCTGATTGCCAACGGCGTCGACATCATCGGCCGCAGCTTCAAGTATTCGCGCCCTCGCGGCATCTTCGCGGCTGGTTCCGAAGAGCCGAACGCGGTGCTGCAGATCGGTGCTACCGAAGCCACGCAGATCCCCAACGTGCGCGCCACGCAACAGGCGTTGTATCAGGGCCTGGTCGCCACCAGCACCAACGGCTGGCCGAGCGTCAACAACGACATGATGGGGATTCTCGGCAAGGTCGGCGGCAAGCTGATGCCGCCGGGTTTCTACTACAAAACCTTCATGTACCCGCAATCGTTCTGGATGACTTACGAGAAGTACATCCGCAAGGCTGCCGGCCTCGGCCGTTCGCCGACCGAGAACGATCCGGACACCTACGACTACATGAACCAGCACTGCGACGTGCTGATCGTCGGTGCCGGCCCGGCCGGTCTCGCCGCTGCCCTGGCCGCTGCGCGCAGCGGTGCCCGCGTGATTCTGGCCGATGAGCAGGAAGAGTTCGGCGGCAGCCTGCTCGACTCGCGCGAAAGCCTCGACGGCAAGCCGGCGATGGAATGGGTTGCCAGCGTCATCGCTGAATTGAAAAACACCCCGGACGTGCTGCTGTTGCCGCGCGCCACGGTCAACGGTTACCACGATCACAACTTCCTGACCATTCACGAACGCCTCACCGATCACCTCGGTGACCGCGCGCCGATCGGTCAGGTGCGTCAGCGCATCCACCGTGTCCGCGCCAAGCGCGTGGTGCTGGCGACCGGCGCCCACGAGCGTCCACTGGTCTACGGCAACAACGATGTGCCGGGCAACATGCTCGCCGGTGCGGTGTCGACTTACGTGCGTCGTTATGGCGTAGCGCCAGGCAAGAAACTGGTGCTCTCGACCAACAACGATCACGCCTATCGCGTCGCTCTGGATTGGCTCGATGCCAGTCTGCAAGTCGTCGCCATCGCTGACGCCCGCAGCAATCCGCGCGGTGCATTGGTCGAAGAAGCGCGCGCCAAAGGCATTCGCATCCTCACCGGCAGCGCGGTCATTGAAGTGCGTGGCAGCAAGCGTGTCAGCGCTGCCCGCGTCGCTGCGATTGACGTCAAAGCACACGCTGTGACTAGCCCAGGCGAGTGGCTCGACTGCGACCTGGTTGCCAGTTCCGGCGGCTACAGCCCAGTGGTTCACTTGGCGTCGCACTTGGGCGGCAAACCGGTCTGGCGTGAAGACATTCTCGGTTTCGTACCGGGCGAAGCACCGCAGAAACGCGTGTGCGTCGGTGGCATCAATGGCGTCTACGCGCTCGGCGATTCGCTGGCCGACGGTTTCGAAGGTGGCGTGCGCGCTGCTGCTGAAGCCGGTTTCCAGACCGTTGAAGGCGTGTTGCCGAAAGCCTTGAGCCGTCTCGAAGAGCCGACTCTGGCGCTGTTCCAGGTGCCGCACGAGAAGAACTCGGCGCGAGCACCGAAGCAATTCGTCGACTTCCAGAACGACGTCACCGCCGGTGGCATCGAACTGGCGACCCGCGAAGGTTTCGAGTCGGTCGAGCACGTCAAACGCTACACCGCGCTGGGCTTCGGCACCGATCAGGGCAAGCTCGGCAACGTCAACGGTCTGGCCATTGCCGCCCGGTCGCTGAACGTGACCATCCCGCAGATGGGCACCACCATGTTCCGTCCGAACTACACGCCGGTGACCTTCGGCGCCGTGGCCGGTCGGCATTGCGGGCACATCTTCGAACCGGTGCGCTACACCGCGCTGCATGCATGGCACGTGAAGAACGGCGCCGAGTTTGAAGACGTCGGTCAGTGGAAGCGTCCCTGGTACTTCCCGAAAAACGGTGAAGACCTGCACGCGGCGGTCAAGCGCGAATGCAAAGCCGTGCGCGACAGCGTTGGCCTGCTCGATGCTTCGACCCTCGGCAAGATCGACATTCAAGGCCCGGATGCCCGCGAGTTTCTCAACCGCGTGTACACCAACGCCTGGACCAAGCTCGACGTGGGCAAGGCGCGCTACGGTCTGATGTGCAAGGAAGACGGCATGGTCTTCGACGACGGGGTGACCGCGTGTCTGGCCGACAACCATTTCGTCATGACCACCACCACCGGCGGCGCCGCGCGCGTACTGCAGTGGCTGGAGCTGTACCACCAGACCGAATGGCCGGAGCTGAAGGTGTACTTCACGTCGGTCACCGACCACTGGGCGACCATGACCCTGTCCGGGCCGAACAGCCGCAAGCTGCTCAGCGCCGTGACCGACATCGATCTGAGCAACGAAGCGTTCCCGTTCATGACCTGGAAAGAAGGTCTGGTCGGCGATGTGCCGGCGCGGGTGTTCCGTATCTCGTTCACCGGTGAGCTGTCGTACGAAGTCAACGTGCAGGCCGATTATGCGATGGGCGTGCTGGAGAAAATCGTCGAGGCCGGCAAGCAGTACAACCTGACCCCGTACGGCACCGAAACCATGCACGTGCTGCGGGCCGAGAAGGGCTTCATCATCGTCGGCCAGGACACCGACGGCTCGATGACCCCGGACGACCTGAACATGGGCTGGTGTGTCGGTCGCAGCAAACCGTTCTCGTGGATCGGCCAGCGCGGCATGAACCGCGAAGATTGCGTGAAAGACCAGCGCAAACAACTGGTGGGCCTCAAGCCGATCGACCCGACTAAATGGCTGCCGGAAGGTGCGCAGCTGGTGTTCAACACCAAGCAGGCGATCCCGATGACCGTGGTCGGCCACGTGACCTCGAGTTACGCGCACAACTCCCTCGGTTATTCGTTTGCCATGGGCGTGGTCAAGGGCGGTCTCAAGCGCATGGGTGAGCGGGTGTTCGCACCGCTGGCCGATGGCAGCGTGATCGAGGCGGAGATTGTTTCTTCGGTGTTCTTTGATCCGAAGGGTGATCGCCAGAACATCTGACAACCTCGGGAGCGGTGGGCGGGCGGCTATTCGCGAGCAGGCTCGCTCCCACATTCGATCGCGTTCCCCTGTGGGAGCGAGCCTGCTCGCGAAGGCGGCGGCACAGCAACCACAGGAACCAACAGAATTCAGAAGGTGCTTTATGACCACAGCCAATGTTTACCAGCAACGCCCGACCACCGGCGCCCGTGCCGAGTCGTCGCTGCACCATGCCGACCTCGCCAGCCTGGTCGGCAAGGGCCGCAAGAACGCCGGCGTGATCGTGCGGGAAAAGAAACTCCTCGGCCACCTGACCATTCGTGGCGATGGCCACGATGCAGCCTTCGCGGCCGGTGTGCACAAAGCGCTTGGCATTGAATTGCCCGGCGCGCTGAGCGTGATCGTCAAAGGCGAAACCAGCCTGCAATGGATGGGCCCGGACGAGTGGCTGCTGATCGTGCCAAGCGGCGAAGAATTCGCCGCCGAGCAGAAACTGCGTGAAGCGCTGGGTGATCTGCACATCGCCATCGTCAACGTCAGTGGTGGCCAGCAGATCCTCGAACTGAGCGGGCCGAACGTGCGCCAGGTGCTGATGAAGTCCACCAGCTATGACGTGCACCCGAACAACTTTCCGGTCGGTAAAGCGGTGGGCACGGTGTTCGCCAAGTCGCAGCTGATGATTCGCCATACCGCCGAAGACACTTGGGAGCTGCTGATCCGTCGCAGCTTCTCGGATTACTGGTGGTTGTGGTTGCAGGATGCTTCGGCCGAGTACGGGTTGAGCGTTCAGGCCTGAAAAAGATCAAGAGCCACCCCCTCACCCCAGCCCTCTCCCCCAGGGGGGAGAGGGGGGAAAGGGAGCAGGTTTGTGTGTTTTTCGAGCCTGAGTTCGCCGCGATATTTCAGGTCGGCGTAGCTCGAAAGAACACCTCGGTCAGTCCCCTCTACCTCCGGGAGAGGGCTAGGGTGAGGGAAAAAAATCCCCCTGACACCCCGCACAAGAACAGGAGTCACCGCACCATGAGCCGCGCCCCAGACACATGGATTCTGACCGCCGACTGCCCCAGCGTCCTCGGCACGGTGGACGCGGTCACGCGTTTTCTGTTCGAGCAGGGCTGTTATGTCACCGAGCACCACTCGTTCGATGACCGCCTCTCGGGGCGCTTCTTCATCCGCGTGGAATTCCGTCAGCCTGATGGTTTCGACGAACAATCCTTCCGCGCAGGTTTGGCCGAGCGCGGAGCGGCGTTCGGCATGCTCTTCGAGCTGACCGCGCCGAACTACCGGCCGAAAGTGGTGATCATGGTGTCCAAGGCCGATCACTGCCTCAACGACTTGCTCTATCGCCAGCGCATCGGCCAGTTGTCGATGGACGTGGCCGCGGTGGTGTCCAACCATCCGGATCTCAAGCCGTTGGCCGACTGGCACCAGATTCCCTACTACCATTTCCCTCTCGACCCCAATGACAAACCGGCGCAGGAGCGTCAGGTCTGGCAGGTGATCGAAGAGGCCGGTGCCGAACTGGTGATCCTCGCCCGCTACATGCAGGTGCTATCGCCGGAGCTGTGCCGCAAGCTCGATGGCAAGGCGATCAACATTCATCACTCGCTGCTGCCGGGCTTCAAAGGCGCCAAGCCTTATCACCAGGCCTACAACAAAGGCGTGAAACTGGTGGGCGCGACGGCGCATTACATCAACAACGATCTCGATGAAGGGCCGATCATCGCCCAGGGCGTCGAGGCGGTGGATCACAGTCATTACCCCGAGGACCTGATTGCCAAGGGGCGCGATATCGAAGGCCTGACGCTGGCGCGGGCGGTTGGGTATCACATCGAAAGAAGGGTGTTCCTGAACGCCAACAGAACCGTCGTTCTCTAGATCGCTTTTGCGAGCAGGCTCGCTCCCACAGGGGTATGTATTCCAATGTGGGAGCGAGCCTGCTCGCGAAGGGGCCATAACAAACAACGCAAGACCAACAAGCAATACCCGAGCACTCAACGCGCTGCCCAACCCGGGCAACGCGGTTCCATAAAAACAACAGCGAGGTGAAAGCATGTCTGGCAATCGTGGTGTGGTGTATCTCGGCGCTGGCAAGGTCGAAGTACAGAAAATCGACTATCCGAAAATGCAAGACCCGCGCGGTCGCAAGATCGAGCACGGGGTCATTCTCAAAGTGGTTTCCACCAACATCTGCGGCTCCGACCAGCACATGGTGCGCGGCCGGACCACGGCGCAGACCGGTCTGGTACTGGGCCACGAGATCACCGGCGAGGTGATCGAGAAGGGCTCCGACGTCGAAAACCTGAAGATCGGCGATCTGGTCTCCGTTCCGTTCAACGTAGCTTGCGGGCGCTGCCGTTCCTGCAAGGAGCAACACACCGGCGTCTGCCTGACCGTCAACCCGGCCCGTGCCGGCGGCGCATACGGTTACGTCGACATGGGCGACTGGACCGGTGGCCAGGCTGAATACGTGCTGGTGCCGTACGCCGACTTCAACCTGCTGAAACTGCCGGATCGCGACAAGGCCATGGAGAAAATCCGCGACCTGACCTGCCTCTCCGACATCCTCCCGACCGGTTACCACGGCGCCGTGACTGCCGGCGTTGGCCCGGGCAGCTCCGTGTACATCGCCGGCGCCGGTCCGGTCGGTCTGGCCGCTGCCGCTTCCGCACGTTTGCTCGGTGCGGCGGTGGTGATTGTCGGCGACGTCAACACCATCCGCCTGGCCCACGCCAAGGCCCAGGGTTTTGAGGTCGTCGACCTGTCCAAGGACACCCCGCTGCACGAACAGATCGCTGCACTGCTGGGCGAGCCGGAAGTGGACTGCGCGGTGGACTGCGTTGGCTTTGAAGCACGCGGCCACGGCCACGACGGTGTCAAGGCCGAAGCCCCGGCCACCGTACTCAACTCACTGATGGGCGTGGTGCGCGTTGCCGGCAAGATCGGTATCCCTGGCCTGTACGTCACCGAAGATCCAGGTGCCGTCGACGCCGCCGCAAAAATGGGCAGCCTGAGCATCCGCTTCGGCCTGGGCTGGGCCAAATCCCACAGCTTCCACACTGGCCAGACGCCAGTGATGAAGTACAACCGCCAGTTGATGCAGGCGATCATGTGGGACCGCATCAACATTGCCAAAGTGGTCGGCGTGCAAGTGATCAGCCTCGATCAGGCGCCGGAAGGTTATGGCGAGTTCGATGCCGGCGTGCCGAAGAAGTTTGTGATTGATCCGCATAAGTTGTTCAGTGCGGCGTAAGTTCTACCCATGTAAAAAGGGCAGCCGATCGGGCTGCCCTTTTTCGTTCTGTGTTCGACCAGTTATTTAAAGGCGCATTTGCGGGCGTCACCATCCTTGGTTGCACACTCATCACCGTTCCAATTGCTACCGGTGGCTTGAACCGGAGTGTCGTTTCTGTAGCCAGCCGAGACGCCAAGGTCTGCGTCACCTTCGTATCGGCAGATGACAACTGAATTGACAGTGTCTTTATCTTTAAGTCGGGCAGAAGTGAAGGTGACATCTTCCGCGCCTTGCGCATGGGTCACTGATATCGTTGGGCAGGTTGCAGCATAGGCAGTACTCATCATGGTCAGACCAAGCAGGGCGCCAGTGACAATTTTCAACTTCATCATTTCGTACTCTGTTACGTAATAGGAGTAGAGATATTCACTTGCATCGTTATGACTGCCAACTGTCAGATCTGACAGTTTTTTAGTTCTAGTCGAAATAAACAGTCGTGTTTTCAGTTTGAAGTCGAATAACGAAGTGGCTATTCAAAGATTGAACAATTCATATAGGTGAGTGCATAGAGAATGGGATGCGTCGCCAGGAACATGCCGCCCGATACCCGGTCAAACCGGCAGTTTCGTCGCCGTTGTCCGGTGGCAGCTTTTCCCAAGAGGATGTCTGAATGAAGATTTCACGCGGTTTTGCCCTGGCATCGCTCCTGACTCTGGCCGCCGGGCCGGTGTTTGCCGGTTTCAGTTTGAACGACGTGGCCGGGGCGGTAGCGGGGATGCAGGGTGGTGACAAGGCGGCCGCTGCGGCGCCGACCTCGGAGACCGCTGGTTTGTTGAGTGCGCTGAGTGCGCTGGACGTCACGCCGGAGCAGGCCGTTGGCGGTACCAGTGCGATGCTCGGGCTGGCGAAGAATCAGTTGAGCAGCACCGACTATTCGCAACTGGCCAAGGAAGTGCCGGGCATCGACAAGTTGTCCGGTGGCAGCGGCAATCTGGCGGCGCTCGGGGCTTTGCTCGGTTCGTCCGGCAAGTCCGCAGGCCTTGAGAATGCACTGGGCAATGTCAAAGACAGCAACGACCTCAACAATGCGTTCAGTGCGCTGGGCATGGACAGCGGCATGATCGGCCAGTTTGCCCCGGTGTTGCTGCAATACCTCGGTCAGCAGGGCGTCGGTGGTTCGCTGTTGAGCAGCCTGGGCAGCATCTGGGGTGTCGGCACCGGCACTTGAGTCAGCCGCGCTCGTTGCGCAGTTCGGCGATGCGCTGATCCTTTTCGATCCAGAGCTGGTTGACCCAGTTCTGGACGTGTTGGCGAAAGGCCGGATCTTTCTCATAATCGCCCTGCCACAGCGCCGGGTCGAGTTCGCGGGTCCTGATGTCGATGATCACTCGCGGCACATTGCCGCTGATCAGATCCCAGAACCCCGGGATTTTTTCCTGCGGATACACCACCGTCACATCGAGCATCGCGTCGAGTTGTTCACCCATCGCCGCCAGCACGAACGCCACGCCGCCGGCCTTGGGTTTGAGCAAGTGGTTGAACGGTGATTCCTGCTGGGTGCTTTTCGCCAGGGTGTAGCGCGTGCCTTCCAGATAATTCACCACCGTCACCGGCTGGCGCTTGAACAGCTCGCACGCCGCTTTGGTGATTTCCAGGTCCTTGCCCGCCAGCTCGGGATTCTTCGCCAGAAAGGCCTTGGTGTAGCGCTTCATGAACGGGTAATCCAGCGCCCACCACGCCAGGCCGAGAAACGGCACCCAGATCAGCTCTTTTTTCAGAAAGAATTTGAAGAACGGCGTGCGCCGGTTGAGGGTCTGGATCAGTGCCGGAATGTCCACCCAGGATTGATGATTGCTGACCACCAGATAAGACGTGTCGCGGCGCAGATCGTCGCCGCCGCGAATGTCCCACTGGGTCGGAATGCACAGCCGGAAGATCAGCTTGTCGATCTCGGCCCAGGTCTCGGCGATCCACATCACCGCACCTGATGCGTAATCCCGCCAGCGCCCGGGTGCGACCAGTTTGAGCAGGGCAAACACCATCAACGGCCCGATCAGGATCAGGGTGTTGAGCAACAGCAACAGGGTGACGAAACAGCCGGTGAGCAGGCGGCGCATAAGCAACTCTATGAAGTGGCAGGGGCGAGCCATGATAAGCAGCTTCGCGCAGCAGGCCAAATCGGTGCTGACGAATGTTTCACTTCAGTCCCGTTAACCTGATCGTTCCCACGCTCTGCGTGGTAACGCCGCCCGGGACGCTCCGCGTCCCCTGTGACGCAGAGCGTCACTGGATGCATTCCCACGCAGAGCGTGGGAACGATCAACCGCGCGACGGTCTAAAATCCCGTTGCCCAACCTCCCAAGGAAGCCCCTTACGTGAAATCCCTCCTTGCTCTGTTTGCCCTCGTCGCGCTGCCGGTCATGGCCGCCGAGCCGACGCTGTACGGTCGTTACGAATACATCGCGCTGCCGGAAATCGGCGGCGAAGTGCTCAAGGCCAAGATGGACACCGGTGCGCTGACCGCCTCGCTGTCGGCCAAGGACATCGAGACCTTCACCCGCGACGGCGAAGACTGGGTACGTTTCCGCCTCGCCACCAAGGACGCCAGCAACAAGGTTTTCGAGCACAAGGTCGCGCGCATCAGCAAGATCAAAAGCCGTTCCGACGAGGACGATGAAGAGCGTGACAGCAGCGATGTCGCCAAGCGCCCGGTGGTCGATCTGGAACTGTGCCTGGGCAACGTCAAGCGCACCGTCGAGGTCAACCTGACCGACCGCAGCCACTTCAACTATCCGCTGCTGATCGGCGCCAAGGCCTTGCGCGAGTTCGGCGCGGCGGTCAATCCGGCGCGGCGTTACACCGCCGACAAGCCTGACTGCTAAGTGGTCTGATTGACGTAACCCCGGGCTTGGGGCACCGTTCGCGCACTAACTGCCACGGGCTCGGACGCCATGCCGCACATCCTGATTGTCGAAGACGAAGCGGCGATTGCCGACACATTGATTTTTGCCTTGCAGGGCGAGGGGTTCAGCACCACGTGGCTGAACCTTGGCGCGGCGGCGCTGGAGCATCAGCGGCAAACCCCGGCCGACCTGATCATTCTCGATATCGGTCTGCCGGACATCAGTGGCTTCGAAACCTGCAAGCAATTGCGGCGCTTCACGGAAGTGCCGGTGCTGTTTCTCAGCGCCCGCGACGCCGAGATCGACCGCGTGGTGGGTCTGGAGATCGGTGCCGACGATTACGTGGTCAAGCCGTTCAGCCCGCGTGAAGTGGCGGCGCGGGTCAAGGCCATCCTCAAACGCATGGCGCCGCGCGCAACCCTGGAAGCAGGCTCAACGCTGTTTCGCATCGATGCCGAACGCGTACAGATCAGCTATCGCGGCCAGCCGCTGAGCCTGACCCGCCATGAATTCCGCTTGTTGCAATGCCTGCTCGAACAACCTGAGCGGGTGTTCAGCCGCGAGCAATTGCTTGATGCGCTGGGCGTTGCCGCTGATGCCGGGTACGAGCGCAGCATCGACAGTCACATCAAAAGCCTGCGCGCCAAGTTGCGCCTGGTGTGCGCCGAGGCCGAGCCGATCCAGACCCATCGCGGCCTCGGTTACAGCTACAGCCCGGGGCACAGCTGATGTCGCTGGGGCTGCGGATTTTTCTGGTGTATGTGCTGTTTGTCGGCCTGACCGGTTATTTCGTCCTCAACACGGTGATGGAAGAAATTCGCCCCGGCGTGCGCCAGTCCACCGAAGAGACGCTGGTGGACACCGCCAACCTGATGGCAGAAATCCTGCGCGACGATTTCAAGGCCGGCACCCTCAGCGAGAACCGCTGGCCGCAATTGCTCCGTGCCTATGGCGAGCGGCAGCCGCAAGCGACCATCTGGGGCTTGCCGAAAAACCAGGTCAACCACCGCATCTACGTCACCGACGCTAAGGGCATCGTTGTGCTCGACTCCAGCGGCGTCGCGGTCGGCCAGGATTATTCGCGCTGGAACGACGTCTACCTGACCCTGCGCGGCGAGTACGGCGCGCGCTCCAGCCGCAGTGATCCTGACGATCCGAGCTCTTCAGTGATGCACGTCGGCGCGCCGATCCGCGACAACGGCAAGATCATCGGCGTGGTCACCGTGGCCAAGCCCAACAGTTCGCTGCAACCCTACGTTGATCGCACCGAGCGGCGCTTGCTGTTTTACGGCGCCGGACTGATCGGCCTCGGCCTGCTCTTCGGTGCCTTGCTCTCATGGTGGCTCAGCCGCGCGCTGCACCGTTTGACCGGTTATGCCCAAGCGGTGAGCGAAGGCCGGCGCGTGGAAGTGCCGCATTATCGCGGCGGTGAGCTGGAGCAACTGGCCACAGCGGTTGAGCAGATGCGCACCCAGCTCGAAGGCAAGGCCTACGTCGAGCGTTACGTGCACACCCTGACCCATGAATTGAAAAGTCCGCTGGCGGCGATTCGGGGCGCGGCGGAGTTGCTGCAAAGCGAGATGCCGCCCGTCCAGCGTTTGCGCTTTGTCAGCAATATCGACAGCGAAAGCGCACGAATGCAGCAGTTGATCGAGCGCCTGCTTAACCTGGCGCAGGTGGAACAGCGCCAAGGGCTGGAAGAAAGGGTGGCAGTGCCGCTGGCGCTGTTGGTCGCAGAATTGCTCAAGGCGCAGGCCGCGCGGATCGAGGGCAAACAACTGCGCGTCGAGCAAGCGATCGGTGAGGAGTTGCTGCTGATTGGCGAGCCTTTTCTGCTGCGTCAGGCGTTGGGCAATCTGCTCGAGAACGCCCTGGATTTCACCCCGGCGCAGGGCTTGTTGCGCTTGAGTGCCGAGCGGGTTGGTGAGCAGATCGAATTCCGCCTGTTCAACCAGACCACGCCGATTCCCGATTACGCCTTGCCACGCCTGACCGAACGCTTCTACTCGTTGCCGCGCCCGGACAGCGGACGCAAGAGCACCGGGCTGGGGCTGAACTTCGTTGAAGAAGTGGTCAAGTTGCATGGTGGGGTGATGCGCATTGGCAATGTCGAGGGCGGGGTTGAGGTGGTATTGCGCCTGCCTTGAAACCGAGTCGCGACCTTCGCGAGCAGGCTCGCTCCCACAGGGGAATGCATTCTCCACACAATCTCCATATTCCCCGCACATTCCCTCCACACCGCATCGCCAGACTCCCCCCATCCAAACAGGGAGAGTCCCATGAACAAGAATCTGACCATCAAACTCGGCGCGATCGCCTTGCTGATCCTGCTGTTGCTGATCTCGTTGCTGATGATCGACGGCATCATCGATGAGCGTCAGCAACTGCGCGACGGTGTGCTCGAAGACATCGCGCGCAGCTCCAGTTACAGCCAGCAGCTGACCGGACCGGTGATGGTGGTGCCGTATCGCAAGGTGGTGCGCACCTGGAAGACCAACGAGAAAACCAACAAGCGCTACGAAGAAGTCAGTGAAGCGCGCGGGCGTCTGTACTTTCTGCCGGAGCGTTTTGAACTCGACGGCCAGGTGCAAACCGAACTGCGCAAACGCGGCATTTACGAGGCGCGACTGTTCCACGCCGACAACCGCATCGATGGGCATTTTTCCCTGCCGGCGCAGTTGGGCATCAAGGAGAATTTTGCCGATTACCAATTCGACGCGCCGTTCCTTGCCGTGGGTATCAGCGACATTCGTGGCATCGAAAATGCCCTGAAACTGGAATTTGCCGGCCAGCAACTGGACTTCGTGCCCGGCAGCGAAGTCGCCTGGATCGGTGAGGGCGTACACGTGACCCTGCCGGCGCTCGACGCCAGCAAAGCCACGCAACTGACGTTTGGTTTCGACCTGCGCCTGCAAGGCACCGGCTCGCTGCGTGTGGTGCCGGTGGGCAAGACCAGCAGTGTCAGCCTCGCCGCCAACTGGCCGCACCCCAGCTTCGTCGGCAACTTCCTGCCGGCCAAGCGCGAGATCAACGATCAGGGTTTCAGCGCCGACTGGCAGACCTCGTTTTTCTCCACCAACCTGCAAGAGGCGATGGAGCGCTGCGTCGCTGGCGACTGTGATGCACTCAACGGGCGCAGCTTCGGCGTCAGCTTCATCGATCCGGTGGATCAGTACCTGAAGAGCGACCGGGCGATCAAATACGCGCTGCTGTTCATCGTCCTGACCTTCGCCGGTTTCTTCCTCTTCGAAGTGCTCAAGAGCCTGGCGGTGCACCCGGTGCAATATGCCTTGGTCGGTGTCGCGCTGGCGATCTTTTACCTGCTGCTGTTGTCGCTGTCCGAACACATCGGTTTTGCGCTGGCGTATCTGTTGTCGGCGAGTGGCTGCGTGTTGCTGATCGGCTTCTATGTCAGCCACGTCCTGCGCAGCGCGCGGCATGGCTTGAGTTTTTCGGCCGGGCTGGCGGCGCTGTATGGCTTGCTGTACGGCTTGCTCAGCGCCGAGGATTACGCGCTGCTGATGGGCTCGCTGATGCTGTTCGGTCTGCTCGGGGTGTTCATGGTGCTCACGCGCAAACTGGACTGGTACGGAATTGGTTTGAAGTCCGCCAAGCCGCTGGAGTTTGACGTGGAGGCGATGCAATGAGCGGGTGGCTTGGGTTACGCGAGGAACAGCGTGAAGCGGAGGTTTTGGTGACGCTGCTTATTGCGTCACTACCTCCGAAACCGAGTTGGTGCATTCGCGAGCAAGCTCGCTCCCACATTGGAATGTGGTCAACTGTGGGAGCGAGCCTGCTCGCGAAGAGGCCGGAACAGGCAGCCCAGATCTAAGGCTTGGGCATCGTCGCCACCATGGACGGTCGCTGACTCACTTCAAAATACCAATTGCCCAGTTGTGGATTGGCTGCACGCCAGTCCATGTCCGGGAAGCGCAGGTCCAGATAGCCCAGCGCGCAGGCCACGCTGATCGCCGCGACATCGAAGTGACTGGTCAGCTCGGCAATCGCTTCGTTCTCAAGCACGGCGAGGGCGCGGCGGATCTTGTCGCGCTGGGCGTCGAGCCATTGGTCCCAGTGTTTTTCCACCGGGCGCAGGACGGTTTCATAACGCACCATCACTGAAGCATCCATGATCCCGTCAGCCATCGACGCCAGCGTCAGGCGCCGCCAGCGCGCCGCACCTTCACGGGGGATCAACGGATTGCCGACGTGCTGCTGGTCGAGGTACTCAAGGATGACGCGGCTGTCATGGATGACATTGCCATCGGCCAGGCGCAGGGCGGGGATCTTGCTCAACGGGTTGTCGGCAATCAGCGCCGGGTTCGGGCCGACCGGGCTGAGCACACAGTCCTGCAGCGCGACACGATCCTGCTGACCGGTTTCGTGCAGCAGCACCATGACCTTGCGGACGAAGGGCGACAGAGTGTTGTGGTACAGGGTCATGCTGGGGGCGGACATGGCAAGGTCTCGATCAGGACAATGATCGGGCAGCATAGCCTGCTCGCGTCCGGCGCAGAACCCATGTGGGAGCGAGCCTGCTCGCGAAGGCGTCGTGACAGTCGACTTTGACGTTGAGTGTCCGGGCGCTTTCGCGAGCAGGCTCGCTCCCACAAGGGTTTTTCAGCTTCGCGGCAGAAAACCTCTTATGGCCAGAAATGCCGGAACGCCAAGCCCGACCCAGCTCAAGGCATCCCAGATTCCATCCCCCAGCAACGCCGCAAACAGCCCCGCCGCGCTGAGCAGGGCGATCACGATCGGTGTGCTGAAGACCTTCCAGAAACTCGACTGACGCGGCTTCATGCCGAGGCCTCCGCGGTTTCCAATACAGGCTTTGCCGCCTTGCGCCGCACCACCCACAAATAGATACCACTGGCCAACACGATGATCGTCAGCACATCCAGCGTCGCCCAGAGAATCTTCATCGGCATGCCGCCGTAGTCACCAAAGTGCAGCGGCTGCGACATGCCCATGGCGTCCATGTACCACGGCCGTTCGGCCACAGCTGTCACTTGCAGTGTCGTGGCATCGATCAGCACCGGCGTCAGCAGATGCGAGGTCAGGTGCGTGCCGCCTTTCATGAACACCGAGTAATGGTGCTCGCTGGAAAAGCGCGTGCCGGGGAAGGCGATGAAATCCGGCTTCATCCCCGGTGCGACTTCCTCGGCGATGTCGAGCAGCCGCGTGGCCGGCGCCAGTTGGGTCAGGGGCGGCGCATCGCGATACGGCGCGATCAGCGTGGTCAACGCGTCGTTGCGCCAAGCGGCGATGAGCAGGTCGGCGCAGGCGCTGATCACCCCGGTCACGCCCACCACCAGGCACCAGGTCAGGGTCACGACGCCAATCAAATTGTGCAGATCGAGCCAGCGCAGCCGCGTGGATTTGTCCTGACGCACGGTGCCGAATTTCAAGCGGCGCATGAATGGCAGGTACAGCACCGTGCCGGAGATGATCGCCACGACAAACAACAGGCCCATGAACGCCAGCAGCAGCTTGCCCGGCAGCCCGGCGAACATGTCGACGTGCAGGCGCAGGATGAACAGCATCAAGCCACCGTTGGCCGAAGGGGTTTCCAGCGCTTCGCCAGTACGCGCATCGAGCATGAAGGTGTGCGAAGAGTTCGGCTCGGTGTCGGCCGTCCTGGCCATGATCGCGAACGCCGCGTTCGGCTCTTCGTCGTCATAACCGAAGTACTGCATGACTTCGCCCGGGCGGTGTTTCTGCGCGGCATCCACCAGTTGCTGCAGGTTGAGTTGCGGCGTGTCGGCCGGCATCTCACGCAGCTCCGGGGCGTTGCCCAGCGCGTGATCAATCTCGTGGCTGAAAATCAGCGGCAGACCGGTCAGCGCCAGCATCAGCAGAAACACGGTACAGATCAGGCTGGTCCAGGTGTGGATGAACGACCAGCGGCGGATGGTTTTACTTTTCATTGCATGACCTTCAAAAACACCAAAGCCGCCCGGTACGGACGGCCTGGGAACAGGGCCTGGTTCAGCTCACTGGCTTACCACTTGTAGGTGGCGCTGGCGACGACACTGCGCTGGTCGCCGTAGTAGCAGTAGAAGCTGTCGCAGGTGGAAATGTAGTCCTTGTCGAACAGATTGGTCGCGTTCACCGCCAGCGACGCACCTTTGAGGCTGTTGTCCAGACGGCCCAGATCATAATGCACGCTGGCGTCGAACACGGTGTAGGCGTCAGCCTTGCCCAGCCAGGTGTTGGCCTTGTCGCCGTAGGTGTTGCCGGTGTAGCGCACGCCGGCACCGATACCGAAACCGTCGAGCACGCCGGCGTGCCATGTGTAGTCGGTCCACAGCGAGGCTTGTTGGTTGGGCATCAGTTGCAGACGATTGCCCTTGTCGACGCCTTTCTGCACTTCGGACTTGGCCAGGGTGTAGGCGGCGATGACTTTGAGGTTGTCGGTCACATCCGACACCGCTTCGAGCTCGAGGCCTTTGACCTTCACTTCGCCGGTCTGGCTGGTCACCGAGACGTTGTTGACGAAGGTATTCACCGCGACGTTCTTCTGGGTCAGGTCATACACGGCGGCGGTCAGCAGGGTCTTGCTGCCCGGAGGCTGGTATTTGATGCCCAGTTCCCACTGCTTGCCTTCGGTTGGCTTGAGCGAGCCGGTCGAAGTGGCATCGGCGCCGGTGGTCGGCTGGAAGGATTCGGCGTAGGACAGGTACGGCACGAAGCCGTTATCGAAGACGTAGCTGAGCGCCGCGTTGCCGCTGAATTTCTTGTCACGCTGGGTGTTGGTCGCATCGCCCTTGTTGAAGAATTCAGTGCTGGTGTGCACCCAGTCTTCACGGCCGCCGAGGGTCAGGCGCCACTGGTCGAGGGCCATTTGGTCCTGCACGTAGAGACCGGTCTGGTAGGTCTTCTGGTTGTAGTCGTAAAACGCGGTGGAGCGTGCTGGACGTACGATCGGCTGGCCGTAGATCGGGTTGATGACGTTGGTTTGCAGACCATCGCCAAAGATCGAGGTGTAGTTGGTGTTGCTGCGCTGGTGATCCAGACCCAGCAGCAAGGTGTGGCGAACCTCACCGGTGGCGAAGTCGGCCTGGAAGTTGTTGTCCACGGCAAACTGGCTGATGTCTTCGTCGACGCTGGTGCTGGTGCGGCCGACGTTGCCCTCTGCATCCACGGTGGTAAACGGGTAGGAACCGGGTGTCAGCGACTGGAACGACAGGTCCGACTTGGTGTAGCGCAGGTTCTGCTTGAACTGCCAGACATCGTTCAACCGATGTTCGAAGGCATAACCCAGCGCGTAGTAGGTGCGGTCGTAGTATTCCCAATCCGGATCGCCGAGATTCTTGTGATGGGAAATATCACCGAGCGGCGATTTGATCTTCGTGCCTTGGATCGGCAGAAACTGGCTGGTAATGCCGGTGTCGTCGCGGGTGAACTGGCTCAGCAGAGTGAGTTTGGTGTCGTCGTCGATGTTCCAGGTCAGGCTCGGCGCGATGTTGTAGCGCTTGTTGTCGACGTGGTCGACCTGGGTGCCGCTGTCGCGCACCACGCCGCTGAGGCCATAGAGAAACTGCCCGGCGTCATCGATCTTGCCGGTGCTGGCGAAGTTGATCTGGCGGTGGTTGTCGCTGCCGTATTGCAGCTGGATTTCGCTGCTGGCTTCAGCGCTCGGGCGGCGGCTGACCATGTCGAGCAAACCGCCCGGCGGGGTCTGGCCGTACACCGACGAAGCCGGGCCACGCAGCAGGGCGAGGCGGTCGAGGTTCCAGGTTTCCTGTTTCGGGTTGGCGTACACGCCTTTGGGCAGCGGCAGGCCATCGAGGAACTGGGTCGGTTCGAAACCGCGTACGCGCAACCAGTCGGCACGGGTGTCGCTGCCGTAGCTGCTGGCGGTGATACCCGGCATGTAGCGCACGGCGTCATCGAGGCTGTGCACGCTGCGGTCGTCCATCTGCTGGCGGGTCGCCACCGAAATCGATCGCGGTGCTTCGACCAGCGCGGTGTCGGTCTTGGTGCCGGCGGCGGTGCGGGTCGCGGTGTAGCCTTCGACCGGGCCCCAGGCGCTTTCGAAGTTTTCCACACCGATGACCGAAGTTTCCGGCAGGGCCAGCGTGCCTTCCGGCACGGCCACCAGGGTGTAGGTGCCGGCGCTGCTCTGTTCCAGTTGCAGGCCGGTGCCGCGCAAGGCCGCGCGCAGGGCGCCGGCGGCGTCGTACTGGCCGTCGACCGGCGCTGAGGTCTTGCCGGCGGCCAGCGCAGGATTGAGCGACAGGGCGAGGCCGCCCTGGCTGGCGATCTGGTTCAGGGTGGTCGACAGCGGCGCCGCCGGCAGGTTGTAGGCGCGCACGCTGGAAGCTTGCTCAGCGGCGAGCAACGGGCTGCTGATCAGCGGCGTGCCGAAAGCGATGGCAAAAGCCAGCAGACTGGGGCGCAACAAGGTGTCTGGCGAACGGGACATACGGCGGCTCCTGAATGGAAATATTTCTCAATTGCCTGTGTGCCGGACGAGATTGGAAAAGTGATAGGGCTGGGTGGAAATTCTTTTTGCAGGAAATGGTTGTGCGGCTGATGGCGCCTTCGCGAGCAGGCTCGCTCCCACAGGTGATCGCATTCCAATGTGGGAGCGAGCCTGCTCGCGAAGGCGGTTTTCCTGCCGACGCATTACTCAGGCTTGATATCAGCCTTCGCCACGGTGACCCAATACGGCGTATGCCGCTCGATCTGCACCGGCAAGGTCGGCAGCAATGCACTCAGGGCCTTGTCGGTGTCATGCAATGGAAAGCTGCCGGTAATGCGCAGATCGGCCACTTCCGGCGCCACGCCCAGATGCCCGCGACGATAGCGCCCCAACTCGTGCACCAAATCGCCGAGCCGTGCGTTGTCCACCACCAGCATGCCGCGCGTCCAGGCATCGGCGCCGGGGGTGAGGGCAGCAATCGAACCCAACCCGTCACTGCGCAGCAACACCTGCTGGCCTTCGCGCAGAATCTGTTCTTGCGGGTTGGCCTGGGCATGGGCCGCCACCGCTGACTGCAACACGCTCAGGCGTGTGCCATCGTCCTCGCGCTTGACCAGAAACCGCGTGCCCAGCGCACGCATGCTGCCTTCGCGAGTTTCGACGATAAACGGCCGCGCATCGCCATGCCCGGTTTCGACGAGGATTTCGCCTTCCTGCAACACGATCAAGCGGCGCTTGTCATCGAAGCGTACGTCGACTGCGCTGTGGGTATTGAGGTTGAGCAGGGAGCCGTCGGACAGGCGCACCGTGCGCTGTTCACCGGTGGCGGTGCGCTGATCGGCGAGCCAGTAATCCAGCGGCAGAAAACGCTCACTGACAAACAGCCCCAGCCCGACGACCATCACTACACTGGCCAGCCCGCTGCCGAGTTTGCGCACCCGCCGACGGATGCCTTCGCGCGATTGCAGCAACGCACTTCGGGCCGGGCCCTTGGCGACGCTGAAACGCTGATCGAGCATGCCCAACTGGCGCCAGGCGCGGGCGTGTTCTTCATGGGCCGCATGCCACTTGGCGAACTCCTCGCGTTCCAGCGCGGTGCTCGAATCGAGGGTCAATTGCCAGGCAATCGCCGCGTCCAGCACATGAGCCGGCACCGGCCGCGAACTGGCCGCCGTCATGTCGGCTCACCGTACAGGGCGATGTAGCACTGGCGCAGGCCTTGCGCCAGATACTGCCGCACGCGCGGCACTGAGACGCCGAGTCTGGCGGCGATCTCGGCGTGGCTGAGGCCGTCGAGGCGGTTATACAGGAAGGCTGCGCGCGCCTTGGTCGACAGCTTGCCGAGCAGGCGATCGATGGCTTTGAGGTCGTCGAGGATCATTTGCTGTTCTTCCACCGACGGTTGTTCGTCTTCGGGGATCAGCATCAGTTCGGTGAGGTAGGCCTGTTCCAGCGCGGCGCGGCGGAAATAGTCGAACAACAGGCCCTTGGCGATCGCCACCAGAAACGCCCGAGGTTCGCGCGGCGTCAGCAGTTCGTCGCGGTTGAGCAGGCGCACAAACGTGTCCTGACTCAAATCCTCGGCACGCTGCGGACACGCCACATTGCGCCGCAACCACGCCAGCAGCCAACCGCGATGGTCGCGATACATCGCACCGACGAGCTCACTGTGGGGGTTGGGCACTGACGACACCGGACATCACCGATTGGGAAATGTTAACTAACGAGAATAGTTCGCGATTCTGGCAGAGGTGGGAATGGTTAGCAATTGGCCACTGGTCAGGTGATGATTCAAGGGCAGCCCCTCACCCTAGCCCTCTCCCGGGGGGAGAGGGGACTGATCGGGTGATATTCTGGAGGTACACCGACCTGAACGATTTTCACGATTCCTCAATCGACTCGGTCTTTCAGGTCGATATAAGGCTTCAGACACCACGATCGGCTCCCTCTCCCTCCGGGAGAGGTCTGGGCGGGCGGCGTTCCGATGAGGGGCTTTTGATCTGAATGATTCTAAAAGGACGGCGCCTGCTGCCTGCGCTTCCACTGATTCAACCGCTGCTGCAACTGCAACGGACTGTAAATCTGCTGCGCCCGCGCCCGGCTGAACAGAATCAATGCCAGCTCCGCCGTGGCCAGCGCATCGGCACTCGCGTTATGCCGCTCGAACACTTCAAGCCGGAACCATTCGATCCACTCATCCAGCCCCGCCTCGCGAATCTGCGCCTGCGGACATAACAGCGGCGCGATATCCGCCACATCCAGAAACACATGTTGCAGCTTGTGCCCCAAGTGCTCCTTCACTGCGCGCCCGAGCATGTGCTGATCGAACGGCGCGTGAAACGCCAGCACCGGGCTGTCGCCGATGAACTCCAGCAACTCCAGCAACGCTTCCGCCGGGTCGCTGCCTGCGGCAATTGCACTAGGGCCGAGGCCATGAATCAGCACGCTGGGGCTGAGCTTCAATTCGCGGCATTGCAAGGTGCGTTCGAACTGCTGACGGAAATCGATCGCGCCGTCCTCGATCACCACCGCGCCGATCGACAGGACCCGATCCTTGCTCATATTCAGGCCGGTGGTTTCCAGGTCCAGCACCACCCAGCGCTGCTCGCGCAGGCTGCATTCGTTCAGCTCGGCAAGCGCCGGCAGCTTCGCCAGCCGCTGCTGCAAGTCCGCCGACACCACGGGGCTGGCCGGGCGCAGCCAGGAGAACAGGCTCATAGCTGATACCGCAAGGTCAGGCTGCTTTGCAGGCGCTGCGCCTGGCGCAGGGATTCGCGCAAGATGCGCCGGTCGAGATGATTGAGGCTGTCGGGATCGACGCGGTTGGAGTACGGCTGGTTCTCCCGGGTCTGCAACTGATGCTGCTGCATCCGCGTTTGTTGAATGAAGTGATAGGCCTCTTCATACGCCGCGCCGTCGAGCGGCTCGATGACCTCTTTATCGACCAGTTGGCGAAAGCGTTCGAGGGTGTTGTTGGCGTCGATGCCGTTGGCCAGCGCCAGCAGTCGGGCGCCGTCCACGAACGGCGTCAGGCCCTGGATTTTCAGATCCAGCGTGGCCTTCTCGCCGTTCTTGCGTGCCAGCACGAATTCACGGAAGCGCCCAACGGGAGGGCGGTTGCGCAGCGCATTTTCGGCGAGCATGCGCTGGAACAGACGGTTGTCAGCGACTTGATCGAGGATGCCCCGGCGCAATTGCTCGCAGCCTTGCTCATCGCCCCAGACCACGCGCAGGTCGAAATAAATGCTCGAGCCCAGCAGGTTCTCCGGCGTGGCTTCGCGGATGAACGCCGCGAAGCGCCGCGCCCATTCGGCCCGCGACAGACACAGCTCGGGATTGCCGGCCATGATGTTGCCCTTGCACAGGGTGAAGCCGCACTGCGCCAGGCTGTGGTTGATCTGCTGGGCAATCGGCAGCAGCTTGCCGCGTATTTCTGCTGCGTGCGCCGCGTCGCGGGCATCGAACAGGATGCCGTTGTCCTGGTCGGTGTGCAGCGTCTGCTCGCGCCGGCCCTCGCTGCCGAAACACAGCCAGCTGAACGGCACGCCCGGGTCGCCTTTTTCCGCCAGGGTGAGTTCGATCACCCGGCACACCGTGTGATCGTTGAGCAGGGTGATGATGTGGGTGATCTGCGTCGACGACGCGCCGTGGGCGAGCATGCGCTCGACCAGTTGGCCGATCTCGCCGCGCAGGGTCACCAGTTGTTCGACCCGTTGCGCGCTGCGGATGGTCCGGGCGAGGTGGACCAGATCGACCCGTTGCAGGGAGAACAGATCACGCTCGGACACCACGCCGCACAAGCGCTGATCCTTGACCAGGCAGACGTGAGCAATGTGCCGCTCGGTCATGGCGATCGCCGCATCGAAGGCGCTGTGATCCGGCGACAGATAAAACGGTGATCGAGTCATGTGCTGTTCGATGGCGTCGCTGAAATCACCGACACCTTCGGCGACCACATGGCGCAAATCGCGCAGGGTGAAAATCCCCAGCGGCGCCTTGTGCTCATCCACCGCGACGATGCTGCCGACCTGTTGCTCGTGCATCAGCTTCACCGCTTCACGCAACGGCGTCTCGGCGCTGCAGGTCACCGGATGGCGCATCGCAAGTTCACCGAGACGAGTGTTCAACGAGTATTGGGTGCCGAGGGTCTCCACGGCTTTTTGTTGCACTTGCTGGTTGACCTGATCGAGCAGGCTGCTGACCCCACGCAAGGCGAAATCGCGGAAGGCGCTGGACAGGGCGAACAGTTTGATGAACGCCAGTTTGTTCAGTTGCAGGCAGAAGGTGTCTTCGCCCGCCAGGTGTTCGGTGCGCGTGGCGCGCTCACCGAGCAGCGCGGCCAGCGGAAAGCACTCGCCGGTGGTGATTTCGAAGGTGGTTTCGGTGCCAGGCTTGGTGATGTGCTGGCGTTCGCCGACCACCCGACCCTGTTTGACGATATGAAAGTGTTCCACCGGGCCGTCGGCCGGTTTGATGATGCTCTCGCCCTGGGCGAAAAAACGCAGCTGACATTGCTCCACCAGATAGGCGAGGTGGGCGTGTTCCATCTGATTGAAGGGCGGGAAGCGCTGAAGGAATTGCAGGGTGCCCTGAATGTTCTGCAATACCGCGGTTTTCCCTGCCTGGGTGAAGGCGTCCGCTTTGCTCATAACCATTACCGCAGTCTTTTTCGAATTGTTGTTGTCGGATCGTTGCAGCCATGGTCGGCCCCGGCGGGCAGGGTGCCCATTGGACGTAAGTCTAGGTTTTGCCACCATTGGCCGATTTTCGGAAATAACCTACGCAAAAGCTCGGAAAAGCTTGCGCTGGCCACTTGGAAAAAATTCCGACGAAGTGCACATTGAAGCGCTGTCCGGTGATGTCTGACGACTTGCCAGGGATTGTTTGAACATTTAGAGAGCGCCATGTCCGACCACGATATTTTGAGCGACGCCGAGCGGGAAGCGCTCAGCGCAGTGATGCTCGAACCTGATCTGCCGCCGCAGCGTGTCCTGATCGTCGACGACGACAAGGACGCCCGCGAGCTGTTGTCGGAGATTCTCGCGCTCGATGGCATTCATTGCATGACCGCAGCCAGCGGTGAAACCGCGCTGAAAATGCTCGATGAAAAGCCTTCGATCGGCCTTGTGATTACCGACCTGCGCATGGGCAATGTCGACGGCCTCGAGCTGATTCGCCAGGTGCGCGAATCGGTACGGGCAGCGATGCCGATCATCATCGTCTCCGGCGATGCCGACGTAAAAGACGCGATCGAAGCGATGCACTTGAGCGTGGTGGATTTTCTGCTCAAGCCGATTGATACGGGGAAGCTGCTTGAGTTGGTGAAACATGAATTGGGCATCGAGCCCTAGAAGCCCCTCACCCTAACCCTCTCCCGGAGGGAGAGGGGACTGACCGCGGTGAATGTCAGAGGTACACCGACCTGAAATTCATGAGTCGAACTCAGGAGTTGAAGCTTCCCCAATCTGCTCCCTTTCCCCTCTACCCCTTGGGGGAGAGGGCTGGGGTGAGGGGGATGGATCTCAAGCCCACCACAAGAATCCAATCCACCTCACAAACAAAAAAGGCCCTGATCTCTCGATCAGGGCCTTTTTCATTCCAACCATCAACTCAAGTCACAGACCATTCTTGGCCTTGAACTCGCGACGACGACGGTGCAGCACCGGCTCGGTGTAGCCGTTCGGCTGCTTGGTGCCTTCGATCACTAGTTCGACCGCCGCCTGGAAGGCGATGTTGCTGTCGAAGTCCGGTGCCAGCGGGCGATACAGCGGGTCGTTGGCGTTCTGGCGGTCAACCACCGGCGCCATGCGCTTGAGGCTTTCCATCACTTGCTCTTGGCTGACGATACCGTGGCGCAGCCAGTTGGCGATGTGCTGGCTGGAGATGCGCAGCGTCGCACGGTCTTCCATCAAGCCGACGTCGTTGATGTCCGGCACTTTCGAGCAGCCCACACCCTGGTCGATCCAGCGCACCACGTAACCGAGAATGCCCTGGGCGTTGTTGTCCAGTTCGTTCTTGATCTGCTCTGGCGTCCAGCTTGGGTTCACTGCCAATGGAATGGTCAGGATGTCGTCCACCGAGGCGCGCGCACGTTTGGCCAGTTCGGCCTGACGCGCAAACACGTCAACCTTGTGGTAGTGCAGCGCGTGCAGCGCAGCGGCGGTTGGAGAAGGGACCCAGGCAGTGTTGGCGCCGGCCAGTGGGTGAGCGATTTTCTGTTCGAGCATCGCGGCCATCAGATCAGGCATGGCCCACATGCCTTTACCGATTTGCGCACGACCTTGCAGGCCAGTGCTCAGACCGATATCGACGTTCCAGTTCTCGTAGGCGCCGATCCACTTCTCGGCCTTCATGTCAGCCTTGCGCACGACAGGGCCGGCCTCCATGGAGGTGTGGATTTCGTCACCGGTGCGGTCGAGGAAACCGGTGTTGATGAACACCACGCGCTCGCTGGCCGCCTTGATGCAGGCCTTGAGGTTGACCGTGGTGCGGCGCTCCTCGTCCATGATCCCGACTTTCAGGGTGTTGCGCGGCAAGCGCAGGACATCTTCGATACGCCCGAACAGCTCGTTGGTGAACGCCGCTTCTTCCGGGCCGTGCATTTTCGGTTTGACGATGTACACCGAACCGGTGCGGGTATTGCGTCGCGAGGTGTTGCCGTTGAGGTTGTGCATTGCGGCCAGGCAAGTCACCAGACCGTCGAGAATGCCTTCCGGCACTTCGTTGCCTTGACTGTCGAGGATCGCATCGATGGTCATCAGATGGCCGACGTTGCGCACGAACAACAGCGAACGACCGTGCAGGGTCACTTCACCGCCATTGGGCGCGGTGTAGGTGCGATCCGGGTTCATGGTGCGGGTGAAGGTCTGGCCGCCCTTGGACACGGATTCTGCGAGGTCACCCTTCATCAGGCCGAGCCAGTTGCGGTAGATCACCACTTTGTCGTCGGCATCGACGGCGGCCACGGAATCTTCGCAGTCCATGATCGTGGTCAGCGCCGCTTCCATGAGGATGTCTTTGACGCCGGCGGCGTCGGTCTGGCCGACCGGAGTGCTGGCGTCGATCTGGATTTCGAAGTGCAGGCCGTTGTGCTTGAGCAGCACCGCGATCGGCGCGTTGGCGTCGCCTTGGAAGCCGATCAACTGAGCGTCATCGCGCAGGCCGCTGTTGCTGCCGCCCTTCAGAGTGACGACCAGTTTGCCGTCAGCGATTTTGTAGCCGGTCGAATCGACGTGGGAGCCGGCGGCCAGTGGTGCGGCTTCGTCGAGGAAAGCACGGGCGAAGGCGATGACTTTGTCGCCACGCACCTTGTTGTAGCCTTTGCCTTTTTCCGCACCGCCGTCTTCGCTGATCGCGTCGGTGCCGTAGAGAGCATCGTACAGCGAACCCCAGCGGGCGTTCGAAGCGTTGAGCGCAAAGCGCGCATTCATTACTGGCACCACCAATTGCGGGCCGGCGGTGCGGGCGATTTCATCGTCGACGTTTTGCGTCGTCGCCTGGAAATCAGCCGCTTCTGGCAGCAGATAACCGATCTCTTGCAGGAAAGCTTTGTAGGCCACGGCATCGTGCGCCTGGCCGGCATGCTGCTGATGCCAGGCATCGATGCGCGCCTGGAAGTCATCGCGTTTGGCGAGTAGGGCTTTGTTCTTCGGCGCCAGGTCGTGAATGACCTTGTCGGCACCTTCCCAGAATTGTTCGGCGGTGAGGCCGGTACCGGGAATGGCTTCGTTGTTCACGAAGTCGAACAGGACTTTGGCGACCTGCAGGCCACCGACTTGAACGTGTTCAGTCATTGCTTGCCTCACTCTGCTCAGCTATTTCGCTTTTCAGCTCGTCAATTTAACAATGAAGCTTCTGGCCATTTAAACCACAAACCTGCGGACCAGTACATGCCATTGCTGGCGGCTGGGCTAGGACCAATCAACGGCTTGGAGGCCTTGCTGACGGGGCTTTCAGGGTTGCGAAGGGCCTTGGGCAGACATCGATCCAGCGTTATGTAGTGCGCGCTGCGGCATACTACATGATGAGTTGCGCTTGTGAAAATCAGACTAATTACGTCGTTCTGCGACCTCATGACGCATTGCGGTCACGTCGCGGAACGGGATGTTCTCAAAAAAGCATTGGATTGTTCCAGCTAAATATCGAAAGTTGTACACGATTTGTCTGTCGCGCAGATCCCCAGTGCTGCCATTCGCGAGCAGGCTCGCTCCCACATTTGGAATGCGACCCCTGTGGGAGCGAGCCTGCTCGCGAAGGGGCCAGTCGATTCAACACAAAATCAGCCCTTGCCTATACTTGCCCTTCGATAACAAAAGTCATGACAAGAGGGCTGCGCCATGGACCATCTCGTACTCACCGTTTTCGCCCCGGACAAGCCCGGGCAGGTCGAGCGCATCGCCCAATGCATTGCCGAGCACGGCGGCAACTGGCTGGAAAGCCGCATGTCACGCATGGCCGGACAGTTCGCCGGGATTCTGCGCGTGGGTGTGCCGGCGGAGGCTTACGACGAACTGGTCGATGCCCTGCAAGCGCTGTCGGCCCATGGCATTCGGGTACTGATTGCCGAAAGCGGAGTGGAGCAGTCCTGCACGTGGAAACCGATCGCCATGGAACTGGTCGGCAATGACCGGCCGGGTATCGTCCGCGATATCACTCGGCTGTTGAGCGAGCAGGGTGTGAACCTGGAGCGGCTGGTAACTGAGGTGCGCCCGGCGCCGATGAGCAGCGAGCCGCTGTTTCACGCCGAGGCGATTCTCGCGGTACCACTGACGCTGTCGCTGGATGTGTTGCAGGCGCGCCTGGAAACCCTGGCCGATGATCTGATGGTCGAACTGGTGTTACGCACAGAGGTTTAAGCGCAGACAGGGTTATTCAGGTTTAACGTGCACCTGCCTGTGGATAACCTGTAGAGACAGACCGCCACGCCACGCCGGCCGGGGCTTTGCGCCCTTTGATCAAAAAAACGCCAACATTCAGTGACTTGCGCACAAACGGCGGGGATCACGCTGTGGATAAGCTTGGGAAGGAACGATGCAGGCCACGAGGACCGTGGCCTGCGGAGCTTTGTGCGTTTTTTGATCAGGTGCGCCGGCGCAAACTTATCCACGCATCGACGCTATAGACCGCCAGACCGGCCCAGATAAACATGAACGCGACCAGCGTGCTCGAAGATAAGTGCTCGCCAAACAGCAGCACGGCTTGCAGCAACACCAGCGTCGGCGCGATGTATTGCAGGAAGCCGATGGTGGTGTAGGGCAAGTGGCGGGTGGCGGCGTTGAAACACACCAGCGGCACCAGTGTCACCGGGCCG
Source organism: Pseudomonas sp. 14A (assembly GCF_018132745.1). Classification (NCBI taxonomy): domain Bacteria; kingdom Pseudomonadati; phylum Pseudomonadota; class Gammaproteobacteria; order Pseudomonadales; family Pseudomonadaceae; genus Pseudomonas; species Pseudomonas sp. 14A. The sequence continues at coordinate 111,434 of NZ_JAGRQJ010000018.1, read as the reverse complement.
GCGGCCACCAGCCACCAGGCTTCGGAGGTGGTCCAGAAGGCCGGCTGCACACTCGTCGCAGTCTGATTGAACAGCAACCATGCAATCGCGATCGGCACCAGCATCCAGGTCTCCACCACCAGCCCCGGCAGCGCTTTGACCGGCGCCTGCTTGCGGATCAGGCCGTAGAAACCGAAGGTCAGCGCCAGCGCCAGCGACACCCACGGCAGACTGCCGACCTGCCACACCTGCTGCGCCACGCCGATAGCAGCCAGCCCGACCGCCACCCACTGCATGCGCCGCAGCCGTTCGCCAAGGATCACCATGCCTAACAGCACGTTTACCAGCGGATTGATGTAGTAACCCAGACTCGCCTCGAGCATGCGGCCGTTGTTCACCGACCACACGTAGGTCAGCCAGTTGGCCGCGATCAGCGTGCCGCTCAGCGCCAGAATCGCCAGGCGCTTGGGATTGTCGAGCAGCTCGCGCAGCCAGCCCGGGTGTTTCCACACCATCAGCAGCAACGCACCGAACAGCGCCGACCACAGCACCCGGTGGATGATGATCTCGACGGCCGGGACTTCGGCGATGGCTTTGAAATAGATCGGGAACAGGCCCCAGATGATGTAGGCGCTCAGGCCCAGAATGTACCCGCGACGCGGGTTGGCGGCTTGCATGCAGAATCCTTGCTCAGGCAGCTGACAAAGGAGGGATTGTAAGGAGGTTGTATAGATGTGTCGTGTCAGAAAGCGAAAAGATCGCAGCCTTCGGCAGCTCCTACAGGGGAATGCGATCCATGTAGGAGCTGCCGAAGGCTGCGATCTTTTGATCTTTAATTCAGAACAACTTCAAGGGTTCTTCGTTAAGCGCGGACAGTTGCTCACGCAATGCCAACACTTGATCGCCCCAATACCGCTCGGTACCAAACCACGGAAAGCTGTGCGGGAACGCCGGGTCGTCCCAGCGCCGCGCCAGCCAGGCGCTGTAGTGCATCAGGCGCAGTGCGCGCAACGGTTCGATCAACGCCAGCTCGCGCGGGTCGAAATCATGGAATTCGTTGTAGCCGTCCATCAGTTCCGACAACTGCCCCAGACACTCCTGGCGATCGCCGGCGAGCATCATCCAGATGTCCTGCACCGCCGGGCCCATGCGGCAATCGTCGAGGTCGACGATGTGGAACATCTCGTCGCGGCACATCATGTTGCCGGGGTGACAGTCGCCGTGCATGCGGATGTTCTGGTGCGGCGTGGCGGCGTAGACGTCTTCGACGCGTTTGAGCAGGTCGCGGGCAACCGACTCGTAAGCTGGCAGCAGGCTCTTGGGAATGAAATTGCCTTCGAGCAAAGTGTTCAGCGAGGCATGGCCGAAGTTCTGCACGGCGAGGGCTTCGCGGTGCTCGAACGGCTTGGTGCCGCCCACCGCATGCATGCGCCCAAGCAACTGGCCGAGGCGATACAGTTGATCAAGATTGCCCGGCTCCGGCGCCCGGCCACCACGACGCGGGAACAGGGTGAAGCGGAAGCCGGCATGCTCATGCAGGGTTTCGCCGTTATGAATCAGCGGCGCTACCACCGGAATGTCGATGTCGGCCAGTTCGAAAGTGAACTGGTGCTCTTCGAGGATGGCCTCGTTGGTCCAGCGCTGCGGACGATAGAACTTGGCAATCAGCGGCTCGGAGTCTTCGATACCGACCTGATACACACGGTTTTCGTAGCTGTTGAGCGCCAGAATGCGCGCGTCGCTGAGGAAACCGATGCTTTCAACGGCATCCAGGACGAGATCGGGGGTGAGGGTTTCAAACGGGTGGGCCATGCTGACTCCTGCGCGCAGCAGGCTGCTGCGTCCGGCTCGGCATGGTAGCGCAGATGGCGGCGCGAAGGGTGTTGGTGTCTGCCCGGGCCTCTTCGCGAGCAGGCTCGCTCCCACCTTGGAATGCGATTCCCTGTGGGAGCGAGCCTGCTCGCGAGAGCGGTTTATCAGGCGCCGACAATCCCGCCGTCTTCGCGGGTAATCGCCATCACCGAAGACCTTGGCTTGCCATTGGGCAGATGCTCGGGGAAGGTCGAACCGCCGTTCTCGCCGGGATGCTGGATGCCGACAAACAGGGTCTTCTGATCCGGCGAGAAGCTGATCCCGGTCACTTCACAACCCACCGGCCCGACCATGAAACGGCGAATCTCACCGGTCGCAGGATCGGCGCAGAGCATCTGGTTGTTGCCCATGCCGGCGAAGTCGCCGGCGTTGCTCGAATCGCCGTCGGTGAGAATCCACAGGCGGCCGGCCTTGTCGAAACCCAGACCGTCGGGACTGTTGAACATGTTCTGCGGGGTGATGTTGGATGAGCCACCCTTCGGCGTCCCGGCATGCACGCCCGGGTTGCCGGCGACCACAAACAGATCCCAGGCAAACGTCTTCGAGGCGTGATCGTTGCGGTCGGTGCGCCAGCGCAGAATCTGCCCGTAAACGTTCTTCTCGCGCGGGTTCGGCCCGCCCACCGGTTGGCCGTCCTCGCCGCGCTTGGCGTTGTTGGTCAGGGTGCAATAAACCTGGCCGTCCTTGGGACTGACAACGATCCACTCCGGTCGATCCATGCGTGTTGCGCCGACGACGCTGGCGGCAAGGCGCGCGTGGATCAGCACTTCTGCCTGATCGGCAAACCCGCTGCTGGCGTCGATGCCGTTCTTGCCGTGGGTCAGCTCGATCCACTGGCCCTGGCCTTTCGGGTGATCAGGGTTGCCGTCGCCGGCGTCGAATTTGGCCACATACAACGTGCCGTGATCGAGGATGTCGCGGTTGGCTTTCTGATTGCGATGGTTGATGCGGTCGCGGCTGACGAATTTGTAAATGAACTCGCCACGCTCGTCGTCACCCATGTACACCACAGCGCGACCATCGTCGGTCTCGGCCAGCGCGGCGTTTTCATGCTTGAAGCGGCCCAGCGCGGTGCGTTTGACCGGAGTCGATTGCGGGTCGAACGGATCGATCTCGACCACCCAGCCGTGGCGGTTGAGTTCGTTGGGGTTCTTGGCCATGTCGAAGCGCGGGTCGTGCGGGTGCCAGTTGATGTCTTTGCTGCTGGCGACAACGCCGTAGCGCTTTTGCGCCGCATCGAATTGCTGCTGGGCGTTGCTGCTGCCGAAGCAGTCGGTGAAGTTTTCTTCGCAGGTCAGATAGGTGCCCCACGGCGTCTTGCCGTTGGCGCAGTTCTGGAACGTGCCGAGGACTTTCTTGCCGTGCTTGTCGGCGGCGGTTTTCATCAAGTCGTGGCCGCGGGCCGGACCGCTGATGCGCAGCGGCGAGTTACCGTGAATCCGACGGTTGTAGCGCGAGCCCTGGACGAATTGCCACTGGCCGTTCTTGCGCTGCACTTCGATCACCGACACGCCTTCGCAGGCCAATGCCTTGCGCACATCCTCAGCCGACTGCGGCATGCCGCCATGCGGATACAGGTAGCGATAGTTGGTGTATTCGTTGTTGATCGCCATCAGCGCGCGGTTCTTGTCGTCCGGGAAGGCGAACAGACTCATGCCGTCGTTGTTGTCGCCGAACTGCACTTCCTGTGCGGCAGCGGTGCCGTTACCGCTCGGATCGAAGGCCGGGCCGTTCTTGTGCAACGGCTGGCCCCAACTGATCAGCACCGAAGACTTGTAGCCCTTGGGCAGGCTGATGGCGTCGGTGGTCGCCGCCGGAATGCTCTCGAAACCGAGCAGGCGGCTGTTGCCGGCGCTGACGCTGGCGGCCATGACGCTGCGGCTCAGCAGGTTGCCGCCGAGGAACATCGCCGCCCCGCACAACGCGCCGGCGCTGATGAAACCGCGACGGCTGAGGCCGACCATTTTTTCCAGGTCAGTGGATTGGTTTTCTTCTAATAGGCTCACATCAGGCTCCCTGCTTGGTTATGGGCAACACCTTAATGCGGGTCGATGACGCTTTTGTGGCAAGTGCGAATCAGAGCGGCGTGCCGATCAGCACGTTGGACGGCGCACATTGCACCTGCACCGCAGACCCCACGCCGAGTTGCTGGTTGCGCAAGTGCAGCGGTTCGGCCAAGGCGCAAAGTGTCTGGCCGTTGGGCAGGGAAATGCGCACCTCGCTGGGGCCGTCCTCGGCATCGAGGATGGCTTCGATGGTGCCGCGCAGGACATTGTGTCCGGGCGTGGCCGGCTGATCGGTGCCGAGCAGTTCAAGCCAGCCAGCCTTGATCAGCGCCATCACTTCGGTACCGATCTGCAATTCCAGATGCACGGTGCTGTCGTGGGTGATCTGTGCCTCCAGAGCAATGCCTTCTGCCAGTTCGAGGCGGATCAGATCGTTGTGCCCCTGCGCCTGAATGGCCGCGACCGTGCCATGCAGCTGATTGCGCGCGCTGGTCCTGAGCATCAGCCGCCCGAGCAGGTCGAGATCACTGGCGTCTTCGGCCGCTTCCAACACCTGTGCCTGCAACGCCTGCAATTTCTGATACAGGCGCAGCACTCGCTCGCCCTCGCTGGACAGTCTGGCGCCGCCGCCGCCCTTGCCGCCCACCACGCGCTCGACCAAGGGTTTCTGCGCCAGGTTGTTCAGCTCATCGATCGCATCCCACGCTGCCTTGTAACTGAGCCCCGCACTCTTCGCCGCGCGGGTGATCGAGCCTTGCTCGGCGATGTGTTGCAGCAGGGCAATGCGCTGCGGGCGGCGGACAATGTGCTGGGAGAGCAGGGTGGGCAGGGACATGGCAGAACGCTTCTGGCTCGGGCGATGAGAGGGACGTTGGCCACTTGCAACGCGCGAGTCAAGTCTGACGCCGAGCCCCTGTGGGAGCGAGCCTGCTCGCGAAAGCGGTTTGACCAACCACAGCTTTGTTGAATGTGACGCCCATTCGCGAGCAGGCTCGCTCCCACATGAGATCTGTATTCGCTTCAGGTACCGGGCTTCGGCGTCCGGGCCAGGCAATACACATCAACCTGCGCCGCACCTGCATTCATCAACAACCGCGCCAGTGCCTGAACGGTCGCGCCCGTGGTCAGAACATCATCCACCAGCGCGAAATGGCGGCCGCTTAGCTCTGCATCAGGCGCCAGCGCAAAGGCATTGCGCAAATTGCGTTTGCGCGCCTTGGCATCGAGATCCTGCTGGGCATCGGTGTCCATGACTCGCCGCAGCACCTGTTCTTCACAGGGCAAATCCAGCGACACACTCAACCAGCGCGCGAGCATCGCCGCTTGATTGAATCCTCGCCGACGCAGTCGTTTATTCGCCAACGGCACCGGTAGCAACACATCGGGTCGCGGCAAGTCCTCGGCGAAGCGATGCTGCAGGTATTGGCCGAGAACGTCGGCGAGCAGGTGACCAAACGGCCATTTCGCGTTGTGTTTAAAGCGCGTGATCAGGCTGTCCACCGGGAAACCATAAACCCACGGCACGGCAACCTGCTCGAAGGCCGGAGGCTCTAGCAGGCACTCGCCGCAAGTCAGGCCATCCGCCGCCAGCGGCAAAGCGCAGCTCTGACAATGGCTGCCGAGCCAGGGCAATTCGGTTTCGCAGGCCTCGCACATTGGCATTTGTGCTTCTGCGGGCTCATCGCACAGCAAACAGGTCTGTACGTTTTTTAAACAGATGTAAACCTGTCCTTGGTATTGCGGTTGACAGCGCATCACTCTTCCTTAAATATGCCGAACATCCGTGTAGCGCCTGTGGATATTCCATTTCCCCCGGCGCCAGCCAAGCATAACCAAGGAATTGCCCATGAGCGCGAGCACCACAGCCACCCTGCGTCACGATTGGTCTCTGGCCGAAGTCAAAGCACTCTTCGTACAGCCATTCAACGACTTGCTGTTCCAGGCGCAAACGGTGCACCGCGCACATTTCAACGCCAACCGCGTGCAGGTCTCGACACTGCTGTCAATCAAGACCGGCGCCTGCCCGGAAGACTGCAAGTACTGCCCGCAGTCCGGGCACTACAACACCGGGCTGGAAAAAGAAAAGCTGATGGAAGTGCAGAAGGTCCTCGAAGAGGCGGCCCGCGCCAAAGCCATTGGTTCGACGCGATTCTGCATGGGCGCGGCGTGGAAACATCCGTCGGCCAAAGACATGCCGTATGTGTTGAAGATGGTTGAAGGGGTGAAAGCCTTGGGCCTGGAAACCTGCATGACCCTCGGCCGTCTCGATCAGGAGCAGACCGAAGCGCTGGCCAAGGCCGGTCTCGATTACTACAACCACAACCTCGACACCTCGCCGGAGTTCTACGGCAGCATCATCACCACTCGCACTTACAGCGAGCGTCTGCAAACGCTGGCCTACGTGCGTGAGTCTGGGATGAAAATCTGCTCCGGCGGCATTCTCGGCATGGGCGAATCGCTGGACGACCGCGCCAATCTGCTGATCCAGCTGGCCAACCTGCCCGAGCACCCGGAGTCGGTGCCGATCAACATGCTGGTGAAAGTCGCCGGAACGCCGCTGGAAAACGCCGAAGACATCGACCCGTTCGACTTCATCCGCATGCTCGCCGTGGCGCGCATCCTCATGCCGCAATCCCACGTGCGCCTGTCCGCCGGCCGCGAAGCGATGAACGAGCAGATGCAGGCCCTGGCATTTTTCGCCGGCGCCAACTCGATTTTCTACGGCGACAAATTGCTCACCACCGCCAACCCGCAGGCGGACAAGGACATGCAGCTGTTCGCGCGCCTCGGTATCCAGCCGGAGGCTCGCGAAGAGCATTCCGATGAGGTTCATCAAGCTGCGATCGAGCAGGCGCTGGTGGAGCAGAAGAGTAGTGAGCAGTTCTACAACGCTGCGGTGTAATAAACCGCGCGCATTGCGCTGAAGGAATGCAAAACCCCTGTGGGAGCGAGCCTGCTCGCGAAAGCGGTTTGGCCGCCAACATCCATGTTGGATGTGACGCCCATTCGCGAGCAGGCTCGCTCCCACAGGGGATCTGTGTCATTTGAAAATCGAGGCCTGCATGTCTTTCGATCTCGCCGCACGCCTTGCTGCCCGCCGTGCCGACAACCTCTACCGGCAGCGCCCGCTGCTCGACTCGCCGCAAGGCCCGCAAGTCGTGGTGGACGGCCAACCGCTGCTCGCTTTCTGCAACAACGACTATCTGGGCCTGGCCAATCATCCGCAGGTGATCGAAGCCTGGCGCGCCGGTGCCGAGCGCTGGGGTGTCGGCGGTGGCGCGTCGCATCTGGTGATCGGCCACAGCAGCCCTCATCACGCGCTGGAAGAAGCACTCGCCGATCTGACCGGACGCCCACGTGCGCTGCTGTTCACCACCGGCTATATGGCCAACCTCGGCACGGTCACCGCGCTGGTCGGGCAGGGCGATACGGTGCTGGAAGACCGGCTCAATCACGCCTCGTTGCTGGACGCAGGCCTGTTGTCCGGCGCGCGTTTCAACCGCTATCTGCACAACGACGCCGAGAGTCTGGCCAAGCGCCTGGAGAAAGCCACTGGCAACACGCTGGTGGTGACCGATGGTGTATTCAGCATGGACGGTGACATTGCCGACCTGCCGGCGCTGGCCCGCGCGGTCAAGGCCAGAGGCGCGTGGCTGATGGTCGACGACGCGCATGGCTTCGGTCCGCTGGGCGCCAACGGTGGCGGCAGCGTCGAGCATTTCGGTTTGAATCAGGACGATGTGCCGGTGCTGGTCGGTACCCTCGGCAAAGCCTTCGGCACCGCCGGGGCCTTTGTCGCTGGCAGCGAAGAGTTGATCGAAAGCCTGATCCAGTTCGCCCGCCCGTACATCTACACCACCAGCCAACCGCCGGCGCTGGCCTGCGCGACGCTGAAAAGCCTCGAGCTGTTGCGCAGCGAACACTGGCGCCGTGAACACTTGCAGACGCTGATTCGCCAGTTCCGCCACGGCGCCGAGCAGATCGGACTGGAACTGATGGACAGCTTCACGCCGATCCAGCCGATCATGATCGGCGATGCCGGGCGCGCCGTGCGACTGTCGCAAATGCTCCGCGAGCGCGGCTTGATGGTGACCGCAATTCGCCCACCGACCGTGCCGGCCGGCAGCGCGCGGTTGCGCGTTACTCTGACCGCCGCCCACAGCGAGGCGCAGGTGCAACTGTTGCTGGAAGGGTTGGCAGATTGTTTCGCCCGATTGTCATTGGAGCCAGGCCATGCGTAATCGTCTGATTCTGCTGCCCGGCTGGGGCCTCGGCGTGTCGCCGCTGGAGCCGCTGGCCGCAGCATTGCGTGGCCTCGACGAACATCTGCAGGTCGAGATCGAACCGCTGCCGGAGCTGGATTCCGCTGATCTTGAAGACTGGCTCGACGAACTCGATGCGCGCATTCCACAGGAAGTCTGGCTCGGTGGCTGGTCGCTGGGCGGCATGCTCGCGTCTGAGTTGGCGGCACGACGCGGTGAGGCGTGCTGCGGGCTGCTCACGCTGGCGAGCAATCCTGCGTTTGTCGCCCATGAGCAATGGCCGACCGCGATGCCCGGCGAGACTTTCGATGCATTTCTTGCCGGTTGCCAGGCCGATCCGCGTACCACGCTCAAACGCTTCTCTCTTTTATGTGCGCAAGGTTCACCAGACGCGCGTGGCTTGTCGCGGTTGCTGCTCGGTGGTGCGCCGGCAGCCGCGCCGACTGCGCTGATGGCGGGTCTGGAGCTGCTTGCGCAACTGGATACGCGCCAGGCGTTGCAGGGGTTTCGCGGCCCGCAGTTGCATCTGTTCGGCGGTCAGGACGCGCTGGTCCCGGCGGAAGCGGCCGGCGCATTGTTCGAGCTGTTGCCGGATATCGAAATTGGTCTGATCGAACAGGCCAGCCATGCTTTTCTGCTGGAAGACCCGCACGGAGTCGCGGGCGCGATCCAGGCTTTTCTTCATGAGTGCGCTGATGACTGACCTGTCCCTTGTGCTGCCTGGGGGCTTGCCCGACAAGCGCCAGGTGGCGGCGTCTTTTTCTCGTGCTGCGGCCAGTTACGACAGCGTCGCCGAGTTTCAGCGTGACGTCGGCACGCAGCTGCTTGAGCGTTTGCCTGGGAGTTTCATGCCGTCGCGGTGGCTCGATCTCGGTTGCGGCACTGGCTATTTCACCCGCGCGCTGGCCTCGCGTTTCACCCAGGGCAGCGGTGTCGCGCTGGACATCGCCGAGGGCATGCTCAATCACGCACGGCCGTTGGGTGGCGCTGAGCATTTCATTGCCGGCGATGCCGAACGGCTACCGTTGCAGGATGCGAGCGTCGATCTGATTTTCTCCAGTCTCGCGGTGCAGTGGTGCGCCGACTTCGAGGCGGTGCTCAGCGAAGCCTTGCGCGTGCTGAAACCGGGCGGGATTTTTGCCTTTGCTAGTCTGTGTACAGGAACGTTGTTCGAGTTGCGTGAGAGTTGGCAGCAGGTCGACGGGTTGGTGCACGTCAATCGCTTCCGCGAGTTCGCCCGCTATGAACAGTTATGTGCCGGCAGTGGCATGCGCATTTTGGCGCTGGAGAATCAGCCGCACGTGTTGCATTACCCGGATGTGCGCAGCCTGACTCACGAGCTGAAGGCGCTGGGCGCGCATAATCTGAATCCCGGGCGGCCGGGCGGTTTGACAGGACGGGCGCGGATTCTCGGGCTGATCGACGCGTATGAGCGGTTCCGTCAGGCGTCGGGGCTGCCGGCAACGTATCAGGTGGTGTACGCCGTGTTGGAGAAACCTCTATGAGCGCAGCCTATTTCATCACCGGTACCGACACCGATGTCGGCAAGACCACCGTCGCTGCCGGATTGCTCCATGCTGCGCGGTCGGCAGGCTTGAGCACGGCGGCGGGCAAACCGGTGGCATCGGGTTGCGACGTCACGCCCAAGGGCTTGCGCAATTCCGACGCCCTGGCGCTGCTGGCCGAATGTTCGTTGCCGCTGACTTATCAACAGGTCAACCCGGTGGCGTTTGAGCCAGCGATCGCTCCGCATCTGGCGGCGTGCGAAGAAGGTGTGGCGCTGACGGTGCAATCGCTGCTGGCGCCAATGCGCGGGATTCTAGCGATGAACGCCGATTTCACCCTGATCGAAGGCGCGGGCGGCTGGCGGGTGCCGTTGGCCGATCAGGACAATCTCTCGGACCTGGCGATCGCACTGAAGCTGCCAGTGATTCTGGTGGTGGGCGTGAGGCTGGGGTGCATCAGTCATGCGTTGCTGACCGCCGAGGCGATTGCCCGCGATGGCCTGCAATTGGCGGGGTGGGTGGCGAATATCATCGATCCGAAAACTTCGCGGCTTGAGGAAAACCTTGCGACCCTGGCCGAGCGCATCCCCGCGCCGTGCCTGGGGCGGGTGCCAAAACTCAAGGCGTTGAGCGCCGAAGCGGTGGCCGAGCATTTGCAACTGGATTTGCTCGATTAAGTTTCTCGCTATGAACAGGCACTGTGCCATTAGTGTTTTTGACGGGCGTTTTGCCGGCGCGTCTGCTTCAATGGCGACCATTGATCCTTTGCAAGGATGAGAGCGACTATGGAAATCTCAGGTAACACAGCTTTTTATGCGGGGCTGAGCTCGATTCAGTCCGGGCAGAACCGCGTCGATCAGGCTGCCAGTCAGATCGCCAATAACACTATCGAACGTTCGGTGACCAGCCAGTCGTCCGAAGTGCAGGTCAATCGCCTGCGCGGTGTGGATCGCGCACAAGAATCGGATCTGACGAGCAATATCGTCGAGCTGTCGCAGGGCAAGATCCAGGCAGAGCTGGGTGTGAAGGTGGCCAAGGCTTCCGACGAAGTGCTCGGGACGATCATCGATACCTTCGCCTGATCGAAATTGTTGTAGACCTCGAAACGCCGCGCCCTGTCGCGGCGTTTTTCGTTTAAGTCCTTCTTGCTCAACTAATCTTTCTTCAACGCTCGTGGCTTGTTTGAAGTCGCGGCGATTTGTCGTCTTCGACATTTGGCAAAACTGATGACGAACGGCAAAAGAACGACGCTTGACAAGATTTCGGCGTAAACGTATGTTTCAAACAACTGTTTGACCGTCACAACAACTCAACACGGTCGTTCATTCCCGGTTACATCAGCAGAGGTTTATCGCTATGCCTGACTACAAGGCCCCCTTGCGTGATATTCGCTTCGTTCGTGACGAGCTGCTCGGCTACGAAGCGCACTATCAGAGCCTGCCAGCGTGCGCAGATGCCACGCCGGACATGGTTGACGCCATCCTCGAGGAAGGCGCCAAGTTTTGTGAGCAGGTACTGGCGCCGCTGAACCGCGTGGGCGACATCGAAGGCTGCACCTGGAGCGAGTCCGGCGTGAAAACCCCGACTGGCTTCAAAGAGGCGTACAAGCAATTCGTCGAAGGCGGCTGGCCAAGCCTGGCCCACGACGTCGAGCATGGCGGCCAAGGTCTGCCTGAGTCGCTGGGCCTGGCGGTCAGCGAAATGGTCGGCGAAGCCAACTGGTCGTGGGGCATGTACCCAGGACTGTCGCACGGTGCGATGAACACCATCTCCGAGCACGGCACCCCTGAGCAGCAGGAAGCCTATCTGACCAAACTGGTCTCCGGCGAATGGACCGGCACCATGTGCCTGACCGAACCGCACTGCGGCACCGACCTGGGCATGCTGCGCACCAAGGCCGAGCCTCAGGCCGACGGTTCCTACAAAGTTTCCGGCACCAAGATCTTCATCTCGGCCGGTGAACACGACATGGCCGATAACATCGTCCACATCGTACTGGCGCGTCTACCGGATGCACCGGCTGGTACCAAAGGCATCTCGCTGTTCATCGTTCCAAAGTTCCTGCCAAACGCCGATGGCACCATTGGCGCGCGCAACGCAGTGAGCTGCGGTTCGCTGGAACACAAGATGGGCATCCACGGCAACGCCACCTGCGTGATGAACTTCGACGGCGCCACCGGTTACCTGATCGGCCCGGCGAACAAAGGCCTGAACTGCATGTTCACCTTCATGAACACCGCTCGTCTCGGTACCGCGCTGCAAGGTCTGGCTCACGCCGAAATCGGCTTCCAGGGCGGTCTGAAATACGCTCGTGATCGCCTGCAAATGCGCTCGCTGACTGGCCCGAAAGCGCCGGACAAAGCCGCTGACCCGATCATCGTCCACCCGGACGTGCGCCGCATGCTGTTGACCATGAAGGCGTTCGCCGAAGGCAACCGCGCGATGGTGTACTTCACTGCGAAGCAGGTCGACATCGTCAAATACGGCGTCGATGAAGAAGAGAAGAAGAAGGCCGACGCGCTGCTGGCGTTCATGACCCCGATCGCCAAAGCGTTCATGACCGAAGTCGGTTTTGAAGCCGCCAACCACGGCGTGCAGATCTACGGCGGCCACGGCTTCATCGCCGAGTGGGGCATGGAGCAGAACGTTCGCGACAGCCGCATTTCGATGCTGTACGAAGGCACCACCGGCATCCAGGCTCTCGACCTGCTCGGCCGTAAAGTGCTGATGACTCAAGGCGAAGCTTTGAAAGGCTTCACCAAGATCGTCCACAAGTTCTGCCAGACCAACGAAGGCAACGAAGCCGTCCAGGAATTCGTCGCGCCACTGGCTGCACTGAATAAAGAGTGGGGCGAGCTGACCATGAAGGTTGGTATGGCGGCCATGAAAGATCGCGAAGAAGTCGGCGCGGCCTCCGTGGACTACCTGATGTACTCCGGTTATGCCTGCCTGGCCTACTTCTGGGCTGACATGGCGCGTCTGGCTGCGGAAAAACTGGCTGCCGGCACCAGCGACGAGGCGTTCTACACCGCCAAGCTGCAAACCGCGCGCTTCTACTTCCAGCGCATCCTGCCGCGTACCCGTACGCACGTGGCCACTATGCTGTCGGGTGCTGGCAACCTGATGGACATGAAAGAAGAAGACTTCGCGCTGGGCTACTAAGCCTTAACGCAGTCTGACGAAAACCGCTGCTCCCGTTAGGGGGGCAGCGGTTTTTTTATTGGCGGATCGCTCAGATAGTCGAGCTTCCGGCCGTTACAGAGACCGTGTGTGATCTGGATCACATTGTATGGGCTTGGCCGCACTTTGCAGGCACAATGCCATCTCTTTGCTATGACGGGTCGGAGCTTACCCTTGCCGCGTTCTTCCGCTGTACGTTTCAGCCATTTCCTGCCATCACTGCTGTTATTGCTTGCGGGGCTGGCGGCTGCGTATGTCAAAGACCTCAGCGTGTTTTTCACGTCCCTGTTCAACGTCCTGCCGACCCTGGTCCTGCTGCTGGGCGGGGCGTATTGCGCGGTGTATCGGCGTCAGCGCGAACTGTTTCTGATGCTCACGGTGTACATCGCCTACTTTCTGCTGGACACCCAGACCGATTTCTACCGCGACAACGGCAAGGTTCGCGAAGACGCTGCGGTGGTGTTTCATCTGGTCTGCCTGCTGCTGCCGTTGTTGTTTGGATTATTCGCCGCATGGCAGGAACGAACCCATCTCTTTCAGGACATGGTTGCGCGGTTCGCTGTGCTGCTGGCATTCGGCAGCGTGGCGCTGGGCCTGGAGCAAAGTTACCCACAGGCGCTGCTGCTGTGGCTGTCGGAGATTCGCTGGCCGGCGCTGCATGGCGCATGGATGAGTCTGATCCAGTTGTCCTATCCGGTGTTCATCTCGGCCTTCCTGCTCCTGGCCTGGCAATACTGGCGCAACCCGCGTCCGCTGCACGCGGCGCAACTGGTCGGCTTGCTCGGGGTGTTCTGGATGCTGCCGAAGACCTTCATTCTGCCGTTCACCCTGAACATCATGTGCAGCCAGGTGATGCTGATGATCGCCGCGGCGGTTGCGCATGAGGCCTATCAAATGGCCTTCCGCGATGAGCTCACCGGTCTGCCGGGCCGTCGCGCGCTCAACGAGCGCATGCAGCGTCTGGGGCGCAACTATGTGCTGGCGATGAGCGATGTCGATCACTTCAAGAAATTCAACGACACCCACGGCCACGATGTCGGTGATCAGGTCTTGCGTCTGGTTGCGAGCAAGCTGTCGAAAATCAGTGGCGGCGGTAGGGCGTATCGCTACGGCGGTGAGGAATTTGCCTTGGTGTTTGCAGGCAAAACCCTTGAGGAGTGCATGCCGCACCTGGAAGTGATTCGTGAGTCGATCGCTTCCTACAGCATTCAGTTGCGCAACCAGGAAAACCGCCCGCAGGACGACCAGCAAGGGCGCCAGCGCCGCAGCGGTTCCGGGGCGTCGGCAGTGTCGGTGACGGTGAGTATCGGTGTCGCCGAACGTGTCGAGCAGCGCACTCCCGAAGAAGTGCTCAAGTCCGCCGACCAGGCGTTGTACAGCGCCAAGGGCGCCGGGCGTAACTGCGTCATGGCATTCGGGCAGAACCGCCGTGGCGCGGTGCGCATGGACACTGCTGCGGGTTGAGTGATGACGGCGCATTCAGCGCCTGTACAGTGATTGTCGCGCGTGATGGCCAGCAGTAGGTTTGAGGAATCTGCTGACGGAGAAGCCACCATGCCCGAGTACAAAGCTCCCCTGCGCGACATGCGCTTTCTGATCGATCACGTCTTCGACTTCCATACCAGCTACGCCAGTCTCGGCGCGCATGACGCCAGCCCGGACATGATCAGCGCGATCCTCGAAGAAGGCGCGAAGTTCTGCGAGAACGTTCTGGCCCCGCTCAATCGCAGCGGCGATGAAGAGGGCTGCCATTTCGACAACGGTGTGGTGACAACGCCTACAGGCTTCAAGCAGGCCTTCGCACAATATGTCGAGGGCGGCTGGCACGGTTTGGCGGCTGATCCGGCTTACGGTGGCCAAGGGTTGCCGAGCTCGCTGGGGCTGGTGATCAGCGAAATGGTCGGCTCCAGCAACACGTCCTGGGGCATGTACCCCGGCCTGACCCACGGCGCTATGTCGGCGATTCACGCCCACGGCACCGCCGAGCAGAAAGACACTTACCTGAGCAAACTCACCGCCGGCCAGTGGACCGGCACCATGTGCCTGACCGAAGCCCACTGCGGCACTGATCTGGGCATCATCAAGACCCGCGCGGTGCCACGGGCCGACGGCAGCTACGCGATCACCGGCAGCAAGATTTTCATTTCCGCCGGCGAGCATGACCTGAGCGACAACATCATCCATCTGGTCCTGGCCAAGCTGCCGGACGCACCGGCCGGAACCAAGGGCATTTCCCTGTTTATCGTGCCCAAGTTTCTGCCCGATGCAGCAGGCGAAGCGGGTGAGCGCAATGGCGTTTCCTGCGGCTCGATCGAGCACAAGATGGGCATCAAGGCTTCAGCCACCTGCGTGCTGAACTTCGATGCCGCCACCGGTTACCTGATCGGCGAGCCGAACAAAGGCCTCAACTGCATGTTCACCATGATGAACCACGCGCGCCTCGGCACTGGCATGCAAGGGCTGTGTCTGGGCGAGGCGAGTTTTCAGGGCGCGATCAAGTACGCCAATGACCGCCTGCAGATGCGCGCGCTGACCGGCGCCAAGGCTCCGGAAAAACCTGCCGATCCGATCATCGTCCACCCCGATGTGCGGCGCATGTTGCTGACCATGAAAGCCTTCAACGAAGGCAACCGCGCGCTGACCTATTTCACCGCGCAGATGCTCGATGTCGCGCACCTGAGCAGCGACGCCGAGGCGCGTCAGGAGGCCGAAGACCTGTTGGCGTTCCTCACGCCGATCTGCAAGGCGTTCATGACCGACACCGGGCTGGAAGTGACCAACCACGGCATGCAGGTGTTTGGCGGCCACGGTTTCATTCGCGAGTGGGGCATGGAGCAACTGGTGCGCGATTGCCGGATTGCGCCGATCTATGAGGGCACCAACGGCATTCAAGCGCTGGACCTGCTTGGGCGCAAGGTGCTGGGCAGTCAGGGCAAGCTGCTGCGCGGCTTTACCAAAATCGTCCACAAGTTCTGCGCAGCGAACGCCGACCATCCCCAACTGGGCAGCTTCGTCGCGCAACTCAACGGGCTCAATCAACAGTGGGGCGACCTGACCATGAAGGTCGGCATGGCCGCCATGAAGAACCCGGACGAAGTCGGTGCCGCATCGGTCGATTATCTGATGTACAGCGGCTACATCATCCTTGGCTACCTGTGGCTGCGCATGGCGTTGGTTGCCCAGGCACAGTTGGAGGCGGGCGAGGGTGAGGCTGATTTCCTCAAAGGCAAACTGGCGACGTGCGAGTTCTACTTCAAGCGTTTGTTGCCGCGCACGGCTGCGCATCAGGCAGCGATCGAGGCAGGCAGTGATTGTTTGATGAATTTGCCCGCGCAGGCGTTTGCTTTATAGGGCAGATCAAAAGATCGCAGCCTTCGGCAGCTCCACCGGATCGCGTTTTGTCTGAAGGAGCTGGCGAGGTTGCGATTTTTTGTGGTGACTAAAAATAACAAATCAGTCACCGGTTGACCCTATGTGTCGCAAAAGTTGTTGAGGTACACTCGGGCTCAACGAAAACATCATTCCACGAATCACCTGTTTAGATCTTGCGAGGTTTGCCATGGCTGACTACAAAGCGCCGCTGCGCGATATGCGCTTCGTCCTCAATGAAGTGTTCGAAGTCGCCAAACTCTGGGCCGAGCTGCCAGCGCTGGCCGAGACCGTCGATGCCGAAACCGTTGAAGCGATTCTCGAAGAGGCCGGCAAGGTCACCAGCAAAAGCATCGCGCCGCTGAGCCGTGCCGCTGACGAGGAAGGTTGCCATTGGGCGGACGGTGCCGTCACCACGCCGGCCGGTTTCCCACAGGCCTATCAGACTTATGCCGAAGGCGGTTGGGTCGGCGTCGGCGGTGATCCGGCCTACGGCGGCATGGGCATGCCCAAAGCCGTGTCGGCGCAGGTCGAAGAAATGGTCAACTCCGCCAGCCTGGCGTTCGGTCTGTACCCGATGCTGACCGCCGGCGCCTGCCTGTCGATCAACGCCCACGCCAGTGAAGAACTGAAAGCTGCGTACCTGCCGAACATGTACGCCGGCATCTGGGCCGGTTCCATGTGCCTGACCGAGCCGCACGCCGGTACCGACCTGGGCATCATCCGCACCAAAGCCGAACCTCAGGCTGACGGTTCCTACACGGTCAGCGGCACCAAGATCTTCATCACCGGCGGCGAGCACGACCTCACCGAAAACATCATTCATCTGGTACTGGCCAAGCTGCCGGACGCCCCGGCCGGTCCGAAAGGCATTTCGCTGTTTTTGGTGCCAAAGTTCATGGTCAATGCCGACGGCAGCCTTGGTGCGCGTAACCCGGCCAATTGCGGTTCGATCGAACACAAGATGGGCATCCAGGCTTCGGCGACCTGCGTGATGAACTTCGACGAAGCCGTCGGCTATCTGGTCGGCGAGCCCAACAAAGGCCTGGCGGCGATGTTCACCATGATGAACTACGAGCGCCTGGGCGTTGGCATTCAGGGCCTGGCCACCGGCGAGCGCTCTTATCAGAACGCTGTTGAATATGCGCGCGATCGTCTGCAGAGCCGTTCGCCGACCGGCGCGCAGAACAAGGACAAAGTCGCTGACCCGATCATCGTCCACCCGGACGTGCGGCGCATGCTGCTGACCATGAAAGCCTCGAACGAAGGCGGTCGTGCGTTCTCCACGTATGTGGCGATGCAACTGGATACCGCCAAGTTCAGCGAAGATGCGACCACCCGCAAGCGCGCGGAAGATCTGGTGGCGTTGCTGACGCCGGTAGCGAAAGCGTTCCTGACCGACCTGGGTCTGGAAACCACCGTCCACGGCCAGCAGATTTTCGGCGGCCACGGCTACATCCGCGAGTGGGGCCAGGAGCAACTGGTGCGTGACGTGCGCATCACCCAGATCTACGAAGGCACCAACGGTATTCAGGCGCTGGACCTGGTCGGGCGCAAGATCGTTGGCAGTGGCGGCGCGTTCTACCAGTTGTTCGCTGAAGAGATCCGCCATTTCACCGCTACCGCCAGTGCTGATCTGGGCGAGTTCACCAAGCCGTTGAACGATGCCGTCGACACCCTCGACGAGCTGACCGCGTGGCTGCTGGACCGGGCGAAAAACAATCCGAACGAAATCGGCGCGGCCTCGGTCGAATATTTGCAAGCGTTCGGATACACCGCTTACGCCTACATGTGGGCGTTGATGGCCAAAGCCTCGCTGGGCAAGGAAGCGCAAGATGATTTCTATGCGAGCAAGCTGGGCACCGCACGCTTCTATTTCGCCCGTTTGCTGCCGCGTATCCACTCGTTGAGCGCGTCGGTCAAGGCCGGTAGCGAGTCGCTGTTCCTGCTGGATGCGGCGCAGTTTTGATCCCGTAGACGTCATGTAAGCATTTGCTTACGTGACGTGCTGCTGTTCTCCCATATCCGTATATTGGATCCACGGCTAATCTACATTTCATGGACGTCGCGCAGGAAGCGCAAAGTAAACAACACGGACACGTAGGATTCTGCCAGGGTGGCGGAGTGAAATGGATGTCAGGGAAACAGTCTGCAAAGCCCCGCTTCGGCGGGGTTTTCTTTTGCCTGAAGAAAAGTTTCAGGCAAGCGGATCGAGAGGCGGCTTCATTTCGCGATCGATTACCTCTTCAAGCAATGTCCGCAGCAGTGCCAGCGAGGCCTGCTGGCGCTGTACATCGCGGCACACCAGGCCAACTTTCAACGGCACCCGTGGTTCGCTCAGCGGTTTCCACAGCAGATCGCCATCGTCGTATTCCTTTTGCGAACGTCCCGGCAGCACCGTCGCCAGCCGGGTGTGCGGCAGGCTGTCGAGAATCCCCAACATATTGTTCAGCTCGGCCTGCACCTGCGGGCGTCGACCGAGGCTGGTCAGTTGTGCCTGCCAGATCTGCCGGATCTGGAACTCTTCGCCGAGCAGCAACATGGGCAGCTCAGCAGCCTGGCGCATCGAGACCTTCTTGAACTCGCGCAAGGGATGGTCTGCCGGGATCACCAGCGTCAGTTCGTCTTCATACAGCAACACCCCGTGCAGACCGGGTTGGCGCGGCGGCAGATAGCTGATGCCGATGTCCAGCGAACCATTGAGCAGACGCCGCTCGATTTCCAGCCCGGTCAGTTCATAGATCTGCACCACCAGATGCGGCTGCGCCTTGCGCACACGCTCGAGCATTTGCGGCACAAGGCTGGTGTGCACCGTTTGCAGCACACCGATCGCCAGGGTGCGCAACGCCTGCCCCTTGAAATTACCCAACGCCTCGCGCGCCCGCTGCAAGCCATCGAGCAGCGGCAACGCGTGGTTGTACAGCGTGTGCGCAGCGAGGGTCGGCAGCAGGCGTTTACTGCTGCGTTCGAACAGGGTGACGTCGAGATTCTGCTCCAGCTGACGGATCTGTTGCGACAGCGCCGGTTGCGAGATCGACAAGCGCTCAGCCGCACGGCCGACATGGCCTTCTTCGTAGACCGCGACGAAATAACGCAGTTGTTTGAAATCCATAAGTAGCGCTTATCGAAATGGCTGAAAAATCGAAATGGCCTGAAGCCGTTTGCGCGCCTAGTCTAACCGCATTCACAAGGCTTGCAGGGCCAGAAAGCGTGACGAATTCCATTTGCTTCGTTCGTGATTACATAGGCAGTTCAAAAAACCTCAAGCGAGGTTTTTCTGCATGAATCTGTTCAGTTTGCGGCGCCAGACGCCGAGTCTGGATGACCTCTGCTTAGAGGCGGGGCCATCCGCTATGACCGACCATCTCAATGCCCAACGCCTGATGCCCAGTGTCGAGCGGCCGCATCAAGTGTTCGTTCGCGGCCAGGGTTCATGGCTGTGGGACAGCAACGATCGCGCCTACCTCGACTTTTCCCAGGCCGGCGGCGCCAACAGCCTTGGCCACAGCCCCATGGCGCTGGTCAAAGCCATCGCCAATCAGGCCCAGGCGCTGATCAATCCAGGCTTCAATCTGCACAATCGCGGCATGCTCAGCCTGGCCGAACGTTTGTGCGCCAGTACGTCCAGCGATCAGGCGTACCTGCTCAACAGTGGCAGCGAGGCTTGTGACGCGGCGATCAAACTGGCGCGCAAATGGGGGCAACTGCATCGTGGCGGCGCTTCGCGGATCATCGTGGCGCAGCAGGGCTGCCATGGCCGCAGTCTGTCGACGGTCGATCGAGTGCCATTCAACGACTTGCCGGCGCTGCATGCGGCGGTTGATGCGCAGACCGTGGCGATCATGCTGGAGCCGATCCAGAGCGATGCCGGGGTCATTCCGGCGACCGAGCACTACCTCAAAGGGGTCGAGCGACTGTGTCGTGACCTGAGCATTCTGCTGATTCTCGACGAAGTGCAAACTGGTCTGGGCCGCTGCGGCAGCTTGCTCGCCGAACAGTCCTACGGGATTCGCGCCGATATCGTCGTGCTCGGCAAAGGCCTTGGCGGCGGCTTGCCGCTGTCGGCCTTGCTGGCGCGAGGCAAGGCCTGCTGCTTCGCCACTGGCGAGCTGAGCGGCACCCATCACGGCAACGCCTTGATCACGGCGGCCGGTCTGGTAGTGCTCGACAGCATCCATGACCGCAGCTTCTTTCAGCAGGTCAACGACAACGGCCAGCACCTGCGCGAAGGCCTGGCGCGACTGGCGCACCGCTACGGTCACGGCGAGTTGCGCGGCCAAGGCCTGTTTTACGGGTTGACGCTGTCCGACGAATGCGCCGACGCCGTCGTTCACGCCGCACTTCACGAAGGCCTGATATTGAACGCCGCGCAGCCTGACTGCCTGCGCTTCACCCCGGCCCTCACTGTCGGCAAAGCCAACATCGACGAAATGCTGCTGCGCCTGGGCCGCGCCTTCTCGCGAGTGCGCACCGCCCAGTTGCAATGCCGCAAGGGCATTGCCGTCTGAGCTGAGCAGCTCCAACCGATTACCCGAACCGTCTCGCGGTATAACGCACGCCCCACGCCTGATTCTTTTGGCGTAGGGCGTTTTTTTGTGGCCGGGTTTTACAGACGGGATTTAGAGCTTGAGGGATCGTACCGCGGATGGTCTTTTAGAGAATGCCAGCAAGGGATGCGGCCACGGCCTGATCAGTATCACCGAAAAAGCCGTTTTGCGATCTGTACCACTGGGTGGTATGTTTTTGGAAGGGATACCTATGCCATTGAGGTTGTTCAAGACCAAACGCTTCGCCCTCCAGGCCAGCAGGGCGTGGATCACAGATGAAGAGTTGCAGGAGGCGTTTCACCAGATGCTTCAGGGACAGGCGGACGATCTTGGCGGAGGCGTGTGGAAGAAGCGCTTGAAGGCGAACCGCCACCGTTCGATTGTTTTGGCAAAAGGTGGACATTACTGGATCTACCAAGTGCTTTTCGCCAAGCAGGATCAAAGCAATATCACGCCAACAGAATTGAAGGATTTACGTAAATTGGCAAAGGTTTATGCGCAACTGACCGAAGAGCAGATCAGCGACTTGTTGGCGATGAAGGAGTTTGTGGAGATATGTCATGAGTAAGAAATTCAAAAGTGAAGTCTTTGAATCGATACACGAATCAGCCGGGGCGTTGCTTGCTGTCGGAGCAATCAACAAAGCAACGATGCGAGAATTCGATGACTCCTGTCTGGCATCGGTTCCCTTAGCGATCCCGGCTGAGGAGATCAAGGCGCTACGCGAGCGTAACAAGGTCAGCCAGCCGGTGTTTGCACGCTATCTCAACACCAGTGCATCCACGGTCAAGCAATGGGAATCGGGTGACAAACATCCCAGCGGTATGGCGCTCAAACTACTGAGCATCGTACAAAAACATGGGTTGAAAATTCTCGCTTGAGCCTGACGCAGCTATTGCACTGAACCCTGACGAACGGCGCAGGTCGATTAGCTTGTATGGCTCAAGTGAGCCAACCCCCATTCAGGAGCTGCCCCATGGATTTCATTCGTATCATCATCGCTATTCTGTTGCCGCCACTGGGCGTGTTTCTGCAGGTCGGGTTTGGCGGGGCGTTCTGGCTGAACATTCTGCTGACGTTGTGCGGCTACATTCCGGGGATCGTGCATGCGGTGTATATCATCGCCAAGCGTTGAGTCCGGTAGCGTCTATTAGATAGCTTTCGCGAGCAGGCTCGCTCCCACAGGAGATTTGTGAATGACGCAGATCCAATGTGGGAGCGAGCCTGCTCGCGAATGGGACGACACGGTTTTCAGTCAACCAGCCTCATCACTCGCCGATAAAACGTCCATTCCCGCTCCAGCGCATGCGCCTGGTTAGCCGCGCGACGAAAGCCGTGGCGTTCGTCAGGGTAGTAATGCGCTTCGACAGGGATGCCGTTGTGCTCCAGCGCCGCGACCATGTCGCGGGTCTGTTGCGGCACGACCACCGCGTCCAGTTCACCTTGAAAGAAAATCACCGGCACGCGAATGTTGTCTGCGTGCAGTAATGGCGTGCGGGCGGCATAGCGTTCGGCATCTCGCTCGGGATCGCCGATCAGCCAGTCCAGATAATCGCCCTCGAACTTGTGCGTGGCCCGTGCCAAAGCCACCGGGTCGCTGACGCCGTAGAGGCTGGCACCTGCGCGGAAAACCTGTCTGAACGCAAGCGCGCACAGTGTCGTGTACCCGCCCGCGCTGCCACCGCGAATGAACGCGCGGTCACCATCGATCAAACCTTGGCCAGCGAGATAGCTGACCACCGCGCAGGCATCCTCGACATCCACCTCGCCCCAGCGCAGATGTAGCGCTTGCCGATATTCACGACCATAGCCACTGCTGCCGCGATAGTTGAGGTCGGCGACGGCGAAACCGCGCTGCGTCCAGTACTGGATGCGCGGATCGAGGATCGGATAGCACGCCGACGTCGGGCCGCCGTGGATAAACACCACCAGCGGCGGTTTCGCTTCACCGCTCATGGCCGGGTAGAAGAAGCCGTGCGCCTCGCCGGAGCCGCTCGGATAACGCAAGGTCTGCGGACGGCTGATGCGTTCGGCGGGCAATGGAGCCACGCCGCCAGCGAGGATTTTCGCTGCATGAGAGACACGATCAATGGCAATCACTGCTGACGGGCTCACCGGCGATGCGGCAATGCAATAGATGAACTGTTGATCCATCGCCAGGTGGCGGAAGCGGCTGTAGCCACCGCTGAAATCTTCAACTCCAAGGGCCAGGCGACCGAAACCATCCTCGCTCCAGCTGGCTAAGAATTGATCACCGACAGGCAGCCAAGTGCAGCCGCCCAGTTGCCAGGGCGCGGGCGCGTGATCGGCCTCTGCACTCGGTAGCGCGTGCAAGCCATCGGACGTTTCGACCCACGCCTGCCAGTAGCCGCCACGATCTGTCAGGCAGTAGAGCCGGCCGTCCGCGTCGAAGCGCGGCTGTTGGATCGACTCCTCAATCTGCTCACCGGCAACACAACGAGGCGCAGAAAAATCGCCTTGCGCGACCATCAACCGCGTCGAGGTCCACGGCTGATGCGGTCGGCTCCACTCGATCCATGCCAACCGCTGGCCGTCCGGGCTCAGCGTTGGCGATGCATAGAAATCCGCACCCTCGGCCAGCACCTGTCGCGTACCGCTCGCCAGATCAATCGCCACCAGGCGATGTCGATCCTGCTGCTCTTCGACCGCCAACACCCGGCCAGCGGCGAATTGCAGATCGCCGTAGCGGCAGTCAGTCGATGTCAGCGCGACCGGCTCGCCATCCAGCGCCTGCCGATACATCTGCTGATCCGCTTCATTGACGAAAACCACCCCGTCAGGCGTCAGACAAAACGCACCACCGCCATATTCGTACACGCGGCTACGCACGCTGAAGCCGTCCGGCGTCAGACGTTTCGCCACGCCATCACGCCAATGCCAGATTCGGCACGCGGCATCCTCGGGGCGATATTCATTCCAGAACACACCATGGGCGCCGAGCTGCAGTTCGGCGAAGTCTGTCCCGGCAGCGACGGCCTGGGCGGCGCTGAAAGGCTCAGCCCTTGGCGATGAGGCGTGAGTTTCGTTCATTGCGAAAGGCCAGTTGTTCGATGGTTTGGGTGGCGGTCTCGGCTTCTTCGCGGGCCTTGAGGATCACGCCGTGATGTTCGGACTTGCTGCACACCGGGTCGGCATTACTGGCATCGCCGGTGAGCATGAACGCCTGGCAGCGGCAGCCGCCGAAGTCTTTTTCTTTCTCGTCGCAAGAGCGGCACGGCTCGGGCATCCAGTCGTAACCGCGAAAACGGTTGAAGCCGAA
The DNA here is from genome assembly GCF_018132745.1 of Pseudomonas sp. 14A. Lineage (NCBI taxonomy): Bacteria > Pseudomonadati > Pseudomonadota > Gammaproteobacteria > Pseudomonadales > Pseudomonadaceae > Pseudomonas > Pseudomonas sp. 14A. The sequence goes on along the minus strand of NZ_JAGRQJ010000018.1, from coordinate 87,434 downwards.
CGAGTCGTACCAGATGTGTTGCATGCTGTGATCGCGCACGTTGGGAAACTGCACCGGCATCTGGCGGGCGCCATGGCAGGGCAGGGCGGTGCCGTCCGGCGTGACGGTCAGGAAGATGCTGCCCCAGCCGTTCATGCAGGCTTTCGGGCGTTCTTCGTAGTAATCCGGGGTGACGAAAATCAGCTTGCAGGGATGCCCTTCGGCTTCCAGCCTGGCCCGGTATTCGTTGGTGATGCGTTCGGCGCGCACCAGTTGTTCCTTGGTCGGCAACAGACCGACACGGTTGAGCTGCGCCCAGCCGTAGAACTGGCAAGTGGCGAGTTCGACGAAGTCAGCCTCCAGCGCAATGCACAGTTCGATAATGCGGTCGATCTTGTCGATGTTGTGCCGATGGGTGACGAAGTTCAGCACCATCGGGTAGCCGTGGGCCTTCACCGCACGAGCCATTTCCAGCTTCTGCGCAAAGGCCTTTTTCGAGCCGGCGAGCAGGTTGTTCACTTGCTCGTCGCTGGCCTGAAAACTGATTTGGATGTGATCGAGCCCGGCTTTTTTGAAGTCGCTGATTTTCTGCTCGGTCAGGCCAATGCCGGAGGTGATCAGGTTGGTATAGAAACCCAACTGCCGCGCTTCACGGATCAGTTCGGCCAAGTCCTGGCGCACCAACGGTTCGCCGCCGGAAAAGCCCAATTGCGCCGCGCCCATCTCCCGCGCTTCGCGGAACACCTTGATCCATTGTTCGGTGGTCAGCTCTTTGCCCTGCTCGGCGAAATCCAGCGGATTGGAGCAGTACGGGCATTGCAGCGGGCAGCGGTAGGTCAGCTCGGCGAGCAGCCACAGCGGCAGGCCGACTTGCGGTTTGGCCGGCAGATCAGCCAAGGGTGAGCCAGTGTTGCTCACGGGCAACCTCCATGAATTGCTCGACGTCGTCACCAAGCTCGGGCACGTCGGGGAACTGCTCTTCGAGGTTGGCGATGATCGCCGCAACATCGCGCTCGCCATCAATCAGGCCGCCGATCAGCGCGGCCGTTTCGTTGAGCTTGATCATGCCTTCCGGGTACAGCAAGACATGGCCTTTTTGCGCCGGTTCGTACTGGAAACGATAGCCCGGGCGCCATTTCGGCACTTGGCTGCGGTCGAAACTCATAAGGTGATTCCTTTATGCCAGACCCGTTGTTCAGTCACGCTGTGATACGGCGGACGGTTCAGTTCATAAGCCATGCTCATGGCATCGAGCATGCTCCAAAGAATGTCCAGTTTGAACTGGAGAATTTCCAGCATGCGCTCCTGGCCTTCGCGAGTCTTGTAGTGCTCAAGCGTGATCGCCAGCCCATGTTCGACGTCACGCCGCGCCTGACCGAGACGGGTGCGGAAGTATTCGTAGCCGGCCGGGTCGATCCACGGGTAATGCTGCGGCCAGCTGTCGAGGCGCGACTGGTGGATCTGCGGCGCGAACAATTCGGTCAGCGAGCTGCTGGCGGCTTCCTGCCAACTGGCGCGACGGGCGAAGTTGACGTATGCATCGACAGCGAAACGCACGCCGGGCAGCACCAGTTCCTGGGAGCGCAATTGCTCCGGGTCGAGGCCAACAGCCTGGCCCAGACGCAGCCAGGCTTCGATGCCGCCATCTTCACCGGGTGCGCCGTCGTGGTCGAGCAAGCGCTGAATCCACTCGCGACGGATTTCCCGATCCGGGCAGTTGGCGAGGATCGCCGCGTCTTTCAGGGGGATGTTCACCTGATAGTAGAAGCGGTTGGCGACCCAGCCCTGAATCTGCTCGCGGGTCGCACGGCCCTCGTACATCGCCACGTGGTACGGGTGGTAGATGTGGTAGTAGGCGCCTTTGGCGCGCAGGGCCGCTTCGAATTCGGCGGGGGACAGCGGGGTGTCGGTCATCTCTGTTCTCCGGGAACAACCCTGGAAATCTCTGGTGTCTGTGCTGGCCTCTTCGCGAGCAGGCTCGCTCCCACAGTTGATCGCATTCCAATGTGGGAGCGAGCCTGCTCGCGATAGACCGCGCAGCGGTCTCGATTGCTTAAAGCACGATACTCATGCCATCAAACGCCACTTCAACATTACGCCGCACCAGCTCCGCACGCTGCGGGGAATCCTCGTCGAGGATCGGGTTGGTGTTGTTGATGTGGATAAGTACCTTGCGCTGCTCGGGCAACTGCTCCAGCACTTCCAGCATGCCGCCGGGGCCGTTCTGCGCCAGATGGCCCATCTCGCGACCGGTGCGGGTGCCGACGCCACGGCGCTGCATTTCATCGTCATCCCACAGCGTGCCGTCGACCAGCAGGCAATCGCTGCCCGCCATGATTTCCAGCAGCGGCGCATCGACCTTGCCCAGCCCCGGCGCGTAGAACAGCTTGCCGCCGGTGTTGAGGTCTTCAACGATCAAACCGATGTTGTCGCCCGGATGCGGATCGAAACGGTGCGGCGAATACGGCGGCGCGGCGCTGCGCAATGGCAGCGGGGTGAAACGCAGGTTCGGGCAGGCCGCTACGGTGAAGCTCTGGTCGAGCTCGATACGGTTCCAGTCCAGCCCGCCGTTCCAGTGGGTGAGCATCTTGAACAGGGGAAAACCGGTGCTGAGGTCTTCGTGAACCATGTCCGTGCACCAGACCTGATGCGGGCAGCCTTCGCGCAGGCTGAGCAGGCCGGTGGTGTGGTCGATCTGGCTGTCCATCAGGATGATCGCGCTGATGCCGGTGTCGCGCAGGGCCCGGCCCGGTTGCATCGGGGCGAAGCTTTGCAGTTGCGCGCGGATGTCCGGCGAGGCATTGCACAGCACCCAGTTCACGCCGTCATCGGAAATGGCGATGGACGATTGGGTGCGGGCCTTGGCATTCAGGCTGCCGTCGCGAAAGCCTGCGCAGTTGACGCAGTTGCAGTTCCACTGCGGAAAACCGCCACCGGCGGCCGAACCCAGAATCTGGACGAACATGAACGCTCCATCATTTCAACGCGGAAAATAAAACGCCTCGGCGAGCCGAGGCGTTGCACTGCGATTCTGCGTTAGCAGAACTCAGCGGCTGGCGAAGTACATGGTGACTTCGAAGCCGATACGCAGGTCGGTGTAAGCAGGTTTGGTCCAGGCCATGAGATGTCTCCTTCTGAGGGTTGGGATAGCGCTATCCATAGTTATAGTCCACGGCAGCGCGATGATGTTCCAATTAGTTAGGCGGCTATGTTACTCAAAATTTCAACGGCGTGACCCGTGAATCTTTGAGAAAGCTCCTTGCAGCCTCGGTAATGATCAGTTTGTCGCTGGCCACGGCGCGTCCGGCATCGATTCATTGGCCAGGCAATGCCAGCCGCCCTCGGCATTGATCAGACGTTGCGCAGCATCGAGCAAGGCCTGGCGATTCAGCTGCTGGATCGCCGCGACCAACTGCTCACGGTAATCCGACGAATGGCCGGCAAGTTTGCCTTGCCACAGCAGCTCGGCAGCATCGCTGCTGGACAGTGTGGCATCGTCGAACTGATCGGCGAGGCTTTGGCGCTGTTGCTTGAGGCTTGCGTCATCGAGCGTTTCGATCAACGCGGGAATGCCATTGAAAAACTCATGCATGTATTCGAGCAACTTGCCCGCCGCAGTCGTCGGCGATTGCACGCCAAAGACAATCGCAGTCCTGCCATGCAACTGACGCAGCGCGCTGAACACGGCGTACCCCAATTGCAATTCGACACGCAGGCGCTGGTAAAAAGGCGTCTGGCACACCTGAGCCAGAAGGCGCCATGCAGCTTCATCAGCGATGTCGCGGCTGGCAGTCGGGCAGACCAGCAGCAAGGCGTGTTCGCTGGAGGCCGTGTTGATCTGGCTCCAGTGGTACTGGGCTTGGGTGATCGGTGTCACCGGTAGCTGATTGTCCGGTGTGCCGGGAATGCGGCTCAGCGCCAGGCCCAAGGCTGATTGGGTTTGTTGGTAAAGGCCTAGAGCTAGGTCGTCCCAGCGCGAAGTTGTCCACAGCTGATGGGCGTCATCGCTGGTTTCAATCATGGGCAGGCATTTTTCCGGCAACGCTTCGAGTAGTTGGCGGATCGGCATCGACGGTATCTGCACCTCGTCGCGCGGCGAATCGGCGTCGATCATCGTCAGACATTTCAGCGCATGCTCGAGGACGCTGGGCATCGGTTCCTGTAATCCGGTCATTTTCAGCAGGCATTGGTTACCTGTGGCGCTGAAAGACAAGTCCACTCCGGCTTCGGACGCATCCTGTCGGGTCTGGCGCAGACTGCGCTGCAATCTGGAGAGCAGATCTGCGCTGGCTGCCGCCTCGACCTGCCAGCGCAGGTAAATCGCGCCCTCATCGCTGTTGTCCGGCAGCGCCTGGCTGAACTGCATCGGCGATCGCTCGCGACGACTGCGCGAGCGATCCTGGGCGAAGGTGCGCAGGCCACGGTGGGCGCTGGTCTGGCCGCGAATCAGCCCGGCGTTGGCCAGCGGTTCACTGGCGCGCAGGAAAGGATTGGCTGCGGGCAGGCGCCACTGTTCGCTGAAGTTATCCACAACGCCGATTTCCCGCAGGATGCGCTCAAGCGCGGCGGCAGCTGATTCGGACAGGCCGAATGCATGCTGCTCGATGTCGGTTCGCGCCAGTTGCAATGCGCCGCTGACTTGCTGCTGGCGCTGAAGCAGGGCGGCGTATTCCTCGCGCAACGGCGTCCAGTCCTGACGGGCGAAGAAGCTCAGCCAATCCAGCAGCTGTTCGTGAATGGCGTTCAACTGCTCGCCGTCGGCATTGAATTGAAGATGCAGCATTGCTTGCCCGGCAAATTGATAAAGCGGCGCGGCTTTCAAACCATCTGCCAGTTTTTGCTGGCGCAAATGTGCAAGCAATCCACCGGGTTTGGCGCTGTTCAACCAATGGCAGAGAAAGGCCATCGCCTCGGCGGGTGACTCGGGCAAGGCATCGAAAGCAAATAACAGGTTCGTGTGAGCGCCAACCTGTTGATAACTTTTCACTGCCAACGGTGGCGGTGCGGCCTGGGCAACTTTATCCCCAACCGGCAAAACCGCTGCGAATTGCTGCGCCAGCTCCCGCAATTCATCAACACTCTGCGGACCGACCAGGCTGAGGTTCATTTGCCCGGTTCGATAAAACCGCTGATGGAAATCTTTCAATGCCAACTGAAACCCAGGCGATTCGACCTGCAAACTGTCCCGATTGCCCGCATGAAAACCGCGCAACGGATGCTCCGCTGATAAACCTTCATACAAGGCAAACTGCTGTTGCGCTGTCGGATCCTGCGACCAGGCGACGAATTCGGCCTGCAGGACTTCCCGTTCACGCAGTTGATCGTCCAGATTCATACGTGGCCGGGCGAGCATGTCTGACAGACGCTCGAGCCCCGCGCTGAAGGCCGACACAGGCAACTCGAAGAAAAAATCCGTAGTGCGCTCGCGGGTGCTGGCATTCACCTGCCCGCCGTGACGTTGCACGTAGGCCATCAGCCCTTCGTCCGTGGGAAAACGCTCGGTGCCGAGAAACAGCAAGTGCTCAAGAAAATGCGCCAGCCCCGGCCAGTCCAACGGCACGTCATGGCTGCCGGCCGTCACGCGCAACGCAGCAGCGCTGCGCTTGAGGCCGGGCGCGTGGCGCAGGGTCACGCGCAAGCCGTTGGCCAGGGTTTCTGTGTGAGGGCGAGGATGAGTCGACGCAGGCATGGGCACTTCCAGAACAGTGAAGTGCCCATGCTAGCGGATTAGCGGCGGTTGAGCGCGCCGTAAAGCTCTGGACGGCGATCGCTGAGGTAGCGGTTGGCCTGGCGTGAGTCGTTCATCCGTTGGCGGTCCAGCTCACCGACGATCAACGCTTCGTCCAGACCTGCCAGCGCGATTTGGCTACCGTCCGGCGCGGCGATGCTGCTTTGCCCGCAGTACTGAATCTCGCCTTCATGCCCGCAGTAATTGGCGTAAGCCACGTAGCACTGGTTTTCGAAAGCGCGGGCGCGCACGGTGACATCGGCGACGAAATCGAACGGAATCATGTTCGCCGTCGGCACCACAATCAGCTCGGCGCCGGCCAAGGCCAGGCGCCGCGCGTTTTCCGGAAACTCCAGGTCGTAGCAGATCAGGAAGCCGAGCTTCCAGCCGTTCAATTCAACCACCGGCAAGTCGGAGTCACCGGGGCTGAACATCGACCGGTCGAGGTCGCCGAACAGGTGTGACTTGCGGTAATTGCACAGGCGCTCGCCATGGGCGTCGATCAGTTGCACGGCGTTGTAGATCTGCCCGTCGGCGGTGCGCTCCGGGTAACCGTAAACGATCGCCAGACCCGCAGCCTTGGCAATCCGGCCGATCTGCTGCGCCCATTCACCGTTGTAGACCTCGGCCAGCGTGCTGACCGCTTCGGCGCCGATGTTGTAGCCGGTCATGAACATCTCCGGCAGCACCAGCAAGTCGGCGCCCTTGGCCTCCATCGCTACCTGATGCAGGCGCTGCAGGTTGGCGACGGGGTCCAGTGGCAGCGGTGGACATTGGTAAACGGCTACGCGCATCGGGGAATCCTCTTACTCGGGCAGGGCGATAGGGCCGATGTCTTTGAACACATCACCCGGGCCCGGGTTCTCTTTATGTGTCGAGCCGCCGAAATGTTTCATGATGCCCCACACCGCGTTGAGCGAAGTCTGCACCGCGCCTTCGACCCACGCCGGTGTCCACGACACGTCGTCGCCAGCGATAAAAATTCCGCGTTGCTCGGCCGGCATGTCGTCCTGCATGAAGTGCGCATACATGCGCTGGTTGTAGCGGTAATGGCCGGGCAGGGCGCCTTTGAAAGCTCCGAGGAAATACGGATCGGCTTCCCACGACACGGTGATCGGATCGCCGATGATGCGCGCGGCGATGTCGACTTTCGGGTAGATCTTTTTCAGTGCGTTCAAGGCCAGCTCAACGCGTTTTTCCACCGGATGCGGGAGCATTTTCAACGCGTCGCTCATCCACGAATACGACAGGCAGATCACCCCCGGCTTGTCGTCGCCGTTGTCGAACAGATAGGTGCCACGGGTCAGGCGATCGGTGAGGGTCATGCTCATCACGTCGCGGCCGGTCTCCGGATCCTTGTCTTTCCAGAACGGCCGATCGACCATCACGAAGGTCTTCGACGACTGCATGTAGCGCGTGCGGTCGAGGGCCATCCACATCTTCTGCGAGAACAGGGTTTCGTCGCACTCGATTTGAGTGGTCAACAACCAGCTCTGGCAGGTAGTCAGCACAGCGGCATATTCACGGGTGTCACCGTTGTTGTCGGTTACGGCGAAACGGCCCTCCGGTGCGTGAGCAATTTTCTTCACACCGGAACGCGGCGCGCCACGGTGCAGGGATTTCAGGCTGGTGCCGGCCGGCCAGTGCACGCAGCGTTCCGGCACATGGCGCCAGATGCCCTGCGGCACCTGCTCGACGCCACCGACCACCAGGTGCTGGTGATCGTCGCAATTGGTCATCACCACGCGGAAGATTTCCAGCATCGAATTGGGGAAGTCCGAATCCCAGCCGCCGGTGCCGAAACCGACCTGACCGAACACTTCGCGGTGCTGGAACGACAGTTTGGCGAAGGCCTTGGAGGTGGCGACGAAGTCATAAAAGGTTCGGTCGTCCCACAGCGGCACCAGCTTGTTCCACAGCTCTTTCAGGCGCGGCACATCGCGATCGCGAATGGCTTGCTGGATATCGGAGAACTGCGAACCGGCTTCCAGCGCATCTGCCCAGGCGTCAGCGACTTCCTGGAACAAAGCAGGAAGATCCTTCAGGCTTTCGGCGTAATAGGTTTCGCCTTCCAGATCGATCACGGTGCTACCAGAAGCGCCGGTCAACGGGTTGGGAAAAGGCTTGGTTTCCAGGCCGAGCTTGTCGACGTAGTGATAGAACGCGGTGGAGGACACCGGAAAGCGCATGCCACCGAGCTCGGCGACGATAGCATCGGTGCCGTTGAAGGCCTGCGAGCGCAGACGACCACCGAGTTTCGACGCCTCGTACACCACCGGCTTCAAACCGAGTTTCATCAGTTCATACGCAGCCACCAGACCGGCAATGCCTGCACCGACAATCGCCACCTCGGCGCCATGGTGTTGCTCGGGAATGCTGCCCAGCCCGGCGGGATGCTCGATCCAGTCGTCAAACGCGAACGGAAAGTCCGGACCGAAAATGGTGACTGGTTTTTTTCCGTCTGCAGGATGGCGGTTGTTCTTGTTCATGGCTGACCTTGTTGACGACCCGACGCAGGATTCGCGTCTGAGTATAGGAAAAGATGCCAGCCATTCTAGGGAGCGTGGAGCGCGTTAATAAGACGCAATGTGTCGTCGTTTTGCCTGATTGTTGTGCAGACTGACGATTGCGGGCTGCATACCGACCAAAAAAGTGGGAGCGAGCACGCTTGCGAAGCGGCTCAGCCAGAATGCCCGGCCAATGCTCAGACCGGCTGCCCGCGATCAATCTTGCTGCTCAGAATGATCGACGTCGTGGTCTTCTCCACCCCATCGACGCTGCCGATCTGATCCAGCAACTGATCCAACTGCTCCGGCGAATCGGTGCGCAACCACGCCACATAATCAAACTCGCCACTCACCGCACACAGCTGCTGCACCTGCGCCATCGCACTCAAACGTCGCAGCACGTCCTTGCCGGAACGCGGCTGCACCTTGATTCCGACGTAGGCCTGCAAGCCACCATCGACCACACGCTGACCCAAGCGCACACCATAACCGGTGATTACCTTGGCCTTTTCCAGGCGTGCCAGACGCGACGTCACCGTCGTGCGAGCAATGCCTAGCTGACGGGCGAGCATGGCCACGCTTTCACGGGCGTTGATCTGCAGCGCGGCGATCAGTTGGCGGTCGATTTCATCGAGGCTGGGGTGGCGGGTGTCTGGCAAGGGAGGCTCCATTGGCGTTGAGTCGGAGGGAGGCGCACTTTACAGGCAAATAAGGAAAGGCTTTTGCGCCATAGCAAAGTGGTCACAGGTGAACTTGGTGAAACAAATGTTCTGACAATTGATTTGACTTGTCTGCCCTGTTTCCCAAGAATGCCAACAAGAGCGCGAAATCTGCTGCCTTGCAGGGCATTAGCAGATGTAGGTACCTCAGCGATGCTGCAACATCGGTGTCAGGTGAGACCTCTTCATCCCATTTCCTGGGGATGCAAATATCAGGATTTAGATGTTACGGGCAGCCCGATGGCTGCCCTTTTTTTGTCCGTAAGAATGTACCGCCTATACAAAAGCTCGCCTTTTCGATGCCTGTTCATGGCTCTCGCCGGAGCGTTCATAAAATTCCAGAGAACGTGTCCATCCCGAATGTCCACAACCACAAGCATGTCATTTTTTGCCTCATAGGCATTGATAAATGCCACGCGGTGTCCGCCGTTATCGTATTGGACTTTCCATATTTCAAAGGGTCCCGTTAAGGTATCGATAGCGTGTCGAACATAGCGCTCGCGGGAGTCCGTGCGTTTTTCAACGATGTGGGCCAGTTTTTCTCTGGCAACCGCAACGTTTCCAATCGGCGTCAGGATGGTGACGGCCATAACGGACTCATCGATGAATCCGAAGTATTCCAAGAGTATTCCCAAGGCACCCGCTGCATCGTCAGCCCTTTTTATTTCTGCAATTGCGGCTGATCGAAGTTCTTTCGAGAGTGTTCTCAAGTCGGGTAGGGCAAGATCGATCCAGGTTGCTTGGCCGGCTGCCTCCCTGATTGTTGGAGCAGCATTCATGAGCATGGAAACAATCCTGGGCGGCGATGCGTCAGGAGATTAATTGCTCGCAGGAAAGCCTAACAAGGCTGCAAACGTCCCTGAAACATCGCTTCAGAATGTTCCTACAGATAACGCAGCTTTCTTCCTGGGTCGGAATTCGCAAGACTTGATAACTGCACCCACAAAAAAGCCGCGCATCAAGCGCGGCTTTTCAATTTGGTGGGCCCACACGGACTCGAACCGTGGACCAAAGGATTATGAGTTGCTGGGCGAGTTGCTATGCCTAGAGAAATCGTTCGAAGGTGAACGTAGGTTGGCATAGCTGGAGGCCCCGTCGTTACTGGTGTTGAGCGTAATTCTGAGAAGGTAGCTCAAGCTGGGTACTGTACCGTGGTTGTACTGATTTTTGCAGGCCCTATCAGCCAGATTTCAGAGGGCGGGCTCGTGTATGAGGCCTAAGCTCCCCTGTTGCTGGAATCATAGGCCGGGAATTCTGATCCACCGGTCAGTAAATGTACTACATAAATGACGCGTTAATCAGGGTTCCGAAACGTCTAAAGTTATTGCTTTGATTTTTTTAGGAAGAGTAATTTTGCGCGATCCTCCATAAGTATGCTTTTAACTTTTTCATGACTACGTTGCTTTGCTCGGAGCTCAAAGCTTTCAGCTTGAAAAATATCCGAAAGAGAACTCATGCGTTTTTCACCCAGCCGAGTTACTAGCCAGTCCACGAATTCTTCGTTAAAGAAAGGAAATGTGAGTGGTGATTCTCGGTGTAGTGCCATTGCTCGCAGCTCTGTCAGTTTCAAAATGTCAGCTACATCCGTGTCGAAGGTTACTAAATTACCGAGGTAAAAGTCAGCTTCGGGTAGGGTATTTGTATTCGCCATCGCATCCAACGCTCGCGGGAGATAAAGGTCCCATGAGCAATTCTTTATTACGGCAAGCGGATCTTTTTTGTCCAGTACGGAGTTAAGTTTTTTTGAAAGCGCAGACCGCCCGCTACGACATATGATATCGGCACAAACAATTAACTCTCGTAGCATAAAAGTCGATAAGTCTTCATGCATAAATTGCACAAGCTCTTCCATCTTATGTTCTACTGATTTGGAAGAGCTTGCTTCAATTATTTTGGTGCGCAAGATCATGCTTTCAACAAGGTTTACTTGCTGTTCGATACCTTCATGTAATCCACCGTCTAATTGCTTCTGAAAGTCGGCTAGTAGCTCATCTGCGTAAGCTTCTGCTTGCTCTTTATAAAACGTTCTAAATCGTACTCCCCAACCTTCATCTAATGGATATGGGTCTAGTGATAGCGCATGTATTGCCGCGAGAGTCATCCGGCCATTTTCAATGGTCTGTGAGTTCCAGGATCTTTGTGCCTCCCACAGATACAAGTACGGATTGAGGTTTGCCAGTTCCTCGCTATTAAAGTTTTCCCTTATAGATAGGCCGTGCTTAATTAGCTCCGGAGATGGGTTCTCGCGGTATGCAAGTGCTTTGATAAAGCTGGCTGCATTTGAATCAACGAAGGTGCCATATCCTATCTGGAATCTTACTGGAGATAAAGTACTGATGGCTTCTGAGTCTAGTATCCAAAGTGACTTTCCCCGAAAACACGTTGATATAAATCCTCTGTCAGCGAATCCTTTGCGCCTTAGTTTAAATGGCCCCGCATCATCTTCAGCTGCATAGATGATTCTCCAGTCTTTTAGTAGATGTTGGTTTTTTTCATATGCACGTAGTGCTAGAAGCGGATCTGAAGACGTGCATACTTGATGTAGAGCAAATTGCGTTTCGTAGTCGGCGTTTCTGATGTCCATGGATCTATATATTCCTTTAAGTGTAGTCGCAGTGTCCATTTAGATATATATGAGGCGTTTGTAGTTTTGAGAAAAAGTTGCCTTATTCTGGTTGTGTTTGTGAGCGATTATTTGTGTCAACTGAATCCCAGTCATCAATGAGGCCGGTCGGTAACCCATTTACTCCATTTGACCTGTAGTGTGCTATTTCCAATCCTTGTATTTCAAAAGCAACATTCTGCGGGATATCATTATCCACCAATATAATTTGACAGAGCTTATTGTTCTCATCAAATTTTTCTGCGGTTTTAATTAGAGCTTCGAAAAGGTTCTTGTATTTCTCCGGATCTGCCACGCCGTCTGCGTCGTTGAGCGTAGCAAGTTGGTCCGATTCCGGATTTTCGGGAGTCTTACCCAAGAATTTTCCTACGGTGTCAACCATAAGCAGCCCCGGAAGATTGGTATCCTTCCGCAGTTTTTGAGAAAGGATTGAAGTTAGATACCCTATGGACACAATCGTGCGAAGACCACCAGAGTTGATTTTTCGATACTCTGTGTCTCTGACAACCGGGAAAAAGGTTTTGTTGTCTATTCCCACGCCGTAGTGGTTTTTGATCTTAACGTCTTTTATAAAATTATTGAGATCGATGCCTAAGTCTTTCATTACGTCGTCGAGAGATGGTGAATTCTTTTTCAGCTCATCTAGTTTGATTTTTAGGTTTTCGATGTTGCCTGCTAGGCGGCCTATTTGATCTGCAATCCCTGTCTGAGTATTCCGAACTCGCAGGGAGTGAACTGCTTTTCCTCTCCGCTCATCAATCTGAGCTAGTTCAGAGATAATTGCGTCTCGCTCAGCCAAGTAAGGTGATATAGAACTTTTAAGCTCATCATCTATCATTTCCCGAGCTTTGTTTTTTTCTAAATATAGGGCTGAAAGTAGATTGTTGGCCTTCTCAAGATCACTCCTATTTTCGGAGATTAATTGCTTAAGGTCCTTGGTTCTACGGGTGATCGATGTGAGCTCGTTTTTTAGACGGGTGTCGCTGGGGATGTCAAATTTCTCAGACAGATTTTGGATTTCAATACTGGTTTCGCAAATTGGACAGTTTGTTTGCTCTGGGATATCCCTGCCGATGATCTCTTTAGCGGATAAGCCAGCCTTTATTCGTTCGATATCATTTTGATACTCGTTGAGTAGTCGAGTGAATCGTTCTATATTCCGTAATGTGGAGTTTTTTGTGTCTTCTTGTTGCTCGATTTTAAGGCTAATCGTGTTTAGCGCTTCCTTAAGGCCCTCGTAGAGCGCGTTGTCGCTTGTCATTCTCTTGTTTAAATCTGAAATCTGCTCTTTTAGCTCAATTTTGATTAAGTCTATATTGTTGATTTCCTCGTCTAGCGCCTCGGTATCTTTGAACTCTGTTTGATTCAAAAACGTGGTAATTGCTGTGTATTGGGTGATCAGCTGTGTTTTATCGTGCGTTTTTTTTGAAATTTCCACTTCTAGCTCGGAAATACTAGAGTCTAGAACATTGAATATATACTTTAAAACCTCTCTGTTTTTCGTTTCGAGGACGTAGTTTCCTATGTCTAGCATATTAGCGCTGCCAACATCGTCTTGATCAAGGTACATAAACTTAAAAAGATCAAGAAAGCTTAATCTAGCTGTTTCGGACGAGTCTTTTGTCGGAGCTTGCTTCAGTCGGACAGAAGGGAATTCTAAAACCTCTAACAAAAAGTCAGAGAGGCTCTTGTTTTGGTCGTCCCCTTTGCTTACGCTGGATTTATATTTCTCTGGGAATGTTTCTGATATCTTGGATAGCTCGCAAAAGTAAACATCTACGTCTTTTGATGCATTGAATATATCTCGACTTATACAATAGGGGTGACCGTTAATATGTATTTCAAGAGTCGCGTATTTCACGGAGGATGTTATTTCTTTGTCCAGCTTGATCTCTTTACCCCCGAGCAGATAATAAACAAGTCGCAGGATACTTGATTTTCCAGTGTCAGCATCACCGTAAATTATATTGATACCTGGATAGAAAGGGACTCGATAATCTTTTCTATGTCCGTGAAGAACTAAATTCTTCAAGAGAAGACCTTGAGATGTATTCACCGTACCTCCTGCCTTAAAGCTGAATTTATATATCCGTTGAGTTTTGTAGGGGTTTGTGATTGGAGCTCTGATAGTAACTCAATGAAATAAGAGATTTTCTGAAAGTACCCTTCAGTTAATTCTTGGGATTTAAGTTTTCCGATTTCTGTTAAGCCAAATAAAAAACCTTCGCTGTTTGAGTACTCGATAGATAAAAAATTTTTAGATGCGAGAATCTTAAGCATCGTTAGTAAACGATTTCTATCGAAAAGCTCTTCAATATTTGGTGATAAGTTTCCGACCGTGTAGTAATCACTTTCATCAATATTGATTTGGTTTTTGTTAGCTAGGAGGAGAACCCTATTGAGCAGCGACGGACGGGTAGTCAGGAAGTAAAATGATTGAATTCTATCAATGCTCAATATTTTTTTGCGTTTTTTTGTTTCAGCTAAAGAGCCTAGTACTAACAATAGCACTCCGAGATTGTAATGAAGTTCTCTCTCAGGCTGTATGTAGGGTAGGCTAGTCATCCTCTGCCTCCTTGAGAAGTTTTTTCAAGGAGGAGGCTGGGATGTTTTTAGTCCACCAAATTTCTTCATCCTCTGAATTAGAAAGCTGGTGAAGCATCCCTTGTTTATGGATGGCATTAATGAATGGGATAAATGTGTCTAAAAAAGTTTTGTCTTCCTTTAGAATCGTCTCATGGACATCCGTTAATAACAGCCCTGAATTAGGAATGCCGTCATGGACGTATTTTGAGTAGCTGGTTTGGTATATTTTTCTAATTTTTTTATACAAATCAGCAAGTCGCTTCTGGTCGGACGGGCTATTGAATATTTTTCTTATGTACTCGGCGTTGAGAAACACTTCCTTGGCTTCCCTTATAGAGGTTTTATGAATGTCTGCGCTAATAAGCTTCAGTACAAATAGCTCGTCGTCAAAATTGGTGTCGTCTAAAAGTTCTTGGAATTCTAGATTGGACATCCCAGGATCGCATTTTTCAAAGTCCAATATTGTTTGACGAACTGCAATGTAGACCGTGCTATTCGGACCCTCAGGCTTAGTTATGCTTGTGTGGTCTTCGCTGACCGGAATAATATCTGATTTTTCTTTGTCGGATGGGGCTGCACTAGTTTTTTTTACGATTGTGTCATAAGTTCCATAAAAATATTTAGTGGTAGGTCTGATGCTGGTTTTCAGCCATTCATCACTAATTTTATGTATGAAGTCGTTGAGAGGTGCTAGTCCTTCAATTTGAAGGTTTTCGCTGATTAGACTGCCATATGTGGCTGCTTCGGCACCATGGTGAGGTACAGCTAAGGAAATAAAGAGTTTGATTTTTGAAGGGGTCTTTTCTTGAATGTCCTTGGTTATTGCGCTTTTTGTTACCAGTCCGCCCATGCTGTGCGCGACTATTATTAGGTTTTCATAAGATTGAAGCCGAAAGCGTATCTCGGTTCTAAGTAGGTTTCCGATCTCTTCAATGCTTATGTTGTTTGCTAATTTTCCGTGAGAGGTGGAGAAGACTCTCTTCAGGATAGTTGATACTTTTCCTGCTTTTGCAAAAAGATTTAGCAGTTTCGTAAAGTATGAAAAATAGGCGACGTCGTAATTGCCTGAAATTTCAGGGTCGTCGAGAAGTAGCTCTGGAAAGGATTTTGCAGTGCCATTTCGCCAAGTTGCCTCTCCGCCGCAAAAACCATGTACAAATAAAATCAGGTTCTTTTTGTTGTTCTGAGAGATAAATTCAATCATGATTTTGCCCGAATTATGAGTTGTTTATAACTTGTAGATTCTTCAGCCTTTTGAGAGTCTCGGCCTAGGCGCACGCTTATATGGCATATGAGTTCGCTGCGTCTGCTTTTAGCTATCGAAAATTCCCCGATCTGGGGCATTCGTTTCCAGCACCGCGATGGCTGAGTGCAAGAAAAATGTGCGGGCGTTCGGGGGATTTCACGTGTCGCGGCATTGTGTAGGGCGAGTAACGTCTGCCGTTGGGGGCTCCAGTGGGCGCATCGATCCGTTAACTGTTCGCCCATGTCGACTTTGCCTGGATGCGGTTTGAGCAAATTGATGAGCAGTGTAGCCGGCGTGATCCAGGTCAGCGTGCCCGGCATCTGATCGACGGAGAGGGTGAAATCCATTTTCTGACCTTCGGTAGTCCTGAGTTCACCGAATATTACCGAAACTTCACGTAATGGCACGATAGTATTGCGGAATTGGCGCAGATTCTGCCCTATAGAGGCTCAGTCTGCTGCGTTAACCCGCTTGTGGCGACATAATGGCTGGCTTCGCCAGTATTTTCGTCCAGTCTTACGCTGCGTCCCAGGCTATGGCTGCGGCTCATTCGTTGATTTCAAATCTGAGCCACCTCGTATCATTCGAGGCTCCAGCGCTCAAGATTGGCCCGAATCGCGTTACTTACGACTTCGGTGTGCTTATCGATCAAGCGGCGAAGCGCCTCGATATGTTCCAGGGTGAACGGCTCGGGACTCCCTTCGTTTAAGCGCCGAGCAATCTGGTTCAAATTCCGGCCTAAGGCGAGCAACTGATAGTTGGACTCGCCTAAGGCGTCGATTTCTGACATTCCGAATTGTGGTTCGTGAGTGAGGCCGGTACGGATTGCATCGACGATCCAGCGCCGCATAGAACAGCGCTCAATCCGAGCGCGCTCTTTAACGGCGGCCTTTTCGGAAATCGTTAGAAGGATTTCGAATCGCTCCTTGGGCTCTCTCAGCTTTTCAGTCTGTCGGTACGCTTTGGGAGCTGGTAAGGCGTCGGCTGCTTTTAGCTGTTGCTCAATCGCCTCTTTGATGGCCGAGCTGGGTGCCCGGCCTAGCCTTTCACAATATGCTTCCCAGCGCTCTTTAAGGTCAGGCCCTAGCCTCACACTAAGAATCGGTGATTTCTTCTCAATACCCATAAAACGAACCTTGGTTAGGCTAGGTTGACCAAGTGGCGTACAGAATGTATGACACTTTACCGGCGATTAGCCTATCCTGCACTAGTCCTCATACCTTTGCATTTCTTCGTCATGACGAAGTTTTCGACCGGGGAGTGTGCTCATTAAACTGCGAGCAAATTGCTGGCTAAACGTTTTTGCGTGATCGACATCTTCTAGCCAAAATGGGAAAATGTCGCACGCCAGAATGAATAGTTTTGGTCTTCTAACGAACGTTGCTCTACCCCAAGAACGCCTCGCGCGTACCGGGTGCCGGCCTGAGAAGAAGGGCCTGACCGCCAAGAACAGAATGGCCGCCTAGTCGCCCCAAGAACGCCCAGCGTGCCGGGCGCGGTTCCTAAACAGACCGACAGATCGGAACAGTACGATCCTGCGTTCGCCCCCAACCTTTGGAGTGGCGAATATGAAAAATCCCCTACCGTCTTGGTTCTTGGCTGTAGGCATTGCGATGCCGTCAGCAGCGTTCGCGCAAATCCCTGTAACAGTAACCACCCAAGCAAGTGATTCGCCGATGACGATGGCCGAGTTCGCGGCCAACACTGCGCGCTGGGCGCAGCAAGTCGAGCAGATGACGTCGCAGATTGACCAGATGAAGCAGCAGTACCAGTCGATCACCGGATCGCGTGGAATGGGCAGCATCATGGACAACCCGGCTCTGCGTGATTACTTGCCGCAAGACTGGCAACAGGTCTATGACTCGGTGAGGGACGGTGGCTATGCCGGCCTGACTGGTCGCGGTAAACAGGTCTATGCCGCCAACAAGACATTTGATAGCTGCAGCTTCATCAACTCCCGCGACGCGCAACGGGCGTGTGAAGCGCGGGCGGTCAAACCGTCGCAAGACAAAGCGGTTGCCCTTGATGCCTATGACGCGGCTAAAAGCCGACTTTCGCAAATCGATGGGCTGATGTCGCGTATCAATACGACGCAAGATCCGAAGGCCATCGCGGAGTTGCAAGGCCGGATTGCGATTGAACAAGCGAAGATCCAGAACGAGCAAACCAAGCTTCAGATGTTTCAGATGGTGGCGCAGGCTGAGGACCGTTTGCAGCAACAACGGCAGCGGGAGCTCAACGCCCAGGCCAATGCCCGACGTGGTTGGATACAGCCGAATGCATCGAACAACCTAAACTGAGGGGGGACGTCATGATTTCGTTCATTCAACTTCCCATTCTGGCAGTCTGTTTTTTCCTCTTGCTAGCCATGCGCCGTTTCTGGATCTGCATCCACAAGATGGGCTTCCTTCGGGAGGTGGGCCGTCGCGCACCTGCGTTGGTTCACACTGACATCCTCGTTGCATCGCTCGCATTTTTGCCCTTCGTAATCGCAGCGGTCGATTGGTTCGGGATTCCATTGCCGTACCAGGAAGGACCGGTTTCACCGGTGCTTGCCGCTTTTCTTTCAGTTGGGTGTTTAGGTGGTGCAGCGCTGGCGTTACGCGATTCTGGAAGTCGCTTCGCTGGGCATTGGGCTGGCACTCGGGAAAGCGCCCTGCGAACTGTCGCGACGCTTTGCATCATCGATGCTGCTGAGCTTGCTTACGCTTTGAATTTCGCGCAGCAACATGAGGCTCGTCATGGGTCGAGTCGAGGTGTTGTGATCGATGTAGAAAAGCAGGAGGTGCGGAAATGAGAGGTTTTTTTCTAACTCTGCTGATCGCCGTAGGACTGGCTGGATGTGGCGAAAACACCCCCGTGCAAACTGTCGACTGGTACAAACAGCACGACTCGGAAAGAAAGGCGATGGTTGCCAAATGTAAAGCCAGTTCTGGCGAATTGGCCGCTTCGCCGAACTGCGTTAATGCGCAGCAGGCCGACAACGAAAAAGCCAATGCCCGACGCGGATGGCTAACCCCAGGTGCGGTCGATCTCGGCAAGAAGGGAGACTGAACATGGAAGGGCCAATGATTTTTCAGTTCATCGGGGCTTTTCTCGATACTGCATTGAATGCATTCGTGAGCCAAACCGCCGGCAACGTCATTACGATGTTTACGCTGTTCGCGCTTGGGGGCACCACGCTTTACCTGACTGTCATGGGTTACATGATCGGCTGGGGGTATATCGAAGCGCCGATGTCCACCTTTCTGAAAACCTGCGCCAAGCTCATTTTGATCGCAGCATTTGCGCTGAATGCTGACATGTATATGGAATGGATTGTCGGGGGCATTCGGTCCTTGGAGGTGGGCTTCACTTCGGCCTTTGCCGGCACGGGTTCCTCTGGCGGGGAGGCCACATCCGTGTATCAAGTAGTAGATCACGCCTTAGGTCGAGGATGGGGAATCGCTGGTGACCTTTGGGAGCGGGCGGCCAATCGTGATTGGTCGGAAATCGGCATGGCATTTGGTGAGTATTTCAATGCCGGCATCATTGCGGTAGCAACCGGCTTGCTGGGTATTCCGGCTGGCGGAATGATCGTTGTTGCTAAGGCGGGGTTAACGATCATGCTCGGTATAGGCCCTTTCTTTCTCATCGCTTTGATGTGGCCTGCCACTGCTCGTTTCTTCGATAGCTGGTTTGGCCAGGTTATGACCTATGTATTGCGTATCGCCCTCATGGCGGCTGTTGTAGGGCTGGCATTCAAAGGGTTCGATGCGCTGATAAACAGCGTTGACCTGGATAGCGAGCAAAATCCACTGTTCACGTCTCTGGTTCTGATCACCTTCACCATTGTCATGTTCTGGCTGCTGGGTGAGGCGAACTCAGTTGCAGGGCAGCTTGCCGGTGGGATCAGTAGTGCGGCAGTCACGCTGCGCGCGATGGCTCAGGGCGCTGCCTCGCCTATTCGAACTGCTGCTCGGTTGATGAATGCTCCGAGTACGCGGCGTGATATGGAGTCCGGCATGATGGTGACAGCTGGACGTACAAATCATTTGGTGGCGGGTAATACCCTCTGGAATCCAGCTTACCGGCAACACGTAGTGCAAAACTTAGGCAAGAATTGGGGCCATGCGAAAGGTGGAAGGATTGGACAAGGCTAATCGTCCTCCATCGACCTCTTCTGGCTGCATGTATGTTTGCCCTGCGCGCCCTGGCGGGCTCACCCAAAGGGGCTCTGCCCCTCTGGACTTCCTGCCCCTCGCCGGGTGGCAGGGCTGCGGGGATAACGCCTCCCGCAACCCAGCCAATAGGGTCATCGTGAAAAGCGCGTCAAGGGTTCGCTTCGCCGGCATCCTCACCCGGTCCCGCTTCGCGGGCTGCGGCTTGTGGTGCCGCCCTTGACCCACTGAGTCCGCGCTGAATTTGTCTTGTTATTAATCTGTCGGTGTTTCGGAGTGATCAATGAAGCTACGCAATACCATTACCGACGAAGAGCGTAAGCGCAGGCAGGAAGCGGTCGATTATGCTCGAGCATCGACCGAGCTTTCGGGTTACAGCCTAAGCACCGAGGATGAAGCTCGCGCTCAGGCTTTTGTAGACGGTGATCTGGATTTGAGTGATTTTGTACGCTCTACAGCGCCGTCTGAGCTGGAAGATGTGTCAAGGGCATCACCGGAGGCCGCAGCGGAGCGGAGCCCTTCAGGGCGAGCACCGAACGGGCGAGGATGATGGGCGCAGCCTTTACCCTTGATACAGCTGCAAGCGTCCAAGCCTAGCGCCAGGGGTAGGAACCAGGCGAAGCCGCAGGACCTGCCCCTGCCGCCAGTCCGGCAAGGATAGGATGCGGGGTGCAACCGAAGGGGTTGCCCAAGCGGAGCGCGGAGAGGCCTAGAGTTCTTAAAAAACGTCATCATGGCGTTCGCTGTGGTCGTAACTGGGCGAGGAATCTGTTCCCCACTCCTCGGTCCACCTTCACGTCGCTTGCAGGCGGCTTGTTTGGTGAGGGAAGGCTCGCCTGAGGTCTTCTGTTTTTTGCTATCTCCAAACCAAGGTTCGGTTTGAATTGCCCGGCCCGATATTTCATCGCTACCCCAGAGAGCCAGTATTCAGGTCCCTTTTTGATGAAACCTGCGGCCATAGCCCCGGCCAGTTCATCCAGAAGCGTCTGGGCGGCATCGGTGGGGATTCCTTGCAGGATCCTGCCAACTGAATCCTTGGAGTGCTTCGTCAACCCTTGTGGATAAACCAGATGCCTGGGTGACGTGTCCGAAGGTAGTAGTGGCTTTGATTTGATTTTATTTGGTAGTTCAAGGCGTGACATCTGCGTGGCGTCGGGCGGTGACACCCGGCTGACATCCCCCCCTGTCAGTTGAATGTCATGGGGGGGTGACATAGCTGTGACATCCTGCTCAACGTTAATAGTGTAGAAGTTACTGGTTTGTGAGCCGTCAGTTCTAAACCGTGGGGTAGAGGAGACAAGTCCGGCTTCACAGAGCTTCTTCAAGATCCTTTGTACTGTTCGGGCCGAAACACCGCATTTAGCAGCTAACAGTTTTACGCTGGCAAAACAGGGCTCCTGTTCGTTTTCGCATTTAGCGATATAAACGAGAATGAGCTTGTCTTGCGCAGGTAGCTGCTGGTTATAAACCCAGTCTATAGTCCTGTAGCTCATGTTCAGGCCTGAAGAGCTGGGGTATCAAGAGACAGTGCCTGGTTGACTTGCAGAGTTCGGAAATAGACTCGACGCCCAACGCGAACAACCGCAGGCTTCAGCTTTCTGGAGAGCTCTGAGTCGCTGTACATCGCTACTCTGAATCCGTCTGCAGAACGGTCCAACAAGTTTGCGACTTGAGCCATGCTCATCAACGGGCCAAACCGGTCCAAAAGGTATTGTTCGGAAGTCATATATTTCTCCGTAGTTACGTTGGCTTACGTATCATTTGTAATGTTCGGAGAAAGCTATCAATTAAGTTTGGTGACAGTAAAGGTAGGGGGTTGCTGGGAAGTCGTCGCCAACAGTAGTGTGGCTGTGTTGAAAAACAAATTGGTAACAACTAAAAAACACAGGAAAACTAAAGAAAACAAAATATAACAGAAGGAAAACAATAGAAGGCAGCAGCCGGATAGCTGCTACATTCTTTTTAAGGTCGGGAACTCAGCTGGGTAATTGCACTCCACCTGACCACACATTTGCATTCGACTTGACCAGTCGTTTGCGTCGGGTTTGACCAGCACACTGGGTGGCCCTGACTGGCTGAAGTCGACCGATTGTGTTGAAAAAAGCCGGCTTTCCCGAAATACTAGAATATTGATGGATGAAAACACCTCAGTTGCACGCGGCTACGTGAACTCCGAGTCCTGAAAGTTCTGCAAAAAATTCAGATTTCAATCTCAGGCGCGTACTTTCTCGCGGGGAATTCGAAACCGACTTTTTCAACAGAATCGGCCAGAAGCAGACAGTCTGCTGTAGCTCCTTTCTACACAAGGAGCGATTGGGAGTACGATTTTATTAGACGATTGCGAGTTTAGCCCCAGCCAATAAACACGCTTAAATCGCAAATACTGCAGGCAGCTACGGTGCCAGAAGGTCGTGAATATCAGCAAACAACTTTCCTAACGTGCGGCTGCGATAATCTCCTCGGTCAAATCTAGTCAATGTTTTTTCATTAGTGGTAAGATTCAGCTGTGGATTGGCCTGTAAATTTTCCCATGCAAGTTTTGCATTGGCGTACTCCACAGCGTCACATAGAGATTGAGCATATCGTTCGACTATCATGAACGTTTCTAGCGAGCGCTTTGTGGTATCGCAACCTGACCGCCGTGCACTCACGCCAATTTTAATACCATTCGGATCGCTTTCAAGCATATCCAGCAGGTAGCTATTTTTAAGAGGATGGTAGAGATGGAACGATATCTGTTCGGAGTCAAACAGAGGGTGTAAGTGTTGATATTTGTGGAAGTCCGCCGAACCTTTCAGAGAGGTGTTGCAATTAGTGCAGGCGGGAATGAGATTACTAAGCGTGAGCGCTAGATGGGGATACGCATCCTTGTAGTAGAAGTGATCCAGAGGAGGGCGATAACCGCGTTTCCGTTTAGAATCAAGTACCGTCTTGGCATCGACCTGGTGGCAATATGGGCATACTTTAATTCTTGATTTTTCACAGAGCTTGTAGGCGTCCCAGCCAACTTTTTTCTTAATAAAGTTATCGTAGCTAAAAATTTTCTGAAGTTCAATCACGAACTGCTCTCGAAAGTCGCCTGCTTTCTTCTTGTAAGCTTCAAAAGTAATGATGCTTTTAGTAACATCTTGTAAGTCAGAAGAGTGCAGTAATGCTTCGACCTGGCGTATAAATCCAAATGTGATTGTATGAGGACCACCCTGTTTCATTGCTGCTCTAAAATAGCGTTCTATAACGCTCTTGAGAAATGCCCGATGTTCTGCTCTAGCATCATCCCAATTACTAGAAATCGAAATGATCATTCGTTCCCCTCAAAGCTCACCAGCCTGTCGAGTTCTGCTAAGATGATCGGATTGTCAATGCTGTCCGTGACGATCTTATCCCTTTTACCCTCAATACCCTCTTTTAGATTATTGATGAGCTCATTAATACGCTGAGACGCAAATTCGCCGATCGTTCTGGACTGAAAAGACTGATTAAGCAAGGCATGCAACGTGGCCGCAAACGCAATGGGTGTTTTGCCATGAGCGCCGTCATCCAGGCGGCATACGAATTGCTTGGGCACATCGGTAGCCAGCAGAGGCGAATGTGTGCTCATTACGACTTGCAATGTCTCCAAACCGCGCTTATCTCTTTCCATCGCTAAGAATTGGTTTAACTGATGTATATAAATTCGCTGCCACTCTAGATGTAGAAAGGCATCTCCCTCGTCTATCAATAGCAAGATGTTTTTTCGCCGTTTTGCCATCGCACTCAACGCTTTCGCTATTCGGCAGAATTGTGACATCAGCGCTGCCTGACCGGAGCTCATGCCATCTAGACGAGTAGTAAAATATCCAACGCTCGCGGCCTCTGGAGAGGATGGAGCGAAGTGTTCAATAGGAAGTGTAAAGCGCTTTGATAATTTCGACGCTAATTTTGATTGAGCTCGACGAAATAAATTAGTGTGTCCCAATATATAGTACGCATTATAAATATCATCAACGTATCGTTGGGTCGATTTTTCAGGTTTTGCAAGTCTTCCGCTCAAAGGAGTTGATAGGCATATATCTAAAATACTTAGAATTATGTCGCGACTATTTTTTTGTCTGACTGCTTTCTGAAGTACCAGTAGTGTTGCCATGGCTAACCCGCGATCAACCTCATAGGAAAGGTAGGCATGCAGCGCTGAGCGGGCTGCCTCTTTTTGGTCCCAAAAATTGACCACATTTACCCCTTCCGGGTCAAGGGCCATATCATACAGCCGATCGAAAATAGGGGTGCCTGGAAACAAGCTTAGTTTTGGAGGCACTTCATGATCATAAAGAACATCTATTACATTTTGGATAGTTTCCGAGATATTCCAGTTGGCATTGAATTCGATAATTGGCTTAAATCCAAAAAACTCCATCACCCG
Organism: Pseudomonas sp. 14A; assembly: GCF_018132745.1. Lineage (NCBI taxonomy): Bacteria > Pseudomonadati > Pseudomonadota > Gammaproteobacteria > Pseudomonadales > Pseudomonadaceae > Pseudomonas > Pseudomonas sp. 14A. The sequence goes on along the minus strand of NZ_JAGRQJ010000018.1, from coordinate 63,490 downwards.
GGCTTGCTTCGCGATTTCGAACATATCGAGATTATTCGAGCGGCGAGCGGAAGCATCGAGCAAATTGTCTAGCCTCTTGAAAGTCGGCCCATAAGGGACGGCTGAATAGTAGATCACGCCCCAATCCTCGACAGCGGAGGAACTGTGCAAAGGGCCATCGTTCACCATATGGACTTGGATTTCACTTGCAATCACACTATTGAACTGTCCGGAAAAGTACTCGGCGATCTGTTTGAGTAACATACTTTTGCCTGAACCGTTGGGTCCGATCAGTAATGATAATGAACACACATCGAAAATATTAGATGTGGCGCTATCCCTCATTAGTATAGTTTTGTTTCCTGCTTTTATTTTGGAAATAAGCATCTGAAGTGCTGGCCTCGATTGGTCTTCGCGGGTCTGATCTATTTTTTACCGTATAATTTAAATCCGAACCCATTATTCCTAATTGCGCGACGATAAGGCAGCGCTGTGTAAAAGACCCTGATCTAAATATAATATAAAAAATCTCACTGACTTAGATTCGCGTTAATTCTTAGTAGTTCGTCTTTGATTTGGTCTGCGCTTGCAGCGATAGGGTCGCGAATTCCCATCATGATAGCGAAAGATTTCCAGAACTCACCTTTTTGAGCGTCTTCGGCCGTAGGCCGGCAGTTCCGACTAACGCTGTCCCACAAGATTGGAAATTTTTCCCGTACGCTATTTTCGCAGTTTTGTAGAGTTCTACAAATGTTGGAGAATTCCTCAGCGGCTACAGCGTTGGAAATTAGCTTGGAACCACTCTTCTGTAGGCTAATGCGAACTTCTCGAATAGCTGTCAACATGTCAAAAGGTTCTTCGTGCCGTTCAAGCTGATAAAAAACTGCCCGATCTAGGAAAGTCAGATTCGCCGCTAGTTCTTTTTGAGATTGTTTTAGGAAGGCGGTTTTTTCTTGAAATAAATGGGGTAAAAAACTCTTCACGACACTTGCAGTTTTTCGCAATACACCCAAATTGCAAGTATTAAGTTTCTGGATTAACAAATCAAAATCCATAACGTGCTGACCGACATCAAAGACCACACCCACGCAGCAAAGCTTCACGGTATAGGTTTTCTGCTTCGGCTGCAGAAAGAAGAAATACAAACTATTAATGGACTGCTTTAAGTTTGATGTTGCGATGACTTCAAGAGTTTTATTTATCTTGCCTGAAGATTGGTCGGATGAAATTTGAATGCCAATTTTTTGTGTTCGATCGACCAAATCTATACCAGGGTAGTTTGCTGAACCAACTAGCTCAAGATTCCAGCCAAAGATCGTATTCAGAAGCGGTGCCACAAACCCTTCTGCAGCTTTGTTTGTATCTAGATTTCCAGTTTTACCGCAGTTCTGGACGTAATGCTGGTATGTAGAGAATCCAGTGAGTATCTCCTTTATCAATCGTTCGTTCTCGAGCATGGAAATTCCCTTTTCTCTCTAAAAAGTTTAGTTTTCGAGTTCTATTAAACGTATGGCGGGCAATGATACCAGTGTCATTTATTATTTAGCGAGGTGCCATGCGTCTTGAGCGTAAACGCCTGCTTCTGGCCGTTTTTTGCCGGTCAAGGCCACCCAGTGCGCTGGTCAAATCCGATGCAAATGGGTGGTCAAGTCCATGCAATTACGCACTCAGCCAAACTGATCGAGCTTACGCACCAGATCCTCGGCACGTAAATGCGTATAGCGCTTGAGCATCTGCATTGATTTATGACCGCTGATCGCGGAAACCTCCTGATCAGAAAGTCCTCCCTCGACAAGCCTGCTGACAGCCTCGTGTCGAAGATCGTGGAATCGGAAATCGGGTACGTTAGCCTTTTTCTTGATCGTGCCCCAGATTTTCGTGAACGCATAAGGGCGACGCTTTTGGTCCTTTCCTGGTTCGCCGAAGAAGACCAAATCACAATCTATAGGACGTACCGGGTTCGCCAGGGCGGTACGAAATACCTCGGTAGCTAATTTGCTCAGAGGGACGGTACGAGCGCTATCGTTTTTCGTGTCTGAGAGCCGCACTATCCGTTTTTGGATATCAATCTGTGAGCGACGTAGGCTCGCGATCTCAGAAGCGCGCATGCCCGTTGCCAAGGCAATCTGGACAATCCACGCCAGCATGGGGTTGCTGTGCTTGTTCACTGCTGCCAATAGGCGTTTTTCCTCATCAGCCATGAGGCGTCTATTTCGACCTTCGCCTGGGCTCGGCTTACGAATATTGAGCACTGGGTTAAAGGTTAATCCGAGCCCCCACTCTTGAATCGCAACCGTGAACAGATGGCTAAGCAAAGCCAGCTCCAGCCGCACCGTATTGTTACTCGTGGGATTGCCGCGGTTGGTGAGTGAGCCCAGTCGGGTGTCGCGATAATTGGCGATCACTTCGGACGATAACGCTGCGAGGGAATACTTGCCCAGATGCTGTATCAACTGCTGCGCCTTGGTGGCCTCTGCTCGCTGTGTAGTCGGCTTCTTGGTAGGGCTCACTTCACGGAGATAGCGCTGGAGCGCCTTTTCGAGCGTAAGTCGCTCGGATCCGCTGCGCTGGATGTACACGCCGCGCACCATTTCGTCTTCGGTGCGTCGTGACCAGTCCTCGGCGTCGCGTTTGGTGCGGAAGGTTTTGGCGTTGGTCGGCCATCCGGTTTTGCGGATGACGGCCTTCCAGGTGCCGGCAGGGGTTTTAACGATTGTGGCCATCTGAAGGACTCCAAAGGCGTGCAAGCGAAGCCGCACTGTACCTAATTTGTACCTTTTGACCATAGGACTGTATCCGCGATGGTTCCGCCAGAAACGCGAAAGCCGCGCAATGCGCGGCTTTGGAGTTGGTGGGCCCACACGGACTCGAACCGTGGACCAAAGGATTATGAGTCCTCTGCTCTAACCAACTGAGCTATAGGCCCTCAGTAGGCGGCGGATTATAGCGACGGTTTCGCGGCTGTGCTATCCGAAAAATCCGATACGGTTACATGCAGAAACGTCGCGGCGAATTCGTCCGGTGGCAGGGGCAGGCTGACGATGTAGCCTTGGATCTGTTCACAACCTTCTGCGGCGAGGAATTGTTGTTGCGCCTGGGTTTCCACGCCTTCGGCAATTACCGTGAACTGCATGCTGCGGCCGAGCGCGATGATGGCGCGCACAATCGCCGCGTCGTGGGGGTCGTCAGGCAGTCCGCGGACGAAGGACTGGTCGATCTTGAGGATGTCCAGTGGCAGGCGTTTGAGGTAGCTGAGCGAGGAATAGCCGGTGCCGAAGTCATCGATCGCCAGCTGCACGCCGAGGTGTTTGAGTTGGTGCAGCACTGCCAGCGCCTCTTCGGCCTGACTCATGATGAAATTCTCGGTAATTTCAAGTTGCAGTAAATCCGGCCTGAGGCGGTTGTCCTTGAGCAGTTGTTCGATGCGCACCAACAGGTTCGGTTGACGCAGTTGCGCGCCGGCGAGGTTCACCGACAGCGGCCCCAGCGGTTGGTAGATCTCGTTCCACTCGAACATTTGCCTGCAAGCGGTTTCCAGCACCCAATCGCCGATCTGCAGGATCATTCCGTTCTCTTCCGCCAACGGAATGAAATGCTCGGGCGGCACGTCGCCGAAGGTTGGGTGGCGCCAGCGAATCAGCGCCTCTGCACCGACCAGACTGTGATCGACCAGGCTGATTTTCGGTTGGTAATAGAGAAACAGCTCATCACGCTCGATGGCACGGCGCAGTTCGTGCTCCAGCGCTATGCGCTCGCTGGCCTGGGCGGTGAGGTCGCGGGTGTAGCTTTCGACGCGGTTGCGTCCTTTGGCTTTGGAGCGGTACATCGCCGCGTCGGCGTTTTTCACCAGGGTGGCCACATCGCAACCGTCGCGCGGATAGAGGCTGGTGCCAATGCTGGCGCTGATAAAGAACTCGTGTTCGCCGGCCTGAAACGGCGCGCCGAAGCAGTTGAGCAGTTTCGTCGCGATGTTGTCGGCGTCGCTGGCTTGCTGCAAGCCTGGCAACAGGATGATGAACTCGTCGCCGCCCAACCGTGCGACTGTGTCGATATCGCGCAGTTGCTCCTTCAAGCGCACGGCGATGCCCTTGAGCAACAGGTCGCCGACCGGGTGGCCGAGGCTGTCGTTGATGTGCTTGAAGCGGTCGAGATCGAGAAACAGCACCGCGCCCTGGCCGCCATTTTCCTGTTGGCTGGTCAGGGCCATCTGCAGGCGGCTTTCGAACAGGGTGCGATTGGGCAGGCCGGTGAGCGGATCGTGGTGAGCCTGATAATCGAGCTTGGCCTGGGCATGCTTGAGGCTGGAAATATCGGCAAACACCGCAACGAAGTGAGTGATGAATTTGTCGCGATTGCGCACGGCGCTGATGGTCAGCCAGCTCGGGTACAGCTCGCCGTTCTTGCGCCGGTTGGAAATCTCGCCTTGCCAGTGTCCCTCGTCGGTCAATTGATGCCACATCGCTGCGTAGAAAGCGCTGTCATGCAGCCCTGACGCCAGCAAGCGTGGCGTGTGGCCCAGTGCTTCGCTTTCGCTGTAGCCGGTAATTTCGGTGAAGGCACGGTTGACCGCGCTGATGTGTTGTTGGGTATCGGTGATCAGCACGCCTTCTGCCGTGCTCTCGAAAACGGTCGCGGCCTGCTGCAGTTTTTCCTGCATGAGATGGCGTTCAGTGATGTCGCGGGCGATGGTCAGCATGCAATCCTCGTCGCCGATCGGCAGCGGGCGACTGGACACTTCGCACAGGCGAATCTGCCCGTCGCTGCGACGGATGTGGCATGTGAAGTCGCGGACGAAACCGTCGCGTTGCAGCAGGTCAAGCATCTGTTTGCGTTCGTTGAGGTTGACCCAGATGCCCAGATCCAGCGTCGAACGATCCACCGACATCGCGCTGTTGAAACCGGTGATGCGGCTGAAGCCTTCATTGACCTCCAATAGCAGGCCGTCGCTCTGGCGTGACAGCAGCAGGCCGTCCGGCGACGCATGGAAAGCCTTGGCGAATTTCTCTTCAGAAGTTTGCAGTTGCTGTTGGGTTTCCTTGAGCTGGCTGATGTCGCGCACCACGACCACCAGCGCCGGCGTGGTGTCGAGGTCGAAAGGCTCGGCGGAAATCAGCCCGGTGAAGACTTGGCCGTTGTTGCGGCGAAAGGGCATTTCCAGATTACGGATGCTGCCGGCCTGCAAACGCTGCAAGAGGCCCGGCCCGACGCCGGGAATGCCCCAGATATTGAGGTTGGTGGCGGTCTGGCCGATGACGTCCTCGGCCCTGAGGCCGATCTGCTCCTCGAAGGCTTCGTTGACCTCTAGCAGGCAGCCGTCGGACAGACGCGCAATCACCAGAATGTCCGGGCACTGCTCGAACACCGACGCGAACTTTTGCTCGGACAGGCGCAGCGCCTCTTCGGTGCGCTTGATTTCACTGATATCGATCATCAGCCCGCGCATCACCGGTTCGTGGCCATGCTCGATCAGGCTGACGATATCGCGCACCCACAGGCAGCGGCCGTCAGCGGTTATCACGCGGTAATCGACGATGTGATCGCGGCCCTGGCGTAGCGCTTCCTTGCAATAGTTCTGCGTGCGGGTCAGGTCGGCGGGGTGAATGATGTTGTGCCAGAAGCCCGGAATCAGCCAATGGGACTGTGGATAGCCGAGCAAGTCTTCAGCATGCGGCGAAACATAGCTGTAGGTGAAGTCGCTCATCCGCGCTTCCCAGGCAATCGCCGACAGGCTCTCGACCAGGCCGCGGTAGTGATATTCGCTGCTGCGCAATTCCTGCTCAAGGTCGATGCGCCGGGTGATTTCCGAGCTCAGGCGGCGGTTGATGCGAATCACCACGGCCAGCACTGTCATCAGCAGCAACAGGCCGGGCAGGCCATACATCAGCAGATCTGACCAGAACGTCCGGTGGTCGAGCACGTTACCGACCCAGTGTTCCTGGATGCTGCTGATTTCTGCCGGCGTCATATCGGCGAGGACTTTATCGAGGATGCCCACCAACATCTTGTTATCGCGAGGCACGGCCATTGCCAGTTGATAGCGATACGGGGTTTCGCCGCTGACGTAGAGGCCGTCGAGCTTGAGCTGGCGCAGGCTCCAGACGCTGGAAGCGAGATCGCCGACCACCGCGTCCACTTCATCGGTCGCCAAAGCTTGCAGCGCCGAACTGACGTTGGGCATGGCGACCAGATTCAGGTCGGGGTGGTGAGTGCGCAGCAGTTCGTGGGGAGCGTAGTTGTCCACCACGGCGATTTTCAGGCCATACAGATCATCGAGTTTGCGCGGCTGGGCGCCACCGACATGGGCGAGGATGACGATCGGGAAGTCGAGGTACGGTCGGGTGAATGACAGATAGTTCTGGCGTTCCGGTGTAGACATGATCCCCGGCAGCAAATCGATCTTGCCCTTCTTGACCTGCTCCAGCACCACCGTCCAGCTCACTGGTTCGATAGGTGTAAGTTTGATCGCCAGGCGTTGACGGATTACGTCGATATAGTCGGCAGCCAGGCCCTGATAACGGTTCTGATCGTCCCGAAATTCGAAAGGCGGCCACGACGCGTCGACACCCAGGCGCAAGTCAGGGTGAGCCGCCAGCCAGCTGCGTTCTTCATCGGTGAGAGTCAGCGCGTCAGCCGTGGCGGTGCAGATCATCAATGACAGCAGAAACAGCACGGGCGCCAGTCTGGGCATAACGCTCTCGTCAGGGCTTGGAGTGATTGTTTCGAGTGTAGACGGGGTACGCGGCGGGGAGGGTGGGGCGGGGAATTTAATCTGCCATAAAACAAAACCCCCGGCCTGGGCCGGGGGTTCTGGTATCACTCGTCGAGGAAGGAGCGCAGATGCTCGCTTCGCGTCGGGTGGCGCAGCTTGCGCAGCGCCTTGGCTTCGATCTGACGAATCCGCTCACGCGTTACGTCAAACTGTTTGCCCACTTCTTCAAGCGTATGGTCGGTGTTCATGTCGATACCGAAACGCATGCGCAGTACCTTGGCTTCACGGGCAGTGAGGCCGGACAGTACTTCGCGAGTCGCTTCCTTCAGGCTTTCCACCGTGGCTACATCGATTGGCGACTGCATGGTCGAGTCTTCGATGAAGTCGCCCAGATGGGAGTCTTCGTCATCACCGATCGGGGTTTCCATGGAGATCGGCTCTTTGGCGATCTTCAGTACCTTGCGGATCTTGTCCTCAGGCATTTCCATGCGTTCGCCCAGCTCTTCCGGGGTCGGTTCGCGACCCATTTCCTGCAACATCTGCCGGGAAATACGGTTGAGCTTGTTGATCGTCTCGATCATGTGCACCGGAATACGGATGGTGCGGGCCTGGTCGGCGATCGAGCGAGTGATCGCCTGACGGATCCACCAGGTGGCATAAGTCGAGAACTTGTAACCACGACGGTATTCGAACTTGTCCACCGCTTTCATCAGACCGATGTTGCCTTCCTGGATCAGATCGAGGAATTGCAGGCCGCGGTTGGTGTACTTCTTGGCGATCGAAATCACCAGACGCAAGTTGGCTTCAACCATCTCTTTCTTCGCGCGGCGGGCCTTGGCCTCACCGATCGACATGCGACGGTTGATATCCTTGATTTCGGCAATGGTCAGACCGGTCTCGGTTTCCAGCGCAATCAGTTTCTGCTGGCAACGGATGATGTCCGGCTGCACGCGACCGATGGCTTCGGCGTACTTGCTCTTGCCTTTGGCCAGGGCGTCGGACCAGCTTTCGTCGACTTCGTTGCCCGGGAACTGACGCAGGAAATCGGCGCGCGGCATACGCGCATCACGTACGCACAACTGCATGATCGCGCGCTCTTGCTGACGCAGGCGATCCAGGGCACTGCGCACACGCTCGACCAGGGCTTCGAATTGCTTCGGCACCAGTTTGATCGGCATGAACAGCTCGGCCAGGGCCAGCAACTCGGCAACCGCTGCCTTGTTGTGACGACCATGCTTTTTCAGGGCCTTGCGGGTGATTTCCATTTGGTCGGCCACGGCGCCGAAGCGCTGCGCAGCAATGACCGGATCCGGACCGCTTTCGGCTTCTTCTTCGTCATCGGAAGATTCGGCTTCATCGTCGTCGGTGTCGTCGTCAGCCTTGACGGCTTTCGGATCGACCGGCGGCGGCACTTCTGCCGCAGGCGGCGCGATGCCGTCGTCCGGGTCGATATAACCGCTCAGGACGTCGGACAGGCGACCACCTTCGGTGGTGACGCGGGTGTACTCGGAGAGAATGTGGTCAACCGTGCCAGGGAAGTGCGCAATTGCGCTCATCACTTCACGAATGCCCTCTTCGATCCGCTTGGCGATTTCGATTTCGCCTTCACGGGTCAGAAGCTCGACCGTACCCATTTCACGCATGTACATGCGCACCGGGTCAGTGGTGCGACCGATATCGGTCTCCACCGCCGCCAACGCAGCGGCTGCTTCTTCCGCAGCGGCCTCGTCGGTATCGGCGTCGGCCAACATAAGGGCGTCCGCATCCGGAGCACTCTCGTGTACGGGGATCCCCATGTCGTTAATCATGCGGATGATGTCTTCCACCTGCTCCGGATCTGAAATATCCTCGGGCAGGTGGTCGTTGACCTCGGCGTAAGTCAGATACTTCTGCTCACGACCCAGTTTGATCAACTCAATAATACGAGACTGCTGTTGCGCTTTTCCGGACATAACACCCTATCCACTGAAGGTCTTGGCGGGCAAAAAACAAGCCGAGGATTATACCTGAGCTATGACCTCACGCGCCAGTTGAGGTCGGGTTTGATGCGGAAACATTGCGACTTAAAAGGTCGCGCAGTTGATTTTTCTCTTCGACGCTCAGTTCGCTTTGCCGCGCTTTCCTGAGTAACTGTTCGAGATTTCGCTCGCGTTGGCGGGCGGACAAGCTAGTAATGGTGTCGAAAAACTGTTGTTCAAGGTTATCTCCGTCAATCAGCCATTCCTTTTCTGCCAGTGCCTTGAGCAAGCGACCCTGTTCAGTACCGTGCCATCGCGCAATCAACTGAAATGAGTTTAGCTTGGGATTCTTCTGTACGGCTTCGAGCAGCGCCACAAGCAGCTGGGCGTTGGTCTGATTTTCATCGGCAATATGCCCGGCGTCTTCAACGCGCTTGGCCAGTTGCGGATGATGGAGCAATGTTCTCAATGCCGTCAGGGTCGGCGATTCGACGCCAATCGGCGTGCGCGGGCGCTGCTGTTCGCGATCGCCACCACGCTTGCCGTTCTTGTCCCACGGTTTCTTGTCCCACTTCTTGCCGCCGGCGCCGGGTTTCTTCGGCGTCCATTCCTGCTGCGGCGCGTACATGTCCTGTGCCTGCGGCTGATGGTAGTCGCTGTAGTCCGGCATGGCATCGTAATCGAAGCCCGGATCGTAGGCGGGCGGTGCTTCCTGCGGCGCACTCTGAACCAGTTGGCTGACGGTCTCGCTGCTCAGGCCGGTGATTTCGGTCAGGCGCTGACGCATCAGGATGCGCAGGTTCGCGCCTGGAACCTTGTCGATCAGCGGTGCGGCGAGGGTGGCCATGTGTGCCTTGCCCTCAAGTGAGCGCGGGTCGGATTCCTCGGTCAGTTGCTGGAAAAAATAATCGGCCAGCGGCTGCGCGTGCTGATTGATGCGCGCCTTGAATGCGTCGGTGCCTTCGGCGCGAACCAGGGTGTCCGGGTCTTCGCCTTCGGGCAAAAACAGAAATCGTGCGCGGCGACCGTCCTGCAGGCACGGCAATGTCGCTTCCAGGGCGCGCCACGCGGCGTTGCGACCGGCCTGGTCGCCGTCGAAGCAGAACAATACGTTCGGCACGACGCGGAACAGGCGCTTGAGGTGTTCTTCGCTGGTCGCGGTACCCAGCGTGGCGACGGCATTGCGCAAGCCTTGCTGGGCGAGGGCGATGACGTCCATGTAACCCTCGACGACGATGATTTCGTCGAGGTTGCGGTTGTTCTTGCGCGCTTCATAGAGGCCGTAGAGTTCCTGGCCTTTATGGAATACCGGGGTTTCCGGTGAGTTCAGGTACTTGGGCTTGTCGTCGCCCAGTACGCGGCCGCCGAAGGCGATGATCCGTCCACGGGTATCGCGAATCGGGAACATCACGCGATCGCGGAAGCGGTCATAGCGTTTGCCGGTTTCGGCGTTCTCGATCAGCAGGCCGGCTTCGATCATGGCCTTCTGTTGCAGCGTGTCGCTGCTCAGGTGCTTGAGCAGGTTGTCCCAGCCCGGCGGTGCAAAGCCTAGGCCGAAATCCCGAGCGATCTCGCCGGTCAGGCCGCGACCCTTGAGGTAATCCACTGCAGCCTTGCGCGACGGATGACTCTTGAGTGCCTGCCGGTAGAAATCGGCGGCGGCAGTGAGCAGCGGGTACAATGGCGAGTCGGTCGGTTGGCGTGGCTTGCGCTCGCGGCCGCTTTCTTCGCGGGGGATTTCCATGCCGGCGGCTTTGGCCAGATCTTCGACGGCCTGGGGGAAGTCCAGGTTGTCGTGATCCATGAGAAAGCCGAGGGCGTTGCCGCCTGCGCCGCAGCCGAAACAGTAATAGAACTGCTTGTCGGGGCTGACGCTGAACGACGGGGTTTTCTCTTTGTGGAACGGGCAACAGGCGGTGTAGTTCTTGCCGGCCTTCTTCAATTGCACGCGCGAGCTGACCACGTCGACGATGTCGGTGCGGTTCAGCAGGTCGTCAATGAAGCTCTGGGGTATCAGCCCGGCCATGGCGTTCTCGTCGTCTGCGCTGCAATAAATCCGTTGCGACAGGCTGTCGGACGCGGGCCATTGCTGGAAACGCACAAAAAGTGCGGCTCGACCGGTGTCGTCTGCGTGATCGCTGTCGGGAAGTGTATCTGCCGAAAATCCACTGACGTTAGTACCTATCAGTCTTCGACTATGTGAAAGTGTTGCGCTGAATCCGCTGACGGCCGGTTGTCGGCCTCGGATAGCTCAATAAAGCGGGCACGCATGCAGGTGCCTTGGGCTGATCGTCGTAAGAGGAATCAGTGGGTGTGCTCGTCAGTAGCCTTGAAAGGCTCGTCAGAAAAGACGTGCACCGCTGGCAAAAGAGCCAGGCCTGACGCGGTGAAGCAGATTTGTCTCGGTCGCATCGGCGGCGTCGACGGTGAAGCATCTAGCGTTTTACGCAAATGCCATTAGCCCGGCTGAGGGCCGGGCTTAGGCAAGAAGCTTGCTACGAACGTCTGTGGATTAGTACAGACGAACGGCGCGGCGCTGTTCGCGCTGAACTTTCTTGGCGTGACGCTTAACAGCGGCTGCTGCCTTGCGCTTACGCTCAGAAGTTGGCTTCTCGTAAAATTCGCGGCTACGAACTTCAGCCAGTACACCGGCTTTTTCGCAGGAGCGCTTGAAACGACGCAGAGCTACGTCGAAGGGTTCGTTCTCTTTTACTTTGACGGCTGGCATCCAGAGCTACCTTCATTCATTACCGGGGTCAACATCCTCGCGGCAAAAGAGCACTTGAAGACGTCGGTTTTTAAGGGTTGCGGATGTTAACCCCTCATCGCTCGGAATGCAAAGCCTCTGATCGAAAACCGCTGGTCGGGGCATCACGTGGCGACTATTATGCGCGCCTTCGAATTCAGCCTAAACAAGGCGCAAACCCATGCTAGTACTGGGATTAGAAACCTCCTGCGACGAAACCGGCGTCGCATTGTATGACAGTGAACGCGGTCTGCTGGCCGATGCGCTGTTCAGTCAGATCGACCTGCACCGCGTCTATGGCGGTGTGGTGCCGGAGCTGGCCTCGCGTGACCACGTCAAACGCATGCTGCCCTTGATCCGTCAGGTGTTGGCCGAGGCCGACTGCGTGCCGACCGAGATCGACGCAATCGCCTACACCGCAGGTCCTGGCCTGGTCGGCGCGCTGCTGGTCGGTGCGTCCTGCGCGCAGGCACTGGCGTTTGCCTGGGGCATTCCGGCGCTCGGCGTGCACCACATGGAAGGCCACTTGCTGGCACCGATGCTGGAGCCGAAACCGCCTGAGTTTCCGTTCGTCGCTTTGTTGGTTTCCGGTGGTCATACGCAGTTGGTTCAGGTCGACGGCATTGGCCAATACAGCCTGCTCGGCGAGACGCTCGACGATGCGGCCGGCGAAGCCTTCGACAAAACCGCAAAGATGATGGGCCTTAATTACCCCGGCGGGCCGGAAATCGCCAAGCTGGCCGAGAAGGGCGTCGCAGGACGTTTCACTTTTCCGCGTCCGATGTGTGACCGCCCGGGTCTGGACTTCAGCTTCAGCGGCTTGAAAACCTTCGCCCTCAACACCTGGCAGCAATGCGTCAGCGCCGGGGACGACGGCGAGCAAGCCCGTTGCGACATCGCGCTGGCGTTCCAGCAGGCCGTGGTGGAGACTTTGACCATCAAGTGCAAGCGCGCCCTCAAACAGGCGGGCATGAAGCGACTGGTGATCGCCGGCGGCGTCAGCGCCAACAAGGCGTTGCGGGTTTCGCTGGAAAAGATGCTCGGTGATATGAAGGGCGATGTGTTTTACGCACGTCCCGAGTTCTGCACCGACAATGGCGCAATGATCGCGTTCGCCGGTTGCCAGCGCCTGAAGGCCGGTCAGCAGGAAAGTCTGGCAATCACCGTGCAGGCACGCTGGCCGATGGAACAATTGTCGGCGCTGTAATGAGCGACGCTCAGGGACGGCAGCTAGAAATGCCGTTCGCGCCCGGCAAACAGGTCGCGTAGATTGCCGCGATGACGCCAGACAATCAGCAAGGTCAGCGCGCTCATTGGCAGCAAGGCTTCCGGCTCTTGCCAGGCCAGCAACGGCAGGGTCAGCGGTGTGGCAATCAGCGCCGCCAGCGAGCTGGTGCGGGTCAGGTAGAACGTCAGCAGCCAGGCGCAGACCGCCAGCAGCGCGGCGGGTGGATACAGGCCAAGCAGCATGCCGGCGGCAGTGGCAACGCCTTTGCCGCCGCGAAAGCGAAAGTACAAAGGGAACAGGTGACCGATCACGGCGCACACGCCAATCCAGGCCTGATCCTGCAGTGAGAGGCCCGCGCTTGAGGCGATCAGCACCGGCAGCAGGCCTTTGCACAGATCACCGAGCAGGGTCAGGATCGCCAGTTTGCGACCGGCCAGGCGCAGCATGTTGGTGGCGCCGGCATTACCCGAGCCACTCATTCGTGGATCCGGATTTCCGGTCAGGCGGCTGAGCAAAATGGCGAAGGACAGCGAGCCGAGCAGGTAGGCGAGAATCGCCAGTAACCAAAACATGCTAACTATTCCGGGCGAGGACGCCCTGATTCTAACGGCGCATCGCGCCCTTGTCGTGCAGCGGAGAGAAGTGCTTGGACAGAGTGTTTATCGAGGGCCTGGAAGTCGACACCGTGATCGGTGCCTATGACTGGGAGCGCGGCATCCGTCAGTGTCTGCGTCTTGATCTGAGCTTCGCCTGGGACAATCGCCCGGCCGCCGCCGGTGACGACCTGACCCTGGCGCTCGATTACGCCAGCGTTTCCACGCGCATTCAGGCTTTTGCCGAGCAGGCGCAGTTCCAGTTGGTCGAAACCTTTGCCGAGCGTCTGGTTGAAGTGCTCATGGCCGAATTCAAGATCACCTGGGTGCGACTGAAACTGACCAAGCCGGGCGCAGTTCCAGCGGCCAAGGGTGGTGTGGGTGTGGAGATCGAGCGCGGATGTCGCTGACTCAGGTCTACCTCGGGCTCGGTAGCAATATCGAGCGCGAAACCCATTTGCGCGCCGGTCTCGATGCGCTGGCCAAATTTCTGGTGGATATCCGTTGTTCGGCGGTGTTCGAGAGCCAGCCGGTGGGCATCAAAAGCGGGCCGTTCTTCAATTTCGTGGTCTCGGCCTACACCGATCTGCCGTTGATGGAGCTTGATCGTCGCTTGAAATTCATCGAGGCGGATAACGGTCGCTATGCACCGGATCGCAAGGGCTTGCCGCTGGATATCGACGTGCTGCTGTATGGCGATCTGGTGGGTAACTTCGACGGATTGGTACTGCCGCGTGCGGAAATTCTGAAAAATGCCTTTGTGCTGTGGCCGCTGTCGTTGATTGCGCCGCAGCGGGTGCATCCGGGGGTGGGCCAAAGCTTTGCGACGTTGTGGGCTGAGGCGCAAATTGATCAGGTGTTGGCGCCGGTTGCGTTCGAATGGCGGGGGGAGCAGCTCACGCCTTCGGAGTTGCGGTGATATCAAATGCGCTTTCGCGAGCAGGCTCGCTCCCACATTGGATCGAGGTCTCCTGTGGGAGCGAGCCTGCTCGCGAAGTTTTTTATCAGGCCGTCGCCGCCTCTTTGTAGGCTTTCAACGCCTTCAGTCGTTCCCGCTTCAGCGCTTCGCCCAGTTCCGGCCCCTTGAATCCTTGCTCCAGCAATGGCTGCACGGCCACCGCTCGCGCAGCCTTCGCGGCTCCGCGCAAATAATCCGCCTGTGGATAACTGCGCTGCTCCAGGCCCTTGCGGCCACGGGCGTCCATCTCGCACGCGGCGATAAACTCTTCGAATCGCTGCGGCCGGCGATATATATCGAAACTCTGCAGCAATTCCAGCAGCGTCGAGGCTTTCAGCTCCAGCGCCCGGTGCCCATGGGTGTGGTATTGCCCGACCAGCAGCGCCAGTTCCTGACAGTCTTTGGGGACCTTGAAGCGCTCGTTGACCGCTTTGATCAGCTTCAGCCCGGTGTGCTCATGGGCGATATGCCTGGGCCATTCTTCTTCCGGCGTGAGGCCTTTGCCCAGGTCATGCAGCAGGCAGGCCCAGCGCACCGTCAGCGGTTGTTTGTGCAAAGCTGACTGCTCCAGCACGCTCAAGGTGTGCAGGCCCGTGTCGATTTCCGGGTGATGGGTCTCCGGCTGCGGTACGCCGAACAAGGCGTCGACTTCCGGCATTAGCTCTTTGAGTGCGCCACAGTCGCGCAAGACTTGGATGAACACCTGTGGATGGTCTTCCAGCAGTGCCCGGGAAATCTCCTTCCAGCTACGTTCGGCAGTCAGCGCCTGTAATTCGCCGGACTCGCTGAGCTGACGCATCAGGTCCATGGTCTCGTCGGCAACCGTGAAGCCCAGCCCGGCGTAGCGCGCAGCAAAACGGGCAACACGCAGGACACGGAGCGGATCTTCGGCGAATGCCGGGGAAACATGGCGCAGGATTCGCGCTTCAAGATCGCGCTGGCCGTGGTACGGATCGGTCAGGTTGAGTTGATCGTCCTCGGCCATGGCATTGATCGTCAGGTCGCGGCGAATCAGATCTTCTTCAAGCGTGACTTCAGGACTTGCATAGAAGGTGAAACCTCCGTAACCGCGTCCGCTTTTGCGCTCGGTGCGGGCGAGGGCGTATTCCTCACCGGTTTTCGGGTGCAGAAACACCGGGAAATCTGCGCCGACCGGGCGGAATCCCTTGGCGAGCATTTCTTCAGTGGTTGCACCGACCACGACCCGGTCGACATCAGTGACCGGCAACCCTAACAGGCGATCACGTACCGCGCCGCCAACCTTGTAAACCTGCATAAAAAACCTCCGTCAGTCCGACAGGATAACCCTTGCGTCAGACTTTCGGAGGCCGGAACCGGATCAAAGATGAATCACGGCCAGATCGAGCCGGCCGTAATCGCCCTCGCTGTGTTCACTGCGTGGCGGCACGTGATGGGTTTTCATGATCTGGTCGCCTTGCAGGGTTTCCAGATGAATGTCGAAGCCCCAGAGCCGGTGCAGGTGCTTGAGCACTTCTTCGGTGGAATCGCCCAAAGGTTTGCGGTCGTGCTGCTGATGGCGCAGGGTCAGCGAGCGATCGCCGCGCCGATCGATGCTGTAGATCTGCACGTTCGGCTCACGATTACCGAGGTTGTACTGCGCAGCCAGGGTTTCACGGATGATGCGGTAGCCGCCCTCGTCATGGATGGCCGGCACCAGCAGATCGTCTTTCTGGTCGTCATCGAGAATGCTGAACAGCTTCAGGTCGCGGATCACTTTGGGCGACAAGTACTGCAGGATGAAGCTCTCGTCCTTGAAACTGCTCATGGCGAACTTGATGGTCGACAGCCAGTCGGAACCGGCGATGTCCGGGAACCAGCGGCGATCTTCTTCGGTAGGTTCTTCGCACATGCGCCGAATGTCGCGGTACATGGCGAAACCCAGTGCGTAAGGATTGATGCCGCTGTAGTACGGGCTGTCGAAACCCGGCTGGAACACCACGCTGGTGTGCGAGGTGAGAAATTCCATCATGAAGCCGTCAGTGACCAGGCCTTCGTCATACAGATCATTCATCAGCGTGTAATGCCAGAACGTCGCCCAGCCTTCGTTCATCACCTGAGTCTGGCGCTGCGGATAGAAATACTGGGCGATCTTGCGCACGATGCGCACGATTTCGCGCTGCCACGGCTCCAGCAGCGGTGCGTGTTTTTCGATGAAATAGAGGATGTTTTCCTGCGGCTCGGCCGGGAAGCGGGCGTTGTCCTTGTCGCTGTATTTATCCGCGCCCTTGGGAATGGTGCGCCACAGATCATTGATCTGCTTCTGCATGTGCTCTTCACGATCCTTTTGCCGCCGGCGTTCCTCTTCGGCGGAAATCGGATACGGCCGCTTGTAGCGGTCGACGCCGTAATTCATCAAGGCATGGCAGGAATCGAGCAGATCTTCTACGGCGTCGATGCCGTGGCGTTCCTCGCACTGCATGATGTACTGCTTGGCGAACACCAGGTAATCGATGATCGAACTGGCATCGGTCCAGGTGCGGAACAGGTAGTTGCCCTTGAAGAAGCTGTTGTGGCCATAGCAGGCGTGGGCCACCACCAGGGCCTGCATGCAGATGGTGTTTTCTTCCATCAGATAGGCGATGCACGGATCGGAGTTGATCACGATCTCGTAGGCCAGGCCCATTTGCCCGCGACTGTAGGATTTCTCGGTGCTGAGGAAGTGTTTGCCGTAGGACCAGTGGTGATAGCCCAGCGGCATGCCCACCGAGGCATAGGCGTCCATCATCTGCTCGGCGGTGATCACTTCGATCTGGTTGGGATAAGTATCCAGCGCATAGCGGGCCGCGATCCGGGCGATTTCGCGGTCGTAGGTCTGGATCAGCTCGAATGTCCATTCGGAGCCGGTGGATATGGGTTGGCGCTTCTGCTCTTTGGCGGTCATGTCACTAACCTGCGCTGGAAGAGTTCACGGAAGACCGGATAGATATCTCCGGCCGAGACCAGTTGCTGCTGGGCAAAGGTGTCAGAGAAGGCTTCGGCGATGCGTTCGTATTCGTACCACAGGGCCTGATGTTCGCGCGGGGTGATCTCCACGTAAGTGTAGTACTGCACAAACGGCATGATCTGATTGATCAGGATGTCGCGGCAGATCGGCGAGTCGTCGTTCCAGTTGTCGCCGTCGGAGGCTTGAGCGGCATAAATGTTCCACTCGTTGCTCGGATAGCGCTCGGCCATGATTTCCTGCATCAGCTTCAGCGCGCTGGAAACAATGGTGCCGCCGGTTTCACGAGAATAGAAAAACTCCTCCTCATCCACCTCTCGGGCGCTGGTGTGGTGACGGATGAACACCACGTCGATCTTGTCGTAGTTACGCTTGAGAAACAGGTACAGCAAGATGAAAAAGCGCTTGGCGATGTCCTTGGTCGCCTGCGTCATCGACCCGGAAACGTCCATCAGGCAGAACATCACTGCTTTGGAGCTGGGGTTGGGTTGCTTGACCAGCAGGTTGTATTTCAAGTCGAAGGTATCGAGGAACGGCACGCGGTGAATGCGTGCGCTGAGTTTTTCAATTTCAGCCTCGAGATCCTGGATATCGCCGAAGTTGTCCGGTTCTTCGCGCTTGAGCCGTGCCAGCTCTTCCTTGGCTTCACGAAGCTTTGCCCGGCTGCTGCCGGACAGGGCAATACGACGTGCATGTGCTGAGCGCAGGGTGCGGATGATATTGATGCGTGAAGGGTTACCTTCGTTGCTGATCCCGGCGCGTACGGTTTTGAACGTGTCGGTACCGGTCAGATTGCGTTTGACCAGGTTCGGCAGTTCCAGGTCTTCGAACATGAACTCGAGGAATTCTTCCTGAGTGATCTGGAAGACGAACTCGTCCATGCCTTCACCGGAGTTGCCTGCCTTGCCCGGGCCGCGCCCACCGCCGCCTCCCGGTGGACGAGCGATATGTTCACCGGCCGTGAACTCTTTGTTACCGGGATGCACCACGGTCTGCTTGCCGCCGCGTCCATGATGAAGCACCGGCTCGTCGATATCGCGGCCGGGAATGCTGATCTGCTCGCCGTGCTCCATATCCGTGATGGAGCGGCGACTGACTGCCTCTTCGACAGCCTTCTTGATGTGGTCACGGTAGCGCCGCAGAAAACGCTGGCGGTTCACCGTGCTCTTGTTCTTGCCATTGAGGCGTCGGTCGATCACATAGCTCATAAGGCCCCTCCGGGGAGCTTCAAGTTTTGAGCTGCAAGCTGCAAGTAAAAGCGAATGCCCGTGTTTTCGGGTTCACGCGCTTAGTTCTTGCAGCTTGTGGCTTATAGCTTGCAGCTGCCTCACTGCGACTTGCGGACCCGCAGGTACCATTCGGACAGCAGGCGTACCTGTTTATCGGTGTAGCCACGTTCAACCATTCGCGTAACGAAGTCGTTGTGTTTCTGCTGATCCTCCTTGCTGGCCTTGGCGTTGAAACTGATGACGGGCAGCAGGTCTTCGGTGTTGGAGAACATTTTCTTCTCGATGACCACCCGCAGTTTTTCGTAGCTGAGCCACGTCGGGTTCTTGCCGTTGTTGTTGGCCCGGGCGCGCAGGACGAAGTTGACGATTTCGTTGCGGAAATCCTTCGGATTGCTGATCCCGGCCGGTTTCTCGATTTTCTCCAGTTCTTCGTTCAGGGCTACGCGGTTGAGAATCTCGCCGGTTTCCGGGTCGCGATACTCCTGATCCTGAATCCAGAAATCCGCATACAACACGTAGCGGTCGAAGATGTTCTGACCGTATTCGCTGTAGGACTCCAGATAAGCGGTCTGGATTTCCTTGCCGATAAACTCGATGTAGCGCGGCGCCAGGTATTCCTTCAGATAGCGCAGGTAGCGTTCGCGGGTTTCGGCCTGGAACTGTTCCTGTTCGATCTGCTGCTCCAGCACATAGAGCAGGTGCACCGGGTTGGCGGCAATTTCATGTGGATCGAAGTTGAATACCTTGGAGAGGATCTTGAAGGCGAAGCGGGTCGACAGGCCGTTCATGCCTTCGTCGACACCGGCCGAATCGCGATACTCCTGAATCGACTTGGCCTTCGGATCGGTGTCCTTGAGGTTTTCACCGTCGTAGACGCGCATCTTCGAGTAGATGTTGGAGTTTTCCGGCTCCTTGAGGCGTGACAGCACGGTGAATTGCGCAAGCATTTTCAAGGTGTCCGGTGCGCAGTGCGCCTTGGACAAGGAACTGTTGAACAGGAGTTTGTCGTAGATCTTCACTTCATCGCTGACGCGCAGGCAGTACGGCACTTTGACGATGTAGATCCGGTCGATGAACGCCTCGTTGTTCTTGTTGTTGCGGAAGGTGTGCCACTCCGACTCGTTGGAGTGAGCCAGCAGGATGCCGGTGAAGGGAATCGCGCCGAGGCCTTCGGTACTGTTGTAGTTGCCCTCCTGAGTAGCGGTCAGCAATGGGTGCAGCACCTTGATCGGCGCCTTGAACATTTCGACGAATTCCATCAAGCCCTGGTTGGCTCGGCACAGCGCACCGGAGTAGCTGTAGGCGTCAGCGTCGTTCTGCGGGAATTCTTCGAGTTTGCGGATATCGACCTTGCCGACCAGCGCCGAGATGTCCTGGTTGTTCTCGTCACCGGGTTCGGTCTTGGCCACCGCAATCTGATTGAGGATGGACGGGTACAGCTTGACCACGCGGAACTGACTGATGTCGCCGCCGAATTCGGCCAGGCGTTTGGTCGCCCAAGGCGACATGATGGTGTTCAGGTAGCGTCGTGGAATGCCGAAATCTTCCTCAAGGATCGCGCCATCTTCAGTGGCGTTGAACAGACCCAGAGGTGATTCGAAGACCGGCGAGCCTTTGATGGCGTAGAAAGGTACCTTCTCCATCAGCTGTTTCAGCTTCTCGGCCAGGGACGATTTACCGCCACCGACGGGGCCGAGCAGATAAAGAATCTGTTTCTTCTCTTCCAGGCCTTGGGCGGCGTGGCGGAAATACGAGACGATCTGGTCGATGCATTCTTCCATCCCGTGGAAGTCTTCAAAGGCCGGATAGCGGCGGATCACCTTGTTGGAGAAGATGCGCGACAGCCTCGAATTGGTCGAAGTGTCGAGCAGTTCCGGTTCGCCGATCGCCATCAATAGACGCTCGGCGGCGGAAACGTAAGCGCTGCGATCGTTTTTGCACAGCTCCAGGTACTCCTGCAGAGAGAGTTCTTCCTGGCGTGTGGATTCGAAGCGTTGTTGGAAGTGGCTAAAGATACTCATGACGTCACCTCGCTCGATACGTGGAGCCGACGCCGGATCACTCAGTCGATGCTGGCAGCAGTCGCTGTGGCAGCTGCTGTTTACCCCCCAGAATTCTCCCACGGTCGACAAACCGCGAAAGCTACTCCCGATGATCCGCGCGCCGGTGTACCGGCTCTCCCCTGATTTGGATGGCCTGCGCTTAAGGATAGTTGGGAATTCGAGAGGTAAAGGCGAGATACGTAATTAGTTGTGGCAGACCGTTCGTCTGCCGCGCGCAGGACCACGGCAGCCGGGGCCTGCGCTGCGCAAAAAAATTATTCGGCGGTGCCTTGCGCGGTTTCCGACGGATAAGTCGTACGCCACAGCTCAAAGCCGCCGTCCATGCTGTAAACATCGGAGAAACCTTGGCTGACCAGATAGGCGGCTGCGCCCTGACTGGAGTTGCCGTGATAGCAGACCACGACGGTCGGTGCATCAAGATCGGCGCCTTGAATGAAAGCGTGCAGCGAATGGTTGTCGAGATGCTTCGAACCGCTGATATGCAGCGCGGCAAAGGTCGCCGGGTCGCGCACGTCGACCACAACGGCGCCTTGTTCACGCAGGGCCTGCGCCTGTTCCGGGGGGATTCGTTTGAATTCGCTCATGGCGGGTTCCTGTAGCTCAACTGAAAGTGCAGTCTAACGCGGCGCGTCGACTGGCGAAGATTCGGGGATAAGTGGCGCAACCGTGTGTGCAAGCCCGCCGTGCTCGTCGCATTTGCATGACAGGCGTTCGCCGCTGTCGACGTTCATCAGCGTCAGGCTGCCGCCCCATACGCATCCGTTGTCCAGCGCGGAAATGCCCGGCTCGTGGATATTGCCCTCGAGCGCAGCCCAGTGACCGAAGATGATGCGCAGGCCTTTGGTCTTGCGCTCCTTGTGCTGGAACCACGGCTTGTAGCCGGGCGGGGCGCTGTCCAGGCCTTCCTTGCTTTTGAGGTCGAGCTTGCCCTCGGCGGTGCAAAAGCGCATGCGCGTGAAGTAATTGGTGATCACCCGCAGACGATCAATGCCTTTGAGATCGTTGTCCCATTTTGCCGGCTCGTTGCCGTACATACCGTCAAGGTAGGCGGGGAATACGTTGTCGTCACGCAGGGCGGTCTCGACTTCGGCGGCGCACTTCAACGCACGGCGCAGCGACCATTGCGGCGGGATGCCGGCGTGGACCATCGCAACATCGCGTGTTTCGTCGTAATGCATCAGCTTCTGCTGGCGCAGCCATTCCATCAGTTGCGGGCCGTCGGGGGCATCGATGATCTCGCGCAGTGTGTCGCTTTTCTTCAAGCGTTCGATCTTCTTCGCGGCGGCCAGCAGATGCAGGTCGTGATTGCCGAGTACGCAAACCAGCGACTCGCGCATCTCGTAGAGAAAGCGCAGGGTTTCCAGCGACTGCGGGCCACGGTTGACCAGATCGCCGACAAGCCACAGCCGATCAAGCGTCGGGTCGAACGCGACTTGCCTGAGCAGACACTTGAGCGGCTCCAGGCAGCCTTGCAGGTCACCGACGGCGTAAGTCGTCATCAGTGCAGGGCTCCGGGTACGGCGAGGCGAAACGGTTTGATGGTCGCATCGAAACGTTTGCCGTCGTCGGCGAGCATCTGATAGGAGCCTTGCATGGTGCCGACCTTGGTGGTCATCACCGTGCCGCTGGTATACGTGTGGCTCTTGCCTGCATCGATCAACGGTTGCTGGCCGACGACGCCTTCACCGCGCACGTGTTCGACATGGCCGTCACCATCGGTAATCACCCAGTGCCGGGACAGAAGCTTGGCGGCAATCTCGCCGTTGTTCTGCACGGTGATGGTGTAGGCGAAGGCGAAACGGTCGTGTTCGGGTTGCGATTGGTCTGCCAGATAATGGGTGACGACGCTGACATCGACCTGATAACGGGAATCGGACATGCAAGAGGGCCTTAACGAAGCGGAACGCGGGGCGTAGCTGATGGGGAATCAGTCTAGGCAAGTATCGGGCAGTAAACCAGAGTGGTGTGCTGCCCGATAGCGTTCATCGCGGGTCAGTCGGCGGCGGGAGCTGCCGGGACCTGTATCGCGAGCTGGTTGGCCAGGCGCACGAATGCGGCCAGATCCAGTTGCTCGGGACGCAGGCTGCCATCAACGCCCGCGGCTTCGATCTCGGCGTTGCTGAGCAATTGCTTGAGGGTATTGCGCAAGGTTTTGCGGCGCTGATTGAAGGCTTCGCGTACCACGCGCTCCAGCAACTTGTGATCCTTGGCCGGGTGCGGCAGTACCGCGTGGGGCACCAGACGCACGATTGCCGAGTCGACTTTCGGCGGCGGATTGAACGCGCCCGGGCCGACATTGAACAGATGTTCCACGCGGCAATGGTACTGAACCATGATCGACAAACGACCCCAGTCACCGCCACCCGGGCCTGCAGCCAGACGCTCGACCACTTCTTTCTGCAACATGAAGTGCATGTCACGAATGATGCCGGCGTTGTTCAGCAGGTGAAAAATCAGCGGAGTGGAAATGTTGTACGGCAGGTTGCCAACCACCCGCAGGCTGTTCGGCGCGGCATTCAGCGTATTGAAGTCGAACTTCAGCGCATCGCCCTGATGCAGGTTGAAATTGCTCATGCCGGCAAACTGCTGGTTGAGGATCGGGATCAGATCCTTGTCCAGCTCCACCACGTCGAGTTGTGCGCCGGAACCGAGCAAACCTTGGGTCAGGGCACCCTGACCAGGGCCGATTTCCAGCAGGCGGTCGTCAGCCTTGGCATGGATGGAGCGCAGGATGCGGTCAATAACGCCGGCATCGTGCAGGAAGTTCTGGCCAAAGCGTTTGCGCGCCTTGTGTTGGTATTGCTCGTTCATAAACGGGTCTCGGCCATCTGGTAGGCGGTTTCCAGGGCGACTTGCAGGCTGCCGGTGTCGATCCTGCCGCTGCCGGCCAGATCCAGGGCGGTGCCATGGTCGACCGAGGTGCGGATGATCGGCAGGCCCAGCGTCACGTTGACGGCAGCGCCGAAGCCTTTGTACTTGAGCACGGGCAAGCCCTGGTCGTGGTACATCGCCAGCACTGCGTCGCAGTGCTCCAGATATTTGGGGGTAAACAGAGTGTCGGCAGGCAGCGGGCCACGAAGGTCCATGCCCTCGCTGCGCAGGCGCTCTAATGTCGGTTCGATGATGTCGATTTCTTCATGGCCCAGGTGGCCGCCTTCACCGGCGTGCGGATTAAGACCGCAGACCAGAATGCGTGGCCGGGCGATGCCGAATTTGTCTTGCAGATCGGTGTGCAGGATTCGCGTGACCCGCTCCAGCCGCTCTGCGGTGATCGCATCGGCAATCTCGCGCAGTGGCAGATGCGTGGTGACCAGCGCCACGCGCAAACCGCGAGTGGCAAGCATCATCACTACTTGCGCGGTGTGCGTCAGGTCGGCGAGAAATTCGGTGTGTCCGGAGAACGCGATACCCGATTCGTTGATCACGCCTTTGTGCACGGGTGCGGTGATCATCCCGGCGAAGTCGCCGTTCAGGCAGCCGTTGCCGGCGCGGGTCAGGGTTTCGAGGACGAATGCCGCGTTGGCCGTGTCCAGTTGTCCGGCGACTACCGGTGCGCTGAGTGGCGTATCCCAGACGTACAGGCTGTTGGCCGGCGCTGGAACATTTGGCCACTGCCCGGGCGCGACATCCAGCAGATTGACGGCCAGCCCCAGCTGCGCGGCCCGCTCAATGAGCAGGTCGCGGCTGGTAATGGCTATCAGGGGATGTGGCTGGGCTTGCGAGGCGAGCAGCAGGCACAGGTCGGGACCGATGCCGGCCGGTTCGCCGGGTGTCAGCGCGAAACGCTTGGGTTTCACTGCGCTGCCTGGTCTGCACCAGGGAGTTTGATCTCTACGTATGCTTCGTCACGGATCTGACGCAACCAGGTTTGCAGCTCTTCGTCGTATTTGCGGTTGCGCAGTACGGTCATGGCTTGCTGCTCACGGGCCTGTTCGGTGCTGTCAGTGGCGCGACGGCCAAGGACTTCCAGCACGTGCCAGCCATATTGGGTCTGGAACGGCTTGGACAGCTGACCTTGCGGGGTCGAGGCCATCACTTCGCGGAATTCCGGCACCAGCGCGTTCGGGTCGATCCAGTTCAGGTCGCCGCCGTTGAGGGCGGAACCCGGGTCTTCCGAGTAGTTTTTCGCCAGCTCGGCAAAGTCTTCACCGGCGCTGATGCGGTCATACAACGATTGCACCAGGGCCTTGGTCTTGGCT
This sequence comes from Pseudomonas sp. 14A, assembly GCF_018132745.1. Lineage (NCBI taxonomy): Bacteria > Pseudomonadati > Pseudomonadota > Gammaproteobacteria > Pseudomonadales > Pseudomonadaceae > Pseudomonas > Pseudomonas sp. 14A. The sequence continues at coordinate 38,866 of NZ_JAGRQJ010000018.1, read as the reverse complement.
TCGTCGCGGATCGGGCTCGGCTTGACCAGGATGTGACGCACATGCACTTCGTCGCGCATCTGCGCTTCGCCGCCACGTTTGCCCAGCAGCTTCAGAATGATGAAGCCGCCCGGTGTGCGCGCAGGTTGAGTGATGTCGCCGACGGCCATGCTGCTCAGTTCGCGGTCGAACGGCGGTGGCAGTTGCGCGGCTTTACGCCAGCCCATGTCGCCGCCTTCCAGCGCGTTGTCGCTGCCGGATTTGGCCACGGCCATCTGACCGAAGTCGGCGCCTTGCTTGAGCTGCTGGTAAACCTCCATGGCCTGACGCGCGGCGCTCTGAATGGCTTCAGAGTTGGCGCTTTCCGGGGTCGGAATCAGGATGTTGGCCAGGTGCAGTTCTTCGGACAGTTGCATCTTGCCGAGGTCGGAGGCGAGGAAATTCTTCACTTCCTGCTCGGACACCTGGATGCGCTCGGCCACGCGACGCTGACGCACGCGGCTGATGATCATCTCGCGCTTGATCTGATCACGGGCGTCGTCATAGTTCAGGCCATCACGAGCCAGCGCTGAGCGGAACTGATCGACCGTCATGTTGTTGCGCTGGGCAATGGTGCCAACAGCCTGGTTGAGCTCTTCGTCAGTGATGCGGATGCCCGAGCGCTCGCCGATCTGCAGTTGCAGGTTTTCGACGATCAGACGCTCGAGCACTTGCTGATCGAGCACGCCCGGAGGCGGAAGACCGCCACCGCGCTTGGCGATGGTCTGCTGAACTTCGTGAACCCGCTGGTCCAGTTGGCTCTGCATGACCACGTCGTTGTCGACGATCGCCACCACTTTATCGATGGACTGTACGGCGGCGTTGGCCGCCGTACCCAGGAACAGCGCGCCCAGCATCAGCGGGCGCAGACAATCAGAAAGCTTGGTCTTCACGTTCACGATAACCTTGAATGCCTTGATCGAGGAAACTCTCTACCTTGGCGCCAGTCAGGCCGCCGAGCCCCTTCAGAACAATTTGGAGGAAGACGCCATGGTCGCCTTTTTCGTTTTGCGGAGCTTCCTGGCTGAACTCGTCATAGGCAACCCAGTAACGGTTGATCAGGCGCAGTTTCCAGCAGCAGTTGTCATATTCGAAACCACCGAAGGCTTCCAGCGTGCGATTGCGGTTGTAGTCGTACTGCCAGCGGCTGATGGCGCTCCACTGCGGAACGATCGGCCAGATGACCGAAAAGTCATGCTGCTGGATCTTGTAGTAGTCCTTCACGTAGCCAGGCTGGCCCGGGGTGCCGTAGTCACCACCGCCCACCGACCATTGACCGGTATTCTGGTCGTAGCGAATCTGGTCGTTGCGATAGCGATAACCGGCGTTGATGACCTTGTTCGGGTTGTCCGCAGGCTGATAATGGAACATCGCACTGCCGGAGCGCGGGCTACGGCTGTCCGGATCCCAGTTGTAATCGGCAGTGGCGCGCCAGTCGCGGTTCCAGCGGTATTCGTATTCCAGCGCGTACGGAGAAACATTTGATTTGGAGTCGGCGCGGGTTTTTGCATCGATACCCGGCAACTGCACTTCACGATTCTTGAAGTAGTAGGCCTGACCTACGCTGATGCGCTGGCGCTCGAAACCATCTTCTTCGATCCAGCGACTGGTCACGCCCAGCGACAGTTTGTTCTCGTCACCGACGCGGTCGGCACCGGAGAAACGGTTGTCACGGAACAGCGACGAGTAGTTGAAGGTGTACTCGCTGGTGTCGAAGATCGGGATATCGGACTGGTCTTCCTCAGGAACATAGAGATAGAACAGGCGTGGTTCCAGCGTCTGGCGATAATTCTTGCCAAAGTAGGATGTATCGCGGTCGAAGTACAGGCCGCTATCGACACTGGCGATCGGAACACCACGATTCTGATTGCTGCTGAATTTGCCGTAGAGCTTCTGGTTTTCTGGCGACAGCGCATCGATCTGAGATTTGCCGGTGCCGTCCAGATCAAGCTGATACTGAGTGTATTGATACTTCAGGGAAGGCTTGAGGAAACCGTAACTCCAGTTCATCGGCAGGCTAACGCCCGGCTTCAGATTCAAACGGTCGCCGGTGGCACGAGCCAGCCCGGTGATGTTCCTGTCCAGGCGAGGTGATGCAATGCCATCTTCGTCGACGAAATCTCCATCGCGCAGGTCGCGATCAAAACGTACCAGCTCTGTCTCGTAATCGAAATTCAGGCCTTCCGGATGATATGGCAGCTGACCATTGAAGGTGATCTGCGGCAGGCGGTCATACGGCGTGATGCTCGAAACGGTGGCCAGTTGATAGGCCTGGGCGTTCAACTGTGCGGTGTAGCTGTCGCCGCGATAGGTGATTGCGCCTTGCTGGTTGACGTAATCTGCACTCTTCACACCGATCTGATCGGTCTGCAGATCCTGGAAGTAATACGGATCGCTGATCTTGGTGTAGTCGACCTGGGTCATCACGCGGGAGTCGAGACCGCCCTTGTGCTGCCAGTTGTACATATAGCGAGTGTCTTTGTAGTCGGACTGAAGCTTGCGATCGTCGTTCTCATCGTTGAGATACGCCGCACCGAACTGACCTTCGCTCGATTTGGTCAGGTAGCGGAACTCACCTTCCATCAGCATGCCGCGCTTGCTCATGTAGCGCGGGTACAACGTGGCGTCATAGTTCGGAGCCAGGTTGAAGTAGTACGGGGTGAGCAGCGTGAAGCCGGTGTCGCTGCCCGAACCGATGGTTGGCGGCAGGAAACCGGACTGGCGACGGTCGTCGATCGGGAAGTAGATGTACGGCGTGTACAGAATCGGGATGTCTTTGACGCGCAAGGTCACGTTGGTCGCGGTGCCGAAACCGGTCGCCGGGTTCAAGGTGATGTTGTTGCCCTTGAGCTGCCACGCGTTGCTGTTCGGTTCGCACGTGGTGTACGTGCCGTCCTTCAGGCGGATGATCGCGTTTTCGGCACGCTTGGCGTACAGCGCGTTACCGCGGATGCGCGATTTGTGCATAACGTATTCAGCGTTGTCGACCTTGGCTTCACCGGTGTCGAGCTGCACATCGGCGTGGTCGCCGACGATCAGCGCGCCGTTGTCGCGGATGCGCACGTTGCCGGCCAGTTCGCCACGGCTTTCGGCCTGATACAGGTTGGCCTCGTCGGCCTCGACCTGCATGCTGCCCTGACGCATGACCACGTCACCGGCGAGGCTGGCGACCTGGGTGTCCTGCTCGTAACGCGACGCTTTGGCACCGATGAAGGTCGGCGCGTCACTTTTATTCGTCTTGTCATTCATGCCAGGACGAATCGGTTCGATATAGGAACCAGAGCAGTAAGGACCGGTCTCGGCCAGTTGCGCGGCAGTGAGCTTCTCGCGCGGAACCCAGTCGAGGTGACTGTAGTCTTCGCTACGGGATTTCAGGCCACGGCCCTTGGACTCAGTGACCAATGCGGTTTTTGCACCGGTCTCTGCGCCGGAACCGTTGTCGGCCGGGGCCTCGCCAGCAGAGCTGACGGCACTGCCGTCATGCACCGGACGCGGCGGCAATGCCGCGGCGGGCGACTTGGGCGCACAGTCCCAGCCACCCGTAGCCGAGACGGAGCAGTCATACTGCTCGGCGGCAACAACGAATTGACTGGCCAGAGGTTGCATAGCCAGCAGACTGCCGGTTACCAACAACGGAAATTTTTTACGAAACGCGGGGGATTTCAATGCCATCTTATTAGTCCGGGCTTCCTGCGTGCCATCTGCCCGCGGTGTGGGCCGCACGCCTCTCGATGGTCTGAAAAAGATGCTGGATAATAAAGCATGACCCGCTTGACGGCTAGCGCCGTCGGAGACCCTTGCAATGCCTGACCAAGATGTACGCTTGCAACACCTGAAAGTTTGGCTCGATGAGCAGTTGGCAAAGCTGTTTGCCGAGCAGGGCTGGGGCACCGTGCCCCCGGCCACGTTGACTGCGGCCAGCAGCGACGCGAGTTTCCGCCGCTACTTCCGCTGGGAGGGTGATGGTCGCAGCTTCGTCGTCATGGACGCGCCGCCACCCCAGGAAAACTGCAAACCGTTCGTGGATATCGCCTTTTTGCTGGCGAAATCCGGAATTAATGTGCCGAAAATTTACGCCGAAGACCTCGAGCGCGGTTTTCTTTTGCTCAATGACCTGGGCAACAAGACCTATCTCGACGTGATCGATGGCGAAAATGCCGACGCGTTATTCCACGATGCCCTGCAAGCGCTGTTGGCTTTTCAACAGTTGCCGATGGTTGCGCCGTTGCCCAGTTACGACGTCGCCTTGTTGCGCCGTGAGCTGGAATTGTTCCCCGAGTGGTACGTCAAGCGCGAGCTGGGCGTCGAGTTCGATGCGGCCCAGCAGCAACAGTGGCAGCACGTCAGCGAGTTGCTGATCGACAGCGCGCTGGCGCAGTCGAAAGTGCTGGTGCACCGCGACTACATGCCGCGCAACCTGATGCTCAGCGAGCCCAACCCTGGCGTGCTGGATTTCCAGGACGCGGTGTACGGCCCGGTGACTTACGACGTGACTTGCCTGTTCAAGGATGCCTTCCTCAGCTGGCCGGAAGAACGCGTGCGCGGCTGGCTGGAAAGTTATTGGCAGCAAGCTTCGGCGCTGGACATCCCGGTGCAGGCGGATTTCGAAGACTTCCTGCGCGCCAGCGACCTGATGGGTGTGCAGCGTCACCTGAAAGTCATCGGCATCTTCGCGCGTATCTGCCACCGCGATGGCAAGCCACGTTATCTGGCGGACGTGCCGCGCTTCTTCTCCTATATAGAAGCAGTGACCGCCCGCCGTCCTGAACTGGCGGAGCTGCAAGCGCTGTTCAGCAGCTTGCGTGCTGGAGCGACGGCATGAAGGCAATGATCCTGGCAGCGGGCAAAGGCGAGCGCATGCGCCCGCTGACCCTGACCACGCCGAAACCGCTGGTGCGTGCCGGCGGTGTACCGCTGATCGAGTATCACCTGCGCGCCCTCGCGGCCGCAGGTTTCAACGAAATCGTCATCAACCACGCATGGCTCGGCCAGCAGATCGAGGATCATCTGGGCGACGGCTCGCGCTTCGGCCTGAGTATTCGGTACTCGCCGGAAGGCGAACCGCTGGAAACCGGTGGCGGGATTTTCCGTGCACTGCCGTTGCTCGGTGATGATGCGTTTCTGGTGGTCAACGGCGACATCTGGACCGATTACGACTTCAGCGTGCTGCACCAGCCGATCAATGGCCTGGCGCACCTGGTGCTGGCGGACAATCCGGCGCATCACCCGAACGGCGACTTCAGCCTGATCGACGGCAAAGTGCAGGACGGTGAGCCTGATGCGGCGACCCTGACCTACAGCGGTATCGCCGTGCTTCATCCGCAGCTGTTCGACGGTTGCAGCGACGGTGCTTTCAAGCTCGCGCCGCTGCTGCGCAATGCCATGGCCAATGGCGAAGTGACGGGCGAGCGTCTGAAGGGGCATTGGGTGGATGTCGGGACCCACGAGCGTCTGGCCGAAGCCGAAGCCTTGATAGAAGCGAGTCGCTGAGATGCTGTGGCCAGGGACTCTGATTGGAGCCGGAGTGGGGTACGCGATTGCCAGCATTCCGGGGGCCATGCTTGGGGCGTTGTTGGGGCAGGCGCTGGATCGGCGCCTGCACTTGCAGAGCTGGGGACATTTACGCGAAAAGCTCGGCGGCCGGCCGATGCTGCGCAACGATGAATTGCTGTTCGTCTTGCTCGGGCGTCTGGCCAAGAGCGACGGGCGCGTCACTGACGGGCATATCCAGCAGGCGCGCAATGAAATGCGCGCACTGGAAATGAGCGAGCCGGCGACGCGCCGGGCCATCGCTGCGTTCAATCGCGGCAAGTCCGGCAGCGACAATCTGCGCGGCTATCTGCGCCGTCTGAGTGCGCAACCGCATGCGGCTGAAGGTGTGTTGCGCGCCTGTTGGCGGATGGTCTGGGCCGACGGTCGCGCTGGGGTGAGTGAGCGCGAGTTGCTGGCGCAGTGGGGCAAGTGGCTGGGCTGGACGCCGCAGCAGGTGCAGGCATTGGCCAGCGATTACGAGCCGGGCAAGCGGCCGATCGTCAGTGCGGCGGTGAGCTACCAGGAGGCGATGAAATTGCTTGGGGTGTCGGCGAGCAGCGAGCCGGCGCAGATCAAGCGCGCTTACCGGCGATTGCTCAGTCGCCATCACCCGGACAAGATTGCCGGCAGTGGCGCGACCCCGGCACAGGTGCGTGAGGCGACCGAGCGGACGCGGGAATTGCATAGCGCTTATACGCTGATTCGCGAGCGGCGGGATTTTCGCTAGGCGTTAGAGTGTTGTTGTTTGTGCGGCCCTCTTCGCGAGCAGGCTCGCTCCCACATTGGATCTATGCACAATTCAATGTGGGAGCGAGCCTGCTCGCGAATAGGGGCGACTCGGTGTAACAGTCAGTCAACAGCTTGAGGATTCAACCAGCCCCGCACCCGCCGAAACAATTGCTCCTGCTCAGCCTTTTTGTCCGGCAACACCTTCAGCGCCACCTGGCTGAATGCCGAGGTCTTCAGGCGCTTGCTCGCCTGCATGCGCTCCAGCGCTGCGTTGCGATCCAGCGCTTTGTCCATGTAGAAAATATCCACCGTCGGCAGCTTCAGCGTCGGTGTCAGTTCGGCGAGTGGCGGCAGGGCTTTGGCCGGTGCTTGCGCATCGACCATCACCAGTTTTTCCACCTGCGGTGTCTGCCGCTCGCTGAGAAAGCGCGCCGCCCAATAGGCGCCGGTGCCATGCCCGAGCACGACGATGCTGCGCGCGCTCTGCTGTTCGGCGTAGGCAATCGCTGCGTCGATGCGCCCGAAGATGCGATCGGCATCGGCTTTGGCTTGTTCTTCGCTGGTCTCGGCGACCACCTGTTCGGCAACTTCCGCTTCACCGCCTGCGGCTTGCTCGATCGGTTGCGCGGTGGCGGCATCCTTGCTTGCGGTTTCCGGGGCTTTCGGCGCGGCGGCCGGTTCGATTACGCGCGGAGCAATGGCGTCGCCTTGCAGATCCGGCAGGGTGATACTCAGGCTGCTCCACTCGACGTCCGGCAATTTGCGTCGCAACGGGCCGACTGCCTGCGGCCAGTCAGCGGTTTCGCCGGCACCGGGAACGATGATCACCGCACCTTTGGGTTCGGCGCTGTTGGCCGGTTTCCACAGGGCGAGGAAAGTGTCGCTGCCAGCCTGCAGTTGTTGCTGCTCTTGCGCCGGCAGTTTACGTTGCAGTGCGGCGGCCTCTTCCTGACTACGCTCAAGCAGTGGCTGGCGCTCGGCCGGTTTTTCTTCGGCGGGTTTATCCGTGGCGGCAGGCGCAGGGTCGGCGGCTTCGACGGAAAACGCACAAGGCAGGATCAGCGACAGGCACAATGCTGGCAGTGCCAGGCGGTAGACAAAGGGCATCGGTTATTCCAGGCCAGAAAAGTATCCCGGCAGCCTAATGGGTTGGTCAGAATTTGTCAGTGTATGAGACTTCAATGAAGCGATTTTGCTGCCTGTGGGTTATCGGCTGTTTGTGGTTTCCCTTGATGGGCTGGGCGGCGCCTGCGCCCCTGGCACATGCCGCGCAATTGTCGCCAGAGCAGCAGCAATGGTTGGCGCAGCACACTGAATTGCGTGTTGGCCTGGTGTTGCAGGCGCCCTACGCGACCTACGATCGGCGCCTGCAGCGATTGTCCGGGGCCAATGTCGAGTTGATGAAACTGCTGGCCAAAACCCTCGGCGTGGAACTGAGCTGGCGCAACTTTCAGGATCTGGGGGCATTGGAAACCGCTTTGCGCGAGGGCGAGATCGACATCGCCCCGGGCCTGAGTCAGACTCCCAGCGCGCTGCGCCTCTGGCAGTTTTCCGACCCGTACATGCGCGTGCCGCAACTGGTGGTCAGCGACCAGAAAAGCAGTGGCGCGGTCGATCTGGAAAAACTCGACAGCCAGACCCGCGTCGCCGTGCGCATGCCGAGCAGCACCGCCGATTACCTGCGCAGCAACTATCCGCACTTGAATCTGCAAGGCGTACCGCTGGAGCGTCAGGCATTGCAACTGCTGTTGAGTCAGCAAGCCTCCTACGCGGTGGTCGACGAAGCGCAGTTGGGGCGCCTGTCGGTGGAGCCGGAGTTTGCCGAACTGGTGGTGGTCGGCGATATCGGCCTGCCGCAACTGCTGCGCGTGGCCTCGCGGCGCGATTGGCCGGAACTGGCCGGCATCGTCCAGAGCGCCTTGCGCGCGATCCCGGCCAAGGATCTGGAACAATTGCACAACCAATGGCTGCAGCCGAAATACCCACGGCTGACCGAGTCGCCGGGGTTCTGGCAGAACCTCAGCCTGTTGTTCGCGGTGATGCTGCTCAGTTGCGCGGCAATCGTGGTCTGGCAGCGGCGCCAACAGCACAGTCTCGAACAACGCTTGCTCAGCGCCCGCGAGGACATTGCGTTGCGCGCGGCCAGTGAAGAAGCACTGCGCCTGACGCAGTTTTCCATCGACCAAAGCACCGTCGGCATTCTCTGGGTCAATTGGGACAGCCATGTGCGCTACGCCAACCGCGCGGCGGAAAACATGCTCGGCTATCCCTCGGGCGGGCTGATCGAGCGGCCGCTGATCGATTTCGAGCCCGGCCTGCACATGGATCGCTGGCTCAATCTGTGGAAGCGTGCACGGGCCAGTGAAGAAGGGCCGCTGAGCTTCGAAACCAGCTGCCTGCGCGCCGATGGCAGCGTATTGCCGGCCGACGTTTCCCTGAGCTTCCTGCGTTTTCGCGACAGTGAATATCTGGTTGTCTACCTCACCGATGTCACCGACCGCCGCCGCGCGCTCGCCGCTTTGCAGGAAAGCGAGGCGCGCCTGCAAGGCATCGCCGCCAACGTCCCGGGTCTGGTGTTCAGGCTGGAGCGGGCGCCGGTTACCGGGCAGATCGACTTTGCCTACATCAGCGAGGGCAGCGAAAGTCTGGTCGGTTATGCGCCGGCAGCCATCGCCCATCGCGACATGGGCCTGCGCAGTCTGGTGCATCCCGACGACAAGGCCAGTTATCACCGCACCCAGGATCAGGCGCTGGATACCGACAGCGACTGGTCGTGGCAGGGCCGCATCGTCACGCGCCAGGGGGAGCAGCGTTGGGCCGAGATCAAGGCGATCACCCGCAAACTGGAGGATGGCGCCTACGTGTGGGACGGCATCGTTTGGGACATCAGTGAAAGCAAGCGCATCGAGCTGGAACTGGCAGCCTCGCGCGAGCAACTGCGTGAACTGTCGGCGCACCTGGAGAGCGTGCGCGAAGAAGAGAAGGCGCGCATCGCCCGGGAAGTCCATGATGAGTTGGGACAGATGCTCACCGTACTGAAACTGGAGACATCGATGTGCGAATTGGCCTACGCGCAACTCGATCCGGGACTCAACGAGCGGCTCAACAGCATGAAACGCCTGATCGCGCAGTTGTTCCAACTGGTGCGCGATGTGGCGACGGCATTGCGCCCGCCGATTCTCGATGCCGGGATTGCCTCGGCGATCGAGTGGCAGGCTCGGCGTTTCGAGGCGCGCACACAGATACCGTGTCTGGTGCAGGTGCCGGACAACCTGCCGGCACTCAGTGACGCCAAGGCGGTGGGGCTGTTCCGGATTTTGCAGGAGGCGCTGACCAACGTGATGCGCCATGCTCAGGCGCATACGGTGGAGTTGACGCTGGAGCTTGCGGGCGATGAATTGTGTCTGACCGTCAGCGATGATGGCGTAGGATTTGTCGCCGCTGAAGGTCGGCCGACGTCGTTTGGCCTGGTCGGCATGCGTGAGCGGGTGCTGATCATGGGCGGGCGGCTGGAGCTGGTGAGTGAGCCGGGGGAGGGCACCAGTCTTGAGGTGTGGGTGCCGGTGAGTGAGGTCTGAAGTTCTGTGTTGTGAGTGCGGACGCCTTCGCGAGCAGGCTCGCTCCCACAGGGAGAATGCATTCCAGGGTGGGAGCGAGCCTGCTCGCGAAATATTTTGGCTGAGGAGAAAAACTTGATCCGTGTACTGGTAGCCGAAGACCACACCATCGTCCGCGAGGGCATCAAGCAATTGATCGGCCTGGCCAAGGATCTGCAAGTCGTGGGGGAGGCGAGCAATGGCGAGCAACTGCTCGAAACCCTGCGCAGCGTGCCGTGCGAAGTGGTGTTGCTGGACATCTCCATGCCCGGCGTCAATGGCCTGGAAGCGATCCCGCGCATTCGGGCGCTGAACAATCCGCCGGCGATTCTGGTGCTGTCGATGCACGACGAAGCGCAAATGGCCGCGCGCGCGTTGAAGGTCGGCGCGGCCGGGTATGCGACCAAGGACAGCGATCCGGCGCTGCTGCTCACAGCAATCCGCAAAGTCGCCGCGGGCGGGCGCTACATTGACCCGGAACTGGCTGACCGAATGGTATTCGAAGTTGGCCTGACCGATACCCGGCCGCTGCATTCACTTTTGTCAGAACGCGAATTCTCGGTGTTCGAACGCCTGGCCCAAGGCGCGAACGTCAACGACATCGCCCTGCAACTGGCCCTGAGCAGCAAGACCATCAGCACCCACAAGGCGCGGCTGATGCAGAAGCTCAACATCACCTCGCTGGCGGAGCTGGTCAAATACGCGATGGAGCACAAACTCCTCTGAACCCGCCCCGCACCTGTAGGAGCTGCCGAAGGCTGCGATCTTTTGATCTTATAAACAGCAAGGTCAAAAGATCGTCCGATCGCGGCCCGAGCCTTCGGCAGCTCCTACATGAGACCGCGTTGGCATATCTGTTAGCGACAAACGCTTTTGCCCTTGCTCGCGGCTTGCAGCCCACCGCTCACCACTGCTTTATCCATTAGCGCCATCCTTGTAGGGCAATCCCTACACCCAACCTTCCATTGCGCTTAAGCGATTCTCTCCTGCGCCCCGATTTGCGTGGCCGCCGCCAGCCACTAGGCTTGATGAACAAGCAGTCATCAACAACAAAGGTGTGGGTATGAGCCAGGTCGATTCAAACGCAGGGGCCGGTGATGTGCTGGTCAGCTTTCGTGGTGTGCAGAAGAGCTACGACGGCGAGAACCTGATCGTCAAAGACCTCAACCTGGACATTCGCAAAGGCGAATTCCTCACATTGCTCGGGCCGTCCGGTTCCGGCAAGACCACCAGCCTGATGATGCTCGCCGGTTTCGAAACGCCGACCGCCGGCGAGATTCTGCTGGCCGGGCGTTCGATCAACAACGTGCCGCCGCACAAGCGTGACATAGGCATGGTGTTCCAGAACTACGCGCTGTTCCCGCACATGACCGTCGCCGAAAACCTCGCCTTTCCGTTGACCGTGCGCGGCTTGAACAAAAGCGACGTCAGCGAGCGGGTGAAGAAAGTCCTCAGCATGGTTCAGCTCGACGCCTTCGCTTCGCGCTATCCGGCGCAGTTGTCCGGTGGTCAGCAGCAACGTGTGGCACTGGCCCGCGCGCTGGTGTTCGAGCCGCAACTGGTGCTGATGGACGAACCGCTGGGCGCCCTCGACAAACAACTGCGTGAACACATGCAGATGGAGATCAAGCACCTGCACCAGCGCCTCGGCGTGACCGTGGTCTACGTGACCCACGACCAGGGCGAAGCACTGACCATGTCCGATCGCGTGGCGGTGTTCCATCAAGGTGAGATCCAGCAGATCGCGCCACCGCGCACGCTCTACGAAGAACCGAAAAACACCTTCGTAGCCAACTTCATTGGCGAGAACAACCGTCTCAACGGCCGCCTGCTCAGCCAGAGTGGCGAGCGCTGCGTGGTCGAGTTGGGGCGTGGCGAAAAGGTCGAGGCGCTGGCCGTCAACGTTGGCCAGACCGGCGAACCGGTAACCCTGTCGATCCGTCCGGAGCGCGTCAGCCTCAACGGTTCGAGCGATCAATGCGTCAACCGCTTCTCAGGGAGGGTGGCGGAATTCATCTATCTGGGCGACCACGTCCGGGTGCGCCTGGAAGTCTGCGGCAAGACCGACTTCTTCGTGAAACAACCGATTGCCGAGCTCGATCCCGCGCTCGCTGTCGGCGACGTGGTTCCGCTTGGCTGGCAGGTCGAGCACGTTCGTGCGCTCGATCCGCTTTTAGAGGCGCACTAAGCGCCCCGGCAATACCAACACCAACCCTGCACGTGGAGAGAACAATAAATGTTGAGATCCCTGAAGTTCACCGCCCTGACTCTGGGCCTGATGGGTGCGACCGGCGCAATGGCCGCCGGCCCGGACTTGACCGTGGTGTCGTTTGGCGGGGCGAACAAGGCGGCGCAAGTCAAAGCCTTCTATGCACCGTGGGAAGCGGCGGGTAACGGCAAGATCGTTGCCGGGGAATACAACGGCGAGATGGCCAAGGTCAAAGCCATGGTCGACACCAAGAGTGTGTCGTGGGATCTGGTCGAAGTTGAATCGCCGGAGCTGTCCCGTGGTTGCGACGAAGACATGTTCGAGCAACTCGACCCGGCGCTGTTCGGCAAAACCGAAGACTACGTCAAAGGCGCCATTCAGCCGTGCGGCGTAGGTTTCTTCGTCTGGTCGACCGTACTGGCTTACAACGCTGACAAGCTGAAAACCGCACCGACCAGTTGGGCGGATTTCTGGGACACGAAGAAATTCCCGGGCAAGCGCGGCCTGCGCAAAGGCGCCAAGTACACCCTCGAATTCGCTTTGATGGCCGACGGTGTTGCGCCGAAAGACGTCTACAAAGAGCTGGCGAGCAAGGGCGGCCAGGATCGCGCGTTCAAGAAACTCGATGAGCTCAAGCCAAGCATTCAGTGGTGGGAAGCCGGTGCACAACCGCCGCAATACCTCGCTTCCGGCGACGTGGTGATGAGTTCGGCCTACAACGGTCGCATCGCGGCGGTGCAGAAAGAATCCAATCTGAAAGTGGTGTGGAACGGCGGCATCTACGACTTCGACGCGTGGGCCATCCCGAAAGGCCTGGACGCCAAGCGCGCCGAAGCGGCGAAGAAATTCATTGCCTTCTCGGTGCAGCCACAGCAGCAGAAGACCTACTCGGAAAACATCGCCTACGGCCCGGCCAACACCCAAGCCGTACCGTTGCTGGCCAAGGATGTCCTGAAAGACATGCCGACCACCCCGGAAAACATCGCCAACCAGGTGCAGATCGACGTCAGCTTCTGGGCTGATAACGGCGAGCAACTGGAACAGCGCTTCAATTCCTGGGCGGCGAAATAACCACTGTTTTACCTGTATGGAGATGGCAAGGGCGCTTTTGTGGCGAGGGGATTTATCCCCGTTGGGTTGCGAAGCAGCCCCGAAGCCATACCCCCTCGGTGGTTCAGATAAACCGCATTCTCAGGTTTTACGACTGCTGCGCAGCCGAACGGGGATAAATCCCCTCGCCACAAAGGTTCGCTGCCACAGGAAGGCTCGCTCCCACAGGTAGCAGTGTTTCAACGCAACAGAGGTGGTTCGCCACCTCTGTAACGATCAAAGATTTGCGGAGTACGTCATGGCCATCGCCGTTCCCCTGAACGAGGGCGCCAGCCCCACCTTGAAGCAGAAGCTCAAGCACGCCGAGCGGGTCAACCGCTGGAAGGCCCAGGCGCTGATTGCGCCGCTGGTGCTGTTTCTGCTGCTGGTGTTTCTGGTGCCCATCGTGGCGCTGCTCTATAAAAGCGTCGGCAACCCGGAAGTGGTTGGCGGCATGCCGCGCACTGTCACTGCCATCGCCAGTTGGGACGGCCGTGGTCTGCCCGCCGAGCCGGTGTACAAGGCTGCCAGCGAAGACCTCGCCGAAGCCCGCAAAAACCAGACGCTGGGCGATCTGTCCAAGCGCTTGAACATGGAGTTGGCCGGCTACCGCAGCCTGCTGACCAAAACCGCCCGGGCGCTGCCGTTCGCCAGCGAACCGGCTTCTTATAAAGAAGCGCTGGAAGCGCTAGACGAACGCTGGGGCGACCCGGCTTATTGGCAAGCGGTGAAACGCAACACCAGCAGCATCACTCCGTATTACCTGCTGGCGGCGGTCGATCACCGTATCGATGATCTCGGCGAACTGGCCCCGGCCACCCCGGATCAAGCGATCTACCTCGACATCTTCGCCCGCACGTTCTGGATGGGCCTGGTAATCACCGTGATCTGCCTGTTGCTCGCTTATCCATTGGCTTATCTGCTGGCGAACCTGCCTTCGCGGCAGAGCAACCTGCTTATGATTCTGGTGCTGTTGCCATTCTGGACCTCGATTCTGGTGCGGGTCGCAGCGTGGATCGTGCTGCTGCAGTCCGGCGGTCTGATCAACAGTGCGCTGCTGGCCATGGGCATCATCGATAAACCGCTGGAACTGGTGTTCAACCGCACCGGCGTATACATCTCGATGGTGCACATTCTGCTGCCGTTCATGATTCTGCCGATCTACAGCGTGATGAAAGGCATCTCGCCCACCTACATGCGCGCGGCAATTTCCCTCGGCTGTCATCCGTTCGCCAGCTTCTGGCGGGTGTACTTCCCGCAGACCTACGCTGGTGTCGGCGCCGGCTGCCTGTTGGTGTTCATCCTTGCGATTGGCTACTACATCACCCCGGCGCTGCTCGGCAGCCCGAACGACCAAATGGTCAGTTACTTCGTCGCCTTCTACACCAACACCAGCATCAACTGGGGCATGGCCACTGCACTCGGCGGGCTGCTGTTGCTGGCGACCGTGGTGCTTTATCTGATCTACAGCTGGCTGGTCGGCGCCAGTCGCCTGCGCCTGAGCTAAGGGGAATTTGCGATGCTGAGTCCTTACATGTCGCCCATCGAACGGGTGTGGTTCTACAGCCTGCGGATCCTCTGCGGCCTGATCCTGTTGTTCCTGATCCTGCCGGTACTGGTGATCGTGCCGCTGTCGTTCAACTCGGGAAGTTTTCTGGTTTATCCGCTGCAAGGTTTCTCACTGCAGTGGTACCACGACTTCTTCGCCTCGGCGGAATGGATGCGCGCGCTGAAGAACAGCATCATCGTCGCCCCGGCCGCGACCGTGCTGGCGATGATCTTCGGCACGCTGGCGGCGATCGGCCTGACCCGCGGCGACTTCCCCGGCAAGTCGCTGGTGATGGCGCTGGTGATCTCGCCGATGGTGGTGCCGGTGGTGATTATCGGCGTGGCGAGTTATCTGTTCTTCGCGCCGCTGGGGCTGGGTAACAGCTTCTTCTCGCTGATCGTCGTGCATGCGGTATTGGGTGTGCCGTTTGTGATCATCACCGTGTCGGCGACGTTGCAGGGGTTTAATCACAACCTGGTGCGTGCTGCTGCGAGTCTCGGTGCATCGCCGCTGACTGCAT
Source organism: Pseudomonas sp. 14A (assembly GCF_018132745.1). NCBI lineage: Bacteria > Pseudomonadati > Pseudomonadota > Gammaproteobacteria > Pseudomonadales > Pseudomonadaceae > Pseudomonas > Pseudomonas sp. 14A. Next base: position 23,624 of record NZ_JAGRQJ010000018.1, on the reverse strand, counting down.
TCCGCCGGGTGACCTTGCCGCTGATTGCGCCGGGAGTGATTTCCGGGGCGCTGTTTGCCTTTGCCACTTCTTTCGATGAAGTGGTGGTGACGCTGTTTCTTGCCGGGCCCGAGCAGGCGACATTGCCTCGGCAGATGTTCAGCGGGATTCGCGAGAACCTGAGCCCGACGATCGCGGCTGCGGCTACTTTGCTGATTGCTTTCTCGGTGATCCTGCTGCTGACCCTGGAATGGCTACGTGGCCGCAGCGAAAAACTGCGGACTGCTCAGGTTTAAGGGCCAGATCAAAAGCTTACCCCCTCACCCCAGCCCTCTCCCCCAGGGGGGCGAGGGGGAAAGGGAGCAGAACGTTGGGCTTTTCAAAGCCTGAGTTCGACTTGGTATCGCAAGTCGGTGTACTTCTCCCAAACAACTCGGTCAGTCCCCTCTCCCTTTGGGAGAGGGCTAGGGTGAGGGGCTTTTGCTTTTGGTCATTCATGACCTGAATAGCAGACAACCCCAAATCCCCAGCTAATCTTGTGCCCAGCTCCCACATCTATAAGAGGCTGCGCACCATGAGTCTGTCCCAGTTCAAAATCGCTCACAAACTGATCACCGGCGCCGCAGCCATCGAGCAACTGGCCGCTGAACTCACCCGTCTGGACATCGATAATCCGCTGATCGTCACCGACGCCGCGCTGGTCAAGTCCGGTACTGTCGAGCTGGCGCTGGTGCAACTCGGCGGGCGCGAATACGAGATTTTCGACCGTGTGCTGCCCGACCCGGAAATCGCCATCGTCGAGGACTGCATGCGCGCCTATCGCGAAGGCGGGCATGACGGTTTGATCGGCCTCGGGGGCGGCAGCGCCATCGATATTGCCAAAAGTGTCGCCGCCTACGCCGGTTACCACGGCGCGCTGGAAGATCTGTTCGGTGTCGATCAGGTGCCGCGCAAAGGCCCGCCGCTGATCGCCATTCCGACCACCGCCGGCACTGGCTCTGAAGTCACCAATGTGGCGATCCTCTCGGACAAGGTCGCGCAGTTGAAGAAAGGCATCGTCAGCGACTATCTGTTGCCCGATGTGGCGCTGGTCAGTCCGCAAATGACCCTGACCTGCCCGCGCAGCGTCACCGCCGCCAGTGGTGTCGATGCACTGGTGCACGCCATCGAATCCTATCTGTCGGTGAACGCCTCGCCGATCACCGACTCCCTCGCCATTGGCGCGATCAAGCTGATCGCCAGCGCCCTGCCCAAGGCCTACGCCAACGGCGCCAACCTGCAAGCGCGCGAAGACATGGCCACCGCCAGCCTGATGGCCGGCATGGCGTTCGGCAATGCCGGGGTCGGTGCGGTGCATGCGCTGGCGTACCCGCTGGGTGGGCGCTTCAACATTGCCCACGGCGTCAGCAACGCTTTGCTGCTGCCCTATGTGATGACCTGGAACAAAATGGCCTGCGTCGAACGCATGCAGGATATTGCCGAAGCCATGGGCGTGAAGACCGCGCATCTGAGCGCCAGCGAAGCTGCGGACAAAGCCGTGCAGGCCATGACCGAGTTATGCGCGGCCGTGGAAATCCCTGCCGGGCTGCGCAGTTTCGGCGTGCCGGAGGAAGCGATCCCGGCGATGGCGGTGGAGGCCGCCGGCATCGAGCGCTTGATGCGCAACAACCCGCGCAAACTCAGCCCCGGCGACATCGAGAAGATCTACCGCGCGGCTTACTGAGGCGCGGTCGCTGAGGGCTCATGGCACAACCCAATCATCGCGGTCCCGGTGCGCGCGTGGAAACTTGAGGTATACAATGCGCGCCATCGTGATTTAGCTCAGCACAGGTGCGTCATGCAGCCCTTCGTAATTGCTCCGTCGATCCTCTCCGCCGACTTCGCCCGCCTCGGCGAGGAAGTGGACAACGTTATCGCCGCCGGCGCCGACTTCGTCCACTTCGATGTCATGGACAACCACTACGTACCGAACCTGACGATCGGCCCGATGGTCTGCGCGGCACTGCGCAAGTATGGCGTCACCGCGCCGATCGACGCGCACCTGATGGTCAGCCCGGTGGACCGCATCGTCGGCGACTTCATCGAAGCCGGCGCGACCTACATTACCTTCCACCCGGAAGCCACGCTGCACGTCGATCGCTCGCTGCAACTGATCCGCGAAGGCGGGTGCAAGTCCGGTCTGGTGTTCAATCCGGCGACTCCGCTGGACGTGCTCAAGTACGTGATCGACAAGGTCGACATGGTCCTGCTGATGAGCGTCAACCCGGGCTTCGGCGGGCAGAAGTTCATTCCCGGCACCCTCGACAAACTGCGTGAAGCGCGGGCGATCATCGACGCCTCGGGCCGCGACATCCGCCTGGAAATCGACGGCGGCGTCAACGTCAACAATATCCGCGAAATTGCCGCTGCTGGTGCTGACACCTTCGTCGCCGGCTCGGCCATTTTCAACGCGCCGAACTATCAGGAAGTCATCGACAAGATGCGTTCCGAACTGGCACTGGCACGCCCATGAGCGGTTTTGAGCAGTTGTTCCCGGGGCAGCTGCCACGGTTGGTGATGTTCGATCTGGATGGCACGCTGATCGATTCGGTTCCCGACCTGGCAGCGGCGGTGGACACCATGCTGCTCTCCCTCGGCCGTCCGCCGGCAGGTATCGAAGCGGTGCGCGAATGGGTCGGCAATGGCGCGCCGGTGCTGGTGCGTCGGGCCTTGGCGGGTGGTATCGATGACTCGGCAGTGGACGACGCTGAAGCCGAGCGCGCACTGGAGATTTTCATGGAGGCTTACGGCGCCAGCCATGAGCTGACCGTGGTCTATCCCGGTGTGCGCGACACGCTCAAGTGGCTGCACAAGCAAGGCGTGGCCATGGCGCTGATCACCAACAAGCCCGAGCGCTTCGTCGCGCCTCTGCTCGATCAGATGAAGATCGGCCGCTACTTCAAGTGGATCATCGGCGGCGATACCCTGCCGCAGAAGAAGCCTGACCCGGCGGCGCTGTTTTTCGTGATGAAAATGGCCAACATTCCGGCCTCGCAATCGTTGTTCGTCGGCGACTCGCGCAGCGATGTGCAGGCGGCGAAAGCAGCGGGGGTCAAGTGTGTCGCGCTGAGTTATGGCTACAACCATGGCCGGCCGATTGCCGAGGAATCCCCGGCACTGGTGATCGACGATTTGCGCAAACTAATTCCCGGTTGCCTGGATCTGGCCGGTGGGATAACGTTGCCCGACGCTGTTCAACCCCCTTCTGGAAACGCCATCGTGGTGGTCACCCGCAAACTCTGGATGAAAGTCATCAAGGCCCTGGCCCGCTGGCGTTGGCGCGCCTGACTGATTCTGGCCGGCCGTGCCGGCGCGTTTGCATACCTGACTGATTGCACCTCACACCACGAGGCACCTTATGAATCGCGAAGAATTCCTGCGTCTGGCCGCTGACGGCTATAACCGCATCCCGCTGGCCTGCGAAACCCTGGCCGACTTCGACACGCCGCTGTCGATCTACCTGAAACTGGCCGATCAGCCCAACTCCTACCTGCTCGAATCGGTGCAGGGCGGCGAGAAATGGGGCCGTTATTCAATCATCGGCTTGCCGTGCCGCACCGTGCTGCGGGTTCATGATCATCACGTCAGCATCACCGTCGATGGCGTCGAGACCGAAAGCCATGACGTCGAAGACCCGCTGGCCTTCGTGGAAACCTTCAAAGCGCGCTACAACGTGCCGACCATCGCCGGCCTGCCGCGCTTCAACGGTGGACTGGTCGGTTACTTCGGTTACGACTGTGTGCGCTATGTCGAGAAGCGTCTGGGCAAATGCCCGAACCCGGATCCGCTGGGCGTGCCGGACATTCTGCTGATGGTTTCCGACGCCGTTGTGGTGTTCGACAACCTGGCCGGCAAGATGCACGCGATCGTCCTCGCCGACCCTGCGCAGGCCGATGCCTTCGAGCAAGGCCAGGCGCGGTTGCAGGAACTGCTCGAGCAACTGCGTCAGCCGATCACCCCGCGTCGTGGCCTGGATTTCAGCAAACAGCAATCGGCCGATCCGGTATTTCGTTCCAGTTTCACCCAGGACGATTACGAAAAAGCCGTCGACACCATCAAGGAATACATCCTCGCCGGCGACTGCATGCAGGTGGTGCCGTCGCAGCGCATGTCGATCGACTTCAAGGCTGCGCCGATCGATCTGTATCGCGCGCTGCGTTGCTTCAACCCGACGCCGTACATGTACTTCTTCAACTTCGGCGATTTCCACGTCGTCGGCAGTTCGCCGGAAGTGCTGGTGCGCGTCGAAGACAACCTGATCACCGTGCGCCCGATTGCCGGCACGCGCCCACGCGGCGCCACCGAAGAAGCCGATGTGGCGCTGGAGCAGGATCTGCTTTCGGATGACAAGGAGATCGCCGAGCACTTGATGCTGATCGATCTGGGCCGCAACGATACCGGGCGCGTTTCGGAAATCGGTTCGGTGAAGCTCACCGAGAAAATGGTCATCGAACGTTATTCCAACGTGATGCACATCGTTTCCAACGTCACCGGCCAGTTGAAGTCTGGCCTGACCGCGATGGACGCACTGCGGGCGATTCTGCCGGCGGGTACCTTGTCGGGCGCACCGAAGATTCGCGCGATGGAAATCATCGACGAACTCGAGCCGGTCAAGCGTGGTGTGTACGGCGGCGCGGTCGGTTACTTCGCCTGGAACGGCAACATGGACACCGCCATTGCCATTCGCACGGCGGTGATCAAGAACGGCGAGCTGCACGTGCAGGCCGGCGGCGGCATCGTCGCCGACTCGGTGCCGGCGCTGGAATGGGAAGAAACCCTGAACAAACGCCGTGCGATGTTCCGCGCCGTGGCCCTGGCCGAGCAGACCCCGGACGCCTGAGCCACGCAATTTCCCGTGTGGGAGCGAGCCTGCTCGCGAACAGGGTGTGTCAGTCACCGTTGATGCTGACTGACCCAGCGCTTTCGCGAGCCGGCTCGCTCCCACATTGGGTTTTGTGTTGAGGCATAAAAAAAGCGGCGCCCTGACAGGCGCCGCTTTTTTGCATCTACGACTCAGAAATCCAGCACAACCCCGACATTCAGGCCCTGCTGCTTGAAGTCATCATCCTTGCGGAAGGTATAACCCCCACGCAGCGCCAGATCCGCCGTCAGCTTGTGACTGACACCCAGGCTCAAGCGGTTCAGGTGACTTGCCGGTGTGTAGCCTTCAAGGGTGAAGTCATTGGCCGGCAGGGTGTTGAGTGCGATGTTGACCTTCTGCACGTCATCTTCGTACTCACGCTCGTGGGCGTATTCGCCGTACACCTGGGTTTGCGCGGTGAAGTTGTACTTGCCCTGGATGCCCAGGCCGAGTCGTTTCGAATCGCGGCTCTGGTCATCGAAGGTCAGCGCCGTGGCGCGGTTGCTCTTTTCCGAGTAACCGTCGACATCGACACTGGCGTAATCGGCGCTGACGAACGGCGACAGGTGCCATTGGCTGCCCGGTTGCGCAATGTCATAGCCCAGGCGCGTGCTGAACGCCCACAGGCTGCCGTCGGTATCGCCTTTCTCCGCGCCCTCGCTGGCGCCGAGGTCGAACTTGCGCTTGAGGTTGTCGTAGTCGAGTTTGCCGCCGGTCAGCGCCGCGTCGGCCCACCAGCGGTTCTGCTGGAACTGGGCAAACGCGGTGGCCATGTAGCTGTTGAGCTTGTAGTCGGAATCGTTGTGCCCGGCCTCGAGATTCTGTCGATACAAACCGGCCGCCACGCCCACGCGCCAGGCTTCGTTCAGGCGATAGCTGCCGCCGACGTTGAGGTTGTAACCGCTGCCATCGGCGCTGGCGCCGCTGCTTTGGCTGTCGACATCCAGATGCTGTCCGCCGGCCGAGACAATCGCACGCCATTGGCCGACCGCTTGCCAGTTCTCCCAGTCCGCCTGCCATTGGTTGCGCAATTCATCCTGATGCGCACGCACGGTGCCGTGGGCCATTTCAGGTAGCAGGCTCAGTTCCCATGGCGCTGCCAGCAACGAATAGGCGTAATCGGCGATCAGTTTTTGCCCGGATTCGGTCGGGTGTACGCCATCGTTGTAGATCAGTTTGGTCGGATCCGGCGTGGCGCTGTTGATCCCGTAGCGGGCGTTTTCCGTGCAGCTATTGCCACTGAAGCAGGTCGCGGTGAGGTTCTGGTCGGTAGCCAGGCCAAAGCGCCCCGGGTCGGCGAAGACTTCCGAGAGCAGCACCGGAATGTTCAGCGGAATGACTTCGGCGTTGATGCCTTGCAGGCGCGTCACCAACTGACTGTTGAACTGGTTGGCGAGGGTGCTGCTGAACGCTTGCAGCGGCGTGCCGTTCAGAGCAGGTGTCAGGCCCACGTCGGGCAGCAGCCAGACCATCACGTATTTGGCGCCGGCGGTCTGCAGGGTTTGCACGCTATCGGCCAGCCGATCGGCTGCGGCGTTGGCCTGGGGCAGGCTGAGAATGCGGCCCTGGAGGAAGTCGTTGCCGCCACCGGAAATGTAATACAGCGCGTTCGGGTCGGCGCGGAAGCCGTTCGACGGCAGGTATCCGGCGCGGGTGCGTTCGCCGGTGGCCGATTGGGTGGTGATCGAGTCGAGAATCTGGTCGGTGCGATAACCACCGACCGCCCAGTTGTTGCCGTCGGGCTGGCCGTTTTCCGCGCGCACTGCGGAGCTGGAAGAGGCTGTCTGGTCGGGCGAAAAGCCTAGGCGGCCGCCGAGCAACTGGGTGGAATTCAATGAAAAAACTTCGCCGCTGCCATCCTGATACACCGGCCCGGTACGGTTGGTGTAACGCTCGGTGGAGCCCGCCGGGCCGCCGGTGTCGGCGAAGGTGCCGGCATCGTTGAGGCTGTCGCCGAACACAATGAAACTGGAATAAGGATTGGGCGCTGCATTGGCCTGGGCGCAAGCGAGTGCGAGCAAGCAGCTGGCCAGCGGTACAAACAACGTCTGTCTGATCATGAGCAAGTCCGTTTATTTATTGTTGTAGGTGAACGAAACGACAGTACCAAAAACGTTCGGCATTTTGCCATCGGTCGTGAATCCCTCTGCCGTTTTATAACGCGCAGGCCCCGCCATATTGCACGCTCCGCCCAGCTAAGTTACTGTGCCGGAACGTATGAACGAGACCTTCCCCGTGTTGATCACCAGCAAACTTCTGGATCAAGTCATCAAGGCACACGCCCGCTGGCGTTGGCGCGCCTGAATCTTCTCTGCCGGCTCCGCCGGATCTGTATCGCTTTGCCTTCCTTGTCTGTTTGAAATGCCGCTGTGCTGGCGCCCTGTGCGCGTCCGACATCGCGCAGCGCCCTGCGGGCAAGTCATCTGAAGGCTGTCATCAAGTCAGAATTCAAGAGGTTCGAAACGCCATGTTGCTGATGATCGACAACTACGACTCCTTTACCTACAACGTTGTGCAATACCTCGGCGAGCTGGGTGCCGAGGTCAAAGTGGTGCGCAACGACGAACTGACCATCGCCGAAATCGAAGCGCTGAATCCCGAGCGCATCGTGGTTTCCCCGGGGCCGTGCACGCCCACCGAGGCGGGCGTTTCCATTGATGCGATCAAGCACTTCGCCGGCAAGCTGCCGATCCTCGGCGTTTGCCTCGGCCACCAGTCCATCGGCCAGGCCTTCGGCGGGGATGTGGTGCGTGCCCGCCAGGTCATGCACGGTAAGACTAGCCCGGTATTCCACGAGGACAAGGGCGTGTTCGCCGGCCTCAATCATCCGCTCACCGTTACCCGTTATCACTCGCTGATCGTCAAGCACGACAGCCTGCCCGATTGCCTCGAGCTGACCGCGTGGACCCAGCACGACGACGGCTCGGTCGACGAGATCATGGGGCTGCGTCACAAGACCCTGAACATCGAGGGCGTACAGTTCCACCCCGAGTCGATCCTCACCGAGCAGGGTCATGAACTGTTTGCCAATTTCCTCAAACAAACCGGCGGCACGCGCTAAGGACTTCCCATGAATATCAAGACAGCCCTCAGCCGTATCGTCGAACACCTCGACCTCAGCACCGATGAAATGCGCGATGTGATGCGCGAGATCATGACCGGCCAGTGCACCGAAGCGCAGATCGGCGCGTTCATGATGGCCATGCGCATGAAGAGCGAGAGCATCGACGAAATCGTCGGCGCGGTGTCGGTGATGCGCGAGCTGGCCGATCAGGTCGAGCTGAAAACCCTCGACGGCGTAGTCGATGTGGTAGGCACCGGCGGTGACGGTGCGAACATCTTCAACGTATCGACCGCGTCTTCCTTTGTTGTCGCAGCGGCCGGTTGCACCGTGGCCAAGCACGGCAACCGCGCGGTGTCCGGCAAGAGCGGCAGTGCCGATCTGCTGGAAGCTGCCGGCATTTATCTGAACCTGACCCCGGTGCAGGTCGCGCGCTGCATCGACAACGTCGGCATCGGTTTCATGTTCGCCCAGACCCACCACAAAGCCATGAAGTACGCCGCCGGCCCGCGCCGCGAACTCGGCCTGCGCACGCTGTTCAACATGCTCGGCCCGCTTACGAATCCGGCCGGTGTGAAACATCAGGTCGTCGGCGTATTCACCCAGACGCTGTGCCGGCCATTGGCCGAAGTCTTGCAAAGACTGGGCAGCAAACACGTGCTGGTCGTGCATTCGAAGGACGGTCTGGATGAGTTCAGCCTCGCCGCGCCGACCTTTGTTGCCGAGCTGAAGAACAACGAAATCACTGAGTATTGGGTCGAACCGGAAGACCTCGGCATGAAGAGTCAGAGCCTGCACGGCCTGTCCGTCGAAGGCCCGGAAGCATCGCTGGCGCTGATCCGTGATGCCCTCGGCAAGCGCAAGACCGAAAACGGTCAGAAAGCTGCCGAGATGATTGTGCTCAATGCCGGTGCGGCGCTGTACGCCGCCGACTTGGCAAGCAGTCTGAAACAAGGTGTGGAGCTGGCGCACGACGCGCTGCACACCGGCCTCGCTCGGGAAAAACTCGAGGAGCTGGGTGCCTTTACCGCGGTATTCAAAGTGGAGAATGAAGGATGAGTGTACCGACGGTTCTGGAAAACATTCTGGCGCGCAAGGTTGAGGAAGTCGCCGAGCGCAGCGCCCGGGTCAGCCTGAGCGAGCTGGAAAGTCTGGCCAAGGCGGCCGATGCACCCCGTGGTTTTGCCCAGGCGTTGCTGGCGCAGGCGAAGAAGAAACAACCCGCGGTGATTGCCGAAATCAAGAAGGCTTCGCCGAGCAAAGGCGTGATCCGCGAAGACTTTGTGCCGGCCGACATCGCCAAGAGCTACGAAAAGGGTGGCGCCACCTGTCTGTCGGTGCTGACCGACATCGATTACTTCCAGGGCGCCGATGCCTACCTGCAACAGGCGCGCGCCGCCTGCAAGCTGCCGGTGATCCGCAAGGATTTCATGATCGATCCGTACCAGATCGTTGAAGCCCGCGCGCTGGGCGCCGATTGCGTGCTGTTGATCGTCTCCGCACTGGACGACGTGAAAATGGCCGAGCTGGCCGCCGTAGCCAGAGGCGTCGGTCTCGACGTGTTGGTGGAAGTGCACGACGGTGACGAGCTGGAGCGCGCGCTGAAGACGCTCGACACGCCGCTGGTCGGGGTCAACAACCGCAACCTGCACACCTTTGACGTCAGCCTGGAAACCACTCTCGATCTGCTGCCGCGTATCCCGCGCGATCGCCTGGTGATCACCGAGAGCGGCATCCTCAATCGGGCCGACGTTGAGCTGATGGAAATCAGCGACGTGTACTCGTTCCTGGTCGGCGAAGCGTTCATGCGCGCGGAAAATCCGGGCATTGAATTGCAGCGCCTGTTCTTCCCGGAACGTGGTGTGCCGATCAGCGGGTCGACCCTCGACTGACCGAGTCGACCTCATTCGCGAGCAGGCTCGCTCCCACAGAGGATTGCATTCCAGTGTGGGAGCGAGCCTGCTCGCGAAGGACCCATCGAAACCGCTAAAGATTTCCATGTTGCCGGAGCCTGTTATGTCGCTGCCAACCCCGCTGACCATCGAATCCGGCCTGCAAGCCGAGCAGGACTTGCTGGCCTCGGTCTGCGCTGGCGACGCCGAATTCGGCCTGCTGTTCTGGCAACCCACCGACCGCGCGCTGGTCATGCCGCGCCGCCTCAACCGTCTCGCGCAATTCGACCACGCCTGCGAAGTCTCCGCTGCCGCTGGCTGGCCGGTGCTGTTGCGCGAGACCGGCGGTGAGCCCGTCCCGCAATCCGCTGCAACCATCAACATTGCCTTGGTGTATGCCCCGCCTCGCAGTGAAGGCGATCTGAACCGCATCGAAACCGCCTACCGCCGTCTGTGCGATCCGATCTGTCAGTTGTTGGACGAACTGGGCGGCACCTCGTCGGTGGGCGAAATCGACGGCGCATTCTGTGATGGTCGTTTCAACGTCAATCTCGACGGTCGCAAAATGGTCGGCACCGCCCAGCGCTGGCGCCAGAGTCAGGGCGGCCAGCGTCCGGTGGGGCTGGTGCACGGTGCGATGCTTATGGATGACGAGCGCGAAGCGATGGTCGCTGCGGTCAATCGCTTCAACGAAGCCTGCGGCCTGGAGCAGCGGGTGAGGGCGCAAAGCCACATCGCCCTGCATGAGAAATTCAACGCGCCACAGGCGTTGGCGCGTCTCGATGAATTGTTTCGTTTGATGCTGGCGCAGATTTACAGTGCCTGATTTACGAGCTTAGCGCGTACCGAAGACCACCATGGTCTTGCCCTTCACGTCGACCAGATTGCGTTCTTCCAGATCCTTGAGCACGCGGCCGACCATCTCCCGTGAACAACCGACAATCCGGCCGATCTCCTGACGGGTGACTTTGATCTGCATGCCGTCCGGATGGGTCATGGCGTCCGGCTGTTTGCACAGCTCCAGCAGGCAGCGGGCGACGCGGCCAGTTACGTCGAAAAACGCCAGGTCGCCGACTTTCCGGGTGGTGTTGCGCAGGCGCTGTGCGATTTGTCCGCTGAGCGCGTAGAGAATGTCTGGATCCTGCTGCGATAACTCGCGGAACTTGGCGTAACTGATTTCCGCGGTTTCGCATTCGACCTTCGCCCGCACCCAGGCGCTGCGTTCCTGCTCCTGACCTGCTTGCTCGAACAGACCCAGTTCGCCGAAGAAATCCCCGGCGTTGAGGTAAGCGATGATCATCTCGCGACCATCGTCGTCTTCAATGAGGATGGTGACCGAACCCTTGATGATGAAGTACAGCGTGTCCGAGCGATCGCCGGCGCAGATGATGTTGCTCTTGGCCGCATGACGCCGGCGCTGGCAATGCATCAACAGCTTGTCGATGTTCTTGATTTTGGGTGTGGGGGTAATAGCAACCATGGTTGTATCCCGAAAAGACTGCACGGTGATGTTTGAGTTTTTATGAGGCGCTGAAGGCGGTCGCTACAGAGCTGACGAATTGGCGCCAGCGAATTGGCGCCAGCTTACCAGACACTTCGTCGTAAATTCGAGAAATTACCTACAGCCAGAAAGCATCCGTCCTAGGACGTCGTTCCTGTCGGGACAAAGTGCTGTGCTAAGCTGGCGACCCTTTTTTTACAGTGGAGTCTGGGCGATGAAGGCACGCATCCAATGGGCTGGCGAAGCCATGTTCCTCGGCGAATCCGGTAGCGGTCATGTCGTGGTGATGGACGGCCCGCCGGACGCCGGTGGTCGTAACCTCGGGGTTCGCCCGATGGAAATGCTCTTGCTGGGTGTCGGCGGTTGCAGCAACTTCGACGTGGTCAGCATCCTGAAGAAGTCGCGCCAGGCCGTTGAAAGCTGCGAAGCCTTCCTCGATGCCGAGCGTGCGACTGAAGATCCCAAGGTCTTTACCAAGATCCACATGCACTTCGTGGTCAAGGGCCGGGGCCTGAAAGAAGCTCAGGTCAAGCGCGCCATCGAGCTGTCGGCCGAGAAGTATTGCTCGGCGTCGATCATGCTCGGCGCGGCTGGCGTGGCAATTACTCACGACTATGAAATCGTCGAACTCGGCTGAACCGACATTCAACTATCATAAAAGCAGTGCAGACTCTGGCGATCCCCCGCTGACGTCTGCATAATGCGCCACTTTTTTCAGGGCAGTGATCGGTCAGCCGACAGGTCATCCGCCTGAACAGATAACCAAAATCGCCATCGCGAAGAGGTGTTAACCGTCCTACGCAGGTGCGTTGTTCGCACTTGACGGGCATGCTTGATCACGCGGCCGCGCCGCATACATAGAGAGTTTTTAACGGTGAAAAGCAAACTCAAGCTCCACGGGTTCAATAACCTGACAAAGACCTTGAGCTTCAACATCTATGACATCTGCTACGCGGAGACCCCGCAAGACCAGCAGGCTTACGTTGAGTACATCAATCAAGAGTACAACGCGAAACGCCTGACGCAGATTCTCACAGAAGTTGTCGAGATCATTGGTGCCAACATCCTGAACATCGCCAGTCAGGACTATGAACCCCAGGGCGCCAGCGTCACGATTCTGATTTCGGAAGAGCCGGTAACCCCGACTGACAGCCAGATCGAAGAATCGCCGGGCCCGTTGCCCGAAATCATTCTGGCCCACCTCGACAAGAGCCACATCACGGTGCACACCTATCCGGAAATCCATCCGGACGACGGTATTGCGACCTTCCGTGTGGATATCGACGTGTCGACCTGTGGTGTCATTTCACCGCTCAAAGCGCTCAACTTCCTCATTCACCAGTTCGATTCGGACATCGTGACCGTGGATTACCGTGTGCGCGGCTTCACCCGTGACGTTGAAGGCAACAAGCACTTCATCGACCACGAGATCAACTCGATCCAGAACTACCTCTCCGAAGACACCCGCGACGCGTACCAGATGACCGACGTGAACGTGTACCAGGAAAACCTGTTCCACACCAAAATGCTGCTGAAGAACTTCGAACTGGACAACTACCTGTTCGGCGATGCCACCAGCAACCTCTCGCCCGAGCAGCGTGCCCAGGTGACCGACCGTGTGAAACACGAAATGCTGGAAATCTTCTACGCGCGCAACATGCCGACCTAAGATTCCCGGAAACAAAAAAGGCGACCTCCTGGTCGCCTTTTTCATGTCTCACACAAAACCTCTGTGGAGCGAGCCTGCTCGCGAAGATGTCATCAGCACCGACACGGATCTCAGATCCGATAAGTACTCTTGGTCATAACCTTCGCCAACAAACTCATGCCGAACTTCACTGGCGCCGGAAAACGAAATCCGCCCGCATCCAACGCACTTTCCGCATGGTGTTCTTCATCGATGCGCATCTGTTCGAGAATCGCCCGGGACTTCTCGTCCTCGGCCGGCAATTGCTCCAGATGTTCGTTCAAGTGCTTGCACACCTGATGCTCGGTCGCCGCTACGAACCCTAGACTGACCTTGTCGCTGATCAGTCCGGCGACCGCGCCGATACCGAACGACATGCCGTAAAACAGTGGATTCAGCACGCTGGTGTGGCTGCCCAGCTGATGGATGCGCTGTTCACACCAGACCAGATGATCGATCTCTTCTTCAGCCGCGTGCTCCATGGCTGCGCGTACCTGCGGCAACTTGGCGGTCAGCGCCTGTCCCTGATACAGCGCCTGGGCGCAGACTTCGCCGGTATGGTTGATGCGCATCAGACCGGCGACATGGCGGGTGTCTTCATCGCTCATTTGCGTATCCGGCTGCAGAATCGCTGGCGACGGGCGGTACGGCTGGCCACTGAAGGGCAACAGGGTGCGCATCGCGGCATCGGCTTGCAGTAGCAGACGGTCTATGGGCGAGTAGTGACGTTGGGTAGTCATGCTGACCTCCGGGAAGAATCTCGGCGGCCAGTTTAACCGAATCGGCCGGCGAGGGTTTGCGCTGGGTCACTTGCTGCGCGGTCAGGCTTTTTTGTGGGAGCGAGCCTGCTCGCGAAAGCGGATTATCGGCTACTGAAGTGTTGGATGTATCGGCGCCTTCGCGAGCAGGCTCGCTCCCACGGTTGGTTGTCGCCAATCAGCCCGGCGGCCAGTTCATCTGACGCTGCCCCAGCACGTGCATATGGATGTGATAGACAGTCTGCCCGCCAAGTTCATTGCAGTTCATCACCACGCGGAAGCCTTCTTCGCAACCCAGTTCCAGCGCCAGACGCTGCGCGGTGAACAGGATGTGCCCGGCCAGTGCCTTGTCGTCTTCGGTCAGGTCGTTGAGCGTGCGCACCGGTTTTTTCGGGATCACCAGAAAGTGCACCGGAGCCTGTGGGGCGATGTCGTGGAAGGCCAGAACCTGGTCGTCCTCGTAGATGATATTGGCCGGGATTTCCCGGTTGATGATCTTGGTGAACAGAGTATCCACTGCTGTTTCTCCGTTGAGTTGGGCTGAATCGAGTGTACCGCTTCGAAGTCGTGTTCCTAGCGGGGGCAGTAAGCTTTATTGACCATGCCGACAATCGTCCGGTTAAGCCAGCGCGAACCCAGTCGCGGCAGGAACGCCAGCCAGCGGTTGCGCCGTCCCGGAATGATGATGGCGCGGTTTTTATCCAGTGCGCGTACGGCATGCAGTGCCACTTCTTCCGGACTCATCAGCGAGTGGCTGCTTTCGATCTTTTCGCTACTCATCTGTGCGGTTCGGAAGAACGGTGTGCGCGTCGGGCCGGGGCAAAGCACGGAGACTTTCACGCCGCTTTGTTTGAGCTCCACGCGCAGGGCTTCGGAAAAATGCAGCACATAGGCTTTGCTGGCGTAGTAGGTGCTCATCCATGGGCCGGGGCTGTACGCAGCCACCGACGCGACATTGAGGATCTGCCCGCCACCCAGCAGCGCCATGCTGTTGCCCAGCGCATGGCAGAGGCGGGTGAGGGCGAGGATGTTGACCTCGATGAGGTCCTGCTCGGTCATCCAGTCTTGCGCGAGAAATGGCCCGCAAGTGCCGATGCCGGCGCAGTTGACCAGCAGATCGATCTGCCGGTCACCTTCTTCAAGCTCCAGCAAAAAACCGGAAAGTCGCAACGGTTCGCCGAGATCGCAGGCGCGAAACAATACTTCGACATCGAAACGCTGGGTCAGCTCGATGGCGATACTTTCCAGCTGATCACGCTGTCGTGCCACCAGAATCAGGCTGCGGCCGCGCCGGGCCAGCGCTTCGGCCATGGCCAGGCCGATGCCGCTGGAAGCACCAGTGATCAGAGCGTAACGGGTCATGCAGTTCTCCATCGCAACAGCTCCGCGCCGGCGACGCGGTTGTCGCGGCAGGGAGCGCTGTTCATTCTTGCGCAGAGTCTACAGGGGCCTGCGCCGGTTCGGCTGCCTCGTCAGCGGAAATCGCTGGCGGTTCGACAACTTCAACTTCGTCGGTGGTCACCGAGCCGCTGTCATAGCTGCTCTCCAGATTGCTTTCATATTCTTCCTGGACAGCCGAGAAGCCGCCAAGCAGGCCGCCGGCAAAAATCAGCGCGAAGAATACGATCCACAATGAGCACAGCACTTTGACCGCCGTGCTGTTGGGCGGTGGCGGCGGCCCATAGCGGTTGGCGCCGGTATTGCCTGGCACAACCATGATCACCAGCGGGAAGAAACTGCCCACGAACGGCACCAGATTCAACAGCCACAGCCAGCCCGACCAGCCGATATCGTGCAGGCGCTGAACGCTGAACAGAATGCTGACGATCATGAAGCCAATGAACAGGAAGACCGCCAGGATCCCGCCGAGGATCAGCCCGGTGGTCGAGTCGCCGCTGACCAGGCCCAGCGCAATCAAGGCGAATACGCCGACGATGGGCAGGGTCACCAGACTCAAGACCATGGTCCACGCCAGAAAGCGCAGACGGCCGATCCGGCCTTCGACGCTGAATGGCTTGAGCGTGGCAAACGCTGGCAGGCTCTCGCCGACGTTCGCCCGCGGAGGGGCATAGGGCGAGTCCGGTTCGGCCACCGCTGCAGGGTTATCGTGGACATCCGCCAGATTCAGCTCGATGGCGGTTTCCGCTTCGATCCGCGCATCGATCCCGGTTTTGTTCAACGCCTGCAGATACGTCTGCGCATCGCTGTGGGACAAATCACGTTTGAGAGCGACGGTGCGGCCATTGAACAGGCGCTCGATGGCGGCCACATCGCTTTTGAACAGATCCGCCAGATTCAGCTTGGCGGTGGTGAGGTCGACGCCTGGCTGCAGCGCGCCGTCGAAGACGATCTTGTAACGGGTGTCGCTCATGGCCGAGGCATCCTTGTCGCGATTCATTTGGCAGCCAGTCTGATCAGGGCTGGCCAGATATGTTTTTCAGCGCGGCCAGCGTTGCGGCAGCTGTGCAGCGCGCGTTTGGGCTTGACGATATTCGGCGTCGAGCCGTGCAATCAATTGATCCACACTCGGCAGATCGTCAATCTGGCCAACACCCTGGCCCGCCGACCACACGGTCTTCCAGGCTTTGGCTTCGTCATTGATCGGCTTGAGCTTGTCGCCGAAGTTCACCTCGCCCTTGCCTTGCAGGGCTGCCATGTCGAAACCGGCCGCCTCCAGGCTTTGGCGCATGAAACTGGCCGGCACTCCCGACACCGCTGGAGTATGAATGATGTCGGCAGCCTTGGCTGTCAGCAGCATCTCTTTATAAGCGTCAGGCGCGTGACTTTCGCTGGTGCCGATAAATCGCGTACCGAAGTAGGCCAAATCCGCGCCGAGCAGCTGCGCGGCGAGAATCTCATGGCCGTGGTTCAAACATCCTGCAAGCAACAGCGTCTTGTCGAAAAACTCACGGATCTCGGCAATCAGCGCAAACGGACTCCAGGTGCCGGCATGCCCGCCTGCGCCGGCCGCGACGGCAATCAGCCCGTCGACACCGGCTTCAGCGGCTTTCTCGGCATGGCGCCGCGTGGTCACGTCATGAAAAACCAGACCGCCATAGCTGTGCACCGCGTCGACCAGTTCCTTCACCGCGCCGAGGCTGGTGATAACGATCGGCACCTTGTGCTCGACGCAGATGTCCAGATCCGCCTGCAGACGCGGGTTGCTGTGATGAACAATCAGGTTCACGGCATAAGGGGCCGGATTAACCAGCGTCGCCAGGCCCGCTTCGATCTGTTCCAGCCAGGCCTTGAACCCACTGCTTTCACGCTGGTTCAGAGCCGGAAAACTGCCGACCACGCCGTTGCGGCAGCAGGCGAGCACCAGTTCCGGATTGGAGATCAGGAACATCGGCGCCGCTACCACGGGCAGACGCAGACGTTGTTCGAGCAAAGCGGGCAGCGACATTGTGAACCCCCGAAGATTTCTATCGATTGAAGTTAGAACGGCTTGACCACGACCAGAATTACGATAGCCAGCAATATCAGAACCGGCACTTCATTGAACCAGCGATAAAAGACATGGCTGCGGGTGTTTTCGCCACGGGCGAAGCGTTTGACCTGCGCGCCGCACATATGGTGGTAACCGATCAGCAGCACGACCAGAGTCAGTTTTGCGTGAATCCAGCCGCCCTGGCTGAAAAGGCTTGGGTTGAGGTAGATCAGCCAGCCACCGAAGATCAGCGTGGCGATCATCGCCGGGCCCATGATGCCGCGATACAGCTTGCGCTCCATGACGCTGAAGCGTTCCTGGCTGATCGTGTCTGCGCTTTGCGCGTGGTAAACGAACAGGCGCGGCAAGTAGAACAGCCCGGCAAACCAGCAGACGACGCTGACAATGTGAAACGCTTTGAGCCATAGATAGAGCATTTTTGGTTATTCCCTCATTCACGGTAGCCAGATAGTAGAGGCTTGAGCGTCCGCGCGTCACCTTGGCGGTTGTCGCAGGCGCGCGCGGCCCCTATTATCGACGGCTTTCCAGTGGGTTCGTTGAGGGCAGGTTTATGGTCAAGGTCGGTATCGTCGGCGGCACGGGTTACACCGGTGTCGAACTGCTGCGTCTGTTGGCACAGCATCCGCAGGCAGAAGTGGTCGTCATCACTTCCCGATCCGAGGCCGGTCTGGCCGTGGCTGACATGTACCCGAATCTGCGCGGTCACTATGACGGGCTGGCGTTCAGCGTGCCGGACATCAAAACCCTCGGCGCTTGCGATGTGGTGTTCTTCGCCACGCCGCACGGTGTGGCTCACGCACTGGCGGGCGAATTGCTGGCGGCGGGTACCAAGGTCATCGACTTGTCCGCCGACTTCCGTTTGCAAGATGCTGATGAATGGGCCAAATGGTACGGCCAGCCACACGGCGCGCCGGAACTGCTGGACGAAGCGGTCTATGGTCTGCCGGAAGTCAATCGCGAGCAGATCAAGAAAGCGCGCCTGATCGCGGTGCCGGGTTGCTATCCGACCGCAACGCAACTGGGTTTCCTGCCATTGCTTGAAGCAGGTCTGGCCGACGCATCGCGTTTGATCGCCGACTGCAAATCCGGCGTCAGTGGTGCCGGGCGTGGTGCGGCTGTAGGTTCTTTGTACTCCGAGACGTCGGAAAGCATGAAGGCCTATGCGGTAAAAGGTCATCGTCATTTGCCGGAAATTCGCCAGGGCCTGCGTCGCGCGGCGGGCAAGGATGTCGGCCTGACCTTCGTCCCGCATTTGACGCCGATGATTCGCGGTATTCACTCCACGCTCTACGCGACTGTGGTCGATCGTTCGGTGAATCTGCAGGCGCTGTTCGAAAAGCGCTATGCCAGCGAACCGTTCGTCGATGTAATGCCAGCCGGCAGCCATCCGGAAACCCGTAGCGTACGTGGCGCCAACGTCTGCCGCATTGCTGTGCATCGTCCGCAGGATGGCGATCTGGTGGTCGTGCTCTCGGTGATCGACAATCTGGTGAAGGGCGCCTCGGGTCAGGCAGTGCAGAACATGAACATCCTCTTCGGACTGGACGAGCGCTTCGGTTTGTCCCATGCCGGCATGCTGCCTTAAAAGCAGCTACGAGCTTCAAGCCACAAGCTGCAAGAGATCAGAGGCAAGCTTGAAGCTCACCGCTTGAAGCTTGCCGCTGCTCCTCTAATAGTTGACCAATTTTCTAGGACAAGCGGATAATGCGCGTCATCACGCATTATGGCGGCGTAACGCCGGGAGATAGTCAGCATGAGCGTCGAATCCTTCACCCCCACGGCTTTGCAATTCACTCAAGGTGCTGCGCACAAGGTGAAGAGCCTGGTCGATGAAGAGGGGAATGATCGCTTGAAGCTGCGCGTATTTGTTACGGGCGGCGGTTGTTCAGGGTTTCAATACGGTTTCACCTTCGATGAAGACGTGGCCGATGACGACACCATCGTCGAGCGCGAAGGCGTGAGCCTGGTGGTCGATCCGATGAGCTTCCAGTACCTGGCCGGTGCCGAGGTGGATTATCAGGAAGGTCTGGAAGGTTCGCGCTTCGTGATCAAGAACCCGAATGCCACAACGACTTGTGGTTGCGGTTCTTCGTTCTCGATCTGATCGCAGTTCACCGCACGCAACAAAACGCCGCAGAGCCTTTCGGTTCTGCGGCGTTTTTGTGTCTGAAGCTTATGCCGGGTAGATAGCGCCGAGTACGCGCAGGCCGCGAGCACCAGTGACGCTTGGTCGGTTGGCGGCGATGCCTTCGAGGCAGCAATCAGCCAGCCAGGCGAAGGCCATGGCTTCCACCCAGTCAGGGTCAACGCCGTGGGTGGCGGTGCTGGCGACCTTGGTGTCTGGCAGTAGAGCGGCCAGACGTTTCATCAGCGTGGCGTTATGAGCGCCGCCGCCACAGACCAGCAACTCCTGAGTATCCGATTGAGCGCTTTGTAGCGACTCGACGATGGTCAGCGCCGTCAGTTCGAGCAGCGTGGCCTGAACGTCTTCGGCTGCGAAGGCTGGCAGGCGTGAAAGATGCTGCTCCAGCCATGGCAGATTGAAGACTTCCCGGCCGGTACTCTTCGGGCCTTTGGTGACGAAGAACGGGTCGCTGAGCAGTGCCTTGAGCAGGGTTGGTTCAACCTTGCCGGTCGCGGCCCATTCGCCGTCCCGGTCATAGTTTTGGCTACGTTGCCGGTGAATCCAGGCGTCCATCAGAACATTTCCCGGCCCGCAGTCGAAACCGGCTACAGGTTTGTTCGGCTCGATCAGGCTGAGATTGCTGAATCCGCCTACATTCAAGACTGCCTGGTTATCGGTACGCGCTTCAAACAACGCTTCATGAAAGGCTGGCACCAGAGGCGCACCTTGGCCACCCGCTGCAACATCGCGGCTGCGGAAATCACTGACGACGGTAATGCCGGTCAATTCGGTCAGCAGGGCTGGATTACCGATCTGCATGGTGAAGCCGCGCGCCGGCTCATGGCGAATGGTCTGACCGTGGCTGCCGATAGCGCGGATTGCATCGGGCTTCAATTGTTGTTTCGCGAGGAGGGTGTGAATGCCCGACGCGGCAAGTTCGACCCAGTGTTGCTGGGCAATCGCCGAACGGGCGATCTCGTCGGGGCCGCTGGCGCACAAGCCAAGCAGCTCGGCGCGCAGGGATTCAGGCATTGGCAGGTAGTGGGTGGCGATCAGTTTGATCGCTGAGGTCTGCTCGATCAGGGCGATGTCCAGCCCGTCGAGACTGGTTCCGGACATCACACCGATATACAGGGCCATGGCTTAGCGCTTGCTCGAGGCCAGCATGGTGGCCTTCTCTTGATCCATGCGCGCCATCAGCGGCTGGCTCTGCGCGAGGAAGCGCGCGCGTTCGGACTTGGCGATCGGATCGGCCATCGGCAGCTTCTGGCCCAGCGGATCGACGTGAACGCCGTTGACCTGGAACTCGTAATGCAGATGCGGGCCGGTGGAAAGGCCCGTGGTGCCGATGTAGCCAATCACTTGGCCTTGCTTGACGGTACCGCCGGTTTTCACGCCTTTGGCGAAACCCTGCATGTGGCCGTAAAGCGTACGGTAGGTGTTGCCATGCTGAATGATCACGGTGTTGCCGTAACCGCCGCGACGGCCGGCCAGCAGGACTTTGCCATCACCGGCAGCCTTGATCGGCGTGCCTCGCGGCGCTGCGTAATCGACGCCTTTGTGGGCGCGGATCTTGTTGAGGATCGGGTGCTTGCGGCCCATGGAGAACTTCGAGCTGATGCGGGCGAAGTCAACCGGCGTCCGGATGAAAGCCTTGCGCATGCTGTTGCCATCGGCAGTGTAATAGCTGCTGTTGCCTTGTTTGTTGGTGTAGCGCACAGCGGTGTAGGTCTTGCCGCGGTTGGTGAAGCGCGCAGACAGGATCGGGCCGGTGCCGACTGCCTTGCCGTTGATGATTTTCTGCTCGTAGATCACATCGAATTCGTCGCCCTGACGAATATCCTGGGCGAAGTCGACGTCGTAGCCGAACACGCTGGCCATATCCATCGTCAGGCTGTGGGAAAGCCCGGCGCGGGCAGCGGACTGCGACAACGAGCTATTTATCACGCCGTGAACGTAGGCTGTGCGAACCGTTGGTTTAGCGGTAACTCGGTTGAATGAATAGCCCTTGTCGTTCTTGGTCAGAGTAATGGTTTCAACGTCGCTGACCTTGCTGTGCAGGCTGGTCAACTGGCCTTCCGGATTCAGTTCGAATTCGAGTTTCTGACCACGCTTGAGCTGGCTGAACTGTTTGGCCTGCTTGTCGCTAGCCAGCACTTCATGCACGGAGGCTGCTGGCAGACCGACTTTTTCAAACAGGGTGGACAGCGTGTCGCCTTTGGAAACCACGACTTCGCGGTGGCCAGGCTCTTTTGGTTTCTCCGCTGGCGCTACAGGTGCAGGCGCGGTTTCAGCGGTTTGCGCGGCGTTTTCGTCGCTGTTTTCGATTTGTGCGAACGGCGAAGCTGCCGGTTCGTTTGTGGCTTGAGCCGCGTCGGCAGCGTCTTGATCTTGTGTCAGTTGTTCAGCAGGACTTTCCAGTTCAAGACTCAGAGTCGTCTTTTTGGCTTCAACATCGCTGGAGGGGAATACCAGCAGCGCCAGGCTGAGAAGGGCGGCAATTCCACTTGCGGCAAGCAGGTGGGTCTTCGGGTAAAGCGGGGGCGCTTTAGACGGTTCTGTGGTCATAGGTAATTTTTGACTTTGAAATAGATGAATTGGAAAAGATGAATGACATGATGAAGATGAAATAACTGTATAAAATATAACCAAATCATCGCTGAAGCAAGTCTACAGACCTCGGGTCTGTGGATTGGTGTCCGTGCGCCGGGCAAAACTTGTAATTGGTGCGCGTTCTTGTATGGTTGGTTCCCTTTGAATCTGAGCCTTGCGGGTCTGTTATGAAGTCGGTTGAAGAGCAGCTAGCGCTGATTAAACGTGGTGCGGAAGAACTGTTGGTCGAGTCCGAGCTGGTCGAGAAGCTCAAGCGCGGCCAACCGCTGCGTATCAAGGCTGGTTTCGACCCGACCGCTCCGGATCTGCATCTTGGTCATACCGTGCTTATTAATAAGCTGCGTCAGTTCCAGGAACTGGGGCACCAGGTGATCTTCCTTATAGGTGACTTCACCGGGATGATCGGTGATCCGAGTGGCAAGAGCGCCACGCGTCCGCCACTGACGCGTGAGCAGGTTCTGGAGAATGCCGAGACCTACAAGACTCAGGTTTTCAAAATCCTTGATCCGGCGAAAACCGAAGTTGCCTTCAACTCCACCTGGATGGACAAGATGGGGCCGGCGGATTTTATTCGCCTGACTTCGCAATACACCGTCGCTCGCATGCTTGAGCGCGATGACTTCGACAAGCGCTACACCACCAACCAGCCAATCGCTATTCACGAGTTCCTCTATCCGCTGGTTCAGGGTTATGACTCGGTCGCGCTGCGCGCGGATGTCGAGCTGGGCGGTACCGATCAGAAATTCAACCTGCTGATGGGGCGCGAGTTGCAGCGTGGTTATGGCCAGGAAGCCCAGTGCATTCTGACCATGCCATTGCTGGAAGGTCTGGATGGCGTGAAGAAGATGTCCAAGTCGCTGGGCAACTATGTCGGTATCCAGGAAGCGCCGGGCGTCATGTACAGCAAGCTGGTCTCCATCCCGGATGCGCTGATGTGGCGTTACTTCGAGTTGCTCAGCTTCCGTTCGATGGATGAAATCAACGCCTTCCGAGCTGACGTTGAGGCTGGCGCGAACCCGCGTGATATCAAGATCAAGCTGGCTGAAGAGATCGTTGCACGATTCCATGGCGAAGAAGCGGCGGCGAATGCTCACCGTGGTGCGGGTAATCGCATGAAGGATGGCGAGCTTCCGGATGACTTGCCCGAGGTCGAACTGGCTTCGGCTGAAGATATGCCGATCGCTGCTGTTCTTAATAAGGCAGGCTTGGTGAAGAATTCGGCAGCAGCTCGCGATCTGTTGGCAGCTGGCGGCGTGCGTGTTGATGGTGAAGTGGTAGATCGCTCCTTTATATATGCATTGGGCGCGACTCACGTTTGCCAGGCCGGCAAGAAGGCTTTCGCACGTATTACGCTGAAACCTGAATAAAGTTGGAATTAGGGGTTGACGGCGAATTTTAGAAGTCTATAATTCGCCCCACTTCCGGCGCAGTCGAAACGGAAAACTCCTTGAGATTCAAAGAGTTGCGCAGTTTTCGACAGTGGCTTGCTTCAGATCATCGAAGCCTGGAAGGAGTTGAAAGGGCGGTGATGCTTGGCTCTTTTAACGGTTCGGTCTTCTCGGTCGAAAGCGGAGAAAAAGAGGTGTTGACAGCAGCGATTAACGCTGTAGAATTCGCCTCCCGCTAACGAGAGATCGGAAGCGCAAGTGGTTGAAGT
>NZ_JAGRQJ010000017.1:0-321720 GCF_018132745.1 Pseudomonas sp. 14A | reverse complement strand
CCGATGGTAGTGTGGGGTTTCCCCATGTGAGAGTAGGTCATCGTCAAGATTAAATTCCGAAACCCCAATTGCGAAAGCAGTTGGGGTTTTGTTTTGCCTGCGAGAAATGTGTCTGCTTGATTTCTATGCAACAGTCCGGGGCATGGCTATTATGCGGGCCTCATTGTGAGGCGAAACCTGCATGTTGACGTTGTTGAATCTTCTGAAGGATGGACGATTCCATTCTGGACAGGATCTGGGCGTGGCCCTGGGAGTTAGCCGAAGCGCTGTATGGAAGCAGCTGCAGCAGCTTGAAGCTGAACTTGGCCTGTCGATCCATAAAGTTCGCGGTCGCGGCTATCAACTGTCCGCGCCTCTGACTCTGCTTGAGCCCTTGGAAATAACCAGAAGAGCACCTCAATGGCCGGTAACTGTGTTCGATTCTGTCGATTCAACAAATGCCGAGGCTTTGCGCTCTATTAATGAAGGGGCTCTCGCGCCGTTTTTGGTGCTGTCCGAGCGACAGGTGGCTGGGCGTGGTCGCCGTGGTCGAAAGTGGGTGAGCCCATTTGCCGAAAACCTTTATTACAGCCTCGTACTCCGTATCGAAGGCGGCATGCGTCAGCTTGAAGGGTTGAGCCTTGTTGTTGGTCTGGCGGTACTGCAGACCTTGCGAAGCAGTGGTGTGCCGACAGCCGGTTTGAAGTGGCCCAACGATGTTTTGGTGGGCTACAAGAAAATAGCAGGCATCCTGCTTGAGCTCGTCGGAGATCCGGCGGATGTATGTCATGTTGTGGTGGGCATAGGAATCAACGTGAATATGCAAGTTGCTGACGAGGTAGACCAGCAATGGACCTCTATAAAGCTTGAGTCCGGCAAGTCCTGCGATCGCAATGCTTTAGTGGCGGAGTTGAGTAATCAACTCGAGGCTTATATCCATAAACATCAGCTTGAAGGGTTCGCGAGTCTGCAGGAAGAATGGGCGGAAAACCATCTGTGGCAGGATCGGACCGTTTCGTTGATCGCGGGTAACAGCCATATTGATGGGGTCGTGCTCGGCATTGATAGCCAAGGCGGGTTGCGTTTGCTTGTAGATGGTATTGAAAAAGTCTTTAGTGGCGGAGAGCTCAGCCTGAGGTTGCGTGATGATTCTTGAGCTTGACTGCGGCAACAGCTTTATAAAATGGCGCGTGTTGGACGCCTTGGCGAGCGCGGTGGTCTCGGAAGGAGTTGTAGACTCCAATCAGGCTTTGATCGAA
Source organism: Pseudomonas sp. 14A (assembly GCF_018132745.1). Taxonomy (NCBI): domain Bacteria; kingdom Pseudomonadati; phylum Pseudomonadota; class Gammaproteobacteria; order Pseudomonadales; family Pseudomonadaceae; genus Pseudomonas; species Pseudomonas sp. 14A. Next base: position 320,482 of record NZ_JAGRQJ010000017.1, on the reverse strand, counting down.
AGCCTGCGGCACATAAGGTCTCTCTCGCTGCGCCACTGTCGTTTGGTGAGCGTCAGGACCAACGAGGAAACCGGCGCGTTAATCGAGCTTATTGAGCGCGAGTTCGGTATTCCTATTGTGTGCGCAAAACCTGCTCGCGAGATGTCCGGTGTTCGAAACGGCTACGAGGATTATGAGCGTCTAGGCCTTGATCGCTGGCTGGCGATGCTTGGCGGCTTTCACTTGGCTGCTCGGAATGCTTGCCTGGTTCTCGACTTCGGTACGGCGGTCACTGCCGATTTTGTTGCGGCTGACGGTGAGCATCTTGGTGGTTTTATTTGTCCTGGTATGCCTTTGATGCGAAACCAGCTGCGCACCCATACGCGTAAAATTCGTTATGGTGATGAGGCGGCGGAGCGGGCCCTTTCCAGTCACGTACCGGGGCGGACCACCGTTGAGGCGGTGGAGCGCGGTTGTTCTCTGATGTTAAGGGGCTTCGTACTCACTCAATTAGAGCTGGCTCGAGCATATTGGGGCGAAAGCTTCATGGTCTTCATCACTGGAGGGGATGCCGAGTTGGTGGATGGCGTCGTGCCTGAGGCCAAGGTTGTGCCCGACCTGGTTTTTGTCGGCCTGGCCATGGCGTGTCCCTTGTCCTGAGGTTTATATGCGTTGGTTGTTCCTGCTCCTTGTGGTTCTCAATGTTTTTTACTATGTCTGGCATCAGCAGGAAGCGCCCTTGCGAGCCAAAGACGTGACGCCTCTGAATTTATATCGTGGTTCGCAGCAGGATATTCGTTTGCTGAGCGAAACAGCCAGTGATGGGCGCAGAGTGGAGGCTGCTCCGCGTCAGCAGTGTCTGTTCCTTGGTGGGTTTTCTGATGAGGATTCGGTTGCCAGGTTGCAGCAGCGTCTGTCGGCAATGAAGGTCAATGTGCAATCCGTGCCGAAAGACGCTGCTGGAAGCGGTTACTGGCTAACAGTCACACCGGATGGCCAGCGTTTGTTGGGCGATCAACAGTTGCTAAACCTTTCCAAGGAATTCAATGAGTTAAAACATAAAATAATGCTGTGCGAAGGGGTTGCACCTGCCGAATAGTTTGCATAGAATGGCGCCCGCTCCACAGCGAAGACCTTAACCGGATTTCAAAGTGAGGCGTGTCAACGCAGCTAACCTCAGGTTTTTAAATGAGAAAATGCTTGACAGAGGTTTGGCATGATATAGAATGCCGGCCTGATTAGGAGGGGTTCCCGAGCGGCCAAAGGGATCAGACTGTAAATCTGACGTCTACGACTTCGAAGGTTCGAATCCTTCTCCCTCCACCAGATTTAAGCGTGAGCTGCAGGCTCCGCGGGTATAGTTTAGTGGTAGAACCTCAGCCTTCCAAGCTGATGATGCGGGTTCGATTCCCGCTACCCGCTCCAAGTTTGCAGGTTGTGCAAAGGGTTTTGCTCTTGTAGCTCAGTTGGTAGAGCACACCCTTGGTAAGGGTGAGGTCAGCGGTTCAAATCCGCTCAAGAGCTCCATATAACAAGGCAGATATGAAAATATCTGCCTTTGTTTTAATGGTTGATATTGTTTGTCTAATTTCTTCTGTAGAGGGTGATATCGATGGCTAAGGAAAAATTTGATCGTTCCCTGCCCCACGTCAACGTTGGGACCATTGGTCACGTTGACCACGGTAAAACCACTCTGACTGCTGCTCTGACTCGCGTCTGCTCCGAAGTTTTCGGTTCGGCCGTCGTTGAATTCGACAAGATCGACAGCGCACCAGAAGAAAAAGCTCGCGGTATCACCATCAACACCGCTCACGTTGAGTACAACTCGACTATTCGTCACTACGCTCACGTTGACTGCCCAGGTCACGCTGACTACGTGAAGAACATGATCACCGGTGCTGCCCAGATGGACGGCGCGATCCTGGTTTGCTCGGCCGCTGATGGTCCGATGCCACAAACCCGTGAGCACATCCTGCTGTCCCGTCAGGTAGGCGTTCCGTACATCGTGGTTTTCCTGAACAAGGCTGACCTGGTAGACGACGCTGAGCTGCTGGAACTGGTTGAGATGGAAGTTCGTGACCTGCTGTCGACCTACGACTTCCCGGGCGACGACACTCCGATCATCATCGGTTCGGCTCGTATGGCGCTGGAAGGCAAAGACGACAACGAAATGGGCACCACTGCCGTTCGTAAACTGGTTGAAACTCTGGATACCTACATCCCAGAACCAGTTCGTATGATCGACAAGCCATTCCTGATGCCAATCGAAGACGTGTTCTCGATCTCGGGTCGCGGTACTGTTGTGACTGGTCGTATCGAGCGCGGTATCGTTCGCGTTCAGGACGCTCTGGAAATCGTTGGTCTGCGTGACACCACCACCACCACCTGCACCGGTGTTGAAATGTTCCGCAAGCTGCTCGACGAAGGTCGTGCTGGCGAGAACTGCGGCGTTCTGCTGCGTGGTACCAAGCGTGATGACGTTGAGCGTGGCCAGGTTCTGGTCAAGCCAGGTTCGGTCAAGCCGCACACCAAGTTCACCGCAGAAGTTTATGTTCTGAGCAAGGAAGAAGGCGGTCGTCACACTCCGTTCTTCAAAGGCTACCGTCCACAGTTCTACTTCCGTACTACTGACGTGACTGGTAACTGCGAGCTGCCAGAAGGCGTTGAAATGGTAATGCCAGGTGACAACATTCAGATGACTGTTACCCTGATCAAAACCATCGCGATGGAAGACGGTCTGCGTTTCGCTATCCGTGAAGGCGGTCGTACCGTCGGCGCTGGCGTCGTAGCCAAAATCATCGAATAAGCGGTTGTAATGTATTTTTCGGGCCGGCATAATGGTCGGCCTGATTTTGTTTTAGGTCAGTAGCTCAATTGGCAGAGCGACGGTCTCCAAAACCGTAGGTTGGGGGTTCGATTCCCTCCTGACCTGCCAGATTCACTCGGTGTGTCTGGCTTTCTTTTCACAGGATCTTCATAGATGACTCCTAAAGCTGAAGCTCAAGGCTCTCGCTTCGATCTGCTCAAGTGGCTTGTAGTAGTCGCTTTGGTGGTTGTTGGCGTTGTTGGCAATCAGTATTACGCTGCTTCGCCGATCCTGTACCGTGTACTCGCTTTGCTTGCCATTGCTGCTGTAGCTGCCTTTGTAGGCCTGCAGACCGCGAAGGGCAAGTCTTTCTTTGTACTGGTTAAGGAAGCTCGCACCGAGATTCGTAAAGTCGTGTGGCCAACTCGCCAAGAAACCACGCAGACCACGCTGATTGTCGTGGCTGTTGTTCTGGTTATGGCGTTGCTGTTGTGGGGTCTTGATTCCCTGCTCGGCTGGCTTGTTTCCTTGATTGTCGGCTAAGGGTGTCCCGTGGCTAAGCGTTGGTATGTTGTGCATGCTTACTCGGGTTACGAGAAGCATGTGATGCGCTCGCTGATCGAGCGCGTAAAGCTGGCTGGCATGGAAGATGGCTTCGGCGAGATTCTGGTTCCCACTGAAGAAGTGGTTGAGATGCGTAACGGCCAGAAGCGCAAAAGCGAGCGGAAGTTCTTCCCAGGCTATGTGCTGGTCCAGATGGATATGAACGAGGGTACTTGGCACTTGGTCAAGGATACTCCTCGGGTGATGGGTTTCATCGGCGGTACCGCTGACAAGCCTGCGCCAATTACCGATAAAGAGGCAGAAGCGATTCTGCGTCGCGTTGCTGATGGTAGCGATAAGCCGAAGCCGAAGACTTTGTTCGAGCCAGGCGAGACGGTACGTGTCAACGACGGTCCATTCGCTGATTTCAACGGCGTCGTGGAAGAAGTTAACTACGAAAAGAGCCGGATCCAGGTGGCAGTGCTCATTTTCGGTCGCTCTACTCCGGTGGAGCTCGAGTTCAGTCAGGTCGAGAAGGTCTAACTGGACAAGCAATCCCAACCCCGCAGCCTTAGGCTGTGGGGTTTTGTCGTCACTGGGATAAACGCGCAAGTAACCGGGGAGCCTTTCGAGGCGTTCGAACCCGTAATTGGAGTGCCTCATGGCCAAGAAGATTACCGCTTACATCAAGCTGCAAGTGAAGGCCGCTCAGGCTAACCCAAGTCCACCGGTTGGTCCTGCTCTGGGTCAGCACGGCGTGAACATCATGGAATTCTGCAAGGCTTTCAACGCCCGTACTCAGGGTCTTGAGCCAGGTCTGCCGACTCCAGTGATCATCACTGTCTACAGCGACCGTAGCTTCACTTTCGAAACCAAATCCACCCCTGCTTCGGTTCTGCTGAAGAAGGCGGCCGGTCTGACCAGCGGTTCCGCTCGTCCGAACACCGTTAAGGTTGGCACTGTTACCCGTGCTCAGCTGGAAGAAATCGCGAAGACCAAAAACGCGGATCTGACTGCAGCTGATATGGATGCAGCCGTGCGTACTATCGCCGGTTCTGCTCGTAGCATGGGCCTTAACGTGGAGGGTGTGTAATGGCTAAGCTGACCAAGCGTCAAAAGGCTATCGCCGGCAAAATCGAAGCAGGCAAGGCCTACAACATTGTAGACGCCGCTGCTCTGCTGGCCGAGCTGTCGACTGTCAAGTTCAGCGAGTCGTTCGACGTTGCTGTAAACCTGGGTGTAGACCCGCGTAAATCCGACCAGGTTGTTCGTAGCGCTACTGTGCTGCCACACGGCACTGGCAAGACCGTTCGCGTTGCTGTGTTCACCCAGGGTCCAGCTGCTGAAGCCGCTCTGGCTGCCGGCGCTGACCGTGTAGGTATGGACGACCTGGCTGCCGAAATGAAAGGCGGCGACCTGAACTATGACGTAGTGATCGCATCCCCGGATGCCATGCGCGTTGTAGGTCAGTTGGGTCAGATCCTCGGTCCACGTGGCCTGATGCCTAACCCGAAAGTCGGCACCGTAACTCCAGACGTAGCCAACGCGGTTAAAAACGCCAAGGCTGGTCAGGTTCGTTATCGCACCGACAAAAACGGCATCATCCACACTTCCGTTGGCAAGATGGGCTTCGACGCCGTCAAGCTGAAGGAAAACGTTGAAGCCCTGATCGCTGATCTGAAGCGTATCAAGCCAGCTTCCTCGAAAGGCATTTACGTCAAGCGCGTCACCCTGAGCACCACCATGGGCCCAGGTCTGGTTATCGACCAGAGCTCGCTCGACGCATAAGACAAAGGTTGGCGCGGTTTGCCGCGCCAATTGAAAGATTGGGGTCCCTGCCTGGCGGGGGCTATCCAAGACCGTAGGCGGCGCAAGCCTTAAACCTCAAGCCTACGCAGATGGTGCTCCCGGTTCCTTACCGAATCAGACACCAAAACGACATTCGGTTCCGATCGAATGAAACGGTAACAAGCAGGAGTTAAACCCGTGGCAATTAATCTCGAAGACAAGAAGGCCATCGTCGCTGAAGTCAACGAGGCTGCCAAAGTCGCTCTGTCCGCTGTCGTGGTTGATGCACGTGGCGTAACAGTAGGCGCAATGACCGGACTCCGTAAAGAGGCTCGTGAAGCTGGCGTTTACGTACGTGTTGTACGTAACACCCTGCTCAAGCGCGCTGTTGCTGACACTCAATACAGTGTTCTCAACGACGTGTTCACCGGCCCGACCCTGATTGCATTCTCGAACGAACATCCGGGCGCTGCTGCCCGTATCTTCAAAGAGTTTGCCAAGGGTCAGGACAAGTTCGAGATCAAGGCAGCTGCGTTCGAGGGCAAGTTCCTCGCAGCTAATCAGATCGACGTACTGGCAACTCTGCCGACCCGTGACGAAGCAATTTCTCAGCTGATGAGCGTGATTCAAGGCGCAACCAGCAAATTGGCTCGTACTCTGGCGGCAATTCGCGACCAGAAAGAAGCTGCTGCAGCCTAAGGCTCGTCACTTCTCGCGTTTTTTGTTTATTTCGATGGTCGCGTAGGCCGTCCCCCAATTCAGGAATTGAGTCATGTCTCTGACTAACGAACAAATCATCGAAGCAATCGGCCAGAAATCCGTAGTGGAAATCGTTGAGCTGATCAAAGCGATGGAAGAAACCTTCGGTGTTACTGCTGCTGCCGCTTCGGCTGGTCCAGCTGCTGCTGCCGCTGTTGTTGAAGAGCAAACCGAGTTCAACGTTGTTCTGCTGGAAGCTGGCGAGAAGAAGGTTAACGTGATCAAGGCAGTTCGCGAACTGACCGGTCTGGGCCTGAAAGAAGCCAAAGAGAAAGTAGACGGCGCTCCTCAGGTTGTAGCTGAAGGCGTTTCGAAAGAAGCTGCTGAAGACGCCAAGAAGAAGCTGGAAGAAGCAGGCGCTAAAGTCGAGCTGAAGTAAGCATCGACTTTGCTCCTCCAGCCCGAGCGTCAAGCGACAGGCTGATGGCTGGTGGCTCTTGCCACCGGCCTTTTTCCGTTATTGGCAGCCGACTGGGTCGGTGCCGATAAAGGCGCTGTAACCACCCGATGCGGTGGCGCAAACCATGGGGTTTGCACGATTTTCTGGCTGCTCCCGTCGGGAGGGGCCAAACAAGCAGGTGACCAAGCTGGGGAACGCTGATGGCTTACTCATATACTGAGAAAAAACGTATCCGCAAGGACTTTAGCAAGTTGCCGGACGTCATGGATGTGCCTTACCTCCTGGCCATCCAGCTGGATTCGTATCGTGAATTCTTGCAAGCGGGAGCGACTAAAGATCAGTTCCGCGACGTGGGCCTGCATGCGGCCTTCAAATCCGTTTTCCCGATCATCAGCTACTCCGGCAATGCTGCGCTGGAGTACGTCGGTTATCGCCTGGGCGAACCGGCATTTGATGTCAAAGAATGCGTATTGCGCGGTGTAACTTTCGCCGTACCTTTGCGGGTAAAAGTGCGCCTGATCATTTTCGACAAAGAATCGTCGAACAAAGCGATCAAGGACATCAAAGAGCAAGAAGTCTACATGGGTGAAATCCCCCTGATGACTGAGAACGGTACCTTTGTAATCAACGGTACCGAGCGTGTTATCGTTTCCCAGCTGCACCGTTCCCCGGGCGTGTTCTTCGACCACGACCGCGGCAAGACGCACAGCTCCGGCAAACTGCTGTACTCGGCTCGCATCATTCCTTACCGCGGTTCGTGGCTGGACTTCGAATTCGACCCGAAAGACTGCGTCTTCGTGCGTATCGACCGTCGTCGCAAACTGCCGGCTTCGGTACTGCTGCGCGCACTCGGTTACACCACCGAAGAAGTGCTGGACGCGTTCTACACCACCAACGTATTCCACCTGAGCGGCGAAACCCTCAGCCTGGAACTGGTGCCATCGCGCCTGCGTGGTGAAGTTGCGGTTCTGGACATCCAGGACGAGAAGGGCAAGGTCATCGTTGAGCAAGGCCGCCGTATTACCGCGCGCCACATCAACCAGATCGAGAAAGCCGGTATCAAGACGCTGGACGTGCCACTGGACTACGTCCTTGGCCGCACCACCGCCAAGGCTATCGTGCACCCGGCTACCGGCGAAATCCTGGCCGAATGCAACACCGAGCTGAACACTGAAGTCCTGGCAAAAATCGCCAAGGCTCAGGTCGTTCGCATCGAGACCCTGTATACCAACGACATCGACTGCGGTCCGTTCGTCTCCGACACGCTGAAGATCGACTCCACCAGCAACCAATTGGAAGCGCTGGTCGAGATCTATCGCATGATGCGTCCAGGCGAGCCGCCAACCAAAGACGCTGCCGAAACCCTGTTCAACAACCTGTTCTTCAGCCCCGAGCGCTATGACCTGTCTGCGGTCGGCCGGATGAAGTTCAACCGTCGTATCGGTCGTACCGAAATCGAAGGTTCGGGCGTGCTGTGCAAGGAAGACATCGTCGCGGTCCTGAAGACTCTGGTCGACATCCGTAACGGTAAAGGCATCGTCGATGACATCGACCACCTGGGTAACCGTCGTGTTCGCTGCGTAGGCGAAATGGCCGAGAACCAGTTCCGCGTTGGCCTGGTACGTGTTGAGCGTGCGGTCAAAGAGCGTCTGTCGATGGCTGAAAGCGAAGGCCTGATGCCGCAAGACCTGATCAACGCCAAGCCAGTGGCTGCGGCGGTGAAAGAGTTCTTCGGTTCCAGCCAGCTGTCGCAGTTCATGGACCAGAACAACCCGCTGTCCGAGATCACCCACAAGCGTCGTGTCTCTGCACTCGGCCCTGGCGGTCTGACTCGTGAGCGCGCAGGCTTTGAAGTCCGTGACGTACACCCGACTCACTACGGTCGTGTCTGCCCGATTGAAACGCCGGAAGGTCCGAACATCGGTCTGATCAACTCCCTGGCTGCGTACGCTCGCACCAACCAGTACGGCTTCCTGGAAAGCCCGTACCGCGTGGTGAAAGAGGGTGTGGTCACCGACGAGATCGTGTTCCTGTCCGCTATTGAAGAAGCCGATCACGTGATCGCGCAGGCTTCGGCGACCATGAACGAGCAGAAAGTCCTGATCGACGAACTGGTTGCCGTACGTCACCTGAACGAATTCACCGTCAAGGCGCCGGAAGACGTCACCCTGATGGACGTTTCGCCGAAGCAGGTTGTCTCGGTTGCAGCGTCGCTGATTCCGTTCCTCGAGCACGACGACGCCAACCGTGCGTTGATGGGTTCGAACATGCAGCGTCAGGCTGTACCGACTCTGCGCGCTGACAAGCCGCTGGTAGGTACCGGCATGGAGCGTAACGTAGCCCGTGACTCCGGCGTTTGCGTCGTGGCTCGTCGTGGTGGCGTGATCGATTCCGTCGATGCCAGCCGTATCGTGGTTCGTGTTGCCGATGACGAAGTTGAAACCGGTGAAGCCGGTGTCGACATCTACAACCTGACCAAATACACCCGCTCGAACCAGAACACCTGCATCAACCAGCGTCCGCTGGTGCGTAAAGGTGATCGTGTTCAGCGTAGCGACATCATGGCCGACGGCCCGTCCACCGATATGGGTGAACTGGCACTGGGTCAGAACATGCGCATCGCGTTCATGGCATGGAACGGCTTCAACTTCGAAGACTCCATCTGCCTGTCCGAGCGTGTGGTTCAGGAAGACCGTTTCACCACGATCCACATTCAGGAACTGACCTGTGTGGCCCGTGACACCAAGCTTGGCCCAGAGGAAATCACTGCGGACATCCCGAACGTGGGTGAAGCTGCACTGAACAAGCTGGACGAAGCCGGTATCGTTTACGTAGGTGCTGAAGTAGGCGCAGGCGACATCCTGGTTGGCAAGGTCACTCCGAAAGGCGAGACCCAACTGACTCCGGAAGAAAAACTGCTGCGTGCAATCTTCGGTGAAAAAGCCAGCGACGTTAAAGACACATCCCTGCGCGTGCCAACCGGCACCAAAGGTACTGTCATCGACGTACAGGTCTTCACCCGTGACGGTGTTGAGCGTGATGCTCGTGCACTGTCGATCGAGAAGTCCCAACTGGACGAGATCCGCAAGGATCTGAACGAAGAGTTCCGCATCGTTGAAGGCGCGACTTTCGAGCGTCTGCGTTCCGCACTGGTAGGCCACAAGGCCGAAGGCGGCGCCGGCCTGAAGAAAGGTCAGGACATCACCGACGAAGTACTCGACGGTCTTGAGCACGGCCAGTGGTTCAAACTGCGCATGGCTGAAGATGCTCTGAACGAGCAGCTCGAGAAGGCTCAGGCCTACATCGTTGATCGTCGCCGTCTGCTGGACGACAAGTTCGAAGACAAGAAGCGCAAACTGCAGCAGGGCGATGACCTGGCTCCAGGCGTGCTGAAAATCGTCAAGGTTTACCTGGCAATCCGTCGCCGCATCCAGCCGGGCGACAAGATGGCCGGTCGTCACGGTAACAAGGGTGTGGTCTCCGTGATCATGCCGGTTGAAGACATGCCGCACGATGCCAATGGCACCCCGGTCGACGTGGTCCTCAACCCGCTGGGCGTACCTTCGCGTATGAACGTTGGTCAGATCCTCGAAACCCACCTGGGCCTCGCGGCCAAAGGTCTGGGCGAGAAGATCAACCGGATGGTCGAAGAGCAGCGTAAAGTCGCTGAACTGCGCACCTTCCTGGACGAGATCTACAACCAGATCGGCGGTCGTAACGAAGATCTGGACAGCTTCTCCGATCAGGAAATCCTCGATCTGGCGAACAACCTGCGTGGCGGCGTTCCAATGGCCACTCCAGTGTTCGACGGCGCCAAGGAAAGCGAAATCAAGGCCATGCTGAAACTGGCAGACCTGCCGGAAAGCGGCCAGATGCAGCTGACCGACGGCCGTACCGGCAACAAGTTCGAGCGTCCAGTTACCGTTGGCTACATGTACATGCTGAAGCTGAACCACTTGGTAGACGACAAGATGCACGCGCGTTCTACCGGTTCTTACAGCCTGGTTACCCAGCAGCCGCTGGGTGGTAAGGCGCAGTTCGGTGGTCAGCGTTTCGGGGAGATGGAGGTCTGGGCACTGGAAGCATACGGTGCTGCTTACACTCTGCAAGAAATGCTCACAGTGAAGTCGGACGATGTGAACGGCCGTACCAAGATGTACAAGAACATCGTGGATGGCGATCACCGTATGGAGCCGGGCATGCCCGAGTCCTTCAACGTGTTGATCAAGGAAATTCGTTCCCTCGGCATCGATATCGATCTGGAAACCGAATAACACGTGACGCGAATCGAGAGCGGGGCAGGATTGCCCGCTCTCTGCTCCGCCAGGAGGAAAGGCCTTGAAAGACCTACTGAATTTGCTGAAAAACCAGGGTCAAGTCGAAGAGTTCGACGCCATCCGTATCGGATTGGCCTCGCCGGAGATGATCCGTTCGTGGTCGTTCGGTGAAGTTAAAAAGCCGGAAACCATCAACTACCGTACGTTCAAACCTGAGCGTGACGGCCTGTTCTGCGCCAAGATCTTTGGCCCGGTAAAGGATTACGAGTGCCTGTGCGGTAAGTACAAGCGCTTGAAGCACCGTGGTGTGATCTGCGAGAAGTGCGGCGTTGAAGTTGCACTGGCCAAGGTTCGTCGTGAGCGCATGGCGCACATCGAACTGGCTTCGCCGGTTGCCCACATCTGGTTCCTGAAATCGCTGCCGTCGCGTATCGGCCTGCTGATGGACATGACCCTGCGTGATATCGAACGCGTTCTCTACTTCGAGAGCTATGTCGTTATCGATCCAGGCATGACCACCCTTGAAAAAGGTCAGCTGCTGAACGACGAGCAGTACTTCGAAGCGCTGGAAGAATTCGGTGACGATTTCGACGCCCGCATGGGTGCCGAAGCTGTCCGTGAACTGCTGCACGCTATCGACCTGGAGCACGAGATTGGCCGTCTGCGCGAAGAGATTCCGCAAACCAACTCGGAAACCAAGATCAAGAAGCTGTCCAAGCGTCTGAAGTTGATGGAAGCCTTCCAGGGTTCCGGCAACCTGCCAGAGTGGATGGTGCTGACCGTTCTGCCGGTTCTGCCGCCAGATCTGCGTCCACTGGTCCCGCTGGATGGCGGTCGTTTCGCGACCTCCGACCTCAACGATCTGTATCGTCGAGTGATCAACCGTAACAACCGTTTGAAGCGCCTGCTGGATCTGTCCGCGCCGGACATCATCGTGCGCAACGAAAAGCGTATGTTGCAGGAAGCGGTCGATGCACTGCTCGACAACGGTCGTCGTGGCCGCGCTATCACTGGTTCCAACAAGCGTCCTCTGAAATCCCTGGCTGACATGATCAAGGGTAAGCAGGGTCGTTTCCGTCAGAACTTGCTCGGTAAGCGTGTTGACTACTCCGGTCGTTCGGTAATTACCGTAGGTCCGACCCTGCGTCTGCACCAGTGCGGTCTGCCGAAGAAGATGGCTCTCGAGCTGTTCAAGCCGTTCATTTTCGGCAAGCTCGAAATGCGTGGTCTGGCGACCACCATCAAAGCGGCCAAGAAAATGGTCGAGCGCGAGTTGCCAGAGGTTTGGGACGTTCTCGCTGAAGTGATTCGCGAACACCCGGTCCTGCTCAACCGTGCACCGACCCTTCACCGTCTGGGTATCCAGGCGTTTGAACCGGTACTGATCGAAGGTAAGGCTATCCAGCTGCACCCGCTGGTCTGCGCCGCGTACAACGCCGACTTCGACGGCGACCAAATGGCCGTGCACGTACCGCTGACGCTGGAAGCCCAGCTCGAAGCGCGTGCGTTGATGATGTCGACCAACAACATTCTGTCGCCAGCCAACGGTGAGCCAATCATCGTTCCTTCGCAGGACGTTGTATTGGGTCTGTACTACATGACCCGTGAAGCGATCAACGCCAAAGGCGAAGGTCGTGTATTCGCGGATCTGCAGGAAGTCGACCGTGTGTTCCGTGCCGGCGAAGCCGCACTGCATGCCAAGGTCAAGGTTCGTATCAACGAAACCGTCAACGACCGTGACGGCAACAGCGTGAGCGGTACCCGTATCGTCGACACCACTGTCGGCCGTGCGCTGCTGTTCCAGGTTGTGCCAAAAGGTCTGTCGTACGACGTCGTCAACCTGCCGATGAAGAAAAAGGCGATCTCCAAGCTGATCAACCAGTGCTACCGCGTGGTTGGTCTGAAAGAGACCGTGATCTTCGCTGACCAGTTGATGTACACCGGTTTCGCTTACTCGACCATCTCCGGCGTTTCCATCGGTGTTAACGACTTCGTTATCCCTGATGAAAAAGCCCGCATCATCGGTGCAGCCACCGACGAAGTGAAAGAGATCGAGAGCCAGTACGCCTCCGGCCTGGTAACCCAGGGCGAGAAGTACAACAAAGTGATCGACCTCTGGTCGAAAGCGAACGACGAAGTTTCCAAGGCGATGATGGCCAACCTCTCGAAAGAGAAAGTCATCGACCGTCACGGCGACGAAGTTGATCAAGAGTCTTTCAACTCGATGTACATGATGGCCGACTCGGGTGCACGGGGTTCCGCAGCACAGATTCGTCAGCTGGCCGGTATGCGTGGTCTGATGGCCAAGCCGGACGGTTCCATCATTGAAACGCCGATTACTGCGAACTTCCGTGAAGGTCTGAGCGTACTTCAGTACTTCATCTCGACTCACGGTGCTCGTAAAGGTCTGGCGGATACCGCGTTGAAAACCGCTAACTCCGGTTACCTGACTCGTCGTCTGGTAGACGTGGCGCAGGATCTGGTAGTAACCGAGATCGATTGCGGCACCGAACACGGTCTGCTGATGACTCCGCACATTGAAGGCGGTGACGTTGTAGAACCGTTGGGTGAGCGCGTATTGGGTCGTGTCATTGCCCGTGACGTATTCAAGCCGGGTACCGAGGACGTTATCGTTCCTGCCGGCACTCTGGTTGACGAGAAGTGGGTCGAGTTCATCGAGCTGAACAGCATCGACGAAGTGATCGTGCGTTCGCCGATCAGCTGCGAAACCCGCTACGGCATCTGCGCCAAGTGCTACGGCCGTGATCTGGCTCGTGGTCATCAGGTGAACATCGGTGAAGCGGTCGGCGTTATCGCTGCCCAGTCCATCGGTGAGCCGGGTACCCAGCTGACCATGCGTACGTTCCACATCGGTGGTGCGGCAAGCCGTACTTCCGCAGCCGACAGCGTTCAGGTGAAAAATGGCGGTACCGTCCGTCTGCACAACCTGAAGCACGTTGAGCGAGTGGATGGCCACCTGGTTGCCGTGTCCCGTTCCGGTGAGCTGGCAATCGCGGACGACTTCGGTCGTGAACGCGAGCGTTACAAGCTGCCGTACGGTGCTGTGATTTCGGTTAAGGAAGGTGACAAGGTCGACGCTGGCGCAATCGTGGCCAAGTGGGATCCGCACACTCACCCGATCGTTACTGAAATGAAAGGTACCGTGACCTACGTGGGCATGGAAGAAGGCATCACGATCAAGCGTCAGACTGACGAATTGACCGGTATGACCAACATTGAAGTACTTGACGCGAAAGATCGTCCAGCTGCCGGTAAGGAAATCCGTCCAGCAGTGAAGATGGTCGACGACAACGGCAAGGATCTGCTGCTGCCAGGCACTGACGTTATCGCTCAGTACTTCCTGCCAGCCAACGCCCTGGTCGGTGTGGCTGACGGTGCGAAGATTGCGATCGGTGATGTTATCGCTCGTATCCCGCAGGAAACTTCGAAGACCCGTGACATCACCGGTGGTCTGCCGCGTGTTGCCGACCTGTTCGAAGCCCGTCGTCCGAAAGAAGCGTCGATTCTGGCTGAAGTCAGTGGCACCATCGCGTTCGGTAAAGAGACCAAAGGCAAGCGCCGTCTGGTCATTACCCCGAACGACGGTAGCGATCCGTATGAAGAGCTGATTCCGAAGTGGCGTCACCTGAACGTCTTCGAAGGCGAACAGGTAAACCGCGGCGAAGTTATCTCCGACGGTCCAAGCGATCCGCACGACATCCTGCGTCTGCTGGGTGTAAGCGCGCTGGCCAAGTACATCGTCAACGAGATCCAGGACGTTTATCGTCTGCAAGGCGTGAAGATCAACGACAAGCACATCGAGACCATCCTGCGTCAGATGCTGCGTAAAGTTGAAATCTCCGAGTCCGGCGATTCCAGCTTCATCAAGGGTGACCAGATGGAACTGACTCACGTTCTGGTAGAGAACGAGCGTCTGAGCGCGGAAGACAAGTTTGTCTCCAAGTTCACTCGCGTTCTGCTGGGTATCACCAAGGCGTCGTTGTCCACCGAATCGTTCATCTCGGCGGCTTCCTTCCAGGAAACCACTCGCGTACTGACCGAAGCGGCAGTCACCGGCAAGCGCGATTACCTGCGCGGCCTGAAAGAAAACGTAGTCGTGGGTCGTCTGATCCCGGCTGGTACCGGTCTTGCCTATCACAGCGAGCGCAAGCGTCGCCGTGATGCCGACAAGCCGTTGCGCGTAAGCGCCAGTGAAGTGGAAGCTGCACTGACCGAAGCGCTGAACTCGAGCGGTAACTGAGTTCTGCGATAAACGAGCGTGAGGCCCTGGTCGCTCCGTTCGTCGAATCGAGACATCAAGTCAAGGTTCGATGGGCGGGGAGGTCGGGGCCTTGCCTTGACTGGAATCAAGATCCTCTTTAGACTCTTGATCCCCTAAATTTGGCGGGAATTCGTTCCTGCCATTTTGCTTTTCTTGCAAGACAATAGCGTCGCAAGACAACAGTGGAGCTAGTAGATGGCAACTATCAACCAGCTGGTACGTCAGCCGCGTAAGCGTATCGTCGAGAAATCCGACGTACCTGCGCTGCAGAACTGCCCGCAACGTCGTGGCGTGTGCACACGTGTGTACACCACCACGCCGAAAAAACCTAACTCGGCACTGCGTAAAGTATGCCGTGTGCGTCTGACCAACGGTTTCGAGGTTTCCTCGTACATCGGCGGTGAAGGCCACAACCTGCAAGAGCACAGCGTGGTACTGATCCGCGGCGGTCGTGTAAAAGACTTGCCAGGTGTTCGTTACCACACCGTTCGCGGCTCCTTGGATACTTCCGGCGTTAAAGGCCGTAACCAGGGTCGTTCGAAGTACGGTACCAAGCGTCCGAAGTAATCGGCCGTTTTGCAGATTTTTATTTTATTGAGTCGATAAGAGTAAGGTCGGGCACGCATCCTCTGGATCTGTCCCGAGCTAACCTGAAGACCGCTTGAGGGCTTATCATGCCAAGACGTCGCGTAGCAGCAAAGCGTGAGATTCTGGACGATCCGAAATACGGAAGCCAGATCCTCGCCAAATTCATGAACCACGTTATGGAAAGCGGCAAGAAAGCCGTTGCCGAGCGTATCGTTTATGGTGCCCTGGAAACCGTTGCGGCCCGTAAGGCTGGCACCGATCCCCTGGAACTCTTCGAAAAAGCACTCGACGCCATCGCTCCGCTGGTCGAAGTGAAGTCGCGCCGCGTTGGTGGTGCTACTTACCAGGTTCCGGTCGAGGTTCGTCCTTCCCGTCGTAACGCTCTGGCAATGCGCTGGTTGGTAGACTTCGCCCGTAAGCGCGGCGAGAAGTCTATGGCTCTGCGTTTGGCTGGCGAACTGCTGGATGCTGCTGAAGGTAAAGGTGCTGCTGTTAAGAAGCGTGAAGACGTGCACCGTATGGCCGAAGCTAACAAAGCTTTCTCGCACTACCGCTTCTAATTTTAGCTTCACTAATTTTGCGAGGGCTTTATGGCTCGTACTACTCCGATTAGCCGCTACCGTAACATCGGTATCGTCGCTCACGTGGATGCTGGTAAAACCACCACCACCGAGCGCGTACTGTTTTACACCGGCAAAAGTCACAAAATGGGCGAGGTGCATGATGGCGCCGCGACCACAGACTGGATGGTTCAGGAGCAGGAGCGTGGTATTACCATTACTTCTGCTGCCATTACCGCCTTCTGGAAAGGTTCCGAGAAGCAGTACTCTCACGAGCACCGTTTCAACGTAATCGATACCCCGGGCCACGTTGACTTCACCATTGAAGTTGAGCGTTCCCTGCGCGTACTCGACGGCGCTGTCGTTGTGTTCTGCGGTACTTCGGGTGTTGAGCCGCAGTCGGAAACCGTATGGCGTCAAGCCAACAAATACGGCGTTCCACGTCTTGTTTACGTAAACAAGATGGACCGTGCCGGCGCCAACTTCCTGCGCGTGATCGGTCAGATCAAGCAGCGTCTGGGTCACACTCCGGTGCCGATCCAGTTGGCCATCGGTTCCGAAGACAACTTCCAGGGTCAGATCGATCTGATCAACATGCAAGCTGTCTACTGGAATGACTCCGACAAAGGTATGGTCCCTGTTCGCAAGGACATTCCTGCCGAGCTGCAAGAGCTGGCTGAAGAGTGGCGCAACAACATGGTTGAAGCTGCTGCCGAAGCCAACGAAGAGCTGATGAACAAGTACCTGGAAGGCGAAGAGCTGTCGATCGAAGAGATCAAGGCTGCTTTGCGTCAGCGTACTATCGCCGGCGAAATCGTTCTGGCCGTTTGCGGTTCTTCGTTCAAGAACAAGGGCGTTCCCCTGGTTCTCGACGCCGTTATCGACTACCTGCCTGCTCCGACCGACATTCCTGCTATCAAGGGTTCCAACCCTGATAACGAGGAAGAAGAGATGGAGCGTCATGCAGACGACAACGAGCCTTTTGCGGCTCTGGCGTTCAAGATCGCTACCGACCCATTCGTGGGTACCCTGACCTTCGTCCGCGTTTACTCGGGCGTGTTGAACTCCGGCGACGGCGTGATCAACTCGGTCAAGGGCAAGAAAGAGCGCGTGGGTCGTATGGTGCAAATGCACGCAAACGCTCGCGAAGAGATCAAGGAAGTGCGCGCTGGTGACATCGCGGCCCTGATCGGCATGAAGGACGTCACCACTGGTGAAACCCTCTGCAACGCTGACAAGCCAATCATCCTGGTTCGCATGGACTTCCCGGAGCCGGTTATTTCGGTTGCCGTAGAGCCCAAGACCAAGGATGACCAGGAAAAAATGGGTATCGCTCTGGGCAAACTCGCTCAGGAAGACCCGTCTTTCCGCGTTAAAACTGATGAAGAGACTGGTCAGACGATCATCTCCGGCATGGGCGAGCTGCACCTGGACATCCTGGTTGATCGGATGCGCCGTGAGTTCAACGTCGAAGCCAACATCGGCAAGCCTCAGGTTTCGTATCGTGAGCGCATCACGAAGAACTGTGAAATCGAAGGCAAGTTCGTTCGTCAGTCCGGTGGTCGCGGCCAGTTCGGTCACTGCTGGATCCGTTTTGCTCCTGCTGACGAAGGTCAGGAAGGTCTGCAATTCGTGAACGAAGTTGTAGGTGGTGTGGTTCCTAAGGAATACATCCCGGCTATCCAGAAGGGTATCGAAGAGCAGATGAAGAACGGCGTTGTTGCCGGCTATCCGCTGATCGGCCTGAAGGCTACCGTGTTCGATGGTTCTTACCACGACGTCGACTCCAACGAGATGGCGTTTAAGGTGGCTGCTTCCATGGCGACCAAGCAACTGGCCCAGAAGGGCGGTGGTGAGTTGCTCGAGCCGATCATGGCGGTAGAGGTTGTTACGCCTGAAGACTATATGGGTGATGTGATGGGCGACCTTAACCGTCGTCGCGGCATGATCCAGGGTATGGAAGACACAGTGTCCGGCAAGGTTATCCGTGCCGAGGTTCCACTGGGTGAGATGTTCGGTTATGCGACCGACGTTCGTTCCATGTCCCAGGGTCGCGCAAGCTACTCTATGGAATTCAAAAAATACGATACGGCTCCGTCGCACATCGTCGAATCCGTAACCAAAAAACAAGGCTGATTCAGCCCCTTTAGGCTAGGAGTTAATTGTCGTGGCTAAAGAAAAATTTGATCGTTCCCTACCGCACGTCAACGTTGGCACCATTGGTCACGTTGACCACGGTAAAACCACTCTGACTGCTGCTCTGACTCGCGTCTGCTCCGAAGTTTTCGGTTCGGCCGTCGTTGAATTCGACAAGATCGACAGCGCACCAGAAGAAAAAGCTCGCGGTATCACCATCAACACCGCTCACGTTGAGTACAACTCGACTATTCGTCACTACGCTCACGTTGACTGCCCAGGTCACGCTGACTACGTGAAGAACATGATCACCGGTGCTGCCCAGATGGACGGCGCGATCCTGGTTTGCTCGGCCGCTGATGGTCCGATGCCACAAACCCGTGAGCACATCCTGCTGTCCCGTCAGGTAGGCGTTCCGTACATCGTGGTTTTCCTGAACAAGGCTGACCTGGTAGACGACGCTGAGCTGCTGGAACTGGTTGAGATGGAAGTTCGTGACCTGCTGTCGACCTACGACTTCCCGGGCGACGACACTCCGATCATCATCGGTTCGGCTCGTATGGCGCTGGAAGGCAAAGACGACAACGAAATGGGCACCACTGCCGTTCGTAAACTGGTTGAAACTCTGGATACCTACATCCCAGAACCAGTTCGTATGATCGACAAGCCATTCCTGATGCCAATCGAAGACGTGTTCTCGATCTCGGGTCGCGGTACTGTTGTGACTGGTCGTATCGAGCGCGGTATCGTTCGCGTTCAGGACGCTCTGGAAATCGTTGGTCTGCGTGACACCACCACCACCACCTGCACCGGTGTTGAAATGTTCCGCAAGCTGCTCGACGAAGGTCGTGCTGGCGAGAACTGCGGCGTTCTGCTGCGTGGTACCAAGCGTGATGACGTTGAGCGTGGCCAGGTTCTGGTCAAGCCAGGTTCGGTCAAGCCGCACACCAAGTTCACCGCAGAAGTTTATGTTCTGAGCAAGGAAGAAGGCGGTCGTCACACTCCGTTCTTCAAAGGCTACCGTCCACAGTTCTACTTCCGTACTACTGACGTGACTGGTAACTGCGAGCTGCCAGAAGGCGTTGAAATGGTAATGCCGGGTGACAACATTCAGATGACTGTTACCTTGATCAAAACCATCGCGATGGAAGACGGTCTGCGTTTCGCTATCCGTGAAGGCGGTCGTACCGTCGGCGCTGGCGTCGTAGCCAAAATCATCGAGTAAGACTTTTAAAGTCAGCTTGATGGATTGAAAAGCCCCCGCTCAGCGGGGGCTTTTTTATTGGGTTGACACCTATCGGGGGCGTCTATAGAATTGCGCCTCCTTTTAACGGGCGTATTGCGCCCGGTGGGAATAGCAGCCGGAGTCTGAAATCCAATGCAAAATCAGCAAATCCGTATCAGGTTGAAGGCTTTTGACCATCGCCTGATCGACCAATCAACCCAGGAAATCGTGGAAACCGCGAAACGTACTGGTGCTCAAGTGCGTGGTCCAATTCCACTGCCTACCCGTAAAGAGCGGTTCACCGTTCTGGTTTCCCCGCACGTCAACAAAGACGCGCGTGACCAGTACGAGATCCGCACTCATAAGCGTGTTCTGGACATCGTCCAGCCAACGGATAAAACCGTTGACGCGCTGATGAAGCTTGATCTTGCGGCCGGTGTGGAAGTGCAGATCAGCCTCGGCTAAGACTCGGTCTTGGTCGTGTAACGCTCTGAAATGGGCGGCCATAGCGGGTGAAAGCCCCGTACACTCATGAGGTTTACAACATGACTATTGGTGTAGTCGGTCGTAAATGCGGTATGACCCGTATTTTCACCGAAGAAGGTGTCTCCATTCCGGTCACGGTCATTGAGATCGAGCCGAATCGCGTCACCCAGTTCAAAACTGAAGAGACCGATGGCTATCGTGCAGTGCAAGTCACTGTCGGCGAGCGTCGCGCTTCGCGTGTAACAGCAGCTCAGGCTGGCCACTTCGCTAAAGCGAACGTTGCCGCTGGTCGCACCACCATGGAATTCCGCCTTGAAGAAGGCGAGTACCAGGCTGGCGATCTGATCAACGCTGAAATCTTCGCCGCTGGTCAACTGGTTGATGTAACCGGTCAGTCCAAGGGTAAAGGCTTCCAGGGTACGATCAAGCGTTGGAATTTCCGCGGGCAAGATAACACCCACGGTAACTCCGTATCCCACCGCGTCCCAGGCTCTATCGGCCAGTGCCAGACTCCTGGTCGTGTATTCAAGGGCAAAAAAATGTCCGGTCATATGGGCGCTGAGCGCGTGACCGTGCAGTCCCTGGAAGTAGTGCGCGTGGACGCTGAACGCAATCTGTTGTTGGTCAAGGGTGCTGTTCCTGGCGCTACTGGCGGCAACCTGGTTGTACGTCCAGCAGCCAAGGCTCGCGGTTAAGGGGAAGCTGACATGCAATTAAATGTAAATGACGCTCAAGCGATCGAAGTTTCCGAACTGACATTTGGCGGCGAATTCAACGAGACGCTGGTTCACCAAGCAGTCGTGGCCTACATGGCCGGCGGCCGTCAAGGTAGCAAGCAGCAGAAGACCCGTTCCGACGTTCGTGGTGGCGGCAAGCGCCCATGGCGTCAGAAAGGTACTGGCCGTGCTCGTGCCGGTACTATCCGTAGCCCAATCTGGCGTGGCGGCGGTACCACTTTCGCAGCTCGTCCACAGGATCACTCCCAGAAGCTGAACAAGAAGATGTATCGCGCAGCAATGCGTTCCATCCTTGCTGAGCTGGTGCGTACTGATCGTCTGGTCGTGGTTCAGGATTTCGCTGTTGAAACTCCGAAAACCAAAGATCTGCTGGGCAAACTGAACAACATGAGCCTGACCGACGTTCTGATCGTGTCGGACGCTGTTGATCAGAACCTGTACCTGGCTGCTCGCAACCTGCCGCACGTAGATGTACGTGATGTGCAAGGTTCCGATCCAGTTAGTCTGATCGCATACGACAAGGTGTTGATCACCGTGTCGGCCGTGAAGAAATTCGAGGAGCTGCTGGGATGAACCAGGAACGCGTATTTAAAGTTCTGCTTGGCCCGCACGTTTCCGAAAAGGCTACGGTTCTGGCAGACAAGAAAGGCCAGTTCGTTTTCAAGGTTGCTACTGACGCAACCAAGCTGGAAATCAAGAAGGCCGTCGAAAGCCTGTTCAGCGTGAAAGTAGAGCGCGTCACTACCCTGAATGTTCTGGGTAAGAGCAAGCGCACTGCTCGCGGTCTGGGCAAGCGTAATGACTGGAAGAAGGCAGTTATCTCCCTTCAGCCAGGCCAAGATCTCGATTTCAGCAGCAGTGCTGAGTAAGGAAGGGGTGCATCATGGCAATCGTTAAATGCAAACCGACTTCCCCTGGCCGCCGTTTTGTGGTCAAGGTGGTCAACCAGGAGCTGCATAAAGGCGCTCCTCACGCACCGCTGCTCGAGAAAAAATCGAAGTCTGGTGGTCGTAACAACAATGGCCGTATTACCACTCGTCACATCGGTGGTGGTCATAAGCAGCATTACCGTATGGTCGATTTCCGTCGCAACGACAAAGATGGCATCTCCGCCACTGTCGAGCGCATCGAATACGATCCAAACCGTACTGCTCACATCGCACTGCTTTGCTACGCAGACGGCGAGCGCCGCTACATCATCGCCCCTAAAGGCGTGAGTGCTGGCGACCAGCTGATCGCAGGCGCTCTGGCTCCAATCAAGCCAGGCAATGCTCTGCAACTGCGCAACATTCCAGTCGGTTCTACCGTACACGGCATCGAATTGAAGCCAGGTAAAGGTGCACAGATCGCTCGTTCCGCTGGTGCTTCGGCTCAGCTGATCGCTCGTGAAGGTGTCTACGTGACCCTGCGTCTGCGTTCCGGTGAAATGCGTAAAGTCCTGGCTGAATGCCGTGCGACCCTGGGTGAAGTCTCGAACTCCGAGCACAGCCTGCGTTCGCTGGGTAAAGCTGGTGCCAAACGCTGGCGTGGCGTTCGCCCAACCGTTCGTGGTGTTGCCATGAACCCGGTTGACCACCCACATGGTGGTGGTGAAGGTCGTACCTCTGGTGGTCGTCATCCGGTATCGCCATGGGGCTTCCCGACTAAGGGCGCGAAGACTCGTGGTAATAAGCGTACCGACAAAATGATCGTCCGTCGTCGCAAGTAAATAGAGGGATACGACAGTGCCACGTTCTCTGAAAAAAGGTCCTTTTATTGATCTTCACCTACTGAAGAAGATCGAAGTGGCGGCGGAAAAGAACGATCGCAAACCAATTAAAACCTGGTCGCGTCGTTCGATGATCCTGCCACAAATGGTCGGTCTGACCATCGCAGTACACAACGGTCGTCAGCACGTCCCAGTTCTCGTTAACGAAGACATGGTCGGCCACAAACTGGGCGAGTTCGCCGGTACCCGCAACTATCGCGGGCACGTGGCTGACAAGAAAGCCAAGCGTTAAGGGGTAAGGAAATGGAAGTAGCCGCTAAGTTGTCGGGCGCTCGAATCTCCGCCCAGAAAGCCCGCTTGGTCGCCGACCAGATCCGCGGGAAGAAGGTGGGCGAAGCGCTCAACCTGTTGGCTTTCAGCAGTAAGAAAGCCGCCGAGATCATGAAGAAAGTGCTGGAGTCGGCCGTAGCCAACGCCGAGCATAACGAAGGCGCAGACGTTGATGACCTGAAGGTCAGCACCGTTTTCGTCAACGAAGGGCGTTCGCTGAAGCGCATCATGCCACGTGCCAAAGGCCGTGCTGATCGCATCGTCAAGCGGTCTTGCCATATCACTGTCAAGGTTGCTGACAAGTAACGGAGTCGAAGAGATGGGTCAGAAAGTACATCCCATTGGCATTCGCCTGGGAATCGTCAAGGAGCACACCTCCGTCTGGTACGCAGACGGTCGGACTTATGCGGACTACTTGTTCGCAGATCTGAAAGTGCGTGAGTATCTCCAAGACAAACTAAAAAGCGCGTCCGTAAGCCGTATCGATATCCATCGTCCGGCCCAAACTGCACGCATCACCATCCACACCGCTCGTCCTGGTATCGTTATCGGGAAGAAAGGTGAAGATGTTGAGAAACTGCGTCAGGACCTGACCAAGCAAATGGGTGTGCCTGTGCACATCAATATCGAAGAGATCCGCAAGCCGGAGCTCGACGGTATGCTGGTTGCGCAGAGCGTAGCTCAGCAGCTGGAGCGTCGTGTAATGTTCCGTCGCGCTATGAAGCGCGCAGTACAGAACGCCATGCGCATTGGTGCCAAAGGCATCAAAATCCAAGTGAGCGGTCGTCTCGGCGGTGCTGAAATCGCACGTACTGAATGGTATCGCGAAGGTCGTGTGCCACTGCACACCCTGCGTGCCGACATCGACTATGCCAACTACGAAGCTCACACCACTTACGGTGTGATCGGTGTAAAGGTTTGGATCTTCAAAGGCGAAGTTATTGGTGGTCGCCAAGAAGAACTGAAACCACAAGCACCAGCGCCTCGTAAAAAAGCTGCTAAGTAAGGGGTACGCCAAATGTTGCAACCAAAGCGTACGAAGTTCCGCAAGCAGATGACCGGCCACAACCGTGGTCTGGCACTGCGCGGTAGCAAAGTCAGCTTCGGCGAGTTCGCGCTGAAGTCTGTTGCTCGTGGTCGTCTCACCGCTCGTCAGATCGAGTCAGCGCGTCGTGCTCTGACCCGTCACGTAAAACGTGGCGGCAAGATCTGGATCCGTGTATTCCCGGACAAGCCGATCTCCAAGAAGCCTCTCGAGGTTCGTATGGGTAAAGGTAAGGGTAACGTGGAGTACTGGGTTGCCCAGATTCAGCCAGGCAAAGTCCTGTATGAAATCGAGGGTGTTTCTGAAGAGCTGGCGCGTGAGGCTTTCGCCCTGGCTGCTGCAAAGCTGCCGCTCGCCACCTCCTTTGTTAAACGGACGGTGATGTGATGAAAGCGAATGAACTTCGTGAAAAATCCGCACAGCAGCTGAACGAGCAACTGCTCGGCTTGCTGCGCGACCAGTTCAATCTGCGCATGCAGAAAGCAACTGGCCAGTTGGGGCAGTCTCATCTGCTCTCGCAAGTTAAGCGTGACATCGCTCGCGTGAAGACTGTGCTCAACCAGCAGGCAGGTAAGTGATCATGGCTGAAGCCGAAAAAACTGTCCGTACGCTGACTGGCCGTGTTGTCAGCGACAAGATGGACAAAACCATCACCGTTCTGATCGAGCGTCGCGTTAAGCACCCGATCTACGGTAAATACGTTAAGCGTTCGACTAAGCTGCACGCGCACGACGAAACCAATCAGTGCCACATCGGCGACAAAGTCACTATTCGTGAAACTCGTCCGATGGCCAAGACCAAGTCTTGGGCGCTGGTTGATGTTCTCGAACGCGCTGTGGAAGTCTAAGGGCTAGGGGTCGGAGAAATTATATGATTCAGACTCAATCCATGCTCGATGTGGCCGATAACAGCGGCGCTCGCCGTGTTATGTGCATCAAGGTGCTGGGTGGCTCCCATCGTCGTTACGCTGGTATCGGTGACATCATCAAAGTTACCGTGAAGGAAGCAATTCCTCGCGGTAAGGTGAAAAAAGGCCAAGTGATGACTGCTGTTGTAGTCCGCACTCGTCACGGCGTACGTCGTGCTGATGGCTCCATTATCCGCTTTGATGGCAACGCTGCTGTTCTTCTGAACAACAAGCAAGAGCCGATCGGCACCCGTATCTTTGGGCCAGTGACCCGTGAACTTCGTACTGAGAAGTTCATGAAGATCGTCTCGCTCGCCCCAGAAGTGCTGTAAGGAGATCCGACATGCAAAAGATTCGTCGTGACGACGAGATCATCGTGATCGCCGGCAAAGACAAAGGTAAGCGCGGTAAGGTGCTGAAGGTTCTTGCTGACAACCGTCTGGTTGTTGGTGGTCTGAACCTGGTCAAGCGTCATACCAAGCCTAACCCGATGTCGGGCGTACAGGGCGGTATCGTCGAGAAAGAAGCGCCACTGCACGCTTCCAACGTCGCCATCTTCAACGGCGAAACCAACAAGGCTGACCGCGTTGGTTTCAAAGTAGAAGACGGTAAGAAAATTCGTGTCTTCAAGTCGACCCAAAAAGCGGTTGATGCTTGAACACTGCTAGGTAGAAGACCATGGCACGACTAAAAGAGATTTACCGGAAGGAAATCGCTCCGAAACTTAAGGAAGAACTTAAGCTTTCGAACGTGATGGAAGTTCCGCGCGTTACCAAAATCACCCTGAACATGGGTCTGGGCGAAGCGATCGGCGACAAAAAAGTCATCGAGCACGCTGTTGCTGACCTGGAAAAGATCACCGGCCAGAAAGTCGTTGTGACCTACGCTCGTAAATCCATCGCTGGCTTCAAAGTCCGCGAAGGATGGCCGATCGGCGTCAAAGTGACCCTGCGCCGTGAGCGTATGTACGAGTTCCTGGATCGTCTGCTGTCGATCTCCCTGCCTCGGGTTCGCGACTTCCGCGGCCTGAATGCCAAGTCCTTCGATGGTCGTGGCAACTACAGCATGGGCGTGAAAGAGCAGATCATCTTCCCGGAAATCGACTACGACAAGATCGATGCTCTCCGCGGTCTGGACATTACCCTGACCACCACTGCCAAGAACGATGATGAAGGCCGCGCTCTGCTGCGTGCTTTCAAATTCCCGTTCCGCAACTGATTGGAGTAGGAAAATGGCCAAGAAGAGCATGAAGAACCGTGAGCTGAAGCGTCAGCTCACCGTTGCCAAGTACGCCACCAAGCGTGCAGCGCTGAAAGCTATCATCGTCGATCTGAACGCAAGTCCAGAAGCGCGTTGGGAAGCTACCGTAGCTCTGCAGAAGCAACCACGTGACGCAAGCGCTTCGCGCATGCGCAACCGTTGCCGCCTGACTGGTCGTCCGCACGGCGTGTACCGCAAGTTCGGCCTCGGCCGTAACATGCTGCGTCAAGCTGCAATGCGTGGTGACGTACCAGGTCTGGTTAAAGCCAGCTGGTAACAGTTGTCAAAGTCTCGATGTTCGGGTTCGCAAGAACCTGACCATCGGTGGCCTTGAATCTGAATCAAGCCCCTTTTGGGGCTTGATTCATTTCTGGGGTGTGTCTAGAATGACCGGCTCGCCTGAGCCCGTGTTTTTCTGCCCGGAAGTTCTCGGCGACAAGTAGTAGCCGCAAGGCTAATTTTTTTGTATTAGGAGCGTCTAGCCCATGAGTATGCAGGACCCGTTAGCGGACATGCTAACTCGAATCCGTAATGCCCAGATGGCTGAAAAGTCTGTCGTAAGCATGCCGTCTTCCACGTTGAAGGCTGCTGTAGCAAAAGTCCTGAAGGACGAAGGTTACATCGCGGATTTTCAGATCACCACCGACGCCAAGCCGTCGCTGTCCATCTCGCTGAAGTACTTCGAAGGCCGTCCGGTTATCGAAGAAGTGAAGCGCGTTAGTCGTCCAGGCCTGCGTCAGTACAAGTCCGTTGAAGATCTGCCGAAAGTTCGTGGCGGTCTTGGCGTGTCTATCGTCTCCACCAACAAAGGTGTGATGACGGATCGTGCTGCGCGCGCTGCCGGTGTCGGCGGCGAAGTTCTTTGCACTGTGTTCTAAGGGGGGATAAGCATGTCTCGCGTCGCTAAGAACCCCGTTAAGCTGCCAGCCGGTGTCGAAGTCAAATTCGCAGGCCAACAGCTTTCGGTGAAGGGTGCCAAGGGTACTCTTGAACTGAACATCCATTCGTCCGTTGAGATCGTTGAAGAAGCTGGTGAGCTGCGTTTCGCTGCTCGCAATGGCGATCAACAAACTCGCGCAATGGCCGGTACCACGCGTGCGTTGGTAAACAACATGGTCCAGGGCGTAAGCCAAGGCTTCGAGCGCAAGCTCCAGCTGGTCGGTGTTGGTTACAAAGCGCAAGCAAAAGGTCAGGTTCTGAACCTGGCTCTTGGCTTCTCGCACCCAGTGGATTACGAACTGCCGGAAGGCATCACCGCTGAGACTCCTAGCCAGACCGATATCCTGATCAAGGGCATCGACAAGCAGCTGGTAGGTCAAGTGGCCGCCGAGATCCGCGACTTCCGTCCACCAGAGCCGTACAAAGGCAAAGGTGTGCGCTACGCGGACGAAGTCGTCCGTCGTAAAGAAGCCAAGAAGAAGTAGGGCATAGCAAATGACCGACAAAAAAGTTACTCGACTGCGTCGCGCTCGCAAAGCACGCCTGAAAATGCACGAACTCGAAGTCGTGCGTCTCTGCGTGTTCCGCTCGTCGCAGCACATCTACGCCCAGGTCATCTCGGCCGACGGCAACAAAGTCCTGGCAAGTGCCTCGACTTTGGATAAAGAACTGCGTGATGGTGCCACTGGCAACATCGACGCGGCCACAAAGGTTGGCCAGCTGGTCGCTACGCGTGCTAAGGCCGCTGGCGTATCGCAAGTGGCTTTCGACCGCTCTGGCTTCAAGTATCACGGCCGCGTTAAAGCGCTGGCTGATGCTGCTCGTGAAGCTGGGCTGGAGTTCTAAGTTATGTCAAATAACGACCAAAAGCGCGACGAAGGCTACATCGAGAAGCTGGTTCAAGTTAACCGCGTAGCCAAAACCGTTAAAGGCGGCCGTATCTTCACTTTCACCGCGTTGACCGTGGTTGGTGATGGTAAAGGGCGTGTTGGCTTCGGCCGTGGCAAGTCGCGTGAAGTGCCTGCTGCGATCCAGAAGGCAATGGAAGCTGCTCGCCGCAACATGATTCAAGTTGACCTGAACGGCACCACTCTGCAGTACGCAATGAAGTCCGCTCACGGCGCTTCGAAGGTGTACATGCAGCCTGCTTCTGAAGGTACCGGTATCATCGCTGGCGGCGCTATGCGTGCTGTCCTCGAAGTTGCTGGCGTTCAGAACGTTCTGGCCAAGTGCTACGGCTCGACTAACCCGGTAAACGTGGTTCACGCCACTTTCAAGGGTCTGAAGGCTATGCAGTCTCCTGAGTCCATCGCTGCCAAGCGTGGCCTGCGTGTTGAGGAGATCAAGTAATCATGGCTACCGTTAAAGTTACGCTGATCAAAAGCATGACCGGCCGCATCCCTAACCACAAATTGTGCGTTAAGGGTCTGGGTCTGCGTCGCATCGGTCACACTGTAGAAGTCCAGGATACTCCCGAGAATCGCGGGATGATCAACAAGGCTTACTACATGCTGCGTGTCGAGGGTTAATCGATGAAACTCAATGATCTGAGTCCAGCGCCGGGTTCCCGTCGCGAAAAGCATCGTCCGGGCCGTGGTATCGGTAGTGGTTTGGGCAAGACTGGTGGCCGTGGTCACAAAGGTCAGACCTCCCGCTCCGGTGGCACCATCGCTCCAGGCTTTGAAGGCGGTCAACAGCCGCTGCATCGTCGCCTGCCCAAGTTCGGTTTCGTTTCCCTGAAAGCCATGGATCGCGCAGAAGTGCGTTTGTCCGAGCTGGCCAAAGTGGAAGGCGACATCGTTACTGTGCAGTCCCTGAAAGATGCCAACGTGATCAACGTCAACGTACAGCGTGTGAAAATCATGCTGTCCGGTGAAGTGACTCGCGCTGTCACTATCGGCAAGGGAATCGGCGCCACCAAAGGTGCGCGTGCGGCTATCGAAGCAGCTGGCGGCAAGTTCGAGGAATAAATGGCTAAGCAAGGTGCTCTCTCTGCGCTCGGCAAAGGCGGTATGTCTGAACTCTGGGCTCGTCTGCGTTTTCTGTTCCTGGCGATTATCGTCTACCGAATAGGCGCACACATCCCGGTTCCAGGTATCAACCCGGACCGACTCGCAGACCTGTTTCGACAGAATGAGGGGACCATTCTTAGCTTGTTCAACATGTTCTCCGGCGGCGCGCTGGAACGGATGAGCATCTTTGCACTGGGGATCATGCCGTACATTTCGGCATCGATCATCATGCAACTGATGACCGCCGTCAGCCCGCAGCTGGAGCAGTTGAAGAAGGAAGGTGAAGCTGGCCGTCGCAAGATCAGCCAGTACACCCGCTACCTCACCGTCGCTCTCGCTCTGGTCCAGGCTATTGGCATGTCCATTGGTCTGGCCGGGCAGGGCGTTGCGTTCACTGGTGACTTTGGCTTCCATTTCGTCGCGGTAACCACATTTGTGGCTGGTGCGATGTTCATGATGTGGCTGGGTGAGCAGATTACTGAGCGTGGTGTTGGCAACGGTATCTCGATGTTGATTTTTTCGGGTATCGTCGCCGGTCTTCCGAGAGCAATCGGGCAGTCTTTCGAGTCTGCGCGTCAGGGTGATATCAACATCTTCGCCCTGGTTGCCATCGGTTTGCTGGCAGTAGCGATTATCGGTTTCGTGGTGTTCATTGAGCGTGGTCAGCGTCGTATCGCTGTTCACTACGCCAAGCGTCAGCAGGGCCGCAAGGTCTTTGCTGCGCAGACCAGCCACTTGCCGCTGAAGGTGAACATGGCCGGTGTTATTCCGGCTATTTTCGCGAGCAGCATTTTGCTGTTCCCGGCTTCGTTGGGTGCCTGGTTCGGTCAGTCTGAAGGTATGGGCTGGTTGCAGGACATCTCGCAGTCGATCGCTCCTGGTCAGCCGTTGAATATTCTGCTGTTTAGTGCAGGGATTATTTTCTTCTGCTTCTTCTATACGGCGTTGATGTTCAATCCGAAAGACGTAGCGGAAAACCTGAAGAAGTCCGGTGCCTTTATTCCGGGCATCCGTCCAGGTGAGCAGTCTGCGCGCTACATTGATGGCGTTCTGACTCGTTTGACCCTGTTCGGTGCTCTTTACATGACGGCCGTGTGCCTGTTGCCCCAGTTTCTTGTGGTTGCAGCAAACGTTCCGTTCTACCTTGGCGGGACCTCGTTGCTGATCGTGGTCGTGGTTGTGATGGACTTCATGTCCCAAGTACAATCGCACCTCGTTTCGCACCAGTACGAATCCCTGATGAAGAAAGCCAACCTGAAGGGTTACGGCAGCGGCATGTTGCGCTGAGTACCCATAAGGTTCGAGGAGTTGGTGATGAAAGTTCGTGCATCGGTGAAAAAGCTGTGCCGTAACTGCAAGATTATTCGCCGCGAAGGTGTTGTTCGAGTAATTTGCAGCGCGGAACCGCGTCACAAACAGCGCCAAGGCTGAGTGTGATTGTGCTTCAAGCCCGGTAGCTAGTGCGCTACCGGGTTGATTATTTGTTATTACAGCGATATTATCTCGCGCCCTATTTCTTGGCTTCCGGGGCGTAGGTAGCTGTCAATTGGAGTCCCACTGAATGGCCCGTATTGCAGGCGTTAACATTCCAGATAACAAGCATACTGTTATCTCGCTGACCTACATCTATGGTGTTGGTCGCACTACTGCGCAGAAGATCTGTGCAGTGACTGGGGTAAACCCAGCAGCAAAGATCAAAGATCTGAGCGACGAGCAAATTGAACAGCTGCGTGGCGAAGTGGCGAAGTTCACCACTGAAGGTGACCTGCGTCGCGAAATCAACATGAAAATCAAGCGCTTGATGGACCTCGGTTGCTATCGCGGTCTGCGTCATCGTCGTGGTCTGCCAGTACGCGGTCAGCGTACCAAGACCAACGCGCGTACCCGTAAAGGTCCGCGTAAGCCGATCCGCAAGTAATCGCCCCAGCGAATCGACAGGAATTTAATCATGGCAAAACCTGCTGCTCGTCCTCGTAAAAAAGTTAAAAAGACAGTGGTTGATGGCATCGCCCACATCCATGCATCTTTTAACAACACCATCGTGACCATTACCGACCGTCAAGGTAACGCTCTTTCCTGGGCTACCTCCGGTGGTTCGGGTTTCCGCGGTTCCCGCAAGTCCACCCCGTTCGCTGCTCAAGTAGCTGCTGAACGTGCTGGTCAAGCTGCGCTGGAATACGGCCTGAAAAACCTCGACGTCAACGTCAAGGGTCCAGGTCCAGGTCGTGAATCCGCAGTCCGCGCTTTGAACGGCTGTGGCTACAAGATCGCCAGCATCACCGACGTGACGCCAATCCCGCACAACGGGTGCCGTCCGCCGAAGAAGCGCCGCGTGTAATCCAGGAGATTGTAAAGAATGGCTCGTTACATTGGTCCAAAATGCAAACTCGCTCGTCGCGAAGGCACCGATCTCTTCCTGAAGAGCGGCGTGCGCGCGATCGAATCGAAGTGCAACATTGAAGCAGCACCTGGTATCCACGGCCAACGCCGCGGTCGCCAGTCCGATTACGGCACCCAACTGCGTGAAAAGCAGAAGGTCCGTCGTATCTACGGCGTTCTCGAGCGTCAGTTCAGCGGCTACTACAAAGAAGCTGCTGGCAAGAAAGGTGCAACCGGTGAAAACCTGCTGCAACTTCTCGAATGCCGTCTGGACAACGTTGTATACCGTATGGGCTTTGGTTCGACTCGTGCCGAATCCCGCCAGCTGGTATCGCACAAGTCGATCAGCGTCAACGGTCAGACCGTAAACGTTCCGTCGTATCAGGTTCGTGCTGGTGACGTGGTTGCAGTTCGCGAGAAAGCAAAAAACCAACTTCGCATTGTCCAAGCTCTCGATCTGTGTGCCCAACGTGGCCGCGTAGAATGGGTAGAAGTAGACACTGAGAAGAAGTCGGGCGTTTTCAAGAACGTTCCTGCTCGCAGTGATCTGTCCGCCGACATCAACGAAAGCCTGATTGTCGAGCTCTACTCCAAGTAAGGGCTAGAAAATAGGTGCATCCATGCAGATTTCGGTAAATGAGTTCCTGACACCCCGCCACATTGATGTGCAGGTTGTCAGTCCAACCCGCGCCAAGATCACTCTCGAGCCTCTCGAGCGTGGTTTTGGCCACACCCTGGGCAACGCGCTGCGCCGCATCCTGTTGTCCTCAATGCCCGGCTGCGCAGTAGTCGAGGCCGAGATTGACGGTGTGCTCCACGAGTACAGCGCCATCGAAGGTGTACAGGAAGACGTAATTGAAATCCTGTTGAACCTTAAAGGTCTGGCCATCAAGCTGCACGGTCGTGACGAAGTTACGCTGACCTTGTCGAAGAAGGGTTCGGGGGTGGTTACCGCTGCCGATATTCAGCTGGATCATGATGTCGAGATCGTTAATCCCGATCACGTAATCGCTAACCTGGCGTCTAACGGCGCCCTGAACATGAAGCTCACCGTAGCTCGTGGTCGTGGTTATGAACCAGCCGACTCGCGTCAGAGCGATGAAGACGAAAGCCGCAGCATCGGTCGCTTGCAGCTTGACTCTTCGTTCAGCCCGGTTCGCCGTATCGCTTACGTGGTGGAAAACGCCCGTGTCGAGCAGCGTACCAACCTGGACAAGCTGGTTATTGATCTGGAAACCAACGGTACCCTGGATCCTGAAGAGGCTATCCGTCGCGCTGCAACCATCCTGCAACAGCAGCTGGCTGCGTTCGTCGACCTCAAAGGTGAAAGTGAGCCGCTGGTTGTCGAGCAGGAAGACGAGATCGATCCGATCCTGCTTCGCCCGGTTGACGATCTGGAACTGACTGTACGTTCGGCTAACTGCCTTAAGGCGGAAAACATCTACTACATCGGCGACCTGATTCAGCGTACCGAAGTAGAGCTGTTGAAGACTCCGAACCTGGGCAAGAAATCCTTGACTGAAATCAAGGACGTTCTGGCCTCCCGCGGTCTGTCCCTCGGCATGCGCCTCGACAACTGGCCGCCTGCAAGTCTTAAGAAGGACGACAAGGCGACTGCCTGATCGTCGTAATCACCGAACGTAGTGTTTGGTAAGGAATGAACCATGCGTCATCGTAAAAGTGGTCGTCACCTGAGCCGCACCAGCTCGCACCGCAAGGCCATGTTCCAAAACATGGCGGTGTCGCTGTTCGAGCACGAGCTGATCAAAACTACTCTGCCAAAAGCCAAAGAACTGCGCCGCGTTGCCGAGCCGCTGATCACTCTGGCCAAGACAGACAGCCTGGCTAACCGCCGTCTGGCTTTCGACCGTACTCGTTCGAAAGCTATCGTTGGTAAGCTCTTCAACGACCTGGGCAAGCGTTACGCTACCCGTGAGGGTGGCTACCTGCGCATCCTCAAGTGCGGTTTCCGCGCTGGCGACAACGCGCCTATGGCGTACGTCGAGTTGGTTGATCGTGCTACTGCTGGCGAAGCTGTATCCGCCGAGTAAGACGTCAGTCTGAAACAAAGAACCGGGCCTAGTGCCCGGTTTTTTGTGCCTGTAAGAAATGCGTCGTCCGTACAAGTTTCTGACATGGTTGAACTGCCACTATGTGCCGGGAAAACATAATTAGTAATTATCTATCGATGCCTGCAAGTTAATGAATTTGTAGCTGTAACGTCGATGATCAATACTTCGCCCCAAGCCCATTAGCCGGCAGTTCAAGACTGACAGAGGAAGAAGACCGCATGAGCCAGACCAAGACGCTTACAACCGCCAGTGGCGCGCCAGTCGCTGACAACCAGAATTCCCGTTCCGCCGGCCCACGCGGTCCGCTGCTTCTCGACGATTTCCATCTGATCGAAAAGCTCGCGCACTTCAACCGTGAAAACATTCCAGAACGCCGTGTCCACGCTAAGGGCTCGGGCGCTTACGGTACGTTCACCGTCACCCGTGACATCACCGCATACACCAGCGCAAAGTTGTTCGAATCGGTAGGCAAACAAACGCCAACCTTTCTGCGCTTTTCCACCGTAGGTGGCGAGCGTGGTTCGGCCGACACTGAGCGCGATCCGCGCGGCTTCGCCTTGAAGTTCTACACGGAGGAAGGCAACTGGGACATCGTTGGCAACAACACGCCAGTGTTCTTCATCCGTGATCCGCTAAAGTTTCCTGACTTTATCCACACGCAAAAGCGTCTGCCGCAAAGCAACCTGAAAAGTGCGCAGATGATGTGGGATTTCTGGTCGCATTCGCCTGAAGCGTTGCACCAGGTCACCATCCTGTTTTCTGATCGTGGCATCCCTGACGGCTACCGTCACATGCACGGCTTCGGTAGCCACACCTACAGCCTGATCAACGCCAAAGGAGAGCGTCACTGGGTGAAGTGGCACTACAAGACCCAGCAGGGCATCAAGAACCTGGCGCCAGCCGAGGCCGCCCTTTTGGCCGGTACCGACCCGGACTATGCGCAGCGTGACCTGTTCGAGGCCATCGAGCGCGGTGAATTCCCGAAATGGCGCGTGTGCATTCAGATCATGACCGAAGCGCAAGCGGCGGCTCATTACGAGAACCCATTCGACGTGACCAAGACCTGGTCGCAGAAGGAGTTTCCGTTGATCGAAGTCGGTGAGCTGGAGTTGAATCGCAACCCGCTGAACTACTTCGCGGAAGTTGAACAGGCTGCGTTTGGCCCGAGCAACATGGTGCCAGGTGTCGGTCTGTCGCCAGACCGCATGCTGCAAGGCCGTGTATTCGCATACGCTGACGCGCACCGCTACCGTGTGGGCACCAATCACCAGCAATTGCCGGTGAACGCTCCGCGCAGTCCGGTGAATACTTATCAGCGTGACGGCTCCATGGCGTTCGGCAGCAATGGCGGCGCGGCGCCGAACTATGAACCGAACAGTTACGTTGAGTCGCCGAAACAAGCGCCACATTACGCTGAGCCAGCGCTGGCCTTGAGCGGTGCCGCTGATCGTTATGATCATCGCGAAGACACCGACTACTACAGCCATGCCGGTGCCTTGTTCCGCTTGATGAGCGACGAGCAGAAAGCATTGCTGGTCAGCAACATTGCCGGCGCAATGGCGGGTGTTTCCAGCGACGTCGTCGATCGTCAGTTGCAGCATTTCTACAAAGCCGATCCGGCGTATGGAGAAGCAATCGCAAAGCTGCTCAACTGACAGCTTAACGTAGTCTAAACGAGAAGCAGAACCGCCCTCATTTGGGCGGTTTTTGCGTTATTTGGCCTGCTTTTCTCAGAATATCTTCGCTTTTATTGCGCGTGGTGAGTGACCTTCCGGTCAGGTTGGTTCAAACTACAGACTTTCAGGAAGGGAGATGTAGGGCGATGCAAGGCCACCCAGATGTAATCGATTACCTCAATACGTTGCTGACCGGCGAACTGGCCGCGCGTGACCAGTATTTCGTTCATTCGCGGATGTATGAGGACTGGGGGTTCACCAAGCTCTACGAGCGCATCAACCACGAGATGGAAGAAGAAGCCGGCCATGCCGATGCGCTGATGCGGCGGATTCTGATGCTCGAAGGCACGCCGCGCATGCGTCCGGATGATCTGGATGTCGGCACCACGGTGCCTACGATGCTCGAAGCGGATCTGCGCCTCGAATACAAAGTCCGCGCTGCGCTGTGCAAAGGCATCGAACTTTGCGAGCAACACCAGGACTACGTCAGCCGCGAAATTCTGCGGGTTCAGCTCAACGACACTGAAGAAGATCACACCTACTGGCTGGAAAAGCAGTTGGGCCTGATCAAACTCATCGGTCTTGAGAACTACCTGCAATCCCACGCGTCCTGATTGCAACTGCTATAAAAAAAGCCCCTGTCACTTCATCAGTGACAGGGGCTTTTTCATGCCTGGCACTTACGCCCGATCGCGGATCAGCAGCGGCTTGAGGTAATGGCCGGTGTGAGATTGCTTCATCTCGGCAACTTCCTCCGGCGTACCGGTGGCAATGATCTGCCCGCCTTTGGAACCGCCTTCAGGACCGAGGTCCACCAGCCAGTCAGCGGTCTTGATCACATCGAGATTGTGCTCGATGACCACCACAGTGTTGCCGTGATCGCGCAGACGATGCAGAACATCGAGTAATTGCTGGATATCGGCGAAGTGCAGGCCGGTGGTCGGCTCGTCGAGGATGTACAGGGTCTTGCCGGTATCGCGCTTGGACAGCTCGCGCGACAACTTGACCCGCTGTGCTTCACCGCCGGACAGGGTCGTTGCCGACTGCCCGAGCTTGATGTAGGACAGGCCGACATCCATCAGCGTTTGCAGCTTGCGCGCCAGTGCTGGCACCGCATCGAAGAACTCCCGTGCTTCCTCGATGGTCATTTCAAGGGTTTCGTGGATGCTCTTGCCCTTGTATTTGATTTCAAGGGTTTCGCGGTTGTAGCGCTTGCTCTTGCACACATCGCAGGGCACATAGATGTCCGGCAGGAAGTGCATTTCCACCTTGATCAGGCCATCGCCCTGGCACGCTTCGCAGCGACCGCCCTTGACGTTGAACGAGAAACGCCCTGGGCCGTAACCCCGGGAGCGCGACTCGGGCACGCCGGCAAACAGTTCGCGGATCGGCGTGAACAGCCCGGTATAGGTCGCCGGGTTGGAGCGCGGAGTACGGCCGATCGGGCTCTGGTCGATGTCGACGACTTTGTCGAGATGTTCCAGGCCTTTGATGCTGTCATGCGCGGCTGCTTCCAGCGTGGTCGCGCCATTCAGTGCCGTGGCGCTGAGCGGGAACAGCGTGTTGTTGATCAGTGTCGATTTGCCCGAACCGGATACGCCAGTCACGCAAGTCAGCAGGCCGATCGGGATGTCCAGATCGACGTTGCGCAGGTTGTTGCCACGCGCACCTTTGAGCGACAGGTTGAGCTTCTTGTTGCGCGGCGTGCGTTTGGCCGGCACTTCGATCTTCACCCGGCCGGACAGGTATTTGCCAGTCAGCGAATCCGGGTGCGCCATGACTTCATCCGGCGTGCCTTCGGCAACGATCTGCCCGCCGTGCACACCGGCGCCCGGGCCGATATCGACGACATAGTCAGCCAGACGAATCGCGTCTTCATCGTGCTCGACCACAATCACCGTGTTGCCGATATCGCGCAAATGCTTGAGCGTGCCAAGCAACCGGTCGTTGTCGCGCTGATGCAGACCAATGGACGGTTCATCAAGGATATACAGAACGCCGACCAGACCGGCGCCAATCTGGCTGGCCAGACGAATCCGTTGCGCCTCGCCACCGGACAATGTGTCGGCACTGCGATCCAGCGACAGATAGTCGAGGCCGACGTTGACCAGAAATTGCAGACGCTCGCGGATTTCCTTGAGGATCTTGTCGGCGATCTCGCCGCGGCGACCGGTCATCTTCAGCGCGCCGAAATATTCGCAGGCATCGCCAATCGGCAGGTTGGTCACTGCCGGCAAGGTTTTCTCGCCGACCCAGACGTGCCGGGCTTCGCGACGCAGACGCGTGCCACGGCAATCCGGGCAGGCCTGATGGCTGAGGAACTTGGCCAGCTCTTCGCGCACGCTCGCCGATTCGGTTTCGCGATAGCGACGCTCAAGATTCGGCACGATGCCTTCGAACGGGTGCGAGCGTTTGACGATATCGCCACGGTCGTTGAGGTATTTGAAGTCGACGTTTTGCGAGCCGCTGCCGTGCAGGATGAACTTCTGCTGCTCGGCGCTCAGGTCGTTGAAGGGCTTGTCCAGGCTGAACTTGTAGTGCGAGGCGAGTGAGCCGAGCATCTGGAAGTAATAGACGTTGCGCCGGTCCCAGCCGCGAATCGCACCTTCGGCCAGGGTCAGCTCGCCATTGACCAGACGCTTGATGTCGAAGAACTGCTTCACACCCAGGCCGTCGCAGGTCGGGCAGGCGCCGGCCGGGTTGTTGAAGGAAAACAGCTTGGGTTCCAGCTCGCTGATCGCATGGCCGCAGATCGGGCAGGCGAAGCGTGCGGAGAAGATCATTTCTTCGCCCGGCTCGTCGTCCATCGGCGCGACCAGGGCAATGCCGTCGGCCAGTTTCAGCGCGGTTTCGAAAGATTCGGCCAGACGTTGCTGCAGATCGGCGCGAACCTTGAAGCGGTCGACGATCACATCGATCGAATGCTTCTTCTGTTTATCCAGCTTCGGCAGCTCGTCGAGTTCGCAAATGCGTCCGTTGACCCGGGCGCGGACGAAACCCTGCGCACGCAATTCTTCGAAGACCGACAGGTGTTCGCCTTTGCGTTCGCGGATCACCGGTGCCAGCAACATGAGTTTGCTGCCTTCCGGCTGTGCCAGCACCAGGTCGACCATCTGGCTGACAGTCTGCGCCTCCAGTGGAATGTCGTGATCCGGGCAACGCGGCGTACCCACGCGGGCATAGAGCAAACGCAGGTAGTCGTAGATTTCGGTGATGGTGCCGACCGTCGAACGAGGGTTGTGCGAGGTCGACTTCTGTTCGATGGAGATCGCCGGCGACAGGCCTTCGATGGTGTCGACGTCGGGTTTTTCCATCATCGACAGGAACTGCCGGGCGTAGGCCGACAGCGATTCGACATAGCGGCGCTGACCTTCGGCATACAGCGTGTCGAACGCCAGGGACGACTTGCCGGATCCGGACAGGCCGGTGATGACGATCAGTTTGTCCCGTGGCAGGGTCAGGTCGATGTTCTTCAGGTTGTGGGTACGGGCCCCACGTATCAGGATCTTGTCCAAAGTGGCCTCGCTTGGCGGGCGTCGAAAACGTAGGAGTATACGGGCAAATACTGGATGGATGCACACTATCAAACGAAGGGCGTTTTGCCGTTCATGAAGAGAGTTTCATCTATACGCGTCATAGCGTCGCGATATACCCCGTCTTCCGATGGGACTGGTAGAATCGCCGCCGGTTCACACGAGGTTTTTCCATGCACGATCCCCACAGCGAACGCATGAGTGGCAGCGAGACCCGCGCGGCGAGCGGTCTGGCCCTGGTGTTCGCCTTCCGTATGCTTGGCATGTTCATGGTGTTGCCGGTGCTGGCGACCTATGGCATGGATCTGGCGGGAGCGACCCCGGCCCTGATCGGGCTGGCGATTGGCGCTTACGGTCTGACCCAGGCAATTTTCCAGATCCCGTTCGGGATCATTTCCGATCGTATCGGCCGTCGACCGGTGATCTACCTCGGCCTGATCGTCTTCGCCCTCGGCAGTGTGCTGGCTTCGCAGGCCGATTCGATCTGGGGCGTGATCGCCGGACGAATCCTGCAGGGCGCCGGGGCGATTTCCGCAGCGGTCATGGCGCTGCTTTCCGACCTGACCCGCGAACAGCATCGGACCAAAGCCATGGCGATGATCGGCATGACCATCGGCCTGTCGTTCGCCGTGGCCATGGTGGTCGGGCCGTTACTGACCAGTGCGTTCGGGTTGTCCGGGCTGTTTCTTGCCACCGGCGCCATGGCGCTGGTCGGCATTTTGATCATCATGTTCATGGTGCCGCAATCCACCGGGCCGTTGCAGCACCGGGAATCCGGCGTGGCGCGGCAGGCGCTGATGCCGACGCTCAAACACCCGGACTTGCTGCGCCTGGATCTGGGCATCTTTGTGTTACATGCCATGTTGATGTCGAGCTTCGTGGCCTTGCCGCTGGCACTGGTGGAAAAAGCCGGTTTGCCCAAGGAACAGCACTGGTGGGTCTACCTCACCGCGCTGCTGATTTCTTTCTTCGCCATGATCCCGTTCATTATCTACGGCGAGAAGAAACGCAAAATGAAACGAGTTTTGCTCGGCGCCGTCATGACATTGATGCTGACTGAACTATTCTTCTGGCAGTTCGGCGACAGCCTGCGCGCTCTGGTGATTGGTACGGTGGTGTTTTTCACCGCGTTCAATCTGCTCGAGGCATCGTTGCCGTCGCTGATCAGCAAGGTTTCACCGGCAGGCGGCAAGGGCACGGCCATGGGCGTGTACTCCACCAGCCAGTTCCTCGGTTCGGCACTCGGCGGGATACTCGGCGGCTGGTTGTTCCAGCATGGCGGTCTG
This sequence comes from Pseudomonas sp. 14A, assembly GCF_018132745.1. NCBI lineage: Bacteria > Pseudomonadati > Pseudomonadota > Gammaproteobacteria > Pseudomonadales > Pseudomonadaceae > Pseudomonas > Pseudomonas sp. 14A. The sequence goes on along the minus strand of NZ_JAGRQJ010000017.1, from coordinate 280,769 downwards.
TCGGTTGTGTTCCTCGGATGCGCCGCGCTGGCTGCACTTTGGCTGGCCTTTGCTGTTACCATGCGCGAACCTCCCTACGTGACGAGCCTGCGCTTGCCGTTGTCGCCCGAAGCGATCCGCGAAGCGGGTCTGGTCGAGCGCCTCAAGGCCCTGGTAGGGGTAACAGATGCAGTGATAGTCGCCGAAGAAGCGGCTGTTTACATCAAACTGGACAAAGAATTAGTGGATCGCACCACCCTCGAACGCCTGGTCAACAACCCGGCCGGGGCTGCGTGCGACGCTTAGGAGAACGTTATGGCCCGTGGGGTTAACAAAGTCATATTGGTCGGCACTTGCGGCCAGGATCCCGAAGTTCGCTACCTGCCTAACGGTAACGCCGTGACCAACCTGAGTCTGGCCACCAGCGAACAATGGACCGACAAGCAGACCGGTCAGAAGGTCGAGAAGACCGAGTGGCACCGTGTGTCGATGTTCGGCAAGGTTGCCGAGATCGCCGGCGAATACCTGCGCAAGGGTTCGCAGGTGTACATCGAAGGCAAGCTGCAGACCCGCGAGTGGGAAAAGGACGGCATCAAGCGTTACACCACTGAAATCGTGGTCGACATGCAAGGCACCATGCAACTGCTCGGCGGCCGTCCACAACAGGGCGACCAGCAAGGCGGCGGCAACAACTACCAGCAGCAGGCGCCACGTCAGCAGGCACCGCGCCCGCAGCAGTCGGCTCCGCAGCAGCGTTCGGCTCCGCCAGCGCCGCAGCAGGCCGCACCGCAACCGGCTCCGGATTTCGACAGCTTCGATGACGATATTCCGTTCTGATTTGCTGCTGTAACCGCTTTGAATGAAAAAGGCCCGTCGCTTAAACGACGGGCCTTTTTTGTTCAGGAAACTCCTAGCGACTCGCAATTTCCTGTGGGAGCGAGCCTGCTCGCGAATGCGTCAGATCAGTCGATGAATCTGTAACTGACAGGACGCTTTCGCGAGCAGGCTCGCTCCCACAAGGTAACTTCGTCTTAATCCAGGATCAGGTGCGGCAGGAAGCGGCTGGAGTCCTTGGTGATCAGACTATTGTCCTCGCGCACACCAATCCCTGCCGCCTCATCACCAATCACCCACGAGCCAATCAGCGTGTAGCTGTCGCCAAACTTCGGCAGCGGTGCGAACTCCTGCAAGATGAACGGCGCATCGGTGTAGGGCCCGTCCTCTTTGACGATCAGACCCTCCGCGGTTTGCAGCTCGATGTTGGCACCCTCGCGGGAAAAGTACGGTTTGCGCACCCAGCCTTTTGGCACCGCACTCTTCGGATTCGGATCAAGGTGCGCAGCGAGCAGATTCGGATGTCCCTTGTGCAATTCCCACAGCAGCGGCAGCGCACCTTTGTTGGACAGGATCGCCTTCCACGCCGGTTCGAAAAACTGCGTATCGCACTCGGCGATCGCGGCGCCGAACGGTTCGTGGAAGATGAATTCCCAGGCGTGCAGCTTGAACAGGTGCGGGATCCAGCGATCCTGCAGATCGACGAAACGACCCTCAGCCGTCAGGCCGATGTCTTCGATATCGATATGGCGTGATTCGATGCCAACCTTTTCCGCGATCAGCCGCAGATAATCGGTGGTGCCTTTGTCCTCGACCGAGTCCTTCATCGAGGCAAAGTAGAACGGGCGCTTCAACTGCAACTCGGCGAAGGCCTGATGCAGCTTGGTGTCGATGCTGTTGAACTGGTCGGCATGCGGCGGCAGCGTGCCACGCTCGATGCATTGTTCCAGCCAGCCCCACTGAAACGCCGCCGCTTCATAGAGGCTGGTCGGCGTGTCGTAGTTGAGCTCCAGCAGTTTCGCCGGCCCGCTGCCGCTGTAGGAAAAGTCCATGCGACCGTACAGATGCGGATGACCCTCGCGCCAGGAGGTGCGGATCATGTCGTAGTACGCCGCCGGGATGCTGAGGCGATCGAGCAACTCCTCGCTGTTGACCACGCGATCCACCAGGTCCATGCACATCTCATGCAGTTCGGTGGTCGGGTCTTCGAGATCGTTTTCGATCTGCGCGAGGCTGAACTGGTAGTAGGCGCTTTCGTCCCAGTACGGTTCGTCGTCGATGGTGTGGAACAGGAAACCGAGGCTTTCGGCGGTGTGTTTCCAGTCGGGGCGCTCGGCGCAGTGGATCTTTTTCATGTCAGCTGCTCGAGCGTCCGGAACTGCTGCCCCAGCCACCCCAACCGCTGCGGGCACTGGACTGGCTGCCGAAACCGCCGCGCGAAGTCGACGACGCAACATTCACCGGCTTGCTCTTGCTGCTCTCGTAATCCGACTGGCTGCGCGAGGTTGTGTCAGCTCGGCGGTACTGCGTTGAGGTGTTGTACGGCTGGCGCGTTTCGCGATCACGGTAAACGGTGCGTTCGGCGTTGTTGCTCATTGCGTTGCCGATCAGCCAACCGGTCAGCCAGCCATTGCCGCCACCACCTGAGCCACCGGAATAGTGCGAGCCGCCGTGGCTTGCGCTGCTGCTGGTGGTGGTGTCGCCCGCGGGCATTTGCGAATTGGCGATGGCATCGAGATCTTGCGGCGTCTCGGCATTGCCCGGCACTTTGAAGCCGCCGAGTTTCGGCACGAAACGGCCATCGGAATTTTTCTGACACCAGCCAGCGGCAAAGTCTGCGTCGCACTTGGCCTTGTCGGTGTAGGCCGGGGCGATGCGCCGGTGTTCGTTCAGGGCGGCGACGTAGGCGCTGGAGCAGAGATCGGCGGCCAATTCGGCGTCGACACACTGTTCAACGCTTTGGAAGTTGCGCGGCTGATCCAGCGCCGCTGCTTCACCGGAAATCGCCATCGCCACCGACGCGGCGAGGGACAACTGCACGTATTTGCTGCGTTTCATCGAGAGGCTTCCTGCCGGTCAGTGGGACGGGGTCATGCACGCGGCATTGAGCATGCCGACGCTGATCGCCACGGCCGCCACATAAATGCCGGCGGCGACTTCGCCGTTGGCGATGCGCTGGGAAGTGCCCTTGAGCACCAGCCCGGTAGCGACAAACGCCAGCAATTGCACGACGGCGGCGATAACCGCCCAGAGGACAAAGTCGAGCACGTTGACCGAGTAGGCGATCACGTTGCTCGCCGGAATGGCGAAACCGATGATCGCCCCGGACAGGGCAATGGCGGCGGCAGTGTTGCCGGCACGGATCAGTTCGAATTCCTTGTGCGCGGTAATGCGCGTGTAGACGAATTGAAACAGCATGAACAGCAACACGGCGCCGATCAGGTAGACGACAAAACCGACCAGCGCGGTTTTGTTCAGGGAAACGGCCAAGACTTCCAGCATGAAAAACTTCCTTTTTAAATGGCGCTCAAATCAGTCGTGTACAGCGAGATGCCCAGCGAGGTGCTCAGGCTGACGGTGCCTTCTTCGTCCTGTTCGACGGAGAACAGCAGCAGTTCGCGGCGATCGGTCAGGCCGGTGTCGCGGGCATACAGCATGGCGTGGTGCTTGATGGTGTAGGACTCGTCCGGGTTGACCACGTGTTCGGTCATTGGCACCAGTTCGGTCTGCTGCAGTTCGGTGCCCCATTCGCGGGTGTATTCAACACCGTCGTGGTGGTAGGTCGGCAGACCGATCAGGCTGTTGGGGCCGGCCAGACGCTGCAGTTCGGCGTCACTGTTGACCGTCACGTAGCTGAGGTAATTGAACAGGGTGACCGACTCGACCTGATCATCGCCGGTGACGTGGATCTGCACCCAGAAATCCTCGTCGTTCATGTAGTAGCGGTGCAGTTTGTTGGACTGGCCGAGGTCGACCCAGCCGGCGCTCCACACCGCTTGATCGAACGGCACTCGCACCGAGGTCGAACCTTCCAGCAGCAACGCCAGGGTCGTGTCGAAGCGCACGCCTTTGCCTTGTGCCATGCCCAGCGGGCCGCTGGCGCCGGTGCTCGTTGGCGCAGCGGTCTGCCAATTGCTGGTGCCGAGCAAGTCTTTAAACCATCCCATGGGTACGTTCCTTGAAGCGGGTGGAGGTGTTCGGGGGTGAAAAAGTGGCGGTAGTGTACCGGGCGAAGCGGTGAACGAGCAGAGGCAATTACGCCGTGAAACCATGTGGGAGCGAGCCTGCTCGCGAATGGGTTGTGTCAGTCACTCGATTATTTGACTGTCACGACGCTTTCGCGAGCAGGCTCGCTCCCACAAGTTACCGTTCAGTGATTACTGCGCGGACTTCTGCTTCAGCCGCTCAAGGATTGCATTGGCGCTGCCTTCGTTCGGCGTGATGCCGGCGTCGCGCAGTTTGCGTTCCAGGTCGTTGCCGGTGGAGGCGTCGGCCAGTTCGTCCGCTGCGCTCAGTTCGGCAGCGCGTTGCTGTTGCTTGGCTTGCAGGCGATTGAGGGTGCCGACGGCGGTCTCGAGTTTGCCGTTGGCGCCGCCGCTGGCGATCGAGGCGCTGACCTGGGCTTTCTGCACGCTGTCGCGGGCCTTGGCCATGTCCACTTGCTGGCGCAGGCTCTTGATCCGCGACTCGGCTTTGCTGATGTCTTTGCGCATGTTGTCGGCGTAGGCGCCGAATTCATCGCTGAGTTTCTTCTCGGCAGCGAGGTCGTTGGTCAGGGTCGAAATCGCTTCGGCCACTTCCAGCGCCAGGTCTTCGCGGCCGGCATTCAACGCGGCCACAGCCTTGGCTTCGAGGTCCTTGATCTTGGCGTCGTACTCGCTGACGCGGTCGGCGGCCAGTTTGTGCTTGGCCATGATCGTTACCAGCTCGCGGCGGGCATTGGACAGCGCGGTGTCGGCGTCGCGGATTTCCTGATCGAGGATGCGCAGGGCCTGCTGATCGGCGATGGCTTCGCCGACTTCATTGGCGCCGCCGCGCAGTGCGGTGAACAACTTGCTCCAGATAGACTGAGTCATTGGATATTCCCTGTTGATTACTTGAAGAAGTGTTCGAAGGCTTCGCTGGCGCGCTGCACATTGTCGACCAGGGTTTTCACCTCGGTAACGACGTTGGTCAGGCTCGAATCGGCGCTGAGGGCGCCGAACATGTTGTAGACGGTCTGCCCGTTGGGCATCGACTCGATTCCGATCGACGACAGCGGGAACATCTCGCGGCTGCGCAGCACGGCATCGTTGAACGCCTGGACGTTGCTGATCGAATCGATGTCCACCAGCACGGTGTCGACGATGATCTGCTGGCCGGCCAGGGCGATGTGAATCGGCAGGCCGCCGAATTCGTTCATTTCCAGCTTGATGCTCGGTTCGGAGCTCTGGATCAGGGACAGCGAAATCTCTTGGGAAGCCACCTCGTCCAGCGCCTTGAGGGCATTGAAGAGGCTGTCGATGGTCCAGTTGTTGCCTGCGCTCATGTAATTCTCCGACATGAAAGAGCCAGCCAGAATCGGTTGGCGTAGCTGTTGCTCCATTTGCTTGAGCAAGCTTCGGTTTTCCGGAAGCACCCAAGTTTCGTGTTTCACATAACCGGCGGCGGCCAGGCCTGCGCGCATCTGCTTCATGTAGAAGCTCGACGGTTTTTTCGCCGACGCCTTGGCACGCTCGCCCTTGGGGCTGGCTGCGGCGGTCGTTCGGGTGCGGCTTGTCATGGCTGGAATCCGGTTATGAGCGTCTCACGCGTGGGCCACACTACAACTAATGCAAAGTGCCATCAATGACTCACGCGTGAGATTTTCATGACAGACGCAAAAAGGCCCGCAACGTGGCGGGCCAAGGGATTGCGCAGTTGTTGCTAGGCGTTGCTGCTCAGGAACTCGTCAGTGGATACCACGCTGGCGTAGGCAAAACCCAGCGCCGACATGAATGCTGCGTGCACATGGGCGGCCGGCACCGTCAGACCGTTGAATTCAAGGTCACGGCTGGCGCAGGCATCGTGAATCACCGTGACGACATACCCCATGTCCGCCGCCGCGCGGGTGATGCCATCGACGCACATATGGCTCATGCTGCCGACCACCACCAGGTCGGTGATGCCGTGTTCGTCTAGCACCGCTTGCAGTTCGGTTTCACGGAACGAGTTGACGAAATGCTTGAGCACCACCGGCTCGTCGGCGCGGTTGAGCACTTTCGGATGCAGTTTCGCGCCTTCGGAGCCGGGAGTGAAAAACGGCGCATCGTCGGAGGTGAATTCATGCCGAATGTGCACCACCGGATCGCCCGTTTCGCGAAAGGCTGCGATCAGCCGTGCGGCGTTGTCCGCAGCGGCGTCGGCGCCGACCAGCGGCCACTTGCCTTGGGGGAAGTAGTCGTTCTGGATATCGACTACGATGAGCGCTTGCTTGGTCATGGGATTGTCCTCGAGACGGTGATTGGGTGTGGCCTCAGTATTGACGCTGGCCGAGGATTCGAGGATTGGCCGCACCGACAATAGACGGGGGAAAACTGACAATGGCTGCACAAAGAGCCGCCACCGCTGAACTGGGCGTGCTGATTTATCCCGGCGCGCAACTGGCGGCGGTGCACGGTCTGACCGATCTGTTCGCCGTGGCCAACCGCATCGCCGTCGAGTATCAGGCTGTGCAATTGCCCTTGCTGCGGGTCAGTCACTGGCAGGTCGAGGGCGAGCAGCTGCCGACGCGGGTCTATGACAGTCATCCGGGTGCCGAAGACGCTTTGCTCGCCGTACTGATTCCACCGTCCCTCGGCGGGTTCGATGCGGCGCAGATGACCTCGAGTCTTGCGCAATGGCTGCGCGATCAGCATGCGCGCGGCGCAACCCTTGGTGGTGTTTGTGTGGGCTCGTTGATGCTCGCAGAAAGCGGCTTGCTCGACGGTCGCAGCGCCACCACCCACTGGACCTCGGCCCAGGCGTTTGCCGAGCGTTACCCGAAGATCAGACTGAAGGCCGACACGCCGATTGTCGACGACGGTGACCTGATCACCACGGCCGGGCTGATGGCCTGGTCGGAACTGGGACTGCGCTTGGTCGATCGCTTGCTCGGCCCGAGCATCGCCACCGCGACCGCGCGTTTTCTGGTGATGGAACACAGCGACAGCGCCAGTGAATGCGGGAGCAATTTTGCGCCGATCCTCAGCCATGGCGACGCGGCGATTCTCAAGGTCCAGCACTGGCTGCAAAGCACCGGGGCGACGGATGTTTCGCTGAACGCGATGGCCGAGCGCGCGGGCCTTGAAGAACGCACTTTCCTGCGCCGATTCCGCGCCGCGACAGGCTTGAAACCGATCGAGTATTGCCAGCACGTGCGGGTTGGCAAAGCGCGAGAAATGCTCGAGTTCACCAATGGCACGATCGACCATATTGCCTGGACGGTGGGCTATCAGGATCCGGGCGCGTTTCGCGCGATTTTCAAGAAGATTACCGGGTTGGGGCCGAGTGAGTACCGGGGGCGGTTTGGTGTGAACCCCGCTCCCAGAACGACGATGAACTAATGTGGGAGCGAGCCTGCTCGCGAAGGCGCTGGATCTACAGAATTGTAGACGGCTGACACTACGCTTTCGCGAGCAGGCTCGCTCCCACAATGATCGCGGCGAGGATGAGAGATCGTGCAATTTGCCGGAGTTTTGCGCGCCGTCGTGCAGTTTGAAACAGGCTTCATGCCAGCACAGTCACGGCAAACTCCCGATTATCGGGCGGTTCGGCGGGATCGTTGTTTGGCCTGATCTCTGCAATTTCCTTTGAGAACCCATCGACTGATAAAAGGGGAACGCATGACCCCGACACCCAGCAACAAAATCGTCGTTGCCCATTCGGTGCGTGCCGAGGCGCCGCAACATGAAGTCGAGACCAACAAGGCTCTGGCGCGCTGGTTGGCGCAGATTCTCGGTTGCAAGTTCGGCGGCAGTTACGACCCGGCCAAACATTCGGGCCGCGACCTGTATCTGCTGCCGACGCAGACAATCGTCGGCGCCGCCCACGCCCGAGCGCTCGGCATCAACGGCCCCGATGACTTGTGGGGCGGTTACGTCGAATACGATTTCATCTGCACCAAAGCCATCAGCCACGGTTTGCGCAGCCATCTGGCGCACGCGCCGCAGGGCTGGTCGCCGCTGTTTTCGGAGCGGGTGCGCAACGTCGTACTCGACGGTCTCAGCGTATTCGCCCTGGAAGATGCGCGGCCCGCCGCCGAGCATTTGCTGTATACCGGGCCGATCCGCTTGAAGCCGATTCACGCTTGCGCCGGGCGCGGCCAGGAAGTGATCAAAAGCCTCGATGCGTTCGATGAAATCCTCGCTCGCCCCGAAGCGGAGAGTTTGTTCAGAGACGGCGTAGTGCTGGAGCAGGACTTGAGCAACGTCGTTACCCATAGCGTCGGCCAGTCGTTCATCGGCGGCAAGGTGTTGAGCTACTGCGGTGAGCAATACTTGACTGAGGACGGCCAGGGCGAAGAGGTCTATGGCGGCTCCAACCTGCTCGTGGTGCAGGGTGGCTATGACCAATTACTGGCGCTGGATCTGCCCGATGATGTGCGTCTGGCCATCGAACAGGCGCAGGTCTTCGACAGCGCCGCCAACGAAGCCTACCCGCGCTTCTTCGCCTCGCGGCGCAATTACGATATCGCCCAAGGCCTCGACGCCAGCGGCGACCCACGCAGCGGCGTGCTCGAACAATCCTGGCGCATGGGCGGCGCCAGCAGTGCTGAAGTGGCCGCGCTGCAAAGCTTCGTCAACGATCCACAGATGCACGCCATCCGCGTGTCGTCGGTGGAAACCTATACCGATCAGGCGCTGCCGGCGGACGCCATCGAGGTCTATCGCGGCCCGGCGGAAAACAGCGCGTTTCTTCTCAAATACGTAACGGTCCAATCCTATGACGGCTAGAAGCGAAAGCATTCAAATCGACATTGATGACGAACAGATGAGCGGGACCTTTCTCAGTCCCAAATCGAAAGTCCCGGGGGTGTTGTTTGTTCACGGTTGGGGCGGCAGTCAGGAACGTGATCTGGAACGGGCCAAAGGCATCGCTGGCCTGGGTTGTGTGTGCCTGACCTTCGACCTGCGCGGGCATACCGGCGGCACCGGAATTCCGCTGACCCGCGTGACCCGTGAAGACAATTTGCGTGACTTGTTGGCGGCCTATGATCGCTTGCTGGCGCACCCGGCGCTGGATACCTCGGCGATCGCCGTGGTCGGCACCAGTTATGGCGGTTATCTGGCCTCGATCCTGACGTCATTGCGCCCGGTGCGCTGGCTGGCGCTGCGCGTACCGGCGCTGTACCGCGACGAGCAATGGCACACGCCCAAGCGCGATCTGGACAAGGCCGACCTGCGCGATTATCGCGGCACGCTGGTGCGCGCCGACAGCAATCGCGCCCTGCATGCCTGCTCGCAATTCACGGGTGACGTGCTGTTGGTGGAATCGGAAACCGACGATTTCGTGCCCCACGCGACGATCATGAGTTACCGCGCCGCGTGTCAGCAGACCCACTCGTTGACCCACCGGATCATCGATGGCGCGGATCACGCATTGAGTGATCCGGTGTCGCAGCAGGCCTACACCTCGATTCTGGTGGACTGGATTACCGAGATGGTAGTGGGGGAGCGGTTGAGCATTATCCAGTCCAGATGATGTGTCGCGTGTACCGGCCCCTTCGCGAGCAGGCTCGCTCCCACAGGTTGAACGCATTTCAAATGTGGGAGCGAGCCTGCTCGCGAAAGGGCCATCAGCAGCAAGGCATGGTCAGGAGGGTTTCTTTTCGATCCGCAACGCCTTGGCCTTGGCCTCCACCACCAGATACATCACCACCGTAATCAACAGCGGCAGCAGAAAATAAATCGCCCGATACGCAAGCAATCCCGCCACCAGACTGCCGCGCGATGCCTCGTGCTGCAGCAGCGCCACAAACACAGCTTCCAGCACCCCCAGCCCCGCCGGAATGTGCGTGATGACCCCGGCAATCGCGCTGATCAACAGCACGCCGAGCACCAGCGGATAATCCAGTTTGCTTGGCAGCAGAGTGAAAATCACCGCCGCCATCAGCGACCAGTTCAACGCGCCCAAAAGCAATTGCAGCACCGCCATGCGCAGCGACGGCAGGTTGATTTCCACGCCGCGAATCGACCACTCGCGGCGCTTGGAAAACTGACATGCCGCGAGATATCCAGCGCTGAGCAATAGCAACAACACGCCAACCAGTTGCAGCGCATCACTGCTGAGTTTCCAGCCCGGCGGCATGCGTACCAAACCGCTGCTGAAGACCACGCCAGCGATGGTCATGTAGCCGAACCAGTTGGTCGCCAGGCTCAGGCCAAGAATCTTGGCGATGTTGCCTTTGCTTACGCCCAGCCGCGAATACAGGCGATAACGCATGGCGATGCCGCCAACCCAGGCGCTGAGATTGAGGTTGAAGGCGTAACTGATGATGCCCACCGGCAGGATCTGCTTCCAGGTCAGGTCCTGACGAATGTAGGTGCGGCCGATCAGGTCGAAACTGGCGTACACCAGAAAACTCAGCAACGTCAGGCTGGCGGCGATGATCAGTGTGCGCACCTTGAAATCGGCGAGGGTCTCCAGCACCTCGGCCCATTCGATGCGCGTGGCGAACATCGTCAGCAGGACGATCAGCGCGAGGAAAAACAGGATGGTCAGCGGACGTTTCCAGCGGCTCCATTTCGACGGCGCCGCTTGTGCCGAATGGCTATTGGAATGGACTTCGGAATGACTCATGGACGCGCACCTCGGAATGGCTTCAGACGCGGTTTATGCGCCGGCAGCCAACCGGCCATGGCCGGGAAGTGCCGCAGGAAGTGGAACACCAGAAAACCCACGGTCATGTGCCAGATGCGCCCACGCGGCAACAGTTTGGCGTCCATGGCCTTGCAATGGTTCTGGCTGAGGTCTTCGAGGCGTTCGTACAGGTGCTGATTGAACGCGCGGTCGCGGATCAGCACGTTGGCTTCCAGGTTCAGTGACAGGCTCAGCGGGTCGAGATTGCTCGAGCCCACGGTGCTCCAGTCATCGTCGACCAGCGCGACCTTGCCGTGCAGCGGGCGTTGACAGTATTCGTGAATCTGCACGCCGGCACGCAGCAGGTAATCGTAAGTCATGCGCGCCGCCAGTTTGGCTACGAGCATGTCGGGCTGGCCCTGCAGGATCAGCCGCACCTCGACGCCACGGCGGGCGGCGTTGCGGATTTCGCGCAGCAAACGGTAGCCGGGAAAGAAGTAGGCGTTGGCGATGATCACTCGGCGCTTGGCCTTGCGCAGCACCTGCAAATACACGTCTTCGATATCGGTGTTGTGTTGATCGTTATCGCGGAACACCAGGCGCACCTGGCCGTCGTGGTCGGTGAAGGCCATTTCCTCCAGACGCTGGCGCCGGCGCTGCCACCAGAACCGCGCGCGTCCGGGGCGACCGCTTTGCAGGAGGGCGAAGTGATGGATATCGGCGACCACCGGGCCCTGGATCTCCACCGAGTAATCCTGCTTGGCTTCGGGGCCGAAGTCGGCCAAGTGATCGCCGGAAAAGTTGATCCCGCCAATGAACGCGATCAAGCCATCGACCACTACGATCTTGCGGTGCAAGCGGCGGAACCAGTTGGTGCGGATGCCGAGGTGCTTTGGCGCCGGATCGAAGATTTGCAGATGCACGCCGGCATCGCTCAAGGCCGACAGATAGCCGGTGCTCAGCTCGCCACAGCCGAAGCCGTCGAGGCTGACCGTGGTGCGCACGCCACGCTGGGCGGCTTCGATGAGGATTTGCTGCAACTCGGCGCCGACCTTGTCTTCGAAAACGATGAAGGTCTCCAGCAGGATCTCGCTCTTGGCTGCGCGCATCGCTTCGAACACGCGGGGGAAATATTCCTCGCCGTTCTCCAGCAGCTCTACGCGGTTGTTGCTGTGCCATTGATACTCGACGTCAACGTGGCCGGGCTCGCGCACGGGCGGGTTCAACGGGACCGGGTCGACGGCAGATTTTTCCAGTGGCGCACTGTTCATAGTTCAATCTCCACCGATAACGGTGCGTGGTCGGAAAGGTGCGACCAGGGCCGGTTGGTCAAAACTTTCGGCCGGCTGGCCTTGAGGTTGCGTACGTAGATACGGTCGAGTCGTAGCGCTGGCAGACGCGCGGGAAAACTGCGCGCGGGCTTGCCGTACTGCTCGGCGAACACTTCGCGCAGGCCACAGGGCTTGAGCTGTGCATCGGCGCGCTGGCGCCAGTCATTGAAATCACCGGCGACGATCACCGGGGCATCGGCGGGCAGTTCGGCGAGGCGTTGCAGCAGCAGATCCAGCTGTGCGTTGCGATGGCTTTCGCGCAGGCCCAGATGCACGCAGATCGCGTGCACTTCGGTGCCGTCGCCAGGCAGGCGCAGCACGCAATGCAACAGGCCACGGTTTTCATGGCCGCTGATCGACACGTCGAGGTTGTCGTGGCGGATGATCTGGAATTTCGACAGCAGCGCATTGCCGTGATCGCCCGCCGGATACACCGCGTTGCGCCCGTAAGCGAATTGCGGCCAGAGGCTGTCGGCGAGGAATTCGTATTGCGGCATCGTCGGCCAGTTGTCGTAGCGTTTCGGATGCTGCTCGTGCGTGCCGTGCACTTCCTGCAGAAACACCACGTCGGCGGCGACGCTGCGCACCGCTTCACGCAGCTCCGGCAGAATGAAGCGCCGGTTCAGCGCGGTGAAGCCCTTGTGGGTGTTGACGGTCAGTACGGTGAAGGTGCGCACCGAGGGCGCGACCACGGAGCCTTCGTCGGTGAAACCGACCGGTTCGGGAATACTCATGACAGAACTCCTTCTGCGGCAACTTGCCCGGGAGTCGTGGCCAGGTCTTTATCGAGGTCGAAGCGCTGCAAGAGGTTGCGTGCGTCGTAGGGCGCGCGGACTTTTATGTCGTTGTCGAAGTAGCAGAACACTTCGCGGGATTTGCGCGCGCGGGGTTTCAGGCGTGGCGCTATCAGGTGGGCGTCCTCTGGCTGTTTACCGTGATGCCAGGCGTCGATGCGCTCGGCCCAGCGCTTGAGCGCTTGTTCGGAATAACCGCTGGCGTAGAGCTCTTCGGCGCCGTGCAGGCGCAGATAGACGAAGTCGCTGGTGAGGTCTTCGCGGTACGGCCATTTGCCGGCGGTATCGGCGACCACCAGTGCCACGTTATGGCGCTTGAGCAGGCGCACGAACTCCGGGTCGATAAAGCTCTCGTGACGGATTTCCACGGCATGGCGCAACGGCTTCTTGCGCCAGGCTTTGACGCTGGCGTGGCCGGGCAGGTGTGAATCGTGCTGGCGGGCAAGAGCGGCTGCGGCTTGGGTGTCGTGGGGCAGTTGCGCGAGAAACTGGTCGAAACGCTCGGCGTCGAACTTGAAGTTTGGCGGAAACTGCCAGAGGATCGGCCCGAGTTTTTCCTTCAGTTCCAGCACGCCCGAGGCAAAGAAATTCGCCAGCGGCTTTTCGATTTCGCGCAAACGGCGCACGTGGGTGATGAAGCGCGGCGCCTTGACGCTGAACACGAAGTCATCAGGGGTTTCGGCGTACCACTGGGCGTAACGTTCAGGGCGTTGCAGGGCGTAGAACGATCCATTGATTTCGATGCTGTTGACCGCGCGGGAGGCGAACTGCAATTCGCGCTTCTGCGCCAGTCCCTTCGGGTAGAAATCCCCGCGCCACGGGGCGTAGCGCCAGCCTGAAATACCGATGTGAATCGTCGCCATCCCATCCTCCCGTAGAAAGTCCTCGTGTTGCCGATGTTCTGTGATGACTGCGGCGGGGGCGGGAAAGTTTCGGTGGTGTTACGGACGGTCGCGGGTGAAGCGAAGATCAAGAGCTTACCCCCTCACCCCAACCCTCTCCCCCAAGGGGGCGAGGGGGAAGGGAGCAGATCTTCATGCCTCCTGAAATCGCGTACGACTGTGAAGGGAGCAGATCTGCATGGTGTTCAGGACTTGAGTTCGACTCAAGACGTGCAGTTGGTGATTTTGGTCAGGCAACTCGGTCGGCTCCCTCTCCTGGGGGAGAGGGCTGGGGTGAGGGGGCTCTTGAACTTGCCGCGCAATTACCGATCAGTTCCTTACCAGGGTCAGCCACGGGAGATCGGAGCTTTGCGCAATTTCAGGATCGCCATTCTGCTGGGAGCGCTGCTGTGCTTCGGCGTCAACGCATCGCAAGCCGCCGCGCTGCCGGGCGTTCCGGCTGCCGCCGATACGGCGGAAAAACCCGCCGAACCGGAACCGCTGGTGCAGGGCGGTCTGCTCGGGGCGATCAGTACGAGCATCGACGATGTGCAGGAAAAACTCGATCTCAACGAACACCTGGTCGATGCCTGGCGGCTGCGCGCCGACCGCGCGGCGGATGAGGTCGATCGGCTGGTCAAGCAACCGTCAAACCGCTCGGGCTGGAGCGTGGCCGGGGATTTCCTGACGTTGTCGGGAGTCTGGCTGGGCAGTTTCGCCCTGCTCACCGTGCTCGGCAGTCTATTGGCCAAGCGTCTGCGTGAGGGCCGCTGGTTGCGCACCCGCCAGCGCAGTCAGGATCTGCTCGGCTACGTGCTGCCTTACACCGTGCCGGCGCTGATCTGCCTGCCGCTGACGCTGTATGTCAGCCATTTTCTGCAAGCTTCGGTGGGCCGCGCGCTGGCGCTGTGTCTGGCCTACGCCACCAGCAGCGGCATCTTTTCCACGTCGATGTTGTTGTGCGTGGTGGTGATGTTCAACGTCGGCCACAAGCGCGCCGCCGCGCGAATCATCCGTGAATACTGCCCGCGCCCGCTGTTCCTGATCGGCTTTCTCGCCGCCCTTAGCGATGCCCTGACCAGCCCGCAGATCGCCCGGCAACTGGGCGGCAATATCACCAGCAGCATCGCCGTGTTCACCGGGCTGATCGCCTCGGTCATCTTCGGTTTGCTGGTGATTCGCCTGCGCCGGCCGGTCGCGCATCTGATCCGCAATCGCCCGCTCAGTCAGCGTTTGAAACAACCGTCGCTGCAGGAATCGCTGCGGATATTTTCCGGGCTGTGGTACTGGCCGATCGTGCTGATGGTGCTGGTCTCGGCAGTCAGTCTGATCGGCATCGGCGAGGACAATCAGAAAGCTCTGCGCTGCGCCTTGTTCACCACCGTGCTGCTGATCGCCACGGTGTTTATCAGCACGGTATTGCAGCACCTGTTCAAGTCGCGCAAGGCCGAGGCGATCCAGCGCAGCAGTGCCTACAAGGAACGTTTTCTCAGCCTGTTGCATGCGTTGCTGCGCATCGTCATGGCGATTGTGTTCATCGATATTCTCGGGCGGATCTGGGGCGTGTCGTTGCTCGATTTCGCCCAGAGCAGCACGGTCGGCCGGGCGATCAGCAATGCCTTGAGCAGCATCGGTCTGATCTTCCTGGTGACGTGGCTGCTGTGGGTGGTGCTCGACACGGCGATTCAGGAAGCGCTGAAACCGCCGCTGAGCAAACGCGCGGCACGCCAGCCGAGCACGCGGGTGAAAACCATCCTGCCGCTGCTGCGCAATGCGATCAAAATCATCCTCGTGGTGATCTGCGCGATTACCACCATGGCCAACCTCGGCATCAACGTCGCGCCGCTACTGGCCGGTGCCGGCGTGGTCGGCCTGGCCATCGGTTTCGGTTCGCAGCAATTGGTGCAGGACGTCATCACCGGGCTGTTCATCATCATCGAAGACACTTTGTCGATCGGCGACTGGGTGGTGCTCGATTCCGGCCACGCCGGCACCGTGGAAGGCCTGACCATTCGCACCTTGCGCCTGCGCGACGGCAAGGGTTTTGTGCATTCGGTGCCGTTCGGCCAGATCAAGGCTGTGACCAACCAATCACGCCAGTTCGCCTTCGCGTTTTTCTCGGTGCAGTTCACTTACGACACCGATGTCGACAGAGCCATCGAGCTGATCCGCGAGGCCGGCGATTCGATCCGCGAAGACCCGTTCCTCAAGTACAACCTGCAAGGGCCGCTGGATGTGTTTGGCGTGGACAAAATGGACTTGAACGGCGTGGTGTTGACGGCGCAATTCCGCACAGTGTCCGGTGGCCAATATGCGGTGAGCCGCGCGTTCAACCAGCGCTTGAAGAAGCTTGTGGATAACACAGCGAATGTGCATTTTGCGCAGACTTATCCACAGCAGGTGTTGTTGCCGAAGCGGCAGGAGGAAGGGGCGGTGGTTGCGGGTGAAGTGCCGCAGGAGTCGCGGACCTGAAGCATGATTTTGGGGTGCAGGGCCGGCCATTCGCGAGCAGGCTCGCTCCCACAGGGGAAACGGGATTGAACTGTGGGAGCGAGCCTGCTCGCGAAAACGCCGGTGCGAACACTCTCAATGCCGGATCAGCTTGGCATGCAGTTGTCCCATGGCTATCGGATCCAGCTCTACCCAAACCTGCTGCTTGCCGGCAATCACCGCGGCCACTGGAATCCCATCGCGATACACCAGCCGATTGCTCACCAGCGCCGGCACTTTCACCCCGGGCAACAAGGTCCCGGCCAGATTCAATGGATCAACCCCGCACACCGCCACCAGGCTGCCGTCCTGCGGGCGTCGGCGTACTTCGCGCAGCAAGGGAATGGCTTCGGGCAAGGCAAACTGCTCGCCAGCCAGACCACTGACAAACCGACCGCCGCGAATCTCGCCCCGCGCTTCCAGACGATGAAAGGTGCGCAGCAATTCCCGCCAGCTCGGCAGCCAGTCCGCCTCGCGTTCCAGCAAACGCCAGAACACCACGCCGTAGCGGCGCAGCAGGGTCATGGCGACATGTTCGAGCGTTTCGGCCGAATCCACGGTTGATCCACGGCGCAGCAATGCCCAGCGCCCGGCATCGTCCATGCCGCCGATAAACGCCCCGCGTCCGCGTCGACTGCTGCGCTGCTGGCGCTTGCTTGCGGGAGTGATCAGCGCGCGCAGACCGGCGAAGCTGTCGGCGTTCACCAAACCTGCGGCAACCAGTTCCTGCAAGGCGATTTCCAGTTCGCTGCGCAGCAGGCGCGCTTCGTGTATCAGCTCATCGAAAAACAGCGCGCCTTGCTGACTCAGCGCCTCGAAGACTTTCTGTGTTTTCGGCGATAACTCACTCACTGGCGTCTGTTCCGCCAATGCACTCCACAAACCCACCTGGCTGCGCGGCAGCAGCACAATCGGTGTACTGCGCAATGCCGAGCCGCTGACCTTCTGCCGCGCGCTGATGCGCGTCCACACCAGTTTGCCGTTGCGGCACAGGTCGTCCAGCCAGCTCGGCGAGTAGTCCTTGAGGCGCGCCGGCAGGATGTCGCTGTCCCACGCCGAAGCTGCCGCCGGGTAGCCTTCGAACTGGCCGATAATCGCCGGCAACACCGCGCTGCCCTGACCTTGGGTGGCCGGCGTCAGATGCTGCCAGTCGAACAGGAAACGCATGAAATCCTGCAATGCCACCGGTTCGATTTCCCGGCGCAGGCGCTTGACCGTGTAGCGATGGATGCGCGCCAGCAGATGGCGTTCGCACCATTCTTCAATCGCGCTGTTCGGCGTGAACTGGCCGCGCAACACATAGCCTTCGCGTTCCAGTTGCGCGAGGGCCTGATTGACTTGCGCGGCTGGCAGAGCGAGCGGCTCGGCGATGGCGGGCAACGGGATCGGCCCAAAGGCGCCGAGGCGGGCGCGGATCACTTCGACCAACGCCTCATCGAATGCCCACGTGTCGTCGAAGCCGGGCAGCACCACCGCCTCAGTCAGCAACGTGGCCTGTGGATAAAGTGCTTGCAGGCAACTCAAGCGTTCACGGGCCAGCCATAACTGATGCTCGGCGTCGATCTGCAACAGGCAGGCGCGGCCGCTGGCCATCAGCGTTTGCAGCCAGTCCTGCCAGCCCGCGTTGGCTTGGGCTTCGGCGTCGCCGATGCAGGCGAGGCTCATCAGCGCTTCGTGCATTTCATCCATGGAATTGGGCGACGGCCAGGCTTCTTCGCGTACTGCGGTGATCGCATCGGCATCGAGTGCGCCGAGATCATCGGTCGACTGCGGATCGCTCCAGCGTCGATTGATCACCGCTTGCGTGCGGCGTTCCTCCAGCGGCGCGTCGTCGAGAAACGTGTAGGGTCGGGCGCTGAGAATTTCTGCCGCCAGTGGCGACGGCGCAGGCAGATCACGGGCGATCAGGCGCACCTCGTCACGCTCCATGCGCCGCAGCAGGGTCAGCCAGCCTTCGCTGTCCATCGCTTCGTGCAGGCAATCGTCGAGGGTCTGTTCCACCAACGGATGCTCGGGGACTTCACGCTCGCCGGCGAGGTTTTCCAGGCAGGCGATCTGGTCGGGAAACACACTGGCGATCAGGTCTTCGCTTTTCATCCGTTGCAGTTGCGGAGCGACTTTGCGCCCGCCGGTAAAACGCGGCAACGCCAGCGCCACTCCGGCATTCCAGCGCCAGCGCACGCCGAACAACGGCGCATCAAGCACCGCTTGAATGAGCGTGTGTTCGGCGCTGTTGCTGTGCAGGTAACGCCAGACTTCGTCGAGCTCGAAGCTGTGACTGGTGGACAGCGACAGCACGATCGCGTCTTCGCTGGCGGCGGCCTGCAACTCGAAGTTGAAGGTGCGGCAGAAACGCTTGCGCAGGGCCAGGCCCCAGGCGCGGTTGATGCGGCTGCCGAACGGCGTGTGAATGATCAGTTGGGTGCCGCCGGACTCGTCGAAAAACCGCTCCATCAACAGCGTGTCCTGCGAGGGCAGGGCGCCAAGGGTTTGCCGTGCGCGCGCCAGATATTCGACCAATTGCTCGGCGCTGGCGAGGTTGAGGCCGAGTATGGTGGTCAGCCAGTCGAGCGCCGGTTGCAGATTACCGGGGCTGGCGCTGAGCAATTCGTCCAACTGCGCTTGCAGGCGTGCGACGGCCGCCGACAGTTCATCACTGCGCCCCGGCGCTTCGCCGAGCCAGAACGGAATGGTCGGCGGCATGCCCTGCGCATCCTCGACGCGCACTTTGCCGCTTTCCACCCGCAGGATGCGGTACGAGGTATTGCCGAGCTGGAACACGTCGCCGGCGATACTTTCCACGGCGAAATCTTCGTTGACGCTGCCGATGTTCAAGCCCTGGGGTTCTAGCAATACGCTGTAGTCGGCGTTGTCCGGGATGGTGCCGCCGCTGGTCACGGCGGTCAGTTGCGCGCCACGCCGGCCACGCAAGGTGCGACTGACGGCATCGCGGTGCAGGTAGGCGCTGCGGATGCCCTGGCGGCCGTTGTAACCCTCTGCGAGCATGCTCAGCAGGGCCTGATAGTGTTTTTCGTCGAGATCGCGATACGGCCAGGCTCGGCGGTACATCGCCAGCAACGCGTCCTCCGACCATTCCTGGCAACTGACCTCGGCAATGATCTGCTGCGCCAGCACGTCCAGCGGTTTTTCCGGAATGTGCAGCGTATCCAGCTCGCCCCGGCGCACGCAGTCGAGCAGGGCGGCGCACTCGATCAGGTCGTCGCGGGTGGTGGCGAACAAACGCCCCTTGGGCGTGCCGCCGACCTGGTGTCCGGAGCGACCGACTCGTTGCAGAAACGCGGCGATCGAACGCGGTGAACTGATCTGGCAGACCAGGTCGACTTCACCGATATCGATGCCCAGCTCCAGCGACGCCGTGGCGATCAGCACCTGCAACTCGCCGCGCTTGAGGCGCTGTTCCGCATCGAGGCGAAACTCTTTGGCCAGGCTGCCGTGGTGCGCGGCCACGGCCTGCTTGCCGAGGCGCTCGCTCAGATGCCGGCTGAGGCGCTCGGCAAGGCGTCGGGTGTTGACGAAAATCAGCGTGGTGCGGTGCTCGCGAGCGAGTTCGGCGAGGCGCTCGTACACCAGTTCCCAGACATCGTTGGCCATCACCGCCGACAGCGGCACCGGCGGCACTTCGATACCCAGGTCTCGTGGGCGGGCGTGGCCAATGTCGACGATTTCGCAGGGGCGATCATGACCGACCAGGAATTGCGCCACGGCTTCTACCGGTTTCTGCGTGGCGGACAGGCCGATGCGGGTCAGCGGTTCGGCGCACAACGCTTGCAGTCGTTCAAGGCTCAAGGACAGATGACTGCCGCGCTTGCCGGCGGCCATGGCGTGGATTTCGTCAATGATCACCGTGCGCGTGGTGCCGAGCATCCTGCGCCCGGATTCCGAGCCAAGCAGCACGTACAGCGATTCCGGGGTGGTGACCAGAATGTGCGGCGCGGTCTTGCGCATGGCGGCGCGGTCTTTCTGCGGCGTGTCGCCAGTGCGTACGGCGGTAGTGATGGTCAGCTCCGGCAGGCCCATTTCGCGCAATTGCGCAGTGATGCCGGCGAGCGGGTTCTGCAGATTGATCTGAATGTCGTTGGACAGTGCCTTCAGCGGCGAGACATAGATCACCAGGGTTTCGGCGGGCAGACCGTCGGGCTGTTCCAGACCGCGATGGACAAGCTCATCGAGCACGGCGAGAAACGCGGTCAGGGTTTTGCCGGAGCCGGTGGGCGCGGCAATCAGCGTCGACCGGCGCTGGCGGATCAACGGCCACGCACGGGCCTGAGCGGCGGTGACCGCCGGGAAAGTCTTGTTGAACCAGGCGCTGACGGCGGGGTGAAAACCGGCCAGCGCACTGTTGGCGGGGAGGGGCAGATTCATGACTGAAGTTATGCGGGCGGGGGCGGGAAGATGCAAGTACCGTTCGGACGCCTTCGCGAGCAGGCTCGCTCCCACCTTGGAACCCGGTCCCCTGTGGGAGCGAGCCTGCTCGCGAAGGGGCCGGTCGGGACGCCGCAAATTCGCGGATCTACACTTTACGGATGACGGTTGCGCACTAAACCCGCAAAATGCAACGATTCCGGCAATTATCGACGACGGTTCCACGAGGACCGTCGCCAAAGCCATCGTTCCAATCAGACTGGGCCTGCTGACTCTATGCGAATGCGCCTTATGTTACTGGGCGGCGGAAATGCCCTTGGGCAGGCGCTGATTCGCCTCGGTGCGGAAGAAGACATCGGTTTCCTCGCCCCCCGCCCGCCCGAAAACGGCTGGGATGCCGCGAGCCTCACCCAACTGCTCGACGACACCCGTCCCGATGCGTTGATCAACCTCGCCTACTATTTCGACTGGTTCCAGGCCGAGAGCGTCAGCGAAAGCCGCATGAGCGGCCAGGAACGCGCCATCGAGCGTCTGGCCGAACTGTGCCAGCACCACAACATTGTCCTTGTGCAACCGTCGAGCTATCGCGTGTTCGACGGCTCGCGGGCCACGGCCTACAGCGAAAAAGACGAACCGGTGCCGCTGGGCCTGCGCGGTCAGGCCTTGTGGCGCATCGAGCAAAGCGTGCGCGCGACCTGCCCGCAACATGTATTGCTGCGGTTTGGCTGGCTGCTCGACGACAGCCCGGACGGCACCCTCGGACGCTTCCTCGCCCGCGCGGAAAAACCCGAAGAATTGCTGCTGGCCGATGATCGTCGCGGCAATCCGACTCCGGTCGATGACGCCGCGCGAGTGATCATTTCCGTGCTCAAGCAACTCGACTGCGCCGCGCCGCTGTGGGGCACTTACCATTACGCCGGCCACGAAGCGACCACACCGCTGGCGCTGGGCCAGGCGATTCTCACCGAAGCACGCAGCCTGCATCCGCTGGCGATCGAAGCACCGACCGCGCAGGCGCACGCCGCGCGCCCGGACGCCGCCGAAGAACCGCAACACGCGGTGCTGGCCTGCAAGAAAATTCTCCACACTTTCGGGATCAAGCCGCGCGCCTGGCGTGCCGCACTCCCAGGCTTACTGGACAGGTTTTACCGACATGGCTGAAGCAACGGTTCTGATCACTGGCGGAGCCGGATTCATCGGCTCGCACCTGACCGACGCGCTGCTCGCCAAGGGCTACGCAGTGCGCGTGCTCGACGACCTGTCGACCGGCAAGCGCAGCAATTTGCCGCTGGACAATCCCAAGGTTGAACTGGTGGTCGGCGATGTCGCCGATGCCGCTTTGGTCGCCCGCGCCATGCAAGGTTGCAACGCTGTCGCGCATCTGGCGGCCGTGGCCTCGGTGCAGGCCTCGGTGGACGACCCGGTGAAAACCCACCAGAGCAATTTCATCGGCACCCTGAATGTCTGCGAAGCCATGCGCCTGGGCGGGGTCAAGCGTGTGGTGTACGCCTCCAGCGCGGCGGTGTACGGCAACAATGGCGAGGGCGAGTCGATTGATGAAGACACGCCGAAGGCGCCGCTGACACCGTATGCCTCGGACAAACTGGCCGGTGAACATTACTTCGATTTCTACCGCCGCCAGCATGGCCTGGAGCCGGCAATCTTTCGCTTCTTCAACATCTTCGGCCCACGCCAGGATCCTTCCTCGCCGTATTCCGGGGTGATCAGCATCTTCAGCGAGCGCGCGTCGAAAGGTTTACCGATCACCGTGTTTGGCGATGGCGAGCAGACTCGGGATTTCCTCTTTGTCGGGGATCTGGTGGATTTGCTGGTGCAGGCGCTGGAAAAGCCTGAAGTACAGGAAGGCGCGGTCAATGTTGGCTGGAATCAGGCGATGAGCCTGAAGCAGATGCTCGAAGCGTTGAAATCGGTAGTCGGTGAGTTGCCGCCCGTGAGCTACGGGCCTGCGCGTTCGGGTGATATTCGTCATTCGCGGGCGGATAACCGACGCTTGCTGCAGCGCTTTGAAATGCCCCCGCAGACGCCGATGAGTGTGGGCTTGGCACGCTTGTTAGGGCGTGCCTGATGTAGCCCTCACCCTAGCCCTCTCCCATAGGGAGAGGGGACTGACCGAGGTGTTTGGGCGAAATACACCGACCTGAAATACCGAGCCTACCTCACATCGAGCAGAGCAAAGCGATGCGCGAGGCCAAGTCGAACGCGGATTTGAAACGCACACAAATCGGCTCCCTTTCCCCCTCGCCCCCTTGGGGGAGAGGGCTGGGGTGAGGGGGTAAGACTCCGCCTCACCAGCGACCTCCAGCCCAAATGAAAAAGGCGCCCTTCATCAGGCGCCTTTTTCACGGCCGGAATATCGCTACTCCTGTGGCGAGGGAACGTTGTCCCCCGATCGACCGCGTACGGTCGTCGTCAGGTCTGTGCCTGCCCGCCACCAAGCCTCATTCACCACCACGTGAACGTTCAGTAAAAAATCGACTTAGAACTTATAGCCCAGACCGACCATGTAGATGAATGGATCGACGTCTACATTTACCCGCGCGCGGGTGCCGGGGGCGACGGCGTTGTTCTCGACGGTCGCGCGGGTGTCGATATCGATGTAGCGCACCTGGGCGTTGAGCATGATGTTGTCGGTGATCATGTAGTCGGCGCCGACCTGCCAGGCCAGGCCCCAGGAGTTTTTCGCCTTGAAGTTGCTGAAGCCGTTGGCGCTGGCTTCGCTGCCGACGTGTTCGTCGTAGATCCAGGTGTAGTTGATGCCACCACCCACATACGGCTGGAAGGCCGATTTCGAATCCAGCGGGTAGTAGACGACGCTGAGGGTCGGCGGCAGGTGTTTCAGCGTGCCGAGCTTGCCGTTGGCGGCGGGCAGGGCGGTGCCCTTGAGCTTGACCTCATGCTCGAACGGCGTGGCTGCCAGCAGCTCGATACCGATGTTGTTGGTGAGCATGTAGGCGAAGTTCAGACCCAGTTGGGTGTCGCTGCTCATGGTCGCCTTGCCGCCCAGATCAGTGCCGCTCAGCGGACCCTGATCGACCTTGACGCTGGAACTGTCGGCCTTCGGGTTGACGGTGATCGCGCCAGCGCGCACGAGAATGTCACCGGCTTCGTGGGCGTGGGCGAGCGGGGCTGCGAGCGCGAGGGCAAACAGCGGGGCGCTGAGCAAGGACTTGTTCATGGGGGCTCCGAAAGGACATAAAAATTCGATGTCCTAGGGTACGAAGCCGTCTGATACGGTGTTTTGACTCAGCTCAATGAAACAGTGAAGGGGCGGGGTTTTGTGGAACCCTTGAGGGCCTATTCGCGAGCAGGCTCGCTCCCACCTTGGAATGTGATCACCTGTGGGAGCGAGCCTGCTCGCGAAGACGATAGACCAGCCAATACAAAACTACCGGGAATTACTCCGGCAGCTCATACGCATAAATCTTCTCCGCCTCCATCTGATACCCGGCATCGGCCAGTTCACTGCTCGAGGCTTTCACCTGCAACGGTCCCTCAACCCAATACGGCTGATACAGCTCATCGAGCTTCACGCCCAGTTCGCTTTTCACATGGACGATCTGGTTCGACGGCGGTGGCGGTACGTGGATGCAGGCGCCGAAGTACGGCACCAGCAAAAAGTCGGTGGTGCGCCCCTCTTCGCTGACTTCCAGCGGCACGATATAGCCCGGCAAGCGAATGTTCTGCCCGTCGAGGCTCTTCACGACCGGTGCATTGGGCATGTCCTGCTTGGCCGCTGGTGCGGACTCGGCGGAAAGTGCGTCGCCCATCTTCGACAGGTCGTGCAGCGGGGTCATGTTCGGCACTTCCGGCGCGGCGTCCGGCGGGATCATTTCCGACCAGGTCAGGTCTTTCGGCGCCGCCGCCCACACGGGCAGGGCGACCAGCATCAGCAGCGCAAGCAGGGCGCGGGGCATGGTGAACATCCTCATAAACGGATCGACAGGCCATCGGCCAATGATTGGCGATACGCGCGCCAGGCCGGCACGCTGCCCATCAGCAGCGCGGCCGCCAGAATGCCACCGAGCAGCGTCCATTCATACTCGCTCGGCCATGCCAGCGGCAGGTACAAACCGTAATTGGCCTGCACGTAACCCTGCGCAGCGGCGATGCCGATGTATAGCAATGCCAGTCCGGCGATGACTCCGGCCAGCGCCAACGCAAAGGCTTCCAGCACCAGCAGGCTTGCGATGTGCCACGGCCGCGCCCCCACCGAACGCAGAATCGCCATCTCGCGGCGACGTTCGTTGAGGCTGGTGAGAATCGCCGTGAGCATGCCGATCAGCCCCGTCAGCACCACAAACAGCGAGACCACGAACAAGGCTTTCTCGGCCGTACCCATCAGGCTCCACAATTCCTGCAAGGCCACGCCCGGCAGGATCGCCAGCATCGGTTCGCCACGGTATTCGTTGATCTCGCGCTGCAAGGCGAAGGTGGAAATCTTGCTGTTGAGGCCGAGCATGAACGCGGTGATCGCTTGCGGGGTCAGGTCCATGTTGCGCGCCTGATCAGCGCTGATCCGCCCGTTGCCGCGCGCCGGCACACCGTTGTGCCAGTCGATGTGAATCGCCTCCATGCCGCCGAGGCTGATGTGCAACGTGCGGTCCACCGGGGTGCCGGTGCGCTGGAGGATGCCGACCACGGTGAAGGGTTTGTCGTCGTGCTTGACCAGGCTGATCGCCGCCACACCGTGGGCCAGCACCAGTTTGTCGCCGAGCTTGTAGTGCAGCGCTTCGGCGACTTCGGCGCCGAGCACCACTTCGAAAGGATCGGTGGCAAACGCGCGACCGTCGGCCAGCGCCAGGTGTTGCTGGCGCCCGTATTGATAGTGCTCGAAATAGGCTTCGGTGGTGCCCATCACGCGATAGCCGCGATGGGAATCGCCGAGGGACATGGGGATTGCCCACTTCACTTTCGGATTGTTGGCGAAGTGTTCGAAGCTGTCCCAGCGAATATTGTTGGTAGCGTTGCCGATGCGGAACACCGAATACAGCAGCAGGTTTACCGACCCCGAACGAGCACCGACGATCAGGTCAGTGCCGCTGATGGTGCTGGCGAAACTGGCCTTGGCTTCGGTGCGCACGCGCTCGACGGCGAGCAGCAGGCACACCGACAGGGCAATGGCGAAGGCGGTGAGCAATGCGGTGAAACGGCGGTTGGCCAGGCTGGCCATGGCCAGACGAAACAGATACATCTCAGACCTCGGCGGACGTAGCGGCGCGATTGAGATCGGCCAGGGACAGATGACGGTCGAACAGCGGCGCCAGGCTCTGGTCGTGGCTGACGAACAACAGACTCGATCCGGCCTCGCGGCACTCGGCAAACAGCAGGCGAATGAAATTCTCGCGGGCGTCGTAATCCAGCGCCGAGGTCGGTTCGTCGGCGATCACCAGTTCCGGTTGACCGATCAACGCGCGGGCGGCAGCGACCCGTTGTTGCTGGCCGATGGACAAGGAGTCGGCGCGGCGACTGAGCAGGCTTTCGTCCTTCAGGCCCAAGTGCGCGAGCAGGGTGGCGACGGCCTGATCGACGCTGCCGTGGCGCTGTTTCGCCCGTTGCGCACGCAGTTTCGAGAAGTGACACGGCAACTCAACGTTCTCGCGCACCGAGAGAAACGGCAGCAGGTTGAATTGCTGGAAAATGTAGCCGGTGTGATCGACACGAAACGTATCGCGCTTGCCGGCAGACAGTTCGGTCAGCTCCTGGCCGAGCAGGCGAATGCTGCCGCGACCGGGCTTCTGCACTCCGCCGAGCAGGCCGAGCAGAGTGGTCTTGCCGCTGCCGCTGGGGCCTTTGAGAAACAGGGTTTCGCCGGCTTCCAGACGAAACGCCGGGATGTCCAGCAGCGTCGGGTGACCGGGCCAGTTGAAGCCAAGGTCGGAAAGTTCGATGAGTGCTTGGGTCATGGCACCGATTTCATGGTTGGACACGGACCCCTGTAGGAGCTGACGAGTGCAACCAGGCTGCGATCTTTTGGTTGTAAAAAAACCAGGATCAAAAGATCGCAGCCTGGTTGCACTCGTCAGCTCCTACAGGGGATCTTCATTCGCTTCAGAATTTCAGCGCAGCCGATTTTGCCGTCACTTCGGTACCTTGCTGGCCGGTCGCGCTGATCAGTTGTACCTGAATCTTCTGCGTCGCCGGGAAGGTCTTGAAGATGTTCGTCAGGTTCAGCGTGTTCAGTGCCCCCGGTGTGGCGCAGCTGAATTGGTAATGCGCATGGATTTCGCTGTGGTCGTGGTGATGCTCGTGACCGTCCTTGTCCGCTTCATCTTCGTCGTGATCGTCGGCGTCCGGTTTGTCGCCGAACAGCGGGCTTTCCAGTTCCTGGCTGACCACCTTGCAACCGGCCGCAGCGGGCAGGCTGAACAGAGCCAATGGTTTTTCCAGCTGCGCACGAGCGGCAGCGACTTTGGCCTTGTCGGCATCGGACGTGGCGGCGTGTTCAAAACCGACCAGATTCATCGCCGGGCTTTCCAGCTCCAGCTCCAGGGTCTGACCATCGAGCGCGGCGTTCAGCCGACCCACGCCATGTTCGTGAGCGCCGAGGCTGCCGTGCTCATGATCATGATCGTGCTCATCAACCGCATGGGCAGCGGCCAGCGGCAACAGGGCAAACGGCAAAGCGAGCAACAGACGACGCATGACGGACTCCGAGAAAAATGAAAAGTTTGTTATGTAATCTTATAACGAAAGTGCGCAGAGTGTGCCCGTGCGCTTGAGATTGCGCAAGACATGGCTAAGCACCGCCCGGGATGAGTTCGCGGGCGGTGCTGGGATTGGATGTCATGCTTGCAGAATCAGAAGCCTGCGCCGGGATAGTCGAACCAATAGTGTCCCGAAAGAACATCGTTGATCAGATTTGCGTCGAGCACGCTCGGGGCATCGCGACTGAAACGCTGTCGCCAAGCCGGAAGCCACCAGTAGTTGATGGCTGTTCCGCGCGGAAGTACCACCACACTCAGCACCTCCTTATCCATTTTGCCCTGCGTGTAGAGTTGATGACTGCGATCCATCAGGGCCATGTACTGGTCGATTGGCAGTCTGAACATAAGTGCCATGGTGAAGATTTTTTCACTCTGACTGAACGCCGGACTCTGCAGTACCCGCAATGCTTCGCAAGTGTGTGAATTCGGTTGACTCGCTATGCTCTGGCCTTCGGGGGATGAAAGTATGTCGAAACGATCATCCATGTCTCGCCAGTCGGTCCGGCTATTGCGCTCAAAGTAATCACGAATAACAAGGGTCAGTGGACCTGCAGTTTCCCCGTCAGCGGGACAAGCCGAAAGATCGGCAGGCAACCAGATGCGCCATGCCACGATGAGCAAGAGTGGGGTCATCAATAGGGCGTAGTAACTTCGTTTCATTACAGGGTGCTGTGAGAAAAAGGACACTGTAGATGAATGCTCGATAACCGCCACACTGGACAACGTCGCTTGGCGTTGCACAAGTCCCGTGGGAGCATGCAGGTCAGAAAAGTGCAGGAGCGAACTCGATGTTGCGGATACGCGGAACGGTCGGCGAGGTGCCGGTGGATTTGACGGTGGAGCTGGATGACAGCGATTGGGCGAGGCTGGGTTCCGCGCTAAGCGGGCAGGCGCCGATTGCGCAGTCTGAGGCAGTGGCGTCGGCCCCGGCGGCGAAGCCGGTGAATCAGGACGATGCGCTGTGGCAGGTGGCCAAAGACTTGCTGCGCAAGGCCGGGCAGCTCAGTGGACCGGATCTGCTCGATCAACTGGAAGCGCTCACCGGCAGTGCGGCAGCGGGCAAGCGTTTGCTGGTGCGTCTGCGCCACAGTTCCGATGTGAAGGTGGCGAGCGGAGGGGATACGCCGCTCTACAGTTGGATCGGGTGAGCCGCTAAAGATCGTCTGATCGCGGCCCGAGCCTTCGGCAGCTCCTGCAGAATCAGTGTTCATCCGCAAAAACCGCGATGAACACGATCCGATGTAGGAGCTGCGGCACGCTGCGATCTTTTGCTCTCAATAAAGCGCAGCGAATACCTTGCGACGATAAGCCGTCACCAACGGATGATCATTGCCCAGCAGTTCGAACACCTGCAGCAAGGTCTTGTGCGGCAAGCCGTCGCCGTAGCTGCGGTTGCGGATGAACAGTTTGAGCAAGGCGTCCAGCGCCGCTTCGTATTGCTGGCGCGCCAGTTGCTGGATCGCCAGTTGGTAAACCGCTTCATCATCCTGCGGATTTTGCGCCAGGCGGCTTTTCAGGTCGGCGGCGTCCGGTAGATCGCGGGCGAGGCCGAGGAACTGGATCTGCGCCTTGGCGCCGGCGAGTGCGGCTTTGTGCTCATCGCTCTTGACCGCGTCGAGCACAGTTTGCGCTTCGCCCAGCTCACCGCGCTCGGTCAGGCAGCGTGCGTAAAGGATCAGCGCCCAGGCGTTGGTATTGTCTTCATTGAGCAGGGTCACCAGCACTGCTTCCGCCTCGGCGAAGTGACCTTCGTCGAACATCGCCTGAGCCTGTTCGAACGGGTCGGCAGCGGCCGGTGGCGGCATCTGCACATGCGGTTCCAGCAGGGCGCGCACGGCGGATTCCGGTTGTGCCCCGGCAAAGCCGTCGACCGGCTGACCGTCCTTGAACAGCACCACGGTCGGCAGGCTGCGAATGCCGAAGCGGGCGACGATGTCCTGCTCGATGTCGCAGTTGACCTTGGCCAGCAGTAACTCGCCCTGATAGCTCTCGGCAATGCCTTGCAGCATCGGCATCAACGCCTTGCACGGCGCACACCATTCGGCCCAGAAATCCACCAGCACCGGTTTGTTGAAGGAGGCTTCGATCACCGACTGGTCGAAATCGGCAGTCGTGGCGTCGAAGATGTACGGCGTTTGCTGACTCATGGGGGATCTCTCTAAGCGTCAATGACCGCACTATAAGGGGTGACGCAAAAGATCGCAGCCTTCGGCAGCTCCTACTTTGGAATGCGTTGCACTGTAGGAGCTGCCGAAGGCTGCGATCTTTTGGCGGCGTCAATCACGCCGCGCATGGTAAAGGCTGACATGCCTGAATTCCTCAGGCTCGGCCAGATCCGGCAAGGTCATCGCTTCGAGCATTTCAATTCGCTCATATAACGGATGACGAAAATCCCGCACCCGCGAATCCGCCACCAGCGCCTCACGGCCGCGACTGAGAAACGCGTCGAGCAGCGGCAAGTTCGCCCGGTCATACAACACGTCGGCGACCAGAATCAGATCGAAGCGATCGGCCTCGGCAAAGAAATCCGTCGAGTAGCTCATCTGCACATCGTTGAGCTCGGCGTTCGCCTTGCACGCGGCGATCGCCAACGGATCGAGATCGCAGGCCACCACTTCCAGCGCTCCGGCCTTGACCGCTGCGATGCCGGCGATCCCGGAACCAGCGCCGAAATCCAGCACGCGCTTGCCGCGCACCCACTCTGGAAACTGTGCCAGATAACGCGCCACGGCCAAGCCGCTGGCCCAGCAAAAACTCCAATAGGGCGGTTCATGCAGGATCCGCTGGGTTTCTTCCTGGCTGAATTCGCGGGCCATGTTGTCGCCATCGATCAACCACAGCTGCAAATCGGTGCCCGGCAACGCGCAGGCTTTCAGTCTGGCGTCGCCGAGCAATTCCCCCAAGGCCTGTTGCAGGTCGAGCGGTGCTGTCATGGCGCTTTGACGAATTGCAGCTGGCCCAAAGCCTGAGTAGTCGGTTGAGTGATGGTCTGCGACGGCAGGTGCAGGATCAGTTGCCCGGACTGGCTCGCCCGACCGCGCAGCTCGACCCGTGCGCCGGCCGGAAACGCCTCGGGGTTGAAGCGTAGGTGAAACGGCAGGATCTGGTTGTTGCCGATCAGGCTGGAACTGGCGAGCAATTGTTGCGGGCGATCCTTTTCATCAATCACCAGCAGCGCCAATTCGACTTCGGCGCCGGTTGGCACGCCTTGTAGGGTGCCGCTCAATTCGCGCTGATGGGCTGGCAGCGGGCCGAGTTCGGCGGCCTCTTTGGCTTTTTTCTGCGCCTGTTGCGGCGCGGGGCCCGGCGTCGGCGGTTGCGGCTTGGGTGCGTCGCTGCCACAGGCCACCAGCAGGCTGAAAAGACTGAGCAGAACGAGCGGACGTAACGGCATTGGAGGCTCCGGCAGAATGAATTCCATGGATCAGACGATCATGCCGTTCTGTATACCGCAAAGCCTATGGCTTGTCTTGCCACGGGGATGCGCTACCATGGCCCTCCCATTTTTTGTTGCCAGCCACCATGCACTGTCCCTTCTGCGGTGCCAACGACACCAAGGTCATCGACTCGCGTCTGGTCGCCGAGGGCGAACAGGTGCGCCGCCGGCGTGAATGCCTGGCCTGCGGCGAACGTTTCACGACGTTCGAGACGGCCGAGCTGGTGTTGCCGCGCCTGATCAAAACCGACGGCAGCCGCCAACCGTTCGACGAAGAAAAACTCCGCGCCGGCATGCAACGCGCGCTGGAGAAACGTCCGGTCAGCGTCGAGCGCCTCGAATCCTCTCTGGTCCATATCAAGCACAAGCTGCGCGCCACCGGCGAACGCGAGGTCAAATCCCTCGTGGTCGGCGAGCTGGTGATGGCCGAGCTGCAAAAGCTTGATGAAGTCGCCTATATCCGTTTTGCCTCGGTGTACAAGCGCTTCCAGGACCTCAATGAATTCCGCGAAGAGATCGACCGCCTCGCCCGCGAACCGGTGAAAGAATGACCACCGCCGCCGAGCAGGCGATCCTCGACGCGCATTTCATGGCCCGCGCGCTGGAACTGGCGCGCAAGGGCCACTACACCACCCATCCCAATCCGCGAGTCGGTTGCGTGGTGGTGCGTGACGGCCACATTGTCGGCGAAGGCTGGCATGAGCGCGCCGGCGAACCCCATGCCGAAGTCCACGCCCTGCGCGCCGCCGGCGAGCAGGCCCGGGGCGCGACGGCGTACGTCACCCTCGAACCTTGCAGCCACCATGGGCGCACGCCGCCGTGTGCCGATGCCTTGGTGACTGCTGGCGTTGCCCGGGTCGTGGCGGCGATGCGTGATCCCAATCCGCAAGTCGCCGGCCGCGGTTTGCAGCGCCTGGCCGAGGCTGGTATTGCCACCGAAAGTGGTGTGCTGGAGGCTGAAGCACGCAAGCTCAATCAAGGTTTTCTGAAACGCATGGAACATGGCTTGCCGTTCGTGCGGGTCAAGTTGGCCATGAGCCTCGACGGGCGCACAGCGATGGAAAGCGGCGAGAGCCAATGGATCACCGGCCCGGCGGCGCGTTCAGCGGTACAGCGTTTGCGCGCTGAGGCGGCTGTGGTGCTGACCGGCGCCGACACGGTGCTGGCCGATGGCGCACGCTTGACCGTACGCGCAGACGAACTCGGTCTGGACAGCGAGCAAACCGCGCTGGCCATGAGTCGCCCGCCATTGCGCGTATTGATCGATGGCCGCCTGCGAGTGCCGCTGGAGGCGCCGTTCTTCAAGGCCGGGCCGGCGCTGGTGGCCACCTGTGTCGCGGTCGAGGAGCAATATGCCAATGGCCCGGAATGCCTGATCGTGCCGGGTGATGACGGCCAGGTCGATCTGCATCAGTTGCTTATCGAACTGGCCAATCGTGGCACCAACGAGGTGCTGGTCGAGGCCGGTCCGCGTCTGGCCGGCGCCTTTGCGCAACTGGGGCTGGTCGACGAATTCGTGATCTTCATTGCCGGCAAGTTCCTCGGCTCCACGGCCCGTCCGCTGCTCGACTGGCCGCTGGCGCAGATGAAAGATGCGCCGGAGCTGAAAATCACTGAAATCCGCGCGGTGGGCGATGACTGGCGAGTCACTGCGATCCCTGTCCCTGCAGCCCGCGTATAATTCCCGGCCATCGCGTTAGCGCTGGCCTCGTTCTCAAGGAGAACCCCATGTTCACCGGCATCATCGAATCCATCGGCAGTATCCGCGCACTGACCCCAAAGGGCGGTGATGTGCGGGTGCACGTCGCAACCGGCAAGCTCGATCTGAGTGACGTCAAACTCGGCGACAGCATCGCGGTCAACGGCGTTTGCCTGACCGCCGTCGAGTTGCCGGGCGACGGCTTTGCCGCCGACGTCAGCCGCGAAACCCTTGATTGCACCGCCATGAATGACTTGAAAAGCGGCAGCCCGGTCAATCTGGAAAAAGCCCTGACCCCGACCACGCGCCTCGGCGGGCATCTGGTCAGCGGACACGTCGACGGCGTCGGTGAAGTGGTATCGCGCAGCGACAATGCCCGCGCCGTGGAATTTCGCATCCGCGCGCCGATAGAACTGGCCAAGTACATCGCCCACAAAGGCTCGATCACCGTCGACGGCACCAGCCTGACCGTGAACGAAGTCGATGGCGCCGAATTCATGCTGACGATCATTCCGCACACCCTCAGCGAAACCATCATGGCTTCATATAAGCCGGGCCGGCGGGTGAATCTGGAAGTCGACCTGCTGGCGCGTTATCTGGAGCGTCTGCTGCTGGGCGACAAGGCCGCCGAGAAGACCGCCGGCAGCACCATCACCGAAAGCTTTCTGGCCCAAAACGGCTACCTCAAATAATTCAAAAGAAGGGGGTGCCTTGTGGCGCTCAATAGCATCGAAGAACTGGTTGAAGACATCCGCCAAGGCAAGATGGTCATCCTCATGGATGACGAAGACCGCGAGAATGAAGGCGATCTGATAATGGCCGCCGAATGCTGCCAAGCCGAACACATCAACTTCATGGCCAAGCACGCCCGTGGCCTGATCTGCATGCCGATGAGCCGCGAGCGCTGCGAACTGTTGAAGCTGCCGCTGATGGCGCCGCGCAACGGTTCCGGTTTCGGCACCAAGTTCACCGTATCGATCGAAGCTGCCGAAGGCGTGACCACCGGCATCTCCGCCGCCGATCGCGCGCGCACCGTGCAAGCGGCTGCCGCCAAAGACGCCAAGGCTGAAGACATCGTCAGCCCGGGCCACATTTTCCCGCTGATGGCCCAGGCTGGCGGCACCCTCGCTCGCGCCGGCCACACCGAAGCTGCTTGCGACCTGGCGCGCATGGCCGGTTTCGAGCCGAGCGGAGTGATCTGTGAAGTGATGAACGACGACGGCACCATGTCCCGTCGCGCTGAACTCGAAGCCTTTGCCGCCGAACACAACATCAAGATCGGCACCATCGCCGACCTGATCCACTACCGAATGATCCACGAACGTACCGTTCAGCGGATTGCCGAGCAGCCGCTGGACAGCGAACTGGGCCAATTCAACCTGGTGACCTATCGTGATTCGGTGGAAGGCGACGTGCACATGGCCCTGACGCTGGGCACTGTCTGCGCTGAAGAACCGACGCTGGTTCGCGTGCACAACATGGACCCGCTGCGCGATCTGCTGATGGTCAAGCAACCGGGCCGCTGGAGCCTGCGCGCCGCCATGGCTGCGGTCGCCGAGGCCGGCAGCGGTGTGGTGCTGCTGCTCGGTCACCCGCTCGATGGCGACGTGCTGCTGGCGCATATCCGTGAAACCGGTGAGCAGGCAGCGCCGAAAAAACCGACCACCTACAGCATTGTCGGTGCCGGTTCGCAGATCCTGCGTGACCTCGGCGTGCGCAAAATGCGCTTGATGTCGGCACCAATGAAATTCAATGCGATATCCGGTTTCGATCTGGAAGTTGTAGAATACGTGCCCTCCGAATAATGACCGGCTGTTTCCGGACTCCGATTCGCGGCAAATAATCACTGAGGGGCGCGTAGCAGACGCGTCCCGGCTCTTTAAGAGAACTGACGAATGACCCTGAAGACCATCGAAGGTACCTTCATCGCCCCCAAAGGCCGCTACGCTCTGGTAGTGGGCCGCTTCAACAGCTTCGTGGTTGAAAGCCTGGTCAGCGGTGCCGTTGATGCCCTGGTTCGCCACGGCGTGAGCGAAAGCGACATCACCATCATCCGCGCCCCGGGCGCCTTCGAAATCCCGCTGGTTGCGCAGAAAGTCGCCCAGAAAGGCGAGTTCGCAGCAATCATCGCCCTCGGCGCGGTCATTCGTGGCGGTACTCCGCACTTCGAATACGTGGCTGGCGAGTGCACCAAAGGCCTGGCCCAGGTCTCCATGGAATTCGGCGTTCCGGTTGCGTTCGGCGTGCTGACCGTCGACTCCATCGAGCAAGCCATCGAACGTTCCGGCACCAAGGCCGGTAACAAAGGTGCCGAAGCTGCCCTGTCCGCTCTGGAAATGGTCAGCCTGCTGGCGCAGTTGGAGGCCAAGTGATTAGCGACGAAAGCGATCGTTTCAACCCGCGCGATCCGAAACCTGCGGATGCCGGCAAGCCCTCGAAAAGCGTCAAGCGTCGCGAAGCCCGTCAGCTCGCGACCCAGGCGCTGTACCAATGGCACATGGCCAAGCAATCGCTGAACGAGATCGAAGCGCAGTTTCGCGTTGATAACGATTTCACCGATGTCGACGGTGCCTACTTCCGCGAAATCCTTCACGGGGTTCCGCAGTTCAAGACCGAAATCGACACTGCCCTGACGCCTTGCCTGGATCTGGCGATCGAAGAGCTGGACCCGGTTGAGCTGGCGGTTCTGCGCCTGTCGACCTGGGAACTGCTCAAGCGCGTCGACGTGCCTTACCGCGTTGTGATCAACGAAGGTATCGAGCTGGCCAAGGTGTTTGGTTCGACCGACGGCCACAAGTTCGTTAACGGCGTGCTCGACAAGCTGGCCCCGCGCCTGCGTGAAGCTGAAGTGAAGGCGTTCAAGCGCTGATCGGCGCTTGAATACTTTTTCTCGGCCATGGGCGAGTTTGAGCTGATCCGCAATTTCTTCGCCGCCGCGCCTTGTGCGCAGGGCGGCGAAGGCGTTGATTTGGGGATCGGCGACGACTGCGCCTTGCTGGCGGTTCCCGCTGGGGAACAGCTGGCGGTTTCTACCGATACGCTGGTGGCCGGTGTGCATTTCGCCGACCCCTGCGATCCGTTTCTGCTCGGCCAGCGCTCGCTGGCCGTCGCGGTCAGTGACCTGGCCGCCATGGGCGCCGCGCCCGTTGCCTTCACCCTTGCCCTGACCTTGCCGACGGTAACTGCCGATTGGCTGCAAGCCTATGCCCGGGGTTTGAACCGCATGGCGCAAAGCTGCGGCGTCGCGCTGGTCGGCGGCGATACCACGCGCGGGCCGTTGAGCCTGACGGTCACCGTGTTCGGCCGCGTACCCGCTGGCCAGGCCTTGACCCGCAGCGGGGCGCAGGCCGGTGATCTGCTCTGCGTCGGCGGCGAACTGGGCAATGCCGCCGGCGCCTTGCCGCTGGTATTGGCCCAACGTGATGCCGAAGCGCATATCGCCCAGCCGCTGCTCGAGCATTACTGGTCGCCGCAGCCGCAACTGGCCCTCGGTCAGGCCCTGCGCGGCAAGGCTACGGCGGCGCTGGATATCTCCGACGGCCTGCTCGCCGATTGCGGGCATATCGCGCTGGCATCGAAGGTGCGACTTGAGATTGAACGCGAGCGCGTACCGTTGTCGGATGCATTAGTCGCGTTTCTCGGTCAGCGCGGTGCCGAGCGCGCGGCATTGAGCGGTGGTGATGACTACGTACTGGCCTTCACCTTGCCGTCCGCCGAGTTGCCGGCACTGCTGGCCGACGGCTGGCCGATCCATGTGATCGGGCGCGTGCTGCCGGGCCAGGGCGTGCTGCTGCTGGACCGCGACGGGCGCGACATCACTCCGCAGATTCGCGGCTACCAACATTTTCAGGAGACACCGTGACAGATCACCCGAAACAGGTTCCTGCCGAATTCGTGCCTCCTTCGGTCTGGCGCAATCCGTGGCATTTCCTCGCGTTCGGCTTCGGCTCCGGCACCTTGCCAAAAGCGCCGGGCACGTGGGGCTCGCTGGTGGCGCTGCCGTTCATTCCGCTGTGGCAGATGCTGCCCGACTGGGGCTACTGGCTGATGCTTGGCATCACCATGCTGTTCGGCTTCTGGCTGTGCGGCAAAGTCGCTGACGATTTGCGCGTGCACGACCACGAAGGCATCGTCTGGGACGAAATGGTCGGCATGTGGATCACCCTGTGGCTGGTGCCGGAAGGCTGGTACTGGTTGCTCGCGGGTTTTCTGGTGTTCCGCTTCTTCGATATTCTCAAGCCGTGGCCGATCCGCTGGATCGACAAGCATGTGCATGGCGGCGTCGGCATCATGCTCGACGACGTGCTGGCCGGTGTGTTCGCCTGGCTGGCGATGCAAGGGCTGGTCTGGGTATTCGCCTGATTAGACGCACGTGAGGAAACACGCAATGCTGCGACGCGGGTTGGCGCTGCTGCTTCTGGCTCTGCTGGGCACGTTCGCCCATGCGCAGGCCGCCGTGCCTGTGCCTGCGGTGATCCATCTGGCCAGCGAAGACTGGCAAGACTACACCGCCGCCGATGGCCACGGCCTGGCCTGGGACGTGTTGCGCAAAGTCTTCGAGCCGGCCGGGGTCAAGCTGGATATCCGCACGGTGCCGTATACCCGTTCGATCGGGCTGGTGCAGTTGAAGGAAGTCGACGCGCTGGTCGGCTCCTACCGCGACGAGGCCGAGCGCGTGCTGTACCCGCAGTGGAAATTCGACTCCGATCACATCTACGCGCTGGGCTTGGCGAGCAGCCCGCCGCCGACACAGGCGACGCTGGGCAAATACCGCTTGGCCTGGGTGCGCGGCTACCGCTACGAAAACTATCTGCCGAACATCAAGCGCTTCAACCAGATCGAACGGCGCACCGGCATTCTGCTGATGCTCAAGCAGGGGCGGGCGGATTACTACATCGATGCGCTGACCGAAATTGAAGCCGTCGTGCGCGACGCGGCGGATCCGGCGCAGTACCGTTATTCGCATCTGGCCGAACTGCCGCTTTTTCTCGGTTTCGCCGATACCCCGCAGGCCCGCGCGCTTATGGCGCTGTATGACCGGCGCATGGCGGAACTGGTCAAGAGCGGGGAGTTGAAGCCGATCTTCGAGAAGTGGCAGCAGCCGTATCCGTTCAACCCGAACTGAAGCCCAACACAAATCCCTGTAGGAGCTGACGAGTGCAACGAGGCTGCGATCTTTTGATCTGCTGCTTGTAGATCAAGATCAAAAGATCGCAGCCTCGTTGCACTCGACAGCTCCTACAGGGAGCGGGAGTGTCATCAAACTTTTTGATCGTTATACCCGATAATTCAGCCTAAGCGTCTGTAGGAACCTGCTGTTACAATGCCCGCCTGCGAATTTTCAGTCTTCTAGATCAGGAGCACATCGGTGCCTGTCGTCTTCGTCGCCGCTTCCAAGCTGCCAACGCCTTTTGCGCAATTCACCATGCACGGCTTTCTCGATGAGAGCACCGGGCGTGAGCACGTCGTGCTGAGCCTCGGTGAAATTGCCGATGGCGCCCCGGTACTCGGGCGTCTGCACTCCGAATGCCTGACCGGCGATGCCTTGTTCAGCCAGCGTTGCGACTGCGGCTCGCAACTGGAAGCGGCGTTGCAGGCGATCGCCCGCGAAGGCCGTGGCGTGCTGCTGTATCTGCGTCAGGAAGGTCGCGGCATCGGGCTGCTGAACAAGATCCGCGCCTATGAATTGCAGGACGGCGGCGCCGATACCGTGGAAGCCAACGAGCGTCTGGGCTTTGCTGCCGATCAGCGCGACTACGCCATGTGCCTGCCAATGCTCGAGCATTTGGGCGTGAAATCCCTGCGCCTGATGACCAACAATCCGCGCAAGGTCAAAGCGCTGACCGACATGGGCATTGTCGTCGCCGAGCGCGTGCCGCTGCACACCGGGCACAATCCGCACAACAAACTCTACCTGGCGACCAAGGCCAGCAAGCTCGATCACATGATGGGCAACGAGCATCAGGGCGAGGTTGACCGCGCGTGACCCGCGGCCAGGTGCGGCGGCGGTTGGCGGTGGCCTGGTGGCAATACCTGGCGTTGGCGCTGTTGCCGCTGTTCATGCTCAACGCGCTGTTCGGTGAAGGCCAAGGCCTGTTGCCAGTGCTGGCGATGCCTTTGTTCATCGCCGGCGTCGCCTCGATGTTTGTCAGCCTGAAGTATTTCGCCCGCTACAAACACGCCCTGATCGCTACGCAAAAAGCCCTCGATAGCGCCGAAGAACCCGCTGCCTGGATTGCCCTCGCGGCGCGTCGGCGTGCGGCGTTGCTGGTGGCGTCTTTGCCGGCCTGGATTGGCGCACTGGCGGTATTCGTTGGCCTCGAAGCCGTGCCATTGATGCTGCTGGCGCTGTCCACCGCCGTGCTGTTCTACCTCTACCGTATTCCGCGTCAACTCGGCTGATGCGTCGCCTGTGGCTGGCGGTTCTGCTGCTCGGCCTGAGCAGCCCGGCGCTGGCCGCACTGCGGGTGGTCAGCCTCGCCCCCTCGCTGTCTGAAATCGTCGTTGAGCTGGATTCCGCCGACCTGCTGGTCGGCGTGCTGGATGCGGGCGAGCGGCCGGCGGCGATTGCCGATGTTCCATCAGTGGGCCGCTACGGCCAGCTCGACATGGAGCGCTTGCTCAGCCTGAAACCGGATTTGCTGCTGCTCTGGCCCGGCAGCGTCGGCGCCGGGCAGCGTGATCAGCTCAAGCGCCTGAACATTCCCACGTTTGTCGCCGATCCGCACACATTGGCGCAACTCGCCGCGCAGATCGAAGCCATTGCCGAACAGCTCGGGCGTCCTGAACGCGGGGCGCAACGAGCGGCCGAATTGCGTAAACAACTGGATGACCTTCGTCAGCGTTATCGTCGTGATGTGCCGCTGCGGGTGTTTTATCAAGTCTGGGACAAGCCGCTTTACACCGTGGGGGGCGGGCAGATCATCAGCGATGCGCTTGAGGTGTGCGGCGCGCGCAATGTCTTCGCCGAGCTGAATCTGCCGGCACCGCAGGTGAGTATCGAGGCAGTGCTACAGCGAGATCCAGAGGTGATTTTCGCCGGTGATCAGGCCCAGCTAGGGGCGTGGAAGGCTTGGCCGCAGGTAGCGGCGGTCAGGCAGGGGAGACTGCTATTGGTCAGTGACAAAGGTCTGGAAAGGCCCAGTGGTCAGATGATCAGTGCGACCGCCAAACTCTGCCAATTGATCGCGCCGGATCGGTAGACCGCATCGCCTGTATTCGCGAGCAGGCTCGCTCCCACACTGGATTTGCGTTGAAAACAAACTGTGTGGCCGCACTCAGTCTACTGTGGGAGCGAGCCTGCTCGCGAAGAGGCCTGCCAACCAACACAAATCTCAGTTCAGAGTTCAGGAGTCCAGGTCACCCCAAACATCCACGCCCGACCTTCCTCACGATAGCCATACTGCGCGCCGTCATAGCTGTAGTTCGCCCGGCTGTAACCCTTGTCCAGCAGGTTATCCACCTTCAGATCCAGCTTGATCTCACGGTTCACCGCCCAACTGCTGCGCAGCCCGAGCGTGCCGTAGCCGCCCAGCGACTGGGTGTTGTTCAAATCATCGTAACTGCCGCTGACCAACTGCCAACTGGCGCCGAGTCCCAAGCGATCAAACTGCCGATCCACATCCCAACTGGCCGTGCGCCGCGCCCGTCGCGCCAGCGTATGCCCGGTATCGCGATCACGTGGGTCAATGATCGCCACGCCAAGATTGCTCTGCCAGCCAAACAGCTCCTGCTTCAACGCTGCTTCAAAACCGTTGATCCGCGCTGACGCAACGTTCTGCGGGCGGGAGTTGCTGCCGAAGATGATCGCGTCTTCCAGGTCGGTACGGTAAATCGAGGCTTCCAGCCGCGCGCTGTCGCTCAACTGGCTGCGCCATTGCAGTTCGTAGCTTTTCGAGGTTTCCGGTTTCAGATCCGAGTTGCTATAGCTTGGGTAGTACAGGTCGTTGAAGGTCGGCGCACGGAACCCTTCGCTGTAGCTCAGCAGCACGTCGTTGTCCGGGTTCAGCGGCAGGGTGAAAGTGCCGCTCCAGGTGTTCTGGCTGCCGAACTGCTGGTTGTCGTCATGACGCAGGCCGATCTCGGTGGAGAAACTGTCGGCCTGATAGCGATGCTGGATGAACGCTGCGCGATTCCAGCGGCTGTCCTCGTCAAACGCGGTGCTGCTGTTGACCCGGTCTTCGTACCAGTCGCCGCCGAGGATCAGGCTGTTGCGCGCGTCCAGCGTCAGGTCGTTCTGCCAGTTCACCGAGTCGCGATAGGTGTTGAACACCGTGCGCTCGTCGCTGAGCTTGTCGAAGGTTTTTTCGCGGTTTTCGCTGTGGCCGAATTCGACGCGGGTTTTCCAGGTTTCGTTGACCCGCGCATCGACATAACTGCTGATGCTGCTGACATTGAAATCACTGTATGGCTGCTGTTGCACCGACTCGAAAGTGTCCATGTCGAAGCGGCCGAACGGGTTGTCGAATTCGCTCCTGCCACGGTTATCCAGCAGATT
Source organism: Pseudomonas sp. 14A (assembly GCF_018132745.1). NCBI lineage: Bacteria > Pseudomonadati > Pseudomonadota > Gammaproteobacteria > Pseudomonadales > Pseudomonadaceae > Pseudomonas > Pseudomonas sp. 14A. The sequence continues at coordinate 239,922 of NZ_JAGRQJ010000017.1, read as the reverse complement.
GGCGCCGACTTCGACGTCATCGGTCAGCGCGTGGCTGAGGCTCAGGCTCAGGGATTTGTTGCGGTAGGCGTCATGGTCGCTGTCGCTTGGATACGACTCGTGGGTGCGGTCGATCCCGGCCGTTTCGTCGAGGCTGGCGCCGAGGTTGAAGCGGGTTTTCTCGTCGCCGCCGGATAAGCCGAGGCTGCGTTCCCAGGTCTGCTGACTGCCGAAGCCCAGATGCAGGCGTGGCTGCAAGCCTTGCTCGGTGCCGCGTCGAGTGAAGATCTGGATCACCCCGCCAATCGCGTCGCTGCCGTAAATCACCGAGCGTGAACCGCGCAGCACTTCGACGCGCTCGATCTGCTCGATGTTCAGATGTTGCAGGTTGCTGTCGCCGGAAGTCGAGTTACCGATGCGCTGGCCATCGACCAGCACCAGGCTCTGCGCCGATTGCGTGCCGCGAATGTAGATCCCCGGCAGACTGCCGCGCCCGCCAGTCTGCGCCACTTGCACGCCGGGCACGCGCCGCAGCAGATCGGGCACGTCGCTTGGTTGCAGGCGATCGATGTCTTCGCGGGTGAACACGGTGTTGGCGGCGCTGCTGTCGTTGCGCGCCTCGACCTGACGATTGGCGCTGATCAGCGTGTCCGGCAGCTTCAGCGCCTGATCGCGTTCGAATGTATCGGCAAGGGCGCTGGCGGTTGGCAGCAGGAGGAAGGGCAGGGCGAGGCGGGAGAGGTTCATGGACAGTCCAACGGGAGTTTCAGGTGTACACAAATCAAATGTGGGAGCGAGCCTGCTCGCGAAGGCGGTGTATCAGTCAGTTCGTCTTTGACTGACAGTCCGCTTTCGCGAGCAGGCTCGCTCCCACAAGGGTATTGCGTTTATTGGTCGAGCAATGCCAGCCGCTGGCGAATCGACGCTTCGATCCCGGCCTCATCCAGCCCGCACTCGGCAAGCATCTGCGCCGGTTTCGCATGCTCGACGTAAATGTCCGGCAAGCCCAGATGCAGCATCGACTTGAGGATGTTTTCGCGGGCGAGGAATTCGCTGACCGCGCCGCCGGCGCCGCCCATGATCGCGTTCTCTTCGATGGTCACCAGCAACTCGTGGTTGCCGGCGATCTCGCGCACCAATGCTTCATCCAGTGGTTTGACGAAACGCATGTCGACCACGGTGGCGTCGAGTTTCTCGGCGACTTTCAAGGCTTCGCTCAGTTGCACGCCGAACACCAGCATGGCGACCTTGCTGCCCTGACGACGGACGATGCCCTTGCCGATTTCGATCGCTTCGAGATCTTTTTCGATGACTGCATTCGGGCCGCTGCCACGCGGGTAACGCACTGCCGCCGGGCCGTTGTAGAGGTGGCCGGTGGTGAGCATCTTGCGCAATTCGTTTTCATCGCTCGGGGTCATGATGACCATGCCCGGGATGCAGCGCAGGTACGACAGGTCGTAGCTGCCAGCATGGGTCGGGCCGTCTTCGCCGACCAGACCGGCACGGTCGATGGCGAACAGCACGTCGAGGTTCTGCACCGCGACATCGTGCACCAATTGGTCGTAACCGCGTTGCAGGAATGTCGAGTAGATCGCCACCACCGGTTTCGCACCTTCGCAGGCCATGCCGGCGGCGAACGTGACCGCGTGCTGCTCGGCAATCGCCACGTCGAAATAACGCTCGGGGAAGCGCTCGCTGAACGCCACCAGATCCGAGCCTTCCTTCATCGCTGGGGTGATCCCGACCAGACGCGCGTCAGCCGCCGCCATATCGCACAGCCATTCACCGAATACCGCCGAATACTTCGGCCCGCTGGCGGCTTTTGGCGCGGCGGCCGGGGCGTCCAGTGGTTCGAGTTTGGTGATGGCGTGGTAACCGATCGGGTCGACTTCCGCCGGGGCGAAGCCTTTGCCTTTCTTGGTGACGATGTGCAGGAATTGCGGGCCTTTGAGATCGCGCATGTTGCGCAGCGTCGCGATCAATGTCGGCAAGTCATGGCCGTCGATCGGGCCGATGTAGTTCCAGCCCAGCTCTTCGAAGAGGGTGCCGGGGACCAGCATGCCCTTGGCATATTCTTCGGTGCGACGGGCGATTTCCCAGGCGCCGGGCAGGCGCGATAGAACTTTCTTGCTGCCCTCGCGCATGCTCGCGTAGGTGCGGCTGGACAGGATCTTCGCCAGATAATTCGACAACCCGCCGACGTTGCGCGAGATCGACATATCGTTGTCGTTGAGGATCACCAGCATGTTGGCGTTGACTTCCGGCGCATGGTTGAGCGCCTCGAAAGCCATGCCGGCGGTCAGCGCGCCGTCGCCGATCACGGCGATAGCCTTGCGATCGCTGTCCTGCAGACGGGCGGCAATGGCCATGCCCAGCGCAGCGCTGATCGAGGTGCTGGAGTGGCCGACGCCAAAGGTGTCGTACTCGCTCTCGGAGCGGCGCGGGAACGCGGCAATGCCGTCCTTCTGACGCAGGCTGGCCATGCGCTCGCGGCGACCGGTGAGGATCTTGTGCGGATACGCCTGATGCCCGACGTCCCACAGCAGACGGTCGTCCGGGGTGTCGAAGACGTAATGCAGCGCGATGGTCAGCTCGATCACGCCCAGGCCGGCACCGAAATGCCCACCGGTCTGGCCGACCGTGTAGAGCAATTCCAGGCGCAACTCATCGGCCAGGGTTTCCAGCTCGGCTTCGCCTAACCGGCGCAGGCCGTCCGGCGTGTTCGCGCGGTCGAGCAGGGGCGTGGTCGGGCGCTTGCGGGGAATCTCATGAAACGTCGTGGGCATCAGGCGAATCGTTATAGGTATAAAAGATGCGGCAGTTTACCTGATGCATCGCCCCCTGCCCACGCGTTGGTCTTTTTTGGCCGATACGCCGTCAGTTGCGTCGCTCGACGATATACCGCGCCAGCTCGCGCAACGGCTCGGCTGCCGCGTCAAACGGTCGCAGCGCCTGCAGGGCCTGATCGCGCAGTTCCAGAGCGTAGGCCTTGGCCGCGTCGAGGCCGAGCAGGGCCGGGTAGGTCGGCTTGTCGCGGGCAATGTCGGCGCCCTGGCGTTTGCCGAGGGTGGCGGTATCGCTTTCCACGTCGAGGATGTCGTCCTGCACCTGAAAGGCCAGACCAATGGCCTGTGCATAAGTCTGCAACGCCTGAAGCTGATCCGGCTGAGCGCGGCCGCTGGCCAGGGCGCCGAGCCTGACGCTGACTTCAATCAGCGCACCGGTCTTGTGCCGGTGCATCTGTTCGAGGGCTTGTTGATCGAGCTTGAGGCCGACCGAACCCAGATCGATGGCCTGACCACCGACCATGCCCGCCGGACCGGCTGCATGGGCCAGCGCCGTGACCATCTGCAGACGGATGTCGCTGCTGCAATCGCTCAGGCGCGGGTCGAGCAGGGCGCTGAAGGCCAGGCTCTGCAAACCGTCACCGGCGAGGATCGCGCAGGCTTCGTCGAATTTCTTGTGAGTGGTCGGCTGGCCGCGACGCAGATCGTCGTCGTCCATGGCCGGCAAATCGTCATGCACCAGCGAGTAGGCGTGGATCAGTTCGACCGCACACGCCGCGCCGCTGGCCTGTTCGGCCTGGCCACCGAGGGCCTCGCACGCGGCGTAAGCCAGCAACGGGCGCACGCGTTTGCCGCCGTTCATCACGCTGTAGCGCATTGCTTCGTAGAGCCGCGCCAGTTCCGGCAGCGGCGCATTGAACAGCGTCTCCAGCGCCGCGTTGACCCGGGCCTGACTGCTCGCCGAATACGCCGCGATCATTCTGGCTCATCCGCGTCGAAGGGTTCCTCGGCGAGCTCGCCATCGCGCTCCAGCAGCACCTGCACTTTCTGCTCGGCCTGGGCCAGCGCCGCCTGGCAGTCACGGGTCAGGCCGATGCCCTGCTCGAAAGCGGTCAGCGAGTCTTCCAGCGACAACTCACCGTTCTCCAGACGCTCGACCAGTGTTTGCAGGTCGGCGAGGGATTGTTCGAAATCCAGTGCAGCTTTTTTGCGGGCCATGGCGGCAATTTCCGGTAGACGTTAAACCGGCGCGACACTAGCAGATAGGGGGGGTATGGGCAAATGAGCGGGCCGTCGCCAAGCCTCTCCATAACGGTCGGCGAGTCAATCCGGATAGTTGATTTTGTAACGCGTACTGCGTCCGCCGCCCGGCAGGCGTTGCAGGCAGCCCTTGTCCAGCAACTCCGCCAGATGCCGCGTCGCGGTGGCTTTGGAAACTTTCGCAACCGCTTGATATTGCCCTGCGCTGAGGCCCTGTTCGAAACCGCGCTCACCGCCATCGAGCAAGCGCTTGAGCACTTTGATCTGCTCCGCTGAAAGGTCGGACTCGCGGTGCGTCTGCCAGAAGCGGGTTTTGCCCAAGACCGAATCTATCCGGGTGATGGCTTGCTGCAGGCTGCGCAGCAAGGTCTGCAAAAACCAGGTCAGCCATTCGGTGATATCGAGCGTGGCCTTTTGGCTCGACTCCAGAATCCGGTAATAACCGGCGCGATCCTCGAGAATGCTTGCGGACATCGCGTAGAAGCGGATCGCCTGCGCTTCGCCTTGAGCCAGTGCCAGATCGGTGATAGTGCGGGTCAGACGACCGTTGCCGTCATCGAAAGGGTGCAGAGTGACAAACCAGAAATGCGCGATGCCAGCGCGTAACAGCGGATCCAGCGAAACCTGATTGCGGCTGGCTTCGAACCAGCTCAAAAAACGCTCAATTTGCTGTTCCAGCCCTTGGCGCGGTGGCGCCTCAAAGTGAACCGTTGGTTGGTCGAGTCGTCCGGACACCACCTGCATCGGTTCGTCGCCGCGCAAGGTACCGACGAGTATTGGCCGCGCGCTGAACATCGCTTCCTCGGCGGGGAAAAGCCAGCTGTGCCATTCCAGCAATCGGGCCAGAGTCAGCGGCTCGTCGAAGCCATGGGTGGCATCGAGCATCAATTGCGCCAAGCCCTCGCTACGCTGGCTGACGCTATCGCGATCAGTCCATTCCAGTCCCAGGCGCCGGGCCAGAGAGGAACGCACGGAGCCGACATTCAGTTGCTCACCTTCGATGGCGGAGGAGGTGACGATGTTCTGAAGCAACGCATCGAGCTCGCTCTGTGCGCTCATCGAATCGCCCACTGAGCCGGCCATTCCCAAGAGTCGGCCCTGCGTCTGCACGCACTCACGCAGCAGCGGGGCGAGGCGCTCGGCTTGCCAATTGAAGTCGGGCCAATCCGGTTGTTGCCAGATCCAGTGCGCGGTCATTGATCACCTGTCGAAGAAGCGTGAGCTGAATAACAAAGCTATTCGGCTCATTTGGTGAGCCGAATATGCCGGCTATTCGGCTCACCGTCTACCAGGGCGGCGCAATTCCTACAGCCATCACACATGTATCCGATTGTTAAAAAACTGCCGAATCGCTACTCTTCGCCGCTTCTACGGCTCCGACAGTTGCGGGGCATTCAGACGAAACGCAGTTCACCGCTGTGAAGTACCGAGGATCGGGTGCAAGGTTTCGTTCAAGGCATGGCAGGAGGCGTCACATGCGTTCATTTCTTTTGCTGCTGATCGGCCTCGCCTGCGCACCTGCGCTGTGGGCCGCGCCGACTGCGCAGGTGTCCGAGCCGGTCGGCGGCTGGCGTTATCACGGCTTGCTCGATCGCTCGGAAAATCCGCAGGTCGCCTACCCGACGCCGCCGATCGATCGCGGCATTCAGCGCAATCGCACGATGATCCAGGGCCAGCTCAAAGCCCTCGGCCACATGCGTCCGCCGCACAGCCTCGCCGTCAACGGCAATCCATTGAATCTGTACACCGACGACGATGGGCGTTTCGCCCGGCCTTACGCCTTCGGCGCCGGTTCCAACAGCGTTGAAGTGATCAGCGCCGAAGGGCAGTCGCTCAAGCGCGTGCAATTTTATGAAGCAAATAATCTGCGCACGCCGGCGAAGATTCGTCTTGTCTTGGGATGGGACGACCCGAAAGCCGAGCTGGATCTGCATATTGTCACCCCCGACGGTCAGCATGCCTTTTGGGCAAGGCCGGCGTTGAGCAATGGCGGCGGCCTCGACCCGGATGGCGTCGACGGCCCCGGCCCGGAAATGTTCACCATGACCGCGCCGCTGCACGGCACGTATCTGGTCTACGTCAACTATTGGGGCAACTACGGCGATGGTGGCTATAACTTCGAGGAAGCCAGCAATCAGAACGAGGTGATCACCTCGCAGATCACCCTGGTGCTCAACGAAAACACCGTCGACGAAAAACGCGAAACCTTCATCGTGCCCCTGCGGGCGATCGGTGATCTGCTGCTGGTCAAGACTTTCAACTATTAAGCATCCCGCCACGGATGAACTCGGATGTTGTGAACATGAGCGATAACACTGTGACTCCAGCTGCCGCGACACCGGCGGCCAAACCTTCGCGGCGCTGGCCGCTGGTCGTGCTCGGCCTGTGCCTGGTGGCCGGTGTGGCGGGCGGTTTCGGCTGGCTGCTGCTCAAGCCCAAAGCGCCGCCGGCGACACTTGCCAGTGACAAGCTCGGCCTCGGCCGTCCAGACGCCTTGCTCGAAACCCGTTCACTGAGCCAGTTGCCCAAGGATCTGCTGACGGTGCCGTTCCTCAAGGCCACGCTTACCGAGGATTTCGTCTTCTATTACGAAACCCACGCCGACCGCCTCGGCCTGATCGGCAGCCTCCGGCGGATCATCTACGAGCATGACCTCAAATTACAGGACAGCCTGATCGAACAGCTTTTCGATCAACCGGCCGATGTGGCGCTGTGGCGTGGTGCGGATGGCCGCTTGAAGGATTTCCTGCTGGTGATGGATCGCGGCGGGTTGGCCAAGCTGCTCGAGCCGTTGGCGAAAGTGGCGCTGGATGACACCCAGCTCAGCATCTTCGGCACTCTCAAAGTCGGCGGCGACGACGTGCCGCTGTATCAACTCAGCTACAACGCCAGCAAATCACTGCTGTTCGCGTCGCGCGGCGACAAACTGGTGGTGCTGTCCAATCCAGCCAAGTACTACGACCCCGAGAGCGGCGTCTCGGAAGAGTCGGGCCGCGTTTCCGCGCAAGCGCTGGCGGCGTTGCTCAACGGTGAAAAACTCTTCCCCGAAGCGTTCGGCTTGCCGGCGAAAAGCCCGGAAACCAAGCAGCGTCTGTCGGTCAATTCCAGCGTGCTCGCCATGGGCTATCAGCGCTTCATCCCGAATTTCGCCGGACTGCGTTTCGACATGGACGACAAGGGCTGGCACAGCTATCTGGCCATGGATGAGCTGGAAAACCAGCCGGACTTCGATTTCAAACCGGTCTGGCAGGCGATGCCGTTGGGGGCGAGCGCTTGCGTGACCCTGCCGGTGGCGGCCGAACCGCAGAAGCCGATATTGATCAAGCTCGGTGCCGATGAAGCTGTTGCGCAAACGCTGACCGAACACGTCGCTGGCGCGGCCGGCCTGTGCTGGTACGCCGATTCGCGGTTGTACACACCGCTGCTGGTCGCCAGCCTCAAAGACGAGGACAGCAGCAAGCTTGACGGTGATCTGGGCAAATTGTTCGGCTCGATGGTCGGCGCGTTCGAAGCCAATGTCGCCGAAAGCGTATTCCCGGTGATCGACAAGCAGGAAGGCCAGAGCCACGTCTGGCAGCGTCAGGTCAGTTCGAGTTTCGGGCCGTACGCGGCGAAGACCGCTGAAAACCCGGAGGCGATTTCCGGCAAGGCGTTCATGAAAGTCAGCCTTGCCCGTCACGGCTCGACGCTGCTGTTTTCCCTCGACGACAAACTCGTCGACAAAGCCCTCGGCACCCTCGACAAACGCTTCCCGCCGATGGCCGACGTTTTGCCAAAAGACGTACTGATGCCGATCTACTTCGGCCCGGACGCGATGGCGCAACTGATGCAGCGCGAAACCCTCGACAGCCTGCCGCAGGACATGGAGCCGGTGTTTTATAACGCTGCGCAAACCTACCTGATGCCGAAACTGCGCACCCTTGGCGGTTACGGCAAATATGCCCTGACCCTGCCCGAAGGCAGTGAGCCGGATGGCCACTGGCAATGGCTGCCGCTGGAATGGAAAGCGCTGTGAGCGCACTGATCCGCAGCCTCGGCCTGCTCGCGCTGTTGCTCAGCGCAGGCGCCCGCGCGGTTGAAGCGCCGGCGCTCGGCCCGGCGCAATCCCAGGTGTTTCGCGCCTGGTTTGTGCGTATTGCTCAAGAGCAATTGAGCCAGGGCCCGAGCCCGCGCTGGTATCAGCAGGACTGCGCCGGGCTGGTGCGCTTTTCCGCCAACGAAGCGCTGAAAGTCCACGACGACAAATGGCTGCGCAGCAATGGTCTGTCCAATCGCTATCTGCCGCCGGAACTGACGCTGAGCGACGAGCAACGCAAGCTCGCGCAACAGTGGCAGCAGGGCGGCGGCAAGGTCGGGCCGTACGTCAACGCGATCAAACTTATTCAGTTCAACAGCCATCTGGTCGGCCGCGATGTGTCGCAGGCGCGGCCCGGTGACCTGATGTTTTTCGATCAGGGCGACGACCAGCACCTGATGATCTGGATGGGCCGCTACATCGCCTATCACACCGGCACCACCACCCCCACAGACAACGGCATGCGTTCGGCAAGCCTGCAGCAACTCATGACATGGAAGGACACCCGATGGATACCCGACGCAGCCAACCCCAACTTCATCGGCGTCTATCGACTGAACTTTCTCTCCCAATGACCGGTGCCCGCATGTTGCGTATCTGTTCGCGAATTTCCTTGCTGTTGGCGTTGTTGCTGCCGTTTTCCTGCGTCAACGCCGAAGACTCGGTGGAGCCGAGCAATTACACGCCGGTGGCCGGTGAGAGTTTCTTCCTGCTCGCCGACAGCAGTTTTGCCAGCGACGAGCAGGCGATGGTCCGCCTTGAAGCACCGGGTCGTGACTACCGGCGCTTTCGTATGGAGCCGTACGGCGGCGCCGACATTCGCGTATATCGCATCGACAAGCCGCTGGATTTCCTCAAGCGCCAGAAGAACCTGCATCGCGTCGTCAGCGACGGCCAGTTCAAGGGCGAAGGTCTGTCCAACACTCTCGCCTATCTGTGGGACAACTGGTATCGCAAATCCCGGCGGGTGATGCAGCGTGCGTTCTCCTACGAGTCGCGCAAGCAGGTCACAGAAGAAGTGCCGGAGCTGAAAATGGGCGAGGCCATGGTGGCGCCGACGCCGTACGACGCGCAGCCGCAATTCGCGCTGATCCCGGGTCTGCCGGTGGTCAGCCAGTTCCGTTATCCACTGTGGCAGGCCAAGCCGATCCAGCCACCGACCGGGGTCAATCTGGCCGGCTCGTCCAGTGACTTCGTCAGCGTCGCGCCGGGCAACGTTTACATCCCGTTGGGTAACCTGAAGCCGGGGCTGTATCTGGTTGAAGCGCTGATCGGCAAGTACCGCGCGACCACCATGGTTTTCGTCTCCAACACCGTCGCAGTGAGCAAGATTGCCGGTGATGAACTGCTGGTCTGGGCCGCGCGCAAGCACAAAGGCAGTTCGGTGCCGAAGGTCAATGTGCTGTGGACCGATGGCCTCGGCGTGATGAGCAGCGGTGCTACCGATGCCGACGGTTTGCTGCGCCTGAAACACGTCAGCCCGGAGCGCTCGTTCGTCATCGGCGAGGACGAAGAGGGCGGCGTGTTCGTCTCGGAAAACTTCTATTACGACAGCGAAATCTACGACACCAAACTTTACGCCTTCACCGACCGGCCGCTGTATCGTCCGGGCGATTGGGTGTCGTTGAAAATCGTCGGTCGCGAGTTCAAGAATGCCCGTGATTCGGTGCTGCCGGGCGCGGCGGATGTCAGTGTCAGCGTGCTTGATGCCACGGGGACCGAACTGCAAACCCTCGATCTGAAGCTTGATTCGAAAGCAGGTACTCAGGGCCGTTTCCAGTTGCCGGATAACGCCGTGGCCGGTGGTTACGAGATCCGTTTCAACTACAAGGAGCAGGCCTACAGCAGCGCCTTTCGTGTGGCTGAGTACATCAAGCCGCACTTCGAGATCTCGCTGAATCTGGCCAAGCAGGATTACCGCACCGGTGAGCCGGTGAAAGGCAGTCTGGTGTTGCTCTACCCGGACGGCAAACCGGTGGCCAACGCCAAATTGAGCCTGAGCCTGCGCGCCCAGCAATTGTCGATGGTCGACAACGAGCTGCAATACCTCGGGCAATTCCCGGTGGAGCTGACCAGCACCGAACTGACCACCGACAGCAAGGGCAACGCGACCCTCGACCTGCCAGCCGCCGACAAGCCAAGCCGCTACATGCTCACCGTGTTTGCCAGCGACGGCGCTGCGTATCGGGTCAAGACCACCAAGGAAATCCTCATCGACCGTGGCGCGGCGAGTTTCCGCTTGAGCGCGCCGCAGCGTTTCAGCGCGGTCGGTGACAAGGTTGCCTTCAGCTACGCCAATGAGGCTGGCACCGAACAGAGCAAAGCTGTAACGCCGAGCAGCTACGCCTGGGTGCGCCTGGAAGATCAGAGCACCGGCGAAGGCAAACTCGCCGCAACGGACAAAGGCTTCAGCCTCGCCTTCGAACGTCCGGGCACGTACAACCTGACGCTGAAGGATCAACACGGTCGCGTCCTCGGCGCCACCGGCCATTCGGTCACCGGCGACGGCGTGAAAGCGGTGCCGGGTACCGTGGAAATCGTCCTCGACAAGCCCGAGTACAAGGCGGGCGAAGAAGCGCTGGCGCTGATCACCTTCCCTGAGCCGGTCAGCGATGCACTGCTGTCGCTGGAGCGCGACAAGGTCGAGGCCACTGCGCTGCTGGCCAAGGGCGCTGACTGGTTGAAGCTGGAAAAACTCAGCGACACCCAATACCGCGCGCGCATTGCGGTGAAGGATAACTTCGCGCCGAACCTGACCTTCTCCGTGCTCTACACCAAGGGCGGTCAGTACAGCTTCCAGAACGCCGGGATCAAAGTGGTCGCGCCGCAAATCGACGTGGCGATCAGCACCGACAAAGCGGTGTATCTGCCGGGCGATACGGTCACGGTCGACCTGACCACTCAGTTCGCCGGTAAAGCGGTTCCGGCGCATCTGACGGTCAGCGTGGTCGACGAAATGGTCTACGCGCTGCAACCGGAAGTCGCGCCGAGCATCGACCAGTTCTTCTATCATCCGCGGCGCAACAACGTGCGCACCAGTGCCAGCCTGTCATTCATCAGCTACGACGTGGCATTGCCGGGCAGCCCCGGCGCACCGGGCAAGGCCAATCGCAGCGAGCGCGGCGTGAAAGTGCTTGAGCGTCCGCGCCGTGAAGACGTCGACACCGCTGCGTGGCAGCCGGAGTTGTTGACCGGCGCCGACGGCAAAACCCGTTTCACCTTCAAGATGCCGGACTCGCTGACCCGCTGGCGCATCACCGCGCGGGCGATTGCCGATGACGGTCAGGTCGGGCAGAAGAAGCAGTTTGTCCGTTCGGAAAAACCGCTATACCTGAAGTGGAGCGGGCCGAGCAGATTCCGCAAGGGCGATCAGCCGCAACTGGGCGTGTTTGCGTTCAGTCAGGCGGAGAAACCGGTCAAGGCTGAACTGGTGACTCACTATGCCGGTAACGAACAACGTCTGCCGGTGACTTTGAACAGCGGCATCAATTACCTGCCACTGCCGGCGTTCGCTTTGGCCTCTGGCGAGTGGACGGCGGAGCTGGTGCAGGATGGCAAAGTCGCCGATGCTCTGGCTGTGCGCTTGAGTGCCACCGGTGAAGGCTGGCAGGTCACCCAGACACAAAGCCTCGAAGTGGTCAGCGGCGATACACCCTTGAGTTTGCCGGCGGATGCCACGGATATTCGCCTGCGTCTGGATGACAGTCCGCAAGCGCTGTTCCGTTCCGCCCTCGATGATCTCCTGAGCTACCCGTACGGCGGCATCGAGCAGACCGCCAGTCGCTTGCTGCCGTTGAGCATCGCCTATCCATCGCTGGCTTCAAACCCGCAGATTCGCGATCGCTTGCGCCTGATCATGCAGAACAGCCGCCTGCGTCTGGTGCAAATGGCCGGGCCGTCGGCGAGCTTCACCTGGTGGGGCTACGACGGCGAGCCGGATGCATTTCTCACCGCCTATGCCTATTACGCCGACTGGAATGCCAGCCGCGTACTCGACCTGACCCTGCCGCCGGAGCACTGGCAGCGGGTGCTGGAGGTTTATGCCAAGCAAGCGCCGAATACGCCATTGCTGCAACGGGCGCTGATTCTGTCGTTCGCCAAACAGATGGAATTGCCAGTGAACACGCTGCTCAGCGGTCTGATCGACGATCTGGCCAAGGCCGGTGAAGGCGCTGCCGAAACCTTGCTCGACGACGGCCAGGACAGTCTGGTGATGAACGACCCGGATTCGGCGCTCGGTCTGGCGGCGGCGCGGGTACTCACTGCATCGTTGGCCTCGCAGGCGAAAGTTGCTTTGCCGGATGCGTTCAATCGGCAACTGGGCGCAGCGCAACAACGTCTGGCGACCAGTTCGCAGCCCTTTGTCGAAGCGCTGAATCTGTCGCTGCAACCGTTTGATCCGGCCCGTGCGACGGCGTTGTTGCAACGCCTGTTGCCGCAGCAATCGACGCTGGAACGTGCGCTGGCGCTGACCTGGCTGCAACGCAGCATCGCTCAGGCCTCGCCGACCATCGCGCTGATGCCGGGTGAAGGCTGGAAGAAAAACTACGGGGCCAGCGGCGAGATGTACTGGACATGGCAAGGCGCGGCGCCGCTGCCGAGCGTGCTGAGCGTGTCCGGCACGCAAGAGCGGCCGCTGCGTGCAGCACTGAGCTTCCAGACGCAACAGCCGCAGGTCGATCCGATGGGCGTGACCATCACCCGGCGCCTGTCGCGTTTGGTGCCGGGCGACGAAGCGTTCACCTTCAAACTCGAGCCGGTCGGCACTAAGCCGCTGTCCAGCGACAGCCTGTACCTGGACGAGGTGATCCTCACCAGCAAGGCACCGAAACCGCTGCGCTACGGCATGCTTGAAGTGCCGCTGCCACCGGGCGCGGATGTCGAGCGCACGACGTGGGGCATCAAGTTGCAGGGCAAGGACGGCACCGAACCGACCGCGCTGGAGAAGGCGCGTTTCGAACCGGGCCAACTGGCTTACGCGGTGCCGGTCGACGCGCTGAGTGGCGAGTTGCGCCTGCGTCATCTGGTGCGCTTCTCGCAGAAGGGCCAGTTCAACCTGCCGCCGGTACGCTTCAAGCAAGTGTATGCACCGCAGCATCAGGCCCAGGAGGCGAAAGCCGCCCTCGGTCAGGTCACGGTCAACTGACATGCGCCGGCCGCTGTTGTGGCTGCTGATGGGTGTGATGCCTGCGCTGGCGACAGCGCAGGACGAGCCGTTGCGCGTGGCCTATCAGGGCGAGTTGTTGTCGTTGAGTCAGACGCAACTGATCAAGCGCGAACCGTTGCCAGCGTCGCTGGATGCGCCGCTGGGCAGTCTGTGGAAGTTGTTCGTCTACGCGTGGCTGGTGGATACCGGTGCCCGGGAACCGGCTTATGAATGTCGCGGGCAGTCCAGAGAAGAAGTTTATTGCTGCTCGGCGGGCGGCAAGATCGAGCGGGATCAGGCACTGGTAAAGTCCTGCGGTCTGTATTTCGAACCGGCGCGGTTGGGCATTGCAGCGACGGATTGGCGAGCGTATTGGCAGGCGCGGCAAGCGCCGACGTGGTTGCTGGATTTGCCAGCTGTGCAACCGGCAACAAGGGTTTCGGTTGCCGAGTTATTGAGCGTTCTGGCGTTGCTGCCAGCGCAGGAACAGATGCGCCGCGTGCTGCTCGATGTCGTACTGAACGCGGCGGACGGCAATGTCGCCGGCGAGTTGGGCGGACGCCTGCGGGTGAAAACCTGGAGCTGGCTCGGCGACCAGGATGCACAATCGCGGCAAGGTGGATTCGCCGGCTGGAGCGCCGACGGCGCGCCGATCTGGGCGGGTGGACGCGGTACCAGTCAAATGGTTCTGCGTCATTACGCTCAGGCGCTGGCCAGCGTGTTGCCGACGGCGTGGCCAGCGGACACGGGGCGTTGTGTGGAAGTCGGGCTGTTTTCGAAATACCCGGTTTCGAAGGTTCTGGTCGGGGATCGTGTCGCTACGTCCGGGCCATTGCGCGGCGACTACCGCGTCGAATTCGCCAACGGCAATGCGCTGGACATCCACAGCGATGGCGAACTGTTTCTGCTCAACGACAAACTCGTCGCAAGGCTTGATCGCGAAGAATATGTCGCCCGCGTCCTTGAGCGCGAAGCCAAACCGCAACCCGCCGAAGCCGCCAGGGCGCTGGCCGTAGCGATCCGCACTTATCTGCTGCAAAACGCCACGCGCAACGGCGATTGCCTGAGCATCGACGACAGCAGCAATCGCCAGCGCGTCGCCCCGCGTCCAGCCTCGGCCGAATCACGCAACATCACGGCGTGGACGGCGGATCTGGTACTGGCCGGCAGCACCGTCACCTATCACTCCGACCAGCCCGGCCCGGACAAACTCGCCTGGCAGCAAGCCGTCGAGCAAGCGAACGCTGGGCAGCGCTACGACGCGATTCTGCTGCACGCCTATCCACGCGCCAGCCTCAGCCGTTGGGACAACCCGGTCGCCTCCTGCGAAGCATTGCCCGCCGCGCAAGACTGGCTGCAGAAGCAGCGGCGCGGCTGGCGTCCGAGGCTTGAAAGCGAAACCGGCTACAACGAAGTCAGCACTTTCGCCGTATGCAAACTCGCCTTCGGCCGGCCCTTCGTCGACCGTGAGCGTCAGCGCATTTATGTGCGCGGCGTGCTGACCCTGCAGGATCGCCTCGATCTGACCCACGAATATCTGCACCTGGCCTTCGAAGCACACCCCAACGGCCAGGATGAAACCTACATCGAAGGGCTCGCCCGTCACCTTTTGCTGGAATAGACCATGACACTCCGTTATCCACAGGTCTTGCTGCTGCTCTGTGCCCTCAACGTACTGCCGCAAGCGTTCGCCGCCGATGGCGTCAAACTCGACACCCCGGTCGGCGGCTGGCGCAGCGGCGCACCGCAAGGCGAGGGCGAGAGCTTTCGCCAGACCGTCAACTACCCGGCCTCGTCGGTCAACACACCGCTTGGCCAGGCCAATACCGCCAGAATCAGCGGCCAGATCAAAGCCGTGCCGAAGAACAACGAACCCGGCCGCCTGATCGTCAACGGCGTCAGCATGCCGCTGAAAATCGACCCATCCGGCGGCTTTGATCGCCCGTTCTCCTTCCCCAATGGCAGCAACAGCGTCGAAGTGCGCAGCGCCGACGGCCAGCAACGCCACCGCACGCAATTCCTCAACGCCCGCGGCGGCGCCACCCCGGCCAAACTGCGCGTCCTGCTGGCCTGGGACAGCGACGGCACCGACCTCGACCTGCACCTGATCACCCCCGATGGCGCCCACATCTGGTACGGCAACCGCGTCGCACCCAACGGCGCCGCCCTCGACGTCGACGTCACCACCGGCTACGGCCCGGAAATCGCCGCCATGCCCGCGCCGATCAAGGGGCAGTATCTGGTCTACGTGAATTATTACGGCGGCGGGTATCGCGGGGATGATGGAGGTGGGGACGAAGCGGTGCAGGCGCTGACCACGGCGCAGGTGACGGTGATTACTGAAGAAGGCACGCCGAGCGAGAAGATGGAGACGTTTGTAGTGCCGATGCGGACGGCCGGGGAATTGACGCTGGTGAAGTCGTTCAGTTATCCGTAAGGGGCATTTGTCCAACAAGTTGTTGGACAAATTCTGCAATTGTAGCTGGGCGTTCAAACAGCTTACAGATCAGCCAGACTGACCTGCATTCGCTGAGGAGCGGCGAGGCGCTCGTGAACGATGGCGGCAAGTTCGTCATCTTCTTCACTGGCCAACTTATCTTCGGCAGGCGGCTCGCCTCGTTCGGCGGCGCGCTCCAGCGCTTCCTCAATGGGGCATGAGATTCTGGGCATTATGTTCCCTGCGATTTTTGGCGGGACGGTAACCAGTGCATTGGGCGCTATACAAGCGGGAAATGCGGTTTCAGCAATGGATATGGTTTGTTGCAGGCATTAAAAAGCCGGCTTGTGGCCGGCTTCTCGGGGACTGGCTTGGTTTATTTTTGGTAAACCGCGCCAGCCTTCAAAACGTACATCCGGATCTGCGTCCGGCTGTGGGACTTGGTCAGACGTTGGTCTGCCGCGTCGGGCGTCATCCGAGCCGCTGGGCGGGTCGATGCGCGAATGTGGGGCGCAGGATACTGAGTTTTGCTCTGGATTCCCAGCCTCGAGTGCGGTTTAGAGCGACTGAAGCAGTACAAATCCTGGATTTGTACTGGTTATCAGGGCCCTCTTCGCGAGCAGGCTCGCTCCCACAGGTTCAAGTGAAATGTCATAGAAACGGCACCACCGGCCGGCGCTTGCCCAGTGTCGACCACCAGAACACCCAGCCAAGAATGTGAATCCGCTGCTCTTCGATCTGCGCCGGCCGGAAGACCTCGTCGGGGTATTCGGCGCTGTTGTGGCTGCGCATGCGCAGGCCGTTGCCGGGCATGCGGTGCAGGTATTTGATGCGCAGCATGCCGTCGTGCTCTACGGCGTAGATTTCGCCGTCGACGACCTGGGTCAGGCCGCGGTCGATGGCGACGATGGAGCCGTCTTCGATGCGATCGGCCATGCTGTTGCCGATCATGTGCGCGCAGATGGCGTTGGCGTGCTGGATGTCGAGTTGATCGAGGTGGGCGCGGGGCAGGCGCAGGGATTGGTCGGGGTCGAGGATGACGTGGGTTTTGCCGTCGCCGTTGGCGATCGGGGTTTCCTTGAAAAATGCCAAGTCAATGTCGCTGGGGTTGATGACGGTGTAGACGCCGTAGATGGACTGGGCATCGAACGTGTCGCCGTTGCTGGCGGGTGGGTGCAGGCGCGCGACCTCCTTGACGCCTTCCCCGGTTTTCAGCCATTCACTATTGACCGACAACAGGCGTGAGACTTCTTCCATGCGATACGCCGGGACGCCCCGGGTGTACCAGTTATGAACGTTTTGGGCTTCCGTGCCCCAGAACCTTGCGAAATCCGTGGTGCTGATGTTCGCTGCTTCCAGGAGTGCCTTGAATCGTGGACCGCTAGTGTTCTTTCTCATAAACACGGAGTCTACGGCCGGACTAGAGCGGTTTGAATAAACCGGGCGTTCAAAAAAAGCCTGTATTTTGCGACGGGATGTAAGACGTACTTGTGGGAAATTAAACAGATTAAAACTGCATGTAGGAATTTAAACGGTTTGTTTAGTCGGGCTTTTTCAAGAGCCCCTCACCCCAACCCTCTCCCCGAGGGAGAGGGGGCCGACCAAGGTGTATTTCGAGTTACATCGACCTGAACAACCGAGTCGATTATGCAGACGCCAATAACAAAAAACCCCGGATGTCCGGGGTTTTTTTCAAGCGTCACGCAAAGCGCAATGGCTTAGCCCTTGTAGGCGGCAACCGACTTGGTGATCGCTTCGCGGGCGGCGTCTGCACCGGCCCAGCCTTCGATCTTGACCCACTTGCCCTTCTCGAGATCCTTGTAGTTCGCGAAGAAGTGCTCGATCTGCTGGATCAGCAGGGGCGGCAGGTCGGTGTATTCCTTCACATCGACGTACAGCTGCGACAGCTTGTCGTGTGGCACTGCGATGACTTTGGCATCGCCGCCGCCGTCGTCGGTCATGTTCAGGATGCCGACTGGACGGGCGCGGATTACCGAGCCTGGCGCTACCGGGTAAGGGGTCACGACCAGCACGTCCAGGGGATCACCGTCGTCAGCCAGGGTGTTCGGGATGTAACCGTAGTTGGCCGGGTAGAACATTGGGGTGGCCATGAAACGGTCAACGAACAGGCAATCGCTGTCTTTGTCGATTTCGTATTTGATCGGCGCGTGGTTGGCCGGGATCTCGATCGCGACGTAGATGTCGTTCGGCAGGTCTTTGCCAGCCGGAATCTTGCTGTAGCTCATTGGGCGTTGCCCCCGTAGTTGACCAAAAACACTTGGCCGGATTGACCAAAAAGTGGCGGCGATTATAGGCACATTCCTACGCCGACGCCACGTACCAGAAGTCGTGCAGAGCTTAGTCGTGCGCCTGATAGACCGGGTCTGTGGCCTGAAGTTGCCGCAGTCTGCCCAACGGATCCTGCCGGTAGAAAAGCTGCAGTTGCAAGTAGACCTGTGGATAAGCCTCATGCAGCAGATCCGGGGCGCTGAAGAAGTATTCGCTGGTGACGGCGAAGAACTCCGCCGGGTTCTCGGCGGCATAGGGATCGATGGCAGTTTCGGTATCGGGATCGTGGTCGAGCTGGCGGTTGAGGTCGTCGTAGGCGGCCTGCATCACTTCAGCCCAGTCGCTGACGCGCATGTCGGCATGCAGCGGTGGCAGGCCGTTGGCGTCGCCGTTGAGCATATCGAGCTTGTGCGCCAGTTCGTGGATCACCAGGTTGTAGCCTTCCCAGCCACCGCTGGCCTGTACGCCGGGCCAGGCGAGAATCACCGGCCCCTGCTGCCAGGCTTCGCCGCTGTGTTCGCCGTCCCACTCATGCTCGACGCCGCTGGCATCGCGATGACGTTGCGGGCTGAGGAAGTCATCCGGGTACAGCACGATCTCGTGGAAACCCTGGTACCAGTTCAGATCACCGAGATGCAGCAGCGGCAACTGTGCTTGGGCGGCGAGCAGCAGGCGTTGCTCCTGATGCAGTTCGACGCCGGGCAGGGCGGTCAGGTGTTTGTCGTCGAGAAACAGCACGCAGGCTTCACGCAACCACTGGTCTTCAGCAGCGCTGATGCCATCGAGGAAGGAGAGTTGGTGGCGCACCCGTTGCCACAGGTCGTCGGCAATCGGGTGCCTGGCCAGGAGGCGCCGGCGTCGCCAGGCGCTCAGTGACCACATCGGATCAGTGCGATTGCACTTTGGTGCCGCCGAACCGGCTGCGCACCACGCCGATGATCATCGGCACCAGCGACAGCAGGATGATTGCCACCACCAGCAGCGAAAGGTTTTTCTTGATGAACGGCACGTTGCCGAAGAAGTAACCCAGAGTGACCAGGCCGCCGACCCAGAGGATGGTGCCGAGCACGCTGAAACCGAAGAAACGCGGGTACGGCATCCGCGCGACGCCCGCGACGAACGGCGCGAAGGTGCGGATGATCGGAAGGAAACGCGCCATGGTCACGGTCTTGCCGCCATGCTTGTCGTAGAAGTCGTGGGTTTTTTGCAAGTAGTCGCGACGGAAGATTTTCGAGTTCGGGTTGCTGAACAGCTTCTCCCCGGCGGTGCGTCCGATCACGTAGTTGGTACTGTCGCCCATGATCGCCGCCAGCATCAGCAGGCCACCGAGCAGCACCGGATCCATGCCGCCACCTGCGGCCACCGCGCCGGCGATGAACAGCAGCGAGTCTCCCGGCAGGAACGGCATCACCACCAGACCGGTTTCACAGAAAATCACCAGAAACAGGATGGCGTAGATCCATGGCCCATAGTTGTTCACCAGCAAATCGAGGTACACGTCGAGATGCAGGATAAGGTCGAGCGGGTTGAAATCCATGGGGGCACCTGTATGACGGCCCGACTCGGCAGGCCTGTGCGGATGACTTCGTGTAAGCCTACAGCGGGGTGTAGTTTTTCTTACAAGCCGGAAAGAACGGGATTATACGGTCTGACCGCTGAAAAGCGCGCCGGTTTTGTAGCGGGGAGTGTCGTGGTGTGAACAATTGTCAGCCCTCAAAAGATCGCAGCCTTCGCAGCTTCTACAATTGGAACGCGTTCCGCTGTAGGAGCTGCCGAAGGCTGCGATCTTTTGGGTTCAGAGCTCGTCGCTGATCGGCAGTACGTAGTTCTTGAACTCGGTGTCTTCCTTGAAACCGATCGATTCGTAGGTTTTCTGCGCCACTTCGTTGTTTGCGCTGGTCGATACGCGCATGCGCACGGCCTGGGTTTCCTTGGCCATTTTCTTCGCAGTGCGGATCAGGTTGTCGGCGACCAGTTGCCGGCGCGCATCTTCGGCAACGTAGATATCGTTGAGAATCCACACGCGTTTGAGCGACAGCGACGAAAAGCTCGGATAGAGCTGGCAGAAGCCCATGAGTTTCTTGTCATCATCGTCGGCCAGGGCCAGATAGATCACTGACTCTTTGCGGCGCAGGCGTTTTTCGAGGAACGCGCGGGAGGAATCCGGGTAAGGCAGGGAGCCGTAGAACTCGCGATATTTGACGAACAAAGGAGTCAGCAAATCCAGATGTTCGAGGGTCGCTTGAATAATCCGCATGATAGGTCTCGTCTTCAAGTGGCTGTCTTCAACTGCTCTGACGGCGATGGGAAACCCGGGCGGCCGTGCGTCGATCCTGCCTGAAAGCAGCGCAGAAAGGCAATGCGGAAACGGTTCAGGCTGGCGGTGGATCGAGCAGGAAGTTGCCTTTCATGTCGACAGCGTCGTCCGCCTCCAATGTGTGCAACTGAGCTTCATCCTTCAGATTGACCCCCGACAGCTGCCGCCGACACGCCTCGCGCATCAGATACAGCAAGCGATGCGCCGCCATGCCGTAGCTCAAACCTTCAAGCCGGACATTGGAAATGCAATTGCGATAGGCGTCGGTGAGGCCGACCTTTGGCGCGTAGGTGAAATACAGCCCGAGGCTGTCCGGCGAACTCAGGCCCGGGCGCTCGCCGATCAGCATCACCACCATTTTCGCCCCGAGCAACTGGCCGATTTCGTCTCCGATGGCCACTCGGCCCTGTTCCACCAGCACCACCGGTGCCACGGACCAGCCGTCGCCGCTCATCTGTTCTTCCAGGCGTGTCAGGAACGGCAGCGTGTGGCGATGCACCGCCAGCGCCGACAGGCCATCCGCGACGACAAGCACCAGATCGACCCCGCCCGGATGTTGGCTGGCGTAGTCGCGCAAGGTCTGCGCCGATTCATCGCTGAGCTTGCGCCCCAGATCCGGGCGTTGCAGATAGGTGTGTCGATCCGGCGCGGCGCTTTGCAGCGCCAGGGTTTCCCGCCCGCGCTCGCTCAGTTGTGCGCTGATTTCGCTGTGATCGAAGGCCAGGTGCACGGCATCGCGGGCCTGGGCGTGGGCAAACTGAAAATCCAGCTGCGCCCGCGTCGGCAGGCTGGTGCCGGTGCGGCCCAGGGCAATGCGCGCCGGGGTCAGGCGGCGCAGTTCCAGCCATGGATTTTGCGGATCGACCGGAGGTTTTTCCATAAGACTCATCCCAAGTGCGCCAAGGCCTGGCGGAAGGCCGGCGGCAGATTGTTGCCGAAGCGAACCTTGCCGTCCGCCTGGGTGAAGATGCCCATGTTGGCCAGCCATTGCTCGAACTCCGGCGCCGGTTTCAGGCCCAGGGTCTGGCGGGCGTACAAGGCGTCGTGAAACGAAGTGGTCTGGTAATTGAGCATGATGTCGTCCGAGCCGGGGATGCCCATGATGAAGTTGATCCCGGCGACGCCGAGCAACGTCAGCAGGGTATCCATGTCGTCCTGGTCGGCTTCGGCGTGGTTGGTGTAGCAGATGTCGCAGCCCATCGGCACACCGAGCAGCTTGCCGCAGAAGTGATCTTCAAGGCCGGCGCGGATGATCTGCTTGCCGTTGTAGAGGTACTCCGGGCCGATAAATCCTACGACGGTGTTCACCAGGAACGGCTTGAAATGTCGCGCCACGGCGTAGGCCCTTGTCTCGCAAGTCTGTTGATCGACGCCGTGGTGGGCGTTGGCCGACAGCGCGCTGCCCTGACCGGTTTCGAAATACATCAGGTTCTGCCCGAGGGTGCCGCGCTTGAGACTGAGCCCGGCGTCGTAGCCTTCCTGCAACACGCTGAGGTTGATGCCGAAACTGGCATTGGCGGCCTCGGTACCGGCAATCGACTGGAACACCAGATCCAGCGGCACGCCACGGTTGATCGCCTCGATCGAAGTGGTGACGTGGGTCAGCACGCAGGCCTGGGTCGGGATGTCGTAGCGCTGGATGATCGCGTCGAGCATCTCCAGCATCGCGCAGATCGAAGCGATGCTGTCGGTGGCCGGGTTGACCCCGATCATTGCGTCGCCGTTGCCGTAGAGCAGGCCGTCGAGAATGCTCGCGGCGATGCCGGACGGCTCGTCGGTCGGGTGGTTGGGTTGCAGGCGGGTCGACAGGCGCCCGCGTAAACCGAGGGTGCCGCGAAATTGGGTGACCACGCGGATTTTCTGCGCGACCAGCACCAGATCCTGCACGCGCATGATCTTCGACACGGCGGCGACCATTTCCGGGGTCAAACCGGGGGCGAGGGCGCGCAGGCTGGTTTCGTCCGCCGCATCACTGAGCAGCCAGTCGCGAAAGCCGCCGACGGTGAGGTGGCTGACCACGGCGAAGGCTTGTTTGTCGTGGGTGTCGATGATCAGCCGGGTGACTTCGTCGGCTTCGTAGGGGATCAGCGCTTCCTGCAGGAAGTGTGTGAGCGGGATGTCCGCCAGGGCCATTTGCGCGGCCACTCGTTCGCCGTCGTTGAGCGCGGCGATCTCGGCGAGAAAATCCCCCGAGCGGGCGGGGCTGGCCTTGGCCATGACGTCTTTGAGGCTGTCGAAGCGGTAAGTCTGCGCGCCGACCGTGTGAGCAAAACTGGCCATTCAGCGTTCTCCGTGACGGCGCAGAATGGGTCTGCGCCGTGGTTTTCGACAATCAGTGCAAGGCTTGTTCAGCTTTTTGAATCGCCGCGAATTCTTCTTCCGGCGTGCCCGCTACCAAGTGATGCCGACTGTAGAAAGCAAAGTAAGCAATTAACACTCCATAGATGATCGCGGCGCCGATCACCACCCGTGGATCGACGAGGAAGCCCGCCACCACGGCGATACACGCCAATACCAGCGCCACACCCGAGGTGAAAATGCCACCCGGCGTGCGGTACGGCCGGTCCATTTTGGGGCGACGGATGCGCAGGGTGATGTGCGCGGCCATCATCAGCACATAGGAAATGGTAGCGCCGAACACCGCGACCAGAATCAGCAGGTCGCCCTGGCCGGTCAGCGACAGACCGAAGCCGATGATGCCGGGAATCACCAGGGCCAGCACCGGCGCCTTGCTTTTGTTGGTCTGCGAGAGTTTGCGCGGCAGGTAACCGGCCCGCGACAGCGCGAAGATCTGCCGCGAGTAGGCGTAGATGATCGAGAAGAAACTGGCAATCAGTCCAGCCAAGCCGACAAGGTTGACGAAGCTGCCCATCCACGTCGAGCCGCCGTAGGCCTTGCTCAGTGCTTCGACCAGCGGGTTACCCGAGGTCAGCAGCGAATTTGCACCGGCGCCGCCGGGGCCGACGATCAGAATCAGCAGGGCAAACATCAGCAGCACCAGCATTGCCCCGATCAGGCCACGCGGCAGATCGCGCTTGGGGTTTTTGGTTTCTTCGGCGGCCAATGGCACGCCTTCAACGGCAAGGAAAAACCAGATCGCATAGGGAATCGCCGCCCAGACGCCGACATAGCCGAACGGCAGAAACGCACTGGCGCCGACCGCAGTGGTCACCGGGATGTCGAGCAGGTTGGCGACGTCGAAGTGCGGCACCATCGCCACCAGAAACACCCCCAGCGCCAGCGCAGCGACGGCGGTGATGATGAACATCAGTTTGAGCGCTTCGCCGACCCCGAAAATGTGGATGGCGATGAAGATGATGTAGAACGCCAGATAGATCATCCAGCCGCCGATACCGAACAGCGACTCGCAGTAGGCGCCGATGAACACCGCGATGGCAGCGGGAGCGATGGCGTATTCGATGAGGATCGCGGTGCCGGTAAGAAACCCGCCCCACGGCCCGAAAGCACTGCGGGCGAATCCGTAGCCGCCGCCAGCGGTGGGAATCATCGAGGACAATTCGGCCAGGGAAAAGCACATGCACAGGTACATGGTCGCCATCAGCAGCGTGGCGAGAAACATGCCGCCCCAGCCACCCTGGGCGAGGCCGAAATTCCAGCCGGCGTAATCTCCGGAAATCACATAGGCGACGCCGAGGCCCACCAGCAGGACCCAGCCCGCGGCGCCTTTTTTCAATTCGCGTTGTTGGAAATAATCGGAGCCGACTTTCTCGAAGTCGACGGAGGAGCCGGTCGCCGGAGCGCCAGCCGGGGATTCGCTTGGCATAGGGTTCACCATTTTTATTGTTTTATTGGCCCGGCTACAGCCAGGCCATTGGGTTGAATGGCACAACGCTTTCGCGAGCAGGCTCGCTCTCACAGGGGATTGCGTACGACCATGAATCACCTGTGGGAGCGAGCCTGCTCGCGAAGACACTCCAGAGGGCGAAGCAGGAAACACCTGCCTCACCCCGTCTGGATCAGAAGAATCCCAACGGATTGATGTCGTAGCTCACCAGCAGGTTCTTGGTCTGCTGATAATGGTCGAGCATCATTTTGTGGGTTTCACGCCCGACGCCGGACTTCTTGTAACCGCCGAACGCGGCATGCGCCGGATACAGGTGGTAGCAGTTGGTCCACACGCGACCGGCCTTGATCGCCCGGCCCATGCGGTAGGCGCGGTTGATGTCGCGGGTCCACAGGCCGGCGCCGAGGCCGAACTCGGTGTCGTTGGCAATCGCCAGGGCTTCGGCTTCGTCCTTGAAGGTGGTGATGCTCACCACCGGGCCGAAGATTTCTTCCTGGAACACGCGCATCTTGTTAGTGCCCTTGAGCAGGGTCGGCTGGATGTAATAACCAGTGGCCAGGCTGCCCTCGAGTTTTTCCACCTTGCCGCCGGTCAACAGTTCCGCGCCTTCGCCCTTGGCGATTTCCAGGTACGAGAGGATCTTGTCGAATTGCTGCTCCGACGCCTGGGCGCCGACCATGGTGTCGGTGTCCAGCGGGTCGCCACGTTTGATCTGGCTGACTTTCTTCATCACGGCCTGCATGAATTCGTCATAGATCGATTCCTGCACCAGTGCGCGGGAAGGGCAGGTGCACACTTCGCCCTGGTTGAAGAACGCCAGCACCAGACCTTCAGCGGCTTTCTCGATGAAGCTCGGCTCGGCCTGCATGATGTCTTCGAAGAAGATGTTCGGCGACTTGCCGCCCAGTTCCACGGTCGATGGAATGATGTTTTCCGCTGCGCATTTCATGATGTGCGAGCCGACCGGGGTCGAGCCGGTAAAGGCGATCTTGGCGATGCGCTTGCTGGTCGCCAGTGCTTCGCCGGCTTCTTTGCCGAAGCCTTGCACGACGTTGAGCACGCCCGGCGGCAGCAGGTCGCCGATCAGTTCCATCAGCACGCAGATGCCCAGTGGGGTTTGCTCGGCAGGCTTGAGCACCACGCAGTTACCGGCGGCCAGCGCTGGCGCGAGTTTCCACGCCGCCATCAGCAGCGGGAAATTCCACGGGATGATCTGGCCGACCACGCCCAGCGGTTCATGAATGTGGTAAGCCACGGTGTTGCCGTCGATTTCCGCAGCGCTGCCTTCCTGAGCGCGCAGGCAACCGGCGAAATAACGGAAATGGTCGGCGGCCAGGGGGATGTCGGCGTTGAGGGTTTCACGGATGGCTTTGCCGTTGTCCCAGGTTTCGGTGATCGCCAGCAGTTCGAGATTCTCTTCGATGCGATCGGCGATTTTCAGCAGGATCAGTGAGCGCGCCTGCACGGAAGTGGCGCCCCACGCATCGGCGGCGGCATGTGCAGCGTCCAGAGCCTTGTCGATGTCTTCGGCAGTGGAGCGAGGGAATTCGGCAATTGGCTGGCCATTCACTGGCGAGGTATTGGTGAAGTACTGTCCTTTGACTGGCGCGACGAACTCGCCGCCAATGTAGTTGCCGTACTTGCTCTTGAACGAGACTTTGGCGCCGTCAGTACCGGGGTGGGCGTAACGCATGATGATGTTCTCCTTGGCTTTGTACTTATTAGAGAAACGCGCAAGTGCGCTTGCTATAAGCGTAGAGCAAGGCTCGGGCCACTGCCGTGCAGGTCAGGCAAATCAAGGGCTTGGCCGGTTTGTCTCGGACGAATGGAGTGGCGCTGTGACGGTTTCGGTACAGTGCGGGTGACAATTTGTACCGCTTGCGACACAGTCCGTGACCGGGCGGTCTTGCCAGCATTGCATTGCCGGAGCCGCTGGAGGATGCTGGGCGTCACCTCATGCTTTGGGCCGTTGCGCCCCGGGGAGAACAATAAGAAATGCACGACAACCATTTGAGTCGCCATGCCCGCCAGGTTCTCACCGTCACCCAGGGCAAACCGCACCTGCACGGCCCCGGCGCCGATCCATCGATCGCCCGTTCGTGGCTGCGTTGCCTTGAGGACTATCACCTCGATCCTTCTGTGACCATGGCGCCGACCGTGCTTGAACATGGCCGCGTGCTGGAAAGTCGCGAGCGTCTGCAACAAGTGCTGCAAATCGCCGGCACCGAGATGAGCAGCCTGCATCAACAACTCTCCGGCGCCGGCCACGCTGTGCTGCTGACCGACGCGCGTGGGGTGATCCTCAATTGCGTCACCGCGCCGACCGAACGGAAGATTTTCGAGCGCGCCGGGCTCTGGCTCGGCGCCGACTGGAGCGAAGCCTGCGAAGGCACCAACGGCATCGGCACCTGTCTGGTCGAGCGTCAGGCGCTGACCATTCACCAGGACGAGCATTTTCGCGGCCGCCATACGGGGCTGACCTGTTCGGCGAGCCCGGTGTTCGATCCCCATGGTGAATTGCTGGCGGTACTCGACGTGTCTTCGGCGCGGCCCGACGTCTCGCGGCAGAGCCAGTTCCACACCATGGCGCTGGTCAATCTGTCGGCGAAGATGATCGAGAGCTGCTACTTCCTGCGCTGTTTCGACAACCAATGGTTGCTGCGTTTCCATCTGCAGGCCGAGTCCGTCGGCCTGTTCAGTGAAGGGCTGCTGGCGTTTGACGGCGAAGGGCGGATCAGCGCAGTCAACCAGAGCGCGCTGAACCTGCTCGGGCATATTCGCGGTGGTTTGCTCGGTAAACCGGTGGAAGCGTTTTTCGATTGTTCGCTGGATGACCTGCTAGGGCGGGCGAGTGCCAGCGCCAGCGCCAGTTGGCCGCTGCGCACCCGTGATGGCCGGCATCTGTTCGCGGTGTTGCGCGGCGAATCGCGCAAGCCGACAGCCATTGTTCCAGCGCCAATCGCTGCTCCAGCGCCACGCCTGTCTGGCATCTGCCTCGGCGACGAAGCATTGCAGGCGGAATTTCGCAAAGCCCTGCGCGTGTTCGAGCGCGACGTGCCGCTGTTGATCAACGGTGAAACCGGCTCGGGCAAGGAGGCGTTCGCCAAGGCTGTGCACCAGGCCAGCCAGCGCTGCGGCAATGCTTTCGTCGCGCTCAATTGCGCGGCCATTCCCGAAAGCCTGATCGAGAGCGAACTGTTCGGCTATCGCGGCGGCAGCTTCACCGGCGCGCGCAAGGACGGCATGCGCGGCAAGCTGCAACAGGCCGATGGCGGCACTTTGTTCTTGGACGAGATCGGCGACATGCCCTTGGCGTTGCAGACGCGTTTGCTGCGGGTGCTGGAAGATCGGCAAGTGGTGCCGATTGGCGGCGAACCGCAAGCGGTAGACGTGCGCATCATCAGCGCGACGCACCGCAATTTGCTCGAGCGGGTTGAGGACGGCAGTTTCCGTGAAGACCTGTATTACCGCTTGAACGGGCTGGAAGTGGCGTTGCCGGCATTGCGCGAGCGCAGTGATAAATCGCAGTTGCTGGATTTTCTCCTGGCCGAGGAGGCCGGAGGCGAAACGATTCTTATCGACGAAGCCGCGCGGCAGGCGCTGCTGGCGTTCGATTGGCCGGGCAATGTGCGGCAGTTGCGCAATGTCCTGCGTACGCTGGCGGCGTTGTGTGATGGCGGGCGGGTCGGGGTTGAGGATTTGCCGGTGATGATTCGGCAGGCGCGGCCGGCGGTGGTGGCGGCGCAGATTGCCGCGCAGCCATTGGACGACGCCGAGCGTGTCGCATTACTCAATGCGCTTGAGCAGACGCGCTGGCATATGACCCATACAGCGCAGCAACTGGGCGTAAGCCGCAACACCCTTTATAGAAAACTGCGTAAACACGGAATTGAGCGGCGTGTCAGCTGAAAGCCCTCACCCTAACCCTCTCCCAGAGGGAGAGGGGACTGACCGAGGTGTTTTGGCGATTTACGCCGACCTGAAATATCGAGCCGAACTCAGGATTTGAAGGTGTCCGAGATCGGCTCCCTCTCCCTGGGGAGAGGGCTCGGGTGAGGGGCTGCGATCGAAAGCCGGGCCGATTTACGCCGACCTGAAATATCGAGCCGAACTCAGGATTTGAAGGCGACCGAGATCGGCTCCCTCTCCCTGGGGAGAGGGCTCGGGTGAGGGGCTGCGATCGAAAGCCGGGCCGATTTACGCCGACCTGAAATATCGAGCCGAACTCAGGATTTGAAGGCGACCGAGATCGGCTCCCTCTCCCTGGGGAGAGGGCTCGGGTGAGGGGCTGCGATCGAAAGCCGGGCCGATTTACGCCGACCTGAAATATCGAGCCGAACTCAGGATTTGAAGGTGTCCGAGATCGGCTCCCTCTCCCCCGGGAGAGGGCTGGGGTGAGGGGCTGCGGTCTGAAGCCGTGCGTAGATGTAGCCGCCAACCCGTCTTCATCCTTCAGCTAAAGAGTGCCATTTCCCCCTCCCTACGCTAACCTGCGGCCATGTTTTACGAGGTCGACTATGCACATTCATATTCTGGGTATCTGCGGGACTTTCATGGGCTCGATGGCGGTGTTGGCCAAAGAGCTGGGCCATCACGTCACCGGCTCCGACGCCAACGTCTATCCGCCGATGAGCACACAGCTCGAGGCCCAGGGCATTCAGCTGACGCAGGGTTATGACCCGGCACAGCTCGATCCGGCGCCGGATCTGGTGGTGATCGGCAATGCCATGTCCCGTGGCAACCCGGCGGTGGAATATGTGCTGAACAAAGGCCTGCCGTACGTCTCCGGCCCGCAGTGGCTGGCTGACCATGTGCTGCAAGGGCGCTGGGTATTGGCCGTGGCCGGTACCCACGGCAAGACCACCACCAGCAGCATGCTTGCCTGGGTGCTGGAACATGCCGGCATGAGCCCGGGTTTCCTGATTGGCGGCGTGCCGCAGAATTTCTCGGTATCGGCGCGCCTGGGCGGTACGCCGTTCTTTGTCATTGAGGCTGACGAATACGACAGCGCCTTCTTCGACAAGCGCTCGAAGTTCGTCCACTACCGTCCGCGCACCGCGATCCTCAACAATCTTGAGTTCGATCACGCTGACATCTTCCCTGATCTGCCAGCGATCGAGCGTCAGTTCCACCACTTGGTGCGCACCATCCCGAGCGAAGGGCTGGTCATCCACCCGACCACCGAGCCAGCGTTGCAGCGCGTGATCGAGATGGGTTGCTGGACCCCGGTGCAAACCACCGGCGCCGGCGGTCAGTGGCAGGTCAAACTACTGAGCGAGGACGGCTCGGCGTTCGAAGTGATGTTCGAAGGCGTGTCGCAAGGCACCGTCGAGTGGGAGTTGACCGGTCAACACAACGTCGCCAACGCCCTGGCTGCTCTGGCCGCCGCGCGTCATGTTGGCGTGGTGCCGTCGATGGGCATCGCCGGGTTGAGCGCGTTCAAGAACGTCAAGCGCCGTATGGAGAAAGTCGCCGAGGTGGGCGGCATCACCATTTACGACGACTTTGCCCATCACCCGACTGCCATCGCTACCACCCTCGACGGCCTGCGCAAACGCATCGGCGACGCGCCGCTGATTGCGATCATCGAGCCGCGCTCCAATTCGATGAAGCTCGGCGCCCACCGCGACGGTCTGCCGGACAGCGTGGTCGATGCCGATCAAGTGATCTGGTATGCCCCGGCCAACCTCGGTTGGGACCTTGGCGCGACCGCTGCCCTGTGCACCGTGCCGTCAATCGTCAGCGATTCCCTGGAAGGCATCATCGAACGCGTGAAGAGCCAGGCGCAGCCCGGCACGCACGTGGTGATCATGAGCAATGGCGGCTTCGGTGGCCTGCACGGCAAGCTTGCCGAGGCGCTGCAATGAATACTTTTTCCCAGGCCGGCGGTCCGGAACGCATCACCCTGGCGATGACCGGCGCCTCGGGCGCGCAGTACGGCTTGCGCCTGCTCGATTGCCTGGTGCGCGAGGATCGCGAAGTGCACTTTCTGATCTCCAAGGCCGCGCAACTGGTGATGGCCACAGAGACCGACGTGTCCCTGCCGAACAAACCGCAGATGATGCAAGCGTTTCTCACCGAATACACCGGTGCCGCCGCCGGGCAGATTCGCGTGTACGGCAAGGAAGACTGGATGTCGCCGGTAGCCTCCGGCTCCGGCGCGCCGGCAGCCATGGTGGTGGTGCCGTGTTCGACCGGCACGTTGTCGGCGATTGCCACCGGCGCCTGCAACAACCTGATCGAGCGCGCGGCGGACGTCACCCTGAAAGAGCGCCGTCAGTTGATTCTGGTGCCGCGTGAGGCGCCGTACTCGAGCATTCATCTGGAGCACATGCTCAAGTTGTCGAATCTGGGCGTGACCATTTTGCCGGCCTCGCCGGGCTTCTATCACCAGCCGCAGACCATCGATGATCTGATCGACTTCGTTGTGGCGCGGATTCTCAATCTGCTCGGCATCCCGCAGGACATGCTGCCGCGTTGGGGCGAGCATCACCTGAGCAGCGATGAATAAGCTGCTGGTGCTTGTGCTGGCGCTGCAACTGGGCGGGTGTGCCACCGCGCGCACGCTGGATGCGGCAAAACCCGGCGCACCGGTGGTGTATGCCGGGACGCGGCTGGATTTGTATGCGTTGAACGGCGGCTGCTGCGCGATGGACCGGTTCGGTGCCGAGGCGCCGAGCTATCCGGGAGTGGACCTGCCGGCCAGTGCGCTGCTCGACACGCTGTTGTTGCCGTTGTCGTTGCTCACTGTGATTGGCATCGGATTCCAGGCGACTGGTGGATTGTAAAGGTCAAAAGATCGCAGCCTTCGGCAGCTCCTACAGGGGAATGGGGTCTTCTGTGGGAGCTGCCGAAGGCTGCGATCTTTTGGTTCTGAAAGTCCCGGAGTTATTTGCCTAACTTGCGCAGCTCATCCGACTCGATCACCCGCACGCCATCCTGTTCTTCCAGCGCCAGGCGCCACATTGCTCGTGCCAACTGGCACGCTTCGATGCCGTGGTATTTGCCCGGAATCAGCTTCGACAACGGCCCGGCCAGTTGCTCGACCAGCCGTGGCTCGGTGCGTTCGCCAAGCAACAGCGAAGGTCGGCAAATGGTCAGTTGCGGCCAGTTCTGCGCGCGCAGGGCCTGTTCCATTTCACCCTTGACCCGGTTGTAGAACACCGAGGAATTCGGATCGGCGCCAATCGCACTGATCACGATCAGGTGCCGCGCGCCCATTTCCCGCGCGCGCTTGGCAAACGCCACGACCATGTCCAGATCGACTGCGCGAAAGGCTTCTTCGGAGCCGGCCTGCTTGATCGTGGTGCCGAGGCAGCAGTAGGCGATATCGACCCGGCCACTGAGCTGCGGCAGAAACGCCTGCGGGTCGCCGACCGGGTTTTCCAGATGCGGATGCTCAGCCAGCGGCCGGCGCGAAGGGGCGAGGACACGGGTAATGGTTGGCTCGTTGAGCAAACGGTCGAGCAGATGTTCACCGGTCAGTCCGGTGGCTCCGGCAAGCAATACGTGCTGAGGCGTCAAGTACATAGTGTCTCTCCCTTGATACTGTTCAGCTTAGTTGCCTTTTTTCGCCGCGTCGTTCAATGCGCTGCTTTGCAAAGCTTTGCGCGCCTGCTGTTTTCGCAGCAGCTGCCAGTGCGACAGCACGGTTTTCGGCGCCCAGATCTGCGGCTCCGAGGCTTCGAAGCCGTCGGCCAGTTCGCGTTCGGCAACAGTAGCCTTGGCCAGTTTGAATGCCTGTTCCAGATCATCAGTCTGGTTCAGCGCCTGGGCGAACAGCGCGTCGCCAAAGTAAGTGAAGTTGGCTTCTTCCGAGCAACCGAACGACACCCGATCGGCGCGCGAGGCGGTCATGATCAGCGTGCGTTCGTCCTTCAGCGCCGGGATGAAACCACCGGAATAGCACGAAGAAATCACGATGACCTTGTCGCGATGCTTCAGCGGCGCGAGCACGGCTGCGAGTTCATCGGCGGGCAGATCGGCCAGTTCCATGCGCGGCTGATCGAGCACCAGTTCGTGCTCGGCGGTGCCGTGGCTGGTCAGATAAATGAACAGCAGATCTTCCGGGCCGCTGCGTTCGGCAAGGGCTTGCGCGGCGCGGCGCATGTTTTCGCGAGTGGCCATAGGCCGGTCGCCGAGATGATCGCGATGATTGACCAGGCGGATCTGGCCGAAGGCGCCAAAGCGCGTACTGAGCATGTTGGCGACGTAATCGGATTCACGCAGGAACACGCTTTGCTTGCCGTCGCCACCGAGGGTCAGGGTGTACAACTCGACTGCCGGAGTCGAAGCGGGAATCGCCGCCAGTGCGTCATCCAGCAACCGACCTTGGGCGAGCAAACCGAGTTCGAGGGTGTCGGGCAGCAACTTGCCGTCGGCGTCGCGCACGCGTTGGCCGTTGATCCAGGTGCCGCTGAGCACGCTGCCATCGGTCAGCACCAGCGTGCCGCGTCCTGAATAGCTGTCGTTGTCGAAGCCGCCAATGTAGAAGCTGCCATCGGCCAGGTTCAAGCGGCCCTGACCGGTGAAGCGCCAGTCATTGAACACACCGATGTAATGGCTGCCATCAGCACCGATCAGTTCGCCCTTGCCGGTCAGCGCGCCTTCCTTGAACTGGCCGAGCCAGACGTCGCCGTCGGCGTTCTCGTAGCGACCCTTGCCGTGCAGTTGATTGTTCTTGAAGCCGCCGACGTAGATATCGCCGTCGGCGCTGTTGTAGGTGCCGTTGCCTTCCAGTTGACCGTTGACGAAATGTCCCGTGAACGAATTGCCGCTGGCATCGCCGCGCTGGCCTTCGCCGTTGGGTTTGCCGTGGGCGAACTGGCCTTGATAGGAGCTGCCGTCATCCATTTCCAGACGGCCGAGGCCGGAATACTGGTCAGCCTTGAACTCGCCGCGATAGGTCATGCCGTTTTCTTTCAGCGTACCTTCGCCATCGCGCCGGCCCTGCTTGAAGCCACCGGTGTAACTGCTGGCGTTGGTGCTCAGGCTGCCCTGACCATCGAACAGACCTTGCTGAAACTGGCCGCGATAGACCTCACCGTTGCTGCCATGCCATTCGCCCTGCCCGTGCCACTGACCCTTATCGAACTCTCCGGCGTACCAACTGCCGTTGGGATAGTCGACGCGGCCCTGACCTTGCAGCAAGCCGTCAACCAGTTCACCGCGATAGCGACCGCCATCGGGCAGGCGCGCATCCGGCGGCAACAGCGATTCGCCGTCGCCGCAAGCGGTGAGTATCAGGGTCAGGGCAAGGGGTGCAAGTCGAGCGATTGAGCGCATAGCGGGATCCGGGCAATTAGGCGACCGAGTATGCCGCAGCTATGCGTCGCATATATACAGACGTGACGCGAAACAGCGTGCGCTGCTTCGCATCCGTGATGATCAGACGAAGCAGAGTGACAGCGGCTCGGCGATGTAGGCCGGTTTGTCCGAGCCTTCTATCTCCAGTGTCGCGGTAGCCTTGAGCAACCACTGGCCGGGTTTTTTCTCGGTGACTTCGACCATGTCGACCTTCAGTCGGACTTTCGAGTTGACCTTGACCGGCTGGATGAAACGCACACTGTCCAGGCCATAGTTGACGACCATCTTCACGCCTTCGGGCAGCACGAGGATGTCTTCCATCAGTTTCGGCATCAGCGACAGCGACAGGAAACCATGGGCGATCGTGCTGCCAAACGGCGTTTGCGCGGCCTTGACCGGATCGACGTGAATGAACTGAAAATCACCGGTGGCTTCGGCGAACAGGTTGATGCGCTCCTGATCGATGGTGAGCCATTCGGAACGTCCAAGTTCCTTGCCGACATAATCCTTGAGCTCTGCAACGGGAACATAGGGCATTGAGACTCTCCTTGGGTTCATCTGTTTTATAGTTTTTCAGGGGGCGGATTTGACCGGCCTGCGAACCACTGTAGATCATCATGGCGATTTGCTCAGGTCAACCGACCATGCTTTTGGCGAATGCCGGGCCATAGCGCCGGCATGCTTATAATGCCGAGCCCCTGCTGGCTGAAAATGTAAGACGGAGATGTCGGATGTTGTTACGTGGCCTGACCCTGCTGGTGCTGTTCCAATTGCTTGGCACCGCGCTCAATCATTTGCTGTTGCCGATATTGCCGGGGCCGATCATCGGGCTGCTGCTGTTGCTGGTGTTCCTGATCATTCGCGGTGAAGTCGGCGAGCCGTTGAATCAGGCAGCGGGCAGTCTGCTGCGTTATCTGCCGTTGCTGCTGGTGCCGCCGGCGGTGGGCGTGATGGTGTATGCCACGGCGATTGCTGCGGATTTCTGGGCGATTGTCGGCGCGCTGGTGGTCTCGCTGATCCTGTCGATGGCCTTTGCCGGCGTGCTCATGCAGCGGCTGGTCAAACGTCACGCGCCGCCGGCGGAGGAGTCCTGATGCTGTTTGACTGGCAAGGCGCGTGGGCGTCGGTGATTCATCATCCGCTGTTCGGCATCGGCATCACCCTTGGCGCCTATCAACTGGTGCTGGCGGCGTTCGAGAAAACCCGCTGGATCTTTCTGCAACCGGTGCTGGTCTCCATGTTGTTGGTGATCGGTGTGCTGGTCGGCTGCGGCCTGACCTACGCGGAATACCGCAAGAGCACCGAGATCCTCAGCATTCTGCTGGGGCCGGCCACGGTGGCGCTGGCGGTGCCGCTGTATTTGAATCTGCGGCGCATTCGCCAATTGTTCTGGCCGATTTTTACTACGCTGGTGATAGGCGGGGTAGTGGCAACGGGCATGGGCGTGGCGCTGGGCTGGTGGTTCGGTGCCGATCACATGATCCTGATGACCATGGCGCCGAAATCGGTGACCTCGCCGATCGCCATGCTGGTCGCCGAGCAGATCGGCGGCGTGGCGGCGCTGGCAGCGGTGTTTGTGCTGATCACCGGAGTGATCGGCGCGATCTTCGGCCCGGCGCTGCTGACCCGCCTTGGCGTGCACAGCCCCGAAGCGCGCGGCATGGCGCTGGGCATGACCGCGCATGCGGTCGGCACGGCGGTGGCGATGCAGGAAAACGATGAGTGCGGCGCGTTCGCCGCGCTGGCGATGAGTCTGATGGGCGTGGCCACGGCGGTGTTCCTGCCGTTGGCGGTGTCGATGGTGGTGTAAGGAAATGTCTATGAGTCTGCCGCTTTTTCCGCTGAACACGGTGCTGTTCCCCGGCTGCAATCTCGACTTGCAGATCTTCGAGGCGCGCTATCTCGACATGATCGGCCGCTGCATGAAGCAGGGCGTCGGTTTCGGTGTGGTGTGCATCCTTGAGGGCAGCGAAGTCGGCGTCGCGCCGGAAGGTTTTGCGCTGGTCGGCTGCGAGGCGCGGATCACCGATTTCCAGCAACAGGACAACGGCCTGCTCGGCATTCGTGTCCAGGGCGGGCGGCGTTTCACCGTGTTGCGCACCGAAGTACAGCGCGACCAACTGATTCTGGCCGACGTCGAATGGCTGGACGACGAGCCCGAGCAACCGTTACAGGACGAGGACGCCGATCTGGTCGCGCTGCTCAAGGCGCTGGCCGAACACCCGATGGTCGAAGCGTTGGATATGGGCACCGAAGCCGCCGGGCAACAGGCGCTGGCCAATCAGCTTGCCTATCTGTTGCCCTTCGCTGAAGAAGACAAGATCGATCTGCTGCAACTCGACGACCCTCAGCAACGGCTGGATGCAATTCAGGCATTGCTCGATGAGTTGCAGGGCGAGTTGTTTGCCTAGTTGCACTCTGAATCAACTGATCGCTTTTGCCAGCATTGTTCTGATCATTCCTTTGCCTTAGTTTCAAGTTGTCCGCAGGAAGCGGATGACTTGAACAAGAACAAGGACGAAAGCATGACTGTATATGAAGATGAATGGGCGTTCTGGGACGATATTGCCGGCAAGTATATTCTGAAAAATGCCGGTACTGATCATAACGCCGGCCTCGTAATCGAGGCGGCAGCGAATTATGCCGATCGCATGGTAATAGCCCGACGTAAACGCAAGTCTGGAAAGATCCCTGACGGCGATATACCGCGGATGTTGGCAACAGCCGCAACCATCGCGACCGCGACCGCTATTTGATTTTTCCCTTTTCAGTATTTATCTGCCGATGCAGTTGAGTCACGGCAGAGCGTTTATCAGTGGGTAACCCTATGTCTTTGGCAAAAATAAACAATAAGAGCTTCACGGCAAATCTTTATCTGGATGGTCGACCGGTCGTTCTCAATCAACAGCGTCTGCAACAGGTGTTGCGAGAAAAGCGGATAACCCTGGGCGAAAAACTGGAGGCTGAGGTAGGACTGACGAGCCTGCGGACATCCAGCTTCATTACGCTGGCTGACCATGAGGATGATGACCCGCTGGTGTTGAAATTCGTTCCTCAGGGTGATTATTACGCAGTCCACCTGGTGCATCCGGGCGCGTTTGACGGTGCGCAGATGTTCATCGAGGACAAGACCCATAACCTGTTGGCAAGCACCAGCGCCCCGGAGCATTACTTTTCAATCAGTACCTATGGGGCGCCGAAGGCTTCCCTCAACGATATCGCTTCCGGTGCGGCACTTATCGAGTTGAACAGCGAGCCGCAGGACAAGCCGCTGTATCGGCAGTTGAGCGATGGCATGAGTTTGTTTCTGGACACAGACCCCAATGTCACAGGGCATAACGCCTTCAACAGCAAACCAGCACGATTGGTGATCAAAGTCGTTAAATAACGTACAGCAGCAGATTCATGAAAAGGCGCCATTCATTTTCAATGAATGGCGCCTTTTTTCATGGGCGGTAGTGTTCGGCCACAGGCCAGGTCACATCATCGGAACAGGTCTTCCCGCCTTTTGGCAGCTTTAACACGACGCCACCGGATTGGGCTATTTGATCTATCAATCGGTCATAGGCATTGCTTCCATGCCAATACATATCCTCACCATCAGTGCCTGCCCAGGTTGCCTTTTCGATCGCATCCGCATTGTCGCCTGCCTGCCTTAACACATCCTCGACACGCGCTGCCTGGCTCAGATCCGATCGCACCAGCCAGATCCTTTCGGCGCTGATACCCCGGGTGGGCATGGAAATCCGCCCTTCGTAGGTATCCCCCTCAAAGTCCCTGTTATTCAGGTAGATGTTTTCCACCCGCGGGACCACTTCGATGCTGCGAGTGTCGATGACATACATAAAGCCAAGTGCCTGTTTGCGCCGCAGCAATGGGTAATCACGCGAGTTGTCCATCTCAAATGATGTATCCGACTCCTCACCCGAACTGAATCGATTTCCGCTGGATGAGTCACTGTCGGAAAAATGCCCCGCATAGCGGTTGGCCTGGCTGTTGTAGTGGCGGGGGTTGGAATAGTAGTCAAAACTCAAATAATGGACGCCGTCACCCAAAGAAAATGTCGCGCTGAAAGCATGTTTGGTTGTGGTGTCGGAAGGGTTGCCCCGCAACTTCACCAACCGCTTGTCCCGCGCCAGTTCAAAGGGGGTACGCAAATCGGCGCGGAACATTGCAGGGATGTCCGTACGATAAAGATAGTCATGCTTGTTGCGCTTGTAGCCTGCATATTCGAGATAGCTGTTCAGAAAGCTTTCTTCATAACGTTGACTAACGTCAGGCAGATCGCTCTCACCCCCTTCACCTTCTTCTCTAAGCTTCAGACTGAACGGGCCCAGTTCCTCCGCAATGTGCTCGAACCTTTTCTCGTCCGGGCCGTTTTGTGTCATTTGTCTGTGCTGTCCGGCCCACTCCGGGAAGCCGTCTTCCATGTCTGCTCGCAAGCGTTTTTGCTGAGCGACGCTCAGATTGTAACTGCGTAAAAGCTCGGCACATTCGCTGCGCGTTTTCTCCGGGTGGGACCACTTCATGGAGTCCAGAAGGAATTTATGATGGTCCTTGATATCCCTGCGTCTTGCCCACGCTGGCGGACCGCCGTTTGCTTGGGCTTCGGTACGAAAGGCATGGATTTGTGCATCGCGCAGGTTATACGCATCCCAGATTTCGCCATCGGTCCAGTGCGCAAGCTGCAAAGGCAAGGAAGGGTCCGGACGTGCCTCGCTCGGGTCTGCTTTGATCAGTCTGTCGTGCTTGTCCCGAAAGGCGAAGCCGACATTCAAACGCGAGGTGACCCGCCCTTGATGGGGCGTTTCCTGCCATTCGTGTACTGCGTAATAGCCTTGCGCATCCGGTACAGCTGCGGAATAGGATCCGGCCCGACGATCGGATGGGTACTCCTCGACGAGCTTGTTCAAGCTCCACAAGTCAGTGTCGGCGACTCGATAAAGAGGCGGTCCGGATGGCACTCGCTCGCTCGGCAGCCTGGCGCGCCAGGCCTTCATCAGGTCGTGATACGCCACCATCACCGTTTGCCCTGCGGCGGTGCCGTCATCATTGGCGATGTCGGCAAACTGACGACCCTTATAAACCCTCAGGCCGTTCGCATTGCAGGCGAGGGTCTGATCGACGCTTTGCAAGTAGAGTTCCAGTGGCAAGCCTGTTGTTCGAGGTCGAGGAGCTTGCGTCTCGCGCATCTGCGAGACCGTGATGTTCGCATCCACTTGTCCATGATCGTCAAAGGCGCTGGGGCCGGTGCCAGGCGCTTCGTTCAAACCGTCCGGTCTGATTCGTCCTGGCAAATGGAAGTCCAGATCTGTCAAGCGATCGGGTTGTGAAGGACGGGATGTTGAACCGGTGGATGTACCGGCCGTCGGTGAAGGGCGCACGCCTCCTGGTTTTTGTCGCATGAAAAAACTCCTTTTTTACGAGTCAGCCTTCAATGGCAGAGTTGTTCAGGTGCCAGTGGATAGTCGGATCTCCACTGGCAATTTGTTCACATCGCGCTGGCGCGGTCAGATTCAATGGCGGGCGATAAACAGGTCTTTGCGGTTCAAGCGTGTCTGTGGATCAGTCACCGAACTCCAGTAGTTGCTCACCGAGTTGTACACCAGCGTGCCCTGCGTGCCGGGCTGGTAACCGATGTGCGTCACGTAGACCCGTGCGGCCAGTTCGCTGCGTTGCCTGTGCTGTTCGATGCCGGCCAGCAGCGCCTCGACGCTGGCGTAGCTGCGGGCATCGATGACGTATAGCTGCAACATTTCGAATAACAGCGAGACTTCGTAGATATTGCCGGCCGACGTCACCACGCTGACGGACTCCACTGGCGTGTCGACTCCCATCTCCGGCAGTTCAACGGTGACGCTGGCGATGCGCAAGCGATTGCCGTCAAGCCGGATGTCCTCGCGTGTAACGGTCTCACCGAGCGTGCGAGTAAACAGATTCCAGGTGGACGCATTGGCGGTTTTCGCCGCGGCCCCCGGGGTGGACAGGCGCACGATGCAGTTGCTGGCCAGATAAACGTCGTACGTCGCGCTCTGGCCCTCGAGCAGATAGATTCCTGTGTGCGCACGCTGTTCGATGACCACCTTGCTCGCCTGTGCGGTCAATGCTGGTTTTTCACTGACCAAAGGCCGCGTGAACAGATATTTGCCATTGCGCTTTTTCAACCAGCTGCGTGTGCTGAACAGCCGCGTGCCGGGGTTTTGCGCGTCTTCTTCGTAGTCCAGCTCCGGCACTTGCAGGCGGTAGGAAACTTCATCCTGGAGAACCAGCACGATGTCCTGCGCCAGCAGGGGTGTGGTGACTTTCAGGCTGTTGCGGCCGCTGTATCCCGTCGCTGATGCAATGGTTTGAATCACGCCCTTGAACGCAACCACTTTGGACGGCAGCAGAATCGACAGGCAGATATTCGTGTAGATCAGGTGGGTATTGCCCGAAACTCCGTTACGCAACTCGACGTCATAGCTGATCACCGCGTCGATGATTTCACTGTCCCGGAAGTCGAGATAAACGGTGCGGGCCGTGGCAGGTGCGGTGCGCTCAGCGACGAATTCGACCCGACGGTCCGTGCGTGCAATGAAATATCGATTCAGGCCCTGGCTGTCGATGACTACCTTGCCGTCATTGATGATGGCCGGCGCCGCGGCCGGTCGACCGTTGACGGTCACGGCGACCTCGATGTCCTGACTCAGTGCTTCGCCTGGCTGGGCAGGCAGCAGCGCCAGCAGTTCATATTTGTCTTGTGTGCGGAACAACCATCGGGCGTTTTTCAGTTGGCGCTGGCCGTCGACCATCCGATAGACGTTGTCCAGCGTCAGCACATGTTCGGGTTCGCTGCCATCCTTGCCGCGCAGCGAACTGACGACCAGCGAAGTGCCAATGACCTGCCAGCGCTGAATGACTTCCCGCGGCCAGCCGAATTCGACCACGCTGGAGTGTTCGCCGTCCTCGATGATCGTTGTGCGCATATTGGAATTGGCGATGTAGTAGCTGTCCTCGCCGCTGCCTCCGTCCACCTGACACTCGGTGCCGAAGATGGCAATGATGTCGTTGCCGTCTCCTGCGCTGATGCGGTCGTAACCGTTGGCAGCAATCTGGTTGGCATCGGCGGTGCCCGTGACGCGGCTGGTGCCTTTGCGCAGGGTCGAGACGTTCTCGAACGAAGTCAGGTGCGCGACTTCGATTCCTTGCGCCGCTGGGTCCAGGCCGCGCAACGCCACCTTGCCGGTTTGCAGATTGATGTCATGCCCGATGTGGCGCGTGTCGCTGGTCGGGCGGCTGCCTTCGAACGCCACGGTGTCGGCGCCGGCACCGCCGTCGAGCACATTGATGTGCGCCGGTTTGCCTGGCCGGTCCAGTTCCTGCTCAGTGACTTCGTGATGGAACGCATCGTTCCTGTCGCCGCCGGTCAGCGCTTTGTGGCCGTCGCGGTAGGTGAACAGATTGGCCTGGGCCTTGACGCCGACGACGCGGTCATCGCCATCGCCCAGGCGCCAGAAAATGCCTTTGCCTTCGCCCGCGCTGCCGCTGACCTTGCCTTTGAGATCGGCAGGCAAGCCATCGCCGGCATCGATCACATCGTCTGCGCCAACGATGACGGCCTGGCTATCGAGTTTGAACGGCTTCTGTCCGACGCTTTCGTCCCAGACATAGCGCCACAGCTCGACGGATTGCAATTCGGTGCGAAAAGCGCCGTTGACCACGTGCTCGATGGAGTTCTTGTACGCGCCCTCGAGCAGGTCCCTGGCCGACTGTTCGAGCTGTTTTTCATGGTCGCGATAACCTTTGCTCAGCTTGAAGCGATCCATCACCTCCGTGTCCAGTTCCTGGCGGGTGAAAGCGAACCAGCCGGAGCGCAGGCGTTCGAGGCCGGTGAGTTCAATGTAGTCATCGATGTCGTCAACCACCCGCGCGGCCTGATAAATCATCGACCCGGCGATCAGCAGCGCCGCAGCGGCGAGCCCGACCGGGCCGGCGACACTGCCAAACCCGGCCAGCGCAGCGACGCCCAACACCAGACTGATGCCAGCGCCGGCCACGCTCAACGCGCCACTGACGTAGTGATCCTGCGCTTCTTTGCCCGACGCGGCAGCAGCAGCGTTGAACGATTTGACCGCATCAATGATGTCGAACGGCAGGGTGATCGCGCTGGCGAACATTCCTGCGCCGCGGCTCATGTATTTGCCCACCGAAGTCAGCGGGAAGTATTTGAAGAGGTTGCCTCCTTGAGTGAGCATCGCGTGGCCAGTCTTGGTCAGACCCTGCTCGATGACCAGCGAGCCGAGTTCGGCGGCAATGGAGCTGCCCTGGAACAGCGCTTCCAGTTTTTCACCCTTTTGCAGCGCATCGGCCATGGCCATATAACCGCTGTAGATGCCAAACCCCTGCAGGCCGACACCTGCACTGCTGGTCAGGTAACTTTTGTATTTGTTGATCCAGCCTGGCGCGTTTTCGAACGTATCGATCCGATGGATATCCAGCTTTTGCGCAGCCTTGCCCAGTTGATTCAGGCGATCGGTACTGCTGCCAGCCGCAATGGGCGAGTCGCTGACGAACATCGGCCCGGCGTCGATGGAGCGTTTGCAGGCGATCTCATAAAAGAGCATTGCCACCAGGCCGCTGTCCGGGACGTCGGCCGCCCTCAAGCGACTTTCGACTGCTGCCGCCTGGAAATTGAGCCCGTCGAGAAACTCTTGATCCGGGACCTTCATGTTGGCGTTTGTCGTGCTGATCAGTTGGCCGTTGACCGTTGCGCCCAGCGCCTGCAGTTCGACCCGACTGGCCATGTACTCGCCAATGCGCAGCGGGCCGAAGTGTTCGTCGAGGGATTGCAGCGTCTGGCTGTGCGAGGCGTCAGCGGGCTCGACGATGGAAGGTGAAGGCACGTGCTCGGGGTTGCCTGTTGCCGGTGCATACGCATTGGCTGAGGCATCAATGGGAGTGACTTGAAGCAGGCGCACATTGGAACTATGCGTCGAGGGTATGATGAGTTTCGCCACGTCTTGATCCTTGAATGGTGTGTATGAAGCTGCGGTTTCCTTACCGGTGTTGCGGGCAAACTGTTTGTTTCAGGGCCAGACGATGTCATGAGCGAATTCGTTTCTGTTGCCTGAAAGCCTGACTATGGGCAGGGCCGCTGCCTCGACCTGGTCGATCAATCGGTCATATTCGAACTGATTGGAGTGTCCGGCATGGGTCGCCGCTTTGATGCGTCCAGCGCTGTCTCCCGCCATGTCGTTGATGTCTGTCACCCTGGCGCCTTTGGTCTGGGCGCTGTTCAGCAGCCAGATACGCTCGGCACTCAGTCCGCTGCGGCTGACAGAGATCAGTCCCTCGAAATCGTCAGAGGGAAACCAGGTCGGCGGCGTTTTGCGGGCGCTGGCGTTGAACATCATGTTTTCTTCATGCGGGACGACTTCAAGGTTGCGGGTGTCGAGGGCGTAGATGAACATTTCCGTCTGCCGGGTGCGGCTGGACCGGTAATCGCGCTCGTGATCCCACGCCACGGGGCTGGACGGTTCAGACCAGCCGGAAGACGAACTGCTCGGCGAATCGCTGGCATCGCTGTCAGCACTTTCCGAGCTGCTGTCACTGGCATCACGCCCCGGATATTTGTGGGTCTGGCTGTTGAAGCGCAGGTATTCAGGATCCGGCGCGCTGGCATACATCTGGCCCTCATTGAGACTGAAGGTCGCGCTGATCGGCTTGTGCGTAGTGGCGCCGGGTTCATGGTGGTAGCGCGGCAGCATGGTGCCGTCGTTCGCCAATTCGAACGGGGTGCGCTCGTCACCGCGAAACAGCGCAGGAATGTCGGTGCGGTACAGGCAATTGTTCTTGTTGCGCAGGTAACCCAGTGACTTCAGCAGTGCTTCGCGTATTTCGGGGGTCAGACTGTTCTCGGCGTGATACCAGTCGTGGCGGGCATTGCGCTTGAGGTTGAGTTGTTCGACTGCATCCTTGGCGAACTGCTCGAATCGCTGCGGATTGTCGACGTCATCGAGCAAGCGCTGGTGAGCCTGGACCCAGGCCGGTATTGCCAGCCGGTTCTGCATGTCTTGCTGCAGACGCAGCAATTGGCTTGGCAGCAGGTTGAACGACTGCAGATAACGCTCACGCTCCTTGAAGGACATGGCCGGGTGCAGCCAGCGCAGGCTGTCGCGCAGCAGGTCGGTCACCGGGTTGCCCGTGGGCGATGGTTGCGCCCATTGGGGTGGCTGGCCGGTGGTGTGGGCATGCAGACGAAACCTCACGATGTCCTCGCCGTGCAGCCCGTACAGTTGCCAGATTTGCCTGTCGGTCCAGTGCACGAAGTGCGTCGGCTGTGCGTCAAAGCCGCCAGCGGGCGGGTCGACGCGCATGAAGTTGCCATACTCATCCGTGAGAGCGAACAGTGTCTGAGGTGCGCTTGATCCCCCGGACTCGCGCATTTCGAAATAACCCTGGTTGTCTGGCGAGCGCCCCGAGGGCCAGTAGCGGCTCTGGTCGATGGGCTGAGAGGGTGACTGCACGCGCGGTCGTTTTGCGGCAGGCTGTTCCGTCAGGCGCCAGGTCTGGCCCTCGGCATTTTTATACAGGCGCGGTCCGGAAGGGATGCGCTCGGTCAGCAGTTTGCTTCGCAGGGTGCCGGATTCATCGAGGCCGACATGAGTGGTGCGCAGCACGCCGTCGACATACACATCAACGAACTTGCGGTTGACGATCCAGCGAAAGCCTTCTGCGTCGGCGGGGTTCATGCCGCGCAAAAAAGCCTCGGAAAGCCAATAGTCATCTATCGATTTTTCACTCCCTCTATGGGCTGGCATGGGGGTGACTTCGACGGCGGGCAACCTTGGAGTTTCCCCGCTTGATTGCAGGCTGCCAGGACTGTTCGGCA
Source organism: Pseudomonas sp. 14A (assembly GCF_018132745.1). Taxonomy (NCBI): domain Bacteria; kingdom Pseudomonadati; phylum Pseudomonadota; class Gammaproteobacteria; order Pseudomonadales; family Pseudomonadaceae; genus Pseudomonas; species Pseudomonas sp. 14A. The sequence continues at coordinate 195,652 of NZ_JAGRQJ010000017.1, read as the reverse complement.
ATGTCTGTTGAAAAAAATCCGTGATGCGCGAAAACCCGGGGAGCGCAATGTCGGATCTGCGCGTCCCGGAAGTGCCTGTTTCAGAATGGCGCGTAGCCGTCACGGACGTTTTGCGCGGTAATTTTGGACTCATGATTTGACTCGAAACTGATAGCAACTATAAACATTGTCTGGTGAGATCAATGTTTGAGGATATGTAATCACGCTAATCAAGTTTATTAACCTGGCGTGTGCTTATCAGTATGAAAGGCGCTGGTGTATGAAGTTGGATTTATTATGTAACGCCAATTTTATATTCGTTTCAGCAGGAAAGTTAGCCGGCTTGCGAGTGCGCAAGTAATACAGGTGAATCCAATGGCGGCGCCGCTCTCTTCGAGTGTTTCCGAAGAGCGGCGCTTAATGGTTGATATCTGAAAAGTATTTGTTTCAATAAGCGTAACGCAACAATGTATGGGGCAAGTGGCGCAGTACAAAGAATCCGAACAGTGCAACCATCGATGGCAGGATCAGCCACCAGATCTTGAACGGCATCGCGTTGAGGGACGTCTGTCGTTGGCTCAACCACAGCATCGCGGCACAGACGCAACTGGCGAGCATGGCACCGGCGAGAATGTCGGTTGGCCAGTGCGCCCCCAGATAGACCCGTGACAAGGCAATTGCCAGTGCCGGGATGCAGGCAATCAGCAGCCAGGTCAGACGCATGCGTGGCGGCTGACCGCGACCAGCCAGTACACCCAGCGTCAGGAACAGGGCGAATGCGCCCGAGGCGTGACCGCTTGGCATGCTGTAGGTGGTCAATGGATCACTGAGCACTTCAGGGCGCACCCGGGCGAAGAAGTATTTGGTTCCGGTGTTGGCCATCGCGGTGACCATCATGGTCGCGCCGGCAAATATCGCCTGGCGCCACTGCTTGCACAGCAACAGCAATATGACAAGCAGGGCGCTGAACAGCAGCATGTTGCGGAACTCGCCGATCAGGGTCAGCGTCACGGCGATTTCGTCCAGCGCTGGCTGACGATGTTCCTGCACCAGAGTCATCACACCGTTGTCGAGCGCGGTCAGGTACGGGTAGCCGATGAACAGGCCAATCAGGATCAACAGGCTCATGCTGCCGATCCAGATCGTCGCGCGACGATGTCGGCGCACGCTGCTGTTGACGCTCAGGCCGACCATGACCGCGATGCTGGCCGCGACAATCCCGGCTTCGAGCCAGAAGCCTTCAGGCAATGGCAGGCGGAACGCTGCGCCCGTGGCCCAGCCCGGCAACAGGTAAGCCAGGCTCCAGCCGGCGGCGGCGAGCAGGCTGACGGCGAAGAAGCGCGGGAACGGCATGTCGCACATCCCGGCGACCATCGGCAGCATCGGCCGCAGCGGGCCGATGAAACGCCCGACCAGCAGGCTGGCGATGCCATAGCGCTGGAAGTACGACTCGGCGCCAGCCATCCATTCCGGATGATGGCGCAGGCCCGGCAGGCGGCGGATGTTCTGATGGAAATGCCGCCCCAGAAAGTACGAGATCAGGTCGCCGAGGATGCCGCCAAGAAAGCCCAGCAGCAGCGTTTCGCTCAGTGACAGCGCGCCGCTGCCGGCCAGTACCGCCACGGCAAACAGCAGCACCGTGCCTGGCACGATCAGCCCGGCAATCGCCAGGCACTCCACGCACGCCACGAGGAACACCGCTGCGGCCAGCCACTGTGGATTGGCGCCGAGCCATCCGGTGATGCTATCGAGCCATGGGCCCATACAGAAAAACTCCAGACTATTGATGATCCCGGTAGGAGCTGCCGCAGGCTGCGATCTTTTGATTCTGCTTTAAAAGAACAAGATCAAAAGATCGCAGCCTGCGGCAGCTCCTACAAGGGTAAGCATTTACAGCAACATATAATCCCGGCCTTCGACCTGACCCCGTCGCAGCGGGTTCCGCGTGCACCATTGCGCATACGCGGCGTCAACGAAGCGGTACATCAAGTGTTCATCACGGCCCAGCGGAATGCCCAGCCGGGTGGTTTGAATAATCTGCGAGGGCGGCGGCCCGGTGTCTTCGACCAGCAACAACTCATGGTCGAAACGCTTGGCATCCCACATCGGTACTTTCAAACCCAATGCCTTGCACAACAACGTCTGCCCGGCGCAGAGCTTCTGCGTCGGACGCGGTCGCCCCTGGGCATCGGGATTGTTCAGCAGCATTTGCGCCAGACTCGCCGGGCCGCTGACTTCGTCGACCCACGGATAGGCGGATTTGATCAAAACGGCATTGCCCGGACCTTGCGCGCTGAAGTTCAGCGAATCACCGCCACGGGCGTAGTACATATAGATGTGGCCGCCATCCAGAAACAAAGCCTTACGCTTTTCTGTGTAACCGAGCGAGGCATGACTGCCTTTTTCCGCGCAGTAATAGGCTTCGGTCTCGATGATTCGTGCGCTCAGCCACAGGTCGCCGACGCGATGGCGGATGACTTTGCCGAGCAGCGCCTGCGCCAGCACTTGTGCGTCGCGGTCGAAAAAACTGTCCGGCAGGCCCACGGGCAGGCGCGCGGACTCGGGGCAAAGGGGCACGTTGGTCATGATGGGCAAGGTTTATCCAGGCTCAAGAGGTCGTGATGATAACAACGCTGAGCTTAATTACGTCTGAACAAGAGGCAAACGCAGCTCATTTCGACCATCCGCCCGTCACCGCTGTTAGTCCCGGGACGCGGCAGCTATAATCTGCCGCTTTCCTCTTTGCCAAGACCCCAGCAGACCATGACTGAGTCCGTTCTTGACTACATGACCCGATTGGGTCGCGCCGCCCGCGCTGCCTCCAAGGTCATCGGTCGCGCCAGCACCGCGCAGAAAAACCGCGCCTTGCAGGCTGCCGCCAATGCTCTGGATGCTGCACGCGCCGAGCTGGCCGCAGCCAATGAGCTGGATCTGGCTGCCGGTCGCGCCAGCGGTCTTGAGCCGGCGCTGCTGGAACGTCTGGAACTGACCCCGGCACGCATCGACGGCATGATCGTCGGCTTGCGCCAGGTCGCTGCACTGGCGGATCCGGTCGGCGCGATCCGCGACATGAGCTTCCGTCCGTCGGGCATTCAGGTCGGCAAGATGCGTGTACCGCTGGGCGTGATCGGAATCATCTACGAATCCCGTCCGAACGTGACCATCGATGCCGCCAGCCTGTGCCTGAAGTCCGGCAACGCGACCATCCTGCGCGGTGGCTCCGAGGCGATTCATTCCAACCGCGCGATTGCCGCGTGCATTCAGCGCGGTCTGGCCGAGGCCGAACTGCCCGCCGCCGTGGTGCAAGTGGTCGAAACCACTGATCGTGCCGCGGTCGGCGCGCTGATCAGCATGCCTGAATACGTCGACGTCATCGTGCCCCGTGGTGGCCGTGGCCTGATCGAACGCATCAGCCGCGATGCCCGCGTGCCGGTGATCAAGCACCTGGACGGCATCTGCCACGTTTACGTCAGTGAACATGCCGATCTGGCCAAAGCCCAGCGCATCGCCTTCAACGCCAAGACTTACCGTTATGGCATCTGTGGCGCGATGGAAACTTTGCTGGTCGATCGAGCGATTGCCAGGGATTTCCTGCCGTCGATGGCCGCGCAGTTCCGCGACAAAGGTGTCGAGCTGCGTGGTTGCGAACGCACCCGGGCGATCATCGAGGCTGTAGCGGCCACCGAGGACGACTGGCACAGCGAGTACCTGGCGCCGATCCTGTCGATCCGCGTGGTCGACGGACTGGAGCAGGCAATCGAACACATCAATCATTACGGCTCCCATCACACCGACTCGATCGTCAGCGAAAACCTCGCCGACACCCGCCGGTTCGTGGCGGAAGTCGACTCGGCCTCGGTGATGATCAACACGCCGACCTGCTTTGCCGATGGATTTGAATACGGATTGGGTGCCGAGATCGGCATTTCTACTGATAAGCTGCACGCCCGCGGCCCGGTCGGGCTCGAGGGGCTGACCTGCGAGAAGTACATCGTGGTCGGCGATGGCCAGTTGCGCGGCCAGGCGACGGTCTGACTTGACCGACCTCGACCTGACAGCGCCGCACACGGGCAGCGAGTCGCGCCCGCAACGCATTGGCGTGCTGGGCGGTACGTTCGACCCGGTGCACATCGGCCATTTGCGTGGCGCGCTGGAAGTTGTCGAAGCGCTGGCGCTGGACGAGTTGCGCCTGATGCCGAATGCGCGGCCGCCACATCGCGGTACGCCGCAGGTGTCGGCGCAGGATCGGCTGGCGATGGTCGAGTGCGCGGTGGCCGGATTGCCGCCGCTGGTGGTGGACGCCCGCGAATTGCAGCGGGACAAACCGTCCTGGACCATCGATACCCTGGAGTCGCTGCGCGCAGAGATGCCCGCCGAGACCCAGGTTTTTCTGCTTTTGGGCTGGGACGCATTTTGCGGCCTGCCCACTTGGCACCGCTGGGAAGAGTTGCTCCAGCATTGCCACATCCTGGTGCTACAGCGCCCGGACGCCGACAGCGAACCGCCGGATGCCTTGCGCAACCTGCTGGCAGCGCGTTCGGTGAGCGACCCGCTGGCCCTGAAAGGGCCGAGCGGACAGATTGCATTCGTCTGGCAGACACCGCTCGCGGTTTCCGCCACCCAGATCCGTCAACTGCTGGCCAGCGGTAAGTCGGTACGTTTCCTGGTGCCCGACGCGGTCCTGGCCTACATCGATGCGCACGGTCTGTACCGTGCGTCGAACTGAACAAGGCGTGCTTCACCGATACGGATCACCGTATCCCCAAGCCGCCGAATACATGAGCAAAACGAGTTACATATGACTGATAAAGATCTACCGAAAGTAAAGCGCAAAGGCACGTTCAAGAGCGCACCACTGCCGGAAGCCGTCAACACCAACGAGCCGCTCAAGGGCGACGAACTGGTCAAGATTGCCGTCGCCGCGCTGGAAGACGTCAAGGCCCAGGACATCCAGATCATCGATGTGCGCGACAAGCAGAGCATCACTGACTACATGATCATCGCCACCGGTACCTCCAATCGCCAGATCAACGCGATGCTCGACAAGGTCCGCGAGGAAGTGAAAAAGCAGGGCGCCAAGCCGCTGGGCGAAGAAGGCAAGGGCGACAGCGACTGGGTACTGCTCGACCTCGATCTGGTGATCGTGCACATGATGACCGCCTCGGCGCGTCAGTTCTACGACCTGGAGCGTCTGTGGGCCGGTGCCGAGCAAAGCCGTGCGGCCGATGCCAAGCATCACAGCCCGGAAAACACCCACGAGCATTTCACCAAGCTCAACAAAGACCAGTTCTAAGGGATTGCTGTGCGACTGCGCCTGATCGCCGTCGGTTCACGCATGCCCAAGTGGGTGGAAGAAGGCTGGCATGAATATGCCAAGCGTCTTCCGTCCGAGCTGGCGCTGGAACTGGTGGAAATTCCGCTCAATACCCGCGGCAAGAATGCCGACGTGGCCCGTTTCATCCGCCAGGAAGGCGAAGCCATGCTGGCCAAGGTCGGGCACAACGAGCGGATCGTCACGCTGGAGGTTCACGGCAAGCCGTGGAGCACCGAGCAACTGGCGGTTGAGCTCGATCGCTGGCGCCTGGATTCGCGCACGGTCAACTTCATGGTCGGCGGCCCGGAAGGGCTGGCACCGGAAGTCTGTGCGCGCGCTGACCAGCGCTGGTCGTTGTCGCCGCTGACCTTGCCGCACCCGCTGGTGCGGATCCTGATCGGCGAACAGTTGTACCGTGCCTGGACCGTGTTGTCCGGCCACCCTTACCACAAGTAAGCCTGCCCTCATGTCTCAGCCGATCCGCATCAAGGACCACGAAAAGGACGCCCGTCTGGTGCGCAGCCGTGTCGTGTTCGGTGCGATCGTGATCGTGGCGCTGATCTGTGTGTTGATCGCGCGTCTGTATTACCTGCAGGTGATCCAGTACGAGTACCACTCGACCCTGTCGGAAAACAACCGCGTCCATGTGCAGCCGATTCCGCCAACGCGCGGGCTGATTTTCGACCGCAACGGCGTGGTCGTGGCCGACAACCGGCCGAGCTTCAGTCTGAGCATGACCCGCGAGCGCTCCGGCGACTGGCAGCAAGTGCTCGACGTTATCGTCGAGGTGCTGGAGCTGACGCCCGAGGACCGGGTGATCTTCGAGAAACGCATGCGGCAGGGGCGCCGGCCGTTCGAGCCGGTGCCGATCCTGTTCGAACTGACCGAAGAGCAGATCGCCCGCATCGCGGTGAATCAGTTCCGCCTGCCCGGGGTGGAAGTGGTCGCGCAACTGGTCCGGCATTACCCGCAGGGCGCGCATTTTGCGCACTCGGTGGGCTACATGGGGCGGATCAACGAGAAAGAGCTGAAGTCGCTGGATCCGGTCAACTACAGCGGCACCCACCACATCGGCAAGACCGGCATCGAGCGTTTCTACGAGCCGGAATTGCACGGTCAGGTCGGTTACGAGGAAGTCGAGACCAACGCCCGTGGCCGCGTGTTGCGGGTGCTCAAGCGCACCGATCCGATTCCCGGCAAGGACATCGTCCTGAGCCTCGACATCAAGTTGCAGGAAGCCGCCGAGGCCGCGCTGGGTGGGCGTCGTGGCGCGGTGGTGGCGCTTGATCCGAAAACCGGCGAAGTGCTGGCGATGGTCAGTCAGCCGAGTTTCGACCCGAACCTGTTCGTCACCGGCATCAGCTTCAAGGCCTACGCCGAGTTGCGTGATTCCATCGACCGGCCGCTGTTCAACCGCGTGCTGCGCGGTCTGTACCCGCCGGGCTCGACGATCAAACCGGCGGTAGCGATTGCCGGTCTCGACGCCGGCGTGGTCACGGCTTCGAGCCGGGTGTTCGATCCGGGCTATTACATGCTGCCCAACTACGACCACAAGTACCGCAACTGGAACCGCACCGGTGACGGCTTCGTCGACCTCGACACGGCGATCATGCGTTCCAATGACACCTACTTCTATGACCTGGCGCACAAGCTCGGCATTGATCGGCTGTCGACCTACATGAACAAGTTCGGCATCGGCCAGAAGGTCTCACTGGACATGTTCGAAGAGTCCCCGGGCCTGATGCCGTCCCGCGAATGGAAACGGGCGACGCGCAAGCAGGCGTGGTTCCCCGGTGAGACCCTGATTCTCGGGATCGGCCAGGGCTATATGCAATCGACGCCGCTGCAATTGGCCCAGGCCACGGCGCTGGTGGCCAACAAAGGCATCTGGAATCGTCCGCACCTGGCCAAGTCCCTCGACGGGGTCAAGCCGGTGGATGAAAACCCGATGCCGAACATCGTCCTGCGCGACCCGTCCGACTGGAACAAGGTCAACCACGGCATGCAGCAGGTGATGCACGGTGCCCGTGGTACCGCGCGCAAAGCGGCGATCGGCGCGCAATATCGCATCGCCGGCAAGTCCGGTACCGCGCAGGTGGTGGCGATCAAGCAGGGCGAGAAATACGACCGCTCCAAGGTCCAGGAACGCCACCGCGACCACGCCCTGTTCGTCGGCTTCGCCCCGGCCGATGATCCGAAAATCGTCGTGTCGGTGATGGTCGAGAACGGTGAATCCGGCTCCGGCGTTGCCGCGCCGGTGGTGCGTCAGGTCATGGATGCCTGGTTGCTCGACCAGGACGGCCACCTGAAAGCCGAGTACGCCAGCCCAATCACTGCGGAGGCCCCGGCCCGTGATGAATAATTTCGATCGCATGCTCTCCAGCGAGGATGTGATGCGTCGCCGCGCGACGTTGCTGCAAAGACTGCATATCGATGGCCCGCTGTTGATCCTGTTGCTGATCCTCGCCGCCGGCAGCCTGTTCGTGCTGTATTCGGCCAGCGGCAAGAGCTGGGATCTGCTCGGCAAGCAGGCCACATCCTTCGGCATCGGCCTGGTGGCGATGATTGTCATCGCCCAGTTCGAGCCGCGTTTCATGGCCCGCTGGGTGCCGCTCGGTTACGTGATCGGCGTGGTCTTGCTGATTGTCGTCGACATCATGGGCCACAACGCCATGGGCGCCACGCGCTGGATCAACATCCCCGGGGTGATCCGCTTCCAGCCCTCGGAATTCATGAAGATCCTGATGCCGGCGACCATCGCCTGGTATCTGTCCAAACGCACCTTGCCGCCGCAGCTCAAGCACGTCGGCATCAGCCTGATGCTGATTGGCGTGCCGTTCATTCTGATCGTGCGCCAGCCCGATCTCGGTACCTCGTTGCTGATTCTCGCCGGTGGCGCCTTCGTGCTGTTCATGGGCGGCCTGCGCTGGCGCTGGATTCTCAGCGTGCTGGCGGCGGCGGTGCCGGTATCGGTGGCGATGTGGTTCTTCGTCATGCACGACTATCAGAAGCAACGGGTCCTGACTTTCCTCGACCCGGAAAGCGATCCGCTCGGTACCGGCTGGAACATCATTCAGTCCAAAGCCGCGATCGGTTCCGGTGGCGTATTCGGCAAAGGCTGGCTGCTCGGCACCCAGTCACACCTGGACTTTCTCCCGGAAAGCCACACCGACTTCATCATTGCTGTGCTTGGTGAAGAATTCGGTCTGGTGGGGATTTGCGCGCTGCTGCTGATCTATCTGTTGTTGATCGGTCGCGGGCTGGTGATCACCGCCCAGGCGCAAACGCTGTTCGGCAAATTGCTCGCCGGTGCGTTGACCATGACTTTTTTTGTTTACGTTTTCGTCAACATCGGTATGGTCAGTGGCCTGTTGCCGGTCGTGGGGGTGCCGTTGCCGTTCATTAGCTACGGAGGAACTTCGCTGGTGACGCTGCTGTCAGCGTTTGGGGTTTTGATGTCGATCCATACCCATCGCAAGTGGATCGCACAGGTTTGAATAAGGTGAAGAGTGCAATGCAAGTAATGCGTGGCTGGGCGACTCGATGCGCGCCGCTGGTTGGCCTGATGGGCCTGCTGGGGAGCGTGCAGGAAGCGCTGGCCGGCGACTATGAAGGCTCGCCGCAGGTGGCCGAATTCGTCGGCGAAATGACCCGCGACTACGGTTTCGCCGGTGAACAACTGATGGGTGTGTTCCGCGAGGCGCAACGCAAGCAGTCGATTCTCGACGCCATCTCCAAACCCGCCGAACGGGTCAAGCAGTGGAATGAATATCGCCCGATGTTCATCACTGACGCGCGCATCGCCCGGGGTGTCGATTTCTGGCGTCAGCACGAGGCGACCCTGGCCCGTGCCGAGCAGGAATACGGCGTGCCGGCACAGGTCATCGTGTCGATCATCGGCGTCGAGACCTTTTTCGGACGTAATACCGGCAATTTCCGCGTGATCGATGCTTTATCGACCCTCGGCTTCGACTATCCTCCCCGTGCCGAATTTTTCCGCAAGGAACTGCGTGAGTTCCTCCTGCTGGCCCGTGAAGAGCAGGTCGACCCGCTGACCCTGAAAGGCTCGTACGCCGGGGCCATGGGCCTGCCGCAGTTCATGCCGAGCAGCTTTCGTGCCTACGCGGTGGATTTCGACGGTGACGGCCACATCAATATCTGGAACAACCCGGACGATGCCATTGGCAGCGTCGCCAGCTACTTCAAGCGTCACGGCTGGGTCGCCGGTGAGCCGGTGGTCAGCCGCGCCGATGTGCGCGGCGAGCAGGTCGATGAAGGCCTGACCACCGGTATCGAACCGGTGAAGACGGTCGCAGAGTTGCGGGCGCTGGGCTGGTCAAGTCATGATGCGCTGCGCGATGATATGCCGGTTACCGCATTTCGCCTCGAAGGCGACAACGGCCCTGAATACTGGATGGGCCTGCAGAATTTCTACGCGATCACGCGTTATAACCGCAGCGTGATGTACGCCATGGCCGTACATCAACTGTCTGAACAGCTGGTACAAGCACGGGGCGTCAAGTAATGCAGGCATTGCCTAACAATAAACCCCTGAAGCTGGTGGCTTTCGCTGCGTTGGCAGTCCTGGTCGCCAGTTGCACGACCAGCCGTACGCCGACGCAGAAAACCCCGTCCACCGCTGTCCGCGCCCAACCGGGCCTGGACATCAACCGCGCGCACAAAGACGGCGCGCCGTGGTGGGATGTCGATGTTTCGCGCATCCCGGATGCGACGCCGACCCTGCACACCGGCCCGTACAAGGCCAATCCGTACACCGTGCTGGGCAAGACCTATTTTCCGTTGCAGGAATCCAAGACCTACGTGGCTTCGGGCACGGCGTCCTGGTACGGCACCAAGTTCCATGGCCAGAACACCGCCAACGGCGAAGTGTATGACCTGTACGGCATGAGTGCCGCGCACAAGACCTTGCCGCTGCCAAGTTACGTCCGGGTGACCAACCTGGACAACAACAAGACCGTGATCCTGCGCGTCAACGACCGTGGGCCGTTCTACTCCGATCGCATCATCGACTTGTCCTACGCAGCGGCGAAGAAGCTCGGCTATGCCGAAACCGGCACCGCGCGGGTCAAGGTCGAAGGCATCGATCCGCAGCAGTGGTGGGCGGCCAAGGGCCGTCCGGCGCCGCTGATGCTCAACGAGCCGCAAGTGGCGCAGAATAGCGCGCCAGTGATTACGGCTTCGGCCGGCACCGTCGAGCAATGGACACCGCCGCCGCAGCAACACGCCGCGGCCGTGGTGCCCGTGCAGATCGATGCAAAAAAAAACGCTTCTGCACCAGCGTCTGGCCAGTATCTGCAGGTGGGCGCGTTCGCCAACCCGGACGCTGCCGAACTGCTGAGATCGAAGCTCAGCGGGATGGTGAGCGCGCCAGTGTTCATCAGCTCGATCGTGCGCAATCAGCAGACCCTGCACCGGGTACGCCTGGGGCCGATCGGCTCGCCGGGTGAAATTGCCCAGGTGCAGAACAGTGTGCGTCTGGCCAATCTGGGTTCGCCCAGCGTGGTCACCGAGTAATACGTAGACCTTGATTGACGGTTCACTTGCGGTATACGGGGGGTGAACCAGGTTGTTGGCTCGTCGAAGAACAAAAGCCCGGCAAGGGTGACTGGAGTGAGCAACTGAACACGCGATGGCTCGTCAGAAAGCCATCTGATTAAATTTTGTCCGCAAGGACAGTTTCCATTAGCGATTTCGAGAGACGGATGAACATCACCACCTTTGCCAAACGCCTGTGTCTGCTAGTCCCGCTGCTCCTCTCGCCAGCCGCCTTTGCGGCCGAGATGATGCCGTCGCCACCACAACTGGCCGCCAAGGCCTACGTTCTGATGGATGCCAGCAGCGGCAACGTGCTGGTCGAAAACAACGGCGACCAGCGTCTGCCACCGGCCAGCCTGACCAAGCTGATGACCGCGTACATCGCGACCCTGGAAATCCGTCGCGGTCAGATCGGTGAAAACGACCCGGTGACCGTCAGCGAAAACGCCTGGCGCACCGGCGGTTCGCGGATGTTCATCAAGGTCGGCTCGCAAGTGACTGTCAGCGACCTGCTGCACGGCATCATCATCCAGTCCGGTAACGACGCCAGCGTCGCCCTGGCCGAGCACATCGCCGGCAGCGAAGACGCGTTCGCCGACCTGATGAACAAGACCGTCACCGAACTGGGCATGACCAATACCCACTTCATGAACCCGACCGGTCTGCCGAACCCTGAGCACTATTCGTCCGCTCACGACATGGCGATCCTCGCTCGCGCGATCATCCACGAAGACCCGGCTCACTATGCGATCTACTCGCAGAAAGAGTTCTTCTGGAACGGCATCAAGCAGCCTAACCGCAACCTGCTGCTGTGGCGCGACAAGACCGTTGACGGTCTGAAAACCGGTCACACCGATGAAGCCGGCTACTGCATGGTGTCCTCGGCGGTACGTGACGGCCAGCGCCTGATCGCCGTGGTGTTCGGCACCAACAGCGAAGTGGCCCGTGCCGCAGAAACCCAGAAGCTGCTGACCTACGGTTTCCGCTTCTTCGAAACCCAGACCTTCTACCAGAAGGGCACTGAACTGGCGCAGGCGCCGGTATGGAAAGGCACCACCAGCCAGGTCAAGGCCGGCCTGGCGCAAGACCTGACCATGACTCTGCCGAAAGGCCAGCTGAAGAAACTCGCAGCCAGCATGACCATGAACCCGCAACTGGTTGCGCCAATCGCCAAGGGCGACGTGATCGGTAAAGTCGAAGTCAAACTGGAAGACAAGGTAGTGCACAGCGCCGACCTGATCGCTCTGGATGGCGTCGAGGAGGGTGGTATCTTCCGCCGCATGTGGGATAGCATCCGTCTATTCTTCTACGGCTTGTTCAACTGATTTTGTGTTGACCTGCATGGCCCCGCCCCGATCCGGTGCGGGGCCATGTGCGTTACCACGGCTTAAGAGGCCGTTACGCCATGACCGATACCGAAGTAAAGGCGCCAAAGATCGAATTTCCTGTCACGGATTATCCCGTCAAGGTGATCAGCGATACGGGCGTCGGCCGCAAAGACCAGATCATCGAGATCGTCAAGAAACACGCGACCATCAATGACGAGCGCATCGACGAGCGTCAGAGCAGCACCGGCAAGTACACCACCATCCAGCTGCACATCGTCGCCACCGATCAGGATCAGCTGTACAACATCAACAGCGAACTGCGGGCGACCGGCTTCGTGCACATGGTGTTGTGATGCACGGCACGCTGGGCTTTCGCGAGCTGGGCCAGATGGCTTACGAGCCGGTCTGGCATGCCATGCAACGTTTCACCAATGAGCGCGGGACTGCTGCCGACGACGAAATCTGGCTTGTCGAACACCCGCCGGTGTTCACTCAGGGCCAGGCCGGCAAGGCAGAACACCTGTTGCTGCCGGGAGATATTCCGGTGGTGCAGGTCGATCGTGGCGGCCAAGTGACTTATCATGGCCCCGGGCAACTGGTGGCTTATTTGCTACTGGATGTGCGCAAGCTGGGTTTCGGCGTGCGCGATCTGGTCAGCCGCATGGAGGCCTGCCTGATCGAACTGCTGGCCAGCTACGGCGTTACCGCCGCCGCCAAGCCAGATGCTCCCGGCGTGTATGTCGATGGAGCGAAAATCGCTTCTCTGGGTTTGCGCATTCGCCACGGTTGTTCCTTTCATGGCCTGGCCCTGAACGTGGATATGAACCTGGAACCGTTTCGACGGATTAATCCCTGCGGCTACGCCGGGCTGGCCATGACCCAGCTGAGCGATCACGCAGGATCGATTGAATTTGCCGAGGTAAGTGCCCGGCTGCGCGCGCAGCTCGTCAAACACCTCGACTATGCTGAGCAGACGACCCTCACGGGCGGAATCGACTGATATGACTACTGATGCAGTGCAAACCATGATCCCGACGCTCGACGTGACCGAGCGCCCGGCCCCGCGTCCCAAGGTTGAAGCCGGCGTCAAGCTGCGCGGCGCCGAGAAGGTTGCACGCATCCCGGTCAAGATCATCCCGACCACCGAACTGCCGAAGAAACCCGACTGGATCCGCGTGCGCATCCCGGTTTCGCCGGAAGTCGACCGCATCAAGAGCCTGCTGCGCAAGCACAAGCTGCACAGTGTCTGCGAAGAAGCGTCCTGCCCGAACCTCGGCGAATGCTTCTCCGGCGGCACCGCAACCTTCATGATCATGGGCGACATCTGCACCCGCCGCTGCCCGTTCTGCGACGTTGGCCACGGTCGTCCGAAGCCACTGGACGTCAACGAGCCGGAAAGCCTGGCTATCGCCATCGCCGACCTCAAGCTCAAATACGTGGTGATCACTTCGGTGGACCGCGACGACCTGCGTGACGGCGGTGCCCAGCACTTTGCCGACTGCATCCGCGAAATCCGCAAACTGTCGCCGAACGTTCAGCTCGAGACCCTGGTCCCGGACTACCGTGGCCGCATGGACATCGCTCTGGAAATCACCGCCGCCGAGCCGCCGGATGTGTTCAACCACAACCTGGAAACCGTGCCGCGCCTGTACAAGGCTGCGCGTCCGGGCTCGGATTACCAGTGGTCGCTGACCCTGCTGCAACGCTTCAAGCAGATGATGCCGCACATTCCGACCAAGTCCGGCCTGATGCTGGGCCTGGGCGAGACCGACGAGGAAGTCATCGAAGTCATGAAGCGCATGCGCGAACACGACATCGACATGCTGACTCTCGGCCAGTACCTGCAACCGTCGCGCAGTCACTTGCCGGTGCAGCGTTTCGTGCACCCGGACACCTTCGCCTGGTTCGCCGAAGAAGGTTACAAGATGGGCTTCAAGAACGTTGCTTCCGGTCCATTGGTACGCTCCTCGTACCACGCCGACGAGCAGGCGAAGCTGGTCAAGGCCGAGCTGCTGGGTTCCTGATTCACTGCTGATGTAAAAATGCCCGCCGAGGACGGTTCCTCGGCGGGCATTTTTTTGCCTGAGACAAGGGGCTTTTGTTTGTCTCTTCAGCTGACTACTGTGTGTGCATGACTTTACCGCTGGAGCCCAAGGATGACCGTTCGACCGAGCCACACCCTGATTGCCCACCGAGCCGTACCGGCGCTGCCCTCCGAAGGGACGATCGGCGTCATCGCGCCTGCCGGTCCCGGCGCCCTCGACACTGAAAAAGCGCTGCAATGGATGCGCGCGCGCGGCTATGGGCTGAAGGTGTTTCCGGGTGTCTATGAGAAGGACGGCTATCTGGCTGGCAGTGACGACGTACGCCTGCGCGATCTGCATGCAGCGTTCGCTGATCCCGAAGTCGACGCGATCATTTGCCTGCGCGGCGGCTACGGCACGCCGCGTCTGCTCGACCGAATCGATTACGACCTGCTCAGCCGTCACGCCAAACCCTTTGTCGGCTATAGCGACATTACTGCGCTCCACCTGGCCATCAGTCGCTACGCCGGGTTTGTGACCTTTCACGGGCCGCTGCTCAATGCCGACCTGCTGGGCGACAAAGAGCCGCCGACCGTCACTTCATTCTTCGCCATGCTGCGCGGGCAATTGAAAGCGGGCAGTGTGCTCAGCCATCCGGCGGCTTATCCGTTATCAACCGTCGAACCGGGCATCGCTCACGGGCGTTTGCTCGGCGGCAACCTGGCGATGATTGCTGCAACCCTCGGCACGCCCTACGAGATTGATGTCGAAGGGGGGATTCTGTTCATCGAGGACATCAACGAGCCGCTGTATCGCATTGATCGGCTGCTGACCCAGATGCGTCTGGCCGGCAAGCTGGCCCGACTGCGCGGTGTGCTGGTCGGTGATATCGCCGGAGTGGAGGTCGACGCGCTGAATCGCTTGCTCAAGCAAACCTTTGAGTCGTTGCGGATTCCGGTTTTGTCGGGTTGGCGCAGTGGCCATTGCGACCCGAACCTGACACTGCCGTTGGGCGCGCTGGTGCGCCTGGATGCGGGAAAGCAGGAGTTGCTGCTGGAGCAGGATGTGGTCATCAAGGCTGAAACGGTTATTGCCTGACAGTCAGTCTTCGCGAGCAGGCTCGCTCCCACATTGGAATACGCTCAACTGTGGGAGCGAGCCTGCTCGCGAAAGCGATATCCGCCATACGGCAGTCTTTCTATTGGGTGCGCAGGCTCTCAAGCAACTTGTGCGTCGGGTAACCATCCGCAGGCCAGCCCAGCGCCTGCTGGGCACTGCGAATGGCCTTGCGCGTATTGGCGCCGATAATCCCGTCCGCCGTGCCGGCGTCATAATTACGCGCGCTCAATAGCGTTTGCAGTTCGATGCGCTCAGTACGGCTCAGCGGCAGATCATCTTTCGGCCAGTTGCCGTTGATCAGGCCCGCGCCTTCGAAACGCTCGGACAACAGGCTCACCGCCAGCGCATACGACGACGAATTGTTGTACTTGAGAATCGCCCGGAAGTTATCGAGGATCAGAAACGCCGGGCCACGATACCCGGCCGGCAACAGCAGGGCGGCGGACAGTTGTTCGGAGCCGGCTGGCACCTGCGCGCCATTGGGCAGGTTCACGCCCAGTTGCCGCCATTCGGCGACGCTTTTGCGAATCGCGCCATCGGCCAGCGTGTAGTTGAAACCGCTCGGCAATTGCACTTCAAAACCCCACGGCTGGCCGCGTTGCCAGCCCGAGCTTTGCAGATAATGCGCGGTCGAGGCGAGCGCATCGGCCGGGCTGCCCCAGATGTCGCGGCGACCGTCACCGTCAAAATCCACGGCGTGGGTGTTGTAAGTGGTCGGAATGAACTGGGTCTGGCCCATCGCGCCGGCCCAGGAGCCGAGCATTTTCTCCGGGGTGATATCGCCCTGTTGCAGAATCTGCAGGGCGGCGATCAATTGTGCGTGAGCAAAGCCCGGACGACGGCCTTCGTAGGCGAGGGTGGCCAGCGAGTTGATCACCGACTTGCTGCCCTGGAACTGGCCGAAGTTGCTTTCCATGCCCCACACCGACACCAGCGCCTGGCGATCAACGCCATAACGCTGCTCGATGCTCTGCAGAATGTCGGCGTACTGGTTGATCAGCGCCTGGCCCTTGCGTACGCGCAGCGGCGACAGCGCACCGTCGAGGTATTCCCACACCGGGCGGGAAAACTCCGGCTGACTGCGATCGGCACGGATTACGCTGGCGTCGAAGCTGACATTGGCAAATGCCTGATCGAACAGCTCGGGGCGAATCCCGGCGGCGAGGGCGTCCTTGCGAAAACCTGCCTGCCATTCGGCGAAGGTCTGGGTCGGTTGAATATCGAGCGGGTCGGCGGACGGCACTACCGGCGGAATAATCGCTGGGGCCGTGGTAACCGGGGCGGCTTGAAGCGGTTGTGCATCGGCGGCGGTGGGTTTTTCCGCGCAGGCGACAAGCAGGATGAAGCTGGAGGCAGCGATCAATTGGCGCACGGGCCAACGACGGGAAAGACTTGGGGGCATGCACAGTTCCAGGGGAAACGAATCAGGTGCAGACCTTAACATGAGCAGGGGGTAGTGCGCTTCAGGCAGCCAGAAAGTAAAAAGCCTCCCGGTTGTCAGACCGGAAGGCTTCGCGGCGGTAGCTGCCTTTGCCCTTGGCTGGTCGTTCCTGGCGGCTGCGGAACAAGGGCTGGGCGACGATGGATTTGGCCTTGTTGGGGCCATGCTTTGCTGGCTTTTTGCTCATGAGGGTTCTCTCGGTGTGGTGGGTTTCGCGTTGCGGATAATCTGCTCATGCTAAAGAAAAGTCAAAAGATCGCAGCCTCTGGCAGCTCCTGCAGGGGGAATACATTCCAAATGTAGGAGCTGCCGAAGGCTGCGATCTTTTGATCTTATTCGGCAGGCAAAGACAGGCGTTGGCCTGCCATCAATAGAGCCAAGCGACTCAAGCTCATCCACGGCGATCCCGCCGCCTGACCCTTGATCTGCGCGTCGATACGCTGCGCTTCGAGCAGCAACTGCGCCCAGCGTTGCGCCGAGTAGCGTTGCAGTGCCTTGCTCATCAGCGGCTTGCGCTTGTCCCAGACCGGCGGTTTCGACTGGCTGAAGCACTTGTCCAGTGGCGTGCCCTGGCTGTATTGCAGGGAAATATTGGCCAGCAGGCGCAACTCCCGCGCCAGTGCCCAGAGGATCACCGGCGGTTCGACGCCTTCGCCGCGCAAACCTTCGAGCATGCGCAAGGCGTGGGCCGGTTCGCCGTTGAGCACCGCGTCGGTCAGGCCGAACACGTCAAACCGCGCACTATCGGCCACGGCGGCTTGAACGGTTTCGACGGTGATCTGCCCACCTTCGGCCATCAACTTGAGCTTTTCGATTTCCTGGGCAGCGGCGAGCAGGTTGCCTTCGACACGTGCGGCAATCAATTCGACCGCGTCCTGACTGGCCGATAGACCGGCCTGGGACAGGCGCTGACGAATCCAGCTCGGCAGCTGATTGGCATCCACCGGCCAGATCTGCACGAACTGGGTTTGTTGGCCTTCGACCAGCGCCTTGCCCCACTTGGTTTTCTGCGCGCTGCCATCGAGCTTCGGCAAGCTGATCAGCAGGACAGTGTCTTCAGCAGGGCGTGAGCAGTATTCGATCAGCGCGGCGGCGCCTTTGTCGCCAGGCTTGCCCGACGGCAGGCGCAGCTCCAGCAGGCGTTTTTCAGCGAACAGCGACATGCTCGCGCCGGCCTGCAGCAACGTACCCCAATCGAAATTGGCGTCGGCGGCGAAGACTTGGCGTTCGTCGAAACCTTGCTGGCGGGCAGCGGTGCGGATGGCGTCGGCGGCTTCCTGACACAGCAGCGGGTCATCGCCGCTGATGATGTAGACCGGCGCGAGTGCGCCTTGCAGGTGTTTGCCGAGTTGCGCGGGAGCGAGCTTCATAAGAAAGGGCGAACGGGGCGCCTGGGCGCCCCGGCCGTCTTACTGCTGCGGGATTTCGAGCGGCGACTGACGCGGAGTTTCCGCCTCAGCCTTCTGCGCCGCTTCCAGCGCATCGGCTTCAGCCTTGGCGCGGTCGTTGGCGGTTTGCTGCAGTTGCTGCAACTGGCCCGGGGTCAGTTGTGACAGACGCAGCATCATGCGCTGAACCAGTTCACGACGGGTCTCGCGACGGGCGTCACTGGCTTCCTGATCGGAGCCGACAAGGTTGTTGCCGTCATGAATGAACACCTTCTGCACTTCAAGCTTGTCGCTGATCAGTGACAGATTGTTCTCGCCGCGGATGTCGTAGCTCAGCACGGTACTGACCTGATACTCGCCTGTGCGACCGGCGCCTGCATAGCTGAGAATGCGCTGGTTTTCCTGCTCGTCAGCCAGGTACAACTTGTATGGCGCGCCGGTGTAGACCTTGACGCCGCTGGACTCCAGCACCTGGCGCAATTGAGTCACGGTTTCGCCGTAAGCGTTGCGCGCGCTCAGGTCGATTTCCTTGATCGACAGTTCGTTGGTGCCGGTACCACGCAACTGGAAACCGCAGGCGCTCAGCAGAACGGCGAGGCCCATCACCAGCAGATTGCGTTTGATCATTGTGTTGCTCCCCTTGAAACCAGGTGAGCCGACTCTGCGGCCCGAAAGGTTTTACTGGCTGCCAGGCGAGCCTGGCAGCCGATCCAATTTAGCTGGCGACGATGTTGACCAGTTTGCCCGGTACCACAATCACTTTGCGAATGGTCAGGCCGTCGACGAAACGCAGCACGTTTTCGTTGGTGCGCGCGGCGGCTTCGATCTCTTCGCGGGTGGCGCTGGCCGGCATTTCGATCTGCCCGCGCAGCTTGCCGTTGACCTGAATCACCAGGGTCAGGTTGTCCTGCACCAAGGCACTTTCGTCCACGGCCGGCCAGCCTGCATCGATCACCGCATCTGCGTGACCCAACTGCTTCCACAGTTCGTGGCTGATGTGCGGGGTGATCGGTGCCAGCAGCAGGGTCACCGCTTCCAGGCCTTCGTGCAGCAGCGCGCGGTCCTGTTCGGTGCCTTGGGCGGCTTTTTCCAGCACGTTCATCAGCGTCATCACCTGAGCGATGGCGGTGTTGAATTTGTGGTTCTGGCCGACGTCATGACTGGCCTGCTTGATCGCCAGGTGAATCGCACGACGCACGGTTTTCTGCTCGTCGTTCAGAGCGGCGATATCCAGTTTGCCCGGCAGGCCCTGGGTGACGTGGGCTTGCGCCAGACGCCAGACGCGCTTGAGGAAACGGTGCGATCCTTCAACGCCGGAGTCGGACCATTCCGCGCTCATGTCAGGCGGCGAAGCGAACATCATGAACAGACGGCAGGTGTCGGCACCGAACTGGTCGATCATCGACTGCGGGTCGACGCCGTTGTTCTTCGACTTGGCCATCTTCTCGGTACCGCCGATTTCCACCGGCAGGCCGTCGGATTTCAGCTTGGCGCTGATGACCTTGGCTTTGCTGTCACGCTCCAGTTCCACGTCCGCCGGGTTGAACCAGGTATAGGCACCATTGGCTTCGCGACGATAGTAAGTCTCGGCGATCACCATGCCCTGGGTCAGCAGGTTCTTGAACGGCTCGTTGGAGCTGACCAGACCTTCGTCGCGCATCAACTTGTGGAAGAAGCGCGCGTAGAGCAGGTGCAGAATGGCGTGTTCGATACCGCCGATGTACTGATCCACCGGCAGCCAGTGGTCGGCGGCGGATTTTTCCACCAGGCCACCTTCAAAGTGCGGCGAGGCGTAGCGGGCGTAGTACCACGACGACTCGACGAAGGTGTCCATGGTGTCGGTTTCGCGCTTGGCCGGCGCGCCGCATTTCGGGCAACTGCACTCGTAGAACTCGGGCATGCGCGCCAGCGGCGAACCGGCGCCGTCCGGCACCACGTCTTCCGGCAGAACGACAGGCAGTTGGTCTTCCGGCACCGGCACGTCGCCGCACGCGGCGCAGTGGATGATCGGGATCGGGCAGCCCCAGTAGCGCTGGCGGCTGATGCCCCAGTCGCGCAGGCGGAACTGGGTGCGCGAGGCGCCGAGTTCTTTCTTGATCAGCGCCACTTCCATGGCGTCGAACGCGCCGGCGAAGTCGAGGCCGTCGAACTCACCGGAGTTGATCAGTGTGCCGTGCTCGCCGTAGGCGTCCTGCCACGGCGCCGGGTTGCTGTCGCCGGAGCTGGTGCGCACCACCGATTTCACCGGCAGGTTGTACTTGTGAGCGAATTCGAAATCGCGCTCGTCGTGCGCCGGAACCGCCATGACCGCGCCGTCGCCGTAGTGCATCAGCACGTAGTTGGCGACCCACACCGGCAGCTTCTCGCCGGTCAGCGGGTGCTCGACGAACAGCCCGGTCGGCAGGCCTTTCTTTTCCTGGGTGGCGACATCGGCTTCAGCGACGCTGCCGCCCTTGCATTCAGCGATGAACGCTTGCAGCTCGGGATTGTTCTGCGCGGCCAGGGTGGCCAGCGGGTGCTCGGCAGCGACGGCGACGTAGGTCGCGCCCATCAGGGTGTCCGGACGGGTGGTGAAGACTTTCAGGGTGCCGGCTTCGCCGATCGAATCGACGTTGTACGGGAACTGCACTTCCATGCCACGGGACTTGCCGATCCAGTTGCGCTGCATGGTCTTGACCTGTTCCGGCCAGCCAGTCAGTTCGTCGAGGCTTTCCAGCAGCTCGTCGGCGTAAGCGGTGATCTTGAAGTAGTACATCGGGATTTCGCGCTTTTCGATCAGCGCGCCCGAACGCCAGCCACGGCCGTCGATGACTTGCTCGTTGGCCAGAACGGTCTGGTCGACCGGGTCCCAGTTCACGGTGCCGTTCTTACGGTAGATCACGCCTTTTTCGAACAGGCGGGTGAACAGCCATTGTTCCCAGCGGTAGTAGTCCGGCTTGCAGGTGGTCACTTCACGGGACCAGTCCACCGCGAGGCCGAGGCTGCGCAGCTGCGACTTCATGTAGGCGATGTTCTCGTAGGTCCACTTGGCGGGCGCTACGTTGTTTTTCATTGCGGCGTTTTCCGCCGGCATGCCGAACGCATCCCAACCCATTGGCTGCAGCACATTCTTGCCCTGCATGCGCTGGTAGCGCGAGATCACGTCGCCGATGGTGTAGTTGCGCACGTGGCCCATGTGCAGCTTGCCGCTGGGGTAAGGGAACATCGACAGGCAGTAGTAGGTTTCCTTGCCTGGCTGTTCACTGACTTCAAAGGACTTTTGCTCATCCCAGAACGACTGGGCGGCGGCTTCGATCTCACGTGGCTGATATTGTTCGTGCATGGCTACTTTTGTACTGGATAGGGGTGGCCTAATCCTCTTCGACGGCGGCATCCGGGATGGCCCGGGTGCGCTGGAAGTGGAATGACAGGAAGCGCCGTAGCATACATGACCGCGCTTGGCCGAGGGAAACCCTGATTACAGCTGTTTGCCAGACCTTTTGGGCGACGAGGGCCGTTGGTCGCGGCGTGTAGCCGGTTCGTGCAGCGAAGCTAAGCTCTAACTGGGGAGTGAGTCTTATCTTCAATGAGGTGAGGGATGGTGGAGCAACGGAAAAAAAACGTAACGAAACCCGAGTTGTACGAAAGGTTGATCGATCGTCTGGGCATGGCGCTGGACGCCGTGAAAACCGCCGACCGGCTGCGCGACGAGCGCCCCCTGGAACTGGAATTGCGTGGCTTGAGCCCCGCCGAGTTCAAACTGGTCAAGGCCTATCTGGATCGCAGTGAACGTGAAACGCAGGGATGCCTGTCTCAAGCAGTGAAGCAACTCGATGCAGCACATTCGGCCAAGGTCATCTGGCTCAAGGACAAGGCGCCGCGCAGAGACACCGGCAAGGTGCGTTCTGTGCAGGCCAAGTAAGCGCATGGCAGGTCATGAAACGGATCTTTTGCAACAGGATCCCGCCTATTGGTTGTAACTCGTAATCAACACTCTTAGGCTTCGGGCATCTTTGGAGATGCCCGATGCCCTTTCGATATTTCATCAAACAACTTTTACTGCCGCCCGGCATTCTTTTGCTGCTGTTGCTGGCCGCCTGGTGGCTGCGCCGCTCGCGGCCGCGATTGGCTGGCGTGTGTTTTGCCGTTGGTTTTGGTGGCCTGCTGCTGATGAGCCTGCCGGTGGTGGTGCAGTGGAGCGCCAAGGCGCTGGAACGTGAGCCGCCGCTGGCGCGGTCAGAGTGGACGACCCTGGCGCAACGTGCCGATGCGATTGTGGTGCTGGGCTCGGGTCGCGAGCGCGGAGACATCGCCTGGGGCGAAGACCAGCCGACCGGCATCGGCCTTGAGCGTCAGCGTTACGCGGCGCGCCTGGCCAAGGCCTCGGGCCTGCCGATTCTGACCAGCGGCGGCCTGCACTACGGCACGCCGCCGACCGAAGCGAAATTGATGGCAGATTCGTTGCGTGATGATTTCGACGTAACGGTGCGCTGGCAGGAAGGCGAGAGCCGCACCACATGGGAGAACGCGAAGATGACGGCCGATATTCTCTTGCCGCAGGGGATCAAGCGGGTTGTCGTGGTGACGCAGGCGTGGCACATGCCGCGTGCGGTGTGGAGCTTTGAACAGGCGGGATTCGAAGTGGTGCCGGCACCGGTGGGCTTTTTAGGCACTGACAACGCCCGGCCTTTTGGCGGCTGGTTGCCGGAATTCAAGTCGATCTGGCAGAGCGGGCAATTGCTCAATGAAGCGGTGGGGCAGGTGGGGTATTCGCTGTTTTACCGCTGAAGATCATCGTGGCGAGGGGATTTATCCCCGATGGGGCGCGTAGCGGCCCCTCTCTTACCTTCAGAAGAGGGGACTGCTGCGCACTCCAGTGGGAATAAATCCCCTCGCCACATTTCTCAGAGGGTTTTTGACATCCGATTGGCCATCAGCGCCCAGCCAAACAGCAGCAGGCACAACACGATCAGCGGCCACGAACGCCATTGCAGATACGGTGTCAGGTCGTGCATCGGCACCACTTCGCCATACAACACGCCTTGTTCGAACTGCGGAATCTGCTCGGTGATCTGTCCGAACGGGTTGATCAGGCCGGTGACGCCGTTGTTGGTGGCGCGGATCATCCAGCGTCCGGCTTCCAGCGCGCGCATCTGCGCCATTTGCAGGTGTTGCAGCGGGCCGATGGACGTGCCGAACCAGGTGTCGTTGCTGATCGTCAGCAGCAGATCACTGCGTGCCGACAGGCCGGCGGCAAATTCCGGATAGACCACTTCGTAGCAGATAAACGGTGCGATCTGGTAACCCTTGGCTTGCAAGAGCGCTTGATCCGACGGGCCGCGCGCGAAGTCCGACATCGGCAGGTCGAAGAACGCGATCAAGCCGCGCAACACATCCTGCAAAGGCACGTATTCGCCGAATGGCACCAGTTTCTGCTTCAGGTAAGTGCCGTCGCCTTCGCCGACCACGGTGATGCCGTTGAAGAAGCGCCGTTCGTGATGCACGGTCTGGCGGATCGGCACACCGGTGATCAACGCCGATTTACGCTCGGCGGCGAAGTTGCCCATCATCGTCAGGTAGCCCTCGGCGGACTCCTTCAACACCGGCACGGCGGTTTCCGGCCAGATCAGCAGATCGACTGGTTTGGAGCGGAAACTCAGATCACGGTACAGCGCCAGTTGCGCGTTGAGTTCGGCCGGGTCCCATTTCATGCTTTGCGCGACATTGCCCTGAATTGCGGCGACCGTCAGCGGTGCGCCGGACGGGCTGGTCCATGCGTGGCCCTTGAGGGCAATGCCCGCCACCCAAGGCCCCGCCAGCAGTACCACACCGGCCGCGACAAAACCTTTGCGGCGTGCCTGCAACAAGCGCGGAGCGTTGTAGATCAGCGCTGCTGTAAGTGCCAGAACAAACGACACCAGCCACATGCCGCCCACCGGCGCGAGCCCGGCCAGCGGACCGTCGAGCTGACTGTAACCGGAATACAACCACGGGAAACCTGTAAGGAACCAACCACGAAACGCTTCCTGGCCGACCCACAACGCCGCAAAGGCCAAGGCATCCGCCAGCGGTGCTTCGTTACGTCGCAACCAGCGCGCCCACAGCCAGGCGGGCAGGGCGAAGAACCAGGCAATCGCCGCGGTGAACAGCAGCATCAGGAACCCGGCGAGCAACACCGAAGCGCCACCGAAATGATGAATGCTGTAATAGATCCAGCTGGTGCCGGCGCCGAATAGGCCAAAGCCGAAGCACCAGCCACGGCCGAGCGCCTGACGCGGGCTCAGCTCACGCAAACCGGCATAGAACAGACCAACCGCCAGCAATGCCAGCGGCCAGATGTCGAACGGTGCGAGAGCGAATGTGGTGATTGCACCGGCCGCCACGGCCAGCAGGTTACCGGGCCAGCCGGGGCGGGTTGTCCAGCGCATTTCAGTCCTTAGAATCAACGAGCGATAGGCGTCAGTCGCAGCAAATGAATCCGACGGCTGTCGGCGTTCAGGATGCGGAAACGATAAGCGCCGATTTCAGTGGTTTCGTTGCGTTTTGGCAAGTGCCCGAACGCGCTCATCACCAGACCGCCAACGGTATCGAACTCGTCGTCGGAGAACTCGCTGTCAAAGAACTCGTTGAAGTTCTCGATCGGCGTCAGAGCCTTGATCAGGAAATCACCGCTGGGCAGCGGCTTAATGTAGCTGTCTTCTTCGACGTCGTGCTCGTCCTCAATGTCGCCGACGATCTGCTCGAGCACGTCTTCGATGGTCACCAGACCGGCCACGCCGCCGTATTCGTCGATGACGATGGCCATGTGGTTGTGGTTGGCGCGGAACTCCCGCAGCAGCACGTTCAGGCGCTTGGACTCCGGCACGAAGGTGGCCGGGCGCAGCAGATCCTTGATGTTGAAGCTGTCGCCGTTCTCCTTGAGGATCAGCGGCAGCAGATCCTTGGCCAGCAGCACGCCCATCACGTCGTCATGGCTTTCGCCGATGACCGGATAGCGCGAGTGGGCCGAGTCGACCACGGCAGGGAGGAATTCGCGGGGTGTCTGGGTCGCCTTGATGCTGATCATCTGCGAACGCGGCACCATGATGTCGCGCACTTGCAGGTCAGCCACCTGGATGGCGCCTTCGACGATGGCCAGCGCTTCGCTGTCCAGCAGTTTGTTCTGATGTGCATCACGCAGCAGCTCGAGGAGCTCCTGACGGTTCTTCGGCTCGTGGGCAAAAGCCTGGGTCAGTTTACCCAGCCATGACTTCTGCCCGTTGCTCGATCGATCTTCGCTCATAGCGATTACTCTGAATCCTTTGTTGTAACGATGGGGGTTGGTTCGGTTTCGTCATCCGCGTACGGATCGGGATAGCCCAGTTCAGCAAGCAACTCGCGTTCCAGTACTTCCATTTCCTCGGCTTCGTCGTCATCTATATGGTCGTAACCGAGCAGATGCAAGCAGCCGTGAATGACCAGATGTGCCCAGTGGGCCTTTAGTTCCTTGCCCTGCTCGGCGGCTTCGCGTTCGACCACGGCCACGCAGATGACCAGATCGCCGAGCAGCGGAATATCGAGAAACTCGTCAGGCACTTCCGCCGGGAACGACAACACATTGGTCGCGTAGTCCTTGTGGCGCCAGGTGTGATTGAGCTCGCGGCCTTCTTCCTCGTCGACCAGACGAATGGTCATTTCCGAATCAGCGCTGCGCTGGCGCAGGGCCAGTTCGCACCACTGACGGAACTCGGCTTCACTCGGCGCGCTGGCCTCGGTGGCGATTTGCAGATCCAGCTCAAGCATCGCGCGAGGCTTCCTTTGCAGCTTCGGCACGGGTCTCGAAGCGCTCGTAGGCCTCGACGATCCGCTGCACCAACGGGTGGCGCACGACGTCCTTGGGCTGGAAATGGGTGAAGCTGATGCCCGGCACGTCTTTGAGCACTTCGATCACATGGTGCAAGCCGGACTTGGTGCCGCGCGGCAGATCGACCTGGGTGATGTCGCCGGTGATCACGGCGGTGGAGCCGAAGCCGATGCGGGTGAGGAACATCTTCATCTGCTCGACGGTGGTGTTCTGGCTTTCGTCGAGAATGATGAAGCTGTTGTTCAGCGTACGACCGCGCATGTAGGCCAGCGGCGCGACTTCGATTACCTGTTTCTCGATCAGCTTGGCGACGTATTCGAAACCGAGCATTTCGTACAGCGCGTCGTAGAGCGGGCGCAGGTACGGGTCGATCTTCTGTGAAAGGTCGCCGGGCAGGAAGCCGAGTTTTTCGCCCGCTTCGACCGCCGGACGCACCAGCAGGATGCGGCGGATCTGCTCGCGCTCCAGCGCATCCACCGCGCAGGCCACGGCCAGGTAGGTCTTGCCAGTACCGGCCGGGCCGATGCCGAAGTTGATGTCGTTGCCGAGGATTTCCTTCACGTAGCGCTGCTGATTCAAGCCGCGCGGGCGAATCATGCCTTTCTTGGTGCGCAGGGCGACGGTCGCTTCGGCAGGGGCCGGGTTGTCGATATCTGCTGATTCCTGAATGAACAGGTGCACCAGGTCTGGCGACAGCTCGGTACCCTTGGTTTCCCGGTACAGGCGGCGCAGCAGGTTTTCCGCGGACGTGGTGAGTTTTGGATCGCCAATCAACTCGAACTGGTTTCCGCGATTGCGGATCTCGATGGCCAGGCGCTGTTCGATCAAGCGCAAATGCTCGTCGAATTGCCCGCACAGATTGGCGAAGCGGCGAGCCTCAAAAGGCTCAAGGAGAAAACGATGTGGTTCGATGGGTGCGTTCAAGGTCGTATTTAGCCGCCCTGGGGCAATTAGGATGAAATCAAGGATAACGCCAGTGGGCTGGGTGCGAAAGCTCTTAAATGAGCCCGCCCGATTCATGCCTCTGACGCTGTACCTGTGGGAGCGAGCCTGCTCGCGAAGGCGGCGACACATTCAACATTGATTTGTCTGACAGATCGCCTTCGCGAGCAGGCTCGCTCCCACAGGAGAAATGCAGCGTTATTGAATCAGCGAACCACGCAGTGAGTGCGGTTGCGCGGCGTCGATGTGCACGTCGGCAAACTGGCCAATCAACGTCGGATTGTCGCAGCGGAAGTTGACGATACGATTATTCTCGGTACGGCCCTGCAGCTCGCCCGGGTCTTTCTTCGAATAATCGGTCACCAGAATGCGCTGGATCGAACCGACCATTTGTCGGCTGATCTCGAAGCCCTGCTGATTCAAACGATGCTGCAGCGCGTTCAGACGTTCTTTCTTCAATTCTTCCGGCGTGTCATCGGCCAGATCGGCAGCGGGCGTGCCCGGGCGCTGGCTATAGACGAACGAGTAGGAGAAATCGAAGCCGACATCGGCAATCAACTTCATGGTCTGTTCGAAGTCCTTCTCGGTTTCGCCGGGGAAACCGACGATGAAGTCCGAACTGATGCAGATCCCCGGTACGGCGGCGCGCAGTTTGCGCAGTTTGGATTTGTACTCCAGCGCCGTGTGGTTGCGCTTCATCGCCGCGAGAATCCGGTCCGAACCCGACTGCACCGGCAAGTGCAGGTGCTTGACCAGTTCCGGCACTTCGGCGTGGGCCTGGATCAGGCTGTCGGAGAACTCCAGCGGGTGCGAGGTGGTGTAGCGGATGCGGTCGATGCCATCGACAGCGGCGACCACGCGGATCAGCTCGGCCAGATCGGCCAGACGACCGTCGTGGGTCTGGCCGCGATAGCCGTTGACGTTCTGCCCGAGCAAGGTCACTTCACGCACGCCGTGTTCGGCAAGGTGAATGATTTCCGCGATCACGTCGTCGAACGGCCGGCTGACTTCTTCGCCACGGGTGTACGGCACCACGCAGAACGTGCAGTACTTGCTGCAACCTTCCATCACCGACACATAGGCACTCGGGCCGTCGATACGCGGCTCCGGCAGGTGGTCGAATTTTTCGATTTCCGGGAAGGAGACGTCGACTTGCGGCAGCTTGGTAATGCGTGCGGCATCGATCATTTCCGGCAGACGGTGCAGGGTCTGCGGGCCGAACACCACGTCAACGTAGGGAGCGCGATCGCGGATCGCCGCGCCTTCCTGGCTTGCCACGCAACCGCCGACAGCGATGACCATGTCCGGGTTGGCCAGCTTCAGTTCGCGCCAGCGGCCGAGCTGCGAATACACGCGGTCTTGCGCGCGTTCGCGGATCGAGCAGGTATTGAGCAGAATCACGTCGGCGTCTTCCGCGCGAGCGGTGACTTCCAGGGCCTGATGTTCGCCCAGCAGATCGACCATGCGCGAGCTGTCGTACTCGTTCATCTGGCAACCGTGGGTTTCGATGTAAAGCTTCTTGGCCATGGATTCGGGTCGTCACGTGATTCAAAGAACCGCGCATTATAGGGAACAAGCCGTCAGGTTCCTACCGCTGTGCGTCCGGTGGCTATGCTATAGTTCGCGCCCTCATTTTTACCCCGATGTTATCCGCCCGCCATGACCAAACGCGAAGCTCCAATCTACAAGGTGATTTTCCTCAACCAGGGCCAGGTGTTCGAAATGTACGCCAAGCAGATCTATCAAAGTGATCTGTGGGGTTTCCTGGAAGTTGAAGAATTCGTCTTTGGCGAGCGTACGCAAATGGTCGTCGATCCGAGCGAAGAAAAGCTCAAGGCGCAGTTCGAAGGCGTGGTGCGCAGCTTTGTACCGATGCATTCGATCGTGCGCATCGACGAAGTGGAACGTCTGGGCACGCCGAAAATCAGCGAGGCCCGGGGCGCGGTCGGCAATGTCATGCCGTTTCCGATGCCGATGCCTGAGAAGTAAGCTTCAGGACCGCGTCGCCCTCATTCGCGAGCAGGCTCGCTCCCACAGTAGATCTCCAGTGTTCAGAAGATTCTCTGTGGGAGCGAGCCTGCTCGCGAAGAGGCCAGAAAGGTCGGCGCAAAAATCAGGGAAGAGGTGAAAACGGCGTACGCCCATCGGCGTTCTGCAGTTCCATCAGGTATTTGCGGAAAATCTGCCCGAGCACCTGAGTAGCGGTTTCGAGATCTTCGCGGGACATCTTTTCCGAGACTTCGTCGGCCGTGTCCAGCGCCTCTTCGGCACCGTTGACCGCTGCCATCTTCAGCACGATGTAGGCCTGGATATTGTTGGCCTGCACGCCTTCACCGTGGAAGAACATGCTGCCGAGCTTGAATTGCGCCTGGGCGTGGCCTTGCAGCGAGGCCTTTTCGAAATAGCTCAGGGCTTGATTGAGGTCGCGCGGCGCGTTCTTGCCGTCGTAGTAGAACTCACCCAACTCGTATTGCGCTTGCGCGTCCCCTTCGTCCGCCGCTTTCTGGCAGGCGGCCAGTGCCTGCGTGACGTCTTGCGGCTGAGTATTGAGGGTGCAACGACCCATCGCCGGGATCAACAACGAGTTGCCGCCTGCTTGTGCATGCGCGAGCAGGGGCTGAAGGAGCAACAGGCAGCCCAATGCAAGGGTGCGGCCGGTGCGGTTCATGGGAATCGACTTACCTCTGAAGGGCACGCGGACCCGTCGAGGGATCCAATAAGCGCGCATTATGAAATAAGCAGGGCCATCCTTACAAAGTCTTTACTCGTTTTTCTGCTGCTTGGGGAATATATCGCCCGATTCGGGCAGGATTTTCGCAGACGCGTCGGAAAAACCGAGCGGATGTAGGTGAAAGCTGACGCTGGCCATAGCCAACGTCAGCGGTACGGCGATTATTTCAGTGCAGCGAAGGCACGCTCGGCAGCGTCCAGCGTCAGTTGCAACTCGGCTTCGCCGTGGGCGATCGAGGTGAAACCGGCTTCGAAAGCGCTCGGCGCCAGGTACACGCCACCTTCCAGCATCAGGTGGAAGAAGCGACCGAACATTGCTGCGTCGCTGGCCATCACGTCGTCGAAGGTGACGATGTCGTCGGCGCCGCTGAAGTACAGACCGAACATGCCGCCGGCCTGAGTGGTCACGAACGGAATGCCGGCGGCATCGGCGCGCTGCTGCAGACCGTCGAGCATGCGCGCGGTGTAGTCGGTCAGTTCGGCGTGGAAGCCCGGGCGGCTGATCAGACGCAAGGTCGTCAGGCCGGCAGCCATCGCCAGCGGATTACCCGACAACGTACCGGCCTGATACACCGGACCGAGCGGGGCGATGCGCTGCATGATCTCGCGCTTGCCACCGAAGCAGCCCACCGGCATACCGCCGCCGATGATCTTGCCGAACGTGGTCAGGTCCGGCGTCACGCCGTAGTGCGCCTGTGCACCGCCGAGGGCGACGCGGAAACCGGTCATCACTTCGTCGAAAATCAGCACCACGCCGTGCTTGTCGCACAGCGAACGCAGGCCTTCGAGAAAGCCCGGTGCTGGCGGCACGCAGTTCATGTTGCCAGCCACCGGCTCGACGATGATGCACGCCACCTCTTCGCCCACTTCGGCGAGCATCGCTTCTACCGCGTCGATGTCGTTGAACGGCAGGGTCAGGGTGTGTTTGGCGAACGCTGCCGGCACGCCGGCCGAGCTCGGTACGCCTTGGGTAAGAGCGCCGGAACCGGCCTTGACCAGCAGGCTGTCGGAGTGGCCGTGGTAGCAGCCTTCGAACTTGATGATGCTGTCGCGACCGGTGTAACCACGGGCCAGACGGATCGCACTCATGGTCGCTTCGGTGCCGGAGCTGACCATGCGCACCATGTCAATCGACGGCACCAGCGAGCAGACCAGATCGGCCATCTCGGTTTCCATCGACGTCGGTGCGCCGTAGGACAGACCGTGTTGCAACTGATTGCGCACCGCGTCGAGCACGTCCGGATGGCTGTGGCCGAGGATCATCGGGCCCCACGAACCCACGTAATCGACATAACGCTTGTCATCTTCGTCGGTGACGTAAGCGCCTTCGGCGTGTTTGAAGAACAGCGGGGTGCCGCCGACGCTCTTGAACGCGCGCACCGGCGAGTTGACGCCGCCGGGGATGTGTTTCTGAGCATTGGCAAACAGGGTTTCGGAACGAGACATGATCGGGCTCTCAAATCAGATTTTCAGAAGTTCGTTGAAGGCGCGGGCGCGGCGGGTCACTTCAGCGCTGCTGTCAGCACCGAACAGGCCATGGACCACGGCGAGCAGATCGACACCGTGCTCCACCAGCGGCGCGGCGTTATCGAGGGTGATGCCGCCAATCGCGCAGACCGGCAAGTGCAGCGTGCGTTTGGCTTCGTCGAGCAAGTCGAGGCTGCAACTCGGCGCACCGGGTTTGGTGGTGGAATTGAAGAAGCGGCCGAAGGCGACGTAACTCGCGCCTTCTTTGGCAGCCTGTTCGGCCAGAGCGATTTGCCCATGGCAGGTCGAACCGATGATGGCTTTCGAACCGAGCAGGGCACGGGTCGGCGACAGCGGGCCGTCGGTCTGGCCGAGGTGCACGCCGACGTTGAGGCGCGCGGCCAGCTCGGCGTCATCGTTGATGATCAGCTGCGTCTTGTAGCGCTCGCACAAGTTGCGCAGCGCTTCGGCCTCACGCAGACGGCGGGCCTCGTCGCTGCTCTTGTCGCGGTATTGCAGCAGGGTGACGCCGCCGTCGAGCGCCGCCTCCACATAAGACAGAAACTTGCCGGCCAGCAACTGGCTGTCGGTAATGGCATACAGGCCACGTAGTTTCATCGGGCAGACCTCACGACGTTACGAGCAGAAATCCAGCGGCAGGCGACGCGGCACGAACTGGCCTTTGCCCAGTTGTTCGGCATCGCGCAGGGTCCGCCAGGTGTAATCCAGAGCACTGCGCACGGCACTGGCCAGGTGTTCGCCCTGAGCCAGGCGACCGGCGAGGGCGCTGGCCAACGTGCAACCGGAGCCGTGATAGCTGCCCGGCAGGCGCTGGCAGATAAAGGTTTCGCGCAGGCCGTCGCGGCTGTACACGCGGTTGTGGATTTCAGTTTCGTCGCCATGGCCGCCGGTAATCAGCAGGTTTTTGACGAATGGCAGGAGTTTTTCCGCGCACTCGTCGGCCGTGCCTTCGGGCAGTTCGGCGAGGATGCGCGCTTCAGGAAGATTGGGCGTGGCAATGATCGACAGCGGCAGCAGACGCTCGCGCATCGCGTAGCCGACCTCGTCCTTGCCCAGGCGTCCGCCGCCGCCGGCACGCAGCACCGGGTCGCAGACCACTGGCAGGTGCGGGTGCGCCGAGAGCAGTTCGACCACGGTGTCGACCATCTCCAGCGAACCGAGCATGCCCAGTTTCACTGCGGCGACTTCGGAGTCGTTGAGCACGGCGTTGGCCTGGGCCAGTACCCACTCACGGTCGAGGACGCGGAAGTCCGTGACGTTGACGGTGTCTTGCACGGTCAGGGCGGTGACGGCCGGAGCCGCATGGCAACCCTGCGCGAGCAGGGCTTCGATATCTGCCTGCAAGCCGGCGCCACCACTGGGGTCGTGGCCGGAGAGACAGAGGACAACGGGGCGGGAGCTGTAGATATTCATGGTGCGCGAGCTTACCACCAAAGCTGATTTTGGGGTTCAGTCCTGACAGCGATCCGCAACAGATTGTCTGACAACACTGCAGTGATGAGATGAACCACAACTGTGGCGAGGGGATTTAGCGAAACGTCGCACCGCCCCGCTGGGCTGCGAAGCGGCCCCAAACCCTGCAATCCGGTTCTTTCTGACACACCTCGCTGGATGGACTTGCGACTGCTTCGCAGCCGAACGGGGATAAATCCCCTCGCCACAATTGGTCACCTATCAATGAGGCCGTCGGCGCGAGTTGACCAACCCAACAGCTCTATCTCGGCGCTTTGCCCTGGAACGCCCGTTCTAGAGCTGTTGTAGGAAAAATTTCCATGGTGCTCAATGGCCATCAACGGCTATGCTAGGCTGGATCCAAACAATCACAGGTAATACCGGTTTTACGTCTACTCAAAGGGAATGGGGGGGCTTCCTGACACAACCGGACGAGCCACGCTGGGGCTTCAATGCGCTATTTGCTGATGTTGCTGTTCTGCTTGCCCCTTATGGCGAGCGCTGTCGAATTCGACGAATTCACCCAGAGCCTGCCACTGGGCCGATCGCTGCAAGTGTTCGAAGACCCGAGCGGTCAGGCGACGATTGCCGACGTCCGCGCGCAAGACGCCGCCGGCCAGTTCAAAGCCCACGACAAAGCCACGCTCAACGCCGGCTACTCGCGTTCGGCGTTCTGGCTGAAGATCGACCTGCATTACCGCCCGAGCAACCCGGCCGCCCAGCGCACCTGGCTGCTGGAACTGGCGTATCCGCCGCTTGATCACCTCGACCTGTACTTGCCTGACACCACCGGTGCATACCGACTGGTGCGCCAGACCGGCGATGCCTTGCCTTTCGCGAGTCGCGAGATCCGCCAGAACAACTACCTGTTCGACCTTCCCTTCAAACCGGATCAACAGCAGACGCTGTACCTGCGCCTGGCCAGCGAAGGCTCGATCCAGGCGCCGGTGACGTTGTGGTCGAGCTCCGCGTACCTCGAAGACCAACCGGTGCGCCTGTACGTACTCGGCATCATTTATGGCGTGCTGCTGGGGATGCTGGTCTACAACCTGTTCATCTACCTGAGCGTGCGCGACACCAGTTACCTCTATTACATCTTCTATATTGGCTCGTTCGGCCTCTATCAGTTGTCGGTGAATGGCGCGGCGGTCGAGTATTTCTGGCCGGACAACCCATGGTGGGCCAACGCCGCGACGCCGTTCTTCATCGGTTGCGCCGGGCTGTTCGGCAGCCAGTTCGCCCGCAGTTTCCTGCAGACCAAGACCCACAGCCCCTGGCTGGATCGCTTGCTTATCGGCCTGATTGCCTTCAGTGCGCTGGTGATCGGCCTGTCGCTGATGACCAGTTACGCCCTGGCCCTGCGCCTGGCGACCACACTGGCGCTGACCTTCACCGTGGTGATCTTTGCCGCCGGGATTCTTGCCTGGTGGCGCGGCTTGCGCGTGGCCCGTTACTTCATCATCGCCTGGTCGGCATTCCTGCTCGGCGGCATCGTCAATACGCTGATGGTGCTGGGATTGCTGCCCAACGTGTTCCTGACCATGTACGCCAGCCAGATCGGCTCGGCGATCGAGGTGGCGCTGCTGTCGCTGGCGCTGGCCGATCGCATCAACGCCATGCGCGAACAACAGGCGCAGACCTTGTTCGACGCCGGGCAGAAACTCGAAGTGCTCAACCAGCAACTGGCCCACAGCAACAAGCTCAAGGATGAATTCCTCGCGACGTTGACCCACGAACTGCGCACGCCGATGAACGGCGTGATCGGTTCGCTGGAGCTGATGCAGACGGTCGACCTCGATCCCGAGCTGGAGCAATATCAACAGACCGCCGCCGGTTCTGCTCGCGACATGATGCGCATGGTCAATGGCATCCTCACGCTCACTGAATTGCAGGCCGGCAAGCTCAAGGCGACGCCGGGCAGTTTCAGCCTGCGCGCAGTGGTCGAGGCGTTGCGCGTGCAGTTCGAAGGTAATGCAGCGAGCAAGTCGCTGGACTTCAAGGTCGAGGTGCTGCCGACCCTGCCGGATCGCTTGCTCGGCGACAGCGCGAAACTGGCGCAGTGCCTGGAATGCCTGCTCGACAATGCGATCAAGTTCACCCGCGTCGGCGGCCTGGCGTTGCGCGTTACCGGTCGGCCGTCGGCGGATGAGCGCATGGCGCTGTCGTTCGCGGTGATCGACACCGGTATCGGTTTCACTGATCTGGGCGAGGCAACCCTGTATCAGCGTTTCTTCCAGCTCGATGGTTCGATGACTCGCGAATACGGCGGCCTCGGTGTTGGTCTGGCGATCTGTCGGCAATTGGTCGAATTGCTCGGCGGCAAACTCACCCATCGCTCCGAGCCGGGACGCGGCAGCCGCTTCCAGCTCGATGTCGAATTCGAACTGCCGGTGGTCGAAGCGCCTGCGGATCAGCCGCCCCGCGATTGCATTCGTGCGCCGCAGGACTGCACGGTGCTGCTGGTGGATGACAACAGCGTCAACCAACTGGTGATGCGTGGCATGTTGCTCAAGCTCGGTTTCCGCGTGCGCAGCGCTGATAACGGCGCCGCCGCGCTGGACTGCCTGCAACGGGAAAGTTTCGATGCGGTGCTGATCGATTGCCAGTTGCCCCGCCACGAAGGCGCATCGTTGTGCTGCCAGATCCATGCATTGCCAGGCTGCGCGCATTTGCCAGTGTTCATGCTGGCGCTGGGTGCGGATCTCGAACAATGCGCCCCGGGCGCGCCTATCGACTATCTGCACAAACCAGTGAAATTCGAGGATCTGCAGGCTGCCTTGCAGCGCCGCGTGCTCAGTTGCTGATGGGGTAAAAGCGCCGCAAAAACGGCGCCTATGACACTTTGTTCAAAAAAGCACCAGTGCTTAACTGGTGCCATTGCTGAACACGGAGCGCCGTCATGAACCTGCATCAGTTCGCCGAAACCCACGAAGTCACCAATCAGCCACCGTCGCTGGACGGCACCAACCTGTACCGCATCGATCTGCCGTTACAGGAGTGGTCGCGGCGTTTTGGCGCCGGTTGGGCCGAGTCGCGCATCGATGCCTATGGCGCACTGGCGGGCGGGCCGTTGATGGAAGCGGGGTTTCTCGCCAACCAGAACAAACCGCTATTTGCCAGCCATGATCGCTACGGCCATCGCATCGATCTGGTCGAGTTCCACCCGGCTTACCACGAGCTGATGCGCACGGCTGTCGAACATGGCCTGACCTCGCTGCCTTGGGCACACCCGCAGGACGGCGCGCATGTCGCCCGCGCTTCGATGACCTATCTGCACAGCCAGGCCGAGGCCGGCAGTGGTTGCCCGCTGACCATGACCTTCGCCAGCGTGCCGGCCCTGCGCTTGCAGCCGGAGCTGGCCGAACAGTGGCTGCCGAAAGTCCTCGCCACCGAATATGATCCGCGCAATGTCGGCATGGCGCACAAGGCCGGCGTGACCATCGGCATGGCGATGACCGAGAAGCAGGGCGGCACCGATGTCCGCGCCAACACCACCAAAGCCTATCCGGTCGGCCCCAGCGGCCCGGGTCAGGCCTATGAACTGGTCGGGCACAAGTGGTTCTGCTCGGCGCCGATGTGCGACGCCTTCCTGACATTGGCGCAAACCGACAAGGGCTTGAGCTGCTTCCTGCTGCCGCGCCATCGCCCGGACGACACGCGCAATCAGTTCTACATCCAGCGTCTGAAAAACAAACTCGGCAACCAGTCCAACGCCTCCAGCGAAGTGGAGTTTCGTGGCGCACTGGCATGGATGATCGGCGAAGAAGGGCGCGGCGTGCCGACCATTATCGAGATGGTGGCGATGACCCGTTTCGATTGCATGGTCGGTTCCAGTTCGCTGATGCGCCAGGCGCTGACCCAGGCCAGCCATCACTGCGCGCACCGCAAGGTCGGCGGCAAATTGCTCAGCGAGCAGCCGCTGATGCAAAACGTACTCGCCGATCTGGCCCTGGAGAGCGAAGCCGCGCTGGCGCTGAGTCTGCGCATGGGCAAGGCGCTCGATCATCTGGATGATCGCCACGAAGCACAGTTCGCGCGGCTGGTGACAGCGGTGGGCAAATACTGGATCTGCAAACGCGCGCCGGGAATGATCAACGAAGCCGCCGAATGCATGGGCGGCGCCGGTTATGTCGAAGACAGCATCCTGCCGCGCCTGTACCGCGAAGCGCCGGTGAATTCGACGTGGGAAGGTTCGGGGAATGTGCAATGTCTGGATGTGCTGCGCGCATTGTCAAAGGAGCCGGGCGTGCTGGATGTGCTGTTCAGCGAACTGGGCGACGGCCATGGCGACAAGCGTCTGGCCGCGCATATCCAGCAGTTGCAGGCGCAGTTCAAGGACACCAGTGATATTCAGTATCGAGCGCGGCAGTTGACCGAAGACATTGCCCTTGGGTTGCAGGCCAAACTGTTGCTGGAGGCCGGAAATTCGGCGGTCAGTGATGCGTTCATTGCCAGCCGTCTGAGCGGTGGCGGTCGCGTCTATGGCGCGTTGCCGCGTGGGCTGGACGTTGAAGCGATCGTCGCGCGCTCGACTCCACAGCTTTTCTGACCCACCTCAAATCTCCCCCTGTGGGAGCGAGCCTGCTCGCGAAAGCGGTGTGTCAGTCGACATCTTTATTGGATGATCCACCGCATTCGCGAGCAGGCTCGCTCCCACAGGGGACATCATTGGTCTGCAGATTTAAGTGTCGCCACAACGCCACTGTTCCCGTGCGTCCACGATGCAGGCAAGATGAAGCTCTGCAAGTCAGAACACAGGAAGCTGATCGTGACCGAAGCGTTTATTGTCGTTCAAACCGCCGAACAAGCCGTGGATCGTCTGGCCGAGCTGCATGAGCGGGCCACCACTGCGCTGAATTCTGCCCTCAAGCGTTACCTCAAGGACCGCGTCGAGCCCGACGCCGAACAGCGTGCTCTGTTTCGTTATCCCGAACTGCGTCTGACCTACCACTGCCAGGGCGAAGTGCCGCAGACCACCCGCGCTTACGCCAAGGTGCAGTTGCCGGGCACTTACAGCGTCACCGTCACCCACCCGGCGGCGTTTCGCAAATACCTGCTTGAACAACTGACGCCATTGATGCACGACTTCACCGTGACCGTCGAAGTCGGCGTCAGCCAGCAGAACATTCCTTATCCGTACGTGGTCGAACAGGGCGATGAACTGGCCGGTTCCGGCGTCACTGCGGCGGTGCTGGCGCGGGTATTCCCGAGTACCGATCTGTCCGCCGCTACCGATGGCATTGCCGACGGTCTCTACGACTGGGAAAACACCGATCCGCTGCCACTGGCACTGTTCGACGCCGCGCGCGTGGATTTCTCGCTGCGCCGTCTGGTGCATTACACCGGCAGCGACTGGCGCCATGTGCAGCCGTGGATTCTGCTGACCAACTATCACCGCTACGTCGACCAGTTCATCGTTCATGGTCTGGAGCAGTTGCGCCGCGACCCGCGTTTCGTGCGCATGGTCCTGCCGGGCAACGTGATCATCGAGAAGAGCATGGACCACGGCGAAGCCTCGGCAATTGCCGCCGGTGTGGTCTGGCACCGTTACCAGATGCCCGCCTATCACCTGATCGCCAGCGATGGTCACGGCGTGACGCTGGTCAACATCGGTGTCGGCCCGTCCAACGCCAAGAACATCACCGATCACCTGGCCGTGCTGCGCCCGCATTGCTGGCTGATGATCGGCCATTGCGGCGGCCTGCGTCAGTCGCAGACCATCGGCGACTATGTGCTGGCGCACGCTTACATGCGTCGCGACGGCATTCTCGACCGCGTGGTGCCGCCGAATATCCCCATCCCGGCACTGGCCGAAGTGCAGCTTGCGCTTCAACAGGCAGCGGCGAATGTCACTGGCGAGAAGGGCGACGATCTGAAGAAGCGCCTGCGCACCGGCACGGTTCTGACCTATGACGACCGTAACTGGGAATTGCGCTGGGCTCAGGAGCGGCCGCTGATCAACCTGTCCCGCGCAGTAGCGGTGGACATGGAAAGCGGCACGATTGCAGCGCAAGGTTATCGCCTGCGGGTGCCGTACGGCACGTTGCTCTGTGTTTCGGACAAGCCGCTGCACAGCGAAATCAAACTGCCGGGCTCGGCCAACGCCTTCTATGAACGCGCGGTCAGCCAGCATTTGAAAATCGGCATCGAAGCGGTGGACCTGCTGCGCACCGAACTCAACTCGCTGCACTCGCGCAAACTGCGCAGCTTCGACGAGCCGCCGTTCCGTTAACGGTTAGTCGTGGTCATTTGGCGGTCAGGGCACTAGCATTAACAGCCCTGACCGTTAGATGTTCTTTCCGCCATGTCCCGTCCACCACGTCCACCTTCACGCCGTCCCGGTGTGAAACCGCAATCGTCCTCGCCACGCCGTGTCGCCAAAGCGCCGCCGGCCGAGCCGAAACTGATCCTGTTCAACAAACCCTTCGATGTGCTGACGCAGTTCAGCGACGGTGAAGGGCGGGCGACACTCAAGGATTACATCGATGTGCCGGGGATTTACCCGGCCGGACGTCTGGATCGCGACAGCGAAGGTTTGTTGCTGCTGACCAACGACGGCCAGTTGCAGGCGCGCATCGCCGATCCGAAACACAAACTGGCGAAGACTTATTGGGTGCAGGTGGAGGGCGAGCCGACTGCCGAGCAGTTGCAGCGCCTGCGCGATGGCGTCGAGCTGAATGACGGCATGACCTTGCCTGCCGAGGCGCGGCAACTGGCTGAGCCGCAGTTGTGGCCGCGCAATCCGCCGGTACGCTTTCGCGCGACCATACCGACCTCGTGGCTGGAACTGGTGATTCGCGAAGGGCGCAACCGTCAGGTGCGGCGCATGACGGCGGCGGTCGGATTGCCGACGTTGCGGCTGGTGCGGGTCAGGATTGGCGACTGGACGATTGAAGGGCTCGATCAGGGCCAGTGGCAGGAAGTGCCGGCGCGCTTATAAGGCGCCGGATTCGATCAGGCCGATCACCACACTCTTGATGATGAACGCCGCCACGCCCAGGCCCAGCACGAAAAACAGAATGAACGAGCCGAACCGCCCGGCCTTGGACTTCTTCGCCAGATCCCAGACGATGAAACCCATGAAAATGATCAGGATGCTGACCAGACCGGTCATCATCCACTCTTCGAACAGTGCTGGATCCATTGGCGATCTCCGGCGCGGACAGGGCTGAAAGGGCGGCGGCGAGTATACGCCAAGGGCGGATGGCGGGGCATTGATCTGCGTCGCCTGTGCCGGCCCCTTCGCGAGCAGGCTCGCTCCCACAGGTTGAAATGCATTCCCCTGTGGGAGCGAGCCTGCTCGCGAAAGCGATATCAGCTGCGCAAATGAGTCAGCGGCAGTTCGGTGCTGTTGAGCACCTGATTCAGCACAAAACTCGACCGCACGCTGGTGACCCCCTCGATCCGGGTCAGATGCCCCAGCAGCAATTTCTGGTAGTGATCCATATCCGGCACCACCACTTTCAACTGGTAGTCGGCATCCACTCCGGTCACCAGACTGCATTCCAGCACCTGCGGCAATGTACGGATTGCCGCTTCGAAATTCTCGAAACGTTCCGGCGTGTGCCGGTCCATGCCGATCAGCACATACGCGGTCAGGCTCAAGCCGAGCATCTTGCGATCGAGCAGCGCCACCTGGCGCGAGATATAGCCATCGTCTTCCAGCTGCTTGACCCGGCGCGAGCAGGGCGAGGGCGACAGACCGATGCGTTCGGCCAGTTCCTGGTTGGAGATACGGGCGTCGCGCTGCAATTCCGCCAAAATACTCAGGTCATACCGGTCGAGTTTGCTCATCAATCTGTCCTTGGTCGTAACTATTGCGGCGGATTATCTATCCAGGGTTAAAAATTGCGCAAGCAGTGTTTAATTGAGCAATTTTCGCAATCCTCTGTCGCGGCTTCAGGACTATTCTTATCACCAGAATCACTGCTCGGTAACACAGTCCACGCGGCCCGCCCAATCAGGCCCGCCGCGGCCGCCACCCCCACCGGGGATGTGCCGGCCCCCGAGCTGCACACTGTCCAGAAGACGGCGTGAGGTGAGCCGACGTCAAAAGCGTCGAGCCAGGACGAAGTTCTCAGAAGGGAGGCCGACGGGTCTCCCTTTTTTCTTGCCTGCGATTTCATCTTGGCGCCTCAATAAATAAGTCGCGCGACTGATAACCTGTTGCAGAACCCGGTGGGGCTGTTTCGAATCTCAACAACAAGCCCTGCCAACGACAGGCTCCCGCAGTGAGGAAAAACATGAATTCGCGCATCTGGCATCTGGCCGGTGTTGGTTTGCTGTGTGTGGGTGTCAGTGCGCAAGCGCTGGCCGATGAGCCGCAGAACGACGGGATCATCCGTGGCGACAACAGCCGTCAGTTCGAGCACAACGGCCAGCCGCACAACAATGACAGTCAATGGCAGAACCGCAACCGTGCCGATGAGCGTCCGCAACCGCCTCGCCAGCCCGGTAACAACCTGCCGATCCAGCCGCGTCCCGACGCCGTGCACCAGACTCAGGAGCCGCGTCAGGGTTACTACCGCGACGAGCGCCCGCAGAACGGTTACCACAATCAGCAATGGCAGACGCAGCCGCGTCCCGATGACAACCGCTGGCCGGGACGGCCGAACGGTCATGGCAATGGCTGGGGGCCTGGCCCGCAATATCGTCCGGGCCATGTGATTGACCGTTTCCCGGATCGTGATTACCGCGTGCCGTATCGCGGTCAGGATTACTTCTATTCCGGCGGCTACTGGTATCGCCCGCAAGGCCCGCGCTACATCGTCGTGCAACCACCGCGCGGGATCCGCATCCAGTATTTGCCGGATTACGCCCGTGAAGTGTGGATCGGCGGCTCGCTGCTGTTCCTCGCCGCCGGCTCGTATTACGCCTATCAAGAGGCGACGCAGGATTACGTGGTGGTCGAGCCGCCGCTGCAGCAACCGCCGCAACAGCAAGCTCAGGGCTATGACGTCGAAGCCTACCCGGCCAACGGCCAGTCACCGCAGCAGGTGCAGCAGGACGGTTACCAGTGCTCTCAGTACGCGGTGCAGCAAAGCGGTTTCGACCCGCGCACCGCGACCTACCAACCGGCACCCGAAGTGGTTCAGGCCTATCGCCAGGCGCAGGGCAACTGCCTGAGCAGTCGCGGTTATCAGGTCAGATAGGGACAGCTGCAAGCTGCAAGCTACGAGCTTGAAGCTAGAGGCTTGTCGCTTGTGGCTGTTTTTACAGGATCGGCGTGGACCAGTACCTCGGCTTTGGGATAAGCCTTGTGTATTGCCGCCGCTGCTTGATCGCTGATGCCATGGGCGACTGACAGGGTCAGTTCGCCCGGCAGTTCCAGGTGCAATTGCACGAACCAGTGGTTGCCCGAGATCCGCGTGCGCAGGTCATGTGCACCCAGCACGCCCGGCACGCTGCAGGCCAGTTCGAGCATGCGCTGGCTGACATCGGTCGGCAGTTCCTCGTCCATCAGCACCGAAAAACTTTCCCGGGCGATCTGGATCGCGCTCCAGAAAATATACGCAGCGATCCCCAGGCCAAACCACGCATCCAGTTGCGCAAAACCCATCCCGGCCAACACCAGCGCGAGGAGGATGCTGCCGTTGAGCAGCAGGTCTGAACGGTAATGCAGCGAGTCGGCACGTACGGCGTTGGAGCCGGTCTGCCTGATCACCCGGTGCTGCAACATCAGCAGCGCGGCGGTCAGCAGCAGGGAAAACACGATCACACCGATGCTCAGCCACGGCGCGCCAAGCGGCTCTGGTTTCTGCAAGCGCTCGTAGGCCTGAAACGCGATCAGCACCGCGCTGCCACCGATGAACAA
This sequence comes from Pseudomonas sp. 14A, assembly GCF_018132745.1. NCBI lineage: Bacteria > Pseudomonadati > Pseudomonadota > Gammaproteobacteria > Pseudomonadales > Pseudomonadaceae > Pseudomonas > Pseudomonas sp. 14A. Next base: position 153,255 of record NZ_JAGRQJ010000017.1, on the reverse strand, counting down.
CGCCTGCGCCATGCCCGCCAACGATTCGGCTTTGCCGTGGCCATAGCGGTGATCGTCATCCGCCGGGCGCAAGGCGTAATGCACTGCCAGCAGATTGAGCAATGAAGTGACGCCATCCAGCGCCGAGTCGGTGAGGCCGGCGAGCATGCTCACCGATCCGCTGAGCCACCAGGCAATCGCCTTGGCGACGATCAGCGTGCACGCGACCGCCACCGAGGCGCGGGTCGCCAGCCGCAGCAGGCGGGCGTGTTCGGGGCTGGAGGTCATTGAACGTCCTTATTCAAGCGGCGGGTTGCAGGCCGAACATCGCCAGTTGCTGAGTGCTGCCCTTGTGCTGGATCAGGCGCGGATCATCCAGAGGAAAATCTCGGCCAAGTTCGCTTTCCAGAATCGCCTGCAACTTGTGATTGTCGACCTGTCCATCCGGGCCAATGGCTTGCTTGAGCTTGGCCGGATCGATCTGCGCGGTGTGGCCCGGTTCGAAATAGATCGCCCCGGTGGCGAAGTCGACGGCAAACGCGATCAGCCCGGGAATGATGTAGAACAGCAGGCCGACGGCGTCGAGCACGGCAATCGCCGGGTCGATCTTGCCGTCGATCTGGCCACGCCGGTCCGGGTAGAAAATCGAACCGCATGCAGTGAGCTGCGTGAGCAGGGTGGCGACCAGAACACCGCCGATCAGGCGAAAAGGTAAGCGCATGAGAAAATCTCCTGATTCATCTAAGAACGAAGCTTCGTCGAGTGAAGTTAAGACCCTGACGAACCGCTAGCAGTTCGCCGTTATACTCGTCGATCTGTTTGGGAGCCAGCATGATTTCTTTGCCGATCGACGATGTTTTACCCGCCCTGCGTGAAGCCCTCGCGTCACGCCACGAAGCCGTGCTCGAAGCACCGCCCGGCGCCGGTAAAACCACCCGCGTGCCTTTGGCCTTGCTCAACGAAGCCTGGCTGGCCGGGCAGACCATCGTCATGCTCGAACCTCGGCGTCTGGCTGCGCGGGCGGCGGCGGAGCGTTTGGCCAGCGAGCTCGGCGAGCAGGTCGGTGAAACCGTCGGCTATCGCATCCGTCTCGACAGCAAGGTTGGCCCGAAGACGCGTATCGAAGTGGTCACCGAAGGCATTCTCACCCGGCGCTTGCAGGACGACCCGGCGCTGGAGGGTGTGGGCCTGCTGATCTTCGACGAATTTCATGAACGCAGTCTCGACGCCGATCTGGCGCTGGCGCTCAGTCTGAACGGTCGCGAGCTGTTTCGCGCTGAACAACCGCTGAAGATTCTGCTGATGTCGGCCACCCTCGAAGGCGAGCGCCTGGCCGGCTTGCTCGATGACGCGCCGATCCTGCGCAGTGAAGGGCGCATGTACCCGGTGACGATGCGCTGGGGCCGGCCGTTCCAACCGGGTGAATACATCGACCAGCGCGTTACCCAGACCGTGCTCGAAGCGCTGCACGACGAGACCGGCAGCCTGTTGGTGTTCCTGCCGGGACAGGCGGAGATCCGTCGCGTACATCAGCAACTGGTCGACGCAATCGGCGAGCGCAAAGACGTTCTGCTGTGCCCGTTGCACGGCGAACTCGACCTCAATGCGCAACGCGCGGCGATCGATCCGGCGCCGCCCGGTCAGCGCAAAGTAGTGCTGGCAACCAACATCGCCGAGACCAGCCTGACCATCAACGGCGTGCGCGTGGTCATCGATGCCGGGCTGGCGCGGGTGCCGCGTTTCGATCCGGGCAGCGGCATGACCCGCCTCGACACCCAACGCATCTCCAAGGCCAGCGCCACCCAGCGTGCCGGCCGCGCCGGGCGACTGGAGCCGGGCGTGTGCTATCGCCTGTGGTCGCAGGATCAGCACGAACAACTGGCGGCTTATGGCAGCGCGGAAATTCTTTCGGCGGATCTGGCCAGCCTCGCTTTGCAACTCGGGCGCTGGGGCGTGACCCCGGGCGAACTGGTCTGGCTCGACATACCGCCCGCCGCCGCGTATGCCCAGGCGCAGGATCTGCTGCAACGGCTCGGCGCCTTGCACGGCGACACGCTGACGGCCCACGGCCAGGCCATGGCTGAGCTGCCGGCGCATCCGCGCATCGCGCATTTGCTGTTGCGTGGTCAGGCATGGGGGCTGGCGGCGATGGCCTGCGATGTGGCGGCGCTGCTCGGCGAGCGCGATATCCTGCGCGGCGCTGGCGCGGATCTGCACAGCCGGTTGGTCCTGCTTTCTGGCGAAGAGTGCGCCGGTCGCGGGGCGCAGGGCGGGGTGCAACGCGCCCGGCAATTGGCTCGGCAGTATCGCGGCTACTTGCGCGGCAAGCCGAGCGAACCGGTAAACGATCCCGAGCATCCGCGCTGGCTCGGCGCGCTGCTGGCGCTGGCCTACCCGGATCGCGTCGCCCAGCAACGGCGTGCCGGCGGGGCCGAATACCGTTTGGCCAACGGTCGCGCGGCGCTGTTCGCTGAAGCCGACAGCCTGATGAAGCACGAGTGGATCGTCATCGCCGACCTTGGCAGCCGCCAGGGCCAGCGCGAAGAACGCATCTATCTGGCGGCGGATTTCGATCCGGCGCTGTTCGATTCGGTGCTCGCCGAGCAAGTGCGCAGCGTCGATCAACTCGATTGGGATGAACGCGAAGGCGTGCTGCGTGCCGAGCGCCAGCGCAAGGTCGGCGAGCTGATTCTGAGCCGCGAACCGTTGACCGGTCTGGATGAAAACGCGCGCAGTCAGGCGCTGGTCAATCTGGTGCGGCGCAAGGGTCTGGAGTTGCTGCCGTGGACGCCGGAACTGCGCCAATGGCAAGCGCGAGTGGCGCTGTTGCGCCAGCTCGATCTGAGCACTCAGGACGACAGCCAATGGCCGGATGTCAGCGATGCGGCATTGTTGAATACCCTGGAAGACTGGCTGATGCCGTATCTGGGCAAGGTCTCGCGGCTCAGCCATTTCGCCAACCTCGACCTGTCGAGCATCGTGCGTAATCTGCTGCCGTGGCCGCTGCCACAGAAACTCGACGAACTGGCGCCGCATCATTTGAGCGTGCCGTCGGGTTCATCGATTCGTCTGGATTACAGCGAACATCCGCCGATTCTCGCGGTGCGTTTGCAGGAGCTGTTTGGTCTGGCCGATACGCCACGGATCGCCGGCGGCCGGCAAGAGGTCAAGCTGCATCTGCTGTCGCCAGCGCGGCGGCCGGTGCAGGTCACGCAGGACCTGGCCAACTTCTGGCGCAGCACTTACGCCGAAGTAAAAAAGGATCTGAAAGGACGTTATCCGAAGCACTATTGGCCGGACGATCCCTTGGTCGCCGAAGCCACGGCGCGGGCGAAACCACGCGGCACCTGACCCGCAATGGCTGCGCGCCATTAGCCCATCCGTGCTAATTGCCCTTGGTTGTTCAGGCTCGCAAAATCGCCGCCTGAACAATAACCAGCCTTGTTGCCTGGCAACGTGTGCCCAAGGAACGGAACTGCCCATGACCTCTTTCTTCAAGCTCAGGAAGTTGATCTTCTTGTCGGCTGCGCTATTGGCCGCCTCCAGTTCGGCCATGGCCGAAGAGCCCAATCCGATTGGCGACTGGTGGATTATCTACGGCAACGGCGTGCCCCAGAAAAACATCATGTACGTCGCCGATGCGACGTCGGTGGTGCCTTCGCAGAAAACCAAAGGCGCGACCATGGTCGCAGTGACCCTGGTGTATGAAGAGCCCGGCAAACCGATGATCGACGTCTACAACCTCGAAGCCCAATGCTCTACGGGCAAGGTGCGTTTCATCAATGGCCAGTCCATCGAGCGTCTGGCCTACACCATGCGGCATCTGAAAGTTGCCAACCAATGGCAGACCCCGAAAGAGTTCTGGGTCCAGCAAGCGCTGAAGTTTGCCTGTGCCCCTGGCAGTCGCGCCAAAAACGACATGGCCGCCGTCGGCAAGATGGAATACCTGCAAATGATCGAGATGCTGCAGCAGATGTTCTTCAAGCTCGCGCCGATCCAGCAAAAGAGCCAGATGATGGACAACATCGACAGCCTGCTCGAACTCAAGAAATAAGCCGAGGCATCCAATGACTTACACACGTTTATGGCTGGCAACCCTGCTGGCAGCATTGCTCTTGAGCGGCTGTTCCACTATCGCGCAAAGCCGCTGGGAAGGCCGTGATATGCAGGAAGCACTGGACCTGTTCGGCACTCCTGATTCGATGAAAAAGGAAACCGGCCCGAACGGCGAACCCTTGGCCGTACTGACCTGGCACAAGTCCGCGAGCTGGACCTCTACCGAAGCAGCCGGCACTTCGATGACCCATACCGGCAATGGCATGGTGTACACCGAGCACTACCAACAGGTCGGCAATAGTTCTACCTGCAAGTTGCAGGCGAAGATCAATCAGCAGAAGAAGATCGCCCAGTTCCTGATCGAAGACGGGCGGATACTGCACGGCAAGTGCGCTAACGTTCGCTATGTTCCGGGCTACGTTCCGCCCGGCTTATAAGGGCAGAGCGCTCAGGGTGCAGCGGGCAGCAGGAACCGCGCAATCACCGGCAAGTGATCGGAAATGCGCAAGGTATCGTCCTGCCGCACCTGCGCTTGCACGCGTTTGAGCTTCGGGCTGTTGAACAGATAATCGACCGTGCGATCCGGGCCGTTGAGGCCGGGGTCGTTGGGGTAATGGGTCAGCCATTTGGCCCGGTCGATACCTCCGGCTTCGTTGTTGGTCGGGATCATCGGGTACTTGTCCCACAGCAGATGCAGTTCGCTGTCGGCAGAGTAGGGCGTGCGGCGCTCGACGGGCAGGCGCCGGTACTGGCCCAGCGGCAACAGATTGAAATCACCACCGATCAGCCACGGCAGGCCCTGGCTTTCATACTTGTCGAGCACTTTGGCCACGGCAGCCACTTGCGCCTGCACATTGCCGTCCGCCTGGCTGGCGCGCTGCAGATGAGTGTTGAACACGGTCAATTGACCGCCATCGCTGAGCGGCAATTTGACTGCCAGCAAAGCGTCTTTGGGCTGGAACTGGCGGCTGATGAAGTTGCTCGGTGCGACGGGCAGTTGCAGGCGTTCGGCGTGTTCGATGCGATAGCGGCTCAACGTGGCCAACTGGCGGCCGACGCTGCCGTAGATGTGGGGCTCGGGGACGAAATCGGCTTTCCAGTCGAACGCGCTGGTGCTGCATGGATACAGATCGGCGACGCGTTCCTGCAACAGTTTGAGCTGGTTCTGGTAATCGCTGGCCTTGGCGCCGTCGTCGAGCTCCTGCAACAGCACCACATCGGGTTGTTCGTCACGGATCACCCGCGCTACTTCGTCGAGGCTAAACGCCATGTCTTCAGCGGTCGGCGCTTCATCGTCGCCTTCGGCAAGATCATTCCAGAACACGTAGCGCTTGCCGGCGAGGAACTGCACGTTCCAGGTCATGACTTTGAGCGCTTGCCCGGGCACCAGTGTCGGCGCCGTGGTGCCGCAACTGACCGGCAGGGTTTCGCGGGCATCGGGGCGCCAGGTCAGGCTGAACAGCAGCACGCCGAACAGGACGACGGCGAAGATGACGAGGAGCAGGGTGTAGCGCAGCAGACGGGTCATGGCTCGGCTTATAGCGTTACAGAAAGTGGCCCCGAGCATACCTGACGGCAGCGGCGAAGCCCAAGCACGGCGCGGTCAGACCGCTCCGTTACGTTTGTCAGGCAATTCGCTGATCAGCATGAAAAGGCGGAACAGCACCACGCTGGTGAACAGTTGCAGGAAGCTGTGAGCGCTGTCGATCAGCCCGGCAATCAGTGGATTCTGCGGTTCGGGGTAGACCGCTAGCGTCGCGCCCTTGAGCAGCCACAACGGGGTCATCACGCAGAGAATGCACAGCAGAATGCGCCAGAAGTGCCCGCGCGTCAGGCGCAGACTTTCCTTCATCGCCTGCAACGGCCCGAGGCCGCGCAGCACCAGCAAGTATTCGGCGAAGGCGAGCATGACCATCAGCATCAGCCCCGGCAGGAAGTACAGCGACAGGCCCAGCAGAATCAGCAAGGTATTGAGCGCGGTGAGCACCGCGAAGCGCGGCCACAGGGTTGCGGCCATCGCCAGCAGGTCACGGTTGTGCGGCGACTCGCCACGGCTGCGCGCATCGAGAAACAGGATCAGCGCGGCGGTGTACAGCGGATACACCAGCAGGCCGACGATGATGCTTACCCCGGCAAAAGTGTCAGGCCCGGTGGCGTGATCGACCGCCTGCTGCAAGAAAGCTTCGACAATCACCAGCGGCAGGCACAACTGCACGATGCTGCCCAGATGGCGTTTGAAAAAATACAAAGAGTCGCGCAGTACTTCGAGGGCATTCATCAGTCGGTATCGCAGGTCGAAAACAGTGGCTCACTTTAACCGATGCAACGCGGGGCGACACAAACGTAAACATTCGGTAAAGGCCATTGAAACGTTTTGTCACTGTCTCCATTACAGGAGAGCACCGCGCTCAGAGTGGGCGCGGGCACGTTATTACCGGCAATCTACGAGGTCGCCATGAACAGCGAAGAGCAAACCCTGATCGATGGACTGTTTTCCCGGCTGCAACAGGCCGAAACGGAGGCAGCCCCGCGCGACGCCCAGGCTGAGGCGCGGATCAAGGAACACCTGACGCGCCAACCGGCGGCAGGCTATTTCATGACCCAGGCGATTCTGGTGCAAGAGGCCGCGCTGAAAAGCCTCGACGAGCAGAACAAGCAACTGACCCAGCAAGTCCAGCGCCTGCAGGCCGAACTGCAATCGGCCAAGGCCCAGAGCGGCGCGCCAGCGGCGAGCGGCGGCGGTGGCTTCCTGTCGAGTATCTTTGGCGGCGGCAATTCACGTCCGGCGCCGAGCCAGAGCGCAGCGCCATCGTCCACCGGCGGCTGGCGTGAACCGGCGCCGCAGCAGAGCTACCAGGCTCCGGCACCGCAACAGAACTTCGCCGCCGCGCCGCCCAACTATGCGCAGCAGGCAGCCCCGGCGGCGGGTAACAGCTTTCTCGGCGGCGCGCTGAAAACCGCTGCGGGCGTGGCCGGTGGTGTGATGTTGGCGCAGGGCATCAGCAGCCTGTTCCACCACAATCAGCAACCGGAAGAAATCGTCGAGGTCATCAAGGAAGAACCGGCGCAGGTCGCCGACCAGAGCAACAACGGCTGGGGCGATGATCAGCGCGTGGCGGACAACGGCTTCTCGGGCAATGACCAGGGCGGTTTCAGCGACGCCGATTACAGCAGCGACAATTCGTCGTTCTTCGATGACGACGACTCCTTTGTCTGACATAGCCTTTGAAGACTGACATAGCCTCTGAAGGCTGACATGTACACTGTGGCGAGGGGATTTATCCCCGCTGGGCTGCGCAGCAGCCCCGCTTTTCCTAATTGGAGCGAGGACTGCTGCGCAGCCCATCGGGGATGAATCCCCTCGCCACACTCACCACTCGTCAGCAGCACCTTTGCGCCTGTGGCCGATTATTCGCGGAACCCTCCTTCGGGCTGGCATACTGAGCGCCTTTTTCGGGCCTGATCGCCTGACCCCGCTTCGTGCGCTTGCGCGCTCACAGGAACTCCGGTGAAAAAAATCGCAGTGTTCGCCGATGTGCAGAACCTCTACTACACCGTGCGTCAGGCCTATGGTTGCCACTTCAACTACGCCGCATTGTGGGCCGACATCAGCAAGAACGGGCAGATCGTCGAGGCCTACGCCTACGCGATCGACCGGGGCGACAGCAAGCAGCAGCAGTTTCAGCAGATCCTGCGCAACCTCGGTTTCACCGTGAAGCTCAAGCCCTACATCCAGCGCAGCGACGGCTCGGCCAAGGGCGACTGGGACGTTGGCATTACCCTGGACATCATGGACGCCGCCGACCATGTCGACGAAGTGGTGCTGGCCTCCGGTGACGGCGATTTCGACATGCTGCTCGAACGCATCATCAACAAGCACGGCGTGCAAGCGGTGGCCTACGGCGTCCCCGGCCTGACCGCCAACTCGCTGATCCGCGCCGCCAGCCGCTACGTGCCGATCGAAGGCGCGCTGCTGTTAAAGAATTAAGCTCAAGAATTGATTTGAACGGAGTTGAACCCGGTTTGGAACGCATCGCAGTCATCGACTTTGAAACCACCGGCCTGTCGCCGAACAGCAGCTGCCGCGCCACGGAAATCGCCGTGGTCATGCTGGAAAACGGCCGCATCGTCGAGCGTTACCAGAGCCTGATGAACGCCGGCGTGCGCGTCCCCGCGTTCATCGAACAACTGACCGGCATCAGCAACGCCATGCTGCGCACCGCGCCGCCGGCCGAGCGGGTGATGGAAGAGGTCAACGAGTTTGTCGGCTGCACGCCGCTGCTGGCGCACAACGCCTCGTTCGACCAGAAGTTCTGGGATTTCGAACTGGGGCGGATCAAGCGCACACGCCTGCAGAATTTCGCCTGTTCACTGCTGCTGGCGCGGCGCCTGATGCCGGCGGCGCCGAATCACAAGCTCGGCACGCTCACCACGTTCGCGCAGCTACCGCATACCGGCCAGGCTCACCGGGCCATGGCCGACGCCGAGATGGCGGCCAATCTGATGGCGCATCTGGCGGAAGAGTTGCGCGGCAAGCACGGGGTGCGCGAGTTGAATCACGACCTGTTGTGCAAATTGCAGAAAGTCCCTGCCGCAAAAGTGGGCGAGCATTTGCAGCGTTATCGCTGATTCCAGGCACTCCGACTGATCGTTCCCACGCTCTGCGTGGGAATTAAGCCCGGGACGCTCCGCGTCCCTTTCAAAGCCGAACGCAGAGCGTCCGTTGAGGCATTCCCACGCGGAGCGTGGGAACGATCCAAGATGGGATGTCTGCTGATACACCGCCTTCGCGAGCAAGCTCGCTCCCACAAGGACCTTGTCGGTCTCTGCTGCTTTCATGCAAAAGTGTACCGGCGCGAAAAACAGGTTTTGTAACTTATTTTTGCGCGGCGGGCTTTCTAGAATGACCGGTCCACAGAAATCTGACTGTCGAGCTGCCCATGCCTGCCTTGCGCCGTTTTTCCCTGCCGTTGGTCGCTGCGTTTTTTGCGTTGTACGTGATTTGGGGATCGACCTATCTGGTGATTCGCATCGGTGTCGAATACTGGCCGCCGCTGTTGCTGGCCGGGGTGCGCTTCGTCATTGCCGGCAGCTTGATGTACGCCTGGCTGCGCTGGCGCGGTGCTCCGGCGCCGACCTGGGCGCAGTGGAAAGCGGCGGGGCTGGTCGGCATTCTGCTGCTCAGTTTTGGTAACGGCGCGGTCAGCGTGGCCGAGCACACTGGTGTGGCTTCCGGCGTTGCCGCGCTGGCGGTGGCGACGGTGCCGCTGTTCACCTTGTTGTTCGGCTACTTCTGGGGTGCGCGCAATACGCGGCTGGAGTGGGCCGGTGTGGCGTTGGGGATTATTGGCATCGCCATGCTCAACATGGGTTCCAACCTGCAATCGAGCCCGCTCGGCGCGATGTTGCTGATCTTCGCGGCGGCGAGCTGGGCGTTCGGCTCGGTGTGGAGCAAATACCTGCCATTGCCGGCGGGGGCCATGGCCAGCGCGGTGGAAATGCTCGTTGGCGGCGTGGTCTTGCTGATCGGCAGTGCGCTGAGTGGCGAGCACCTGCAAGCCATGCCGCCGCTCGAAGGGTGGCTGGCGCTGGCCTATCTGATTTTCTTTGGCTCGATCATCGCCTTCAATTCCTACATGTATCTGCTCAAACATGTGCGCCCGGCGGCAGCGACCAGTTATGCCTACGTCAACCCGGCGGTGGCGGTGTTGCTCGGCGTGGTGTTTGTCGGCGAGACCATCGGCATCGAAGAAGCGCTGGCGATGCTGGTGATCATCAGCGCCGTGCTGCTGATCAGCCTGCCGCAGTGGCGTCGACCTGCGCAGCCACCCGTGGAAGAGGCGAAAGCCGTTCCGACGGAAGCGCGTACGAATTAGGGTAAACTGCGCGGCATTGCATCCCCGCGTCATTTTTTCCTACGGTACTCCCATGACTTTCGCCTCCCTTGGCCTGATCGAACCCTTGCTGCGCTCCCTTGAGACGCTCGGCTACCAGACCCCGACGCCGGTGCAGGCGCAAGCCATTCCGGCGGTGCTGGCCGGTCGCGACCTGATGGCAGCGGCCCAGACCGGCACCGGTAAAACTGCCGGTTTCGCCTTGCCGCTGTTGCAGTTGCTGGCCATGGAAGGGCCGAAAGTCACCGCCAACTCGGCGCGTGCGCTGATTCTGGTGCCGACCCGCGAGCTGGCCGAGCAGGTCCACGAAGCCGTGCGCCAGTACGCGGAAAATCTGCCGCTGCGTACTTACGCGGTGTATGGCGGTGTCAGCATCAACCCGCAGATGATGAAGCTGCGCGGCGGCGTCGATGTGCTGGTCGCCACACCCGGTCGCTTGATCGACCTGTTCCGCCAGAACGCGCTGAAACTCAATCAGCTGCAAACGCTGGTGCTGGATGAAGCCGATCGTATGCTCGACCTGGGCTTCTCGGAAGAACTGGCGAACATTTACCGCATGCTGCCGAAAAAGCGCCAGACCCTGCTGTTCTCCGCGACCTTCTCCGATGACATCCGCCTGCTCGCCGGGCAGATGCTCAATGATCCGCTGAGTGTCGAAGTCAGCCCGCGCAACGTCGCCGCCAACACGGTCAAGCAGTGGATCGTCACCGTCGACAAGAAGCGCAAGGCCGAACTGTTCGTGCACCTGATGCGCAAGAACAAGTGGAAGCAGGTGCTGGTGTTCGCCAAGACCCGCAACGGCGTCGATGCGCTGGTGGAAAAACTTCAGGGCCTCGGTGTGAATGCTGACGGCATCCATGGCGACAAACCGCAGGCCACGCGCCAGCGCGCGCTGGACCGTTTCAAGCTCAGTGAAGTGCAGATTCTGGTGGCGACCGACGTTGCCGCCCGAGGTCTGGACATCGAAGACTTGCCGCTGGTGGTCAACTTCGATCTGCCGATCGTCGCCGAGGATTACATTCACCGCATCGGCCGCACTGGTCGCGCGGGTGCCACCGGTGAGGCGATTTCGCTGGTGTGTGCCGATGAAGTGAACATGCTCTCGGCCATCGAAATGCTGACTCGGCAGACGTTGAAGCGCCAGAACGAGCCGGATTTCGAACCCGAGCACCGCGTGCCGGACACCGACGCCAGCGGTCAGGTGATCAAGAAGCCGAAAAAACCGAAGAAGCCGAAAGCATCGGGCGGTGGCGGTGGTAAACGCAATCTGGGCAAGTGGGTCGACAGCGGCGAGACCTCGGCACCGGAGCCATCGATCAAACCGGTGCGCAAGGTGCCGGTGTTTAACACTGGACCGCGTAAGCGTAAGCCGTGATTTGATGAGGCGTCTGCGATGACGCCTTCGCGAGCAGGCTCGCTCCCACAAGGGAACTCCTTGTCACTGGAGATCAATGTGGGAGCGAGCCTGCTCGCGAAGGATGCAACTCGGTTTTCAGTCGGACTGCTTAAGCCACTGCACAATACCCAGCCCTGCCGCCCGCCCACTGGCAAAACACCCGGTCAGCAAATAGCCTCCGGTCGGCGCTTCCCAGTCGAGCATCTCGCCCGCACAAAACACCCCCGGCAGCGCCTTGAGCATCAAGCGCTCATCCATCGCTTCGAATCTCACGCCACCAGCACTGCTGATCGCTTCGTCCAGCGGACGGGTTTTCACCAGAGTCAGCGGCAACGCTTTGATCGCTCGCGCCAACAGCGCCGGATCGCCGAAGGTTTCGGCATCGGTCAGCTCGCGCAACAATGCTGCCTTAACCCCATCAATCCCCACCTGACTGTGCAGATGCTTGGCCATTGAGCGCGAGCCACGTGGTTTGCTCAGCGCTGCCTGTAATTTATCCACAGGCCGGCCGGGCAGCAGGTCGATGTGGATAACCGCTGCGCCGTAGCGATTGATTTCTTCGCGTATCGGCGCCGACAGGGCGTAGATCAGGCTGCCTTCAATGCCGGTCGCGGTGATCACGCATTCGCCCAGACGCGGGATATCGTCGTTTAACCCGATGGCGATGTTTTTCAGCGGCGCGCCGGCGAATTTGCTCACCATCAGCTCGCTCCAGGTTTGCACCTCGAAGCCGCAATTGCTGGGCTGCAACGGCGCCAGATCCACGCCGCGCTGCTCCAGCGGCAACATCCACGCGCCATCCGAGCCCAGGCGCGACCAACTGCCGCCGCCGAGGGCGAGCAGGGTGGCGTCGGGGTTTGCGCTGATTTCGCCTTCCGGGCTGGCGATGCGCAGTGCACCGCTTGCGTCCCAGCCGAGCCAGCGATGGCGGGTGTGGATAACCACGCCGCTGTCGCGCAGGCGCTTGAGCCAGGCGCGCAACAGTGGGGCGGCTTTCATGTCGGTGGGGAACACGCGGCCGGAGCTGCCGATGAAGGTTTCGATACCCAGATCGTGAATCCACTGGCACAAGGCATCGGCATGGAACGCGCGCAGCAGCGGGGCGATCTGCGCTGCGCGCTCAGCGTAGCGGGAGAGGAATGCCGGGTAGGCTTCGGAATGGGTGATGTTCATGCCGCCGACCCCGGCCAGCAGGAACTTGCGCCCGACCGAGGGCATGCCGTCGTACACGTCGACGCGGACCCCGGCCTGGCTCAGCACTTCGGCGGCCATCAGGCCGGCGGGGCCACCGCCAATGATGGCGACGTGGGTGTTGGCGAGGGCGGAATTCTGGGTCATGGGCGTGCGCTGCGGTATGGCGGGACAAGGCGCGCATTCTAACAGCGCTGAACCCTGTGGGAGACCCCATGTGGGAGCGAGCCTGCTCGCGAACGCGGTCTGTCAGTCAATTAGATGTTGTGTGTGCTGAACCTTTCGCGAGCAGGCTCGCTCCCACAGGGGCTGCGGCGTATTTCGAGTCTGGTTAAAAAATAAACAGCGCGCTGTACGCCATGCCCAGCATGGCCTGCAGTCCCTTTCGCGCAGGTTATCCACAGCCAGTTCCACAGCGATTGTGGGTAACGCAGCACGGTTCAATGACAGCCGTGTGAATCCCAGACCCGTTGCGCGCTGTGATGGAGGATGCCGTGGCGGCGGGCGAGGGCGTGGCGATCCTTGCTGTAGCCGCCGCCGATCACCCCGACCACCGGAATGTCGCGGCCCAGGCAATGGCGCATCACCCGTTCATCGCGCTCGGCCACCCCGGCGTCGGTCAGTTGCAGATAACCGAGGGCATCGTCCTTGTGCACATCGACGCCAGCGTCGTAGAGCACCAGATCCGGTTGATACAGCGGCAACAGGTAATTGAGCGTGTCATCGACCACCTGCAGATAGTCGGCATCGCCCATGCCTTTGGGCAGCGGAATGTCCCAGTCACTTTCGGCTTTGCGCGCAGGAAAATTCTTCTCGCAGTGCAGGGAAACGGTAATCGCCTCCGGCGTGTCGTGCAGAATCCGCGCGGTGCCGTCGCCCTGATGCACGTCGCAGTCGAAGATCAGCACGCGATTGACCCGGCCGCTCTGCAACAGGTACTGGCTGATGATCGCCAGGTCATTGAAGATGCAGAATCCGGCGGGGTAATCGTAGTGAGCGTGATGGGTGCCGCCGGCCAGATGACAGGCCAGGCCATGCTCCAGGGCTTTCTCTGCCGCCAGGATCGAACCGCCCACTGCGCGTACGGTGCGCCGCGCCAGCGCTTCGTTCCAGGGCAGGCCGAGGCGCCGTTGGTCTTCGCGGGACAACTCGCCGCTCATGTAGCGTTCGATATAGCTGCGGTCATGGGCGAGGGCGAGGATGTCGTTGGGGCAGATCTGCGGGCGCAGCAGATCGGCGTCGCGGGTCAGGCCGCTGTCGACCAGGTGATCGCGCAGCAGCCGGAACTTGTCCATGGGAAAGCGGTGATCCGCGGGAAACTCGGGGCTGTAGTCTTCGTGATAGATCAACGGCAAGGGCATGGCTTGTTTCGCGCAGAACCAGGGAAAGAATGAACGATCCTACCAGCGATGTAGACTCAACGGCATGGAAATGGAGGGGACGATGGAGCCGATACTGGAGCTGCAAAGCGCGCGTTTGTTGATGCGTCAGTGGCAGGACGAGGATTTGCCGGCATTCGCCGCGATGTGCGCCGATCCACAGGTGATGCGCTACTTTCCAGCGCCGTTGACCCGGCTCGAAAGTGCCGCATTGATCGGCCGCGTGCGCGGACATTTTGCCGAGCACGGCTTTGGCCTGTGGGCGCTGGAGCGCAAGGACACGGGCGAGTTCATCGGTTTCACCGGGTTGGGCGTGGTCGGCTTCGATGCGCCGTTTACCCCGGCGGTGGAGATCGGCTGGCGTCTGGCCAAGGAACACTGGGGCCTGGGTTACGCCAGCGAAGCGGCGTGGACGGCACTGCGCGCGGGTTTCGACCAATTGAAACTGGAGGAAATCGTCTCGTTTACCGCCGGGCAGAATGAGCAGTCGGAGAAGGTCATGCAGGCGATCGGCATGCATCACGATCCACAGGACGATTTCGATCACCCCAGGCTTGCGCTCGATCACCCGTTGCGCCGCCATGTTCTGTATCGCATCAGCCGCGAACAATGGCTGCAAACCTTGCATGAATAAGCCGACACGGACGTTTACAATGGCCGCCATCGTATTTGGCCCGTGCCAGAACCTGAATCGTCCGCCGCAGCCAAGACTGCGCGGCCATTGCTTTGTGTGAGGAGAGTCTGAATGAGCCAAGTGCTGGAAGATCTGGTCGATCTGCTGACCCTGGAACCGATCGAAGAAAACCTGTTCCGTGGTCGCAGCCAGGATCTGGGGTTCCGCCAGTTGTTCGGCGGTCAGGTGCTCGGCCAGTCGCTGTCGGCGGCTAGTCAGACGGTGGAAGAGGCGCGCCATGTGCACTCGTTGCATGGTTATTTCCTGCGCCCGGGCGATGCCAAGTTGCCGGTGGTCTATTCGGTTGATCGCGTGCGTGATGGCGGCAGTTTCAGCACCCGCCGCGTGACGGCGATCCAGAAGGGCCACCCGATCTTCACGTGCAGCGCTTCGTTCCAGTACGACGAAAAAGGCTTCGAGCATCAGGGCCAGATGCCGGCGGTGGTCGGCCCGGAAAACCTGCCCTCGGAGCTGGAGCTGATCCAGCAGCGTGCGCACCTGATTCCTGAGCACATGCGTGAAAAACTGCTGTGCCCGAAACCGATCGAAGTACGCCCGGTCACCGAAAAGGATCCGTACAACCCGCAACCGGCCGATCCGATCAAATATGTGTGGTTCCGCGCCGATGGCGCCCTGGCCGACATTCCTGCGCTGCACAAATACCTGCTGGCGTACGCCTCGGACTTCGGCCTGCTGACCACTTCGATGCTGCCCCACGGCAAGTCGGTCTGGCAGAAAGACATGCAGGTCGCCAGCCTCGATCACGCGCTGTGGTTCCACAACGACCTGCGCGCCGATGACTGGTTGCTCTACGCGATGGACAGCCCGTGGGCCGGCAACTCCCGTGGTTTTTCCCGTGGCAGCGTGTTCAACCGTGCCGGGCAACTGGTCGCTTCGGTGACTCAGGAAGGCCTGATCCGCCATCGCAAGGACTGGGCATGAGCCTGACCGAGGTTCGTCATTGGGTGTTCGACATGGACGGCACGCTGACTGTCGCCGTGCATGATTTCGCGGCGATTCGTGTGGCGCTGGCGATTCCGCCCGAGGACGACATCCTCACCCATCTCGCTGCATTGCCAGCGGATGAAGCAGCGGCCAAGCATGCCTGGTTGCTCGAGCATGAACGCGATCTGGCGTTGGGCTCGACCCCGGCCACCGGCGCGGTGGAGCTGGTGCGCGACCTGCATGCGCGCGGTTATCGCCTCGGCATTCTCACGCGCAATGCGCGGGAGCTGGCACATGTCACGCTGGAGGCGATCGGCCTGGCCGACTGCTTCGCGGTCGAGGATGTGCTGGGTCGCGACGAAGCACCACCGAAACCACATCCCGGCGGTTTGCTGAAACTGGCCGAAGCTTGGCAAGTGCCGGCCAGTGACATGGTGATGGTTGGTGATTACCGCTTTGATCTGGATTGCGGCCGAGCAGCGGGGGCGCGGACGGTGTTGGTGAATCTGCCGGATAACCCGTGGCCGGAGTTGACGGATTGGCATGCAAGGGATTGTGTTGAGTTGCGGCGGATGCTGCAGGCCTGAGATCGTTGTTGTCTGATTGGACGCCTTCGCGAGCAGGCTCGCTCCCACAGGGGAATGCATTCCAACTGTGGCATTTATTCCAAATGTGGGAGCGAGCCTGCTCGCGAAGGGGCCGGTGGATTCAGCAAAAAACTCACTGATCGAACAACGCCTTCTGCCCCTCCGCCGACGTCAGCATTCCATCGCCGTCATGCCCGACCCCGGGCACTTCAATCAGCCGTTGATTGACCCCCTCAGGATGGCGACGCAGCAAATAACCGAAATACAGCTTCCCGCGCATCAAGCGGTAAGCCCCTTGCGCCTCGGCCGCGCAGCTCTTGTCCAGCGCCGGATGTTCCGGGTCGACATCCTGCTGGCCGAGCAGATAAATCACCTCGCGTTTGACGTAAGCGCTCTCGACCTGCAACGGCGTTTGCCCGCCGGCATACACCGGCATGTCCGCCAGACCGTACTTCCAGCGATTGAAGCCAGGACATTGCGCGTGATCGAACGCCACTGGCCTCTGCTCGTTGAAGTACGCATAAGAAGAAGGATTGGCCACCACATAGCGCAAGCGAATGCCGTTGGCCTTGAGCGCCGGCTGATCCTTGGCCAGCAGGGCGTAACGCTGCACCACCTGACCACCGCCGGAGTGGCCGAAGATCACGATCTGCTTCACGTCCGGAAACTGTTTGCGATCGCTGAGCCGCGCGACTATTTCGTCCAGCGCTGCGTAGGAACTCAGCGGATTCGGCCCGGTGGACAAGCCGCCGCCCATCCACTCGTTGCCCTGCCAGCGCAGCACCGTCGGCGGCAGGGAATACAGGGTGACGTCACTTTCATTGAGAAACTGCGGAGCGATCACCAGCGTGTGCGCGGTCTGCCCGGCGAGTTCGGCGGCATTTTCCGCACTTTTGCGGTAGGTCTCGGCGTTGCGCAGGCGACCGTGAATGACGATCAGCACCCGCTCGATCTTTTCCGGTGCCGGGCCGATGCCCACTGCCATTTCCCCGGCTTTGAGTTGCAGGCGACCGGGGCTGATCGCATCTACGCCGGCCGCTTGCGCGGTGCCGGCGATGAACAGTAACGCCACAAGCCATTTATGCATTTACAGGGTTTTCGCCGCGAAGGTGTCGCACTGGCTTACCTGGCCTTGCGCGAATCCGGTTTTGAACCAGCGCACCCTTTGCGCTGACGTACCGTGGGTAAACGAGTCCGGCACCACACGGCCCTGACCCTGTTGCTGCAAGCGATCATCGCCGATGGCGTTGGCGGCGTTCAAGGCTTCCTCGATGTCGCCCGGTTCCAGCCAGTTCAGGCGTTTTTGCGCGTTGTATGCCCAGACGCCAGCGAGACAGTCGGCCTGCAATTCCTGACGAACCAGCAAGCCGCCGTCGCCCTCCATCTGCCGGCCTTGCTGACGCGCCGCCTGCATCTTCGCCGAGACGCCCAGCAGCGTCTGCACATGGTGGCCGACTTCGTGCGCAATCACGTAAGCCTGAGCGAAATCGCCAGCGGCTTTGAAGCGCTGCGACATTTCCTGGAAGAAGGCCATGTCCAGATAAACCTTCTGGTCGGCCGGGCAATAGAACGGGCCGGTGGCAGAAGTGGCCATGCCGCACGCGGAGTTCACCCGATTGCTGAACAGCACCAGTGTCGGGTCTTTGTATTGGCGTCCGGCCTGCTGGAAGATCGGACCCCAGGTGTCTTCGGTGTCGCCGAGGATCGAGCGGACGAATTCAGCCTGTTCATCATTGGCCGGTGGCGCCTGGCGGGTTTGCGAAGTAGCCGCCGGTTGCTCCATCTGCCCGGTCAACTGGCCGAGGATCTGCATCGGGTCCTGGCCGGTGAGCCAGCCGATGCCGACAATCAGCACAATAGCGGTCAGGCTCAGACCCTTGCCGCCACCGAAGCGCATGCCGCCGCCACCGCCGGCATCATCACCCCGGGCGTCGACGACGTTGTCACTGCGTCGGCCTTTTTTCCATAGCATGTGGGAATCCTCTTTTATTGCCGGTGATGAATCTGCTGGTGATGAGTGTTGCCGCTGTGTGAGTGTGGCGCCAGTCCGGTCGTCCGTCCATGCACACGCGCCCACATGGTGCGGGCCTGGTATTGACGGTCGAGCGGGCCGTGAATTCAATCCCGAGAGGAATTTCTTCCGTCGAAGTCATGAACCCCCTGTTTCGACGGCAGTCTGTGATGTTGCACACTGGCCGGGCGCCGAAGTGGCGGGAATCTTGCCTCAAGGTTTTGCCTGGCGGCGGTTTCCCGGTGCAGAAGAGTGCAACCTGTGCGGTTGCTGAAAGCTCGGCCGACTATGATTGCCACAACGATTGCCGCCAGCGCGAACGCTCGCCCGGATTTTTTTTCAGAGATTGCCAATGACCGTCAGCACCCCGCTCTCCGGTGTCAACCAGCCCTTCAAGGGGATCCTGCTGATTGTCGTGGCGACGTTCCTGTTTTCCAGCCACGACGCGTTGTCGAAATACCTCTCCGGTTTTTATCCGATCGTGATGGTGGTGTGGGCGCGCTATGTGGTGCACACCTTGTTGATGGCGGGGATTTTCCTGCCGCAGTCCGGCTTGCGTGTGCTGCGCACGAAAAAACCGTTATGGCAGCTCGCCCGTGCCCTGTGCCTGCTCGGCACCAGCCTGTTTTTCACCACGGCGCTGCTGTACATCCCGCTGGCCGAAGCCACGGCGGTCAACTTTCTCGCGCCGGTACTGGTGACGGCGTTATCGGTGCCGTTGCTCAAGGAACGCGTGACGCGCGGGCAGTGGATTGCGGTGATCTGCGGCTTCATCGGCGTGCTGATCATCGTCCACCCGGGCGGCGAACTGTTCACCCCGGCGATCCTGCTGCCGTTCTGCTCGGCGCTGTTCTTCTGCTTCTACCAATTGCTGACGCGCAAGCTCGCCGAAATCGACAGTCCGACCACCAGCAACTTCTTTGCCGGCCTGTGCAATACCCTGGTGATGAGCGCGCTGGTGCCGTTCTTCTGGCAAGTGCCGACGTGGACTCACGCCGCTCTGATGCTGGCGCTGGGCAGTTGCGGGATGACGGCGCATCTGTTCCTGACCCAGGCCTTCCGTCACGCCGCACCAGCCTTGCTGGCGCCGTTCGGCTATTGCCAAATCGTCTTTGCCGGGTTGTTGGGCTGGCTGCTGTTCAATCACACCCCGAGCGGGTTGACGGTGATCGGTATCGCGGTGATCTGTTGCAGCGGATTGGCGGCAGCGTGGCAGCAGAGCCGGCGCTGAAGAGCGGATCCCGGTACAACTTGTGGGAGCGAGCCTGCTCGCGAAAGCGGTGGGTCAGTCGCCATATTCAGCGGCTGACGTGACGCCTTCGCGAGCAGGCTCGCTCCCACAATGGGATGTATGCAGGCAGGTTATTCGGTAACGGTCGGAATCTTGCGCGGTGCCATGAAGTACATCCACGTCAGTGCGAGGAAGTACATCGCCGGGATCAGCGTGAACAGCACCGTGTAGTTGTTGTTGGTGACGGTGAGGATGTGGCCGACGATCTGGGTCATGAACATCCCGCCGATCGCCGCGCACATGCCGCCGAAGCCGAACACCGTGCTCATCATGTGCTTGGGCGTGTAGTCCATCACCAGGCTCCAGATGTTCGCAGTCCAGGCCTGATGCGCGCCGATCGCCAGCGAGATCGCCGCCACCGCCACCCACAGATTCGCCGAGCCGGCAGCCATGACCACGCCGATGATGCAGCAGGCAAACAGCAACATCGACAGCAGCCGCGCCTTGATCGAGTTCATGCCGCGACCGATCAGGAACGAAGACAGAATCCCGCCGCCGACACTGCCGAAGTCAGCCGTGACGTAGATGATGATCAGCGGAATGCCCATCTGCGTCACGTTGATGCCGAGGTTGTATTGCTGATTGAGAAACGGCGGCAGCCAGTACAGATAGAACCAGAACACCGGCGCGGTCAGCGAGTAGGCGAGGGCGAAGGCCCAGGTGCCGCGCATGCGCAGGATCTTGCTGAACGGCACGCGGGCCTGTTCCGGTTCGACTTGCTGCTGGATGTAATCGAGTTCCGACTGCTTCACCGTCGGGTGATCTTCCGGATTGAAATACTTCAAGCCCCAGAACAGCAGCCAGATGCCGCCGAGTGCCGCCATGCACAGGAACGCCGCTTGCCAGCCCCACACATGCAGGACCAGTGGCAGCAGCATCGGCGTGAACATCGCCCCGACGTTGGTGCCGGCGTTGAAAATGCCGGTAGCGACTGCACGTTCACCGGCCGGGAACCACAGGCGCGTGGTCTTTACACAGGCCGGGTAGTTGGCCGCTTCCGTCAGACCGAGGATGAAGCGGCAGACCATGAAGCCGACCGCCGAGGTCGCCAGGCCATGGGCGCCGGTGGCCAGGCTCCAGAGCAGTACGGCGCAGAAGAACACGCGCTTGACGCCGACCCGGTCGATCAGGCGTCCCTGCAGGACAAAACCGATCGCGTAGCCGACCTGAAACCAGAAGTTGATGTTGGCGTAGTCCATCGCCGTCCAGCTCATTTCCTTGGCGAGGATGGGCTGCATGACGCCGAGGGCGGCGCGGTCGATGTAGTTGAGGGTGGTGGCGAAAAACACCAGCGCCAGCATGCCCCAGCGGGTCTTGCCGACAGCCATGGCGCCGCGGATCTTGTCGCCAATGCCACCCGTGGCAGTGCTCATGGCCGGAGCCATGCGGGAAGTCTGTGAAGGAATCATGTGTTCCACCCGTTTTTGGATTTGTTATTTGGTGTTCTTGTCTGTCGAACACCTTGCCCGGTGGTTAGTGGCCGGACTCGATGTGCAACCGATGTTGGGCAGTGAACAAAAAATCGTCAATTCGCCAAATCGCCTTAGTGTTCGATAATCGCACGCAAAACTAACCGGGTAGTACACTTTAAATTGCTGCGCGCAGGGATGCAGCCAATAATTTCCCTCACTATAAAAACCCATTCCCCGGTAGGAGCTGCCGAAGGCTGCGATCTTTTGATCTTGATTGGAACGCAACAGCAGAGATCGCAGCCTTCGGCAGCTCCTACAGTAAAGATAAAGCGGCGCAGTCCGGGAGTTGAAACATGCAGCGTTCCATTGCCACCGTTTCCTTGAGCGGCACCCTGCCGGAAAAACTCGAAGCCATTGCCGCCGCCGGGTTCGACGGCGTGGAGATTTTCGAAAACGACCTCCTGTACTACGACGGCAGTCCCCGGGAAATTAAACAGATGTGCGCCGATCTGGGGATCGCCATCACCCTGTTTCAGCCGTTCCGTGACTTCGAAGGCTGCCGCCGCGATCGCTTGGCGCGTAACCTGGAGCGTGCCGAGCGCAAGTTCGATCTGATGCAGGAGCTTGGCACCGATCTGGTGCTGGTCTGCAGCAACGCCTCGCCGGACAGTGTCGGCGATCAACAAATCCTCGTTGATGATTTGCGCCTGCTGGCTGAACGCGCCGGCGCCCGTGGTTTGCGCATCGGTTACGAAGCGCTGGCCTGGGGCCGTCACGTCAATACTTATCAACAGGTCTGGGACATCGTCCGTCAGGCTGATCACCCCAACCTCGGCGTGCTGCTCGACAGCTTCCATACCCTGTCGCTTAAGGGCGATCCCAGCGCGATCGCCGACATTCCCGGCGAGAAGATCTTCTTCGTGCAAATGGCCGACGCGCCGATCCTGGCCATGGATGTGCTGGAGTGGAGCCGGCATTTCCGTTGCTTCCCGGGGCAGGGCGAATTCGATCTGCCGGGTTTCCTCGCACCGATCATCAAGAGTGGCTATACCGGGCCGTTGTCGCTGGAAATCTTCAACGACGGCTTCCGCGCCGCACCGCCACGGGCCAACGCCGCCGACGGTTTGCGCTCGCTGCTGTATCTGGAAGAGAAGACCCGCCAGCGTCTCGAGCAAGAAGCGACGCCGGTGGCCAACCGTGAAATTCTTTTCGAAACGCCGCCGGCCAGCGAATACAACGGTGTGGAATTTCTCGAATTTGCCGTCGACGAAGCGCTGGGCGCGAAGCTCAGTCACTGGCTGCAACGCCTCGGCTTTGCCAAGGCCGGGCAGCATCGCTCCAAGAGCGTCAGCCTGCTGCGTCAGGGCGATATCAACCTGATCCTCAACTCCGAGCCGTATTCGTTCGCCCACAGCTTTTTCGAAGCCCACGGCCCGTCGCTGTGCGCCACGGCCGTGCGGGTCAAGGACAGCGCCAGTGCACTGGCCCGCGCGGTCGCTTACAAGGGGCAGCCCTATCGCGGGCTGGTCGGGCCGAATGAACTGGAGCTGGCGGCGGTGCGCGCACCGGACGGCAGCCTGATTTATCTGGTCGATGCGGACGCCGACGTGTACGGCACCGATTTCAATCTGTTGCCGGACGCGCAGACCGGCGGCGGCCTCAAGCGTATCGATCACATGGCCATGGCGCTGCCGGCCGACAGCCTCGACAGTTGGGTGCTGTTCTACAAAAGCCTGCTGGATTTCGAAGCCGACGATGAAGTGGTCTTGCCCGATCCGTACGGTCTGGTGAAGAGCCGCGCACTGCGCAGTCGCGACAGCTCGATCCGTTTGCCGCTGAACATTTCCGAGAACCGCAACACCGCCATTTCGCATGCGCTGTCGAGTTATCGCGGCTCCGGCGTGCATCACATCGCTTTCGATTGTGACGACATCTTTGCCCAGGTCAGTCGCGCCAAAGAGGCCGGCGTGCCGCTGCTGGACATCCCGCTGAATTACTACGACGACCTCGCCGCGCGCTTCGATTTCGACGATGAATTCCTCAGCGAACTGGCCTATTACAACGTGCTCTACGACCGTGATGCCCAAGGCGGCGAGTTGTTTCATGTCTACACCGAGCCGTTCGAGGGGCGTTTCTTTTTCGAGATCATCCAGCGCAAGAATGGCTATGCCGGCTACGGCGCGGCCAACGTTGCGGTGCGGCTGGCGGCGATGGCCAAATCGCGCAGCGGTGCGGTGCGTCAGGCGAAGTTGTAGGGAATTCGTAAACGCGGGATCAAACACCGGCTGCGCGGCTTCCTTCACTGTCCCGCGCGGCCCATAATCGCCGCTTGTGCAGTGATGGCCGTGAGCCCGCGATGACCATGAATTCAGAACTTTCCGCCGCTGCTGTCGAGTCCGACGCAGTGCCGCGCAAGAGTCGCAAGAACAACCCGGAAAAGACCCGTGAGAACATTCTGCAGGAGGCGATCGTCGAGTTCGTCCAGCAGGGCTTGTCCGGCGCCCGCGTCGACGCGATCGCCGAGCGCATCCACACCTCCAAGCGCATGATCTATTACTACTTCGGCAGCAAGGAGCAGTTGTACGTCGAGGTGCTGGAGAAGCTTTACGGCGATATCCGCAGCACGGAAAACCGCCTGCACCTGGACGAGCTGCCGCCCGAGCTGGCGATCCGTCGACTGGTGGAATTCACCTTCGATCACCATGACCACAACGTCGATTTCGTGCGCATCGTCAGCATCGAAAACATCCACAACGCCGAGTACGTAAAGCGTTCCGATGCGATCAAGGCGCTGAACAACACCATCCTCGACACCTTGGGCGGGATTCTGCAACGAGGCGCGGACGAAGGTTTGTTCCGGCGTGGCATCGATGCGCTGGACGTGCACCTGCTGATCAGTTCGTTTTGCTTCTATCGCGTGTCGAACCGCCACACGCTGGGAGAAATCTTCCAGATCGACCTGCCGGACGAAACCATCAAGCAGCGCCACCGCGAGATGATCTGCGAATCGGTGTTGCGCTACCTGAAGGCCTGACTCGATCTCCCCTGTGGGAGCGAGCCTGCTCGCGAAAGCGGTGTGTCAGTCGCCCTGTTCGTTGACTGAATCGACGCCTTCGCGAGCAGGCTCGCTCCCACAGGGGCCGCTCTGAAATTCAGCCATTCATGCTCTGAAAATGCTCAAGCATGCGCTGCGCATCCGCCACCACGCCGCTGAACAATTCAAACGCCTTCACCGCCTGAAACACTGCCATGTTACCGCCATCCAGCGTGCGGCAACCCAACGCACGGGCGTCGCGCAGCAGTTCGGTTTCCAGCGGGAAATACACGATCTCCGCCACCCACATTTGCTTGCGCAGCAACTCGGCCGGCACTGGTGTACCCGGCAGCTTGGCCATGCCCATCGGCGTGGTGTTGACCAGACCATCGGCCTGCGCCAGCGCCCCGGGCAAATCCAGTCCGGCCTGTGCGCGACTGGCGCCAAAATGTTGATTGAGATTGTTAGCCAGGCTCTCGGCACGCTCGCGGTCGACATCAAAAATCGTCAATTGCCGTACGCCTTCGCTGAGCAGCGCGTGGGCCACCGCCGCGCCAGCGCCACCGGCGCCCATCTGGACGACGCGTTCACGGGCAGCGTCTGTCAGACCCCGGCGAAAACCCTCGGCGAAACCGAGGCAATCGGTGTTGTGGCCGACACGCTTGCCGTCCTTCAACACCACCGTGTTCACCGCGCCGATGCCACGGGCTTCCGGCGACAACTCATCGAGCAGCGGGATGACCGCCTGTTTGCACGGGAAGGTGATGTTCAGCCCGGTGTAATTCATTCGCTCCGCCGCCTGCAGCAAGTCGGGCAGGGCCGTGCTATCGAGGTGCAATTGATCGAGGTCGATGAGCTGGTACAGATAGCGCAGGCCCTGCGCATCACCTTCGTGCTCATGCAGTGCCGGTGTACGTGAAGCCTGAATCCCGGCGCCGATCAGCCCGGCGAGTATCACTCTGGAACGCGACATGGTTCTTACCTCTGCAACCGCTGACCGAAATGCTCCAGCGCCAGGCGATAGCCATGGCTGCCGAACCCGCACATCACCGCCGTGGCAATGCCGGAAACAAACGAATGATGACGGAACGGCTCACGGGCGTGGACATTGGACAGGTGCACCTCGATCACCGGCAATTCACTGGCGACCAGCGCATCGCGAATCGCCACGGACGTGTGCGTCCACGCCGCCGGATTGATCACGATCCCGGCGCAACGGCCGCGCGCAGCGTGAATCCAGTCGAGCAGCTCGCCTTCATGATTGGTCTGGCGAAACTCAACGGTCAGGCCGAACTCATCAGCCGCGCGACCACACAACGCGGAAATATCCGCCAGGGTTTCATGACCATAAGTCGCCGGCTCCCGGGTGCCAAGCAGGTTCAGGTTCGGGCCGTTAAGCACCAGAACGATAGGGGACATTGGGGTAACTCCACTTATTGTTTTTGGCATGGGCCGAGAGGTTTCAGCCTGTGGAGGTAAAATGTACTAGATGGTTACATCGGTCAATTGAACAGGAATGCCACGCGCGTTTTATGTTCGGTGATCGCACAGCCATATTCAGGCGAGTCCTGATTTCAAAACGTAACGACAGCTTTTCTTACGTTTTTTCCGTTCATTTCTCAGGCCTCGACCCCCATGCCCGCTAGCCTTGGATGACCTCCGCCACGTTCGCGGTTGCAACCGATCGTCGGACTCGAAAGGAAATTCGAGATCTTGAAATCCATTAACCTAACGGATGGGTTAGCATGAAGATATGCAGCTACAAGGGAATGTCGATTCGCATCATGTTGAGAGACGAACACTGCCCACCGCACGCCCATGTAGATGCGGGTGCCTGGAATGCCCGCTTCCGGTTCAGCTTCTGGCACAACGAAGTTGATCTGTGGGATGTCGTGCCGCTGTCCCGACGACCACCGCTCACTGTGCTTAACGGCTTGTGTCTGTCACTTGGACAACCGGCGCATTTGCGTAGAGCACGAGGGATCTGGTGGTCGGCCGTGAAGACCGCTTGTCTCGATAATCAGATATGGGACTGCCAGGCAAACGAAGTGCCCGTAATGAAACCAGTCACCGACGAGACCTACAGGATCGGATCGGCGCGCTATGACCCCGATGAAGACAAAGTGCTGCTGTCCTTGATCGGCAAATTGGAAGGAGTTGAGATCGAATTATGAAGGTCATCAAGGCAAAACCGTCGGTGCATCGCCCCCTGACGGAAGAGATGCTCGATGCCGCCATCACACTTGGCGAAGTACGACAGGCCAATAGTTTGCAGGCCGTGTCAGTGAGCTTCGAAGAATCCTCTTTGGTCATTCGTTTCGAGGACGGCAGCGGTGTGTTGCTTCCGGTGAAGCTGTATCCCGAATTCGCGGGGTTTGAAGCGGCCGATTATGCAAGCCTGACGATCGGCTTCGCCGGCACTGCCCTGTGCCATGAGGGCAAGGACCTGGATATTTCCATTGCCGGAATGATTTCAGCGAGCCCGCCGCTTATGCGGATGGCCGCGTCGGTCGTCGCCTCGCGCAACGGGCGTCAAAGCAGCGCTGCGAAATCTGCGGCAGCGCGAGCCAATGGCAAAAAAGGCGGCCGTCCACGCAAAACTGATATCGCGCCATAGCACCCACAAAAAAGCCGTCAATCATGACGGCTTTTCCGTATCAGATACCCGCAATCAACGCCGGGTCAGCAGCACACCGGATTCCATGTGATGGGTCCACGGGAACTGGTCAAACATCGCGCACTTTGTAATGCGGTGGGTGTCATGCAACTGGGCGATGTTGGCCGCCAGGGTGTCCGGGTTGCAGGAGATGTAGAGGATGTTGTCGAAGCGCCGGGTCAGTTCGCAGGTGTCCGGGTCCATGCCGGCGCGTGGTGGGTCGACGAAGACGCTGCCGAATTCGTAGCTCTTCAGATCGATGCCGTGCAGGCGACGGAACGGGCGCACTTCGTTGAGCGCTTCGGTCAGCTCCTCGGCGGACAAACGCACCAGCGTGACGTTATCCACAGCGTTTTCGCTGAGGTTGCTCAGGGCCGCGTTGACCGAAGTCTTGCTGATCTCGGTGGCGAGCACTTTGCGCACGCGAGTCGCCAGCGGCAGGGTGAAGTTGCCGTTGCCGCAGTACAACTCGAGCAGATCGTCGCTGCGATCGCCCAAGGCTTCGTATGCCCAATTGAGCATCTTCTGGTTCACCGTGCCGTTGGGCTGGGTGAACGCGCCTTCGGGCTGGCGATAGCTGAAAGTGCGGCCGCCGACTTCGAGTTTCTCGACGACATAGTCCTGGCCGAGCACTTCGCGCTTGCCCTTGGAGCGGCCGATGATGCTCACGCCCAGATCTGCCGACAACTGAGTTGCCGCCGCATGCCAGTGCTCGTCCAGCGGACGGTGATAGCAAAGGGTGATCATCGCGTCGCCGGCCAGCGTGGTCAGGAATTCGACCTGGAACAGCTTGTGGCTCAGCGCCGAACTGGCTTGCCACGCGGCCTTCAACTGCGGCATCAACTGGTTGATGCGCAGGCTGGCAATCGGAAATTCCTCGATGAGGATCGGCGTGCGCTTGTCGTCCTGGGAGAACATCGCGTAATGCCGTTCGCCGCCCTCGCGCCACAGGCGGAATTCGGCGCGCAGGCGGAAGTTCTGCAGAGGCGAGTCAAACACCGTCGGCTCGGGTGCATCGAAAGGTGCCAGCAGTTCACGCAAACGCGTGACCTTGGCTTCGAGTTGTTCGGCGTAGGCTTGGGAATCGAAAGTCATGCGTTGAACCAACCCAACTTGATCACAAACAGAATCGACAGGATCACCAGCGCCGGGTTCAGCTCACGGGCACGGCCGGACAGCAGCTTGATGGCAGTCCAGGCGATGAAGCCGAAGGCGATGCCGTTGGCGATCGAATAGGTGAACGGCATCGCCAGTGCGGTGACCACAACCGGTGCTGCCACGGTGATGTCGTCCCAGTCTATTTCCGCCAGGCCCGAAGTCATCAGCACGGCGACGAACAGCAGCGCTGGCGCGGTGGCGAATGCCGGAACGCTGGCCGCCAGGGGCGAGAAGAACAGCGCCAGCAGGAACAGGGTTGCCACGACGATGGCGGTCAGGCCCGTGCGGCCACCGGCACTGACGCCGGCAGCGGATTCGATGTAACTGGTGGTGGTCGAAGTACCCAGCAGCGAGCCGGCCATGGCCGCCGTGCTGTCGGCGATCAGCGCGCGGCCCATTTTCGGCATGTGGCCGTCCTTGCCCATCAGGCCGGCGCGCTTGGCGACGCCGATCAGGGTCCCGGAGTTGTCGAACAGGTCGACGAACAGGAAAGCGAAGATCACGCTGACCAGACCGATGTCCAGCGCACCTTTGATGTCCAGTTGCAGGAAGGTCGGCGCCAGCGACGGCGGCATTGACATGATGCCGCCGAACTCGGTGACGTTCAGTACGATCGAGGCGATGGTTACGGCGAGAATGCCGATCAGCACCGCGCCGCGCACTTTCAGCGCTTCGAGGGCGACGATCACGGCGAAGCCGACGGTGGCCAGAATCGGTGCCGGCTTGGTCAGATCGCCGAGGCCGACCATGGTCGCCGGGTTGCTGACCACGATACCGGCGTTGTGCAGGGCGATCAGCGCCAGGAACAGGCCGATACCGGCGGCAATCGCCGAGCGCAGTGGCAGCGGAATGGCGTTGATGATCCATTCGCGGATGCGGAAGATCGACAGCAGGAAAAACAGCACGGCGGAAATGAACACCGCACCCAGCGCCACCTGCCAGGTGTGGCCCATGTGCAGCACCACGGTGTAGGTAAAGAAGGCGTTCAGGCCCATGCCCGGAGCGAGGGCGATCGGGTAGTTGGCGATCAGGCCCATTACGGTCGAGCCGATGGCGGCCGCCAGACAGGTGGCGACGAAAATCGCGCCCTTGTCCATGCCGGTCTCGCCGAGGATGCTCGGGTTGACGAACAGAATGTAAGCCATGGCCAGGAAAGTCGTGACGCCCGCAAGAATTTCGGTGCGCACGTTGGTGTTGTGTGCCTTGAGTTGAAACAGCCTTTCCAGCATGTCTGCTCCCCGTGGCGCGCGTGGCGCCGTGAATGTATCGACCTCAACAGCAAAGCACAGACCGTCGCAAGCGCCTGGAAAATTGTCGTGGGCCGGAAAAAGCCGCGCATCATACCAGCCGCGTGAGGAATTTGGCGGATGTTGGTGTCGATCGTCGGCGAAGTTTTGCGCAGCCGACAACTGCGCCATACTGCGCGCTGATTTTTTGGAGTGGGCAGGCATGCGCAACGGTTGGATCAGGATTTTCGGATGGATTGCAGCACTGCTGCTGACAGCTCCGGCGTTCGCGGCCTCGGCGCCTCCGCTCACCGAGGTGAAGGTGATTAAGGTTCAATCACCGTCCTGCGGCCTGGAAGATATTGCCGATAACCAGCCGCAAACCCAGTGCAATCACAGCGGTCCGAACATCAAGGTCTACGTGCTGGAAGTCGGCTATGGCCAGAATCAGCCACACGTGACTCTGGATGGCTTCGAGGTCAACGGCACCCGAGGCCCGGTGTGCGCCTTCGATAATGGCAACCTCACCGAGTGCACGCCTGGCAGCAAAACCGTCGGTTCTCTTTATACCTTCGATCTGGCCGGCAAACAGGAAGGCACCTTCAGCTTCAGCAACACCTCGATCAACGCCCCGCGCAACACGCTATCGACCCAGCTTTACATCAAGTAACGGCTGTCTTCGAACAGGGTGGGACAAAGCTGACTACGCTTTACAGACCACCCAGCGGAAAGCGCCCATGACTTCCAGAGCCCTGATTGCCCTCGCCGAGGGCATCGACGATTTGCAAAGCGTGACCCTGATCGACGTGCTGCGCCGCGCCGGCATCGAAGTGGTCGCCGCCAGCATCGAAGGCCGGCGCATGCTGACCTGCGCGCGCGGCACCCGCCTGACCGCCGATGGCATGCTGGTCGATGTGCTCGCGCAGAGCTTCGACCTGATCGTGCTGCCGGGCGGTGCCGTCGGCTCGCAGCATCTGGCGGCGCATCAGCCCTTGCAGCAGTTGCTCAAGGACCAGGCCAGCGCCGGCCGCCTGTTCGCCGCCATCGGCGAAGCTCCGGCTCTCGCGCTGCAAGCATCAGGCGTGCTGCGCCAGCGACGCATGACCTGCCTGCCCGGCGCCAGCCATCAGTTGTCCGGCTGTACGTTTGTTGATCAACCGGTGGTGGTCGACGGCAACTGCATCACCGCCCAAGGCTCGGGCGCGGCGCTGGAATTTGCCTTGACCCTGGTCGAGCAGCTCAGTGGCAAGGCATTGCGGGCGAGGGTGGCGGGGGAGTTGATGGCCTGAAGGATCAGCCGTGGGCAGCGATGGGTTCAATCTTCGGTTGCTCGCGATGCTCTGCTTGCCACAGGTCGTAGTCGGTTTGAACGCCTAGCCACACGCGCGCCTTGCCAATCCCTGCACGCTCAAGTCGCACTGCCAGGTCCGGGCTGATCGGTGCGTGTCCGTGCAGCACGCGAGAAAGGTGAGGGCGCGCAAAACCCAGATGCCGGGCCAACTCGCTCACACTGAGGCCAAGCTCAGGCAAGACATCCAGCAGCAGGGTTTCACCGGGGTGTGGCGGGTTGTGCATGGGCATGAGCCTGCCTCCAGTCAGTGGTAGTCCAGATAATCGACCAATTCGATATCCGAACCGACAAAACGAAAAATCACTCGCCAGTTGCCTGAAACGCTGAGCGACCAGTATTCACTCAGCTCGCCTTTCAACGGATGCAGGCGCCAGCCCGGCAAGTCCAGATCGCCGGGAAGTGTCGCTCGATCCATGAATTGCAACATGCGCGACAGCCGTTTTGCATGGTCGGCACGAATTCCACGAGTCGTACCTGTTTCATAGAAGCCACGAAGGCCTTTGTGCTGAAAGGATTTGATCATGGCGGCGAGTGTAAGGCGATACATTACACTCAGTGCGGTAACTATGTACCGCACGTTGTCGTTTGATATGTGCTGAGCAGGTGAGTTTTTTCCAAAAAACTCAGGCCTTCTCTTCCACCGGCACATGCATCCGGTCCCGATTCGCCAATGTCGGGAAAAGTTTGATCCACGTCCCCGTCACTACCAGCGTGCCGATCCCGCCCATGACCACTGCCGGCACGGTGCCGAACCAGTGGGCGGTGAGGCCGGATTCGAATTCGCCCAACTGGTTGGAAGCGCCGATGAACAAGCCATTGACCGCGCTGACCCGGCCGCGCATTTCGTCGGGGGTTTCCAGCTGCACGAACGAGGCACGGATGACCATGCTGATCATGTCCGCTGCGCCGAGCACCACCAGCACCGCCAGCGAGAACCAGAACGAGGTCGACAAACCAAACGCGATAGTGGCGACGCCGAAGACGCCGACGGCGGTGAACATCACCCGGCCGACATTGCGTTCCACGGCAAATCGCGCGAGAAACAGCGACATCAGCAATGCACCCACCGCCGGCGCCGAGCGCAACAGGCCAAGGCCCCACGGGCCGGTCAGCAGAATGTCCTTGGCGAACACCGGCAGCAACGCCGTGGCGCCGCCGAGCAACACGGCGAACAGGTCCAGCGAGATCGCACCGAGGATGTCCGGGCGGCTGCGGATGAAGCGAATTCCCGCCAGCAACGAATCCAGGGTGGCTTTGCCTTTGTTCAATGGCGTCTGGCGTGCCGGCAGGTTGAGCATCAGCGAACAGGCGATCACATACAGCAGCACGGTCGGGCCGTAGACCCAGACGCTGCCGAATGCATACAGCAAGCCGCCGAGGGCCGGCGCGACGATAGTGGCCGACTGCTGCGCCGATTGTGCGGCAGCGACGGCGCGGGGGAACAGCGCGCTGGGGACGATGCTGGGCAGCAACGCCTGTGTCGTTGGCATTTCGAACGAACGAGCGGCGCCGAGCAGAAAGGCGAGGATGAAAATCATCTCGCGGGTGACGTGATCGGTGGCACTGCCGATAGCCAGCGCCAAGGCAATCAACGCCTGCAACGACTGGCAAAGCGCGGCGACCTTGCG
Source organism: Pseudomonas sp. 14A (assembly GCF_018132745.1). Taxonomy (NCBI): domain Bacteria; kingdom Pseudomonadati; phylum Pseudomonadota; class Gammaproteobacteria; order Pseudomonadales; family Pseudomonadaceae; genus Pseudomonas; species Pseudomonas sp. 14A. The sequence goes on along the minus strand of NZ_JAGRQJ010000017.1, from coordinate 121,388 downwards.
CCGGTCATAGCGATCGGCGACATGGCCGGTGTGCAGCATGAACAGCACGCGCGGAGCAAATTCGACCAGCCCGACCAGGCCCAGATCCAGCACGTTGCCGGTCAGTTGATACAGGTTCCAGCCAATCGCCACGGTGAGCATCTGAAAGCCGCTGGCGGTAAAGATCCGCGCCAGCCAGAAGGCCATGAACGGACGATGGTGACGTAACAGCAGGGGCTCTTGTGTGGGCATCTGAAGGCAGGTCTTGGACGAGTGAACGGCGAGATTATCACCAGTCTGTAACAGGAAGTTGCTACGAGAAACAATTCAGTTAGCCAGACATCGATCTTTCATGCTGACAATCAGCCCCGTGGTGAGGGGCTTAATCCCCGTTGTGTCGCGCAGCGGCCCCAAAATCTCGAAACGACGACGACGACGACGACTGCTGCGCAGCCGGACGGGGATAAATCCCCTCGCCACAGGAGAGTGAGGCAACTTGTCACGCGGCAAACCACCACGCAGTTCATTGGCAGAAATGGGACTACTCTTTCAACGTTGCTTGATCCAGATCAAGACCCCGACCGGAACTGATCTGGCGGCCATTTGGCCAGACTCCCTGCGTTGCGATGGTTGCAAAAAAAGAACGAATCCGAATTCGCCGCACTCCATATCCGTGGGGGCAGTGGTGCAGGCCTCCGGGCCAGCTACCCGTATTACCTGACAGAGGAAGCCATATGTTCGGTTTAGAGGCTCTCGATCTCGCCCGAATTCAGTTCGCGTTCACCATCTCGTTCCACATTCTGTTCCCGGCCATCACCATTGGCCTGGCGAGTTACCTGGCAGTGCTCGAAGGTTTGTGGCTGAAGACCCGCAACGACACCTACCGCGATCTCTACCATTTCTGGTCGAAGATTTTTGCCGTCAACTTCGGCATGGGCGTGGTTTCCGGGCTGGTCATGGCCTATCAGTTCGGCACCAACTGGAGTCGGTTCTCCGACTTCGCCGGTGCCGTCACCGGGCCGTTGCTGACTTATGAAGTGCTCACAGCGTTCTTCCTCGAGGCCGGTTTTCTTGGCGTGATGCTGTTCGGCTGGAACAAGGTCGGGCGCGGCCTGCACTTCTTCTCGACGGTGATGGTGGCGATCGGCACGCTGATTTCGACCTTCTGGATTCTCGCCTCCAACAGCTGGATGCAGACCCCGCAAGGCTTTGAAATCGTCAACGGTCAGGTGATCCCCACCGACTGGCTGGCAATCATCTTTAACCCGTCATTCCCTTACCGGCTGATGCACATGGCCACGGCCGCGTTCGTCGCGACGGCGTTCTTCGTCGGCTCGTCGGCGGCCTGGCACCTGCTGCGCGGCAGGGACAACCCGGCGATCCGCACCATGCTGTCGATGGCCATGTGGATGGCGTTGATCGTCGCGCCGATCCAGGCAGTGATCGGCGACTTCCACGGGCTCAATACGCTCAAGCATCAGCCAGCGAAAATCGCCGCGATCGAAGGCCACTGGGAAAACCATGGCGACGAGGCGACGCCGCTGATCCTGTTCGGCTGGCCGGACATGAAAGAAGAACGCACCAAGTTCGCTGTGGAGATTCCCTACCTCGGCAGCCTGATCCTCACCCACTCGCTGGACAAGCAAGTGCCGGCGCTGAAGGAATTCCCGCCGGAAGACCGGCCGAATTCGACCATCGTGTTCTGGTCGTTCCGGATCATGGTCGGCCTCGGCTTCCTGATGATCTTCACCGGGTTGTGGAGCCTGTGGCTGCGCAAGCGTGAGTCGCTGTATACCTCGCGGCCGTTCCTGCATCTGGCCTTGTGGATGGGGCCGTCCGGCCTGATCGCGATTCTCGCCGGGTGGTTCACCACGGAGATCGGCCGTCAGCCATGGGTGGTCTACGGCTTGATGCGCACTGCCGATGCTTCGTCCAACCACAGCTTCATGCAGATGAGCATCACCCTGATCATGTTCGTCGTGGTCTATTTCGCCCTGTTCGGCGCCGGTCTCGGCTACATGATGCGCCTGGTGCGCAAAGGGCCGAAGATCAGCGAAGGCAGCGAAACACCGGACGGTGGTCCAGGCAAGAAACGCACCCCGGCACGTCCGTTGTCCGCAGCCGACGACCCGGCCGAGGGCGAGCACGAAGACAACACTCGCTTGACCAAGGAGATTTGACTCATGGGTATCGATCTTCCGCTGATCTGGGCCGTGATCATCATCTTCGGCATCATGATGTACGTGGTCATGGACGGCTTCGACCTGGGCATCGGCATTCTCTTCCCGTTCGTACCCGGCAAGACCGATCGCGACGTGATGATGAACACGGTCGCGCCAGTCTGGGACGGCAACGAAACCTGGCTGGTGCTGGGTGGCGCGGCGTTGTTCGGCGCCTTCCCGCTGGCCTATTCGGTGGTGTTGTCGGCGCTGTACCTGCCGCTGATTTTCATGCTCATGGGCCTGATCTTTCGCGGCGTGGCCTTCGAATTCCGCTTCAAGGCCAAGGATGAAAAACGTCACCTGTGGGACAAGGCATTCATCGGTGGTTCGATCGCGGCAACGTTCTTTCAGGGCGTGGCGCTGGGAGCGTTCATCGATGGTCTGCCGGTGGTCAATCGCCAGTTCGCCGGTGGTTCACTGGATTGGCTGACGCCGTTCACGCTGTTCTGCGGTGCGGCGCTGGTGGTGGCCTATGCCTTGCTCGGCTGTACTTGGCTGATCATGAAAACCGAAGGCAAGTTGCAGGAGCAGATGCATGACCTGGCGCGGCCGCTGGCGTTTGTCCTGTTGGCAGTGATAGGTATCGTCAGCCTGTGGACGCCTCTGTCGCATCCGGAAATCGCCTCGCGCTGGTTCAGCATGCCGAATCTGTTCTGGTTCATGCCGGTGCCGATTATGGTGCTGGTCACCTTGTACGGCCTGATTCGCGCGGTGGCACGTAACGCCAACTACACGCCGTTCCTGCTGACGCTGGTGCTGATCTTCCTCGGCTACAGCGGCTTGGGTATCAGCCTGTGGCCGAACATCGTGCCGCCGTCTATCTCGATCTGGGACGCCGCCGCGCCGCCGCAAAGTCAGGGCTTCATGCTGGTCGGCACGTTGTTCATCATTCCGTTCATCCTGGGGTATACCTTCTGGAGCTACTACGTGTTCCGCGGCAAGGTCACCCACGAAGACGGTTACCACTAATCCCATGCTGGGCTTGCCCTGTGGGAGCGAGCCTGCTCGCGAAGGCGTCCGCAGTGACGCCTTGGCTTAACGGAGATCGATGCAATGACCGGCAAACATTCCCTGCACGACATTGAAGAAGCCGAAAAAAAGCCGCTGTGGCAGCGGCTCGGCTGGTTGGCCCTGATCTGGGTTGGCAGTGTCGGCGTGTTGTTCATCGCCGCCAGCCTGATGCGCATGTTCATGAATGCCGCAGGTTTGACCACCCACTGAAACATCCCGTCCCGGCGCCTTCGGGTACGGGTTTGCAACCCTCCTCACGGAGGGTTTTTTTATGCCGCAGATTTATTTGCGCGCCTTGAGGATGACGAATTTCGGCGTGGCCGCGACTTGCTCGACACCGCGGAACAGGCGCGCCAGTTTGCTGTGATAGCCCAGATGCCGGTTGCCGACGATGTACAGCGCACCGCCGACCACCAGCGCCTCGCGCGCCTGCTGGAACATGCGCCAGGCGAGGAAATCGCCGACCACCTGCTGCTGATGGAACGGTGGGTTGCACAGCACCACGTCCAGCGACTGCGGCGCCTGCCCGGCAAGACCATCGCCAGCGCGCACGATCACGTCGCGATCGGCCAATGCCGCGCGCCAGTTTTCGGCAGCCGATTGCACCGCCATGAACGATTCGTCGACCAGCGTGTAATGCGCATCCGGGTTCTGCAAGGCGCTGGCGATTGCCAGAACACCGTTGCCGCAACCGAGGTCGGCGACCCGTGCGCTGCCAAGGTTTTTCGGCAGATGCGGCAGAAAAGCGCGGGTGCCGATGTCGAGGCCTTCGCGGCAGAATACGTTGGCGTGGTTGAGCAATTCGATCGCTGGTTCGTCGAGGCGATAGCGGGTCGGGTAAGGAGACGTGACGGGCGCTTTGCTTTCAGGCGTGGCGATCAGCAGTCGGGCTTTCTTCACGGCCAGCGACGCCTGCACCGGGCCAATGTAGCGCTCGAGCAGATCGCCGGCAGCGCGCGGCAGATGCTTGACCATGGCGGAGGCGATCACTTGCGCGCCGGGAGCGAGTTGTCCTTGCAGGCGGATCAACTGCTCTTCCAATAGCGCCAGCGTCTTGGGAACGCGGATCAGCACCCGGTCAAACGGCCCCACCAAAGGCTCGCTTGCCGGAATCGGACGGATTGCATCGAACGCCTGGCTGTTGCGCAGTAGATTCTTTTCCAGCCCAACGAAACCCAGGAACGAGTCGCCGCTGCTGCTGACTTCGACCTTGCCCAGCAGACTGATCGCCAGGGCGCCAAAGCTGTCATTGAGCACCAGCACGCGGGTACTGCTCGCCAGTTGTTCGCTGGCGAGATGATTGAGCAGGTATTCGTCTGCCGCGTCGAATGCTTGCAGCGGTTCATTCTGCTGTTCGGGCTGGCGGATCAGGTCGAGTTGGGCGAAAGGCGTTTCGAGCAAAGGCATGGGACGGGGACTCAGGATATTCGGCAGATATCCCGTGGCCTGGATGTCGTGCGACGGGATCCGACCGAGTGGACTGCGATGCAAGCGGTATGCGTCATCACTCGGAAAGGCCTGAATGGTACGTTTTTTTGCGGGCAAATACTTGCAGGATTACCGCGCGATAACGTTCAGCTGTCAGATGATCCCGGCCCGAGCGGCGGCAATCACTGCGGAAATCTTGTTGCAGACGTTGAATTTTTCGATGACGTTTTGTACGTGATAGTTAACGGTGCGTTCGCTCAGGCTGAGGATTCGCGAAATGTCGTGAGCCGTCTTGCCCATGGCGGAAAGTTTCATGATTTCCAGCTCCCGGGACGATAGCCTGGGCCTGCTGGGCTTGTCCTGTATTGGAACGGTGCGCGCATATAATTCGCTGAAGTGTCGGTTGGCGAAGAACAGATAACCGTAATGCTCATATAGCTCGAGCGGGCTGATCGGGCAGTGGGTCCGGGCCAGGCTGATGATGCTGCACAAACCGCTGGCTTCGTCATGAAACGCTTGCGACCAGCCATGCTGCAGCCCGTTGTTTTTCAACGCCTGCCACAACTCGGGCGCATCAGTGAAAACTCTTTCTTCCCAAACGATCGGCAATATTGAGTGATTGCAATGCGCTATTACGGGATCGATGTTGCGGTAGTTCTCTTTGTTGTACTGGGTGTTCCATTCTTTCGGGTAATTATTGATTTGCAATGCGTTCAGATGAACTTCGCGATTGGGTGAGGTGACCGCGATGGCGCAGAAATTAAAACCCAGGTTTTCGGCAAATCTCAGCAGGATCGGATAAGCCGCCTCTATGCCCTTGGCAAATGTCAATTGTTTGAGTTGTGATTCCTTCCACGTTTCCATGAGCTTTCGCCTCCATGTCCTGATAGCGGGGCGCCGAATGGATCCAAAAGACCCGGCACGAATCGAAGTGTAGGATCATTCCGAAGAATTGCCTTACATTATTTCGAGATTTATATCTGAAGGTTATTCATAAAGCGTTCTTAGCAATACAGCCTGTTATATTCAGATTGCCATCTCAAGTTATTACTCTAAATACGACCTTGACAACATATCGAATGCGCAACGCAGATCCTGTTAATACCATTACCAATCACGGGTGTTTGGTAGCGCGATTTTGCGGGACACTGTGGGCAATCGTTTCAAGGAGTGCCTCATGACTGCCAGTGCCGAGAAGTACACCACCCAGACCTTGCTCGATGTGCAACCGTTGACGCCGAACCTGTTCACGCTGCGCACCAGCCGTGATCCCGGCTTTCGCTTTCGCGCCGGCCAGTTCGCCCGGCTGGGCGTCACCAAGGCCGATGGCAGCACGGTCTGGCGCGCCTATTCGATGGTGTCGTCGCCGTTCGACGAGTTTCTCGAGTTCTTTTCCATCGTCGTGCCGGACGGCGAATTCACCAGTGAACTGAGCCGTCTCCAGGTCGGCGACAGCTTGATGGTAGAGCGCCAGGCGTTCGGCTATCTGACGCTGGATCGCTTTGTCGACGGCCGAGACCTGTGGTTATTGTCGACCGGCACCGGGGTGGCGCCGTTTCTGTCGATCCTGCAGGACTTCGAGGTCTGGGAGAAATTCGAGCGGATCATTCTGGTTTACAGCGTGCGGGAGGCGCGGGAACTGGCTTACCAGGAGTTGATCGCCGGGTTGGCGCAACGTGACTATCTGAGCGAATACGTCCACAAGTTGCAGTTCATCCCTACCGTGACCCGCGAAGCCCATCCAGGCGCGTTGCAGGGCCGGATTACCACGTTGATCGAAAATGGCGAGCTGGAGCGAGCGGCAGGAGTTGAGCTCTCGCCAGAGCATTCGCGGGTGATGCTGTGCGGCAATCCGCAGATGATCGACGACACCCGCGCCTTGCTGAAACAGCGCGACATGCGCCTGAGCCTGACGCGCAAGCCGGGGCAGGTTGCGGTGGAGAATTACTGGTAACGAAAACGGCACCCGCGGGTGCCGTTTCAATGTGTAGCGAATGCCTCAGGGCCGCTCGTTCTGCGCTTTTAGCAGGTCGCGAATTTCGCCCAGCAGTTGCTCTTCCTTGCTCGGGATCGGCGGCGCGGTCGGCGCCACGGCTTCTTCGCGCTTGAGGCGGTTGATGGCTTTGACGCCCATGAAGATCGCGAAAGCGACAATCACGAAATCCAGCACCGTCTGCAGGAATTTGCCGTAAGCCAGCACCACTGCGGGCGCATCGCCCTGGGCCGCTTTGAGCGTGACAGCCAGATCACTGAAGTCCACCCCACCGATCAACAGGCCAATCGGCGGCATGATCACGTCGCCGACAAACGACGAAACGATCTTGCCGAACGCCGCGCCGATGATGATACCGACGGCCATGTCGACCACATTGCCTTTGACCGCGAAGGCCTTGAACTCGCTAAGCACGCCCATAGTTATTTCCTTGTTACAGATGAGTTTGGTGGTGGCAGTGTAAATCAGCGAAACGCCTCCTGCGCGAAACACCTTCTTACAATGCCCGTTTTTATCGACACATCAATTGACGATTAGTTTGCAAAATGCCAGCAATCGCGCGCGGAATACGCGCTAACCCGCTGACGTGAAAGCCAATTTCTTCAATCATGGCGTTACGTTCTTTCTATTTATGTTCCTCGGCACGGGCCTCTAGCCTTGTTGTGGCGCACCTGGATGCGCCCAATAAAACCAGAGGAACCTGATATGACTTCCGCTCTTGGACTGGGGGCTTTTCCCCATCGCCGCACTCTCGGCGTTCTCACCGCCAGCCTGCTGACCTTCTCGGTCAACGCCGCTCCGCTGACCCGCGATAACGGCGCTGCTGTTGGTGACAATCAGAACTCGCAAACCGCCGGCGCCACTGGCCCGGTCCTGCTGCAGGATGTGCAACTGATCCAGAAGCTGCAGCGCTTCGACCGTGAGCGCATCCCCGAGCGCGTGGTACATGCACGCGGTACCGGCGCTCATGGCACCTTCACCGTGACCGATGACCTCAGCGACCTGAGCAAGGCCAAGGTATTCGCCGCGGGCCAGAGCACGCCGGTGTTCGTGCGCTTCTCGGCGGTGGTGCATGGCAACCATTCCCCGGAAACCCTGCGCGACCCGCGCGGCTTCGCCACCAAGTTCTACACCGCTGACGGCAATTGGGATCTGGTCGGCAACAACTTCCCGACATTCTTCATCCGTGATGCGATCAAATTCCCGGACATGGTCCACGCCTTCAAGCCCGATCCGCGCACCAACCTCGATGACGATTCGCGCCGGTTCGATTTCTTCTCCCATGTACCGGAAGCCACCCGCACACTGACCGAGTTGTATTCCAACTACGGTACTCCGGCCAGTTATCGGGAGATGGATGGCAATGGTGTTCATGCCTATAAGCTGATCAATGCCAGGAATGAAGTTCACTATGTGAAGTTTCACTGGAAGAGTCTTCAAGGCATCAAGAACCTCACGCCAAAACAGGTCAGCGAAGTTCAAGGTCAGGATTACAGTCATATGACCAATGACTTGGTAAGTAACATCAACAAGGGCAACTTCCCGAAGTGGGACTTGTACGTGCAAGTTCTCAAGCCACAGGATTTGTCCAAGTTTGATTTCGATCCACTGGATGCAACCAAGATCTGGCCGGGTATCCCGGAGCGCAAAGTTGGACAAATGGTCTTGAACCGTAATCCGGCCAATGTATTCCAGGAAACCGAACAAGTTGCGATGGCACCAGCCAACGTAGTTCCGGGTATCGAACCTTCGGAAGATCGTCTGTTGCAGGGGCGAGTGTTCTCTTATGCCGACACGCAGATGTATCGCCTCGGCGCCAACGCTCTGCAATTGCCGATCAATGCACCGAAAACCGCAGTGAACAATGGCAATCAGGATGGCGCGATGAATTTTGGCGCCAGCCAGTCCGGCGTCAACTACCAGCCAAGCCGCCTGCAACCGCGTGAAGAGACGCCAGCGGCGCGTTACAGCCAGTCGGCGCTGGCGGGCAGCACCCAACAGGCGAAGATTCAGCGTGAGCAGAACTTCAAGCAGGCCGGTGACCTGTATCGCTCGTACAGCAAGCAGGAACGTCGCGACCTGATCGACAGCTTCGGCGGTTCGCTGGCGACAACCGATGACGAAAGCAAGCACATCATCCTGTCCTTTCTGTACAAGGCCGATCCTGAATATGGCACTGGCGTGACCGAAGTGGCCAAGGGCGACCTCAGCCGCGTGAAAGCACTTGCGGCCAAACTGACCGACTGACAGCGATGCAGCGCACGCGAGGGCCAGTGCGGCCTCGCGTGTGTTCAAGGAGAGAGCCTGATGCGTATTTTTCTTTTATGGTCGGCCGCGTGCCTGTCGTTCACCGTCTGGGCGGCACCTGACGAGCAAAGCCCTGAGGCGATCAAGGCGCAGTTGCAGGATTACTATTTCGATGCCGCCCGCCGCGGCGATGTGCCGATGCTCGAGACCTTTATCGAGTCCGGCTATTCCCTCGATACCCGCGACAGCAAGGGTTACACCGCACTGATTCTGGCGGCTTATCACGGTCAGGCGCCGGCGGTTAAGCGCCTGCTGGCCGCTGGTGCAGATGCTTGCGCACAGGATCAACGCGGCAACACGGCGCTCATGGGCGCGATATTCAAAGGCGAGCTGCAGATCGCCCGGCGCCTGATGGCCACCGATTGCAGCCCCGACCAACGTAACGGCGCCGGGCAGACCGCGGCGATGTACGCCGGGCTGTTCAAGCGTCTGGAATTGCTTGATGCGTTGAAAGCCAAGGGCGCCGACCTCAATGCCGAGGATCCGCTGGGCAACAGCGCCGCGCGTCTGGCCAGCGGCGAAATCCGTACCGCTGCGCCGCGCTGATCGGCGGTGGCTGCGTTATCATCGCGTCTTTTGTTCCGGGGGTTCTGATGGCCAAGGCCAAGCGCATGTACGGCTGCACCGAGTGCGGCGCAACCTTTCCCAAGTGGGCCGGGCAGTGCGGTGAGTGCGGTGCCTGGAACACCCTGACCGAAACCATGATCGAAAGCGGCGGCGCCACGGCCCCCACCGGGCGCACCGGTTGGGCTGGCCAACAGGCACAGATCAAGACGCTCGCCGAAGTCAGCATCGAAGAAATTCCACGTTTTTCTACCGCGTCCGGCGAGCTTGATCGCGTACTCGGCGGCGGGCTGGTCGATGGCTCGGTGGTGCTGATCGGCGGTGATCCGGGGATCGGCAAGTCGACAATCCTGCTGCAGACCCTGTGCAACCTGGCCAAGAGCATGCCAGCGCTGTACGTCACCGGTGAGGAATCCCAGCAGCAAGTGGCGATGCGCGCTCGCCGCCTCGGCCTGCCGCAGGATCAGCTGCGGGTGATGACCGAAACCTGCATCGAAACCATCATCGCCACCGCTCGCCAGGAAAAGCCCAAGGTGATGGTGATCGACTCGATCCAGACCATTTTCACCGAACAACTGCAATCGGCCCCAGGCGGCGTGTCGCAGGTGCGCGAAAGTGCGGCGTTGCTGGTGCGTTACGCCAAACAGAGCGGCACGGCGATCTTCCTCGTCGGCCACGTCACTAAAGAAGGTGCGCTGGCCGGTCCGCGTGTTCTGGAACACATGGTCGACACCGTGCTGTATTTCGAAGGTGAATCCGATGGTCGACTGCGTCTGCTGCGGGCGGTGAAAAACCGTTTCGGCGCGGTCAACGAGTTGGGCGTGTTCGGCATGACCGACAAGGGCCTGAAAGAAGTCTCCAACCCTTCGGCGATTTTTCTCACCCGCGCTCAGGAAGAAGTCCCGGGCAGTGTGGTCATGGCGACGTGGGAAGGCACCCGACCGATGCTGGTAGAGGTGCAGGCGTTGGTCGATGACAGCCATCTGGCCAACCCGCGTCGGGTGACGTTGGGTCTGGATCAGAACCGATTGGCGATGTTGCTCGCGGTGTTGCACCGTCATGGCGGGATTCCGACCCACGATCAGGACGTGTTCCTTAACGTGGTCGGTGGGGTGAAGGTGCTTGAGACCGCCTCGGATCTGGCGTTGATGGCGGCGGTGATGTCGAGTTTGCGCAACCGGCCGCTGCCCCATGACCTGCTGGTGTTCGGCGAAGTCGGCCTGTCCGGCGAAGTGCGCCCGGTGCCGAGTGGGCAGGAGCGATTGAAGGAAGCGGCCAAGCATGGCTTCAAACGCGCGATCGTGCCCAAGGGCAACGCACCGAAGGAAGCGCCGGCGGGCTTGCAGATCATCGCCGTGACGCGCCTTGAACAAGCACTTGACGCACTCTTCGAATAACCCCAATCACCTGTGTAGGAGCTGCCGAAGGCTGCGATCTTTTGATCTTGCTTTTAAAAGACCAGGCTCAAAAGATCGCAGCCTTCGGCAGCTCCTACAGTGGGCCGGTTTTGATCAGATTTCGATCAGCGCACCCAATTCCCGCTCAAGCTCCTGCGGATCACCGAGGTTGAACTCGATCAATCGGCGCAGGCGCTGGATCGACTCCAGGCTGATATGCCGGCAGATGAACCCCAAGTGGCCGTTTTCCTCGTGGGCCAGATGCACGTCCATCTCGATATCGACGTCTTCGCTCAAATGAATGTCGACTAAGAAGTCCTGCTCTTTATCCCCGAGCCACGGCTCCGGTCGTTCGATCAACAGACCCTTGAGCGACAGGTCGATCAGTTTGACCGGCCAAATGTACTCGCCCTGTTTCAGCTCGGTTCGGGCATCGAACGCAATACGTTTGAAACGACGTCGATTGGCGGGGTGCTCGCTCATGGCGCAATCCTCATGAAGGTTCGCTGACTATAGACCGCGAATGCGGGCGCCAGCCAATCGCTCAAGCGTCTAGACCTATGTCGGGGTATGGCCTTTGGCGCCGTAAGCGCTAAACTCGGGGTGGCTGTCTTTCTTGTCCACCCTGGCTGGAATAATAAAATGAAAAATAATAATAGCCTGCTGCGCCACTTACCCTGGCTCGTGCTGGCAATCGTAGGAGCGTGCGCCCTGGGCGTAGTGGCATTGCGCCGCGGCGAGGCGATCAACGCCTTGTGGATTGTGGTCGCTGCCGTGGCCATTTATCTGGTTGCGTACCGTTACTACAGTCTGTTCATCGCCAACAACGTGATGCAACTGGATCCACGTCGGGCCACCCCCGCCGTGCTCAACAACGATGGTCTGGACTATGTGCCGACCAACAAACACATTCTTTTCGGTCACCACTTCGCGGCCATCGCTGGCGCGGGGCCACTGGTCGGTCCGGTGCTGGCGGCGCAGATGGGGTATCTGCCCGGCACGCTCTGGCTGATTGCCGGTGTGGTGCTGGCGGGCGCGGTGCAGGACTTCATGGTCCTGTTCATGTCGACCCGACGCAACGGCCGTTCCCTGGGCGATATGGTGCGTGAAGAAATGGGCCGGATCCCCGGCACTATCGCGCTGTTCGGCTGCTTCCTGATCATGATCATCATCCTCGCGGTGCTGGCGCTGATCGTGGTCAAGGCCCTCGCCGAGAGCCCGTGGGGCATCTTCACCGTGATGGCGACCATCCCGATCGCGATGTTCATGGGCATCTACATGCGCTACATCCGCCCCGGCCGCATCGGCGAAATCTCCGTGGTCGGTGTGTTGCTGCTGCTCGGCTCGATCTGGCTGGGCGGGCAGATCGCTGCCGATCCGGTATGGGCCAAAGCCTTTACCTTCACCGGTGTGCAGATCACCTGGATGCTGGTCGGTTACGGTTTTGTCGCCGCGTCGCTGCCGGTGTGGCTGATCCTGGCGCCACGTGACTATCTGTCGACCTTCCTCAAGATCGGCACCATCGTCGCCCTGGCGATCGGCATCCTGATCACCATGCCCGAGCTGAAAATGCCGGCGCTGACCCAGTTCGTCGACGGCACCGGGCCGGTATGGAAGGGTGGTCTGTTCCCGTTCCTGTTCATCACCATCGCCTGCGGCGCGGTATCGGGTTTCCACGCACTGATCTCGTCGGGCACCACGCCGAAGCTTTTGGATAACGAAACCAACGCCCGCTACATCGGTTACGGCGGCATGCTGATGGAATCGTTCGTGGCGATCATGGCCATGGTTGCCGCTTCGGTGATCGAGCCGGGCGTGTACTTCGCCATGAACAGCCCCGCAGCAGTCGTCGGCAGTGACGTCGCTTCGGTGGCGCAGGTTGTCACCAGTTGGGGCTTTGCGATCACACCGGAAGCGCTGCAAGCGGTTGCCCATGATATCGGCGAAACCACCATTCTGGCTCGCGCCGGTGGTGCGCCGACCCTGGCGGTCGGTATTGCGCAGATCCTGCACAGTGTCCTGCCGGGTGAAAACACCATGGCGTTCTGGTACCACTTCGCGATCCTGTTCGAAGCGCTGTTCATCCTCACCGCTGTGGACGCCGGCACCCGTGCCGGGCGTTTCATGCTGCAGGACCTGCTCGGCTCCTTCGTACCGGCGCTGAAACGCACCGAATCGTGGGGCGCCAACTTGATCGCCACCGCCGGTTGTGTGGCGATGTGGGGCTGGTTGCTGTATCAGGGCGTGATCGATCCTCTGGGCGGCATCAACACCTTGTGGCCATTGTTCGGCATCTCCAACCAGATGCTCGCCGGTATCGCGCTGATGCTTGGCACCGTGGTCCTGATCAAAATGAAGCGCCAGCGCTACATCTGGGTCACCCTGTTGCCGGCCACCTGGCTGTTGATCTGCACCACAACTGCTGGCTTCATCAAGCTGTTCGACGCCAACCCGGCGATCGGCTTCCTGTCCCTGGCCAAGAAGTACAGCGATGCGCTGGCCAACGGTCAGGTGCTGGCACCGGCGAAGAGCGTCGAGCAGATGCAGCACGTGATCTTCAACGCCTACACCAACGCCACACTCACCGCGCTGTTCCTGTTCGTGGTGTTCAGCATCCTGTTCTATGCGCTCAAGGTCGGCATCGCCGCCTGGGGCAAGAAAGAGCGTACGGATAAAGAATCGCCATTCCAGGCCCTGCCGGATGCGTAACCAGAGGATTGCAGCATGTTCAATGACCTGAGTCGCCTCGGTAAATACCTCGGTCAGGCCGCGCGCCTGATGGTCGGCATGCCCGACTACGACACCTACGTCGAGCATATGCAAACCAAACACCCGGACAAACCGGTGATGAGCTACGAGATGTTCTTTCGCGAACGTCAGGAAGCCCGTTACGGTGGCAAGGGTGGGCCGAAGTGCTGTTGAGCTGACAGCCTGCGGTTGAGGTAATCCCCTGTGGGAGCGAGCCTGCTCGCGAATATGGAGTGTCAGTTGATGAAGGATTTGACTGACACACCGCTTTCGCGAGCAGGCTCGCTCCCACATTTGTTTTTGTGTTCTTTTCAGGAGATCGGGTTTTGTCTTCTCCCATTCCGGTAACGGTCCTCAGCGGTTTCCTCGGCGCCGGCAAGACCACCTTGCTGCGTCATTTATTGAAAGCCGAGCACGGCCTGAAAATCGCCGTGATCGAAAACGAATTCAGCGACGCCGGCATCGACACTCAGTTGCTCGGTGACGAGCCGGTGCAGGTCATGACCCTGGCCAACGGCTGCGTCTGCTGCACCATTCACACCGATCTGACCAAGGCGCTGTACCTGTTGCTCGAACGTCTGGACAGCGGCGAGATCGCCTTCGATCGTCTGGTGATCGAGTGCACCGGTCTCGCCGATCCGGCGCCGGTGGCGCAGACCTTTTTCATCGATGAAGAGCTGCGCGAGCGTTATCTGCTCGACGGCATCATCACTCTGGTCGACGCCGCCCACGCCGACGTGCACCTGACGCAGACCATCGCCCAGGCGCAGATCGGTTTCGCCGATCGTCTGCTGGTGAGCAAGACCGATCTGGTCGATGAACCGACGTTCACTGCGCTGAGCGAGCGCCTTACGCGAATCAACCGCCGCGCGCCGATCCGCGTGGTCGAGCATGGCAACATCGATCTGGCCGAACTGCTGGATGTGCGCGGCTTCAACCTCAATGCTGACCTCGGCGGTGGTCTGAGCCTTCGTCCGGTGAGCAAGGCACCGTCGATCGATCGCATCTCCAGCCTGGTGTTGCGCACCGATCAGGCGCTGGATATCGATCAGCTCAGCGAGTTCATGAACGAACTGCTGGAAGAGCATGGCAAGCAATTGCTGCGTTACAAGGGCGTGCTGAACATTGCTGGCGAAGGCCGGCGCCTGGTGTTTCAGGGTGTGCTGAAACTCTACGGTTTCGACTGGGACACCGAATGGGCCGAGGGCGAGGCGCGGGAGAGTGTGATCGTGTTTATTGCCGATGATTTGCCGGAAGAGAAGATTCGGGTGGGTTTTGCGCGGGTAGCGGCGCAACAAGCCTGATATTTCAACAGCTCAGAGGGCCTCTTCGCGAGCAGGCTCGCTCCTACAGAGGATTGCATTCCTCCTGACAGAATGCGGTCTTTTGTGGGAGCGAGCCTGCTCGCGAAGGCGATCTAGCCGACAGCACAATGCCCATGGTCTGAACCCAGCAGCGTCTGCTCAAGATGATCCAGATGCCGATTCATCAACATGCCGGCCTTGGAAACATCACCTCGCTCCACAACCTCAACCAACGCCAAATGCTCCTGCCATGCGCAACAACTGCGCGTCGGGCTCTGACTCCGCGCAATGGCCAGCGACGTCAGCGGCACCAGACTGCGCAGAAAATGCGCCAAGGGCACATTCCCCGCCATCCGCGCCAACTGCAGATGAAACTCCCCCGACAATCGAATCGCCGCTCCGCGCCGATCCTGCTCGACGGCGCGCTTCTCACGTTCGATCAACGTGCGCAGGCCAGTCAGTTGATCTTCACGCGGACGCTGACAGGCCAACCGCACCAAGGTGTTCTCAGCCAGCCGCCGCGCGTGCAAAGTCTGCCGAATCAATTCCCGATCCGGCGCCGCCACTCGCGGCCGATGATTGGCGCGCAATACCACGATCTGTTCATGACACAACTGCGTCAGCACTCGCCGCACATCGGCACGGCTGGAATTGAACATCGCCTTCAGACTGTCCTCGGTGAACCGGCTGTCTTCATCGATACGCTGCTCGAGGATCGCATCGAACAGTCGCGGATACAGATCTTCCGTCGGCGTGCCCAGGCGAGAGACGGGCAGGGCGGTCGATTGCGCGTGGGACGCTGAAGCGAAACTGTTCATGGCCGTTCTCCTGGCAAATCAGGTGGGCAGGTTGTCGTCCGGGATGTTCAGCTCAACGCCCATGCGCTGGCCTTCGCGCAGAATGTGCCGACGCATTTCGGCGCTGGCCTGGGCGCTGTTCTTGCTGCGGATCGCGCGGACTACGGCTTCGTTTTCTTCGAGGCGTTCGGCCAGATGTTCCGGGGAATTGCGCAACACTTCGGCGCTCTGCTTGAGGGCATTGCTGGTCTGTTGCACCACGCTCTGGAAAATCGGGTTTGAGGTCAGCGTGAACAGTTCTTCGTGGAAGGCGATGTAGGCGCTGACCCCGGCTTCGCTGTCACCGGCCTCGAGGGCTTCGCGCATGTCCATCAGGGTCAGGCGCAACTGGCCGACTTCCTTGCTGCTGATCGATTGTGCAACCAGACCGACGATGAACGGCTCAAGGGTGTAGCGCAGTTGCAGCACGTCTTCGAGACTGGCCCCGGCCACCGCGCTGTCGTGGCTCTGGCTGTCGCTGAGTTGCGCATCGAGGACGATCACGCCTTTGCCCGGCATCGAGCGCACCAGGCCGAGGGTTTCGAGGACGATCACCGCCTCGCGCAGACTAGGCCGGCTGATGCCCAGTTGTTCGGCCAGTTCGCGCTGGCCCGGCAGCATGTCGCCTGTGCGCCACTGGCCACGGGCCAACGCGGCACGGAGTTTTTCCACCACTGAGTTGACGACGGTTGACGTTGTAATCACGTATTGGCTCCCGGCGCCGTGCCTGCGCATTGGCAGGCACGGCACTCATTCAAAATTCTTTGGCCGCCGCCTGAGCGACGGTTTTTCGCGGTTGAAAGTTATAGCCCTGTTCGCCGTTGAGTACTTTGTTGGCGCGCTGCACGTCGATGTCCTTTTCCCAGCGGGCGATGGCCACGGTGGCGACGCAGTTGCCGATCAGATTGGTCAGCGCGCGGCCGATGCCCATGAACCAGTCCACGGCCAACACCAGCACCAGACCGACTACGGGAATCGCCGGGATCGCCGTCAGCGTCGCGGCGAGAATCACCAGCGCCGAACCGGGAATGCCGTGAGCGCCTTTGGAGGTAATCAGCGACACCAGCAGGATGGTCAGCAAGTCGGTCATCGCCAGTGGCGTGCCGGTAGCGTTGGCGATGAACACGATGGCCAGGGTCAGGTAGATCGAGAAACCGTCGAGGTTGAACGAGTACCCGGTCGGGATCACCAGACCGACAGTAGAGCTGCCGATACCGAGGTGTTCGAGCTTGCGCATGATCTGCGGCAGCACGGCGTCGGAAGAGGCAGTGCCCATGACGATCAGCAGTTCTTCACGCAGGTACTTGAGCAGCGGCCACATGCGCAGGCCGGAGACGCGCATCACCAGACCGAGGATCAGCGCGACGAAGGCGACGCAGGTCAGGTAGAACAGACCGACCAGACTGCCCAGGTGCTGCAGCGAATCCAGGCCATATTTGCTGGTGGTGAAGGCGATGGCGCCGAACACGCCGATCGGCGCCAGACGCACGATCATGCCCATGATGCGGAAGATCACATGGCTGAGTTCGTTGATCAGCCGCGAAATCCCGGAAGCGGCCTCGCCAACAAGATTCAGCGCACTGCCGAACAGCACCGAAAACAGCAGCACTTGCAGAATATTGTTGTCAGCGAAGGCACCGATCACCGAAGTCGGGATCAGGTCCATCAGAAATTGCGTGGTGGTATGCATGTGCTGGCCGCGCTCGGCGAGGTCGCCCATATCGGCGCTGGAGAGTTGCTCCAGATGAATATTCGCGCCGCTGCCGATGCCGGTGCTGAAGGCGAACACCAGACCGATCACCAGAGCGATGGTGGTCAGCACTTCGAAATAGATCACCGACTTGAGGCCGATGCGCCCGACCTTCTTCAGATCGCCCGCGCCGCTGATGCCGCTGACCACCACGCAGAACACGATCAGGCCAATGAGCATCTTGATCAATTTGATGAAGCCATCGCCGAGCGGTTTCAGCTGGGCGGAGTATTCAGGAAGGGTCAGCCCGCAGACGATGCCGAGCATCAGTCCGAGAACCACTTGAAGGAAGATTGAGCGCGAGCACCATCTGAGCATGGGAGGAATCCTGGGTCGGTGTCCTGGCTGCCGTACGCGTGGCGCAGCGGATTCAGGACTTAATTATTGTGGTCTTACCGGTATGTCCAGTGCAGGCGCAGTCTAGGCTTGGGTTTTTCCTGATTACAAGTGGGAATCATGAAATTGGCATGACCGGTCTGACCGGTGGTCCAGCAGCAAATGTCGCAGCCTCCGACAGCTCTCACATCTGAAATGCGATCTCCCTGTAGGAGCTGCCGAAGGCTGCGATCTTTTGATCTTTCATTCAGACGAAAAAAAACCGGCCAATCACTTGGCCGGTTTTTCATGCTGCGGGTTTATCGTCGCATCAAGCGCCGTACACCGGCAGTTTCTTGCAGATGGCTTTGACTTTTTCACGAACGGTGTCGATCACCGCTTCGTTGTTCAGGTCAGCCAGGATGTCGCAGATCCAGCCGGCCAGCTCTTTGCACTCAGCCTCTTTGAAACCGCGAGTGGTCACAGCCGGAGTACCGAAGCGCAGGCCGGAGGTGACGAACGGCGAGCGTGGATCGTTAGGCACCGAGTTCTTGTTCACGGTGATGAACGCTTTGCCCAGTGCGGCGTCGGCGTCTTTACCGGAGATGTCCTGCTTGATCAGCGACAGCAGGAACAGGTGGTTCTTGGTACCGCCGGACACTACGTCGAAACCGCGCGCGATGAACACTTCGGCCATGGCCTGAGCGTTCTTCACCACTTGTTCCTGGTAAGCCTTGAACTCTGGCTGCAGCGCTTCCTTGAAGCAGATTGCCTTGGCGGCGATCACGTGCTCCAGCGGACCACCCTGGGCGCCCGGGAATACTGCGGAGTTGAGCTTCTTCTCGATCTCGGCGTTGGCGCGAGCCAGGATCAGACCGCCACGTGGACCGCGCAGGGTCTTGTGGGTGGTGGTGGTCACGACGTCGGCGAACGGCACCGGGTTCGGGTACACACCGGCGGCAACCAGACCGGCGACGTGAGCCATGTCGACGAACAGGTAGGCGCCAACCTTGTCAGCGATTTCGCGGAAGCGCGGGAAGTCGAGGATCTGCGAGTAGGCAGAGAAACCGGCAACGATCATCTTCGGCTTGTGCTCGACTGCCAGGCGCTCGACTTCGTCGTAGTCGATCAGGCCGTTGGCATCGATACCGTATTGAACGGCGTTGTACAGCTTGCCCGAGGAGGAAACGCTGGCGCCGTGGGTCAGGTGACCGCCGTGGGCCAGGCTCATGCCCAGAATGGTGTCGCCACCTTGCAGCAGAGCCAGGTAAACAGCGGCGTTGGCTTGCGAACCGGCGTGCGGCTGAACGTTGGCGTAATCGGCGCCGAACAGTTCCTTGGCGCGGTCGATGGCCAGTTGTTCAACCACGTCCACGTATTCGCAACCACCGTAGTAACGCTTGCCCGGATAGCCTTCGGCGTACTTGTTGGTCAGGACCGAGCCTTGAGCTTCCATCACCGCTGGGCTGGTGTAGTTTTCCGAAGCGATCAGCTCAATGTGTTCTTCCTGACGCTGAGCTTCTTGCTCCATGGCGGCAAAAAGGTCGGCGTCGTACTTGGCAATAGTCAAATCACGGCTGAACATGGCGGTCCTCAAGGATCGGGGGGGCAGAAAAGGGGGGCATTCTAACCCAACCGCTTTTGGATGACATATGAAACGACGTCATGTCGCAGACAAGTGGCGTTCATGACAGATGTGCGGTGCTTTTCCCGGCCCCTTCGCGAGCAGGCTCGCTCCCACATGTGAAATGCATTCCCCTGTGGGAGCGAGCCTGCTCGCGAAGGCCGCGCCGCAAATCTTCAGTCGAACATGAACAGCGCGTCATTGCTGAACTGCGCTTCAAACCGCCCCGCCGGCATCGGCCGGCCGAACAGATATCCCTGCACTTCATCGCAGCCATGCTCACGCAGGAAGTCCAGTTGCTCATGGGTTTCCACGCCCTCGGCGATCACCGCCAGGTTCAAGCTGTGGGCCATGGCGATGATCGCCCGGGCGATCTGCGCGTCCTGTTCGCCGGACGGCAGGCCGTCGACGAAAGTACGGTCGATCTTCAGCACGTCGATCGGGAATTGCTTGAGGTAGTTCAGCGATGAATAACCGGTGCCGAAGTCATCGACTGCGATGCTCAGGCCGAGGTTTTTCAGCCCGGCAAGAATCTGCATCGCCTCGCTGACTTCGCGCATCAGGATGCTTTCGGTCAGTTCCAGCTCCAGACACGCCGGGGGCAGACCGGTTTCGCGCAGGATCGTCGCGATTCGCGTGCCCAACTGGCCGTCGGAGAATTGCCGTGCGGAGATATTCACCGAGACCTTCGGCACCCGTACGCGTTGCTGGTGCCAGGTTTTCAGCTGTCGACAGGCCTCGCTGATGACCCAGTCGCCAACATCCACCACCAGCCCAAGCTCTTCCAGCACCGGAATGAAATCCCCCGGCGGCACCAGCCCACGACGCGGATGGCGCCAGCGCAGCAGCGCTTCAGCGCCGGTCAGGCGCTTGCCGTCGCCGCTGAACTGCGGCTGGTAATACAGGACGAATTCGTTCTGCTCCAGCGCATGGCGCAGATCGCTTTCCAGTTCCAGACGCTCCAGCGCACTGGCGTTCATGTCGGCCTGATAGAACTGGAAGTTGTTCTTGCCGCGTTCCTTGGCGTGGTACATCGCCGTGTCGGCGTTTTTCATCAACTGGCTGAGTTCATTGCCGTCCTGCGGACTCAGGGCGATGCCGATACTGGCGGTGACGAAAAACTCGCGGCCCTCGAGCACGAACGGCCGCACCAGGCTGGCGAGAATCTGCTCGGCCACGTGAATCGCCCGGTTCAGCGCCAGTTCGCGGTTGGAGCGATGCTGCAGCAGCAGGGTGAATTCGTCGCCGCCCATGCGCGCCACAGTGTCGTCGTCATCGACGCAGGCCAGCAGGCGCGTGGCCATGTCCTTGAGCATGCGGTCGCCGGCGGCGTGGCCGAGGGAGTCGTTGATCGGTTTGAAACGGTCGAGGTCGAGGAACATCAGCACCACCCACGACTTCTGCCGTTCGGCCGCTTGCAGCGCGGTGTGCAGACGATCCTGGAACAGCGTGCGGTTCGGCAGGTGGGTGAGGGCGTCGTAATAGGCGAGGCGGTGAATGCGCTGCTCGCTGGCCTTGCGCTCGCTGATGTCGCTGAAGAAACACACGTAACTGGCCAGATCGCCCTCGTCGTCGAGCACGGCAGTAATGCCGACCCAAGCGGGGTAATGCTCGCCGTTACGGCGCTTCATCCACACTTCGCCTTCCCAGGTGCTGTGCTCGTGCAACTGCTTGAGCACGTAGCGCAAGTGCGCGTCCTGCTGCTCGTCGACGGTGAGCATGTTCGGCAATTGATCGAGGACTTCGCCGACGCTGTAGCCACTGACCCGACTGAACGCTTCGTTGGCCTGGACGATGTACCCAGCGGGGTCGGTGATCAGGATCGCCGAGGTCGAATGCTCGAATACCGTGGCGGCCATGCGCAGATCTTTTTCGGCACGGCGCTGTTGACTGATATCGCGGCCAACGCCGAGCACGCCTTCGAACGCGCCGTGTTCGTCCCACACCAGCACCAGGCGCAGTTCGATCGGAATCTTGCGGCCGTCGGCGCGCAGGCAATCGAAGAGGAACAGCTGCGTTTGCACCTGACTGCGCAGCAATGCCAGTTGCTCGGGCTTGTCCAGCGCCTTGCTGACGCGGTCCATCAGCACATGAATGCCGTTCAGTTGCCCGGGATTGGCGATGATCGATTGCCAGCCGTTCTGGAAAATCCATTCGGCGTTGTAACCGAGCACGGCCTGCACCGAGGGGCTGACATAGTTCAGCGAGAGCTTGCTGTCGGTGGAGAAAATCACGTCGCTGATGCTCTCGGCGAGCATGCGGTAGCGCTGCTCGCTGTCACGCAGCGATTCGCTCGCCTCGATCTGTTCGGTGATGTCCTTGGCCACGCCGATGATGCGCGTGACTTGATCGTGCTTGTCCCGCGCCAGCGCCTGTTCACGGATGTCGAAGCGCCGCCACTTGCCATCGCGATGGCGGAAGCGCAATTGGCATTGCAACAATTGGCTGTAACCGGCGTGACGCTGCAACTGTCGCGAACGATGGTAATAGTCGGCGTCTTCCGGGTGCAGAAGGATTTCCCAGAAGTACTCGCCCATCTGATGCAGTTCAGTACGGTTGTAGCCCAGGGTCTGGCCGAGGTGGTGGTTGCTGAAAATCATCCGCTGGCTGATCACGTCCTGCACATACAGATGATCCGGTACGGTGCGCACCACGTCCGACCAGAAACCTTCGCGCTCCAGCAACGACAACTCGATCAGCTTGCGACTGGTGATGTCGTTGATGCTGAGAATCACCGCTTTATAGTCGTGCTGCTCGCTCGGCAGGCGCAGGACCATCCACAGGTGCTGATCGCGACCGTTGCTGTTGGGCAGTTTGATTTCCAGTTCCAGCTGTTTCTGCTGTTGCAGGACGGCGTCGAGGATCTGCTGACCGATCGCGCACTGCGGGTGGCGCTGGCCGTCGATCAGCAACTGCCAGGCATCGTCGCAGGAGTGCACATCGAGCAGTTGCAGGGCGACCTGATTGACCTCGGTGACGCGCATTTCCCCGAGCAGTTGCTGGCGCTGCTGCGGTTGGTCGAGCCAGGCCTCGAGCTGGTCGCTGGTCTGGATCTGCGCCTTGTCGAACATCTGCTTTAGCCCGGACAGGTCAAGCACGCACAAGGCCACGCCGGTGCCTTCGAAAATATCCTGATAACGCCGCCGGCCTTCATGCACCTGGCGCTGACGCCGACGCATGTTCAGCAGGGCGATCACCGGCAGCATCGAGAACGCCAGGCCGAGCAGGCATTTGCCGATGAACGCCGGCAGCAATTCTTCCAGTACGCGCTGGCGGTCGAACAGCCCGCGCAGTTGCCAGTCGCTGCTGCTCAGCGGCACGGTCAGCACGGTGTTCGCCACATCGTCCGGGGTCAGCACGCCGGCCTTGGCTGACGTCAGCGCAGCGTCGCGGCTTATGATCTGGTGATTGAGGCGGTTTTCCACCAGCCACAACGGGCGCAGGGTGGTGGCGTCCTGTTTGGTCAGCGCGTCGAAGAAGGTTGGCGTCAGGCGCAAGGCCCAGTAACCGCGACTGCTGCCGCTGGCCTGATGCAGCAGCAGATGCACTACCGAGCCGTCATCGGCATTGCTGAAGTAATGCGCCTGGGCGCGGCTGCGGCGCACCAGTTCAGTCAGGTAATCGGCGTCGGAGCTGTCGGCGGCGCTGTCGCTGATGATCCGGCCGGAGGGCGAGAGCAGGGCCATGCTGCGCAGGTCGGGCAGCGAGCGTTGCAGTTTGCGCAGGAGCATCTGCTGTTCGTCGGCAGTTTGCGGTTGTTCGACGATCGGTAGCAGATTGAGGGCGATTTGCGCATTCAGCGCCATGTTCAGGCTGACCTGAGCGGCGAGGTCGGCGGTGTAATCGATGGTGTACTGGCGCTGGTTTTTCTGGGTTTCACGCAGTTGATCGAGCAGTTGCCAGAACAGCAACGCGAGCAATAACAGCACGAGGGTGGCCAGCGCCCCCTTCAATGTCCCGCGCAGGGGCGAGCCGGGCGCCGGTGGGGTGCTGCTCACAGAGGCTGGCGGAGTGACATTGGTCAAGCTGTGATCCTGCGATTTGGCTGGACTGGCGCGACGTGCACTATAAGCCGGACGCCCGAAGGGCGGCTAGCATGCCTTGACTCGTGGCGAAGTGCCAGCCCCTCTCGGCTGGACTGCCATCGGTCATTAAGGTAGCTTTGCCGGTTACGCGGGGGCGTTCCAGCTCCTAGAATCAGACTTTTTTCCGCGCGCACGCATTGATGACCCTCAAGTGAACGACGCGCACCGGTCTGGCCAGGCATCGCCTGCGCTCCAATCATTCATCTGTCACTGACCCAAGGTTCTCCATGGCTCAATACGTCTTCACCATGCATCGGCTGGGCAAAGTTGTTCCGCCGAAGCGGGAAATCCTCAAGAACATTTCGCTGTCCTTCTTCCCCGGCGCCAAGATCGGCGTGCTCGGCCTCAACGGTTCGGGCAAATCCACGCTGCTGAAAATCATGGCCGGCGTCGACACCGAGTTCGAAGGCGAAGCCCGTCCGATGCCGGACCTGAACATCGGTTACCTGCCGCAAGAGCCGCAACTTGATCCGACCAAGACCGTGCGTGAAGTGGTCGAGGAAGCGGTCAGCGTGATCAAGGATGCGCAAGCGCGCCTGGACGAAGTCTACGCGGCCTACGCCGACCCGGATGCCGACTTCGACAAGCTTGCTGCTGAACAGGCCAAGCTCGAAGCGATCCTGCAGGCCAGCGACGGCCACAACCTCGAGCGTCAGCTGGAAGTCGCCGCCGATGCGCTGCGTCTGCCGGCCTGGGACGCGAAAGTCGAACACCTGTCCGGTGGTGAAAAGCGTCGTGTCGCCCTGTGCCGTCTGCTGCTGTCCGCGCCGGACATGCTGCTGCTCGACGAACCGACCAACCACCTGGATGCCGATTCGGTGGCGTGGCTGGAGCATTTCCTCCACGACTTCCCGGGCACCGTGGTCGCGATCACGCACGACCGTTACTTCCTCGACAACGTCGCCGGCTGGATTCTGGAGCTCGACCGCGGCGCGGGCATTCCTTACGAGGGCAACTATTCGGGCTGGCTCGAAGCCAAGTCCGATCGTCTGGCGGCCGAATCCAAGCAGCAGTCGGCTCATGAAAAAGCCATGAAGGAAGAACTGGAGTGGGTGCGTAAAGGCGCCAAGGCCCGCCAGTCGAAATCCAAGGCACGTCTGCAACGCTTCGAAGAAATGCAATCGCAGGAATTCCAGAAGCGCAGCGAGACCAACGAGATCTACATCCCGGCCGGTCCACGCCTGGGCGACAAGGTCATCGAATTCAAGAACGTCACCAAGGGCTACGGCGATCGCGTGCTGATCGACAACCTGTCGTTCTCCATGCCCAAGGGCGCCATCGTCGGCGTGATCGGCGGTAACGGTGCCGGTAAATCGACCCTGTTCCGCATGCTGATGGGCAAGGAAACACCGGATTCGGGCACCATCGAAGTCGGCGAAACCGTGCAACTGGCGTGCGTCGACCAGAGCCGCGAAGACCTCGACGGCAGCAAGACCGTGTTCCAGCAGATTTCCGACGGTTCCGACCAGATCCGCATCGGCAACTACGAGATCCCGTCGCGCACCTACGTCGGTCGCTTCAACTTCAAGGGCGGCGACCAGCAGAAGTTCGTCAAGGACCTCTCCGGCGGTGAGCGCGGTCGTCTGCACCTGGCGCTGACCCTGAAGGAGGGCGGCAACGTCCTGCTGCTCGACGAACCATCCAACGACCTCGACGTGGAAACCCTGCGTTCGCTGGAAGAAGCGCTGCTGGACTTCCCTGGCGCGGCGATTGTGATCTCCCACGATCGGTGGTTCCTTGACCGTGTCGCCACGCACATCCTGGCGTACGAAGACGACTCGCAAGCGGTGTTCTTCGAAGGCAACTACACCGAGTACGAAGCCGACCGCAAGAAACGCCTCGGCGAAGCAGCGGCCCAGCCGCACCGGGTACGCCACAAGAAACTGGCCTGATATTGGGTGGCTTGCTTGAAAACGTGCCTTCAGGCCTGACCGGTTGACTGAAAACCGAGGTCTGAAATATGTCTCGCCCGGGTCGTTGCGACCCGGGCGATGATTGATGCCGGCGTACATGCCGGCTTCGATGACACCTCTTCCGGCCAGCAATTGGCCCCATGAAACCTGAACTGGCTTACTTTTTTAACAGGTTGTCACTCATTTCAACACCTGCTCAATGAGCAACTGCGGTCGATCGACGATTCGATGATAGACGCCGGGTCCCGCGGCGACACTTCCTACATCACTCTCGGATTTGCCTGACTTCTTTCCCTTTCTCGTCCGTGCAAAGTCTCGCGTTCCTATCTCCTGTCACGCGAGGCTTCGCGAATGTTCGCCAATGAAAAACCTCTGGCTCTGGGCAACTCCCTGCCTGTGGATAAGTCATTGGCAACCAGGTTGTTCCTGCCTTCGGTGCTGCCTCTGGGTATTACGGCTTTCTACACGGTGCCAGCCCTGATTTCGTTCCTCAAGGGTGACGATCCTAAAGCCTCCGTTGTTCTCTTGCTCTCGGTGATATGCACAATCCTTTATCTGTTCTTCTGGATATCAAGGATTGATGTGCTGGTACTTGATTTTATTTATTCCTGCAAGAAGAAATACGTCGGAATGCGCAAGTTGGCATTGTGGGTTTCCGGCAGTTATTTCGTGCTAATGGTGTATGTCTCATACACGGCATCTTCCATACCCCTTTTTGACTCAATCAGGGGCTTGGATGTACAGGTCGTTGCCGAAGGCAGGGAAACTTTTTTACGCGCAAGAGTCGGGTTCGAAGTTGTATTGAATTACTTGTATTCCATGTTTCGCTCGTTCCTGATGCCATTCGCTGTGTGCATTCTGTATCAGGGTAATAGCAGGTTAAGACATGCCGTGCTTCTGATGTTTCTGTTCTCATTGATGCTCACGCTGGAGAAAAGTTTGAGTGTTTTGGCCCTGCTGCCGCTTTTTTATTTCTTTACGCAAAAACGCAATTACAGAATGGCCGCACTCGTACTCCTGCTGACAATAGCAGCAATTGGCACCACCTCCTTTCTGGCACGCGGGGGCTTGGCCGATGATTCGTACACAGCCGGGGCTGCTGCACAGATCGGTTCGGGGAATCAATCCAGTAAAGACAGAAGTCTGAGACAGGCGGCTCTTACAGTTCCCGAAAAATATAATATGTTCAGAGGGGATAGCCAGGTTGAATACATCCTCAACAGGGTTTTTTACATTCCTTATATAACAGCGCATGAATGGCTAAGATATCAGCATGAGATCATGAATGGTGAGTTCACATTCGGGCGTAGTATTTCGGTAGTTGCCGCTTTCCTGGGGGAGGAAAAAATAAATCTTGAGAAAGAAGTTTTCAGTTTTCAGTGGGGGCAAAATGAAACGGCAACAGGCTCGGCGAATACAGCGTACTTTATTGATGCTTATCTGAATTTTGGATTTGCAGGGTGCTTTTTATACACGCTTGTCATCGTATGTATACTTCGGCTAACGGTCATGTCTGATATTGCCATACTTCAAGCCTGTGTTTTTGTCCCTTTGATATTTCTGCTGTTCAATTCGCTTACCGCCATGATCTTCAGTGGCGGGTTGTTTTTTCTTGTGTTCCTGGCGCTGTTTATCTCCGGGAAGAATCCGCCGTCCGAAACGTCATAGATACCGGCATCCTGCCTTGCGCCTTGCCGGGCGCTCGGAAAGGTATTCAAACGGGCAAGGAGTTCTGCAGATCCAGCACCTCGATCAGGCAATCACCAGCAGGTCGACTCCACAACACTTCATCTCCAATACTGGTACCGAGTAACGCCTGCCCCAACGGCGAGCCCCAATTGATAAGGCCCTGCGTCGCATCCGCCTGGTCCTCGCCTACCAATTGCACTCGTTGCTGCTGGTCATGCTCATTGGCAAAGGTGACCCATGTGCCGATCCGCGCTTTGTCGGCCGATGCGGACAAAGACACCACTTGAGCGCTTTGCAGGCGGTGATTGAAATACCGCCAGTCCCGCTCAAGGTCGGCCTGGCGCTGCTTGTCTGCAAGTTCACCCTTGGTGCTCTGATCATTGATCTGGCTTTGCAATTCGGCGACCTTGGCCTGCAACTGCGCCAGGCCCTGCGGTGTGACGTAATTTGGCTGCGTGCTGACCTGGCGTTCGACCGGCTGATCGGCCTGCGCGGCGGCGTTGTCTTCGTTGACGAATGCGCGACTCATGAAGTCCTCCTCTTAAAGGATTTGGGCCATGGTTGCCGGCATTTGGTTTCAATGGATGTCTGCAAGCGACCTATTGTGAGCGATAAGCCCGCCCGGCGTCCTGGTCCTTCTGCTGCTGCCAGGCGCGTTCGCGTTCGTCCCAATGTTCGTTGCGATATTGCTCGCGATCCTTGTTTTCGAGCATCGCCTGACATTGGCGGAAGCCGTCGACCCAGCCTTCGGCGTATTGCTGATCCTTGAGATAGCGCGGCACGTTCTTGCGAAATTCGCCGCTGATCGACCCCGCCGCTTGCCGGCCGCTGATGCAGCCGTCATCGAAACCGTCGGCGAGGGCCGGTGGATAACCCTTGGCGATCAAGTCTTCATGGGTGGTCTGGCAACCGCCCAGCGCCAATACAACGCCCAACAACCCCACGTACCGCCACATCGCACTCTCCCGCGCCGGTTTTCGGCTGATACGGGAAGTCTAGAAGGCGATTCATGAGGCGGCTGTCGAAGGCCTGTGAAAAATCCATTGCACACCAAAAAGCCCGTGTGGGAGCGAGCCTGCTCGCGAAGGCGTCGTGTCAGGCAACACTACTATTGACTGACCCACCGCTTTCGCGAGCAGGCTCGCTCCCACAGGGAGATTCACACAGGCTCGGGATCAGTAGTGATACCACTTCACTTCAAGCATGACTTCTGTTTCCGGGCTGGCGAGCTGGCTGAATTCACGCTGCGCACTCAAGCGCAGACCGAGGTTGCGCGACAGCTCCCACTGCTGATTCAGGCTCAGGCTGCGGCGCACTTCGCCGTTGAAGAAGTAGTCGCCCTTGGCTTCCAGGCTCAGATTGCCCAGCGGGTTTTTCCACAGCACGCCGGTGTTGAAGCCACCGGCCGGGGAAACAAACTCGGCGAAGTCGTTGTTGTGTTCCACCCGCACCGTGCCCAGCGCAAAGCCGAGAACGTCTTCGCCCAACTGCCACGTGCCGCCGCCGCCACCGTTGACATGGCTGACCAGCGTTTCGTCGTCATGCTTGCCCGGCACGCGCTCAAGGCCACCGGTGACTTGCCACGACAGCGGTTGCAGCAGCTCGTTGCGCGGTGTCAACGAACGAATGGTCGCCAGATCCAGTTGCTGCAACTGCCAGTCATTGCCTTCGTATTGACGCAGCTTCAGTTGCAGGATCTCGATCTGCGCGCCGAGGGGGAAGCTTTCGGCGTTGTCATTGAGGTCGTGATAAGCCATGCGCAGGCCGTATTCGCCAAAGGCGCGATCGCCTCGCGTACCGAGCCCGGCCTGCCAGGTGCGGGACTCGTGGCCATCTTCGGGCAGACCGGGTTGCGGAATCTCCAGCTCCGGCGGCGGGTTCTTGTTGATCGCCCGCAACAGTTCGAAACTGCGCTGCGCTCGTTGTGGGTCGCGCTCCTGACCGTTGGCGCGGTAGCGCTCCAGACGATAGGCGGCATCGACGATCAACGCCTGACGTGCGCGTGGCAGGGCTTTGAACGTCGGATCCTGCAAGGCCTTTTGATCGGCGCTGACTTTTAGCACCCATTGCTGCTCATCATCGCTCAACGGCTCGGCGCGGCTGAGCAGTTCACGTTCGCGGGACGGGCGATATTCGATGTGCTCGACCAGCCCGGCCTCTTTCACCGCTTTGACGGTGTCGGTGGGGATCGCGGTCAGCGGGAATTGTTCGGTCAGGCGCAGGTTCGGCCGCGCCACTTGCAGCAATTCCAGCAAGCGATAGGAGCAGTTTTCGTCGAAGAAGAAGTAGTCGAACTGGATCTGCTTGAGCTCCCACACATGTTCGACCATGCGTGCGGTTTCTTCCTGAGTCAGATTGAGCCGGTATTCCCACAGATCGCGGTTTTCCAGGCTGCGGTATTCCGAGAGTTTTTCCTGATACGGCACCAGCGCGAACAGCCCTGGGTAGCCGCCCATCAAGCCTTTCCAGGCATACAGAATGCTGTTGTCCGAGCCTTCGATGTAGGCACCGAAGTTGATCGCGTAGCTGAGCAGCGAAGTCTTGTCGGCCTGCACGTCCGCCTGATCGATGCGCAGCAGGGTGTGGCCGAACATCGACGACGGGCTGTTGAGATACGCCGCCGGGAAAATCATCACCGCACTGTGCGGCGAGACGTCCTTGAACCATTGCTTGTATTCGGCGCATTGCGGCGCTGGCAGGTCGGCGAGATTGAGCTGCGCTTTCAGCCAGCGCGTGCGCGCGGGGTATACGCATTGTGCGTGTTGCTCGCCGAGGCTGGCCGGGGCGTACAACGCCTGCACGGTGGCGGCCAGTTCGCGGTCCGGATGCTCGTTGCCATCGGCGGCGAGAAAAAACTTCTTGTCGCTGACATAGCTGCGCCAGCCGCCGAGTTTGGCGGTTTCGTAATGACCGAGGGAAATCCAGAAGCGGTCGTTGGCCAGTTGCTGCAAACGTTGAGGATCGATGTGAGGCGCGGCGGACAGCGGGGCGCAGACACAGAGCGCCAGCCAGGCAAGGCGTTTGAGCATAGGTGGCAACTTAAGTCGAAAGAAAACAAATCCCGGATCGGGGGTAATCACTGCACCCTGTGGCGAGGGGATTTATCCCCGCTGGGCTGCGAAGCGGCCCCATAAGCTGTGTCACCAATGCATCGGATACATCGCATGCACAAGTTTTACGACTGCTTCGCAGCTGAACGGGGATAAATCCCCTCGCTACAGACCGTATTCAAAATAAAACCCGCTTCCCGAAGGAAGCGGGCGGGGTCGAGCTTAAGCCTGAGTTGCGTACTTGGCCAGACGTGGGTCCGATTTCAGTACTGCCAGGGTGTTGGTATGCACGTCTTCAGCGGTCACGTCAGCTTTGCTGAAGATCTGCTGGAAGTGCTCGTGGGTGACTTGCGCGAAGTGCGCGCGATCTTCCGGTGCTACGCCCAGGACCACGGCATAAGTGGTCAGCGCTTCGCCGTTGCCTTTGGCCATGTCTTCGGACAGCTCGTTCATCATGCCATTCATGGCGAACCAGGATTTGCCGCCATAAGTCAGGGACGCGTTGGTCGAGCAGCCGTTGGTGCCGGAGGTCATACCGAAGGTAGCGTTACCGGAAGTGCCGTTGGTGGTGGAAGCAAGGAAGTGCGCCGGGGTGCCACGCTGACCTTCGAACAGCATGTTGCCCCAACCGCAATCCGGGCCGCCCGGGGCTTGCGCCATTGCGTTGATGGATACAGCGGTGAAGAGAGTACCGAGAAGAATCCGTTTCATAGCTTTGTTCTCTTTATGTGCATACCAATGGACAGGGTTCTGGCCCTTCGTGCTCTGCCCAAGGACAAAGCCGAAAGTGTCAGTGGGCCGGTATTAGTTCCAGCCGCGCAGTTTGGAGTTTAGGCACGTTCCAGCGGTTCCGTGACTTTTTGCAAAATATTTGGAATAAACCTCTGATTTATCGGGACCCGTCGGCCGGCCGCGCGCTTGTCTATGCTTTGTCATGTGGCGCGCCTTGCCAGTGGGGCACGGGCAGCGCCAGAATGCCGCTACCTGCCCCGCCTGATTGTTAAGGAAGCCCGATGCCTGATCCTGTTGCTGCCAGCCTGCGTCTTGCGCCCGAAGCGCTGACTCGTCCGTTTTCCGCTGAACAGTTCAGCTTCACTAGCACCAATGATCTGGAGCCCTTTCGCGGTGTGCTCGGCCAGGAACGCGCGGTCGAAGCCTTGCAGTTCGGTGTGGCGATGCCACGCCCCGGTTACAACGTATTCGTCATGGGCGAGCCCGGCACCGGCCGTTTCTCGTTCGTCAAACGCTACCTGAAAGCCGAAGGCAAGCGCCTGCAGACCCCGGCGGACTGGGTCTACGTCAACAACTTCGATGAGCCGCGCGAACCGCGTGCACTGGAGCTGCCATCGGGCACGGCGGCCTCGTTCATCGGCGACATCAACGGCCTGATCGACAACCTGCTGGCGACTTTTCCGGCAGTTTTCGAACACCCGTCCTACCAGCAGAAAAAAAGCGCCATCGACCGCGCCTTCAATCAGCGCTACGACAAAGCGTTGGACATCATCGAACGCCTGGCCCTGGAAAAAGACGTCGCCCTCTACCGCGACAGCAGCAATATCGCCTTCACTCCGATGCTCGACGGCAAGGCCCTGGACGAAGCCGAATTCGCGCAGTTGCCGGAAGCCGAGCGCGAGCGTTTTCACGATGACATTTCCGGCCTCGAAGAGCGCCTGAATGAAGAACTCGCCAGCCTGCCGCAGTGGAAGCGCGAGTCGAACAATCAACTGCGTTCGCTCAACGAAGAAACCATCACCCTGGCCTTGCAGCCTTTGCTGGCGCCGCTGTCGGAGAAGTACGCAGAGAACGCCGGGGTCTGCGGTTACCTGCAAGCGATGCAGGTCTACCTGCTGAAAACCGTGGTCGAGCAACTGGTCGACGACAGCAAGACCGACGCCGTCGCGCGCAAGTTGCTGGAAGAACAATACGCACCAAGCCTGGTGGTCGGGCATCCGGCCAGCGGCGGTGCGCCGGTGGTCTTCGAGCCGCATCCGACCTACGAAAACCTGTTCGGCCGCATCGAGTACACCACCGATCAGGGCGCGCTCTACACCACTTACCGGCAGTTGCGTCCGGGTGCGCTGCACCGCGCCAATGGCGGCTTCCTGATTCTTGAAGCGGAAAAAATGCTCAGCGAGCCGTTCGTGTGGGATGCGCTCAAACGCGCCCTGCAATCGCGCAAACTGAAAATGGAATCGCCGCTGGGCGAGATGGGCCGCTTCGCCACCATGACCCTGAATCCGCAGCACATTCCGTTGCAGGTCAAAGTCATCATCATTGGTGCGCGGCAGCTGTATTACACGCTGCAGGATCTCGATCCGGACTTCCAGGAGATGTTCCGCGTTCTGGTCGACTTCGACGAAGACATCCCGATGGTCGACGAAAGCCTCGAGCAGTTCGCCCAGCTCCTGAAAACCCGTACTTCGGAAGAAGGCATGGCGCCGCTGACCGCCGATGCGGTGGCACGACTGGCGACCTACAGCGCACGGCTGGCCGAGCATCAGGGGCGCTTGTCGGCGCGCATTGGCGATCTGTTCCAACTGGTCAGCGAGGCGGATTTCATTCGCCATCTGGCCGGCGATGAAATGACCGACGCCGGCCATATCGAACGCGCTCTGAAAGCCAAGGCCACCCGCACCGGGCGGGTCTCGGCGCGGATTCTCGACGACATGCTCGCCGGGATCATCCTCATCGACACCGATGGCGCGGCAGTCGGCAAGTGCAACGGGCTGACAGTGCTGGAGGTCGGCGATTCGGCGTTCGGCGTGCCGGCGCGGATTTCCGCCACGGTCTATCCGGGTGGCAGCGGCATCGTCGACATCGAACGTGAGGTCAACCTCGGCCAGCCGATTCACTCCAAAGGCGTGATGATCCTCACCGGTTATCTGGGCAGCCGTTACGCTCAGGAATTCCCGCTGGCGATCTCGGCGAGCATTGCGCTCGAGCAGTCTTACGGCTACGTCGATGGCGACAGTGCGTCGCTGGGCGAGGCGTGCACGCTGATTTCGGCGCTGTCGAAAACGCCGCTCAAGCAATGTTTTGCCATCACCGGTTCGATCAACCAGTTCGGCGAAGTGCAGGCAGTCGGCGGGGTCAACGAGAAGATCGAAGGCTTCTTCCGCCTCTGCGAAGCACGCGGTCTGACCGGCGAACAGGGCGCAATCATTCCCCAGGCCAACGTCGCCACTTTGATGCTCGATGAAAAAGTCCTCGCCGCCGTGCGCGCCGGGCAGTTCCACGTGTATGCAGTGCGTCAGGCCGATGAGGCGTTGAGCCTGCTGGTGGGTGAGCCGGCCGGGGAGCCGAACGCCGATGGCGAATTCCCCGAAGGCAGCATCAATGCGCGAGTGGTCGAGCGCCTGCGCGATATCGCCGAGATGATCAGCGAAGAGGACTTGAAAGAGGCCGAGAAGGAACTGGCGCAGGAGGCTCTCGCCGAGGCCAAACCGGCCTGACAGGCTTGCAATAAACCCTGTGGGAGCGAGCCTGCTCGCGAAAGCGCTGTATCAGTCGACGAATGAGTTGGCTGATCCATCGTCTTCGCGAGCAGGCTCGCTCCCACAGTGCTTTTCCAGATTGATCTCTGCGGGGATCTTCGGGGAATGTGCCACTACTCTGACGCCAATATTCACACAATGACCATTCGGCGCCTTCTGGTTCCATTTGGCTTGCGCGGGACACTTTTCTTCTATTCTCAGGTCAAGGATATCGACAGTATCACTGGATCGAGCCAGTCCTCCCGTGGGGGCTGAATACCGGCTTTACCGAGGGTCGCCGCCATGTCGCGCAACCTCTGTCTCACCCGTCAATGCCTGGGTCTGGTGACCCGGATCGAATGCGCCGTCAAGCCGCTGGCCGGCGACAACGGCATGTGGACGCTGCTCTTCGCGGCCGGCATGGCCGGCGAACAACCTTCCGCGATAAAAGCCCAAGGACCGTTCCACGGCCCGGTCGCGGCCGAGTCGATTCTCGACACCATCGTTGAAAGCCTGACCTTGCATGGTTACGAACTGGCCAATGATCCGCAGATCTGGAGCTTGCACTTGCAAGCCCAGCTACGGCAGATCAACGGCGGTCGTGGGCGCAGCCTCAACGGTTAAGGCGCCTGGTCCACCGGCGCCTTGTCGAGCTTGACCTCAAAGCCGTATTGCACGGTGGCGAGGTCGGTGCGCTGATAGGTTTCCACGCGAGTCGGGCGACCGTAAAAATAGTGCACGCCGAGTAGCGCCGGGCCTTCGGTGCTGGCGTCGTGGCTGACCGAAAGAATCTGCTTGAGGTAGTGGCCACTGTCGTCCTTGACGAAGAAACGCCATTCGTTGGCCGGGAAGGTTTTCAGGTCGACCACCAGCGTGTTGTCCTTGATCGCCAGGCCTTTGGGCAATGACTGCGCGTCGTAGGATTGCTTGGCCACCGTGGCCAGAAATAACGGCATCGAGCCCACGGCAATCGCCGGGGTTTCCGGAAACAGATTCAGATCATAAGTAATCGTCGCTTGCAGCGGATCGACCTGGTACGCCTCGGGCGGCAGTTCGATCGGCTCGTCGAGTTTGCCGCCGCGCTTTTCCGTGAAGAAGGTCACCGGGCTGACGCCGGGGTTGAGTTCGTCGCCAAGCAATTCGTCGTTGAAGGTGCGGCGGTGGGAAAACTCTATACGCGCCGCGCTCGGCTCTTCCACCGATTGGTGAATGCGCACGCCGGCCTTCAATTGTTCTTCGGTCAGGTCCGCGCCTTTGAGCCAGTTGGCGGCGAGGTCGTCATACACCACAACTGGCAGGTCCAGCGGCTGCACGGCTTTAGCCGTGGTGTGCGGATTGAAGGTGCGCACCGGCAGGTCCAGGGATTTGCGCGTCACCGTCGCCGAGGAGAAGTCGAGCACGCTGACTTCCAGTGTCTCGATCGGACCGTGGAAATACACCTTGTTGTAGCGACGCGGGTGGTCTTTCTCGAAGGCTTGCTGGTCGTCGCTGAGCTGTTTTTCCAGGGTGTCGCTCCAGCTCTTCTGCTTCTGTAACTGCGTCAGTTGTTTCTGGTAGAACGCGACCTGCTCCGGGCTTTCGTTGATCGAACCGGCGCGCACCAGGTATTGGCCGCTGGCGTCGCGGGCCTGGACGATCAGCGGATTGATCCGGGTTTCGGCGACTTCCGCTGCCAGCGGCAGGCTGTTGCTGACTTCGACCTCGGCATAGTTCTTTTCCAGCTTGAGCAGTTTGACGCTGAGGTTGTCGTTTGTGCGGGTCTGGCCGACGTCTTTCTGCGTCAGGTCAAAGCTGTACAGGCGACGCGGCGCGATGACCTCGACCTGGCCTTGCAGGCTGACCGGTTGTGGCAGGCTTTTCTTGTCGACGTTGAGGCCATCGATGAACGGGTAGGTCACCGTCAGGTCATCGGGATTGGTCACGTTGGAGCTGGACGGGCTGAGTTGAATGCCTGGGTCGGTCTCCGACCACTCCGGCTGCCAGGCGATCACGCGTTTGTTGCTTAGCGTCACCGAGTGCCACTCGATGCCGTGCGGGAACAGGAAACCGCCGGGAATGTTCAGGTTGAACGGGAATACCGGCTGCAGATCGGTGAGGTAATCCGAGCTGGCGTCCTTGTGCAGCACGAACAGGCCGTTGATGAAGGTATCGACCAGCGCTTGCGGGGTAGGGTAGTGCTTGAGCACGGCGAGGGCGTCTGCGCCGTATTCGGTGTGCGGGGTGATGTCGTCGAGCTTGAGCCGGGCGCGTTCGAGCAACAGCAGCGAACCGCCGAGTTCGGTGATGGCGTCCTTGAGCTTGGGATCGCTGATCGTGTCCAATGACTGTTCGAAGGTGGCGGTCTTTTCGTCGAGGTTGGCGACGTGCTTTTCATCGCCGGGCGAGCAACCGCCGATGAGCAAGGCGAGGCAGATTCCGGCAGTCGTCAACGCTGATCGCACATCCATTTCCACGCGTCCTGTCCACTGTCATTGGGCTGTCAATGCTTTGGACACTAGCAGAAAAACTTTGTCACACACACGCAGGTGGCGGATTTTCCGGCGGTTTCTGGCTGTCACAGCGGGCTGTTATACTCGCCGCCATTTCCAGCCCCTTGTGTGAGAGTCAATGGAACGCTTTATCGAAAATGCAATGTACGCCACCCGCTGGCTGCTGGCGCCGATCTACATCGGCCTGTCCCTCGGTCTGCTGGCGCTGGCATTGAAGTTCTTCCAGGAAATCATCCATATCCTGCCCAACGTCTTCGCCATGGCTGAATCGGATCTGATTCTGGTGCTGCTGTCGCTGATCGACATGGCGCTGGTGGGTGGTCTGCTGGTGATGGTGATGATTTCCGGCTATGAGAACTTCGTCTCGCAACTGGACATCGACGAAGGCAAAGAGAAGCTCAGCTGGCTGGGCACCATGGATTCGTCGTCGCTGAAAATGAAAGTCGCGGCGTCGATCGTGGCTATCTCCTCGATCCACTTGCTGCGCATCTTCATGGATGCCAAGAACGTCGATCCTGAGCACTTGATGTGGTACGTGATCATCCACATGACGTTTGTGGTGTCCGCGTTTGCCATGGGTTACCTGGACAAGGTCACCAAGCACTGATCAGCCGATCAAGGCAAAAAAACCGCCCGTCTGTTGCGAAACAGACGGGCGGTTTCGTTTGTGGCTTGTGCTTTCAAGCGCGCCGGCCTATCCCTTTAACGGTGCGATTCGCCACGGTGTGAGGTGCTTCCATGAACCTGCAAGAGTTGAACGCGTTTGCCATCGCCAGAAAGGTCGACGAGCTGAACCTGATCTCGATGGAAGGAGGCATTTACCTGTTGGAAGCGAGGATGCATGGGACGGCGTATCCGTTGAGCGATCTCAAGGGCAATATGCTGACGCTGCGCTCAGTGGAGCACGCGCGGGATCTGCTGCATGCCTTCCCGGTTCTGCCATTCAACCTTGTGCACACCTCAGTCCATGACGAAATGTGCGGGCTGGTCGCTGACCTCGATGAAAGCCTGAAAGTGCCGCTCGCCTGGCGCTCGGCCCTGTAGCCCCGGCCCCAAGTCCGGGGTATCTGTGCTAGTCTGCTCGCCCTTTTGGTTCCGGGCGCGCCGGGACGCGCTGTGCACGCACGGCAAGTCCTGTGGCCGTCCGCACAGCGGAGCAGTGTCATGTCCGAAGTAAATCTGTCCACCGACGAAACCCGCGTCAGCTACGGTATCGGCCGTCAACTCGGCGACCAGCTGCGCGACAACCCGCCACCGGGTGTCAGCCTGGACGCGATCCTGGCCGGTCTGACCGACGCTTTCGCCGGCAAGCCAAGCCGTGTTGGCCAGGAAGAGATGTCCGCCAGCTTCAAGGTGATCCGCGAGATCATGCAAGCCGAAGCAGCGGCCAAGGCTGAAGCCGCGGCTGGCGAAGGCCTGGCCTTCCTCGCCGAAAACGCCAAGCGTGAAGGCATCACTACTCTGGCCTCCGGCCTGCAATTCGAAGTGCTGACTCAAGGCGACGGCGCCAAGCCGACCCGTGAAGACCAGGTGCGTACGCACTACCACGGCACGCTGATCGACGGCACTGTGTTCGACAGCTCCTACGAGCGCGGCCAGCCTGCCGAATTCCCGGTTGGCGGCGTGATCGCTGGCTGGACCGAAGCGCTGCAACTGATGAATGCCGGCAGCAAATGGCGCCTGTACGTGCCGAGCGAACTGGCTTACGGCGCCCAAGGCGTCGGCAGCATCCCGCCGCACAGCGTTCTGGTGTTCGACGTCGAGCTGCTGGACGTTCTGTAATACCGAGCCTGCCTTGATGGCGGGCTAACCCTGTGGGAGCGAGTCTGTTCGCGAAGGCGGTGTGTCAGTCAACTCAATCGTCGACTGCAAATCCGTCTTCA
This sequence comes from Pseudomonas sp. 14A, assembly GCF_018132745.1. Lineage (NCBI taxonomy): Bacteria > Pseudomonadati > Pseudomonadota > Gammaproteobacteria > Pseudomonadales > Pseudomonadaceae > Pseudomonas > Pseudomonas sp. 14A. The sequence goes on along the minus strand of NZ_JAGRQJ010000017.1, from coordinate 83,328 downwards.
CGAGCAGGCTCGCTCCCACAGGTTTTGTACTACCGCTCATATTTCGATCTTGTTGTGCAGCTCATTGGTCGGGCGCAACGCCCGGGCATAGCAGAACAGGAACAGATTGCGCACCAGCTCCTTGAGCACCAGCGGCTCGCTGGAATTGAGGCTGCTGACGTCCAGATCGCCTTGATCCTGCAGCTCATGCAAGGCTTCTTCTTCAAGCACCGCACAGACTTCGCCGGTTTCCCGATGGAGGATTCTGAGGTACGGGTGTGGGCGATCCAGCCAGGCGTCGATCAAATAAGTCATGGGTCTCATCTCCTTGAAAGGTTTCAATGAGAATAATTCTTATTCATCAAATAGCAAGTGCCTATTGGCGGATCGTGGAGTTTTCCGGGTAAAGGTTGTGTCAGGTCAAAATGGCTGGCTGATGGCCATGCGCGGATTCATTGAGCCGAAGCGGGGAGGGCAAAGCTCCATCCCACGGCTGGCGCGGGATGGATGACGCAAGGCTCAGACTTTTCTGACGAACTCGGATTTGAGCTTCATCGGGCCGATGCCGTCGATCTTGCAGTCGATGTCGTGGTCGCCATCGCACAGGCGGATGTTCTTGACCTTGGTGCCGACCTTGACCACCAGCGATGTGCCCTTGACCTTGAGGTCCTTGATCACGGTGATGGTGTCGCCGTCCTGCAGGACGTTGCCGACCGAATCTTTCTTCACGGCATCATCGGCCGCCACTTCGGCTTCGCCGCTGGCAGACCACTCGTGGGCGCACTCGGGGCAGACCAGTTGGGTGCCGTCTTCGTAGGTGTATTCGGAATTGCATTTCGGGCAGGGTGGCAACGTGCTCACTAAGGTTCCTTGGGTATCAGGAGGACTAAAGGGCGCACATTGTATAGGGTTTTACGCGGAGGAGGGCATAGCGCAGAAACAACTGTGGGAGCGAGCCTGCTCGCGAAAGCGCTGTGTCAGTCAACATTGAGTCGATTGGCAGATTGCTTTCGCGAGCAGGCTCGCTCCCACAGGGGATGAATCAGTGCGTGCGGGCTACCGCGAACTCGCTCAATTCAACCAAGGCATCGCGGTATTCGCTGGCCGGCAGCGCCTCGAGGCACTTGATCGCACGGGCCACATAATCACGGGCCAGTTGCGCGGTGTACTCCAGCGAGCCGGACGCTTCGACGGCGATGCGGATGCTTTCGAGGTCTTCGATTCCGCCTTTCTGGATCGCCTGACGCACCAGTGCCGCCTGTTCGGCCGTGCCTTCGCGCATGGTGTAGATCAGCGGCAGGGTCGGTTTGCCTTCGGCCAGATCGTCGCCGACGTTCTTGCCCAGGGTTTCCGCGTCGCCTTTATAGTCGAGCAAGTCATCAACCAGCTGGAACGCCACACCCAGGTGATCGCCAAACGTGCGCAGGGCTTCGCTCTGCTCGGCGGTCGCGCCGGCCAGGGCGGCGGCGCTGTGGGTCGAGGCTTCGAAGAGCATCGCGGTCTTGCCGCGGATGACTTCCATGTAGGTTTCTTCGCTGGTGCTGGCGTCACGCACCTTGGACAGTTGCAACACTTCGCCTTCAGCGATGATGCGTGTGGCCTGCGAGAGAATCTTCATCACCGGCATCGAGCCGAGTTCGACCATCATTTCGAACGAGCGCGAATACAGGAAGTCGCCGACCAGCACGCTCGGGGCATTGCCCCACATGGCGTTGGCGGTCGAGCGGCCACGGCGCATGCCGGACATGTCGACGACGTCGTCATGCAGCAAGGTCGCGGTGTGCAGGAATTCAATGGTGGCGGCCAGCAGGCGCATGTCGTCGCCTTCGCGACCCAGGGCCTTGCCACACAGCAACACTAATAAAGGACGCAGGCGTTTGCCGCCGGCCGACGTGATGTAATCGCCGATTTTCGATACCAGCGGCACTCGAGACGTCAGCTGCTTCTTGATGATGCCGTCGACGGCGCTAAAATCGTCCGCCACCGCGCGGTAGAAAGCTTGGGGTTGCATCAGCGAGAGTCGCTCCAGAAGGGTTGCGCGGCATGCTAGGACCCCCGTCCAGACCTGTCAAGGCGCGATGGACGGCCACTTGCGCGAGGCAGATTGCTTGCGTACAATCGCGCACCCTGAACTTCCTGGGCAGCACCTGCCTTACGCAATTGCACTTGGGCCGTTCCAGCCCCATGCAGCCATGCCAGCCAATACCTCTTCTTATAAAGAGCTGGGTGAGCAGGATTATCGGAGAAATACCATGTACGCAGTAATCGTTACCGGCGGTAAGCAATACAAGGTCGCTGAAGGTGAATACCTGAAGATCGAAAAACTGGAAATCGCTACTGGCGAATCCGTGACTTTTGATCGCGTTCTGCTGGTCGCCAACGGCGACGACGTGAACATCGGCGCACCAGTTGTTGCTGGCGCAACCGTCAAGGCTGAAGTGATCTCCCAAGGTCGTCACGATAAAGTCCGCATCATCAAGTTCCGTCGCCGTAAGCACCACATGAAGCGTATGGGCCACCGCCAGTGGTTCACCGAGATCAAAATCACCGGTATTCAGGCTTAATTACAGCCTAATTCCTCACTAGGAGAATTGAACTCATGGCACACAAAAAAGCTGGTGGTAGTACCCGTAACGGTCGCGACTCAGAAGCCAAACGCCTTGGCGTGAAGATGTATGGCGGCCAGGTCATCAAGGCCGGCAACATCATCGTGCGTCAGCGCGGCACCCAATTCCACGCTGGCTACGGCGTTGGCATGGGCAAGGATCACACTCTCTTCGCTAAAATCGAAGGCGTGATCAAGTTCGAAGTAAAGGGCGCCTTCGGTCGTCGTTACGTGAGCGTAATCGCGGCTTAATCGCGAGATCGCTGGAGAAGCCCTGTCTTGCGACGGGGCTTTTTCGTTTGTGGGGTGAGTCTCTTGCAAAGCTGTTTGTATGGGCTGTCGGCGTGCGATGCAGGTCGTGTCTTGGGGTCGCTGCGCTCATTTTTGCAAGAGTCTTATGTCTTGATTGTTTTTCGGCTCGTCCGTACGGCGAGAGGCGTTGGTTATGAAGTTTGTTGATGAAGTATCGATTCGCGTAAAGGCCGGTGACGGTGGCAACGGTGCCATGAGTTTCCGCCGGGAAAAATTCATTGAAAACGGCGGCCCGAACGGCGGTGATGGCGGTGACGGCGGTTCCATCTACATGATGGCCGACGAAAACCTCAACACCCTGGTCGACTACCGTTACACCCGTCATTTCGATGCCGAGCGTGGCTCCAACGGTGGCAGCACCGACTGCACCGGAAAGAAGGGCGAAGACCTGATCCTGCGCGTGCCGGTCGGCACCACCGTGATCGACTCTGCCACTCAGGAAGTCATCGGCGACCTGACCAAGGCCGGTCAGAAACTGATGGTAGTGCAGGGCGGCTGGCACGGTCTGGGCAACACCCGTTTCAAATCCAGTACCAACCGTGCACCGCGTCAGACCACGCCAGGCAAGCCGGGCGAGCAGCGCGACCTCAAGCTGGAAATGAAAGTGCTGGCCGACGTCGGTCTGCTGGGCTTGCCGAACGCCGGTAAAAGTACCTTTATCCGTTCGGTCTCGGCCGCCAAGCCGAAAGTCGCCGACTACCCGTTCACCACGCTGGTGCCGAACCTGGGTGTGGTCAGCGTTGATCGCTGGAAGAGCTTCGTCATTGCCGACATTCCGGGGCTGATCGAAGGCGCTTCCGATGGTGCTGGCCTGGGCATTCGCTTCCTCAAGCACCTGGCGCGTACGCGTCTGCTGCTGCACCTCGTCGACATGGCGCCACTGGATGATTCCAGTGCTCCGGACGCGGCTGAAGTGATCGTCAACGAGCTGATCAAATTCAGCCCGTCGCTGGCCGAGCGTGATCGCTGGCTGGTGCTGAACAAGTGCGACCAGATCCTTGAAGAAGAGCACGATGCTCGGGTCAAGGAAATCGTCGATCGCCTGGAATGGACTGGTCCGGTGTACGTGATCTCGGCCATCGCCAAGATCGGTACTGAGCGTCTGTGCCACGACATCATGCGTTACATGGAAGACCGTGCCGATCGCCTCGCCGCAGATCCTGCGTACAAGGAAGAACTGGCCGATCTCGACCAGCGTATCGAAGACGAAGCCCGTGCGCAGTTGCAGGCGCTGGACGACAAGCGTGCCCTGCGTCGCAGCGGCGTGAAGTCGGTCCATGACATCGGCGACGATGACTGGGATGAAGAAGATGTGGATGACGAAGACGGTCCGGAAATCATTTACGTGCGTGACTGATCCGTTGCGATAAACTTGAACGCCGCTCAATCGAGCGGCGTTTTAGTATCCGGAAATCGATCGTTGGTCAGCAATCGCCACGATTAACGTCACGGGCAGTGCCAGGTCGCGCTGCCCTCAAGCTAAGGTTGAAGATGATGCGGAGCAAGGTGACAGGTGCGCAGCGTTGGGTCGTGAAGATCGGCAGCGCTTTGCTGACAGCTGACGGCAAGGGGCTGGATCGCGCGGCAATGAGTGTCTGGGTCGAGCAGATGGTGGCGCTGCATGAAGCGGGCGTCGAGCTGGTGCTGGTGTCCTCCGGGGCGGTAGCGGCCGGCATGAGCCGCTTGGGCTGGACTGCGCGACCCAGTGCCATGCACGAGCTGCAGGCGGCCGCTGCAATCGGTCAGATGGGGCTGGTGCAGGCGTGGGAGTCGAGCTTCGCCGAGCATGGCCGGCACACTGCGCAGATTCTCCTGACCCACGACGACCTCTCCGACCGCAAGCGCTACCTGAACGCCCGCAGTACCTTGCGTGCGCTGGTCGAGCTGAAAGTCATTCCGGTGATCAACGAAAACGACACTGTGGTCACTGACGAAATCCGTTTCGGCGACAACGACACGCTGGCGGCGCTGGTGGCCAATCTGGTCGAGGCCGATCTGCTGGTGATCCTTACCGATCGCGACGGCATGTTCGACGCCGATCCGCGCAACAATCCCGAAGCGCAGCTGATTTATGAAGCGCGCGCCGATGATCCGACGCTGGATGCGGTCGCCGGCGGTACCGGCGGTGCGTTGGGGCGTGGCGGCATGCAGACCAAGCTGCGCGCGGCGCGACTGGCAGCGCGTTCCGGTGCGCACACCATCATTGTCGGTGGGCGGCTTGAGCGCGTGCTCGATCGCCTGAAGGTGGGCGAGCGCATTGGCACGCTGCTGTCGCCTGAGCGCGGCATGCTCGCGGCGCGCAAGCAGTGGCTGGCCGGTCATTTGCAAACCCGTGGCACCCTGGTGCTGGATGAGGGGGCGGTGTCGGCGTTGTCCAAGGGCAACAAAAGTCTGCTGCCGGTGGGGGTGAAACTGGTTCAGGGCAGTTTCCGTCGCGGTGAGATGGTCGTCTGTGTGGCGCCGGATGGTCGCGAGATTGCTCGTGGTCTGGCCAATTACAGCGCCCTGGAAGCGCAAAAAATCATCGGTCAGTCGTCGGATGCGATTGTCGGTTTGCTCGGTTACATGGCGGAGCCGGAACTGGTTCACCGTGACAACCTGATTCTGGTCTAAGGAAAATTCGATGCGTGTAGCGAAAGGATTGTTGGGCCTGCTGATGGCGATGCCATTGCTGGTTTCGGCCGAAGAGATCGGTCAGGTGTCGACCGTGTTCAAGTTTGTCGGGCCGAATGACCGGATCGTGGTCGAGGCGTTCGACGATCCGAAAGTCGAAGGCGTGACCTGCTACCTGTCACGCGCCAAGACCGGTGGGGTGAAGGGTGGTCTCGGTCTGGCCGAGGATCGCGCCGAAGCCTCGATCGCTTGTCGCCAGGTCGGACCGATCAAGTTCAAGGGCGAGCTGAAGGACGGCGACGAGGTGTTCAAGGAGCGCACCTCGCTGGTGTTCAAGACCATGCAGGTGGTGCGTTTCCTCGACAAGAAACGCAACACGCTGGTGTACCTCGTCTACAGCGATCGCTTGATCGAGGGTAGCCCGCAGAATGCCGTGACTGCCATCCCGATCCTGCCGTGGGTGCCGGTCCAGCAATAAGCGTCACCAATCCGAACTGTGGGGGCGAGCCTGCTCGCGAAGAGGTCATGTCGGTCGATAGAAATATCAACTGACAGATCGCATTCGCGAGCAGGCTCGCTCCCACATTTTTTTGCCTGTTGCTTGTTAAATCACAGGCAATAAAAAACCGACCCTGAGGTCGGTTTTTTAATGACTACGTCGATTAAGCGGCTTCTTTCAGCGCTTTGACGTGGCCATTCAGACGGCTCTTATGACGAGCAGCCTTGTTCTTGTGGATGATGCCTTTATCGGCCATACGGTCGATAACTGGCACAGCCAGAACGTATGCAGCTTGAGCTTTTTCAGCGTCTTTTGCGTCGATGGCCTTAACTACATTCTTGATGTAGGTACGAACCATGGAACGCAGGCTGGCGTTGTGGCTGCGACGCTTCTCAGCCTGTTTTGCACGTTTTTTGGCGGAAGGTGAGTTGGCCACCGTCGAGCTCCTCGAAAGACTTTTTAGGAAATAGCAAACAAAATAGGCCGCGAATCATGCCGATGAAGACTTGTCTTGTCAAGGGCACTTGAATCGTTCCGCTAAGTGGTAGGTATAAAGAGGCGGGATATTTATTTCCGGCGCTTGACCTGTAAACTCGCGAGCTTTGGCTCTGTGCTGTTGCGGCGCGGAGTATCGCACAAGTAGGCGCATTGTTCGCCTGCTGTTTATCGACAGGCACAAACTCTCTCAATGAATCTGCTCAAATCGTTGGCCGCCGTCAGCTCTATCACGATGCTTTCCCGGATTCTGGGTTTTGTTCGTGACACGCTGATCGCGCGGACATTCGGCGCCGGGATGGCCACGGATGCCTTCTTTATTGCGTTCAAACTGCCCAACCTGCTGCGGCGCATTTTCGCCGAGGGGGCGTTTTCCCAGGCGTTCGTGCCGATCCTTGCCGAATATAAAAGCCAGCAGGGCGAAGAGGCGACGCGCACCTTTATCGCCTATGTGTCGGGCCTGCTGACGCTGGTGTTGGCGGTTGTAACGGCGCTGGGCATGATCGCCGCGCCTTGGGTGATCTGGGCCACGGCCCCCGGTTTTACCGATACCCCGGAGAAATTCCAGCTCACCTCCGATCTGTTGCGGGTGACCTTTCCTTATATATTGCTGATCTCACTGTCGTCGCTGGCCGGCGCGATCCTCAACACCTGGAACCGCTTCTCGGTGCCGGCCTTCGTGCCGACTCTGCTCAACGTCAGCATGATCGTGTTTTCGCTGTTCCTCACGCCGTACTTCGATCCACCGGTCATGGCCCTTGGCTGGGCGGTGCTGGTCGGCGGTCTGGCGCAATTGCTGTATCAGCTGCCGCACCTGAAAAAGATCGGCATGCTCGTGCTGCCACGCCTGAACCTGCGCGACAGCGGCGTGTGGCGGGTGATGAAGCAGATGCTGCCGGCGATTCTCGGTGTTTCGGTGAGTCAGATTTCATTGATCATCAACACCATTTTCGCCTCGTTTCTGGTCGCAGGTTCGGTGTCGTGGATGTATTACGCCGACCGTTTGATGGAATTGCCGTCGGGTGTGCTGGGTGTGGCGCTCGGCACGATTCTGCTGCCGACACTGGCCAAGACCTACGCCAGCAAGGATCGCCACGAATACTCACGGATCCTCGACTGGGGCCTGCGCCTGTGCTTTGTGCTGGTGCTGCCGTGTGCGCTCGCATTGGGGATTCTTGCCGAACCGCTGACCGTTTCGTTGTTCCAGTATGGCCAGTTCAGCGGCTTCGATGCCGAGATGACCCAGCGTGCGCTGATTGCCTATTCGGTCGGCCTGCTCGGGATTATCGTGATCAAAGTGCTGGCGCCGGGCTTTTATGCGCAACAGAACATTCGCACCCCGGTGAAAATTGCAATTTTTACGCTGGTCTGCACGCAGTTGTTCAACCTGGCGTTGATCGGCCCACTGGCCCACGCCGGCCTTGCCTTAGCGATCAGTGCCGGTGCTTGCCTGAACGCCGGGCTGCTGTTCTATCAACTGCGCAAGCAGAAGATGTATCAACCGCAGCCCGGCTGGGGCAAATTCGGCTTCAAGCTGGTCGTTGCAGTGACCGTGATGTCGGCGGTGTTGCTGGCCGGCATGCATTTCATGCCCGCGTGGGATGAGGGGCATATGCTCGAGCGCTTCCTGCGCCTGGGCGCGCTGGTGGTGGCCGGTGTGGTGGCGTATTTCGGTATGTTGCTGCTGCTGGGTTTCCGTCTGCGCGACTTCAATCGCAAGGCCTTGAGCTGAGGTTTCAGCCTTCATGAGCAGGCATGGGCCGGCGGTTTTGTCGGCTCGTTCACTTTGCGTTACGGTGTTGCCTGTCGTCGGCCGTCGGGTGTGGTTATAATCGACCACTTTATGAGCAAGAAGCGCGTTATGCAGCTGGTTCGAGGCCTCCACAACTTGCGCCCCCAGCATCGGGGCTGCGTCGCCACTATTGGCAACTTTGACGGTGTTCACCGTGGTCACCAGGCTATCCTGGCCCGGCTGCGTGAGCGTGCGCTCGAGTTGGGCGTACCCAGCTGCGTGGTGATTTTCGAGCCGCAGCCACGGGAGTTCTTTGCTCCCGACACCGCACCGGCACGTCTGGCGCGGTTGCGCGACAAACTGCAGTTACTGGCCGCTGAAGGCGTCGACCGGGTGCTGTGCCTGGCGTTCAACCAGCGGCTGAGCAAGCTCAGCGCCAGTGAGTTCGTCGATACCATTCTGGTCGATGGCCTTGGCGTGCAGCATCTGGAGGTCGGTGATGATTTCCGTTTCGGTTGCGACCGCCTCGGCGATTTCGATTTTCTGATGCAGGCCGGGCAGGTTCACGGTTTCACCGTCGAAGCGGCGCAAACCGTCGAGCTGGACGGCATTCGCGTCAGCAGCACGCAGGTGCGCAACGCCTTGGCTGCGGCCGATTTTGCCTTGGCCGAACGCTTGCTCGGCCGTCCGTACCGCATCGCCGGTCGCGTGCTGCATGGTCAGAAACTGGCCCGGCAACTGGGCACGCCCACTGCCAACATTCAACTCAAGCGTCGTCGCGTGCCGTTTACCGGGGTGTATCTGGTGAATGTCGACATCGACGGCAAGACCTGGCCCGGCGTCGCCAATATCGGCGTGCGCCCCACGGTGCAAGGAGATGGCAAAGCCCACCTCGAGGTCCATCTGTTAGATTTTGCCGGCGATCTGTATGACCGGCGTTTGACGGTGGTTTTCCACCAAAAGCTGCGTGAAGAGCAGCGCTTCGCCTCTCTGGAGGCATTGAAAACGGCGATCAATGCGGATGTCGCCACCGCCCGTGCACTAGCCGCACCTAGCGCCCATCGCTAATGAAGAGCCTTAAATGACCGACTATAAAGCCACGCTAAACCTTCCGGACACCGCCTTCCCAATGAAGGCCGGCCTGCCACAGCGCGAACCGCAGATCCTGCAGCGCTGGGACAGTATTGGCCTGTACGGAAAGTTGCGCGAGATTGGCAAGGATCGTCCGAAGTTCGTCCTGCACGACGGCCCTCCGTACGCCAACGGCACGATCCACATCGGTCACGCACTGAACAAGATTCTCAAGGACATGATCATCCGCTCGAAAACCCTGTCGGGTTTCGACGCGCCGTATGTCCCGGGCTGGGATTGCCATGGCCTGCCGATCGAGCACAAGGTTGAAGTGACCCACGGCAAGAACCTCGGCGCGGATAAGACCCGCGAGCTGTGCCGTGCCTACGCCACCGAGCAGATCGAAGGGCAGAAGTCCGAGTTCATCCGTCTCGGCGTGCTGGGCGACTTCGCCAACCCGTACAAGACCATGAACTTTACGAACGAGGCCGGTGAAATCCGCGCCCTCGCCGAAATCGTCAAGGGTGGCTTTGTCTTCAAGGGCCTCAAGCCGGTGAACTGGTGCTTCGATTGCGGTTCGGCTCTGGCTGAAGCGGAAGTCGAGTACGAGAACAAGAAGTCCTCGACCATCGACGTTGCGTTCCCGATCGCTGATGAAGCCAAACTGGCTGCCGCGTTCGGTCTGGCCTCGCTGAGCAAACCTGCTGCGATCGTGATCTGGACCACCACCCCGTGGACCATCCCGGCCAACCAGGCGCTGAACGTGCACCCGGAATTCAACTATGCCCTGGTCGATATCGGCGACAAGCTGCTGGTGCTGGCTGAAGAGCTGGTCGAAGCCTGCCTGGCGCGCTACGGCGTGGAAGGTTCGGTCATCGCCACCACCACCGGTAAAGAACTTGAGCTGATCAACTTCCGTCACCCGTTCTATGATCGTCTGTCGCCGGTGTACCTGGCTGACTACGTCGAACTGGGCGCTGGCACCGGCGTGGTTCACTCCGCCCCGGCCTACGGTGTGGACGACTTCGTGACCTGCAAGAAATACGGCATGGTCAATGACGACATCCTCAACCCGGTGCAGAGCAACGGCGTGTACGTGCCGTCGCTGGAATTCTTCGGCGGCCAGTTCATCTGGAAGGCCAACCCGGCCATCGTGGAAAAACTGACCGAAGTCGGTGCGCTGATGCACACCACCGTCATCGAACACAGCTACATGCACTGCTGGCGCCACAAGACCCCGCTGATCTACCGCGCCACCGCGCAGTGGTTCATCGGCATGGACAAGGAGCCAACCAGCGGCGACACCCTGCGCGTGCGCTCGCTCAAAGCCATCGAGGACACCAAGTTCGTTCCGGCCTGGGGCCAGGCGCGTCTGCACTCGATGATCGCCAATCGTCCGGACTGGTGCATCTCGCGTCAGCGCAACTGGGGCGTGCCGATCCCGTTCTTCCTCAACAAGGAAAGCGGCGAGCTGCACCCGCGTACCGTCGAGCTGATGGAGGAAGTCGCCAAACGCGTTGAAGTCGAAGGTATCGAAGCCTGGTTCAAACTCGACGCTGCCGAACTGCTCGGTGATGAAGCGCCGCAGTACGACAAGATCAGCGACACCCTCGACGTCTGGTTCGACTCGGGCACCACGCACTGGCACGTTCTGCGCGGTTCGCACCCGATGGGCCACGAGAGCGGCCCGCGCGCCGACCTGTACCTGGAAGGTTCCGACCAGCACCGTGGCTGGTTCCACTCCTCGTTGCTGACCGGTTGCGCCATCGACAACCACGCGCCATATCGCGAACTGCTGACTCACGGTTTCACCGTCGACGAGTCCGGGCGCAAGATGTCCAAGTCGCTGGGCAACGTGATCGCGCCGCAGAAGGTCAACGACACCCTGGGCGCCGACATCATGCGTCTGTGGGTCGCTTCGACCGACTACTCCGGCGAAATGGCGGTGTCCGAGCAGATCCTGCAGCGCAGCGCCGATGCCTACCGTCGTATCCGTAACACCGCGCGCTTCCTGCTTTCCAACCTGACCGGTTTCAACCCGGCCACCGACCTGCTGCCGGCTGAAGACATGCTGGCGCTGGATCGCTGGGCGGTGGATCGCACGCTGCTGCTGCAACGCGAGTTGCAAGAGCACTACGGCGAATACCGTTTCTGGAATGTGTACTCGAAGATCCACAACTTCTGCGTGCAGGAGCTGGGTGGTTTCTACCTCGACATCATCAAGGACCGCCAGTACACCACCGGCGCCGACAGCAAGGCCCGTCGCTCGTGCCAGACCGCGCTGTTCCACATCTCCGAAGCGCTGGTGCGCTGGATCGCGCCGATCCTCGCCTTCACTGCTGACGAACTGTGGCAATACCTGCCGGGCGAGCGTAACGAGTCGGTCATGCTCAACACCTGGTACGAAGGCCTGACCGAGCTGCCGGAAGGCTTCGAGCTGGGTCGCGCCTACTGGGATCGCATCATGGAAGTGAAGGTTGCGGTCAACAAAGAGATGGAAATCCAGCGCGCGGCGAAAGCCGTCGGTGGCAACCTGCAGGCCGAAGTGACGCTGTTTGCCGAAGAGGCGCTGAGCGCCGATCTGGCCAAGCTGAGCAACGAATTGCGCTTTGTCCTGATCACCTCGACTGCCAGCGTCGCACCATTCGTGCAGGCTCCGGCCGATGCAGTGGCTACCGAAGTCAGCGGTCTGAAACTGAAGATCGTCAAGTCGGCGTTCCCGAAATGCGCACGTTGCTGGCATTGCCGTGAAGACGTCGGCGTGAACCCGGAACATCCGGAAATCTGCGGGCGTTGCGTCGACAACATCAGCGGCGCTGGCGAGGTTCGTCACTATGCCTGATGCCATTGGCCGTTTCGGACGGCTGAGCTGGCTGTGGTTGAGCTTGCTGGTTCTGGTCATTGACCAGGCCAGCAAGTACTACTTCGAAAGCAAGCTCGAAATGTTCCAGCAGATCGTGATCATTCCCGATCTGTTCAGCTGGACGCTGGCCTACAACACCGGCGCTGCCTTCAGCTTCCTCGCCGACAGCTCCGGCTGGCAGCGCTGGCTGTTTGCGCTGATCGCGATTGTGGTCAGTGCGGTGCTGGTGGTCTGGCTCAAGCGTTTGGGTCGCAACGACACCTGGCTGGCCGTCGCCCTGGCGCTGGTGCTGGGTGGCGCGCTGGGCAACCTGTATGACCGCGTTGCCCTGGGCCATGTGATCGACTTCATCCTGGTGCACTGGCAGAACCGCTGGTATTTCCCCGCGTTCAACATTGCCGACAGCGCGATTACCGTTGGCGCGATCATGCTGGCACTGGACATGTTCAAATCGAAGAAAACCGAAGAGGCTGCTCATGACTGAACCGCTATCGACTGAGCAACGCATCGGCCAGAACACCGAAGTTACGCTGCACTTTGCCTTGCGCCTGGAAAACGGTGACACCGTCGACAGTACCTTCGACAAGGCGCCGGCGACCTTCAAGGTCGGCGACGGCAACTTGCTGCCGGGTTTCGAAGCCGCACTGTTCGGCTTCAAGGCCGGCGACAAGCGCACCCTGACCGTCGAGCCGGAAAACGCTTTCGGTCAGCCGAACCCGCAGAACGTGCAGACCATCCCGCGTTCGCAGTTCACCGACATGGAGTTGTCGCCGGGTCTGCTGGTGATCTTCAACGATGCGGCCAATACTGAATTGCCAGGTGTGGTGAAGGAATTCGATGACACACAAGTGACCGTCGACTTCAACCACCCGCTGGCCGGCAAGACGCTGACCTTTGATGTGGAAATCATTTCCGTCAAAGCGCTATAACTGACTGTATAAGGTCAAATGTGGGAGCGAGCCTGCTCGCGAAAGCGGTGTGTCAACCAACAGAAATGTTGCAGGTGATGGCCCCTTCGCGAGCAGGCTCGCTCCCACAGTCTGTTTTCCATTGTTTTCGCGCGCAAGACACGAGGCACAGCATGCAAATCAAACTCGCCAACCCCCGTGGCTTCTGCGCCGGTGTGGACCGGGCGATCGAAATCGTCAACCGCGCCCTGGAAGTCTTCGGGCCGCCGATCTATGTGCGTCACGAAGTGGTGCACAACAAGTTTGTCGTCGAAGACCTGCGCAGCCGTGGCGCGATTTTCGTCGAAGAGCTCGATCAGGTACCCGATGACGTGATCGTCATCTTCAGCGCCCACGGTGTTTCGCAAGCCGTACGCAACGAAGCCGCCGGTCGTGGCCTGAAGGTTTTCGATGCAACCTGCCCGCTGGTCACCAAGGTGCACATCGAAGTCGCCAAATACAGCCGCGACGGTCGCGAGTGCATCCTGATCGGCCACGCCGGTCACCCGGAAGTCGAAGGCACCATGGGCCAGTACGATGCGAGCAATGGCGGCGCTATCTACCTTGTCGAAGACGAGAAGGACGTGGCCGAATTGCAGGTGCGCGATCCGGAAAGACTCGCCTTCGTCACCCAGACCACGTTGTCGATGGACGACACCAGCCGCGTTATCGATGCCCTGCGCACGCGCTTCCCGGCCATTGGTGGTCCGCGCAAGGACGACATCTGCTACGCCACCCAAAACCGCCAGGACGCCGTCAAGCAGCTGGCCGACGAGTGCGACGTGGTACTGGTGGTGGGCAGCCCGAACAGCTCCAACTCCAACCGTCTGCGTGAACTGGCTGAGCGCATGGCGACCCCGGCGTACCTGATCGACGGTGCCGAGGACCTGCAACAGAGCTGGTTCGACGGCGTCGAGCGCATCGGCATTACCGCTGGCGCCTCGGCGCCGGAAGTGCTGGTCCGGGGCGTGATTCAGCAATTGCAGGCCTGGGGCGCGACTGGTGCCGACGAGCTGGCTGGCCGTGAGGAGAACATCACGTTCTCGATGCCGAAAGAGCTGCGCGTCCGTTCGATCTGACGCTTCTGCTTTTGTCGCACAGCGCCTGCTCGGTTTCCTGACTGTTCAGGCGCACGCGACCGGTCGCCGCCAGCACGATCTGCCGCTGGCTGACCGGTTCGCGCGGCGAGCAGACGTGTATCGTCCCCGCCTGAAATCGCCGCCCCGGCATCAGCGGCTGCCCCAAATGACTGAACCGCACATAGCGGCTCACCCACCAGTTGCCGACAATCGGCACCTTCGCCTCACTGGCGCGTTCAACCAGCAGCGGATTGCTGCTGTCCTCCGGCCCCTTGCCGCTTCGATCCAGAATGATCCGCCAACCCTGACTCCAGTCGCCGTCGATGCCATGGATCACCACGCTCTGATTGTGCGTGATCGCCAGTGTGCGAGCGTGGCGGATGCCTTCGAGCAGCGACTGCGCGGCGTGATCGCGTTGAGTCGCTTGCTTGAGCGTGGCGAACGCCGGGCTGACCAGCAGCAGAACAATTGCGCCAATCGCCAGTCCCATAAGCAGTTCAATCAGGCTGAAACCGTGTTGCGGCATGAAAAATCCCTCCGTGGAATGGTATGAGCAGCGCAATCCGTGCGCCGCACAGAGCAAATCAGTCGGCGGGTGCCGAGCGAATGTTCTAGCGTGTAGAAGCAGGTATAGCCGACGGCAACGGAGGGCACCGATGGATCTTCGTACAAAAGGTTTCACGCTGGTCGAGTTGCTGGTCGCCATTGCGGTGTTCCTGATACTGATCACGCTGGCGGTGCCGGCCTTTACCCGTACGATCCAGAGCAGCAAGGCGGATACCGAAGTCGGCGACTTGCAGCGCGCGATCAATTTCGCTCGCCTCGAAGCGATCAATCGCGGCGTGACCACGCGATTGCGTCCGACCGCTGGCGGCAGTGTCTGGACCGGTGAGCTGGCGGTCTACGACAGCACTGGCAATCCGGCCAATGTGTTGCGGGTTGTTCCAGCGATGAGCAGCGGCGCGATTCTGACACTACCCTCAGGAGTGACCGCACTGGATTTCAACAACCTCGGCGGTCTGGCGGCACCGTCGACGGCGGTGGTCATCGGTTACACGCTGGGCACGCAAAGCAGGACGCTGAACGTGTGTTTGAACGGACGCATTCAACTGGGTGGAAATTGCGGATGAGGGCAGGGAGCAAAAACGCACAGGAGGGCATGACGCTGATCGAAGTGCTGGTCGCGCTGCTGATTCTGACCGTCGGGCTGTTGGGCGCAGCGGCGGTGCAGCTCAATGCGCTGAAGTACACCGACAGTTCGCGGATGACCAGTCAGGCCAGCTTCATCGCCTATGACATGATGGATCGCATCCGCGCCAATTCCGGCGCCAACTACACCGTCACGCCACCGACCTCGGGCAATCTCAGTAATGCGCGGGACCAGGACCTCTACGACTTCACCACCAACATCGCCAACTTCGGCGGCCCGACCGCGACAGGCAGCATCACCCTCAATCAACGGGTCTACACAATCACCATTACCTGGAGCGACGCGCGCGCGGCGAACGCTGCAAGTGCCCAGCGCAGTTTCGTCCTGACCAGCCGGGCGGCGGTCGATCCGGTGGCCACACCATGACGCGTTCCAACCGTGGTTTCGGTCTGATCGAGTTGCTGATTGCTCTGGCTTTGGGTTTGATCGTTGTACTCGGTGTGGTGCAGATTTTCATCGCCGCGAAAAACACCTACGTCAGCCAGAACAGCGCCGCAGCGATGCAGGAAGATGCGCGCTTCGTCCTCAGCAAAATGATTCAGGAAATCCGCATGGTCGGCATGTTCGGTTGTCTCGGCACCATCGTCGACTCCAGTTCTGCAGGGGATTTCAACACTGCGCAACTCATCCCGATCAGCTGGGATAACGCCAGTCTCAAGCTGACCATGGTCACCGCCGATGTCGGCAGCGGCGGGGGAACGCCGACCTGGACGGTGATTTCCGATTGTCGCAACAGCGCGGTCGCCTACAGCGGATTGCGCAGCCCGACCACGGGGCAGATTGCGTTCCCGATCCGGCGCCTGATCTACAGCTTCAGCAATAACCAGATCCTCATGGGCACTGGCAGCGGCAATCCGGTGCAGCAAGTGCTGGTCAACAATGTCAGCGCCTTCAACGTCACATTCGGTCTGGCCAGTTCGGCGACCGACGTCGCAGCCTCGACCTACAGCAGCAACCCTGGCGATCCCGCGCGCATCCGCAGCGTGCGCCTGAGCCTGACCCTCACCGACCCGAACAATCGGGTGCGCAATCAAACCTTCAACGTGGTTGCGGCATTGCGCAACCGCTTGCCATGAGGGGGCGGCGATGAGGATTTCCTTGCAACAACGTCAGGCCCAGCGCGGCATGGTCTTGTTGGTCAGTCTGGTGTTTCTGCTGTTGCTCACATTGATCGGTTTGTCCTCGATGCAGAGCGCCAACCTGCAAGAGAAAATGGCCGGCAGCGTCAGCTTGCGCAATCAATCGTTTCAGGCGGCCGAAGCGGCATTGCGTGTCGGCGAAAGTGCAGTACAACTGGACAGCTACTCATTGGCGGTGTGCAGCGGCACGAGTCAATGCCTGCCGCCAGCGGAGTCGTCAGTGGTCAGCTCGGCAGGTTTCAATTCGACCTCCGGGGTGACCTGGATCGCCGCCGGTAATGGCTTTTATGGCGTGCAGAACATCGGCACGACCCTGACGGCGGTGAACGTGCCGAGTAACACTTCGGCGACGTTGTATCGAGTCACTGCGGTCGGCATCGCCGGCAATTCGCGTAGCGTGGTGGAGAGTGTCTATGCGAAGTATTGAGCGCGGCGTGTCGCTGCTGATCGGCATGCTGCTGAGTTGTTACCTGGCGGCACCGGCCTGGGCTTTCACGCCTTCCGATTCGCCATTGCTGAGCGCGGCTGCGGTGGCGCCGAACGTGATGCTGCTGATCGACGACTCGGGGAGTATGAACAGCATCATCTACGCCGCCGGATTCGACCCGAACGTCAACCGCACTCCCGCCCGGCAGTGCAATGCCTTCCTCGGCTTGTGCTCTGCACTCAATGCGCCGCAGATTACCGGCGACACGGTGTTTCTATCGAGCCTGCCGACTTCCGGGTGCTCGGGAGGCGCCTATGCGTTCTACAACAACAGCGTGGCGCCGTTGTGCCTCAAGCTCCCAGACCCGGTAGGCAACGAGAACACTCGGTATTCCGCCGATTACATTTCCTACATAGTCAGCCTCGCCAACAGCACCGGCACCCGCGACTTCACCACGGGGGCGATTCCCAACGATTACCGGATGAACGTGGCGCGCAACGTTTCCACCGCACTGGTGAGCAGCAACCGCACCTTGCGCATGGGCCTGTCGACATTCAATCCGGCGACCAGCAGCAACCCGGGCAACGGCGGTTTCATCGCTCGCTCAATCACCGATTTGTCACCCGTCGCGGGCAACGTCACCCAAGCCCAGGCAGACACCAACTACAACGCGCTGATCTCATCGATCAACGGCTTGAACGCCGTGGCCAACACGCCATTGGCCGAGAGCTATTACGAAGTCACCCGCTACATGCGTGGTCTGGCGCCTTACTACAACGGCACGCCGGCGACCTATAGCAGCCCGATTCAATATCGCTGCCAGAAAAACTACGGCGTGGTGATTACCGATGGCTTGCCGACCTATGACCGTACCTTCCCGACCAACGATCCGCTGGGAGGCAGTCGCTTACCGAACTGGGATGGCGTGAATAACGATGGCGACAACCTCAACGGTGACGGCGAAGGTGACACGCTGTATCTGGATGACATTGCCAAATTCGCCTTCGACATCGACATGCGCTCGACCGGCACCGACGCCGCCGGCAAAAGCTGGAACGCAGTGGATTTTCCCAGGCAGTACATGAACACCTATACGGTTGGCTTCGCTGCGGATAATGACATGTTGTCCGACGCCGCCAGTTACGGGCAGGGCAGGTATTACCAGGCGACTGACAGCTCCGGGCTCAATGCGGCGTTATCGTCAGCACTGAGCGATATCACTTCCAAGGCCGGCTCCGGTGGAGCCGGCGTCGCCAGCAGCAGCACCTTGACCAGTGGCAGCAGTTTTTACCAGACCACTTACGATCCCAAGGATTGGCGCGGCACGATCAGGTCGTTCGGCTTTACCTCGACAGGCACGGTGAATACCTCGGCGGCGCAATGGTCGACCGACACCACTATCGTGCCCTCTGCCACCGCGCCGACTTTTCAGTCATGGAACACCGCGAGCAATACGCCAATTGCCCTGGCACTCCTCAACTTTTCCCCGACACAGCAGACTACGCTGAATCAGGGATTGCCTACCGGAATCAACGGCAATGATCTGGTGGAGTGGAGCAAGGGGACCAACAAGGCCGGGCTCAAAGTGCGCACTGCGCTGCTCGGCGACATCATCAATTCGCCGCTGGTACTCGCGTCGCCTTCGGACAAGACCGCATCCGATCTGACGGGTGACAGCAGTTACACCAACTACCTGACCACCAAGGCTGCGAACATGAATACCAGCCTGGTGGTGAACGCCAACGACGGTTTCGTCAACGTGATCAATTCGGCGAACGGCACTCGCCGTTATGCCTACATGCCCTCCAGCGTGCTGCCTTCGTTGCGGCTGATTGCGGATACCAACTACGTCAACGGCGTCAGCCACAAGTTTCTCGTGGACGGTCAGGTCGGCGTGTTCGATGCGCAGGCCGGCACTACCTGGAAAACCCTGGCCATTGGCGGAACGGGGGCGGGTGGCAAAACCTTCTATGGGTTGCAGCTGTTCGATGCCTCGGCAGGTAACGTGATCAAGGCACTGTGGGAAGTCAGTGCGCCGGCCACGGCCAATGCGTCGAATGCTTTCAATGATCTGGGTTACGCCTACGCCCGTCCGGAAGTGGCACGCTTGGCCAATGGTCGCTGGGCGACATTCATCGCCAACGGCTACGGCAGCAATTCGGGGGTTGCGGCTTTGTATGTACTGGATGCAATGGATGGTTCGCTGATCAGGAAAATCGTCATCGACAGCACGGAAACCAGCAACGGTCTGTCTTCGGTAAAACTCAGGGTCAATTCCTCGAACGTGGTGCAGGCTGCCTACGCTGGTGACCTGAAGGGGCGTATGTGGAAATTCGACTTGAGCGCACCCGGGGCAGAAAGCTGGGGCGTGGCGTTTGCCGGCAAGCCTTTGTTTACAGCCCCGGGTGGGGCAACGCAGCCGATTACTGCGCAACCGCTGCTGGCGGATAATCCGCAGGGCGGCAAGCAAGTGTTCTTTGGCACCGGCAAGTTCAACGAGACTGCCGACAAGAGCAACAAGGATCTGCAGGCGTTCTATTCGATCTGGGATGCAGAGGGTGGGGCCGGCCAAATCACCGTTAGCAGTTTGCAAGCGCAGGCGATTACCGGCTCGTTCTCCGGAAGTTCCGGGCAGTTCCTGACCACCAGCCAGAATGAAACGACGTATCCGGCAGAGAAAGGCTGGTATCTGCCGCTGGTGTATAACAACGTGCTGACCGGCGAGCGAGTGATCAACCAGGCCAGCATCGTGCTGGGGCGAGTCGTTTTTACCACCGCAAGCGTCGATACCACCGACCCGTGTTCGAGCTTTGGTACGGGCCGACTGGTCGAACTCGATGCGTTCAACGGTAAGATGCTCAACTACGCCGTGATCGACACCACCGGCGACCGTTTGGTCGACAGCAACGATACGATATCCAGCGGCGTGATTTTTACCGGCGGCATTCCGACCCTGAACTTCATCTCCGCTAACGGCGAGCGCAAGGGCACGACTGACACCAGCGGCGCGGTCACGGTCATTGTGGAAAAGGGTGGCGGCGGCAGCCGTCGTATCATGTGGCGACAAATCCAGTAAGCGAGAATTTGAGGCATGCGCAGATCCAGCCGAGGCTTTACCCTGATCGAGATCATGATCGTCATCGCGATTATCGGGATCATCCTCACCATCAGCATTCCCAGCTACAACGAATACGTGAAGAAGGGCCGTCGCGCCGAAGTAGTCTCGCTGCTCTCGGAGCAGGCACAGACCCTCGAACGCTTCTATACCCGCAACAATGTCTACACCGGCGTCACCGGGCTGAGCACGGGCAATGATTTCTACACCATCACCCCGACGCTGACCGACCAGACCTTTGTGCTGACTGCGGTGCGTAAAACCGGCTCGGCCATGGCGACCGACAAGTGCGGGGATTTCACCCTGACCAACACTGGCGTGCGAAGCATGAACAACGCGACCACCGGAGTGACCGCCAAGGATTGCTGGGGCCGCTGACGCATTCTTTTTCGGGCGCCTTTTGCGCCCACTGTCTTTTTTACGGTTGGATCAAACATGACCAGGCAACAGCAAGTGGTGATTGTCGGTGGCGGGGTGATTGGCCTGCTCACTGCCTACAATCTTGCCTCCGAAGTGCGCAGCGTAGTGCTGCTGGATCGCTCGAATGTCGGCCGGGAGTCATCCTGGGCTGGCGGCGGCATCGTTTCGCCGTTGTACCCGTGGCGCTACAGTCCGGCAGTCACCGCGCTGGCGCATTGGTCGCAGGATTTTTATCCACAGCTCGGCGAGCGCTTGTTTGCCGACACGGGGGTTGATCCTGAGGTACACACCACAGGTCTTTATTGGCTCGATCTGGACGATGAGGCCGAAGCGCTGGCCTGGGCCGAGCGGGAAAACCGGCCGCTGCGGGCTGTGGATATCTCGGCGGCGCATGACGCGGTGCCGGTGCTCGGCAGCGGTTTCAGCCGGGCGATCTACATGGCCGATGTCGCCAACGTGCGCAATCCACGGCTGGTCAAATCGCTGAAAGCCGCGCTGCTGGCGCTGCCGAACGTGACGATTCATGAACAATGCGAAGTCAGTGGCTTCGTCCGCGAGGGCGAGCGCGTGGTCGGCGTGCAGACTCCGACGGGCGTGATCAACGGCGACCAGATTGTGCTGACAGCGGGGGCGTGGAGCGGTGATCTGCTCAAGACGCTGAACCTGTCGCTGCCGGTCGAGCCGGTCAAAGGCCAGATGATTCTCTACAAATGCGCGGCTGATTTCCTGCCGAGCATGGTGCTGGCCAAAGGGCGTTATGCGATCCCGCGTCGCGACGGTCACATTCTGATCGGCAGCACGCTGGAGCACGAAGGTTACGACAAGACCCCGACCGACATAGCGCTGCAAAGCCTCAAGGCCTCGGCGATCGAATTGTTGCCGGCGCTGGCGGATGCCGAAGTGGTCGGACACTGGGCGGGGCTGCGGCCGGGGTCGCCGGAAGGCATTCCGTTTATTGGCCGGGTGCCCGGGTTCGAGGGGTTGTGGCTGAACTGCGGGCATTACCGCAACGGGCTGGTGCTGGCGCCGGCGTCGTGTCAGTTGTTTGCCGACGTGATGCTGGGGCGGGCGCCGATTATTGATCCGGCGCCGTATGCCCCTGAGGGCCGTATTTAGTCAGAGGCTGGTAGACCGCCTTCGCGAGCAGGCTCGCTCCCACAGGAATACTCATTCCAAATGTGGGAGCGAGCCTGCTCGCGAAGGGGCCTTTAATCCAGGCCCAACTTCTTCAGTCGATAGCGCATCGACCTGAACGAAAGACTCAACCGCTGCGCCGCCGCCGTGCGGTTCCAGCGGGTTTCCTCCAATGCCTGCAAAATCAGTTTGCGCTCGACGCTCTCCAGATAATCCTCGAGGTTGTCGATCTGTGTCAGATCGGCCATCGCCCCGTCCGCCGTGCAATTGCCTTCGCTCAAGCGCAGATCCTGCGCCTCGATCGTGCGGTTTTCACACAGGGTGTGCGCGCGTTCGAGAACGTTCTCCAGTTCGCGCACATTGCCGGGGAAGCGATAGTTCTTTAGCGCCTCCAGCGCTTGCGAATGCAGGCGTGCTTCGGGTTGTCCGGTGTCTTTGGCCAGGCGCTTGAACACGTGCATGGCAAGCGCCTCGATGTCGTCGCGGCGTTCGCGCAGGGACGGTACGCGCAGTTCGATGACGTTGAGCCGGTAATACAGATCCTGGCGGAAACGCTCGGCTGAAACTTCGGCTTCAAGGTCTTTGTGGGTGGCGCAAAGGATGCGCACATCCACCACCGTTTCCTGCTGGCCGCCGACGCTGCGCACGGCTTTTTCCTGAATCGCCCGCAGCAGCTTCACCTGCATCGACAGTGGCAGGTCGGCGACTTCATCGAGAAACAGGGTGCCGCCATGGGCCGCTTGAAACAGCCCCGGCTTGTCTTCGACGGCTCCAGTGAAACTGCCTTTGCGGTGGCCGAAAAATTCGCTTTCCATCAGCTCTGACGGAATCGCCCCGCAGTTCACCGGCACAAACGGCTGGCTGGCGCGCGGACCTTGTTCGTGGATCAGGCGTGCGACCAGTTCTTTGCCGCTGCCGGATTCACCGCTGATGTACACCGGCGCCTGACTGCGTGCGAGCTTGTCGATCTGCCTGCGCAGATTGGCCATCGGCGGCGAGTCGCCCAGCAAGCGTCGCTCGATTGCCGTGCTCAAGCCGCCCGCTGTCGGCAGGCGCAGCGCCGAGCTGACCAGTTCGCGCAA
The DNA here is from genome assembly GCF_018132745.1 of Pseudomonas sp. 14A. Lineage (NCBI taxonomy): Bacteria > Pseudomonadati > Pseudomonadota > Gammaproteobacteria > Pseudomonadales > Pseudomonadaceae > Pseudomonas > Pseudomonas sp. 14A. Next base: position 60,606 of record NZ_JAGRQJ010000017.1, on the reverse strand, counting down.
GCGCGGCAGTTCCACCGGTTTGGTGAGGAAGTCGAACGCCCCGGCCTTCAGCGCATTGATCGCAGTTTCCAGGCTTCCGTACGCCGTGATCATCGCCACCGGCAGGTGTGGAGCGCGTTGCTGAATGTGTTGCACCAGCTCCAGCCCGGTGCCGTCGGGCAGGCGCATGTCGGTCAGGCACAGGTCAAAGTGCTCGCGCTGCAACAGCGCCTGAGCTTCGCCCAGATTGCGTGCGCTGAAGGTCTCGAGTTTCATCCGTCCCAGGGTGATTTCCAGGAGCTCGCGGATATCCGGTTCGTCGTCGACGATTAGAATTTTTTGCCGTGGGCTTGTATTCAACTTTGTTTCCGTCCGTGAGCAAAAGTGATGCGAAAGCAGCCGCCGCCTTGGCGTGATTTGAAGTCTAGGCGTGCCTGATTGCTTTCGCACAGCTCACGGGACAGATAAAGGCCAAGGCCGGTGCCCTGGCTGCTGGTAGTGAAGAACGGCTCAAACAGATGCGCCTGTTCATCGGCCGACACGCCGGGGCCGTTGTCCTGCACTTCGAGCACTGCCAATTGGCTTTCGGGGTCGACAAACAGTGCCAGCCAGACGTCGGCCTGCTCGTGCAGTTGCGCACTGTGACGCCAGGCGTTGCGTATCAGATTGTCGAGAATCTGCCGCAGCTGGTTGGGATCCATCAGCGTGGTGAAATCGCCGGAATTGATTCGCAGATGAATGTGCTGGCGCTCGTTGGCCTGCTCGCGGGTTTCGCCGACGAAGTCTTCCAGCCACGGCTTGAGGTCCAGCCGTTGCGGCGCGCTTTGCTGGCGGCGGGACAGTTGCAGGACGTTTTCGATGACTCGGTTCATGCGCTGGGAGTGGTCTTGAATAATCTGCGTCAGACGCCGATCTGCGCTATCGAGTTCCTCGGACTCGGCCAACAGCTGTGCGGCATGACTGATCGCGCCCAGTGGATTGCGAATTTCATGGGAGATGCCGGCGGTCAAACGCCCGAGCGCAGCGAGCTTGAGTTGCTGCGCCTGTTGGGTGATTTGCGCCAGGTCTTCGAGAAACACCAGCGTCTGCTGGTTCGGACTCTGCTCAAGGGCGATGAAGCTGGGTTGCAGCTCAAGGCCATTGCCGGGGATTTTCAGGCTCTGCGGGCGCAAGGTCGGGTTGTTGCGCCACAGTTGCAGACGCTCGACCAGTGCTGGCGAATATTCGTCGATCAAATGACCTTGCAGGTGACTATGGCCGAGCAGACTCTGCGCACTGTGATTGGCCAGTTGCACCCGGCGTAGTTCGTCGAGCACCAGAATCCCCGTGCGCATGCGTTGCAGGATCAACGCGTTCAGCGCCTCCAGGCTGACCACCTCGCTGGCGCGCTGTTCGGCCAGGGTCTCGCTGACTTCGAGGCGACGAATCAACCCTTGTACCAGCAGCGAGGCGGCAAAGCACAGCGCGCCGAGGGTGCCGGCTTGCAAGTAGGCATTGGCGCTCAAAGGGCGGCTGAGCCCCAGCAGAAAGCTCAGGCCGACAATGCCGATCGCCGCAATGGCGGCAATCAGCAGGCCGATGCGTCGGCGCAGCAGGGTGTTGCTGATCGCCACCGAGACCACCAGCAAATTGCCCAGCGCACTGGCCACGCCGCCGGCCGCGTAGAACAGGCCGCACAACAGCAGCACATCGACAAGCGCCAGGGAGAACAACTGCGCCGGGCGCCGGGTGTTTTCGAGGAACACCACCAGCAGCATGTTGATGATCAGGTACAGCCAGCTGCCGCCGCGCAGCAGATCGTCGTTGGCCGACGTCAGCAGGCTGTTGTCCATGTTGCTGGAGATCAGCAGCACCAGGGTGATGCCGACACTTAACCGGTACAGGTGATAAAGGCGCAGCAGACGCTGAGCCTGTTTTTGGTCGGTCTCAGCGACCACTGGCGCCCGGGCCTTGCTCGAGATGAGCCTGGCTGCAATACCACAGTTGCTGGTTGCCCAGCGCGCGGTCGCGCGGCAGGTGCACGCCGCAGTGGGCGCAGCGCACCATCGGCGGCGCATCCTGTTCGCGCGGCGATCGGGTGGACGAGGCGGGGGCCTTGAATTTGCGCCAGAGCCAGATGGCGGCGAAGATCAGGACAATCCAGAACAATAAACGAAGCATGATGAGCGGCTTTTCGACTGATGATCCGGCAGTTTAGCCAAGGACCCGATCAGCGCACAGCCTATTAAAGCGCGGCAATAAAAAAGGGAGATCCGCAGATCTCCCTTTTTTCGTACAGCCGGTGTGCTCAGTCGAACACGCCGAAGGTCATGTAGCTGAACCACGAGCGATCGGTGTCGCTGGATTCCGGCTCTGGCTCTTCGATCACGTCGCCGTTTTCGTCTTTAGGCTTGAGCTCGTTCGGAATCGCATCTTTCGCGTCCTGGAACTGCTTCTGCACGTCCTGGTTGGCGCGGGTTTCGCCCGGCGGCAGCGGTGGACGCGATTCGATCAGGCCCAGAGTCGCCTTGCTCAGGAACGAACGGTTGTCGGCCTCGGCTACGCGTGGCACGAACTGGCCATCCTGCAGGCTCGGGTGATCCGGGTAGTTGAGCTTCAGGGTTTCCAGGCTGGTGGCGGCCAGATCGTCGAGATGCAGACGCTGGTAAGCCTCGGTCATCACCGCCAGGCCGTCGCCGACCGATGGGGTTTCCTGGAAGTTTTCCACGACATACTTGCCACGGTTGGCAGCGGCTACGTAAGCCTGACGGGTCAGGTAGTAGTCAGCAACGTGGATTTCGTAGGCCGCCAGCAGGTTGCGCAGATAGATCATGCGCTGCTTGGCGTCCGGCGCGTAGCGGCTGTTCGGGTAGCGGCTGGTCAGCTGCGCGAACTCGTTGTACGAGTCACGGGCGGCGCCAGGGTCACGCTTGGTCATGTCCAGCGGCAGGAAGCGCGCCAGCAGGCCGACGTCCTGGTCGAACGAGGTCAGACCCTTGAGGTAGTACGCGTAATCCACGTTCGGATGCTGCGGATGCAAACGAATGAAACGCTCGGCGGCGGACTTTGCAGCTTCCGGCTCGGCGTTCTTGTAGTTGGCGTAGATCAACTCCAGCTGAGCCTGATCGGCGTAGCGACCGAACGGATAACGCGACTCCAGAGCCTTCAGCTTGGCTGTGGCGCTGGTGTAGCTGTTGTTGTCCAGATCAGTCTGAGCCTGCTGATACAGCTCGGCTTCGCTGAGGTTTTCGTCTACGACTTCCTTCGATGAGCAAGCAGCGGTCAATGCGAGGATGGCGATCAGCAGCAGGTGTTTCACTTGCATGGCGGCTTGCGTCCCTATGACGGCCGCTGTCTTGGGCGGGGCCGTCCTGTTATGATGAGCGCCCCGTTGAAAAGCCTCGGGGCAAAAGACGCCGTATTTAACCACAAGCGCGCAGCCGAAACCAAAGGCTGTGCCGACGCCCAGTCCGAGCATGTCCGATAAAATTGAACTTCGCGCAGAGGTGCCGTCCGAATTGGGCGGCCAACGCCTCGATCAAGTCGCCGCCCAACTCTTCGCTGAGCACTCACGCTCGCGCCTTTCCGCCTGGATCAAAGAAGGTCGCCTGACTGTGGACGGGGCGGTGATCCGCCCGCGCGACATTGTGCATGGCGGTGCCATCCTTGAGCTGACTGCCGAGCAGGAAGCTCAGGGCGAATGGATCGCCCAGGACATCGAGCTCGACATCGTCTATGAAGACGACGACATCCTGGTGATCAACAAGCCTGCGGGCCTGGTGGTGCACCCGGCTGCCGGCCATGCCGATGGCACCCTGCTCAACGCTTTGTTGCACCATGTGCCGGACATCATCAATGTCCCGCGCGCCGGTATCGTGCATCGTCTGGACAAGGACACCACCGGTCTGATGGTGGTGGCCAAGACCATTCAGGCGCAGACCAAGCTGGTCGCACAATTGCAGAGCCGCAGCGTCAGCCGTATCTACGAGTGCATCGTCATTGGCGTGGTCACCGCCGGTGGCAAGATCAATGCGCCGATCGGTCGTCACGGCCAGCAACGCCAGCGCATGGCAGTGATGGAAGGCGGCAAGCCTGCCGTCAGCCATTACCGCGTGCTCGAGCGTTTCCGTTCCCACACTCATGTGCGGGTGAAGCTGGAAACCGGTCGGACCCACCAGATCCGCGTGCACATGGCGCACATCAACTTCCCGTTGGTCGGCGATCCGGCGTACGGCGGGCGCTTCCGCATTCCGCCAGCGGCCAACCCGACCATGGTTGAATCGCTCAAGCACTTCCCGCGTCAGGCCCTGCACGCGCGCTTCCTGGAACTCGATCATCCGACGAGCGGTGAGCGCATGAGCTGGGAATCGCCGCTGCCGGAGGATTTCGTCTGGCTGCTGACCCTGCTCAAGCAGGATCGCGAGGCCTTCGTCGGATGAACTGGCTGACGCCGGACTGGCCTGCGCCGGCCAGCGTCAGGGCCTGTGTCACCACCCGCGAGGGTGGTGTCAGCGAGGCGCCGTTCGACAGCCTGAATCTGGGTGATCACGTCGATGATCGTCCTGAAGCCGTCGCCGAGAACCGTCGGCGTCTGACCGATCACTTCTCCATACAGCCTGCCTGGTTGCAGCAAGTGCACGGGATCACCGTTGCCCATGCTGATCCGGGCATCGTTGCGACTGCAGATGCCAGTTGGACCGCAACGCCGGGTATTGCCTGCGCGGCGATGACGGCGGATTGCCTGCCGGCGTTGTTCTGCAATCGTGCGGGCACCCGTGTAGCGGCGGCCCATGCCGGTTGGCGTGGTCTGGCGGCGGGTGTGCTTGAAGCCACCCTCGACAGCCTCGATGTTGCGCCTGAAGACGTTCTGGTCTGGCTCGGCCCGGCGATTGGCCCGCAAGCATTTGAAGTCGGCGCGGAAGTACGCGAAGTCTTCGTCAAACAGTTGCCGGAAGCGGCGACAGCCTTCGTGCCGAGCCACAATCCCGGCAAGTTCATGGCCGACATCTATCACCTGGCGCGCCTGCGTCTGGCTGAACGCGGTGTTACCGCTGTTTATGGTGGCGGTTTCTGCACCGTGACCGATCCGCGCTTCTTCTCCTACCGCCGTGCGTCGCGCACCGGTCGGTTCGCTTCCTTGATCTGGCTCACCCGCTAGACTTGCCTGACCTGTATCAACTCTCCGACGCTTGAATCTTGCAGAATCGACCGCATCTATAGCGGTATCTGGCAGGTTTCTTTATTCAGGATGGTTTCTTAGGTCCGGCCTGCTCAAAAGGAAGGTGACCCATGCGTATTGACCGTTTAACCAGTAAATTACAGTTGGCCCTGTCCGACGCCCAGTCGTTGGCGGTTGGCCACGATCATCCGGCCATCGAGCCGGCGCACTTGATGCAGGCCATGCTTGAACAGCAGGGCGGTTCGATCAAGCCGCTGCTGATGCAGGTAGGCTTCGACGTCAACAGCTTGCGTAAAGAGCTGACCAAAGAGCTCGACCAATTACCGAAAATCCAGAACCCGACCGGCGACGTCAACATGTCGCAGGATCTGGCGCGCCTGCTCAATCAGGCCGATCGCCTGGCTCAGCAGAAGGGCGACCAGTTCATCTCCAGCGAACTGGTGCTGCTCGCCGCGATGGACGAGAACAGCAAGCTCGGCAAGTTGCTGCTCGGCCAAGGCGTGAGCAAAAAAGCCCTGGAAAACGCGATCAACAACCTGCGTGGGGGCGAAGCGGTAAATGACGCCAACCACGAAGAATCGCGTCAGGCCTTGGACAAATACACCGTCGACCTGACCAAGCGCGCCGAAGACGGCAAGCTTGATCCGGTGATCGGCCGTGACGACGAGATCCGCCGCACCATTCAGGTTCTGCAACGCCGTACCAAGAACAACCCTGTGCTGATCGGTGAGCCTGGCGTGGGTAAAACCGCGATCGCCGAAGGTCTGGCCCAGCGCATCATCAACGGCGAAGTGCCGGACGGCCTCAAAGGCAAGCGTCTGCTGTCGCTGGACATGGGCGCGTTGATCGCCGGCGCCAAGTATCGCGGCGAGTTCGAAGAGCGCCTGAAATCGTTGCTCAACGAGTTGTCGAAGCAGGAAGGGCAGATCATTCTGTTCATCGACGAGCTGCACACGATGGTCGGCGCCGGTAAAGGCGAAGGCTCGATGGATGCAGGCAACATGCTCAAGCCTGCGCTGGCTCGCGGCGAGTTGCACTGCGTCGGCGCGACCACGCTCAACGAGTATCGCCAATATATAGAGAAGGATGCGGCGCTCGAGCGGCGTTTCCAGAAAGTCCTGGTGGACGAGCCGAGCGAAGAAGACACCATCGCCATTCTGCGTGGCCTTAAAGAGCGTTACGAGGTTCACCACAAGGTGGCGATCACCGACGGCGCGATCATTGCCGCGGCGAAACTCAGCCATCGCTACATCACGGATCGGCAGTTGCCGGACAAGGCCATCGACTTGATCGATGAGGCAGCCAGCCGTATCCGCATGGAGATCGACTCCAAACCGGAAGTACTCGATCGTCTGGAGCGGCGCCTGATTCAGCTGAAGGTGGAATCCCAGGCGCTGAAGAAAGAAAGCGACGACGCAGCGAAGAAACGCCTGGAAAAACTCCAGGAAGAAATCGAGCGTCACGAGCGTGAGTACTCGGATCTGGAAGAAATCTGGAACTCGGAAAAAGCCGAGGTGCAGGGTTCTGCGCAGATCCAGCAGAAGATCGAACAGTCGCGCCAGGAACTGGAAGCCGCACGCCGCAAAGGCGACCTGAACCGCATGGCCGAGTTGCAGTACGGGGTGATCCCCGATCTGGAACGCAGCCTGCAGATGGTCGACCAGCACGGCAAGAGCGAAAACCAGTTGCTGCGCAGCAAGGTAACTGAGGAAGAGATTGCCGAAGTCGTGTCGAAGTGGACCGGCATCCCGGTGTCGAAAATGCTCGAAGGCGAGCGCGACAAGCTGATGAAGATGGAGAGCCTGTTGCACAAACGGGTGATCGGTCAGGAAGAAGCGGTCGTGGCTGTGGCCAACGCCGTGCGGCGTTCCCGCGCCGGGCTGTCCGACCCGAATCGGCCGAGCGGCTCGTTCATGTTCCTCGGCCCGACCGGTGTCGGTAAAACCGAGCTGTGCAAGGCCTTGGCCGAGTTCCTCTTCGATACCGAAGAGGCGATGGTGCGGATCGACATGTCCGAGTTCATGGAGAAACATTCCGTGGCTCGTCTGATCGGTGCGCCACCAGGCTACGTCGGCTACGAAGAGGGCGGCTACCTGACCGAAGCGGTGCGTCGCAAGCCGTACTCGGTGATCCTCATTGACGAAGTCGAGAAGGCGCACCCGGATGTGTTCAACATCCTTCTGCAAGTGCTTGAGGATGGCCGGCTGACCGACAGTCACGGGCGTACGGTGGACTTCCGCAACACGGTAATCGTGATGACGTCCAACCTCGGGTCGATGCAGATCCAGGAACTGGTCGGTGATCGTGAAGCGCAGCGGGCCGCCGTGATGGACGCGCTGACGTCGCACTTCCGTCCGGAGTTCATCAACCGGGTCGACGAGGTGGTGATCTTCGAGCCGCTGGCGCGGGAGCAGATCGCCGGGATTACCGAGATCCAGTTGGGTCGCCTGCGCAGCCGTCTGGCCGAGCGCGAGCTGAAGCTGGAACTGAGCCCTGAGGCGATGGACAAGCTGATCGCCGTCGGTTACGACCCGGTGTATGGCGCACGTCCTTTGAAACGGGCGATCCAGCGCTGGATCGAAAACCCGCTGGCGCAGTTGATCCTGTCGGGTCATTTCATGCCGGGCGACACCGCCACCGGCAAGGTCGAGAACGACGAAATCGTTTTCGGCTAAGCCTCAGCGGCAATGAAACCGGGAAGGCCTCGCATTGCGAGGCCTTTTTTTCGCCAGGCTGTTGAACTCAAAGGAAAAGGCTTGTAAAGTGCGCCCCGCAGTCAGTCACCGGCAGCGTTTCAACCCACCGGGTTGGAATCTGAAATAAGTTGCAAATCATTAACTTGAAAGCAATTTAGGGGGTTGACAGAGGTGTTCTAGGTTGTAGAATAGCGCGCCTCAGACACACGAACGCAGCGATGCGAACGGGTGGCGAGATGCAAAAAAGCTTCACCGTTGTAAATTGAAATATGTAGTTCCGTGATAGCTCAGTCGGTAGAGCAAATGACTGTTAATCATTGGGTCCCAGGTTCGAGTCCTGGTCACGGAGCCAATTTCAAACCGGGGTATAGCGCAGTCCGGTAGCGCGCCTGCTTTGGGAGCAGGATGTCAGGAGTTCGAATCCCCTTACCCCGACCATATTTGGGTCGTTAGCTCAGTTGGTAGAGCAGTTGGCTTTTAACCAATTGGTCGTAGGTTCGAATCCCACACGACCCACCATTTTTGAAACCAGTTTGCGCTGGGATCGAATCTTAAGATCAGAGGCCAAAAGCGCTGATCGAAGAAGGCGATCTTTGAAAGGTCGCCTTTTTTTTACCGGGGTATAGCGCAGTCCGGTAGCGCGCCTGCTTTGGGAGCAGGATGTCAGGAGTTCGAATCCCCTTACCCCGACCATATTGAAAATCCTCGTATCGAAAGATACGGGGATTTTTTTTGCCTGCTGAAAGCTGAATCCCTTCAAGTCGTCATACAACCTGCCGATAGCCCGCTAACAAGAGGGGACTGCCAACGCTTCGCCCCTTGATCTGGCCATTACAAGAATAAGGGCGTTCGTCATGTTGCTTCGTCAGTTGAATATTGCTCCCCGGGCTGCCCTGGGTTTTGCCCTGATCGCGGTGTTGGTGGCCTTGCTCGGCGTGTTTGCGCTGGGGCAGATGTCGAGCATCCGCGACAGTGAGGTGGCGGTGGAGAACCGCTGGTTGCCGAGCATCCGTGGCGGCGACGAGATCCGTGAACTGATGCTGCGCATCCGCACTATCTCCCTGCGCATGGCGCTCGATCAGGATCCGGCCAATATCGCCACCTATCGCGGCCAGATGGACACCCGCGACAAGGAGCTGAGCGAAAAAATCGCAGCCTACGACAAACTGGTCGACACTGCCGAAGGCCAGCAGCTGTATGACCAGTTCAAGAAAACCTTCGCCGCCTATCGCACCGGCATTGCCCAGTCGTTCACCCTCGCTGAGCAAGGCAAGCGTGACGAGCTGACCAAATTGCTCCTGGTTGACATGAAGACCGTGGTCGACGGCTCCGGCAAACAGCTCAATGATCTCGCCGATCTGTTCGCCCGCCAGGTCGCTGCCGAAAGCGAGAAGTCCGCCGCGCATTATGAAACCTCGCGCACCATCGTTACTCTTTTCATTGCCTTGGCAGCGCTGGCCACGGTGGCGCTGGCGATGTTGCTCACGCGCAGTATCGTGCGCCCGCTGAGCAGCGCGGTGGATGCCGCCGAAAGTGTCGCCAAGGGCGATCTCACCCGACCGATCGAAACCCATGGCAACGACGAAGTCAGCCGCTTGCTCAAAGCCCTCGCGACGATGCAACAGAACCTGCGCGAGACGCTGCAGGGTATCAGCGGCTCAGCCACACAACTGGCCACCGCCGCTGACGAACTGAGCGCCGTTACCGTCGACAGCACCCAAGGCTTGCAAGAGCAGAACAACGAAATCGAACAGGCCGCCACTGCGGTTAACGAGATGACCGCTGCGGTGGAGGAGGTCGCGCGCAACGCGGTGTCGACGTCCGATGCCACGCGCCAGTCCAGTCAATCGGCGCAATTGGGCCAGGAGCGCGTCAGCGAAACCGCCAGCGCGATCAATGCGCTGGCCAGCGATGTGCAGAACACCGGTGAACTGGTGCAGTCGCTGGCCAATCAGTCGCAGGACATCGGCAAGGTTCTGGACGTGATTCGCGCCATCGCCGAGCAGACCAATCTGCTGGCGCTCAACGCTGCCATCGAGGCAGCACGAGCGGGCGAAAGCGGTCGCGGCTTTGCGGTGGTGGCTGATGAGGTGCGCGCGCTGGCGTATCGTACCCAGCAATCGACGCAGGAAATCGAGCAGATGGTGCAAGGCATGCGCAGCGGTTCGAGCCTGGCGCTGGAGTCCATGCAGGCCAGCGCATCTCGTGCGGCGAGCACGTTGGTTCTGGCAGAGCGGGCGGGTGAGGCGTTGGTGACGATCACAGCGTCGGTGCACGAGATCCACGAGCGCAACCTGGTGATCGCCAGCGCGGCCGAGGAGCAGGCGCAGGTGGCGCGGGAAGTGGATCGCAATCTGGTGAATATTCGCGACCTGTCGGTGCGTTCGGCTGCGGGGGCTGATCAGACCAGCGCATCGAGCCACGAACTGTCGCAACTGGCCAATGCGCTGCAGGGCATGGTGCGGCGCTTCCAGCTGTGATGAGCAGCGATTCATTGCAGGCCTTCGCCCACTGATTTGAGAACAGCACGAAACAATGTGGGAGCGAGCCTGCTCGCGAAGGGGCCGGATCATTCAACGACAGTGTTGACAGACCCACCGCTTTCGCGAGCAGGCTCGCTCCCACAGGTTGGCGTTTTAGTGCAGTTTCAGACGCGGCTCGGTGCCACGACCAATCTTGCTCCCCAGCATCAGCATCGCCGTGCGAAACGGCCCGTACAGTGCCATCTGGTGCATACGGTACAGCGACACATAGAACATCCGCGCCAGCCAGCCTTCGAGCATGACGCTACCGGTCAGGTTGCCCATCAAGTTACCCACAGCAGAAAAACGCGACAGTGAAATCAGCGAGCCGTAGTCGGTGTACTTGTACTCCGGCAGGGTCTTGCCTTCGATGCGCAGCTTCAGCGACTTGGCCAGCAGCGACGCCTGTTGATGCGCCGCTTGTGCCCGTGGTGGGACGTTGCGATCAGTGCCCGGTTGCGGGCACGCCGCGCAGTCACCGAAGGCAAAGATGTTTTCGTCGCGCGTGGTTTGCAGAGTCGGCAACACTTGCAGCTGATTGATGCGGTTGGTTTCCAGACCGTCGATGTCCTTGAGGAAACCCGGTGCGCGGATGCCGGCAGCCCAGACTTTCAGGCTGGCCTTGATCTCGTTGCCATCGGCGGTGATCAGGCTGTCGGCAGTCACTTCGCTGACTGCTGCGTTGGTCATCACATTGACCCCGAGCTTCTCCAGGGTCTTGTGCACCGGCCCGCTGATGCGCTCCGGCAGGGCAGGCAGCACCCGTGGGCCGGCTTCGATCAGCGTGATGTGCATGTTTTCCGGTTTGATCCGGTCCAGGCCATACGCCGCCAGTTCATGCGCCGCGTTGTGCAGCTCGGCCGCCAGTTCGACGCCAGTGGCGCCAGCACCGACGATGGCCACGCTGATCTGCTCGACCACGTCGGTCTGCCCGGCGTGGGCGCGCAGATAGTGATTGAGCAATTGCTGGTGGAAGCGCTCAGCCTGTTTGCGCGTATCGAGGAACAGACAATGCTGCGCCGCGCCCTGGGTGCCGAAATCGTTGGTGGTGCTGCCGACGCTGATCACCAGCGAGTCATAAGCTACTTCACGCGCTGGCACCAGCTCAACGCCGTTTTCGTCGTATGTTGCGGCCAACTGGATTTTCTTCTGCGCGCGATCGAGCCCGCTCATGCGCCCAAGCTGGAACTCGAAGTGGTTCCATTTCGCCTGGGCGACATAGTTGAGTTCGTCTTCGGAGGAGTTCAGGGAACCGGCGGCCACTTCGTGCAGCAGCGGCTTCCAGATGTGGGTCAGGTTCGCGTCGACCAGCATGACGCTGGCCGTGCCGCGTTTGCCCAGAGTCTTACCCAGACGGGTAGCCAACTCCAGACCGCCGGCGCCGCCGCCGACAATGACAATACGATGGGACATAGGGATAACTCGCAAGGTTTTTAAAGGAAATCGGTGCGGTTACCCGAGGGAGCGCAAGGCAGCTCATAACGTCAGGTAACTGATAAATCGGCTCAACAGGCCCAGACCAATGGTCACTGCCAGCACCAGCACCAGGAGCATCCACGGCCGGAAAGGCCGGCGCTCGACACGGTGTTGGGACAGTTGCAGGTACTCTTCGACATGCTTTTGGTCTTCGGGGTTCAGGCGGCTGGTCATATTTGCCTCGTCAGGTAGACGTTACTGAATGAGCACAGGCTACAGCGGTTTTCAGCCCGGGTTGAACGCAGCGTAACCGCTGTCCGGAACCGGTTCGACGCACACGCTATCGTCGAGGCGAATGATGCCGCTTTGCAACACCCGGGCGGTGATCCCGCCATGCCCGCGCACGGCCTGGAAAGTGCCCGGGCCGAGATTGTTCTGCAAACGTGCACAGGGCTGACACCAGCCAGTGGTTTCGAGTATCGCCTGCCCGATGCGAAAGCGCCGCCCCTTCAGGCTAAACAAATTGATTCCGCTTATAACGAGATTGCGCCGCAGATCTTCAGGCCGGACCGGCTCGTCATCGGGACGGCCCATCAATGCATTGATCACCGCCAAGTGCTCCCACTGAATCAGCGTCACCTGTCGCGCATTGCGAACGCCCGGGCGGGCGTGGTCGCCGGTGAGCCCGGCCTCCAGCCGCGCCTCGACCGCGTCCAGCTCAAGCATCGGCCCACGGGATTCTGGACGCACACCGATCCAGCGCACGCGACCGGTTTGCGGAACCTCGGCGATCAACTGCTGCAGCGGCGTCACAGGCTTATGCCCACGTCGAACACAATGCTGCGGCCGAGGTTGCTGCGCAGAAAGTCTGGTGCGTCGGGGTGGGCGAACAACACGCGGGCGAATGTCGGGCCGACCAGCGACAGCGAGCGCCAGCCCTGACGCAGGTATTCGGTCGGTGGCGGGAAATGACTGTTGAGGTCCAGCACTTCGCGCTTGAGGCTGGCGAAGGCGATGATGTCCAGTTCACCCAGATCCATGCCGCGTTCCTTGTAGTTGTGCGCCTTCTTGCGCAGGGTCGGCGCCAGACGCAGGAGAAATTCATTGGCCGGGATGCGTTTGGGCTTGGCTTCGCGGCGCACCAGTTGGCTCAGGGAAAACGCGCTGCGCCGACGCTGCAATTCGTCGCGCCACTCGTCATTGAGACGGCGGCCTTCGTCGAGGACGAAAAAAACTTCGAAATTGGCATCGCGGAACAGCACGTCCGGCGGCTCACCGGCCGGGGCGAATTCGTCGGCGCGGTAGGGGATGTTCAGACCTTGCAGCAGGCGCTGGCAGACCCAACGCTCACGCTCCCATTTGCGGGCATTGGACAGGAACGCATTGGCCTGCTCGGCCGCGATGGTCAGCAGGCGTAAATAATCTGAATCATCCATAAGCCCAAGCTTAGCGTCCAAATGCGACAAGCAGATAGCTTTGCATCGGCTCAGACATAAACGTCGCGCGATTGCGCCCTTGTAGGAGCTGCCGAAGGCTGCGATCTTTTGCTTTTATAAACAAGATCAAAAGATCGCAGCCTTCGGCAGCTCCTACAAAAAAGCGTGTCGAGTAGCAGGTGAGGGAATCATGATCGGTGCCGAACTGCTTTCAACGGCAAGCCTGACGCTCGGCTGGCTGATTTATCTGCCGGTGCTGCTCTGGGCGATCATGCGTGCGCCATGGGTTGAGCTGTTCAGCGACAGTCGCCGGCAGCACTTGCTGTTCGGCACGGTGTTCGCGCTGTTTCTGCTGTGGCTGGTGCGCAGGGATTTCGACACCGGCGTGTCGTATCACTTCATCGGCATGACCGCGGTCACGCTGCTGCTCGATTGGCCGCTGGCGATTGTCGGCGGGCTGGTGGCGCAGATTGGCCTGGTGCTTTTGGGGCGTCAGGACCTGGCTGCGGTGGGCGTCAATGGCGCGTTGCTGATTCTGCTGCCAGTGCTGATCACCGAGTGCGTGGCTATTCTGGTCGAACGCGCGCAGCCACGAAATCCGTTCGTTTACATCTTCTGTTCCGGCTTCTTCGCCGCTGCGTTGTCAGGCCTGTTGTGCCTGATTCTGAGCCTGACGCTGCTGTGGTACGACGGCCTCTTCGCCATGCCGGAGTGGCTGGAGGATTTTGTCGGCTACCTGTGGTTGCTGCTGTTCCCCGAGGCCTTTATCAACGGCATGGTTGTCAGTGCGTTGGTGGTGTTTTGCCCGGAGTGGCTGGAGACCTTCAACCGCACCCGTTACCTTTCGGCGCCGTGGAAGGACGACGATCCGAAGTCTTGATCCACATCAAACCGGCCATGCCGCTGAGATTTCATGCTCACGCAAATCCCTTCAGGAGCATTGGCATGGGCGTTTACGAATGGGCGCGGCAGGAAACCCGGCAGAGTCTGGAGCTGGCGCAGGAAGTGGGCTTTGACCCGGGCCTGAGTTTGCGCGCCCTGCTCAGCGCCGTGGTGCAGCAGAGCAAGGCAGTGCGCAATGCCGAAGACTTGGCCGACGAGTTGCGCTTTCTCGCTGAGAACCTCGACGACAGTCAGGACTACGGCTTTATGCGGCCCTGATCAGCGATCAGTGACGCGGATCGAAATCGCCGGAGAACAACTCGTCCTCGGCATCCGGTGCGACCGGAATCTTGTGTTCTTCCGAGGCCCAGGCGCCGAGGTCGATCAATTTGCAGCGGTCGGAGCAGAACGGACGGAATTTGTTCGCCGGGGTGAATTCGACGGGGGCGCCGCAGGTTGGGCATTCAACGGTTGGAATCTGGCTCATGCTTGGCCTCCGGATAAAGTCAGATAAAAGTGATGCAGACGCTCGACCTCGCTGTGCAGCCAGGCGAGGTCGCGGTCGTTGACGATCACGTCGTCGGCACGGCTCACTCGGTCTTCACGGCTCGATTGCGCCTTGAGGATCGCCTGCACCTGCGCTTCGCTGGTCTGGTCACGCTGCAAGGTGCGTTCGATCTGCAGTTGTTGCGGCGCATCGATGACCAGAATGCGCTGGGTCATCGCGTATTGCCCGGACTCGATCAGCAAAGGTGACACCAGAATCGCGTAAGGCGATTTTGCCTGCGCCAGATGATGAGCGATTTCTTCGCCGATCAACGGATGCAACAGCGCTTCGAGCCAACGTCGCTGTTCGGGGTCTTCAAAAATCAGTTTGCGCAGGGCGGCGCGGTCCAGCGTGCCATCGGCCTGCAACACGCCGGAACCGAAATACTCGGCGATTTTCGCCAGCGCCGGACGCCCCGGCTCGACTACCCAGCGCGCCGCATGATCGGCATCCACCACATGCACGCCCAGGTCGATGAAGTGCTGCGCCGCCGCGCTTTTGCCGCTGCCGATGCCGCCGGTCAGGCCGAGAATCCAGGGTTTTTCCACAGGGGTATTCATTTCAAACCGACAGACTGCCAATAGAAGTCGGTTATTTGACCACCCCAGAGCAAGGCAATCCAGCCGGCAATTGCCAGAAAGGGTCCGAAGGGGATCGGCGTCGAGGTTTCCTGGGCGCGCAGGCGCAGCATGACGACGCCCAAAATCGCTCCCACCAAGGATGACAACAGAATCGTCAGCGGCAGAATCTGCCAGCCACCCCAAGCGCCAAGCAAGGCCAATAGCTTGAAATCGCCATGACCGATACCGTCCTTGCCGGTGAGCAGTTTGAACAGCCAGAACACCGACCACAGCGCCAGATAACCCGCGACTGCGCCCCACAATGCATCTGGCAACGCCACGAACACGCCGAAGCTGTTGACGATCAGCCCCAGCCACAGCAGCGGCAACACCAGCACGTCGGGCAGCAGCTGATGCTCGCAGTCGATCAGACTCATCGCCAGCAAGCCCCACGTCAGCAAGATCAGCCAGCCCGCCGGCCAGCCGAAGCCCAGATGCCAGGCGATGAATGCCGAAAGCAGACCGCAGGCGAGTTCAGTCAGCGGGTAACGTTTGCTGATTGGCGCCGAACAGGCCGAGCAACGCCCGCGCAGGCACAGATAACTGAGCAGCGGAATGTTTTCCCACGGACGGATCCGGTGTCCGCAATGCGTGCACGCGGAGTGCGGCAGCATCAGGTTGTAGGTCGGCACGGGCGTTTCAGTGGGCAGGCCGAGCACATCATGGGCTTGCTGGCGCCAGTCGCGCTCGAGCATTTTCGGCAGGCGCCAGACCACAACATTGAGGAAGCTGCCGACCACCAGCCCGAGCAGCAGCGCGCTGACCACAAAGGCCAGCGGATACACGGCAAACAGTTCATCGATAGGCATGTCAGATCGCTGAGCCGAGTTGGAAGATCGGCAGGTACATGGCCACCACCAGTCCGCCGACGATGACCCCCAGCACCACCATGATGAACGGCTCCATCAGGCTGGTGAGGTTGTCGACCATGTTATCGACTTCGGCTTCATAAAAACCGGCGACCTTGTCGAGCATGTCATCCAGTGCCCCGGACTCCTCGCCAATGGCGGTCATCTGCACCGCCATATTGGGAAACACACCGGTGCTGCGCATGGAGAAGTTCAGCTGCATGCCTGTCGAAACGTCTTGCCGAACTCGGAGCACCGCGCGCTTGAATACCACATTGCCGGTGGCGCCGGCGACCGAATCCAGCGCTTCCACCAACGGCACACCCGCCGCGAAAGTGGTCGACAGGGTGCGGGCAAAACGGGCGACGGCGGACTTGTACATCAAGGTGCCCACCAGTGGCAGCTTCAGCAGCCAGGCATCGCGGCGGTCACGCAGGGCCTGCGAGGTTTTCAACGCGTGGCGAGTGCCGAAAAACGCTGCCACCAGCGCAACAAGAATCGCCCACCACCACTGCTGCATGAACTCCGACAGGCTGATGATCATCAGGGTGAAGCCCGGCAGTTCGGCGCCGAACCCGGAAAACACCGACTGGAACTGCGGCACCACTTTGACCAGCAGAATGCCGGTCACCACAGCCGCCACCAGCACCACGGCGGTGGGGTAGGTCATGGCTTTCTTGATCTTGGCCTTGAGCGCTTCGCTTTTTTCCTTATAGGTGGCCACCCGTTCGAGCAAGGTGTCGAGGGCACCGGACTGTTCGCCGGCGTCGACCAGGTTGCAGTACAACTCGTCGAAGTATTGCGGCTTCTTGCGCAGGGCTGTGGCGAAACTGTTACCGGCCGCGACCTCCTGTTTGACCTCGTCGACCAGTTTGCGCATGGCCGGATTTTCGAAGCCTTCACCGATAATGTCGAAGGACTGCAACAGCGGCACGCCGGCCTTCATCATGGTTGCCATCTGCCGGGTGAACAGGGCGATGTCCTGCGGCTTGATGCGTTTGCCCAAGCTCAGCAGGGACGCGGATTTCTTGCGCACCTTGCCCGGGTTGATCCCCTGTTTGCGCAGCTGCGCCTTGATCAGCGCGGGGTTCTGCCCGCTCAGTTCGCCAGTGACCTTGCTGCCTTTGCGGTCGGTGCCTTCCCAGGCGTAAACGCTGACTTTCGCTGCCTTGACCGCCATGTTCAATCCTTGGTGACCCGGTTGATTTCCTCAAGGCTGGTGATGCCTTGCATGGCCTTGTGCAGCCCGGAAGTGCGCAGATCGGCGAAACCGTCGCGACGCATCTGGATGTCGATTTCCAGCGAATTGCCTTCGGCCATGATCAGCCGTTGCAGGTCCGGTGTGTTCTTTACCACTTCATAAATCCCCACGCGTCCTTTGTAACCGCCGTTGCAGTGATCGCAACCGACCGGCTCGTAGATCGTGAAATGACCTATGCGTTCCTCGGGAAAGCCTTCCTTGAGCAAGGTTTCGTGAGGAATGTCCAGCGGCCGTTTGCAATGCGCGCACAACTTGCGCGCCAGACGCTGGGCGATGATCAGGCTGACCGAGGTGGCGATGTTGAAACCGGGAATGCCCATGTTGTGCAGGCGCGTGAGGGTTTCCGCTGCGCTGTTGGTGTGCAGGGTCGACAGCACCAGGTGGCCGGTTTGCGCGGCCTTGATCGCGATCTCGGCGGTTTCCAGGTCGCGGATCTCGCCGACCATGATCACGTCCGGGTCCTGACGCAGAAACGAGCGCAGCGCCTGGGCGAAGTCCAGCCCTTGCCGAGGATTGACGTTGACCTGATTGATGCCTGCCATGTTGATTTCCACCGGGTCTTCGGCGGTGGAAATGTTGATGTCGACGGTATTGAGGATGTTCAGCCCGGTATACAGCGACACGGTTTTACCGGAGCCGGTGGGGCCGGTGACCAGAATCATTCCTTGTGGCTGTTTCAGCGCGGCGAGGTACAAGGCCTTTTGCTCGGCCTCGTAACCCAGCGCGTCGATGCCCATTTGCGCACTGGACGGGTCGAGGATCCGGATCACCACTTTTTCGCCCCATAGGGTCGGCAGGGTGTTGACGCGAAAATCGATGGATTTGCTTTTCGACAGGCGCATCTTGATCCGCCCGTCCTGGGGTTTGCGCCGTTCGGAAATATCCAGACTGGCCATTACCTTCAGGCGAGCGGCGATACGCCCGGCCAACTGGATCGGTGGCTTGGCCACCTCGCGCAGCATGCCGTCGGTGCGCATGCGTACGCGATAGTTTTTTTCGTAGGGTTCGAAATGCAGGTCGGACGAGCCGCTCTTGATCGCATCGAGCAGCATCTTGTGCACGAAGCGCACGACCGGGGCGTCGTCAGCATCGAGGCCGCCGATTACGTCCTGTTTGTTGTCATCGATGGCCTCGACGTCGAGGCCGTCGAGATCGACATCGGCCATTTCCTCGAGGCCCGAGGCATGGCTCTCGAAGAACTTGTCGATGGCGTCGCTGAGCTTGTCGTCCTCGACCAGAATCGCTTCGGTGCTCAGGCCGGTGCTGAACTGGATGTCGCTGATCGCCTGCTGATTGCTCGGGTCGGAAAGGCCTACGAACAGTTTGTTGCCGCGCCGCCAGAGGGGCAGTGCGCAGTGCTGGCGAACCAGTTTCTCACTGACCAATCCCTTGGGCTGACTCTCTTTGTCGACGCAATGCAGATCGAGCAGGGCCATGCCGAAGTGTTCCGAAGCGATCTCGGCTATCTGCCGGCTATTGACCAGTTTGTTGTGCACCAGGTAGTTCACCAGCGAGACGCGGTTGTGCTGGGCCTGCGCCCAGGATTGCCGGGCGCTTGTTTCCGTGAGCAGTTCGGCCTGGACCAATTGCTTGGCCAGACCGCTCAGAGTGATGTCATTCATGGGGATTCCGCACGCTTGCCGTTCATGACTTATAGCCTAGTCAAGTGACAGCGCCAAACATGGCCGGTGCAGGTGACAAAAAGTGTCAGATAGTGCGGTTGCGGGTTGTAGGAAACGGCGCAGGGGATTGCGCGCGCCCAGCAGGCGGGGACTGGAAGGCGTTGGCATGGGCTGTGCTGAGCCTTGTTCAGATCATGAGATTTCGACTCATGCATGGAGCGTGTCTATGAAAAAACAACAAGGTTTCACATTGATCGAGCTGCTGATCGTTGTGGCGATCATCGGCATTCTGGCGACTATCGCCCTGCCTCAGTATTCGAAATATCAGGCGCGGTCGAAGGTTACGGCGGGGCTGGCGGAGATCAGCGCGATGAAAGTGCCCTTTGAAGACCTGATTAATCAGGGGACAAACCCGACGCTGGCGGCGGTAAAGGGCGATAACGTAACCACGACCTCCAATTGCGCTCTCACCGCGTCAGGCACTGCTGCTGATGGAGCTGGAACGATTGTATGTACGCTGGCCAATGCGCCAGCGCCTGTATTAGGCAAAACCATCACGCTGACACGTACAGCGGCGGGTGGTTGGACTTGTGGCACTACGGTCGCTCCTGACTATTCGCCAAAAGGCTGTAACGCTACTGGTACTTGATCGATATGTAATCTTCAGAATGCCCCGCACCGCGGGGCATTCTCGTATCGCGACCGCTTCACAAAAGCTCTAATAATTTCAGCAGCTTATGAACTTTCTTAAAAACCGCAACTTGCATGCGAAATTGCGTTGAGTCATGCATTTTGCATGAAAATGAAAATGAGCGTTTTTCATAACTGTTTGTTTTTAAACGATTTTATACGACCGAAAAAGTTGGCACAGCGTTCGCAATATCTCCGGTAACCCTGCTGACAAGCGTTACAGCAGACTTCCAGAAAAAACAGGAGTTACTCGTATGAAGAAGTTCGCTATCACTGCCGCTGCTACCGCTCTGACCCTGACCATGGCTGGTGGTGCTTTCGCCCAGTCCGCTCAGGCTACCCAAGCGCCAATGGTTCTGGCTGCCGGTGAAGTTACCGAAATGAAACAAGATACCAGCGACACCTGGATCACCACCAAGGTCAAAGCTGACCTGGTTACCGAAAAAGGCATTCCAGGCACCGACATCAAAGTCGAAACCAACAAGGGTGTAGTTTCCCTGTCGTCGACCACTGCGGTAACCGAGTCGCAGAAAGAAGTCGCCGTAGGCATTGCCAAGAAAATCAAAGGCGTTAAAGCGGTCTCCGCTGACGGCCTGAAAGCCGAGTAAGGCAAGACTTCTCGCCTGAACCGGGAGAAGACGCGACAGACGGGCCGAGCAATACGTCTGCCGCAACTTTAGAGTTCATGCGAACGGTCACACGGATGTGACCATTACAGGCCCCGGCACTTGTGTCGGGGCCTGTTCTATTTGGGCATCCATCGAAAACCAATGTGGGAGCGAGCCTGCTCGCGAATGCGTAGTGTCAGCCGACAAGTTCGTCAGTAGACAGACCGTATTCGCGAGCAGGCTCGCTCCCACAGGGTAAATTTCGTTCGGCTTAATTGCCGCGTTTGCTGTTGATCTGCCGCAAGCGGTTGCCTTCGAAGCGCAGGTATTGATACATGCCGTTGTTCGGGCCGTAGGTCCATTCCTCGACCTGAAACTCTTCGCGGCGATTGGCACTGCGCTTGTAGCCGAGCACGTCGCGACTGACCGGCTCGCCGCATTTTTGCAGCACTTCGCTTGCGCGGTCGCCGAGGCTGATCAACTGGCTGCCGCAGCGCAAGGTATCCGAAGCCGACGCGTGGCCGGCAGCGCACGTCAAAGCGAGCACAGCCAGCCAGTTACGCACGGTCATTCGGCATCCAGGTGCATTTGCGTCACCACGCGGCCATCGCTTTCGGCCTCGCCGAGGTTGGCGTCGATGAAGTACACGCGGTCATCCTCGAGCTTGCCCTTGTCGACCAGATAATCCTTGATGGTGCTGGCGCGATCCTGGCCCAACTGCCGCAGCAGCACATCGCTGCCACTCCAGAACGCGATCACGCCCTGACGCATTTTCGCCGTGCGTTCTTCTTTGCCGAGATCTTTCCATTCAACCGGTGGCTGGGTTTTCAGGCGGGTGCGGTAGATGCCTTCGAGCAATGCGCCTTTCTCGCCTTCGGGCACTTGCAGCAGCGAGGCCTGGGCCGGGACTTTGTCGCCACGGCGCTGGAGCATCTTGTAGTAGTTGTACTGATATTCGCGTTCCAGACGTTGCTCGGCCAGCAGTGGCCCATCGCTGCTCTTCGCGGCAGTGCCTTCGATCTCCAGGCGCAGCGCCGGACGTTCCTTGAGCGCCTGCGACAGTTTCACCAGCGCCGCTTCGGCGTCTTTGCTCAGATCGCTGGAGCCCGGCGCGAAGGACACCGTGCCGAGGTCTTCGGAGCCGCCGCCACTGACCAGTCCGCCGATCATCTTGAACGGCGCGGCGGCAGCTTTGACGATCAAATTGCGCAGGGTCTGCCAGACGATCGGCATGACGCTGAACTGTGGATTATTCAGGTCGCCGGTCACCGGCAATTCGATGGAGATCTTGCCGTCGACGTCCTTGAGCAGGGCGATCGCCAGTTTCAGCGGCAGACTCACTGCATCAGGGCTGTCGACCTTCTCGCCCAGCTGCAACTGCTCGACGACGACTTTGTTCTCGGCTTTCAGTTGGCCTTTGGTGATCAGATAGTGCAGATCAAGGTTGAGCCGGCCCTTGCGGATGCGGTAGCCGGCGAATTTGCCGGAGTAGGGCGTCAGGGTCGTCAGTTCGACGCGCTTGAAACTGGTGGCGATGTCGAGGCTGGCCATCGGGTCGAACGGATTGACCGCACCCTTGATGGTCACCGGCGCATAGCGGTCGACCTTGCCTTTGATGTCGACGCTGGCCGGTTTTGCCTGACGGCTGTCGATGGTGCCGATCTGACCGTTGAGCTGCTGCACGGCGGTGGCGAAATTCGGCGTCAGGCTGAAGTCGGCAAAGTTCGCCGAGCCGTCGTTGATCGCAATCGCACCGATGTGAATGCCCAGTGGTTTGTCCTTGCTGGCCGGTTTGGCTCCGGCAGGTTTGGTGCCGCTGTCGGCCGGTTGCGGGATCAACAGGTCGTCGACGTTGGTGGTGCGATCGTCGTTGATCATGAAGCGCACATACGGCTGCAACAGGTTGACCTTGTCGATCGACAGACTGTCGCCGTGCTGATAGTTGATGCCGTCGACCACCACTTGCTGCCATTTGAGGAAGTCGCGGGTCTTCAGCGTATCGAGGGTGTGCAGTTGATCAATCTGCGCGCGGCCGGTGATGCTGAGGGCCAGTGGCTCGGTGCTCTTCAGATTGACCTTGAGATCGCTGCCGAGCATGCCGCTGCGCAGTTCCAGGCGAATGAACGGGTTGATGTAGGACTGCGCGACACGCAGGTCGACGTCCTCGGTTTTCACGTTGAGCTGTGCGTTGACCGGAGCCAGATTGACCGTGCCGTCGGCGCTGATCTTGCCTTGCTTGCCCAGGCCGCTGTCGAGCTTGAGCTTGAAAGGCGAGCCGTTGAGGCTGTCGAAGTCCTGCAGGTCGACGTTCAGCGGGGTGATGTCCAGCGCCACCGCCGGTTGCGCCGAGCGGTCAGCGAGATGGACCGTGTAGTTGCGCAGTTGCACATCCTTGACCAGCACCTGCCATGGCTTGCTCGGGGCGCTTGGCTCAGGTTTTGGCGAGTCGGCGGCGGCCGGTGTATCCGTAGGTTCGGCAGCGGCTTTGGCCGCCGGTTTCGACGGTTGGCTGGCGAACAGTTTCTGCCAGTCCAGTTGGCCATCGGCTTCCAGCGCCGCCCAGGTTTCCAGTTTGTTGCTGCGGATCTTGCCGACCATTACTTGCTGCTTGGCCAGGTCCAGCGAGGTGTCGCTGACGTCGAGGCGTTCGAGCCTGGCCAGCGGACGTCCGTCCGGAGCCTTGATGGCGAATGGCGCAATGCTCACCGCGACGTTGTTCAGCAGCAGTTCGGTCTGTTTCGACAGGTTGAGTTTGTACTCGGTGCTGAGGCTGACCACGCCGTTTTCCAGCACCAGCGGCACGGCGTCGCGCACGTAGGGCCAGAAGGATTTCATCTGGCCATCGGTGACTTTCAGGGTGCCTTCGGAGGTGAACGGGATCAGGCTGAAATTGCCGGTCCAGTCGATCCGCCCGCCAGCGGGGCCGATGGCGACGAGGGTCATGTCGGCGCTGTCCTCGGGCAGGGTGCTGAGGTTTTTCAGCTCGAAACTGAGGTCGTCGTAAAGAAATTCGATCGGTTCGCTGGGCCGCATATCCTCGAAATGCACCACGCCGCCGGCCAGTTTGATGTTGTCGATGCGCAGCGGGAATGGCTTGGCGTCGGGATCGGCGGGTGTCGGCTCGCTCGGCGGCAGGTTGAACAGGCCCAGCAGGTTGAGCTTGCCGTCCTTGGCGAAGCTGATTTCGCTTTTGGGTTTGTCCAGTTCGATGTCGGACAGGTGCAGGGCCTTGGTCCACAGGCTGTCGATTTGCAGGTTGGCATAGAGGCGATCGAAGCCGACCTGCTCCTTGCCCGGCTCGCCGATGACCAGGCCCCACAGGGTGACCTCAAGGCTGAAGGGGTTGAGTTCGATACGCTGCAGATGCGCCGGCACCGTGGCGTAGTTGGCCAGTTGCTGGTTGGCCACGCGCAAGGCAATGCCCGGCAGGATCAGAAACCCCAGCAGGCTGTAGAGGGCCAGGGCTGTCAGCAGTGCGCCAATCGCGCGAATCAATCCTTTGGGCATGTGCGGCTTCATCTGTCTGAATCGGAGTGCCTTGGAGTATGGCACGCGATTCTGGTTCCGAAGTGCTTGATGTGGGACAGGATTGTTCAGAAATTTCTGCAGGAATAGATCTCCCTTGTGGGAGCGAGCCTGCTCGCGAATGCGCTGGTTCAGTGAAAAACAAGTCGACTGACACTGCGCTTTCGCGAGCAGGCTCGCTCCCACAGGGAAATGTAATCGCTCATGCCGGAGGGATCACAACTGCAAGATCAGCGTCTTCAACGGCGGCTGCTGGTCCTGCGAGGGGAAATCGGCGCCCGGGGTCATCACGCTCCATTCGCGCACCGGGCGGCCGGCTTTTTCGGCGCAGCGCAGCACTTGTTCGCGCCAGTCGTCCATGCTGACTTTCGCCAGGTTGTTGCAGCAGATCAGTACGCCGTTGTCAGCGGTGGTCAGCAGGGCCGGTTTGAGCAGGCTCTGATAATCGCGCAGCAGATCGACGGTGCCGAATGCGCTTTTGGCCCACGCCGGCGGATCGAGCAGGACCAGATCGTATTGGCGCTGTTCGAGGCGCTGATAGCTCGGCAACTTCTGCCCGCGCCGCGCGCTGATCGGCAGGCCGGTGAGCTGGCGGATTGCCGGGAAGTAATCGGACTGAATGAATTGCATCTCCGGCAGTTGCGGGTTGAGCAAACCATTCTCCCGACCGACCGCCAGATTGCCCTCGGCGAAATCGAGGTTGCACACCTCGCGCGCACCGCCCGCCGCCGCACTGAGGCCAACGCCACAGGTGTAAGCGAACAGGTTGAGCACGCTTTTGCCTTGCGCGTGATCCTTGACCCAGCCACGGGTGTTGCGCAGGTCGAGGAACAGCAGCGGATCCTGCCCGGCATGACGCCCGCGTACGCGGTAGTTCAGGCCCCATTCATGCCCGACCAGATCCGCCAGTGCGGCGTCATCGGCTTTATAGACGCTGTCCTCGCGATCGATCCGCGAGTTGCCACGGGAGCGGTCGTTGTAGACCAGCAGGCTGTCGAAGCTCAGGGTCTGGTTGACCATGGCGTGCAGTTGCAGCAGATCATCACGTTCGAGCGCCTGGTGAAAACTCTGCACCAGCAGTTGCGGGCCGTAGCGGTCGATGGTCAGGCCGCCGGCACCTTCCTGGCTGCCATGGAACAGCCGATAGCAATCGGTGCCCTGGCTGTGCAGCGCAGCGAGCAGGTCCTGGCGTTGATCGAGGGCGGCGCGCAGCGCCTGATTCAAGGAAGACATGCGGGCGCCTTGCTGAAAAAACGCGAAGCTTAGCAGTCGGGGAGCTACAAGCGGCAAGTTTCTAGCTGCAAGCTAAAAGCGAAAAGCTGCGCGGACCGCTTTAGCTTGCAGCTTGTAGCTAGAAACTTGCAGCTCTCAAGTATTGAGCCGCTTGTCGACGAGGTCCTGCACCACACTCGGATCAGCCAGCGTCGAAGTATCGCCCAGACTGTCGAGCTCATTGCAGGCAATCTTGCGCAGAATCCGCCGCATGATCTTGCCCGAACGGGTCTTTGGCAGCGCCGGCGCCCACTGGATCAGGTCCGGTTTGGCGAAGCTGCCGATCTCCTTGCTGACATGCGCCAGCAGGTCTTTCTTCAGCTCTTCGTTGGCCTCGGTGCCGTTCATTGGCGTGACGAACGCGTAGATGCCCTGGCCTTTGACGTCGTGGGGATAACCGACCACGGCGGCCTCGGCGATGCTGTCGTGCAGCACCAGGGCGCTTTCCACTTCGGCGGTGCCAATGCGGTGGCCGGAGACGTTGATCACGTCGTCGATGCGTCCGGTGATCCAGTAATCGCCGTCCTCGTCGCGGCGGGCGCCGTCGCCGGTGAAGTAATAGCCGGGGTAGGGTTTGAAGTAGGTGTCGATCATCCGCTGCGGATCGCCGTAGACGCTGCGAATCTGCGCCGGCCAGCTCGATTTGATCGCAAGCACGCCACTGCCGGCGCCGTGGATTTCCTTGCCGACTTCGTCGAGCAGTACGGGTTGCACGCCGAACATCGGTTGCGTCGCGCAGCCCGGTTTGATCCGTTGCGCGCTGACCAGCGGGCTGAGCATGATGCCGCCGGTTTCGGTCTGCCACCAGGTGTCGACGATCGGGCAGCGCTGTTCACCGACAGCATTGAAATACCATTCCCACGCTTCCGGGTTGATCGGCTCACCGACGCTGCCGAGCAATCTGAGGCTGGCGCGCGAGGTTTCCTTCAATGGTCCGGCACCTTCGCGCATCAGCGCGCGCAGGGCGGTGGGCGCGGTGTAAAAGATGTTGACCTTGTGCTTGTCGATGACCTGCCAGAAGCGCGAACTGCTCGGGTAGCTCGGCACGCCTTCGAACATCAGTGTGGTCGCACCGTTGGCCAGCGGCCCGTAGACGATGTAACTGTGGCCGGTGACCCAGCCGACGTCGGCGGTGCACCAGAACACTTCGCCGTCGCGGTAGTCGAGTACGTACTTGAAGGTCATTGCCGCTTGCAGCAGGTAGCCGCCGGTGGTGTGCAGCACGCCTTTGGGTTTGCCGGTGCTGCCGGAGGTGTAGAGGATGAACAGCGGGTCTTCAGCGTCCATCGGTTCCGGCGGGCAGTCGTCGCTGACCTCGCGCACGGCCTGGTGATACCAAAGGTCACGGCCTTCGACCCAATCGACCTGGCCCTGAGTGCGCTCGACCACCACCACGGTGCTGACGTTCGGGCAGCTTTGCAGGGCTTTGTCGACGTTGTTTTTCAGCGGCACGAAGCGGCCGCCGCGCACGCCCTCATCGGCGGTGATCACGGTGCGGCAGTCGGCGTCGAGAATTCGATCACGCAGGGAATCCGGGGAAAATCCGCCGAACACCACCGAATGAATCGCGCCGATTCGCGCGCAGGCGAGCATGGCGTAGGTGGCTTCGGGGATCATCGGCATGTAGATGCACACCCGATCGCCTTTCTTCACGCCACGGCTTTTCAGCACGTTGGCCAGACGGCAGACGTGGCGATGGAGTTTGTTGTAAGTGATCTGCGCCGATTCGGCAGGATCGTCGCCTTCCCAGAGCAGGGCGGTCTGCTCGCCGCGTTGCTTGAGGTGACGGTCGATGCAGTTGTAACTGACGTTGAGCTTGCCGCCGGCAAACCAGGCCGCTTCACCGGTTTTCAGGTCATAGCGCTGCACGGTCTGCCATGGCGTGCTCCAGTCGAGGAAGCGCGTGGCCTGCTCGGCCCAGAAGGCACTGGGGTGTTCAATCGATTCGCGGTACAGGCGCCGATACTCGTCCTGGCTCAACTGAGCGGCCTGGCGCACGGCATCGGCTTTGGGGAACGTGCTGATATCGAACATGACGGTTCCTTATTCTTGTGGTGCGACACGAATAAAGATGCGCCGAGCGCTGCACAGGTTCAAGTCATGCGCCAAAACAACTGTGGGAGCGAGCTTGCTCGCGAAGGCGGCGGATCAGTCAACACAGTGTTGAATGACGCACCGATTTCGCGAGCAGGCTCGCTCCCACAGGGGAACAGCGTTGGGCCCGAAGGCTTTTATCAGCCGCGATGACGCCCGCGGAAGTAGTTGATCAGGCCTTGAGTCGAGGCATCGTCAGCCACGGTCTCGTCGCTGCCGACCAGGCGGTTGTAGACGCCTTTGCCCAATTCCTTGCCCAGTTCCACACCCCACTGGTCGAAGGCGTTGATGCCCCAGACCACGCTTTGCACGAACACTTTGTGCTCATACATCGCAACCAGGGCGCCGAGGCGACGCGGGCTGATGCGTTCGACCACCAGGGTGTTGCTCGGACGATTGCCCGGGATCACCTTGTGCGGCGCAAGTTTGCGCACGTCGTCTTCGCCCATGCCTTTGTCGCGCAGTTCGGCTTCAGCTTCCGGCAGGGTCTTGCCGAGCATCAGCGCCTGGCTCTGCGACAGGCAGTTGGCGTACAGCCACTGGTGATGGTCGGAAACCGGGTTGAAGCTGACGATCGGCACGATGAAGTCGGCCGGGATCAGTTGGGTGCCCTGGTGCAGCAACTGGTGATAAGCGTGCTGACCGTTGCAGCCGACGCCGCCCCAGATCACCGGGCCGGTATCGGTCGACACCGAGGTGCCGTCCTGACGCACGCTCTTGCCGTTGGACTCCATGTCGAGCTGTTGCAAGTGCTTGGTGATGTTGCGCAGGTAGTGGTCGTACGGCAGGATCGCGTGGCTTTGCGCACCCCAGAAGTTGCCATACCAGACGCCGAGCAGGGCCAGCAGCACCGGCATGTTCTGTTCGAACGGCGCGGTCTGGAAATGCTGGTCCATGGTGTAGGCACCGGACAGCAGTTCCTTGAAGTTGGACATGCCGATGGCCAGCGCAATCGGCAAACCGATCGCCGACCACAGCGAGTAGCGCCCGCCGACCCAGTCCCACATCGGGAAGATGTTTTCTTCGCGAATCCCGAAAGCCACCGCTGCGGCGTTGTTGCTCGACACCGCGATGAAGTGACGATACAGCTCGGCTTCCGAGCCGCCCTGCGCCAGGTACCAGGCGCGGGCGGCCTGCGCGTTCTTCAGGGTTTCGAGGGTGTTGAACGACTTCGACGAAACGATAAACAGCGTGGTCTCGGCGCGCAGTTTCTGCGTCAGCTCGTGGAATTCGCTGCCGTCGATGTTCGCCAGATAATGGCAACGCACGCCTTTCTGCGCGTAGGACAGCAGCGCTTCGGACACCAGCTCAGGACCGAGGAACGAGCCACCGATGCCGATGTTGACCACGTCAGTGATCGGCTTCTCGGTGTAACCGCGCCACAGGCCGTCGTGAATACGGCCGACCAGATCGGTGATCTGGTTCAGCACCTTGTGCACTTCCGGCATCACGTTGACGCCGTTGACCGACAACTTGTCGCCGACCGGGCGGCGCAGGGCGGTGTGCAGTGCCGGGCGGCCTTCGGAGGCGTTGACGATTTCGCCGTCGAACAGCGCTTTGATCGCGCCCTTCAGATCGACTTCATTGGCCAGGCCCACGAGCAGGTCGCGGGTCTCGGCGTTGATCAAATTCTTCGAATAATCGAGAAACAGACCGCAGCTGCTGAGGGTGAACTGATTGAAACGCTGCGGATCGGCGTTGAAGGCCTCGCGCATGCTGAAATCCTGCATGGCTTGGCGGTGATCTTTCAACGCTTGCCAGGCGGGCAGAGCGGTAACGTCGTGAGGAGTGCGGTAGTACGCCATCGCTGCGGTTTTCCTTTTTACTTGAACGGCCTTTTGAACACGGAACAGATCAACCACGGGTTTTTAGCGCATGGGATCAACTGCGTCGACACGAGATCTGGACACAGGGCGAATACAGTAAACCTCGCGCTGCGTTCTGTCTTGACTTTGTCTGACCAGATCCCTGTACTTTTTTAACATCCGCAGAGGAATCTGGCCGACAAACGGAGGGGCCGGAAGACTTTCGCCCAACCGGCATGGACCGAAAACACCTGTGGGAGCGAGCCTGCCCGCGAAGGCGGCGTGTCAGGCAACTTATAAGTCGCTGATACACCGCCTTCGCGAGCAGGCTCGCTCCCACAGGGAAATTCGTTGCTGCTTAAATCGGGCTATCGAGGTTCAGGTGCAGGTTGTCGATCAGCCGCGTAGTGCCGAGGAACGCCGCCGCGAGAATCACCAGATCGCGATCTTCCACCGTCGCCGGACGCAACGTCAGGCCATGGCGGATTTCCAGATAATCCGGACGCAGCCCCGCCGTTTCCAGCACCTGCAACTGCGCAGCGATCAGCGCCGGGTAATCACGCTCACCTTGCTTGATCGCTTCGGCAATGCTGCTCAGCACGCGATACACCACCGGCGCCACGGCGCGCTGGTCTTCATTGAGGAAGCCGTTGCGCGACGACAGCGCCAGACCGTCCGCTGCACGCACGGTCGGCTCGCCGATGATCTGGATCGGCATGTTCAGGTCATGCACCAGCGCACGGATCACCGCCAGTTGCTGGTAATCCTTCTGGCCGAAGATCGCCAGATCCGGCTGGACCATGTTGAACAGCTTGCTGACTACGGTCGCCACACCTTCGAAGTGCCCCGGACGGCTGGCGCCACACAGGCCTTCGGACAATTGCGGCACACTGACCCGGGTTTGTCCGGCCATGCCGTCCGGGTACATCTCTTCAACCGTCGGCGCAAACAGCAGGTCGCAACCGGCTTCGAGGAGCTTTTCCTGATCGGCGGCGAGGGTGCGCGGGTATTTGTCGAGGTCTTCGCCGGCGCCGAACTGCAACGGGTTGACGAAAATACTCGCGACGACGAAATCCACTCGCTGGGTAGCTTTGGTGATCAGTGCTACGTGGCCGCTGTGCAGGTTGCCCATGGTCGGCACGAAGCCGATGCGCTTGCCTTCACTGCGCGCGCGGGCGACGGCGGCACGCAGTTCGCGTACGGTTTTGACGGTGTTCATGCAGAGAATCCGTGTTCGATGCCGGGGAACGTGGTGGCTTTTACTTCGCTGACGTAAGCCTTCAGCGCGGACTGGATGCTGTCCTGACCTTGCATGAAGTTTTTGACGAATTTGGGTACGCGGCCGGTGATCGACAGGCCGAGCATGTCGTGCAATACCAGCACCTGGCCGTCGGTGGCGTTGCCGGCACCGATACCGATCACCGGAATGCTCACGGCCTGGCTGATTTCTGCCGCCAGTTCGCTCGGCACGCACTCAAGCAACAGCATGGCCGCACCGGCCTGCTCCAGCGCGATCGCATCGGCACGCATCTGCCGCGCCTGGTTCTCGTTGCGGCCCTGCACTTTATAGCCACCGAGGATGTTCACTGCTTGCGGGGTCAGGCCCATGTGCGCACACACCGGCACACCGCGCTCGGCAAGCAGGCGGATCGACTCCGCCAGCCACAGTTGACCTTCAACCTTGACCATGTGCGCACCGGCCTGCATCAGCATGGCGCTGTTGTTCATGGTCTGTTCGAGGGTAGCGTTGGCCATGAACGGCAGGTCGGCGAGGATCAGGGCATCGCCATTGCCACGCTTGACGCTGGCGACGTGGTAGGCCATTTCCGCCGTGGTCACCGGCAGGGTGCTGTCGTGCCCCTGCAGGACCATGCCGAGGGAGTCGCCGACCAGCAGCACTTCGACACCGGCCTCGTTGCAGGCATGGGCGAAGGTCGCGTCATAGCAGGTCAGCATGGTGATTTTTTCACCTTTCTGCTTGAGGCTCTGGAGCGTGGTCAGGGTGATGGCTGGCATGTAAAAAATCCTCGTTCAGGCGCTCTGGAAACTGCTGCGAGTCACGCGCGTGATTCTTCATCTACTCAGGCGCACGGTCTTGTGTCGTGCTTTGAAAGGCCTGGATTGCGCCCGTTCATACCGGGTTGGCGGCAGCGGGACGCCTATAGTCGTGATGAGCCAACAGGAAGTCAATTGCGTGTGTTACCGCATTGTTACGCGGGAGGTGTTACCGGCGTTACTGATGCGATTCAGCGGCGCGGCGGGCCTGATTCGGGGGATTTTTGTCTGACAATAATAGTGAATCTCACCCGATCAACTGTAGGAGCTGTCGAGTGAAACGAGGCTGCGATCTTTTGATTTTTAGCATCAAGACCAAAAGATCGCAGCGTTCCGCAGCTCCTACACGACGGATTCGTGTCAGGCGTGGGAGAGGCGTTCAAGGCCGACGAACGCGCAGGCGGCCAGCAGATCGGGAAGGGCGCGGCCATCGGGCAAGCGCAGATCCTGCGGTGCCAGTTCAGCCAGGGGATAGAGAACGAAAGCGCGCTCCTGAATCTGGTAATGCGGGACCTTCAGCCGTGGCTCATCGATCAGGCGATCGCCAAACAGCAGAATATCCAGATCCAGCGTGCGTGGCCCCCAGCGCTCAAGACGCTCGCGGCCCTGAGCGTTTTCGATCGCTTGCAAGGCGTCGAGCAGCTCGATCGGTGCGAGCGAACTGTCGAGGGCTGCGACGGCATTGGTGTAACGAGGCTGGCCCGGCAACAGCGAATCGCTTTGATAAAAGGCTGAGACGCCGGCAAGGCTCGTCTGCGGCAATTGCCCCAGCGCCGCGATGGCGCTGCGCAACTGGTCGGCCGGGTCAGCGAGGTTGCTGCCCAGGCCGATGTAGATGCGTTCCATCGCTTACTCGCCCGTCGCGCTCGAAGCACCGGCGCGCTTGCGCTTGGAACCGCCGCTGCGGCGCCGTTTGCGTGGCGCGCCGCTGGCATCGTCGCCCTTGCCGCTGAGGTCGCGGATCATGTCGCGACGCTCGCTGTCGTTGGCGTCCTGATAATCGGTCCACCACTCGCCGAGGCCATCGGTCTCCTCGCCGGCGCTTTCACGCAGCAGCAGGAAATCGTAACCGGCACGGAAGCGCGGGTTGTCCAGCAACAGATCGGCGCGTTTGCCGCTGCGCCGTGGCAGGCGTTCCTGCATGTCCCAGATTTCGCGGATCGGCATGGTAAAGCGCTTCGGAATTGCGATGCGCTGGCACTGCTCGGCAATCAGCTCGTGAGCGGCTTCCTGCATCGCCGGAATCGGCGGCATGCCACGTTCCTGCAGACGCAATACGCGCGCCGGCAGCGCAGGCCAGAGCAGGGCGGCGAAGAGGAACGCCGGGGTCACCGGTTTGTTCTGCTTGATGCGCAGGTCGGTGTTGGTCAGTGCTTCGCTGATCAGCGTGTGGGTATATTCCGGATTGTATTCCAGCGCCTCGGCACTGGCCGGGAACAGCGGCGAGAACAGTTGCAGATCAACCAGCATTTCAAAGGTGATTGCGCCGTGCCCGGAGAGGAACAGCTTGAGCACTTCTTCGAACAGCCGCGCCGACGGAATCTCGCGCAGCATCGGCGCCAATTCACGGATCGGCTGCACGGTGTGCTTCTCGATGCCGAAGTTGAGCTTGGCGGCGAAACGCACGGCCCGCAGCATGCGCACCGGGTCTTCCTGATAGCGCTGCTTCGGGTCGCCGATCAGACGGATCAGGTGATTGCGGATGTCGTGCACGCCATTGGCGTAATCGAGAATGCGCTCACTGACCGGATCGTAATACAGGGCGTTGATGGTGAAGTCGCGGCGTTGCGCGTCTTCTTCCAGGGTGCCGTAGACGTTGTCGCGCAGAATCCGCCCGCTCTCGTTGCGCGAAGACTGGTTGCTGTCTTCGTCGTCTTCGTTGACCGGGTGGTTGGCGCGGAAGGTCGCGACTTCAATGATTTCGCGACCGAAATGGATGTGCACCAGCTTGAACCGGCGGCCGATGATTCGCGCATTGCGGAATTCGGCACGCACCTGCTCGGGGGTGGCACTGGTGGCGACGTCGAAGTCCTTGGGCGTGATGCCCAGCAGCATGTCACGCACGCAACCACCGACCAGATAAGCCTGGTAACCGGCACCTTGCAGGCGTTCGACGATATTCACCGCATAGCGGCTGAACTGCGTTTTCTGCAGCGAATGTTGGCCGCTGTTGAGCACTTCAGGGGTGCTGCGGATGTGTTGCGTACGACGCACGGGAGTTCGGAATGACTGGAACAGCTTCTTCAGCATGGGATGCACTGTTTGAAGGAATGTTCGGCCATACCAAAAGAATGACCGCATGATGGGCGCAGATTCTAGCATTTAGTCGGGGGATGGTGTAGGAGACAGCAGATTCGAGCTGAAAGCCGCAAGCTACAAGGGTGAAGCGGGGGTAGAGCGGAGGATTTTTTGCAGAAGGGAGAAACTACAAGGGGAGCCGAAGCTCCCCAAGAAGTAGTTGCGTGCTCTTTTTATTATTGATTCGGGCTTCTTGTTTTTGTTGAGTGCCCTCGCCACGAAGTGTTTCCCTCGTGACCCTCCCAATCGGGAGCCAAGAGCAAACGGATTGCTTTGGTCGCTGAATTGCAGTGATCTCTCGATCCAACCAGTACAGGCTCTGTCTTAGGACAGTTTTTGTTGTTCTCGGCCTGGTCGTGGGGCAAGCCCCAAATACAACGCCTCTCCAAAAGAATCAGTTAGCTGCGCCTCTCGCCGTCTTGTTTTTATTGTGCGTGAGTCGATTCGTCTTATTTTTATTGTCTTGTGCATTGCTTGTTATTGTTCTTGTACCAAACATATAGCAGGGTGCGTGCCAACTTTTGCCAAGCCCAGTAAAACAAGGGGTTAGGTCGATATAACCGTTTTGCAGGGGCGAAAAAAAGCCGGGGTTTCGTTACCGATAACCCCGGCTTCTGTTACGTGAATCGACTGCGGTAACAGTTTTTTCACATTGTCATGCGTTACCCGCGCACGCGGTGGGTAACGCTCAGCTCTCGCTGGCAACCCCGGTCTTGCGCCGTGGAATGCCCAGACGCTGGCGGCGTTCCCACAGGCATTTGCGGCTGACGCCCAGTTTGCGTGCCAGTTCGGTCTCGGTCATGTGGTCCTGATGCTCGAGGACGAAGTGCTGGAAATAGTCTTCCAGCGACAGATCCTCGGTCGGCTCATGGCTGCTGTTGCTGGCGTTACCGCCGGTTTGCGGCGGCAGACCGATGAACTCATCGTCCTCCAGATCGCTCAGCTCGATGTCGATGCCCAGCAGGTCGGCCGAAATCTCCGGGCTTTCGCTGAGAATCACCGCGCGCTCGACAGCGTTTTCCAGCTCACGGACGTTACCCGGCCAGGAATAGTGCCGGATCGCCTGTTCGGCATCGGCAGCGAATTTCAGGTCGGTGCGATTGATCCGCGCGCTCTGGCGAGCGAGGAAGGCATTGGCGATTTCGTTGACGTCGGCGCCGCGCTCGCGCAGCGGCGGCAGCTTCAGGGCAATCACGTGCAGACGGTAATAAAGGTCTTCACGGAACTGACCGATTTTCGCCAGGCTCTTCAGATCGCGGTGAGTTGCAGCGATCAGGCGCACATCGACTTTCTGTGACTGCACCGAACCTACGCGGCGAATTTCGCCCTCCTGCAGAACCCGCAGCAAGCGCGCCTGAGCTTCGAGGGGCAGTTCGCCGATCTCATCGAGAAACAAGGTGCCGCCGTCCGCCGCTTCGACCAGACCGGCGCGACCGGCACTGGCCCCGGTGAACGCGCCTTTCTCGTGGCCGAACAGTTCGGATTCGATCAGGCTTTCCGGAATCGCCGCGCAGTTCACCGAAATCATCGGCGCCTTGGCGCGTTTCGACAGATTGTGCAGAGCGCGGGCCACCAGTTCTTTACCGGTACCGGACTCACCCTGAATCAACACGTTGGAATCGGTTGGCGCGACTTTGCGGATCTTGCTGTACAGGTCCTGCATCGGTGGGCAGGAGCCGATGATGCCAATTTCACCATTGCTGTTATCCACAGCGGCTTTGCCATTGCCAGCGGCAGGCTTGCTCGCCGTAGCTTCGCCGGCAGCCGGCGCCGACTGGCGATCGCGCAGGATCCGCGCAACCGCCTGGAGCATTTCATCGTGGTCGAACGGCTTGGCGATGTAATCGACCGCGCCCATTTTCATCGAGTCGACCGCCGAGCGCAGGCTGGCGTAACTGGTCATGATCAGCACCGGTGTGCCCTGGCCGAGCTTGATCAGCTCGGTGCCCGGAGCGCCCGGCAGGCGCAGGTCGCTGACGATCAGATCGAACGTAGGAATGGTGAAGCGTTCTTGTGCTTCCTGCACTGATCCGGCTTCGCTGACCTGGTACTGGTTGCGTTCCAGCAGGCGGCGCAAGGCGGAGCGGATAATGGTTTCGTCTTCGACGATCAAAATGTGCGGCATTGATTCGATACTCTCGACGGTCTCAGTTCACAGCGGACGTCGCTTCGACATGACGCGGTAAGGTCACCCGGATACGGGTGCCGCGTTGGCTTTGTACATCAGCCGGGCTGTCGATGGTGATTTGTCCATAATGCTCTTCAACGATGGAATAGACCAGTGCAAGGCCCAGACCGGTGCCTTCACCCGGATCCTTGGTGGTGAAGAAAGGTTCGAACAATCGGTCCATGATGCTCGACGGAATGCCACTGCCTTCGTCTTCGACGATCAGATCGACCGTGTGTTCGCCGGCTTCGCTCTTGACCCGTACCGCACTGTGCGGCGGCGAGGCGTCGCGGGCGTTGGAGAGCAGATTGATCAGCACCTGGGCGAGCCGTTGCGGGTCGCCTTCGACCCAATGATCGGGATCGCACAGGTTGTAGAACTGTACTTCGAAATTGCGCCGGTTCAGCGCCAGCAGGCCAATGGCGTCCTGCGCGACTTCGGCCAGACACACTGGTTCGTCGTTGTGCTGGTGACTGCCGGCATGGGCGAAGCTCATCAGCGACTGGACGATGCGCGAGACGCGTTTGGTCTGCTCGAGAATCTGCCCGCTGATTTCCGTCAGCTCGCCGTCATCTTCACGCTCTTCGCGCAGGTTCTGCGCGAGGCAGGCGATGCCGGTGATCGGATTACCGATTTCGTGGGCCACACCCGCTGCGAGTCGACCGATGCTGGCCAGCCGTTCGGAATGCACCAGTTTGTCTTCGAGCATCTGCGTTTCGGTCAGATCCTCGACCAGTAACACCAGGCCACTGTTACCCGGGGCCAACGGCTCGTCGATTGCCGCTTTGTGCAGATTCAGCCAGCGGGTCTGACCATCGAGGGCCAGATGCTGTTTGTGCAAATGCTCGTCGGGCAGGTTGATGAAGCCTTGCAGCAATTCTTTCCACGGGTTGGCGATGGTGCTCAGGCGCGAACCGACCACTCGCTGTGCGGCGATGCCGGTCAGCTCTTCCATGGCCTTGTTCCACATCAGGATCTCCTGATCCTTGGCCAGCGAGCAGACGCCCATCGGCAGTTCCTGCAAGGTCTGGCGGTGGTAGCGGCGCAGGGCATCGAGCTCGGCGGCCAGGCCGGTGAGGCGCGAGTGGTAATCCTCGAGACGGCTTTCAATGAAATGAATGTCTTCGGTGACGTAGTTTTCGCCGCCAGCCTTATAGGGCAGGAAGGTTTCCACCATGTCCTGCGCGACGCTAGGCCCCATCAGGCCGGACAGGTTGGCCTCGATGCGGTCGCGCAACCGGCGCAAGGCATACGGCCGGCGTTCATCGAAGGGCAGATACAAGTCTCGCAGCGCTTGCTCGACCTCTTTCTGCGCAGCCTTGGCACCCAGCGGCTTGGCCAGTTGCGTGGCGAACTCCTGCGGCGAGGCGGCGTGCAGTTCGCGGCGTTGCGGGCGGCGCACGTTATCCACCGCACAGGCCTCGGCGGCGCTGGCTTCTTCCGGGCTGGCGTTGGTGAACAGTGAGATCAGGGTGAACATCAGCACGTTGGCGGCCAGCGAGGCGATGGCCGCCATGTGCCAACTGGTGTCGTCGAGCACGTAGATCATGTTCAGCAGCGGAATATAGAAACCTTGCAGATTGCCGACCAGCGGCAGCAGCATGGTCACCACCCAGACCGTGATCCCCGCCAGCAGACCGGCAATGAAGCCACGGCGGTTGGCGGTCGGCCAGTACAGCACCGAGAGCACCCCGGGCAGAAATTGCAGGGTCGCCACGAACGCGACGATGCCGAGATTGGCCAGATCCTGCTCGACGCCGAGCATCAGGTAGAAACCGAAACCGGCCATGATGATCGCCACGATCAGCGCCCGGCGGGTCCATTTCAGCCAGCGGTAGATGTTGCCCTCGGCCGGCGGCTGATAGAGCGGCAGCACCAGATGGTTCAGCGCCATGCCCGACAAGGCCAGGGTGGTGACGATGATCAGGCCACTGGCGGCGGACAGGCCACCGACGTAGGCGAGCAAGGCCAGCGGTTTGCTGTTGGCGGCAATGCCGATGCCGAGGGTGAAATATTCCGGATCGGTGGTGGCGCCGAGTTTCAGACCGGCCCAGAGAATCAGCGGTACGGCGAGACTCATCAGCAGCAGAAACAGCGGCAGGCCCCAACTGGCGCTGACCAGCGAGCGCGGGTTGAGGTTTTCCGTAAAGGTCATGTGATACATGTGCGGCATGACGATCGCCGAGGCGAAGAACACCAGCAGCAACGTGCGCCACGGGCCTTCCTGCAACGGCGTATGCAGGGCGGCGAGGGCGGTCTGGTTTTGCAGCAGCCACAGCTCGAGCTGTTGCGGGCCGTCGAACACCCCATACAGTGCATACAGGCCAACGCCGCCCAGAGCGACCAGTTTGATGATCGACTCAAAGGCAATCGCGAACACCAGCCCTTCATGTTTCTCGCGCGTGGCGATGTGCCGGGAACCGAAGAAAATCGTGAACAGAATGATCAGCGCACAGAACGCCAGCGCCACGCGGCTCTGCACACGTTCGCCGGTGAGAATGCCGATCGAGTCGGCCACGGCCTGAATCTGCAAGGCAAGCAATGGCAAGACGCCAATCAGCATGAAAATCGTGGTCAGCGCACCGGCCCAGGTGCTGCGAAAGCGGAAGGCAAACAGGTCGGCCAGCGACGACAGTTGATAGGTGCGGGTGATTTTCAGGATCGGATAAAGCAGCACCGGCGCCAGCAGAAACGCACCGGACACGCCGAGATAGCTGGACAGAAAGCCGTAACCGTACTGATAGGCCAGGCCCACCGTGCCGTAGAACGCCCAGGCACTGGCGTAAACCCCCAGCGACAGGGTGTAGGTCAATGGGTGGCGAATGATCGCGCGCGGGATCATGCCCCGTTCGCTGACCCAGGCCACGCCGAACAGCGCCGCCAGGTAGGCGGCGCTGACCAGGATCATCTGGGTCAGGCTAAAGCTCATCGGCATCTTTTTGGCTCTGCAGGATGAAGGTCACGACAATCAGGATCAGCCAGAGCAGATAAGGGCGATACCAGGCGCCCGTTGCGTCGATCCACCAATCCATGATGGCGGGGGAGAACAGGTAGATCCCGACGACCAGAAGCAGGACCAAGCGATAGATGTACATCCCGGCCTCTCTTTTTTATGCGCGTGCCCGAAAACGTGCGGCGATGGTAACGGATGGGCGCGCGACTGCAAGTGTCGTCATTGCAGTTGCGCTTCGGGCAGGGTCAGTGTGCGCGGGATCTTCTCGGCATCCCAGTGCACGCTGCCCCAGGCCAGCAGTTCGCGCGGCGAGGCGTGCGCCAATTCAGCGCCGGGATTCTGCCCGAGCGCGCGCAACGCCCGCAGCAGCAACGGCGTGGCTTGATCGGCTTCAAGCGGCGGCGAGCGGTAGGACTTGCCGAGTTTGTTGCCGTCCGGCTGGGTGATCAGCGGCAGATGCAGATAGCGCGGCTGTTTCAGGCCGAGCAGTTCTTGCAGATAAAGCTGACGCGGCGTCGAATCGAGCAGATCGGCGCCCCGCACGATGTCGGTGATGCCTTGCCAGGCGTCATCCAGCACCACGGCCAGTTGATAAGCGTAGAGACCATCGCGCCGCCGAATCACGAAATCGCCGACGTCGCGGCCCAGGTGCTGGCGGTATTCGCCCTGCACGCGATCGATGAAGTGGTATTCCAGCTCCGGCACGCGCAGGCGGATCGCGGCGTCGTGCTGTTCATGCCCGGCATTACGGCAAAACCCCGGATAAATCCCGTGATAGGGCTCCAGTTGTTTGCGCGAGCAGGTGCAGGCGTAGGCCAGGCCATGATTGAACAGGCTATCGAGCACTTCGGCATAAGCCGCGTGTCGATCGCTCTGGCGGACCATTTCGCCGTCCCATTCGAAGCCGTAACTTTCCAGCGCCTTCAGAATCGCCGCTTGCGCACCGGGCTCTTCGCGCGGCGGATCGAGATCTTCCATGCGCACCAGCCAGCGCCCACCGACGGAGCGGGCGTCGAGATAGGACGCCAACGCAGCGACCAGCGAACCGAAGTGCAGGTGGCCACTGGGGGTGGGGGCGAAGCGGCCGATGTAGGCGGGGGATTTGGCAGTCATGGAGGCGATAAAGGCTATTCAGAATTTGAGCAGGTTACCTCTGTGGGAGCGAGCCTGCTCGCGAAAGCGCTGTGTCAGTCAATAATGAGCTGTCTGAAGGGATGCTTTCGCGAGCAGGCTCGCTCCCACAAAGGCAGAAGCAGGTTCCGCGGGCAAAACACAGAAACAAAAACGGAGCGTTCGCACGCTCCGTCTTTCGTTCAGGTCGAGATTACTTGCCGACCTGCTTTTCCTTGATTTCCGCCAGGGTCTTGCAGTCGATGCACAGATCCGCCGTCGGACGGGCTTCGAGGCGCTTGACGCCGATCTCGATGCCGCAGGACTCGCACCAGCCGTACTCTTCGTCTTCGATCAGTTGCAGGGTTTTGTCGATTTTCTTGATCAGCTTGCGCTCGCGGTCGCGGGCGCGCAGTTCGAGGGCGAACTCTTCTTCCTGGCTGGCACGGTCGGCCGGGTCAGGGAAGTTGGCCGCTTCGTCTTTCATGTGATCAACCGTACGGTCGACTTCCTGCATCAAGTCCAGTTTCCACTTGTTCAGGATCTTGGTGAAGTGCGCGCGCATCGGAGCGCCCATGTACTCTTCACCCGCCTTCGGAACATAAGGTTCGAAGCCGCTGATCGTCGCTTGCTGCTGTTGCTTTGCTTGGGTGGACATGAAATAGACCGCCTCTACTCTTGTAATCCATTGCGCAGGATTGCTCCATCACCGACACCTGCCGGCCCTGCGGCTGCAAGCGGGCGAACTTACCAGATCAAATCAGCCTGCGCTACTCCCGGATGTCGAGCCCCCGGCGGGTGGCGCTTGCAGATGTCTGACAAGCCGTGTCTGTGGGAAGGGAGACCTGTTCAATCACTGATTTTAGTCAATCCTGGAGCGTACGTTCAGATCGTTACAGTCCAGCGTTCTTGAGGCTGTGACCTTCACGGGTTCTCGCTCGTTCCGGCAGACAGGTAGAATCGTCTCTTTTTTCCGTCGAAGGCATTCCAATGGGCCCCTACAGTGCGCGCAGTCGTGCGATCGAACCGTTCCATGTGATGGCGCTGCTGGCGCGGGCCAATGAATTGCAGGCTGAAGGCCACGATGTGATTCATCTGGAAATCGGCGAGCCGGACTTCACCACTGCCGAGCCGATCATTCGCGCCGGCCAGGCCGCGTTGACTGCCGGCAAGACCCGTTACACCGCCGCCCGCGGCATTCCCGAACTGCGCGAGGCGATCGCCGGGTTCTACCAGTCGCGATACGGCCTGAACATCGACCCACGGCGGATTCTGATCACACCGGGCGGCTCCGGCGCGCTGTTGCTGGCCAGTGCCCTGTTGGTCGATCCGGGTAAACACTGGCTGCTCGCCGACCCGGGATACCCGTGCAACCGACACTTTTTGCGTCTGGTCGAAGGCGCGGCACAACTGGTGCCGGTGGGGCCGGATGTGCGTTATCAACTGACCCCGGATCTCATTGATCGGCACTGGGACCACGACAGCGTCGGCGCCCTTGTCGCGTCACCGGCCAACCCGACCGGGACCCTGCTGACGCGCGATGAGCTGGCCGGGTTATCCACAGCGATCAAAGCCAGACACGGGCATCTGGTGGTGGATGAGATCTACCACGGCCTGACTTACGGCACCGATGCCGCCAGTGTGCTGGAGGTTGATGACAGCGCTTTTGTCCTCAACAGTTTCTCCAAGTATTTCGGCATGACCGGTTGGCGCCTGGGCTGGCTGGTCGCGCCCGAAGCGGCGGTCAGCGAACTGGAAAAACTCGCGCAGAATCTCTACATCAGCGCGCCGAGCATGGCGCAATACGCGGCACTGGCCTGTTTCGAGCCGGCCACCATCGCGATTCTTGAAGAGCGCCGCGCCGAGTTTGCGCGCCGTCGCGACTTCCTCCTGCCGGCGCTGCGTGAACTCGGTTTCAACATCGCCGTCGAGCCGGAAGGCGCGTTTTATCTGTACGCCGATATCAGCCGTTTCGGCGGTGATGCCTTCGCATTCTGCCGACATTTCCTCGAAACCGAGCACGTTGCCTTTACGCCGGGACTGGATTTCGGTCGTTATCAGGCCAGCCATCACGTGCGTTTCGCTTACACACAAAGCCTTGCACGTTTGCAGCAAGCGGTTGAGCGAATTGCCCTTGGTTTGAAGAGCTGGCAAGGCTGATGCGTTTTTATCCTGCTCTGGAAGAAGCGCGGCTGATTCGTCGTTACAAGCGTTTTCTCGCCGATATCGAAACTGTTAACGGCGAGTTGCTGACCATTCACTGCCCGAACACCGGCTCGATGCTCAACTGCCAGGTCGAGGGCGGGCAGGTCTGGTTCAGTCGCTCCAATGATCCGAAACGCAAATTGCCCGGCACTTGGGAAATTGGCGAAACCCCGCAGGGCCGGCTATTTTGCGTCAACACCGCACGCGCCAACGGATTGGTCGAAGAAGCCTTGCAGGCCGGCGTGATCACCGAGTTGAACGGCTTTACCGCGTTGAAGCGTGAGGTTGCCTACGGACAGGAAAAAAGCCGCATCGACTTCCGCCTCGAATACCCCAGCGGCCCGGCGTATGTCGAAGTCAAAAGCGTCACCTTGGGCTTCGACGGCACGGCGGTGGCGGCGTTTCCCGATGCGGTGACCCAGCGTGGCGCCAAACACCTGCGTGAGCTTGCGCATCTGGCGCGCGACGGCATTCGGGCGGTGCAGTTGTACTGCGTGAACCTTACCGGCATCGATGCCGTGCGCCCGGCCGAGGAAATCGATTGGGCTTACGCCGAGGCGCTGCGTGAAGCGGTCGCCTGTGGTGTTGAGGTGTTGGCCTACGGAGTGCGCCTGGACCACGAAGAAATGGTCATCGATCGCCGACTTGATGTGCGGCTAAACGGTTAAACGTCGATCCAAACGCCTTGTGTATCTTCCCGGCATTCAATTGCCGTGAGCGACTGCCCGGCGCAGGGGCCGGCGACGCATTCGCCGTTCTCGATCAGAAACAGTGCGCCATGGGTGGCGCACTGGATCAGGCTGTTGCTCGGGTCGAGAAACTGGTCGGGCTGCCATTCCAGCCCGACACCCCGGTGTGGGCAGCGGTTGAAATAGACAAAGACTTGGCCACCTCGACGCACGGCAAACAGCTTTTTGCCTTCGATTTCGAAACCGCGACTGCCGGCTTCGGCCAGATCGCTGCCGGCGCAGAGAAACTTCATGGCTATCCTCTAATGTCCGCTCGTGTCTGGATATGTCCGAGCTTGACGTTCAAATGCAAACAATTATCAAATGGCGACCTTCTCCCACTGAAGTCTGGCCGTTGCCGAGGATACTTGGCTCGCTGCGCCGATGCCCGGGAAACCTTGTTCAAGGAAGCTTTGTATGCGTCTGAAAACCCGCGTTGTCGTGCTGTGCGTCGGTCTTTTTCTCAGCCATCAGACGATCGCGGCGGATTTACCGCAACGCTGGGTCAGCGCCGGCGGTGCGCTGTCGGAATGGGTCAGCGCGTTGGGCGGCGAGTCGAAGCTGGTCGGGGTCGACACCACCAGCCAACATCCCGAATCGTTGCAGGCGCTGCCGA
This sequence comes from Pseudomonas sp. 14A, assembly GCF_018132745.1. Taxonomy (NCBI): domain Bacteria; kingdom Pseudomonadati; phylum Pseudomonadota; class Gammaproteobacteria; order Pseudomonadales; family Pseudomonadaceae; genus Pseudomonas; species Pseudomonas sp. 14A. The sequence goes on along the minus strand of NZ_JAGRQJ010000017.1, from coordinate 17,493 downwards.
GTATCGGTTATCAGCGCAGCCTGTCGGCCGAAGGCATCTTGAGCCTGCGCCCGGACATTCTGATAGGTACTGAAGAAATGGGACCGCCGCCGGTTCTGGCGCAAGTCAAAGCGGCCAAGGTCAAGGTCGAGTTGTTCTCGGCGCAGCCGGATCTGCCGACGCTGGAAAAGAATGTCACCCATCTGGGCCAATTGCTCGGCGCACAAAGCCAAGCGGCGCAGCTGCTGCAGAGTTATCAACAGCAACTCCAGGCGCAGAAAGCGCGCGTTGCCCAAGTGCAGGCCACACAGAAAGCCCCCGGCGTGTTGCTGTTGCTCGGGCATGCGGGCGGCAAGCCGTTGATTGCCGGCAAAGACACCGCCGCGGACTGGTTGCTGCAACAGGCTGGCGGGCACAACCTCGCGACGCATAGCGGCTACAAACCGTTTTCTGTCGAATCCCTCGCCAGCCTCGATCCCGAAGTGCTGGTGTTCGCTGACCGAGCGTTGACGGGAGAGGCGGCAAAAGCCGCGTTGTTCAAGGAAAACCCGATCCTCAATTCCAGCCGTGCTGCCAAGAGCGGACGGGTGATGGAGCTGGATCCGACTCTGCTGGTGGGCGGCCTCGGGCCGCGTCTGCCGGCTGCTTTGCAAACCCTGACGGACGGCTTCTACCCGGCCAAGGGCGGCCAATGACCACACTGGTCAAACCCCGTGGCTTGTTTATCGGCCTGACATTGCTGTGTCTGCTGGCGATCTGGCTGTCGCTGGCATTGGGGCCGGTGAGCCTGCCGTTGTTCGATACCCTGCGCGCGGCGCTGCGTCTGATCGGCGTGCCGCTGGCGCCGCAAGGTCTGGAGCAGGCTGAGCTGATTCTCGGCCAGATCCGCCTGCCGCGAACCTTGCTCGGCTTGGCGGTCGGCGGCGTGCTGGCGCTGTCGGGGGTGGCAATGCAGGGCCTGTTTCGTAATCCGCTGGCCGATCCGGGGCTGGTCGGGGTGTCCAGTGGCGCGGCGCTTGGCGCGGCGATTGCGATTGTCGGCGGTTCGTTATTCGGCGGCCTGCCGGAGTGGTTCGGGCCGTATCTGTTGTCGGTGTGTGCGTTTCTTGGCGGGCTCGGGGTGACGGCGCTGGTCTACCGGCTGGGCCGGCGCAACGGTCAGACGCATGTGGCGACCATGTTGCTGGCCGGTATCGCGCTGACGGCGCTGGCCAGTTCGGCGGTCGGTCTGTTCACTTACCTGGCCGATGACGCCGCGCTGCGCACCCTGACGTTCTGGAATCTGGGCAGCCTCAACGGCGCCAGTTACGCGCGACTGTGGCCCTTACTGATCATCACCATCGGCGTGGCGCTGTGGCTGCCGCGTCGGGCCAAGGCATTGAATGCCTTGTTGCTCGGTGAATCCGAGGCCGGTCATCTGGGCATCGATGTCGAACGGCTCAAGCGCGAACTGGTGTTCTGCACCGCGCTGGGCGTTGGCGCGGCGGTTGCGGCGGCGGGCATGATCGGTTTTGTCGGGCTGGTGGTGCCGCATCTGGTGCGCCTGCTGGCCGGCCCGGATCACAAAGTTCTGTTGCCAGCCTCGGTGCTGGCCGGTGCGAGCCTGTTATTGCTCGCCGATCTGGTGGCGCGTCTGGCGCTGGTGCCGGCGGAGTTGCCGATCGGCATTGTTACTGCGTTTATCGGCGCGCCGTTCTTTCTTTATCTGCTGCTGCGAGGGCGTGCCTGATGCTGTCTGCGCACAATCTGCATGTCCGCCGTGGCCGCAAAGCTGTACTCAGTGGAGTCACGCTCAGGCTCGAACCCGGTCAAGTGCTTGGCGTGCTGGGACCAAACGGCGCCGGCAAAAGCACGTTGCTTGGCGCATTGTGTGGTGAGTTGCCCGCCAGTGACGGCAATGTCTCGCTCGAAGGTCAGGCGTTGAGCCACTGGAGCGGAACGCAGCGGGCACAACGACTGGCGGTGTTGCCGCAGGTTTCGACGCTGGACTTTGCCTTCGCCGTGGAAGAGGTCGTCGGCATGGGCCGTTTGCCGTACCAGACCGGGCGCGTACGTGATGACGAAATCGTCGCGGCAGCGCTGGCCGCCGCCGATGCCGGGCACCTGAGTGGGCGCAGCTATCTGGCGTTGTCAGGTGGCGAGCGTCAGCGCGTGCATCTGGCGCGGGTGCTGGCGCAACTCTGGCCGGGTCAGGCCGGGCAAACCTTGTTGCTCGACGAACCGACATCGATGCTCGATCCGCTGCATCAGCACACCACCTTGCAGGCGGTGCGCGAGTTCGCCGATCGCGGCGCGGCGGTACTGGTGATCCTGCATGATCTGAATCTGGCGGCGCGTTATTGTGATCGCGTGCTGTTGCTGGAGGAGGGGCGCCCGGTTGCGCTGGATACTCCGCAGCAGGTGCTGCGCCCGGATACGCTCAAAGCAGTGTTCGGCCTGGAGGTATTGGTGCAGCCGCACCCGGAGCGTGGGCATCCGCTGATCATCGCCCGCTGATCAATCATCGAGGTGTCGCATGCGTGGATTGTGGTTGTTGGCGCTGGTGTTGCTCGCGGGGTGTCAGCACGTGGCGGTTCCGCCGGTGGGCGCTGATATCCGCGATCTGCGCAGCGGCGAGGTACTTACGGCGCAGCAATTGCTGACGCGTCTGGCTGAGCCTGAGCGTTTGATCATCGGTGAGCAGCACGACAATGCCGATCACCATGCCGCACAGTTGTGGCTGTTGCAGGCGCTCGGCAAGCAACGGGCCCAAGGCAGTCTGCTGCTGGAAATGCTCACGCCGGATCAACAAGCGAAAGTCGATGCGGCGCGCCAGTCGAAATCCGTTCCGGCAGACCTGCCCGCGGCATTGGCCTGGCAAGAGGGCTGGGACTGGAATCTTTACGGGCCGATCGTGCGCTTCGCCCTGACGCAACCGTATCCGTTGCTGGCGGCCAATCTCGATGACAGCGAAATCCGCGCGTTTTACCGCAATCCACCGGCTCTGAACGGTGCGCGCAGCAATGCGCTTTCGGTTAAAAAAACTTTGCTTGGGCAAGTCAGTGAATCCCACTGCGGCCTGCTGCCCGAATCACAGATGCCGGCAATGCTGGCGATTCAGCAACAGCGTGATCGGCGAATGGCCGAACGCATGCTGGCGGCGCCGATGCCTTCGATTCTGCTGGCCGGTGCCTGGCATGCGCGAAAGGATGTCGGCGTGCCGCTGCATCTGTCGGATCTCGGCGCTGGCAAGGCGCCGATCGTATTGATGCTGGCCGAGCAGGGCGATGTGGTAACGGCGGCGATGGCCGATTACGTCTGGTACACGCCGGCCACGCCGAAGCCGGATTACTGCGAGCAGATGCGCCAGCAATTCGCTAAATGACTTTTCCACAGGCAAAAAAAGACCCGGTAAAATACCGGGTCAAATAACCGTGATTAGCCTGATGAGGAGATAATCTGAGAGTCCGAACCAAGGGCTTTTCAGAATATCGACTGATCTCGCGACCAGTTGTGATAATCATAGCGATTCTCATTACCGCGTCAACCGCTGTTTTTGCAAATCTGTAATTTAGTTTTTCGAATGATCTCGAGGCCACGCAAACTAAGGGGTTTGCGCTAGATACGATGCGTCGTCAAATGCGTAATCTGCCGATTCAACTGGCCGATGCGTCGAGCCATGCCCTCAATCAGGCTATGGGCGATCTTCGGATTGCTGCGGGTCATGCTCAAAAATTGATCACCGGGAATCAACATCAACGTGCTCGGCTCGGACGTCACCACCGAAGCGTTGCGCGGCTCGCCGGTAAACAACGCCATGGCGCCGAAAATCTCGTCCTTGGCCACGTCACCGACCTTGTACCCGTCCACAAATGCCTCGGCGTGCCCGTCGATAATCACGAAGACATGATCCGCTGCATCGCCCTGTTGAATCAGCACGGCGCCCGCCTCAACGCGTTTGAAGCCGTTGGTGCTGCGAAACTCCCGGGGTTTCAACTCGGCCACGGCATGGGCGAGCAGCGCCATTTGCCCGAGCAGATAGCTCAGCAACTGCTCCGATCGATCAGGATCGGCATACAAATGCTGCAAAACCTCAGCGCGCCGGTACGGTAGCAGGCGCAAAGATCCGTCGCTGCACAAGCGGCAGTCGCTCCATTGCTCGCCGCGTTGCAGACCGAGCAGATCACCTTCCTGCCAATAGAACAGCGCTCGGCCTGCAATGCAGCCATGCACCACGCCCTCGGTCAGCAGAAACAACTGATCGCTCGGCACCCGTGCAAACAGATCGTCCGTTGCCTCCAGCTCGATGACCGGCGCGCATGGCGACAAATCCTGCAGCCATTGCCCGGGAAGATTCTGCAAGCGATTGATCAATGCGTCGGCGTGGGCCGATTGTTCCCCCAGTAAATACATGGCGTCAGCGCCTGTTCAGTTCTTGTGACGCGCGGAAATGGCCTCGAGCTGTTTGTTCAAAGCATCCTTGCGCTCGGCGGGGATGTCGTTCCAATGCACGTCCATCAACGCCCCCTCGATCGCATACAACAACACCTTCGATGCGCGAAACCCCCGAGTACGCACGGCCCGGTAGGCATCCACCGCACCGAGGCGACGCAAGTCCGAGGCGCTGTGGATGCCCACGGCATGCAGCCATTGCGCCGATGTCTTGCCAAGATTTTTCAGGTGTTGCAGTTCATCATTCATCAAGCCTCCTTGCGACGGCCGAATGGTGCGTGGGCGAGCTTCTCAGCAGTGTAGCCATCAGTAGGAAAAGCGTGATTGTTTGGTCGGATTCGACGCAAAAGCTTCTAAGAAAGGGGGTAAAAGGCCTGCGAACGCAGAAGGAAGCGAGTTAGGCGGTTAACAATGTGGGAGCGAGCCTGCTCGCGAAGAGGGCGTATCAGACACAATCGATACCCACTGACACTACGCCTTCGCGAGCAGGCTCGCTCCCACAGGGGAAAGGCGTGGTGTCAGGAAGATCTCCAGGTTTCAGCGGGTGCGATAGCGCAGCCGCGTGCCGAAATTCATCGACATCAGAATCTCGTCAGCACTCAGCTCCGGCGGAAAGTACGCCCCGGAAATCTGCGCATGGGCCAGGCTGGCGCCTTCGAGCGATGCCTTGCGGAAGTCGATGCCGCGCAGATCGGCGGAGCGGAAGTACGCATCGCGGAAATCCACGTTATCGGCATTCAGTTCACGCAGATCGAGACCACGGAAATCGCCGCCGACCATGTCGATCGGGCCATCCTGTGGGCGTTCCTTGTTGAAGCCTGCGATGTCATCTTTGTGCAGCAGGGCGTAAAGCGGAGTGTCGAGCAGTTTTGGCTGGCTCATGTCAGATCACCTGTTGGTTTTATGACGCCAGTATAGTGCCACTATTTGCCGGCCGTGAAGCGAGCGAGGGCTTCACGGCCGAAATAGTTTTTTACAGACCCGGCAGGCGCTGACGGATCTGCGCGACCACGGTGTCCAGCGTGCCGGATTCATTGGTCTGCACGCGTTTGCTACGGAGGATTTCTTCCGGCGTCAACGCTTCGCGATTGGCCTGTTGCGCTTCGATCACGGCGAGGGTGGCGTCGGACGGATCCTTCTGGTCGGCCTGACGCATCGCCAGCCAGCTCCCGATCACGGCTTGCGGGGCGTTGCAGTCGAGAATCAAAAACGGCGTGCCGGTGGCTTCGGCAATCTTCGCCGCGTTGTCGCGCTGCTCGCGTTTGAGATAGGTCGCGTCGATCACCACCGGGAAGCCGGCGTGCAAAATCACCTCGGCGATTTCATGTAGGCGCGCGTAGGTCGCGGTGCTGGCATCGGCGCTGTAAATGCCGGCCTGCACATCGTTGGCAACGGTCTGCTCGCCAAACAGGCGCTTGCGCTCGACATCGGAACGCAGGCGAATCGCGCCCAGCGCTTCGACCAGGCGCATGGCCACATGGCTCTTGCCGACTGCGGAAACACCGTGGGTAATGGCCATGAAGCGCGAAGGAATGGTGCTGTAGCTTTCCGCCAGGTTGGCGTAGTTGCGGTACTGGCGCAGGGTGGTGGCGCGCTGTACCGCAGTCGCGTCGGCCGGCATGCTGAACAATGCCACCTTGGCCCGCACCAGCGCGCGGTAGGCTTTATAGAAGTTCAGCACTTCCAGGCCCTGATAGTCGCCGGTCAGTTCCAGATATTGGCTGATCAGCCGACGTGCCAGTGACTTCAGGCCACGGTCTTCCAGGTCCATGGCGAGGAAGCCGGTGTCGGCCCAGACGTCAGTGAAGCGGAACGGCTCGTTGAACTCGATGCAGTCGAAGATCACCACGTTGCCGTCGATGACCGTAGCGTTGCCCAAGTGGATGTCGCCGTGGCACTCGCGGGTGAAGCCTTGGGCCTTGCGCTCGGCGAACAACGGTTTGAGGCGTTCGAAGCTGCTTTCGGCCCAGGCTTTCAGGGCATCGAGTTGCAGCAGGTCGTTTTTGTCGCTGAGGAACGGCAGGATCTGCTCGAAGTTTTGCGCGACCGGCGCCATCACGCTGTCCGGCGTGCCGGCGTCGTGTTCGGCCGGGACTTTCGGTGCATTGATATGGAAATGCGCGATCTGCTCGGCCAGCGCATCGATGTGCTGAGTGGTCAGCTCGCCATTGGCTTGCAGCGTGCTGAGCAAGCCGCTCTGGGGGAACTGGCGCATTTTCAGCACGTATTCGATAGCCGGGCCGTCGCCGCCCAATTGCGGTGCCTCGACGCTGCCGGTGATTGGCAACACGTCCAGATACAAATCAGCGGTCAGACGCTGGTTCAGACGCAGCTCTTCAGCGCAGAAATGCGCACGTGCGTCGAGGCTGGTGAAGTCGAGGAAGCCGAAATTCACCGGCTTCTTCACTTTATAGGCAAAGGGGCCGGTGAGAATCACCCACGAGATATGGGTTTCGATGACCTGAAACCCTTCGACGGGATGCGGGTAGAGGGCCGGGTTTTGCAGGGCAGCGATCAGGGACTGGCTCACGGGCGATCCTTCAGAGACGGGGGAATTCGAGGCGGCCATTATGGCTGCTTGCCCGCCTGACGCAAACCTCCGCGCGTGCCTGTTGACGATCGATAAAGTGCGTATAATCCGCCGCCATGACTCGATCCCGATCCCCCCGTACCAAGAAAAAACCACCAGCCAAGGGCCTCAGCCCATGGTTGAGCTGGGCCATTAAACTCAGCCTGGTCGGCCTTGTAGTGCTGGCCGGCTTCGCCGTTTACCTCGATGCCGTGGTGCAGGAGAAGTTCTCCGGCAAGCGCTGGACCATTCCGGCCAAGGTGTACGCGCGCCCGCTCGAGCTGTTCGTCGGACAGAAGCTCAGCAAGGACGATTTCCTCACCGAACTCGATGCCCTCGGCTATCGTCGCGAAGCCGTGAGCAACGGCCCGGGCGCCGCCGCCGTCAGCGGCAATACGGTTGACCTGAACACCCGTGGCTTCCAGTTCTATGAAGGCCTGGAAAAACCGCAGCCAGTGCGTGTGCGCTTCTCCGGCGATTACGTCGCCGAACTCTCCGCGACCAACGGCTCGAAACTATCGGTGGTGCGCCTCGAGCCGCTGATGATCGGCGGCATTTACCCGAAAAATCTCGAAGACCGCATCCTGATCAAGCTCGATCAGGTGCCGCCGTACCTGCTCGAAACCCTGATCGCCGTGGAAGACCGCGACTTCTACAGCCACTGGGGCGTGTCGCCGAAATCGATCGCCCGCGCCGTGTGGATCAACACCTCCGGTGGCAAGATGACCCAGGGCGGCAGTACGCTGACCCAGCAGTTGGTAAAGAATTTCTACCTGACCAGCGAACGCAGCCTGACCCGCAAGCTCACCGAAGCGATGATGGCGTTGCTGCTCGAACTGCATTACGACAAGAAGGAAATCCTTGAGGCCTACCTCAACGAAGTCTTTGTCGGCCAGGACGGTCAGCGTGCGGTGCACGGTTTCGGTCTGGCCAGCCAGTTCTTCTTCGGCCAGCCATTGTCCGAACTGAAACTGCATCAGGTGGCGATGCTGGTCGGTATGGTCAAGGGGCCGTCCTACTACAACCCGCGCCGCAACCCCGAGCGCGCGCTGGAGCGGCGCAACCTGGTGCTCGATGTGCTTGAGCAGCAAGGCGTGGCCACCGCCGAACAGGTCGAAGCAGCGAAGAAAATGCCGCTCGGTGTGACGACTCGCGGCAAGCTCGCCGACAGCTCGTTCCCGGGCTTTATCGACCTGGTCAAACGTCAGTTGCGCGAAGATTACCGCGACGAAGACTTGACCGAAGAAGGCCTGCGCATCTTCACCAGTTTCGACCCGATTCTGCAGATGAAAGCCGAAGCCTCGGTCAACGACACGTTCAAGCGTCTGGCCGGGCGCAAGGGCTCGGATGACGTCGAAGCGGCGATGGTCGTGACCAACCCGGAAACCGGCGAAGTCCAGGCGATGATTGGCAGTCGTCAGGCCAGCTACGCCGGGTTCAACCGTGCCCTGGATGCGGTGCGCCCGATTGGTTCTTTGATCAAACCGGCGGTGTACCTGACCGCGCTCGAGAAGCCGAGCCAGTACACGCTGACCAGTTGGCTGTCGGACGATCCGCTGTCGGTCAAGGGCGCCAACGGTCAGGTGTGGAAGCCGCAGAACTACGATCGCCGCTCCCACGGTACGGTGTTCCTCTATCAGGGCCTGGCGCATTCCTACAACCTGTCGACCTCGCGTCTGGGCCTGGAAGTCGGTGTGCCGAATGTGCTCAAGACCGTGGGGCGCCTGGGCGTTACCCGCGAATTCCCGGCGTTCCCGTCGATGCTGCTGGGCGCTGGCGGCATGACGCCGATCGAAGTGGCGACCATGTACCAGACGCTGGCCAACGGCGGCTTCAATACGCCGATGCGCGGCATTCGCAGCGTATTGACCGCCGAGGGCGAGCCGCTCAAGCGCTATCCGTTCCAGATCGAACAGCGTTTCGACCCGGCCTCGATCTACCTGATCCAGAACGCCATGCAGCGGGTGATGCGTGAAGGTACCGGCAGTTCGGTTTATAACGTGCTGCCCAAGACCCTGACACTGGCGGGCAAGACCGGTACCAGTAACGATTCGCGCGACAGCTGGTTTGCCGGTTTCAGTCAGGATCTGCTGGCGGTGGTCTGGCTCGGCCGCGACGACAACGGCAAGACGCCGTTCACCGGCGCCACCGGTGCGCTGCAGGTCTGGACCAGTTTCATGCGCAAGGCCGATCCGCTGCCGCTGGATATGCCGCAGCCGGACAACGTCGTGCAGGCCTGGGTCGATTCGCGCACCGGCCAGGGTTCGGATGCCAACTGCCCCGGCGCGGTACAGATGCCGTATATTCGCGGCAGCGAACCGCCACCCGGCGCCGCGTGTGCAAGCGAAACACCTGCCTCGCCGGAATCGGTGATGGACTGGGTCAAGGGCTGGATGAATTAAGCAAAGAGGGTTTCAAGTGAACAAGTGGTTGATTCCAGCGGTGACCGCCGTGGCTTTGCTCAGCGGCTGCTCCACCGTACAGCGTGGTTCGATTCCCGTGGTGGATTCGGGCACGGCCGTGTCCAACAGCGAACGCATCGGCGCCAATGGCGGTTTCCGCCAGACCACGGTCAAGCGCCCGGCGCAGGGCCAGACTCCGGCGATTCCGCAAGGCGATACCGGCGTAGTGGTGATGGTGCCGGGCGGCGGTGCGGCGGTGTCGACACCGATCAGCTCTTCGCCAATCGTTCCGGGCCCGGCATCCGGCGGCATCACGTCGGGGCCTTACAACCCATCGTCGGTTGAGTCGGCACCGATCAACTCCGGCAGCTACAGCATGCCATCGACGCCGAGTGGCATTCCTTCGGCCAGCAGTGGCGGTGGCCTGTCGGCGGATGAGCAACTGGACGGCCCGGTACTCGCCTTGCTGACCACCGCGCAACAGCAGCAGGCCGGCGGCGACCTCAACGGTGCCTCTTCCAGCCTGGAGCGGGCGCAACGTGTCGCCCCCCGTGAGCCACAAGTGCTTTACCGTCTGGCGCAGGTGCGCATGGCCCAGGGCGATGCGCCGCAAGCCGAGCAATTTGCCCGTCGTGCGCTGACCATGGCCAACGGTCGTCCGGACCTGCAAGCCAGCCTGTGGGAAATCATCGCTCAGTCCCGTGAGAAACAAGGCGATTCCGCCGGCGCCGCACTGGCCCGTCAGAAGGCCAAGGTTTCCCTGTGATGGATGTGCGCTTCCCGAAAATCGCCGATCAGCTGTTGTTGATCGAACGCGAGCTGCGCACTCAGGGCTGGTGGGATGAGGTTGAGCCGTCCGCCGAAGCGCTAAGCAGTGTTGAGCCGTTTTCGGTCGACACGCTGGACTTCGAGCAATGGCTGCAATGGATCTTCCTGCCGCGCATGAAGATGATCCTCGAACAGGATCTGCCCTTGCCGAACGCCTCGGGCATTCAGGAAATGGCAGAGATGGTCTTTGCCCAGCGCAATCTCGGTGGCAAGGATCGTCAGTTGCAGGTATTGCTCAAAGAGTTCGACCTGCTGATCACTGCATCCCGCTGAACGCGGTTGTGTAGGAGCTGCCGAAGGCTGCGATCTTTTGATTTTGCTGTTGAAGAGCAAGATCAAAAGTCGCAGCCTCGTTGCACTCGTCAGCTCCTAAACAGCTCTCACACAGATCCGGCAGCGTGCCTACGAGCAGTTCTCGGCAATCTGCTTCTGCGCTTCGACGATGCGTTCCTGACGCTGTGTATCGTCGAGCCTGCGCACATCCCCCTCGACCTCCTCACGCAAACGCGGATTGTTCTGCAGTTGCGCCAGGTTTGTGCGCGCCTGCTCGCAAAACGCCTTGAGCTGCGCCTGCTGCTCGACGACCTGTTTCTTCACCTTGGCATCAATGGCTTTCTGATCGCCAAGTACGCCGCCGCCCGGCATCGGCGCCGCTTTCGGAGTGGGCGAGGAGGGCGTCTGCAGGGTCGTGGACGGTTGGCCCTGCGGCGGCTGTGCATCGAAATGCGTGACACCTTGGGCATCGACCCATTTGTAGATTTGAGCGGCCGAGCACCATGGGCTGAGGCCGATCAGTAGAGTGAGGAGGAGCGTTCGCATGCTGATTCCTTGGCAAAAATGCGCAATTGACGCTAACAGAGTAGCGCTTTTCAGGTTTTTTCTTGCGTTCTCATGTGCTTACCCACAATTAACCCCACAGACGACTTGACTTGCAGAGGGCGAAACAGAAGAATCCAAAGTCCGCTGTAGAGGGACTGCCAGAAGCAGACCCACTCGGTAGATCATGAGGCGCACATCCGCGCCGACCTGTTACACCCGCAACGCGTTACCTCGCGCTGGGTGGGAAAGGCCCGCAACACTTGGGACGATCCCAATACTTGCTCAGTCAGTGCTGACGTAGTCGGCGACCACCGTCGCTCATGCTCTGCCGAGAAGTAAACCTATTAAGACCCGCCCCTTTTTTGTGGACGGTATTCTGGCGTTTTAGAGGTGAACAACGTGGAGCTTTTATCTGGCGGTGAGATGCTCGTCCGCTTTTTGCGTGACGAAGGCGTCAAATATATCTACGGGTACCCGGGTGGTGCTCTCCTGCATGTTTACGATGCCCTGTTCAAAGAACCGGAAGTGACCCACATCCTGGTTCGTCACGAGCAAGCGGCGACCCATATGGCTGACGGCTACGCCCGTGCCACCGGTAAAGCCGGCGTGGTATTGGTGACTTCCGGTCCAGGCGCCACAAACGCCATCACCGGTATCGCCACCGCCTATATGGACTCGATTCCGATGGTGATCATTTCCGGTCAGGTGCCAAGCACCATGGTCGGCACCGACGCGTTCCAGGAAACCGACATGATCGGTATCTCCCGGCCGATCGTGAAGCACAGCTTCATGATCAAGCACGCTTCGGAAATCCCGGAAGTCATGAAGAAGGCCTTCTACCTGGCGCAATCCGGTCGTCCGGGCCCGGTCGTGGTCGACATCCCGAAAGACATGACCAACCCGGCCGAAAAGTTCGAATACGTTTTTCCGAAAAAAGCCAAGCTGCGCTCCTACAGTCCGGCCGTTCGCGGTCACTCCGGGCAGATCCGCAAAGCAGCCGAAATGTTGTTGGCGGCCAAGCGCCCGGTGCTGTACTCCGGCGGCGGCGTGATTCTCGGCAATGGCTCCGCGCAACTGACCGAACTGGCAAAAATGCTCAACCTGCCGGTGACCAACACCTTGATGGGTCTGGGCGCATTCCCTGGCACTGACCGTCAGTTCATCGGCATGCTGGGTATGCACGGCAGCTACACCGCCAACCTGGCGATGCACCATGCCGACGTGATCCTCGCAGTGGGCGCACGCTTCGACGATCGCGTGATCAACGGCCCGGCGAAATTCTGCCCGAACGCCAAGATCATCCATATCGACATCGACCCGGCGTCGATTTCCAAGACCATCAAGGCCGACGTGCCGATCGTGGGTCCGGTCGAGAGCGTCCTGACCGAAATGGTCGCGATTCTCAAGGAAATCGGCGAGACCCCGAACAAGGAGTCCGTAGCCAGCTGGTGGAAGCAGGTGGATGAATGGCGCGGTGATCGCGGCCTGTTCCCTTATGAAAAGGGCGACGGCAGCCAGATCAAGCCGCAGACCGTGATCGAAACCCTCTGCGAAGTGACCAAGGGCGACGCCTTTGTGACCTCCGACGTGGGTCAGCACCAGATGTTTGCCGCGCAGTACTATACGTTCAACAAGCCGAACCGCTGGATCAACTCCGGTGGCCTGGGCACGATGGGCTTCGGTCTGCCAGCCGCGATGGGCATCAAACTGAGCTTCCCGGACGACGACGTTGCCTGCGTCACCGGCGAAGGCAGTATCCAGATGAACATCCAGGAGCTGTCGACCTGCCTGCAATACGGCTTGCCGGTGAAGATCGTCATCCTCAACAACGGTGTGCTGGGCATGGTTCGCCAGTGGCAGGACATGAGCTACGGCAGCCGTCACTCGCACTCCTACATGGAATCGCTGCCCGACTTCATCAAGCTGGCTGAAGCCTACGGCCACGTTGGCGTACGCATCACCGAATCGAAAGATTTGAAGTCGAAGATGGCCGAAGCGTTTGCCATGAAGGATCGCCTGGTGATCATCGATGTTGCGGTCGACACCAGCGAGCACGTCTACCCGATGCAGATCAAAGACGGCTCCATGCGCGATATGTGGCTGAGCAAGACGGAGCGTACTTAATCATGCGGCACATTATTTCCCTGCTTCTGGAAAACGAACCCGGCGCTCTGTCTCGCGTAGTCGGCCTGTTCTCGCAGCGCAACTACAACATCGAAAGCCTGACCGTGGCCCCGACCGAAGACCCGACCCTGTCGCGTCTGACGCTGACCACCGTGGGCCACGACGAAGTGATCGAGCAGATCACCAAAAACCTGAACAAGCTGATCGAAGTGGTCAAGCTGGTGGACCTGTCGGAAAGCGCTCACATCGAGCGTGAACTGATGCTGGTCAAGGTCAAGGCCACTGGCGCCCAGCGCGCCGAGATCAAACGCACCACCGATATCTACCGTGGGCAGATCGTCGACGTCAGCGCCAGCGTGTATACCGTTCAGTTGACCGGTACCAGCGACAAGCTCGACAGCTTCATTCAGTCCATCGGCACCGCATCGATTCTGGAAACCGTCCGCAGCGGCGTGACCGGTATTGCTCGCGGCGACAAAGTACTCAGCATCTAAACCAAATTAGCGCATGGCCTGAACGGCCGGATATAAGGGGAAATTCATGAAAGTTTTCTACGATAAAGACTGCGACCTGTCGATCATCCAGGGCAAGAAAGTTGCCATCATCGGTTACGGCTCCCAGGGCCACGCTCAAGCGTGCAACCTGAAAGACTCCGGTGTCGACGTTACCGTCGGTCTGCGTAAAGGTTCGGCCACCGTTGCCAAAGCCGAAGCTCACGGCCTGAAAGTGACCGACGTTGCTTCCGCTGTTGCCGCTGCCGACCTGGTCATGATCCTGACCCCGGACGAGTTCCAGTCCTCGCTGTACAAGAACGAAATCGAGCCGAACATCAAGAAAGGCGCCACTCTGGCCTTCTCCCACGGCTTCGCGATTCACTACAACCAGGTTGTTCCGCGTGCCGACCTCGACGTGATCATGATCGCGCCGAAAGCCCCGGGCCACACCGTACGTTCCGAGTTCGTCAAAGGCGGCGGTATCCCTGACCTGATCGCGATCTACCAGGACGCTTCGGGCAACGCCAAGAACGTTGCACTGTCCTACGCTGCTGGCGTCGGTGGCGGTCGTACCGGCATCATCGAAACCACCTTCAAGGACGAGACCGAAACCGACCTGTTCGGCGAACAAGCCGTTCTGTGCGGCGGTACCGTTGAACTGGTAAAAGCCGGTTTCGAAACTCTGGTTGAAGCTGGCTACGCGCCGGAAATGGCCTACTTCGAGTGCCTGCACGAACTGAAGCTGATCGTTGACCTCATGTACGAAGGCGGTATCGCCAACATGAACTACTCGATCTCCAACAACGCCGAGTACGGCGAGTACGTGACTGGCCCGGAAGTGATCAACGCCGAATCCCGTCAGGCCATGCGCAACGCCCTGAAACGTATTCAGGACGGCGAATACGCCAAAATGTTCATCAGCGAAGGCGCAACCGGCTACCCTTCGATGACCGCCAAGCGTCGTAACAACGCCGCTCACGGTATCGAAATCATCGGCGAGCAACTGCGCTCCATGATGCCGTGGATCGGTGCCAACAAGATCGTCGACAAAGCCAAGAACTGAGTCGTCGTCCCTTGAACGAAAAACGCGGCCTCGGCCGCGTTTTTTCGTTTGGGCCGGTGCTTCTGGTATAAAGCTGCATCGTTTGTGGCCGAACTGTCGTCCTCAAGCCTCTGTCGAATTTTTTCCAAACCGTTGCAAGGTAATGTCCATGAGCGAACGTCCCGAAGAGCCGAACAAGGCTTCCGACGCCGAAAGCCTGCTGCCCATCGATGAACATATCGAAGAAGGGCACGACGCTGAAGGTCGTAAAGTCCGGCATCGTGGTATCTATCTGCTGCCGAACCTGTTCACCACTGCCAACCTGTTCGCAGGCTTTTATTCCATCATCAACTCGATGAGCGCCCAGGCCGCATTGAGCGCCGGCGACTCGGTGAATGCGAGCAAGTACTTCGCCTTCGCCGCGATCGCGATCTTCGTCGCGATGGTGCTCGACGGCCTCGATGGTCGCGTGGCGCGCATGACCAATACGCAAAGTGCCTTCGGCGCCGAGTACGACTCGCTGTCGGACATGGTCGCGTTCGGTGTCGCGCCGGCGTTGTTGGCCTTCGGTTGGGCATTGGGCGACATGGGCAAGGTCGGCTGGATGGTCGCCTTCATTTATGTCGCGGGTGCGGCGTTGCGTCTGGCGCGTTTCAACACCCAGGTCGGCACGGCGGACAAACGTTACTTCATCGGTCTGGCCAGCCCGGCGGCGGCAGGTGTGGTGGCCGGTATCGTCTGGGCGTTCAGCGATTACGGCATCCAGGGTTCGAAGATGTCGTTCCTCGTGGCGCTGATGGTGGCGGCGGCCGGCATGCTGATGGTCAGCAATATCAAGTACAACAGCTTCAAGGAGTTGGATCTGAAAGGTCGCGTGCCGTTCGTGGCGATCCTCGCGGTAGTGTTGGTATTCGCTGTCGTGTTCAGTGATCCGCCGCGCATTCTGCTGCTGGTATTCCTCGCTTACGCGGCGTCCGGTCCGGTGCAGTATCTGTTGCGTCTTCGTCGTCACAAAAACGCCGAGTGATGTAATTTCCCGCATACTCCGCAGTCTATGGGTGCACCTGTCCTCCAAAGCTGCGGAGTTGTCATGTTGATCAAGATCCCCAAAGCATCCGACTGCCATGAGTCGGATGTCACGCCTGAAGCCATTTATCTCTCCCGCCGCCAGTTGCTCGGCGCCACTGCTGCCGGTATTGCCGTGAGCAGCCTGCCGCGCTGGGCCAGTGCAACTGATGCCCCTCGCTACTCTGATGTCGAATCCGGCAAGGCTCCGGCCTGGTTTGCCGAAAAGCTTCCTTCTACTCAATGGGGTGCGGTCAACGTCAAGGACGAGGCAATCACGCCTTATAAAGACGCCACGCACTACAACAACTTCTATGAGTTCGGTACCGGCAAGGGCGATCCGGCTTCGAATGCTGGCGACCTGAAAACCGAACCCTGGAGCGTGGTGATAGACGGGGAGGTGGGTAAACCGGGGCGTTATGCGCTGGAAGACTTCATGAAACCGTATCAACTGGAGGAACGTATCTATCGACTGCGCTGCGTCGAGGCGTGGTCGATGGTCATTCCCTGGATCGGCTTTCCCATCTCGGCCTTGCTCAAACAGGTCGAGCCGACTTCCAAGGCCAAGTACATCCGCTTCGAAACCCTGCAGGATCCCAAGAGCATGCCCGGCCAGCGTTCCGGTTTTGCCTTGATCGACTGGCCGTATGTCGAAGGCCTGCGTCTCGATGAGGCGATGAATCCTTTGGCGATCCTCGCGGTGGGCATGTATGGCCGCGAACTGCCGAACCAGAACGGCGCGCCTCTGCGTCTGGTGGTGCCGTGGAAGTACGGCTTTAAAAGCGTGAAATCCATTGTGCGCATCAGTCTGGTCAGCGAGCAGCCGAAGACCACCTGGCAAAGCATTGCTGCCGATGAGTATGGCTTCTATGCGAATGTGAATCCGACGGTTGATCATCCGCGCTGGACCCAGGCCCGCGAGCGGCGCTTGCCGAACAGCCTGTTCAAACCGAATGTGCGCGATACGCAGATGTTCAACGGCTACTCGGATGAAGTCGCTTCTTTATATACAGGGCTCGATCTGCGGAAGAACTACTGATGCGTTATCCGTTCTGGCGAGTGGGCGTTTTCATTGCTGCGGCGGTCTGGCCATTGCTGTGGTTCTATCAAGCGTTCGCCGATCTGCTCGGGCCTGATCCTGGCAAGGTGCTGGTTGATCGTCTCGGGCTTGGCACGCTGGTGTTGCTCTTGATTACGCTGAGCATGACGCCGTTGCAAAAGCTGAGCGGCTGGGCGGGATGGATTGCAGTGCGCCGGCAGTTAGGGCTTTGGTGTTTTGCTTATGTGACGCTGCATCTGTTCAGCTATATGGCGTTTATCCTCGGGTTCGACTGGTCACAGTTGGGCGTTGAGCTGCGCAAGCGGCCGTACATTATTGTCGGTGCGCTGGGCTTCCTCGGATTGCTGATATTGGCGTTAACGTCCAATCGTTATAGTCAGCGTCGTTTGGGTACTCGCTGGAAGAAGCTGCATCGGCTGGTGTACGTGATCCTGGGACTGGGGTTGCTGCATATGCTGTGGATTGTGCGAGCCGATCTGGAGGAGTGGACGATTTATGCCTTTATAGGTGGCGTGCTTTTGTTGCTTCGTCTACCGCCGGTGACGAGGCGAATCCCGCGTTTGCTGGGTAAAAAGCAGAATCTGCAAGAAAAGCGAAATTAACGGTTGACGGCAGATTCCAGAGGTCTATAATTCGCCCCACTTCCGGCGCAGTCGAAACGGAAAACTCCTTGAGATTCA